>NZ_SOZA01000029.1 GCF_004519305.1 Pseudomonas sp. RIT623 | reverse complement strand
GCTTAGAAGCAAAATCAAAAGCGGAGCAAGAGCAAGTGCAAGTGCAAGAAGTTGATATGGACGGGTATTTAAGGGGACAAGGTGGCTACCAAAGTAAATATTTAGCCAGCATGTCCAATAGGATAAAACTCTCCCCGACTCCACACCCCAAGCCAAACTTCCCCATCAATCACCCGCGGCACCGCCAACTCCACCAGTTGGTAAAACACATTACGGTGGATCAGCGCCTCGAGGTTGCCACGCATCAACACGTAGGGCGACGGCTCCTGGGTAACCGGATTGAGCTCCACACGCAGCGGATTCCCCGGCCCGGCCTCGACCTGGTCCTCGACGTTGCTGGTAAAACGCAACACCTGCCCCTCACCCTGCCCGTCAACGTCCAGCAACACGGCAACGAACGGCGCATCATCGACCCGGATGCCGACCTTCTCCACCGGCGTAACCAGGAAGTAGTCATCGCCATCCCGACGAATGATGGTGGAGAACAACCGGACCATCGGCTTGCGCCCGATCGGCGTACCCAGGTAGTACCAAGTACCATCGCGGGCAATGCGCATGTCGATGTCGCCGCAGAAATCCGGGTTCCACAAATGCACCGGGGGCAGCCCTTTATGCTGGGGAATCTGCGCCAGAAGATCGTTGGCCTTGCCCGAATCGGTCATCTCACCCTCGCTCAGCGACTCATGCCCAGAAGGCTACGAGCGTACTCGCGCATCGGTGCGGCAAGCAAATCCTGCGGGGTATTGTCGTGGAACGTCAACAAACCGCCGCGGCTCTTGATCCGCGCGGTGTCGATCAAGTAACGGGTGCTGGTCTCGATCAACATCATCTGCACGATACCGCTGTCCCAGCCCAGGCGGTCGACCGCCTGCTCGTCATACCACTCGTCGCCGTTACCAATACGGTCGTCGGTACGGGCGAAGCGGGTATAGAGCACATAGTCGGCCCCCACCGAGCGCGCCTCGGCGATGGCGTCTTCCAGGCCCAACGGGCCCTGGGCACGGCGCACCAGCGGGAAGTACTCGACGAAACTCTTGAACGCCTCCTCGGCCACCGCGTTCTGCCGCGGCTGCGGGCCCTTGCTCGGCGGCATGAAGGCACCCTGGCCGATGAAGATGAACGAGTCCGGCTGCAAACGGACCGACAGGGTACGGGTGGTGTCGCTATGATCCAGCAGGCCCGCGTCACTCATGTGGTAACGCACGCCCTCGCCCATATCGCTGACATTCATGCAGCCGCCCAACGCCATCAGCGCCAGCAGCAAGACCAGGCTACGCATCTTTCCTCCAGAGGCCGGTGACGAAAAACCGGCGAATAGCCGCCAGGATGCAGCTTTTGCGCCAGAGTCAGCCGCCGATCACCTTCATTACCATCACATCCCCGGAAAACGCCTGGTCCTGCTTGTCCGCCAAGGCTTTCACCAGCAACCGCTGCAAAGCCGGCAACGCCTGATGACGCGGTTTGTCGAGCAGGTCGCCGACATAGTGACGGTTGCTCGACGACAGGCAGCCATGCAGCCAACCAGTGGAGGACAGACGCAGACGCGAGCAGCTCCGGCAAAACGGCACGCTCTCGTTGGCAATCACGCCAAAGTGCCCCTTGCCAGGAATGCGATAACGCAAGGCCGTGGCATCCAAGGGCCGTGCCGCCTGCTCATAGGCGTACACCTGGCCGATCAGCGCCAGCAACTGTTCGAGGCCGACGAACTGTTGCACGAAGGCGTTGCGCTCACGGGCCAGATGGCCCATGCGCATCAGCTCGATGAAACGCAACTCGTAACCATGAGCCAGGCAATACTCCAGCATCGGCATGACCTGGTCGAGGTTCTGCCCGCGCATCGGCACCATGTTGACCTTGATTGCCATGCCGGCGGCACTGGCCTGTTCCATGCCCGCCAGCACGCTGGCCAAGTCGCCACCGCGGGCGATCCGGCGGAATGCCAACGGGTCAAGGGTATCGAGGGAGACATTGAGCCGGCGAATGCCGGCATCGCGCAGCAGCGGCAACTTGCGTGAGAGCAACTGACCATTGGTGGTCAGGCTGATGTCCTCGAGCCCGAGCTGGCCAACCGCCAGGAGAAACGCCTGCAACCGTGGACTGACCAGCGGCTCGCCGCCGGTGATGCGCAACCGTTCGATGCCAGCCGCCTCCACCAGGTACGCCACGCCACGGGCCAACGCATCCGCCGACAGTTCGTCCTGCGCCGCCACCAGGCGCTTGCCGTCGGGCACGCAATAGGTGCAGGCGTAGTTGCAGGCAGCAGTCAGGCTGACGCGCAGGTTGCGAAAACGCCTGCCTTGACGGTCGACGATCATGGGTGACTCCGGCATGGATGAATCGGGCCGGCAAAACCTGACTTATAAATCAGGTTTTTGCAAGCCCTGCCGGCGAAGAACGCTGTGTTCGCCAGCAAGGCTGGCTCTACAGGATCCAGGACGGGCCACAGGGTAGGAGCCGGCTTGCCGGCGAACACCGGCGCAGCCGGTGCTACATCGCGGCGTCAGTTGGCAGGCTCCGGATCGCGCTTGCGCTTGTTGCCCATGCGCACGCCGATATCCATGAGGAACTGGAAGAAACCTTCCTGATCTTCCAGCACATTGCTCCAGAACGGCGAGTGATACAGCGCCACCGCGCCATGGACCAGGGCCCAGGCCGCGCAGTAGTGGAAGTACGGCGGCACGTCCTCGAGCTTGCCTTCGCTGATCCGGCCCTTGATCAATTGCGTCAGACGGTCGAAGTTGGAGGCACGGATCTTATGCAACTGCTCGACCATTTCCGGCACCTGGTTGCCCTTGACCACCTTTTCTTCCAGACGGTCGAACAGCCGGTAGCGCTGCGGGTCGCGCATGCGGAACTCGAAGTAGGCGCGCGACAGGGCTTCCTTGTCGCGGTCGACGTCCGCCGAGTGCAACAGCTCGTTCAGGTCGCGCTCATAGTCGAGCATCAGGCGCAGGTAGATCTCCGCCTTGGACTTGAAATGCTTGTAGATCGTGCCTTTGCCGATGCCTACGGCGTCGGCGATCATCTCGACGGTGACACTGTCTTCACCTTGTTCGAGAAACAGCTTGAGCGCCGTGTCGAGGATTTCTTGCTCGCGACGACGAAACTCACGGACCTTACGAGGTTCTTTCTGCATAGGAAGGACTGGGATGACGATCGAAGCGGTTTATTATGCCTAAGTGGCGGCAAATTGCACGGATCTTCCAACCATGTCTGTGTTTCATGATGAGTTCGACCAAGCGCCGGGCCTGTGCTATCTGAACCACGCGGCCATTGCCCCCTGGCCACGCAGGGCCAGCGACGCGGTGGCCCGCTTCGCCCGCGACAACCAACGCCTGGGGGCCTGCGCATACCCAGCCTGGCTGGCCACCGAACGGCGCCTGCGCGAGCGCCTGGCGCGGCTGGTCAACGCCCCCGACAGCGCCGATATCGCCTTGCTGGGCAGCACCTCGCAGGCCCTGTCGCTAGTGGCCTTCGGCCTGACGTGGCAGCCTGGCGACCAGGTGATCATCAGCGCCGAGGAGTTTGTCTCCAACCGCGTGGTCTGGCAGGCCCTGGCCGAGCAAGGCGTGGAGGTGATCGAGGTAAGCCTCGCCGCAACGGCGCCGGAAGCCGCGCTACTGGCCGCCTGCGGCCCGCGTGCTCGACTGCTGGCGGTGAGCGCCGTGCAATACGCCAGCGGCCTGCGCCTGGACCTTGTCCACCTCGGCTTGGCATGCCGCCGGCAAGGCGTATTGTTCTGCGTCGACGCCATCCAGCAGGTTGGCGCCCTGCCCTTCGACGTGCAGGCCAGTCATTGCGACTTCGCCATGGCCGACGGCCACAAATGGATGCTTGGCCCAGAAGGCCTGGGGCTGTTCTACTGCCGCCGCGAACTGCGCCACCAGCTGAAACTGCACGCCTACGGCTGGCACATGCTCGAACACCTCGGCGATTTCGAGCGGCGCCAATGGCAGCCGGCCCACAGCGCGCGCCGCTTCGAATGTGGCAGCCCGAACATGTTGGGGGCCTGCGCCCTGGAAGCCAGCCTGTCGCTGCTGGAGGAAGTCGGCATGGCGGTCGTCGCCGACCAGCTGGCGCTGCGGGTCAACCAACTGCACGACGGCCTGGCGGCCATCCCCGGCGCCCAGCTACATAGCCCGGCTGATCCTGCTCGTCGGGCCGGGATCGTCAGTTTCAGCCTGGATGGCCATGCCAATGCCGACATTTATCGAACCTTGACCAACAATGGCGTGATCTGCGCGCAGCGCGGTCCGGGGGTGCGTTTTTCCCCACACTTCTATACCGATCAGCGCCTGATCGACGACGCACTACGACAGGTCCGGCAGATTGCCATGCGTTGAAGGCCCAAGGGCAGGCTGGCGTATTCCAAATCTGTTTAAAAAACGACCAATACGCGCTGGCGGGGCGCCAATCCTGACCAATACTTGAACTGTTGGCGCGGCGCATCCCCCCAAGTGGCGCGCCGATAAAGGTGCCCAGGGACCGTGTACCTTTGTTTTACTCCTAATGGTCTTAACCCGGATTCCCCCCCCAGAACCCGGGTTTTTTTTGCCCAGGTCACAGGCAGGCGCCAGCCTTGCTGGCGAACCAGGCATCGCGCTGGCTGGCCTGGAGGCGCTCCTCAGGCCACCCGCGCCAACGGGAACAAACGCTTGAAGTTCGCCGTGGTCTGCTCGGCCAACTGCGCATAGCTCACCCCGCGCAGCGATGCCACATACTCGGCCACGTCCCGTACATATTGCGGCAGGTTCGGCTTGCCGCGGTGCGGAATGGGGGCCAGGTACGGCGAGTCGGTCTCCACCAGCAGGCGGTCCACCGGTACCTGGCGCGCCACATCGCGCAACGCGTCGGCATTGCGGAAGGTGACGATGCCCGACAGCGAAATGTAGTAGCCCAGGTCCAGCGCGGCCTTGGCCATCTCCCAGTCCTCGGTGAAACAGTGCAGCACCCCCGCCTGGGGCAGGCTGGCCTCGCGCAGCAGCGCCAGGGTGTCGGCGCGGGCGGCACGGGTATGCACCACCACCGGCTTGCCGGTCTGCCGCGAGGCTTCCAGGTGCAGGCGGAACGACGCCTGCTGCAACTCGGCGGCTTCGGGCTCGTAGTGGTAGTCCAGGCCAGTCTCGCCAATGGCCACCACGTGCGGATGAGCCAGTTCGCGCAGTAGCCATTCCAACGCGGGAGTTTCTCCGGGCGCCAGGTCCAGCGGGTGCACCCCCACCGAGCAGTCGACATCGGCGTATTGCTCGCTGAGCGCCTTGACCGCCCCGGCGTTTTCGGCGCTCACGCCGATGCACAGGAAATGCCCCACCCCGCGCGCGCGCGCCGCCTGCAGGGCGGCATCGAGGGAGCCCTGGTGAGCACTCAGGTCAAGACGATCGAGGTGGCAATGGGAATCTACGAGCATGGCAACAGGACACACCTGAATGAACGATAGGAATCAACGCTGGCCGGGCAACTGCACCCAGTGGGCGAGCAAGGCTTCGAGCAGCAGTACACGGTTGAGGTTGGCCTTGTCCAGCACCTTCTGGCGCTGCTCGAGGATCCACGCCTGGAGCTCCAGCACCTTGGCCTGACGGCTCTTCTGCGCCAGGTACTGCACGACCTTGCGCATGTCGGCCAAGCCTAGTCCGTCCTCATCCTGGGTCAACTGATAGCGCAGGATCAGGTGCGCCCAGTCGCAGAACCAGTCGAACAGCAGCAGCAAGGGCACGCCATTCCAGGCCTCGGCCAACTGGCTGGGCGATTGCTGCTGCTTGAGCAACTTCTTCACCCCGTCGGTGACCAGCGCCCGCTGTTCGCGCACACCCTGGGCCTGCAAGCTGAGCGCCATCAGTGGCGAGCCGGCGGCCAGGGTCAGCAGCTCTTCGCGTGCCGGCTCGTCACTGTCCGCCAGCGCGCCAGCCAGCCAGGCGCGGCTCTGGGCCAGGCTTGGCTGCGGACAGGCCACTTGCTGGCAGCGGCTCTTGATGGTCGGCAACAGGCGGCTGGGCTGGTGGCTGACCAACAGCAGCACGGTGTCGCCCGAGGGCTCCTCGAGGCTCTTGAGCAGGGCGTTGGCGGCATTGATGTTCATCGCCTCCACCGGCTCGATCAGCACCACCTTGCGCCCGCCCTGCTGGGCGGTCTGCACCACGAAGGACACCAGCTCGCGGACCTGGTCGATCTTGATCGGCTTGTCGGCTTCCTCGGGCTCCAGGATGAAGTTGTCCGGGTGGCTGCCGGCCTTGAGCAACAAGCACGACTTGCACTGCCCGCAAGCCTCCAGCCCTTGGGGCTGCTGGCACAGCAGGCGCGCCATCAGGCGCTCGGCCAGGGCGCGCTTGCCGATACCCTGCGGCCCGTGCAACAGGTAGGCATGGGCGTGCTGGCCACGTCCGGCCAACTGCTGCCAAAGCGCCTGCTGCCAGGGGTAGGCTTCAGCCACGGCAACGCTCCAGGATGCCGGGCACCAGGGCATCGATCGCCCGCTGCACCGCGGCCAGCGGCTGCGCCGCGTCCAGCAGGCTGTAGCGCTGCGGCTGCTGGCCGGCGCGCTGCAGGTAGGCCTGGCGCACCGCTTCGAAGAAGGCCTGGCCTTCCTGCTCGAAACGGTCCAGTCGGCCACGGGCCGCTGCACGGGCCAGGCCGACTTCCACCGGCAGGTCGAACACCAGGGTCAGGTCGGGGCGCAGTTCGCCCTGGACGAAAGACTCGAGGATAGCGATGCGCTCGACTGGCAGCCCGCGCCCACCGCCCTGGTAGGCGTAGGTGGCGTCGGTGAAGCGGTCGCACAGCACCACCGCGCCGCGAGCCAGCGCCGGACGGATCACCTGCGCCAGGTGCTGGGCACGAGCGGCGAACATCAGCAGCAATTCGGTATCGACCGCCATGGCCTCTTCGCTCGGCGCCAGTAGCAGCTCACGAATGCGCTCGGCCAGCGGCGTGCCCCCCGGTTCGCGGGTCATGACCACATCGATGCCCTGCTCGCGCAGGCGCGCCGCCAGGTACTCGCGATTGGTGCTCTTGCCCGCGCCTTCGGGGCCTTCCAGGGTGATAAACAAACCGCTCACGAGTGTTCCTTAGTGTCGTCTGGCGCAGGCTCATCGGCCGGCGCGGATTCATCGGTGGGCGCTGTCGGCTCAGCCTCGGGCGCTGGCGCGGCGCCGTTCTGCGGCGCGGCGGGCTGGCCCTGTGGCGCGGGGCTCGAGCGATAATCGGCGCGACGCTTGAGCTGGAACTCGCGCACGGCGCTGTTGTGGTCGTCCAGGTCGTCGGAGAACACATGGCTGCCATCGCCGCGGGCGACGAAGTACAGGCTCGAGCCGTCGCTGGGGTTCAGCGCGGCATGGATCGCCTCGCGGCCGACCATGGCGATCGGTGTCGGCGGCAGGCCGGTCATCGTGTAGGTGTTATAGGGCGTCGGTTCGCGCAGGTCGGCGCGGGTGATCTTGCCGTTGTAGCGCTCGCCCATGCCATAGATCACGGTCGGGTCGGTCTGCAGCATCATGCCCAGGCGCATGCGCCGCACGAACACACCAGCGATCTGCCCGCGCTCCTGGGGGATACCGGTCTCCTTCTCCACCAGAGAAGCCATGATCAACGCCTGATACGGGTCGCGATACGGTAGGTCGGTGCTGCGCTCGGCCCACTCCTTGGCCAAGACTTCATCCAGGCGCATATAGGCCTGCTGCAACAGTTCGACATCGCTCATGCCCCGCACGAAGCGATAGGTGTCGGGGAAGAAGCGGCCTTCGGGGAACACCCCGGTGTGGCCGAGCTTGTCCATCACCTCGGAGTCTGACAGCCCCTCGAGGGTGTGCTTGAGCTTTTCATGCTTGGCGACTGCGGCACGCACCTGGCGGAAGGTCCAGCCCTCGACCAGGGTCAGGTTGTACTGCACCACGTCGCCACGCTTCCAGGCATCGAACAACTGCCCCACGGTCATGCCTGGGGTCACGCGATACTCGCCGGTATGCAGCGGCGTACCGGCCATGTTGAAGCGCCAGTAAAGACGCAGCCACAGCGGATCATCGAGCAGGCCTTCGCTCTGCATGCGGTAGAACATGCGATTGGGCGTCGTGCCGCTGGGCACGTCGAGCAGGCGCTCCTGCGCCACTTGCAGGGGCTGTTCCAGGACCGCGTTGACCTTCCAGGCGGCCCAGCCCAGTGCCAGGCCGGCGATGATCAAGCTCATTTCCAGCAGCAGCAGGAATTTGCGTCTCACGAATCAGGTATCCAGTAACGTACGGGCAACGGCCTGCAGTTTACGGGTGAGTGGTCCCGCCGGCCAGTTCAGCACGGCGATTTCGCGTACAGGCCAGATGCCGTAGACGCTGTTGCAGACAAACACCTCGTCAGCCTGCTCCAGCATCTCGAACGGCAAGTCCCGTACCTGCACGGGGATGCCCAGCAGCGCGGCCTGCTCCAGCAACGCCGCGCGCATCACCCCGGCCACGCCGCAACGGCTCAGGTCGGCAGTCAGCAGCACGCCATCGCGCACCAGGAACAGATTGCTGTACACCCCTTCGATTACCCGCCCTTGGCCGTCACGCATCAAGCCTTCGGCCAATGTGCTGTCCTGCCATTCGGCCCGAGCCAGCACCTGCTCGAGGCGGTTGAGGTGTTTGAGCCCGGCCAGCAGCGGTTGTTCCGCCAGCCGTGTCTGGCAGGCGAACAGGCGTACACCTTGTTCTGCGTTTGCAACGGGATAAACGGGCAAGGGGCTGCCCTGGAGAATGCGCCGCGCCTGAGCACCCGCGACCGGAGCATAGCCGCGCTGGCTATCACCACGGGTCAGGATCAACTTGGCGACGCCCTCACCCAGTAGCTGGGCGAATTGCAACAGTTCATTGCGCACAAGCGCCAGATCGACCTCGATCGCCAGACGCTGACATCCCAGCGCCAGACGATCGAGGTGCAGGGCGAGCAGGCTGGGCCTGCCGCCGCGCACGGCAATGGTCTCGAACAGGCCGTCGCCATAGGCCAGGCCACGGTTCTGCAGGTTGACTGCAGCCGCGTCCTGGCCGTCGATCCAACTGTGCATCAGTCGGCGAACCGGCGGAATACCAGCGAGCCGTTGGTGCCACCAAAGCCGAAGGAGTTGGACAGCACCACATCGATCGGCATGCTGCGCGCCTGATGCGGCACGAAGTCCAGGTCACAGCCTTCGTCCGGCTCGTCCAGGTTGATGGTCGGCGGCGCCATCTGGCTGTTGATCGCCAGGACGCTGAAGATCGCTTCCACCGCGCCGGCGGCACCGAGCAGGTGGCCGGTCATCGATTTGGTCGAGCTGACCGCCAGCTTGTAGGCGTGATCGCCGAACACGCGCTTGATCGCGGCCACTTCGGCCACATCGCCGGCCGGCGTCGAGGTGCCGTGGGCGTTGATGTAGCTGACGTCCTCGGGCTGGATGCCGGCATCGCGCAGCGCGTTGGCCATGCAGCGGGCCGCGCCTTCGCCAGAATCGGGCGGCGAGGTCATGTGGTAGGCGTCACCGCTCATGCCGAAACCGACCAGCTCGGCGTAGATGGTCGCGCCACGGGCCTTGGCATGCTCGAGCTCCTCGAGCACCAGGGCACCGGCACCGTCGGACAATACGAAGCCGTCGCGGCCCTTGTCCCACGGACGGCTGGCACGGGCCGGCTCGTCGTTACGGGTGGACAGCGCACGGGAGGCGCCGAAGCCGCCCATGCCCAGGCCACAGGCGGCCATTTCGGCACCGCCGGCAATCATCACGTCGGCTTCGCCGTAGGCGATGTTGCGCGCGGCCATGCCGATGCAGTGGGTGCCGGTGGTGCAGGCGGTGGCGATCGCGTAGTTCGGGCCTTGCAGGCCAAGGTGGATCGACAGGAAGCCGGAGATCATGTTGATGATCGAGCCCGGCACGAAGAACGGCGAGATCCGCCGTGGCCCTTGCTCGTGCAGGGTGCGGCTGGTCTCTTCGATGTTGGTCAGGCCACCGATGCCCGAGCCCATGGCCACGCCGATACGCTCGCGGTTGGCGTCGGTAACCTCAAGGCCGGCGTTGCGCACCGCCTGGAAACCGGCCGCCAGGCCGTACTGGATGAACAGGTCGAGCTTGCGGGCCTCTTTGGCCGACAGGTACTGCTCGACTTCGAAGCCTTTCACCGAGCCGCCAAAACGGGTGGAGTAGGCAGACAGATCCGTATGCTCGATCGGACCGATGCCACTGCGGCCAGCCAGAATGCCCTGCCAGGTGCTCGGTACATCGGTACCCAGTGGCGACAGCATACCCATACCAGTGACCACGACGCGTCTACGCGACACAGTACTCTCCTCATTTTCTAATAACAGAGTCTCTTGCCAGTGCACTGGCAGCGCCAATGGCCTGGCAACAGACTCCGGTGTTCATTGCATAGCTTGCAAAGAAAAAACCGCACGCCGGCGACGGCAGTGCGGTTTTTCCCGACAAGAAGCGTCGACTGGAACGTCTTAGGCCTGGTGGCTGTTGACGTAGTCGATAGCGGCTTGAACGGTAGTGATCTTCTCGGCTTCTTCGTCAGGGATTTCGGTCTCGAATTCCTCTTCCAGAGCCATCACCAGCTCAACGGTGTCAAGCGAGTCGGCACCCAGGTCCTCAACGAAGGAAGATTCGTTCTTGACTTCCTCTTCCTTGACGCCCAGTTGCTCGGCGACGATTTTCTTGACGCGTTCTTCGATGGTGCTCATACCTAGTTTTCACTCCTAATGGACATATGTCAGGCAGCTGGCCGGTGACCAAGTTTATAGGAAGACGCCTGCTTTTCAAGCGTAACGCGCCTTCCACCAAGTCACCCGGCCCGCTGTCCGGAATCTGGTTGCAGCTTTATAACGGATTTTAGGCTCGGAGTATGACTCTTTTTTGAACCGATCCGTCACATTGAGTTGCGGATTTTACATGTACATCCCGCCGTTCACCGGCACGGTAGCGCCGGTGACGTAGGCTGCGCCGTCGGAAGCCAGGAAGGAAACCACCTTGGCGATCTCCTCGGCCTGGCCCAGGCGACCCAGCGGAATTTCCTTCTGCAGGGCCTCGCGCTGCGCTTCTGGCAGCTCGCGGGTCATATCCGTGTCGATAAAGCCTGGGGTCACCGAGTTGACGGTGATGCCGCGCGAACCCACTTCACGGGCCAGGGCACGGCTGAAGCCCTCAAGGCCGGCCTTGGCGGCGGCGTAGTTGGCCTGGCCGGCGTTGCCCATGGCACCCACCACCGAACCGATGCTGATGATACGGCCCCAACGGGCCTTGGTCATGCCGCGCAGCACGCCCTTGGACAGACGGTACAGGCTATTGAGGTTGGTATCGATCACGTCGAACCATTCGTCGTCTTTCATCCGCAGCATCAGGTTGTCGCGGGTGATACCGGCGTTGTTGACCAGAATGGCTGGCGCGCCAAACTGCTCGCCGATGGCGCCCAGCACCTTGTCGACGGACTCGGCGCTGGTCACGTTCAGTTCCATGCCGGTGCCCTGGATGCCGTGCTCTTTCAGGGTGGCGGCGATGCGCTCGGCGCCCGAGGCCGAGGTGGCGGTACCGATGACGATGGCGCCCTGGCGGCCCAGTTCGAGGGCGATGGCCTGGCCGATACCACGGCTGGCGCCGGTGACCAGTGCAACTTTACCTTGCAGGCTCATGCAAGCTTCTCCGAATTCAAGCCAGCGCCGCGCGGGTGGCGGCGACGGCGTCTGGGGTGTTGAGGTTGTAGGTGGTCACGCCGTCGGCGCAACGCTTGTTCAGGCCAGCCAGGACCTTGCCCGGGCCGCACTCGACCAGGTTGACCGCGCCGCGCGCAGCCAGGGCCTGCACGCACTCGACCCAGCGTACCGGCTGGTACAGCTGCGCCAGCAGGTCCTGCTTGAGGGCATCGAGGTCGGCGGCGATGGCCGCGGTGACGTTCTGCACCACCGGGATCTGCGGCGCTTTCCATTCGATGGCGTTGACCGACTCGGCGAAGCGCTCGGCGGCCGGCTTCATCAGGGCGCAGTGCGATGGCACGCTGACCGCCAATGGCAGGGCACGCTTGGCGCCCTTGGCCTTGCACAGCTCGATGGCACGATCGACCGCAGCCTTGTTGCCGGCGATGACCACCTGGCCCGGCGAATTGAAGTTCACCGCGCTGACCACTTCGTCTTCGGCGGCTGCGGCGCAAATCTCGACCACCACGGCGTCGTCCAGGCCAAGGATGGCGGCCATGGCACCATGGCCGGCAGGTACGGCCTCCTGCATCAGCTGGCCACGGCGCTCGACCAGGCGTACGGCATCTTTGAGCGACAGGCTGCCAGCGGCGACCAGGGCGCTGTATTCACCCAGGCTGTGCCCGGAAACGAAGGCAGGCTGCGCGCCGCCCTCTTCCAGCCACAGGCGCCACAGGGCGATGGAGGCGGTCAGAATGGCCGGCTGGGTCTTGTCGGTCTGGTTGAGTTGTTCTTCCGGGCCTTCCTGGACCAGTTTCCACAGGTCGTAGCCCAGGGCCTCGGACGCTTCCTTGAAGGTCTCGACGATTACCGGTTTTTCGGCGCCCAGCTCTGCGAGCATGCCCAGCGACTGGGAACCTTGACCAGGAAAGACGAATGCGAGGGATGCAGACATTGAACAAGCCCTTATGATCTTGTCGTCGGATAGGGTGCGCCAGGCCGCGGGCCAGACGCGCAATCTGAAAGCTTGGATGGAACGGCGGACCAAGCGGTCACATTTAAGCACTTCATCGCGGATATGCCTAAGACCTGTTTTGGCCGCATCACGGCAACAAGTCCTCGAGACGCCCGTGCAGGCGCTGCGGCAGGTTCTCCTGGATCTCGATCAGCGCCCGCTGGATCGCACTCTGCAAACCCTGCACGCCCGCCGAGCCATGGCTCTTGATGACGATGCCCTGCAAGCCCAAAAAACTCGCGCCGTTATGCCGCGCCGGCGCCAGATCGGCCTGCAGACGCTTGAGCAGCGGCATGGCCATGGCCCCAGCCGCCCTGGCCAACAGGCCACCACGGAACAACGCCTCGACGCGCGCAGCGATCATGGTGGCCAGGCCTTCGCTGGACTTGAGCAGGATATTGCCGACGAAACCATCGCACACCACCACGTCCGCCTCGCCACGGTACAACCCGTCACCCTCGACGAAGCCGATGTAGTTCAGCCCCTGGGCGTTCTGCAACAGACTGGCGGCCAGCTTGACCTGCTGGTTGCCCTTGATGTCCTCGGTACCGATATTGAGCAGCGCCACCCGCGGCCGATGCACGCCCAGGGCCTGGGCGGCCACCGAGCCCATCACGGCGAACTGGTAGAGGTTGTCCGCGCTGCAGTCGACGTTGGCGCCGAGATCAAGCAACTGGCAGTAGCCGGCCTGGGTCGGGATCGCCGCCACCATCGCCGGGCGATCGATACCGGGCAAGGTCTTGAGCACGAAACGCGACAAGGCCATGAGCGCGCCGGTATTGCCGGCACTTACGCAGGCCTGAGCCTTGCCATCGCGCACCAGTTCGAGGGCGATGCGCATCGACGAATCAGGCTTGCCCCGCAACGCCTGCGATGGCCGCTCGTCCATGCCGATCACTTCGCTGGCCGCGACAATTTGCAGGCGCGCGCGATCCGCAGCCGCAAGGCCGCTGACAAGATCTTCAAGGAGGGAGGGTTGACCGACGAGGGTCAGGTGCAGCGAGGGAGTAGCCGAAAGGCAGGCAATGCTAGCCTGGACAATGCTGCGGGGACCGAAGTCCCCGCCCATTGCGTCGATCGCGATGATCTGAGCGGACAAGGATTACTCGTCGGCGCCCTTGTCGATCACTTTGCGACCACGGTATACGCCTTCTGGCGATACGTGGTGACGCAGGTGTACTTCACCGGTGGTTTTCTCTACCGACAGGGCCTCGGCCGACAGGGCGTCGTGCGAACGGCGCATGTCACGGGCAGAGCGGGATTTTTTGTTCTGCTGAACAGCCATAATTGATTAACTCCTAAACGTTTGGGTCACGCTTTAACTGCGCCAATACACTGAACGGGTTGGACCGCGATACCTCGTCCTTGCTCGGCTCGGGCTCATCGAGTCCCGCCGGCTGCTGGCATTCTTCCGGATGATGAGCAGGCACGATCGGCAGGGCGAGCAACAGCTCTTCCTCGATCAGCGCCTGCAGATCCAAAGGATCTTCGCCCAGTTCCAGCACGTCATAGCCTTTCGGCAACGACTGGGTGTTCGCACCCTCCTTCACCACGGCGTATGTACATTCGCTGTGGATCGGCAGGGTGACCAGCTCAAGACAACGCTGGCAAACCATCTTGACCTCGACATCCAGCTCACTGTGGATAACCACGACGTGCTGTTCATCTCGTTCAAAATCGAACTTCGCCTGCACCGTACCGACATTGTCGGAAAGCGGGTCGCAGAGTCTTTCCAAATCAGCGAGCTGCAGCGAACCTTCGAGGGTTACGCCACGATCAGCCAATTTGCGCGGGTCAACGTGAGGTGGAATCGGGTCATTCAACATAGGCGCAGCATTCTAGGGATGCACCCCCTCCCTGTCAAAGGAAATTAGGTGGCATCTCGCATGTTAGAATTCGGGTCAATTGCCCAGGAGTCTACCATGCTTCCCCTGTTACTGGCTTCCAGCTCGCCCTACCGCCGCGAACTGCTCACCCGCCTGCGCCTGCCCTTCACCTGGGCGAGCCCCGACCTTGACGAACGGCGCCTCGATGGCGAGCCCGCCGTCGAGCTGGTCCGCCGCCTGGCCCGACAGAAGGCCGAAGCCTTGGTCGTCAGCCACACCAACCACCTGATCATCGGCTCCGACCAGGTGGCGGTACTGGGCGAGCAGATCCTCGGCAAGCCCCACACCTTCGAACGCGCCTGCGAGCAACTGCTGGAGGCCAGCGGGCAGCAGGTCACCTTCCTCACCGGACTGGCACTGCTGAACAGCGCCACCGGCCACTGCCAGGTCGATTGCGTGCCGTTTACCGTAACGATGCGCGAGCTGGATCGGGAGCGCGTGGAGCGCTACGTGACGGCCGAGCAGCCACTGGACTGCGCCGGGAGTTTCAAGGCGGAGGGGTTGGGAGTGAGCCTGTTCCAGAGCACCCACGGCTGTGATGCCACGAGCCTGATCGGGCTGCCATTGATTCGGCTGGTGGACATGCTGCACAAGGAAGGTGTGCAGGTGCCTTGAGGATCAGGCCTTTTACAAGGTCGCTGGGCGCGGGAGCTATAGACTGAGCCAGGACCCAACAAGTGCCCGACGTAACCCTTGCAGCGCCTATCAGATCGAGCGCCGCCCACGCGGCGCATCGCGACGCAAGGCCGCTCCTACATCTGTTTCGGGCCAGTCAATCCTGCGCCATTACCGGGTCCGCCTTGTTTGCACGACGCGGCTTCAGTGTGGGCACCTCTGCCGCTCCGCCCGTCTCAAGACAGGCACCAAGGCGGACAACCATGGCCTGACAGGCTTGGTACGTTGCAACAAATGTAGGAGCGGCCTTGCGGCGCTCGACCTCATAGACACTGCAACTCCAACGCCGAACACCTTGAGCGATACGACTCAGCTCAACGCAGCGAAGGCCCCTGGAACCCCATATACAGCGCCAGGCGCTCGGCCACACTGGCGCCAATGCGCTTGGAGAACCGATCGAACGGCGACTCCTGTACGGTGAAGTCCACCAATTCCTTCTCGCCGATGATATCGCGGGCGACATAGCTGGCGCTGCCAAGCCCATCCACCAACCCCAGCGCCTTGGCCTGCTCGCCGGACCAGATCAGCCCGCTGAACAGCTCCGGGTGATCCTTGTCCTTCAAGCGCTCGCCGCGCCCCTGCTTGACCATGGCGATGAACTGACGGTGCGTGGTATCCAGCACACCTTGCCAGAACGCGGTCTCCTCGGGCTTCTGCGGCGAGAACGGATCAAGAAACGCCTTGTGCTCGCCCGCCGTATAGGTACGACGCTCCACCCCAAGCTTATCCATGGTCCCGACAAAGCCATAGCCGGCGGCGGTGACACCGATGGAACCGACCAGGCTGGCCTTGTCGGCATAGATCTCGTCAGCGGCACTGGCAATGTAATAGGCCCCGGAAGCCCCCAGGTCGGCGATTACCGCATACAGCTTGATCGCCGGGTATTCGGCGCGCAGGCGGCGGATTTCATCGTAGATGTAGCCCGACTGCACCGGGCTGCCGCCTGGGCTGTTGATGCGCATCACCACGCCCTTGGTCTTTGGATCCTTGAACGCTTCGCGCAGGCTCTTGACGATATTGTCGGCGCTGGCCGGCTCCTGATCGGCGATCACACCGCGCACTTCGACCAGCGCGGTATGACTGGCACTGCGCGAGGCGGCCTTGTCGACATCCATCAACGGCGTGAACAGCGCCAGGATGCCGAACAGGTAAACAAAGGTCAGCAGCTTGAAGAAGATCCCCCAGCGCCGCGCCCGACGCTGCTCCTGCACACCCGCCAGCAAGGTCTTCTCGAGCAGCTTCCAGCTCTTGCGCTCCTCGCCACCCTCCTCGGACTCAGGTGCTTTCCATTCGTCAGCCATGTTCACCTACCTTGGAAATTGCTATGCGCGAACTGGCAAGCCATTCGCGCAGTTGGGAAAAATGCTCGATGCACAACTGCGGGCCAAACTCGGCCAGCGCCTGCAACGGCATGGCGCCATAGCCCACTGCCACCGAGTGCATGCCAGCATTGCTGGCCATCTGCAGGTCGAAGGCCGAGTCTCCGACCATCAGTGCCCGCCTGGGTTCGACCCGGCAATGACCGAGGATTTCCTCGAGCATCAGCGGATGCGGCTTGCCGCGGGTCTCGTCGGCGGCGCGGGTGATATCGAAGTAGCCTTCCCAGCCGTTGGCCTTGAGCACCCGATCCAGGCCACGCCGGGCCTTGCCGGTGGCCACCGCCAGGCGGTAGCCCTCGGCACGAAAGCTCTCCAGCGACTCGACCACGCCCTCGAACAACGGCGAGGGCTGCTGGTCCAGGGCCATGTAGACGTCGGCGTAATGCTGGCGCAAGACCTGGACCTGCGCCTCGTCCAGGTGCGGATACAACAGCCCGATCGCCTCGCTCAGCGCCAGGCCGATGATGCCCTTGACCGCCGCATCGCTGCAGGGCGCTTCACCGGCGCGCTCGGCGGCAGCATGCATGGCCTCGACAATCCGCCCGATGGAGTCGGCCAGGGTACCGTCCCAGTCGAAGATCAGCAGGTCATAAGGTTTACCCATGGTTCAGGACGCCAGCCGCTCGATGGTCTTGGCCCACACCTCGTCCACTGGCGCCTCGAGCTTGAGCTCGCCGCCGTCGGGCAGCGGCACGGTGAGCTGGTAGGCATGCAGGAACAGGCGTTTACCGCCCAGTTCGCGAATCTCGCGCGTGAAATCCTCGTCGCCGTACTTGCTGTCACCGGCGATCATGTGTCCGGCGTGCAAGGTGTGCACGCGAATCTGATGGGTACGCCCGGTGATCGGCCGCGCCTCGACGATGGTGGCGAATTCGCCGAAGCGACGCAGCACGCGGAACATCGTCAGCGCCTCCTTGCCTTCGTCGTTGACCTCGACCATGCGCTCGCCGGAGCGCAGGTTGCTCTTGAGCAAAGGCGCGTTGACCTGTTTCTTCGAGGTCGGCCAGTGGCCGCGCACCAGCGCCATGTAGCGCTTGTCCACGCCATCGCCGCGCAGGGCAGCATGCAGGTGGCGCAACATGCTGCGCTTCTTGGCGATCATCAGCAGGCCGGAGGTGTCGCGGTCCAGGCGGTGCACCAGCTCCAGCTCCTTGGCGTCTGGGCGCAGCTGGCGCAGTGCCTCGATCACCCCGAAGCTCAGGCCGCTGCCGCCATGCACGGCGATGCCGGCCGGCTTGTTCATCACGATCAGCGCCTTGTCTTCGTAGACGATGGCCGCTTCCAGGCGCTGCAACAGCCCCTGGGCGACCGGCGCCGGTTCGTCGCGCTCCGGCAACCGGACGGGCGGTACCCTCACGATATCGCCGGCCTGCAGCTTGTACTCAGGCTTGATCCGACCTTTGTTGACCCGCACCTCGCCCTTGCGCAGGATGCGGTAGACCAGGGTCTTGGGCACGCCCTTGAGGGCCGTGATGAGGAAATTGTCGATGCGTTGGCCGGCAAGCTCCGGCGGGACTTCGATCAGCTGAACGCCGGAAGTCGGGGGGGTATTGGTCGTCATGGCGGGATCATAACAATTTTTTATGGAATTGAAGCACTTAATCATTACTGCTATAGTCGCGAACGCCGCCAAAAGCGGCAGGCCAGCGGCAACAGGCTCTACGCCGGCCCTGACCATCGCAATTCCGAGGACGCGAGGCCGTCCTACGGAGCGTTCGCCAGTTTAATGAATGCCTGGAATCGCCACCAGCGCTGTGTAGAGAAGACCGAAAAAAAACGACAAGTGCGGTGTTTCACCTGCTTACCCGCTTCTTTTCGCCGTACCTCTGCCCGCCACCGTCGTCTCCGCGCATTTGGGCAAAGTGCTCCGGAAATACCTGCCTTGGACATGTTATGGCGCCAGCCCGGTATGGGCTGGCGAAAAATGCAACCCGTTGCGGATTCAGCGCGCGGCAGCACCCGAATTTTCAAGGGATACGTGCAGGGTGGAGATGCACAGCCCTCGGACCGTGTGGCACCGCGTCCAGCCAGCGCCCGATGCACGGGCAATGAGCGGACAAGGTCCTGAGCAGACGCCCTCGTGGCGTCCACGGACGACCGGTTGATTCCTCCTCCTGACTGAGTGCACCAGGCCCGCTCGGTTGATTCGGATCACGTTCGAAGAGCTCGACAGGCCTTTTGGCACCATGAAACAGGACGCGTCGTCGCGACAACGGCAGGCTGGGCAACCGGCTGGTGCCGAACGTCGCCAGACACGGGGGTGGCCCGCCACCCTTTGCGCACCTAGGCACCGACCATGAGAAGTCGTGTGTGCCGAACGCCGTTTCCGGCAGCCCGGAAACCGACGGTACAACATGAAAAGAATGCTGATTAACGCAACTCAACCCGAAGAGTTGCGTGTAGCCCTGGTGGACGGCCAACGCCTCTACGACCTGGACATCGAGTCCGGTGCCCGTGAGCAGAAAAAGGCCAACATCTACAAAGGCAAGATCACCCGGATCGAGCCCAGCCTTGAAGCCGCCTTCGTCGACTTCGGCTCCGAACGTCACGGCTTCCTGCCGCTGAAAGAAATCTCCCGCGAATACTTCAAGAAAGCCCCTGAAGGCCGGGTCAACATCAAGGAAGTGCTGAGCGAAGGCCAGGAAGTCATCGTCCAGGTCGAGAAGGAAGAGCGCGGCAACAAAGGCGCCGCCCTGACCACCTTCATCAGCCTGGCCGGCCGCTACCTGGTGCTGATGCCCAACAACCCGCGCGCCGGCGGCATCTCCCGCCGCATCGAAGGCGAGGAGCGCAACGAGCTGCGCGAAGCGCTGAACGGCCTCACCGTTCCAGGCGACATGGGCCTGATCGTGCGCACCGCGGGCCTGGGCCGCAGCAGCGAAGAAATGCAGTGGGACCTCGACTACCTGCTGCAGCTGTGGACCGCCATCAAGGAAGCCTCGCTGGATCGCACCGCGCCGTTCCTGATCTACCAGGAAAGCAACGTCATCATCCGCGCCATCCGCGACTACCTGCGCCAGGACATCGGCGAAGTGCTGATCGACAGCATCGACGCCCAGGAAGAAGCCCTGACCTTCATCCGCCAGGTGATGCCGCAGTACGCCAGCAAGGTCAAGCTGTACGAAGACAGCGTGCCGCTGTTCAACCGCTTCCAGATCGAAAGCCAGATCGAGACCGCCTTCCAGCGCGTCGTCGACCTGCCATCCGGTGGCTCGATCGTCATCGACCCGACCGAGGCCCTGGTCTCCATCGACATCAACTCGGCGCGCGCCACCAAGGGCAGCGACATCGAGGAAACCGCGCTGCAGACCAACCTGGAAGCGGCCGAGGAAATCGCCCGCCAGCTGCGCCTGCGTGATATCGGCGGCCTGATCGTCATCGACTTCATCGACATGACCCCGGCGAAGAACCAGCGCGCCGTCGAAGAGCGCGTGCGTGAATGCCTGGAAGCCGACCGCGCCCGCGTGCAGGTGGGCCGCATCTCGCGCTTCGGCCTGCTGGAGATGTCGCGCCAGCGCCTGCGCCCGTCGCTGGGCGAAAGCAGCGGCATCGTCTGCCCGCGCTGCTCGGGCACCGGCATCATCCGTGACGTCGAGTCGCTGTCGCTGGCGATCCTGCGCCTGATCGAGGAAGAAGCCCTGAAGGACCGCACCGCCGAGGTGCGCGCCCAGGTGCCGATCCCGGTGGCCGCCTTCCTGCTCAACGAGAAACGCAACTCGATCACCAAGATCGAACTGCGCACTCGCGCGCGCATCATCATCCTGCCGAACGATCACCTGGAAACCCCGCATTTCGAAGTCCAGCGCCTGCGCGACGACAACCCGGAAGTGCTGAGCAACCAGTCCAGCTACGAGATCGCCGCCGCCGAAACCGAAGAAGCGCCGCAGCCGACCGCCACCCGCACCCTGGTGCGCCAGGAAGCCGCGGTGAAAACCGCGCCGGCCCGCGCCAACGCGCCGCAGCCCAGCACGGTCGAAGAGCAGCCAGCCGCGCCGGTCGCGCCGGTCCAGCACGTTGCCGAGCCAAGCCTGTTCAAAGGCCTGGTGAAGTCGCTGGTCAGCCTGTTCGCCGGCAAGGACGAACCTGCCGCCGCCCCTGCAGTGAGCACCGAGAAGCCTGCCACCGAGCGCCCTGCGCGCAACGAGGAGCGCCGCAACGGTCGCCAGCAGAGCCGCAACCGCAATGGTCGCCGCGACGAAGACCGCAAGCCGCGCGAAGAGCGCAGCGAACGTGCTCCGCGTGAAGAACGTGCCCCTCGCGAAGAGCGTGCTCCACGTGAAGAACGCGCCCCACGCGAAGAGCGTCAGCCACGCCAGCCGCGCGAAGACCGCCGTGGCAACCGCGAAGAGCGCGTGCGTGAACTGCGCGAGCCGCTGGACGCCACCCCTGCCGTCGCCCGTGAAGAACGCCAGCCACGCGAAGAGCGCGTAGCCCGCGAAGAACGCGCCCCACGTGAAGAACGCCAGCCACGCGAAGAGCGCGTGGCCCGCGAAGAACGTGCACCACGCGAAGAGCGCGCCCCGCGCGAAGAACGCCAGCCACGTGAAGAACGCGCACCGCGTGAAGAACGCGCACCGCGTGAAGAGCGCGCGCCACGCGAAGAGCGTGCCCCGCGTGAAGAACGCCAGCCACGTCCGCCGCGCGAAGAGCGCCAGCCGCGCCCTGACGAGCAGGTTGCCGAACAGGCCGCCGAGCTGGTCGAAGAGCAGCTGCCGAACGAAGAGCTGCTGCAGGACGAGCAGGAAGGCGCCGATGGCGAGCGTCCACGCCGCCGCTCCCGTGGCCAGCGTCGTCGCAGCAACCGTCGTGAGCGCCAGCGCAACGCCAATGGCGAGCTGATCGAAGGCGGCGACGAAGACGCCGGCGAAGAGCAGCAGCCACAGCAGCACCAGGCCACCGAGCTGGGTGCCGAATTGGCCGCTGGCATCGCCGTCACCGCCGCCGTTGCCACCAGCAACATCAGCGCCGAAGCCGACGCCGAAGCCAACCAGCAGGCCGAGCGCGCCACCGCGGTGGTCGAGCAAACCCAGGTCGAAGCCGTCGAGGTGGTCGCCGAACAAGCCGAGCAGGTCGAAATCGCCCCGGCGGTCGAGCAACCTGTCAGCGAGCCGGTCGTCGTCGTCGAGCCAAGCATCGAGCCCGTGGTTGAAGTCGCGCCACATCCAGTGATCGAGCAAGCCGTCGCCGAGCAGCCTGCTACCGCTGTCCCAGCCCCTGCTGAACCTGCAGTGGTCGAACCAGCCCCTGTGGTTGAAGCCGGCGAGATCGAGCAGGCCCAGGTTGTCGAAGCGGCCGAAGTCGAGGCCCCCATTGCCGAGCAGCCTGCTCCGGTGGCCGAAGCCCAGCCTGAAGTCGTCGAAGCGCCAGTCGCCGAGCCTGCTCCAGTGGTTGCCGAGCAGACCCCGGTCGAAGCGCCGGTCGAGCCCGCTACCGTCATGCTGTCCAACGGCCGCGCGCCGAACGACCCGCGTGAAGTGCGTCGCCGCAAGCGTGAAGCCGAAGCCGCAGCCGCCGCTGCTGCCCAGGCCGCTGCCGAAGCAGCCCCGGCACAAGCGCTGGAAACCGCCGATGAGCACAAGCCTCAGCACGGTTGATAGCAACGGCTGAATGAAAAAGCCCCGCCAGTGCGAACTGGCGGGGCTTTTTCTTTGCCGCTGTCGTATCAAGTACATCTTTGGCCTGGCTCGCCAGCAAGGCTGGCTCCTACCTCAAATCACCCCACCCTGCAGCAGCCGGCCTTGCCGGCCTACCAGCCCACGCGGTGCTGGCACTGGTCAGTACAGGTTCGGTTCCATCTCCAGCGCTACCCCGAACCGCTCGAGGATATCCGCCTGGATACGCTGCGCCAGCCCATGCAACTGCGCCCCGCTCGCCTGGCCATAATTGACCAGCACCAGCGACTGCAAACGGTGCACGCCGGCATCGCCATCGCGATAGCCTTTCCACCCCGCCTGCTCGATCAGCCAGCCGGCCGCCAGCTTCACCTGGCCATCGGCCTGTGGGTAAGCCACCACGCTCGGATACTGCGCACGAATCCGCTCAACCAGCGCCGCCGACACCACCGGATTCTTGAAGAAGCTTCCGGCATTGCCCAGCTCGGCCGGGTCCGGCAGTTTTTCCCGGCGGATACTGCAGATCGCCTCGCTGATCGCCTTGGCCGTCGGTTGCTCGACACCCTGCTCCAACAAACGCTGGCGCACCGGACCATAGTCCAGATGGGCATGCAGCGAACGGCTGAGGGCAAAACGCACGCGCAGGATCAGCCAGCGTCCGGGATTGCGCTTGAACACGCTATCGCGGTAGCCAAAGGCGCACGCTTCCAGGGAAAAATCGCGCAGCTCACCGGTCTGCCGGTCCAGCGCGGTCAACCCGGCGAACACGTCCTTGATCTCCACGCCATAGGCACCGACGTTCTGCATCGGCGCGGCGCCCACCGTGCCGGGGATCAGGCTGAGGTTCTCCAGCCCGCACAAGCCTTGCGCAAGGCTCCACTGCACGAACGGATGCCACGGCTCGCCGGCCTCGGCCTCCACCACCACGCGCTCGCCATCGTCGCTGAGCAAGCGTCGACCACGGCTGGCCATGTGCAGCACCAGGGCCTCGACATCGCGGGACAGCAACAGGTTGCTGCCGCCGCCGATCACCAGCACCGGCACCTGCCGCTCGGCGGCCTGGGCCAACGCATCACGGGCCTCGTCGTCGTCATGGGCCTGGGTGAAATAGCGGGCACTGACATCGATGCCAAAGGTGTTGTAGGGCTTGAGCGACACCCGCTCTTGCCAATGCGCCGTCATAGCCGCCCCTTGATTTCCACGACCAGCTCGCGGCAGGCCGCCTCGATCAGGTCAAGCACCTGCTCGAAGCCCTCGGCGCCGCCGTAGTAAGGGTCTGGCACTTCGTCCAGGGCCGCGCCGTAGCGGCGCAGGAACAGGTCGAGCTCGCCACTGGCCGCATGCGGGCGCAGGGCCTGCAGGTTACCGAGGTTGCTCTTGTCCATGGCCAGGATCAGGTCGTACTCGTTGAAATGCGCCGCCTTGACCTGCTGCGCGCGCTGGCGCGAGAGGTCGTAGCCACGCGCCAGCGCAGCCTTGCACGTACGGCTGTCGGGGGCCTTGCCCACGTGCCAGTCGCCGGTGCCGGCCGAGGCCACGTGCACCGCTTCAGCCAGCCCGGCAGCCTGCAACTGATGGCGTAGCACGCCCTCGGCAGTGGGCGAACGGCAGATATTGCCGAGGCAGACGAACAGGACGCGCATCAAGCCTCCAGCAAGCGCCGTACGCGCTCCAGGTCTTCAGGGGTGTCCACGCCCACGGCCGGGGCCTCGATGGCATCGGCAACGTGGATGCGCACGCCATGCCACAGGGCACGCAGTTGCTCCAGCGACTCGGTCTGCTCCAGCCAGCACGGGCCCCAGGCGACGAAGTCCTGGAGGAAGCCCACGCGGTAGGCGTACATGCCGATATGGCGACGGTACGGCACATCCTGTGGCATGCGCTCGCGGTCCGCGGCGAAGGCATCGCGGGCCCAAGGCAGCGGGGCGCGACTGAAGGTCAGGGCCAGGCCGTGCTTATCGCTCACGACCTTCACTGCATTGGGGTTGAAGATGGTTTCCGGAGCGTGGATCGGCTCGGCCAGGGTGGCGATGCCGGCCTCGGGGTGCGCGGCGAGGTTGGCCGCTACCTGGTCGATGATCACCGGCGGAATCAGCGGCTCGTCGCCCTGCACATTGACGATGATGGCATCGGCGGCCAAGCCCAGTTGGGTGGCCACTTCGGCCAGGCGGTCGGTGCCCGACTCATGGTCGGCGCGAGTCAGCAGCACTTCGGCGCCGAACGCCTGGCAGGCCTCGACGATGCCGGCATCGTCGGTGGCGATGACCACCCGCGCGGCACCGCTCTTGCGCGCTTGTTCCCACACATGCTGGACCATCGGCTTGCCGGCGATCGGCAGCAATGGCTTGCCCGGCAGCCGCGTGGAGCGCAGCCGGGCGGGGATCACCACGGTGAAGTCCAGGCTCATTTGTCCAGGCGCTCGTCGTCGGTCAGGGTGCGCGCCTCGCTTTCCAGCATCACCGGGATGCCGTCGCGGATCGGGTAGGCCAGGCCCGCGCCCTTGCTGATCAGCTCGGTCTTGTCGGCGCTGAGCTTGAGCGGGCCCTTGGTGATCGGGCAGGCCAGGATATCGAGCAGTTTGGTGTCCATGGGAGCTTCCTTGAAACGGAAATTGAAAAAGGCTCAGGGCCTGAGGCGGCCAGGCAGCAGGCGATCGAGCTCGGCGTCGAACCAGGCGACGAACGCCTGCGAGGGTACGGCGTCGACCGCCAGGTACCACCAGTCGTCGGCAGCGAACGGCCGGCATTTCACCGCATCCTTCTCGGTCATCACCAACGGCAGCGGCGGGCTGAACGACAGCACTTCGCGGCTGTACGGCGCATGGTCGGCAAAGGGGTGCGGCACCGGCTGCCAGTTTAGCCCCAGCAGGGTGTTGAAGAAACGTTGCGGGTTGCCAATGCCGGCCACGGCGTGCAGCGCCTGGCCAGCGGGAAACAGGTCGAGCTCGCGGCGCTTGCCGCTGCGCAGGTTGATCAGCGCCGACGGCTGCAGGCGCAAGGCAAAGCCGCCGTCGCGGTCAGCCTCGGCGCCATTGAACAGCACCGCGTCCGCCGCGCCCAGGCGCTCGGCGGGTTCGCGCAGAGGGCCGGCCGGCAGGCAGCGGCGGTTGCCCAGGCCACGGGCGGCATCGATCAACACCAGTTCCAGGTCGCGGGCCAGGCGGTAATGCTGCATGCCGTCGTCGCACAGGATCAGGTCCGGCGCATCGCTGGCCAGCAACGCCTGCACCGCGCGAGAGCGGTCTGGGTCGATCATCAGCGGCACACCGCTGCGCTGAACGATCAGCAAGGGTTCGTCACCGGCCTGCCCAGCCGGCTGATCGGCGCTGACGCGCCAAGGGTACTGGGGTGGCTTGGCCCCATAGCCACGGCTGACCACGCCAACCTTGAGCCCCTGCCGGCGGCAGTGCTCGATCAGCCAGAGGATCATCGGCGTCTTGCCGGTGCCGCCCACGGTGATGTTGCCCACCACGATCACCGGCACAGGGGCGCGATAGCTGGCGCTCTGGCCACTGAGGAAACGCGCGCGCTTGCGCGTCACCACCCGCCGGTACAGGGCCTCCAGCGGGCGCAGCAGGGCCAGTGCCGGGTGCCCGGCATACCAGGCGGCAAGCAGACGGTCGGCGAAGGCCATCAGGGGTTACCCTGCGCGGCCTCGACGGTGGTCATGCGCAACTTGCTGAAGCCGAGCTTGCCGGCCGCATCCATTGCGGTGACCACGGCCTGGTGCGGGGTCTTGCCATCGGCGCTGATCGCCAGCGGCAGGGTGATGTCGCCAGCGGACTCCTTCTCGATCGCCTCGGTCAGGGTCGCCAGGTCGCTCTTGGGCAGCAGGTGGTTGTTCACCGAGTACACACCTTCGGCACTGATGGTGATCTCGATCAGCTTGCCGTCATCGGGCTGCGCCGCCACGGCGCTGCTGGCCTCGGGCAGCTCGACGCGCAACTGGGTCTCGCGGGTGAAGGTGGTGGTGACCACGAAGAACAGCAGCAGCACGAACACCACGTCGATCAACGACGCCAGGTTGATATCGACGTTCTCGCGCTGACGATTGCGCCGGAACTTCACGCCTTGCCCCCGGCCACTTCCACTTCACGATCGCCCTGCAGCACTTCCACCAGCTTGATCGCCTCCTGCTCCATGCCCACCACCAGCTCGTCGATGCGACGCAGCAGGAAGCGGTGGAAGAACACCGCCGGGATACCGACCATCAGGCCGGCCGCGGTGGTTACCAGGGCCTTGGAAATACCCCCGGCCAGCACCGCGGCGTTGGCGGTCATCTGCGAGCCCATGAAGGCGCTGAAGATGTCGATCATGCCCAGCACTGTGCCCAGCAAACCCAGCAACGGAGCCATGGCGGCGATAGTGCCGAGGGTGCTGATGTAGCGCTCGAGCTCGTGGATGACCCGCGAGGCAGCCTCTTCGATGCACTCTTTCATGATTTCGCGGCCATGGCGCGAGTTGGCCAGGCCCGCGGCGAGGATCTCGCCCAGCGGCGAATCGGCGCGCAAGGCCTTGAGCTTGTCACTGGTCAGTTGCTTGTCCTTGATCCACATCCATACCTGCCCGAGCAGGTGCGGCGGGGTGACACGGCTGGCGCGCAGGGTCCACAGGCGCTCGACGACGATCGCCATGGCGGCGATCGAGCTCAGGATGATCGGCAGCATCATCCAGCCACCAGACTTGACCAATTCCCACACAGTAAGCATCCCCTCGGAAAAAGGCCGCCACTCTACCATAGGCACGCGGGGCGCTCATCTGCCGGAGGTCAGGGAAAAGGTCGGCCCGGATAATCGCGTCGGCTCAGCCCTCGTCAACCTCACGCCAGAACCGCCGCTCCTTGCGCACCCCCTGCACCCCACCCTGGCTACCCAGCATCAACCGCAACGCCCCCTCCAGCGCCGTGTCATGGATGCTGACCCCGTGCCGCCGATAGCGCTCGAGCACCTGCGGATGCGGATGCCCGAAACCATTGCTGCGCCCCCGCGAGATCAACACCCCACGCGGTGCCAGCGCCGTGATGAACGGTGCCGTGGACGACGTACGGCTGCCATGGTGCGGCGCCTGCAACCAGTCGATGCGCAGGTCCCCGCCAGCCGCCAGCCAGGCCCGCTCCGCCCCGGCCTCCATGTCGCCCGCCAACAACAGGCGCTCGCCATTGGCCACCACCCGTAGCACACAAGATCGATCATTGCTCGACCCGCCCTGCGCCCACTGCCATAGCTCGAAATCGACGCCATCCCATTGCCAGCGCTGGCCACTGGCGCAGCGCTGCGCCGGCTCCAGCCCGGCGACCTCACCCACCATCACCCGCTTGACCGGCAGGCCCCGCCTCACCGCCGCGGCCCCGCCGGCATGATCGGCGTGACCATGACTGATCAGCATCAGGTCCAACTGCTTCACCCCCAACCGCCGCAAGGTCGGCAGCACCACGCTGTCACCCAGGTCGCTGTCGCCCAGGGCCGGCCCGGCGTCATACAACAGGGCGTGCTGGCGGGTGCGCAGCAGCACCGCCAGCCCCTGGCCCACATCCAGTTGCCACACCTGCACCTGGCCATGGGGCACCTGCTCGCGCGGCACCCACAACGCCAGCAACAGCACCACACCCGGCATGCGCAGGGGCACGCCACGGGGCAGCAGGACCAACAGCGCGCCCAACGCGACCAGCAACCAGGCCCACAGCGGCAACGGCTCGGGCACCCAGGCGGGCACCTGCCGCGCGCCCCACGCCAGGCAACGGAACAAACCATCCAGGGCCAGCCCGGCCAACCACAACAGCCCCTCCCCCAGCCCAGGCAGCCACAGCAACGCGCTGCCCAGCAGGGCCAGCGGCAATACCGCCAGGCTGATCCACGGCACCGCCAGCAGGTTGGCCAGCGGCGCCGTCAGGCTGATCGGCAGCCCCAGGGCCAGCAGCAACGGCAGCAGCCCCACGGCGATTACCCACTGGGCGCGGGTCCAGGCCTGCCACGGGCGCCAGGCGCCCAAACGCGCCGAAAAACACAGCACCAGCACCGCCACCGCCGCGAACGACAGCCAGAAGCCGGGCAGCAAGCTGGCCAGCGGTTCGACCAGCAACACCCCCAGCAGCGCCAGCAACAATGGCAACCCCGCGCCAAGGTGGCGAAAGCGCAGGCGCCAGAGCAGCACCACCGCCAGCATCAGGCAGGCGCGCTGCACCGGCACACCGAACCCGGCCAGCCAGCCGTAGCCCAGCGCCGCAGCCAGCGCCAAGGCACAGGCCCAAGGCAGCCAGGGCAGACGCGAGGGCCAGGCACCCAGGCGTGCCAGCCCCGCCACCAGGCCATACACCAGGCCGGCCAGCAACCCGATGTGTTGCCCGGAAATCACCAACAGATGCACGCTGCCGGTGGCTTGCAAGACCTGCCAGTCCTGGCGCGCCATGCCACCGCCATCGCCCAGCAGCAACGCCACCAGCGCCGCCTCGCGTCCATGGGCATCCACCGCCAGCACCCGCTCACGCAAGGCATCGCGCCAACCGGGCGGCGCCGCGTCCAGGCGCTCGCCCGCCTTGACCGTGCCGGTGGCGCCGATACGCCGCGCCAGCAGCAGGGCTTCGCGGTCCGGGCCATGGGGGTTGAGCAGGCCTGCGGGCCGGCGCAGGTTGACTGCCAGGCGCCAGCGCTGGCCAGCGCGCAACTCAGGGCCGGCAAACCAGCTCAATTGCAGACGCTGCGGCAAGGCCGCCCGGCGCGAGCTGGGCTGTTCCAGCTCGAAACGCACACCCCGCTCGGTACGCGTCGGCAACCCCACCACTTGCCCTTGCAGCCACAGGGTGCGCCCCTCCAGTGCCGGAGCCAGGCGCGCATCCAGCGCCTGCTGCGCCGACCAGCACGCCCAGCACAGCCCCAGCAGCCACCAGCCCAGCACCCTGCCCCGGCTGCGCAGGCACGCCAGGGCCAGCACCAGCAAGGGCCACAACCATCCGTCCGGCGGCAACGCCGGGAGAAAACCCAGGCTCAACAGCCCGAGGGCGAACGCCAGCATCCCTGTGCGCATGAGATAGAGCTCCAGAAGCAAAAAACGCCCCTGAGGCTTAGTCGATTGGCAGGGAAATCCTGCTAATCAATTGTCACAAACTCTGAACGAGGCTGCGCTTCAATCAAGGCATACTGACGCCCTTCAACCCCGCCGGGAGCCCACATGCCGCGCCGTCTGTTCAAACGCTACATGCCGGACCCGACCAGCATCCGGGAACACAAGTCCTTACGCTTTTTCGGCACGCTGCTGCACGACCCCAACCTCTGGCACCTGAATCGACATTCGGTGGCGCGGGCCATGGGCGTCGGCCTGTTCGCCGCGCTTATCCCCATCCCCATGCAGATGCTGCTGGCCGCCGCGCTGGCCATCCCGGTACGTGGCAACCTGCCCATCGCGGTGAGCCTGGTGTGGCTGACCAACCCGCTGACCATGCCACCGGTGTTCTTCGTGACCTATATGACCGGCGCCTGGCTGATGCAGGTGCCGCCGCGCACCCTGCCGGAGGAGATCACCGTCGACTGGGTCACCGACCAGCTGGCGACGATCTGGCAACCGTTCCTGCTGGGCTCGGTGGTGTGTGGGGTGGTGCTCGGCGTGCTGGCCTACTTCACCACCATGCTCTACTGGCGCTGGTGGGTGGGCCGGCAATGGCGCCGGCGCCAGTGTCGCTGCTCGGCCGCCCAGGGCTCAGGCGCGCATGCCACGGCCGCTGACCAGCAGGCGCACGCACAGCGCATAGAGCACGGCAGTAGCCACCAGCATGAAGCTGATCGCGGTGCCAATGCTGATATCCGACACCCCTAGAATGCCGTAGCGGAACGAGTTGACCATGTGCAGTACCGGGTTGGCCAGCGACACGGTCTGCCAGAACGGCGGTAGCAGGTTGATCGAGTAGAACACCCCGCCCAGGTAGGTCAGCGGCGTCAGCACGAAGGTCGGGATGATCGATATATCGTCGAAGTTACGCGCGAACACGGCGTTGACGAAGCCCAGCAGCGAGAAGATGGTCGCGGTCAGCAACACCACGACGACAGTCACCCCCAGGTGATGCACCTGCAAGTGGGTGAAGAACATCGACAGGATGGTCACGATCACCCCCACCGCCAACCCGCGCAGCACGCCGCCCAGCACATAGCCGACGAGGATGGTGTGCGGCGACACCGGCGAGACCATCAGCTCCTCGATGGAGCGCTGGAATTTGCTGCCGAAGAAGCTCGACACCACGTTGCCATAGGAGTTGGTGATCACCGACATCATGATCAGCCCCGGCACGATGTACTCCATGTAGGTGAAGCCACCCATGTCGCCGATCTGCCGGCCGATCAGGTTACCGAAGATCACGAAGTACAGGACCATGGTGATCGCCGGCGGTAGCAGGGTCTGCGGCCAGATGCGCAGGAAGCGGCGCACTTCGCGGTAGACGATGGTGTTCAGGGCGACCCAGTTGGTGCGCAGTTCCACACTCATACGGCCACCTTCGACAGGTTCTTTTCCACCAGGGACACGAACAGCTCCTCGAGTCTATTGGTCTTGTTGCGCAGGCTCTGCACTTCGATGTTCTTCAATGCCAACTGGCCGAACAACGCGGTGATGCCGATGTCCTTGTCGACCTGTACCTCGAGGGTGTGCGGGGTGATCAGCCGGCACGGGTAACCCTGCAGCTCAGGCGCCGCGGGCAGGTCATGGCGCAGGTCGAGGACGAAGGTCTCGACATGCAGCTTGCCCAGCAGCTGGCGCATGCTGGTGTTCTCGACGATGGTGCCGTGGTCGATGATGCCGATGTTGCGGCACAGCTGCTCGGCCTCTTCGAGGTAATGGGTGGTGAGGATGATGGTGATGCCCTTCTGGTTGAGCTCGGTGAGGAAGCTCCACATCGAACGGCGCAGCTCGATGTCCACCCCGGCGGTCGGCTCGTCGAGGATCAGCAGGCGCGGCTCGTGAATCAGCGCCCGGGCAATCATCAGCCGGCGCTTCATGCCGCCGGACAACGACCGCGACTGCACGTCGCGCTTGTCCCACAGGCCGAGTTGGGTCAGGTACTGTTCGGCGCGCTCCTTGGCCAGCTTGGGCGGGATGCCGTAGTAGCCGGCCTGGGTCACGACGATGTCGAAGGTCTTCTCGAACTGGTTGAAATTGAACTCCTGGGGCACCACGCCCAGGCAGCGCTTGAGCGCCGCGGGCTCGCGGTCCAGGTCGTGGCCGAACACGTTGACCGTGCCGCTGGTCTTGTTCACCAAGGTCGAGAGGATGCCGATGGTGGTGGATTTGCCCGCGCCGTTGGGGCCGAGCAAGGCGAAGAAGTCGCCTTCGGAGACGTCCAGGTCGATGCCCTTGAGGGCCTGGAAACCGTTGCCGTAGGTCTTGGTCAGCTGTCGGATGGACAGGGCGGAACTCATAGCGGGTCAGGTACCGATAAAAAGGTTCAGGACACGCCAGGCAAAGTCACTGGCGCAGTGCGTGCGGCCATGGTGCAAGGGCTGGCCGCACAAGTACAGTCACATCTATTGATAATGACTATCGAAGCACCCTCAGGTCAGCGCGGTCATCACCGCCGCCTGGTAGGCGGGGCGCTGTTTCAGGCGCTCATACCAGGCCTCGAGGTGGTACATGGCTGGGCGCTCAATGGGCATTTCGAACCAGGCGTAGATGAAGCTGCCCAGAGGGATGTCGCCCATGCCAATCTGCTCGCCGGACAGGTACGGCTGCTTGGCCAAGGCGGCGTCGGCGATGCTCAGCAGCTCGGCGCACTGCTTGTGCGCGGCATTGATCGCCACCCAGTCGCGCTGCTCTTCAGGGGTGCGCAGCAGGCCCCAGAACAGCGGGCGGAACGGGCCGGCGAGGGACGAGGTGGTCCAGTCCATCCACTTGTCGGCCACCGCGCGCTGGCGCGGGTCGTCGAGGTACCAGCCCTGCTCTGCACCGTACTCGGCGCACAGGTAGCGCACGATGGCGTTGGACTCCCACAGCACCAGGTCGCCATCTTCGAGCATGGGCACCAGGCCGTTAGGGTTGCGGGCACGGTAGTCGGGGTCGTTGACCACGCCAAAGGCGCCGCCGGCGTCGATGGCTTGGAAGTTCAGGCCCAGTTCGTGGGCGATCCACAGCGCCTTGCGCACATTGCTCGAGTTCTTGCGGCCCCAGATCTTCAGCATGGCAACGTCCTTAATGGAATGCGGGAAGTCGGACAGTCTACTCCACGCGGCAGAGGGTGCCAGTGAAACCGGGGGGCTGCTGCGCAGCCCCCGGATCCATCGACAGTCACCGAACGAACTCCCAGCGCCCCGTCCTGTCACTTCCTAGGCAGGCCATCCGCTGCGGTGCGTCTAAGCTCTGTGGGTTGGCCATACGCCCCCGCTTCCAAGGAGGAAGGATTATGTTGCTGTTGTGGTTGGTGGTGCTGGTGCTCGGCGCCGCGTATCTCACGCACCGGCGCCTGGCGCCGCTGCAGATCCTCGCGGCAATGGCCGCCTACACCCTGCTCATGGGCATCTTCAGCAGTGCGCCCGGCTGGCTGCTGGCGCTGATCTGGCTGGTGATCGCCGTCAAGGTGGCCTTCTTCGCCCTGCCCGATCTGCGCCGCCAGGTCTTCAGCGGCCCCGTGTTCGGCTGGTTCCAGCGCACCCTGCCGCCAATGTCGCAGACCGAACGCGAAGCCATCGACGCCGGCACGGTCTGGTGGGACGGCCAACTGTTCAGCGGCCGCCCGGCCTGGAACACCCTGCTCGATTACCCCGCCGCCAAGCTCACCGAGGAAGAACAGGCATTCATCGACGGCCCCACCGAGCAGCTCTGCGCCATGGTCAGCGACTGGCAGATCGGCCAGGACCTCGACCTGCCAGGCAGCGCCTGGGATTTCATCAAGCAGCACGGCTTTTTCGCCCTGATCATCCCCAAGGAATACGGCGGCAAAGGCTTCTCGGCCTATGCCCACTCCCAGGTGGCAATGAAGCTGGCCACCCGCAGCGGCGACCTGGCCTCCACGGTGATGGTGCCCAATTCCCTGGGCCCGGCCGAGCTGCTGCTGCATTACGGCACCGATCAACAGCGCAACCACTACCTGCCGCGCCTGGCCCGCGGCGAAGAGATCCCCTGCTTCGCCCTCACCGGCCCGCTGGCCGGCTCCGACGCAGGCGCCATGCCCGACACCGGCATCGTCTGCAAGGGCCAGTGGCAGGGTGCGGAGGTCATCGGCCTGCGCCTGAACTGGGAAAAACGCTACATCACCCTCGGCCCAGTCGCCACCCTGCTCGGCCTGGCCTTCAAGGCCTACGACCCGGACCACCTGCTGGGCGACCAGGAAGACCTGGGCATCAGCCTGGCGCTGATCCCCACCGACACCCCCGGCGTCGAGATCGGCAAGCGCCACCTGCCGCTGGGCGCGGCGTTCATGAACGGCCCCAACAGCGGCAAGGACGTGTTCGTGCCGCTGGACCTGCTGATCGGCGGCCAGGCCATGCTTGGCAAGGGCTGGATGATGCTGATGAACTGCCTGTCGGTGGGCCGTTCGATCTCGCTGCCGGCCGTGGGCACTGGCGCGGCCAAGTACACCAGCCTGGTCACAGGCCAGTACGCGCGCATCCGCGAGCAGTTCAACGTGCCGCTGGCAGCCTTCGAGGGCATCCAGGAATCCCTGGCGCGCATCGGCGGCAACGCCTGGCTGATGGACAGCGCGCGCCTGCTCACCGCCAACGCGGTGGACTTGGGCGAAAAGCCTTCGGTGCTGTCGGCGATCCTCAAGTACCACCTCACCGAGCGTGGTCGTGAATGCATCCAGCACGCCATGGACGTGCACGGTGGCAAGGGCATCATCATGGGCCCGAACAACTACCTGGGGCGCAACTGGCAAGGAGCGCCGATCTTCATCACCGTCGAGGGCGCGAACATCCTCTCGCGCAACCTGATGATCTTCGGCCAGGGCGCTATCCGCTGCCACCCGTTCGTGCTCAAGGAAATGGCCCTGGCCGGGCGCGAGGACCGCGACCAGGCGCTCAAGGAGTTCGACGGCCTGCTGCTGCAGCACATCCTGTTCGCCGCCGGCAACGCCGCCAGCACCTTGGTGCTGGGCCTGGGCCTGGGGCATTTCGAGAAGGTGCCGGGCGATGCCCTGAGCCAGGGCTATTTCCGCGCCCTGAACCGCCAGGCGGCGGCCTTCGCCCTGCTGGCCGACCTGTCGATGATGCTGCTGGGCGGCACGCTCAAGCGCCGCGAGCGCCTCAGCGCACGCCTGGGCGACGTGCTCAGCTACCTGTACCTGGCCAGCGCCGCGCTCAAGCGCTACCACGACCTCGGCTCGCCCGAGCACATGCGCCCGCTGTTGCGCTGGGCCCTGGAGGAAAGCCTGGGCCAGGCAGAGAATGCCCTCGCCGCGCTGCTCGACAATTTCCCCAACCGTTTCATCGGCTGCGCCCTGCGTGTGCTGGTGTTCCCGTTCGGTCGCCGTCACACCGGCCCGAGCGACGCCCTGGATGCCGAGGTGGCCGAGCTGATCGGTCGACGCCAGGGCGATCCGGCGCTGGAGGAACTGCTCACCGGCTGCTTCCGCCCACAGGCCGACGGCGACCCGGTGGCGGCACTGCAACGGGCCAGCGATTTGCTGGACGACGCGGCCTCGCTGCACAAGGTGCTGCATCAGGCGGTCAAGGAAGGCAAGGTGCGCGCAGCAGCGGGACAATCGCCGATCGACGCGGCGGTGGCCGCTGGCGTGTTGCAGGCCGACGAGGGCCAACGCCTGCACGCCGCCGAGCGGGCACGCCGAGCGGTGATCGATGTAGACGCGTTCGACAAGGCGCAACTGGCTGGCGCGCAAGGCATCATCCGCTGATGATCGCGGGGCAGGTCTTGAGTTGTGGCAGCGGGTCGGCATAGCCGGCGCCGCTGCCAGCCCAGGTAAAACCGGCGTATACTCCGCGCCCGTTTCAACCATCCCGAGGACCGCCCCATGGCCAATCCCCACCTGCAATACCACCTGCAGTTGCTGCACCACCTGCGCACCATCCTGGCCGCGCTGGGTGAGGCCGAACAGGTACCGGAGGAAAGCCACGCCCTGTTCCTCGAGCGCTTCGACGAGCTACTGACCCTGCTGCCGCAGGATCCACTGCAAAGCCAGTACCTGGGTCAGGACCTGATCTGCCAGGTGATCCAGCGCTACCCACAGATCGCCCACCTGGTGCCCCGTGACCTGCTGTGGTTCTTCGGCGGCGACTGCCTGCACTTCATGCCGGACGAAGAGCTGAACCTGTACCAGACCCTGGAAGAGCGCCGCTACGAAGCGCAGCAGAACGACGAACCATTCGACTGGAACCTGGAAAAGCAATTGCTGAGCCAGCCGGACACCGGCACCCAGCACTGAGGCTTGATGGGCGGGGCCTGCCCCGCCCTTGCGCTGTAGCCAGTAAAATCGAGGCGAAAAAAAACGCCACTTCTAACGAAGTGGCGTTTTCGATTTGGAGCGGGAAACGAGACTCGAACTCGCGACCCCGACCTTGGCAAGGTCGTGCTCTACCAACTGAGCTATTCCCGCAGGGTGAAGCTTTACCGCATTTGGCGTGAAGCGCCTTGAAGACCTTCACCACCGGCACCGTATCAAACGATGCATTGAAACTGGAGCGGGAAACGAGACTCGAACTCGCGACCCCGACCTTGGCAAGGTCGTGCTCTACCAACTGAGCTATTCCCGCAATATGGCGTCCCCTAGGGGACTCGAACCCCTGTTACCGCCGTGAAAGGGCGGTGTCCTAGGCCACTAGACGAAGGGGACTAAGCCGACGCTTTTCAGCGTACCAGCACATGAACCTCACGATTCAGACTGGATTTTCTTTTCCTGCCCTGCTGTTAAACAGTGCCGGAGAAACTGGAGCGGGAAACGAGACTCGAACTCGCGACCCCGACCTTGGCAAGGTCGTGCTCTACCAACTGAGCTATTCCCGCAATATGGCGTCCCCTAGGGGACTCGAACCCCTGTTACCGCCGTGAAAGGGCGGTGTCCTAGGCCACTAGACGAAGGGGACACGCTGCTCGCATTTGCATGCTTGCTTTCACTCCCTGCCGCGTTTCGCTGTGTGCTTTACGCTGCAAGTGGCGCGCATTCTATGGATGCCTTGCAGGGTCGTCAACCCCTTTGTAGAAATTTATTTAAATCAATGACTTCCCGTTGCCACAGGGGGTGGTGCAGGATGTGTCCGGGGATTGGCGTTGATTTTCTGACACGGCCTCGGCAAGCTCATAGCCATGTGCCATCAACTGTAGATTCGCGCAGCCCTGCCGACATAGAAATAAGGCGCGAGCGCGCGAGTTCCGCCGGGCTGCACTGTTCGCCCCCAGGTGAACTCACTACACTCTTTACCAGATGCAAAACTTCTTCATGAGGCGTTAACGGTGACACCACTTCTGATCACCCTGCTTATCGTGGCGGGCATCGCATTACTGATCGTGATCGGCTACCTCAACAACGTGGTCGAGAACAGCAAGCTCGAGCGCGCACGCTTGAAAGTCGAACTGGCCGATCGCCTGCGCCGCTGTGGCGAGATCACCGAAACCTTCCCCGGCCAGTTCATGACCCCGGCCCTCAAGCTGCTGCTGACCCGCCTGGAGCTGAACCTCAACCAGCGCCAGCTGGCACTGGACAAGCACAGCGGCGACCTCAAGGCGCGTATCGCCGAGCTCGAGGGGCTGATCAGCCAGGCCGAGCGTATCCCGGTGAACAACCCGCCCTCGCCGATCCATACCGAAGCCAAGGCCAAGGATGTGCGCTTCCTGCTGGAGCTGCTGCACAACCAGATCGTGCGCGCCACCCAGGAAGGCTTCCTGGCCACCAACGAAGGCAAGTACTGGGTCAAGGAGATCCGCCATATCCTGGTGCTGCTGCACATCGAGTTCTTCAACAACCTGGGCCAGCAGGCCCTGCAGCAGAACCAGCCGGGCCAGGCGCGACTGGCCTTCGAGCGTGGCGTGCAATACCTGCGCAAGCAACCCGAGCCCAAGCAGTATGAAGAGCAGCTGACTTACCTGGAAAAACTGCTGAACCGCGCCAACGCCCAGGTGCTGGACCAGATGGAGCCGGCGGAGAACGACCAGAACGCGCTGACCCAGGGCCTGAAGACCGACGAGGACGAAACCTGGAAGAAGAAGGTCATCTACGATTGATCGAGCGAGGCCAAGGCCTGTTCGCCGGCAAGCCGGCTCCTACAGATAGCGTATAGGAGCCGGCTTGCCGGCGAACAGGAGCAAACAAAAAGAAAGGGGCCTTTGCAGGCCCCTTCTTCATTTTCAGCAGTCGCTCAACTCGAGGAACACCTCGACCAAGCGCTCCAGCCCCACCTGGTCGGCCTCGCTGAAACGCGCCAGTTTCGGGCTGTCCAGATCAAGCACGCCAATCAGCCGACCGCCCTTCACCAGCGGAATCACCAGCTCGCTGTTGGACGCGCTGTCGCAAGCGATGTGCCCGGGGAAGGCATGCACATCCTCGACCCGCTGGGTTTGCCGGCTCGCCGCCGCGGCACCGCACACGCCCCGGCCGAATGGAATGCGCACGCACGCCACCTGGCCCTGGAACGGGCCGAGCACCAGCTCCTCGTTGCGATTGAGGTAGAACCCCGCCCAGTTCAAGTCCTCGACCTGGCTGAACAGAAACGCCGAGAACTGCGCGGCATTGGCGATGAAGTCGCGCTCGTCGGCAAACAACGCCCGCACTTGCGCAGCCAGCAGGTCGTAGCCGTCGAGGCCCTTGCCACTGGCATTGAGGTCGATCATTTATTTCTGCTCCAGCAATTGCAGCCCGACCCAGTAGCGGGCGAACTGATAGGCACAGCGGCCATTACGGTTGCCGCGGCCGGTGGCCCAGCGCACGGCGAGGATGTCGAGCTCTTCGGTGCGCTGCCAGCGCAGCCCGGCTGGGCGCGCCAGCTGGCCGATCCAGTGTTCGACCACGTTGAGGAAGTGCTCCTGGGAGAACGGATAGAACGACAGCCACAGGCCGAAACGGTCGGACAGGGCGATCTTGTCCTCCACCGCCTCGTTGGGGTGCAGCTCGCCATCGACCATCTTCCAGTTTTCGTTGTCGCTCTGTTTTTCCGGTACCAGGTGGCGACGGTTGGAGGTGGCGTACAGCAGCACGTTGTCCGGCGCCTGTTCCAGCGAGCCGTCGAGCACGCTCTTGAGCACCCGGTAGTCGCCCTCCCCGGCCTCGAACGACAGGTCGTCGCAGAACAGGATGAAACGCTGCTCGAGCTTTTGCAGTTGCTCGACCACCCGCGGCAGGTCGGCCAGGTGATCGCGCTCGATCTCGATCAGGCGCAAGCCCTGGCCTGCGTGTTCGGCCAGCAGCGCGCGCACCAGCGACGACTTGCCGGTGCCACGCGAGCCCCACAGCAAGGCGTGGTTGGCCGGCATGCCGCTGATGAACTGGTGAGTATTGCGGCCCAGCTGGTCACGCTGCTGGTCGACGCCGATCAGGTCGGTCAGGCGGATATCCAGGCTGACCTCCAACGGCATCAGATAGCCGCTGCGGCCATCGCGCTGCCAGCGGGCAGCCAGGGTATGGCCCCAGTCGATGTTCGGGCGTTGCGCGGGCAACAAGGGTTCCAGACGCGCAAGCACGGATTCGGCGCGGTCGAGAAAAGCGGTAAGTCGGGCGTCCATGACGACTCCTAGTGAATTTCAGTTTGTCAGGGCGCGCAAAGCGGCCCTTAGATTCACGCTCAACTGAAATGAACAGACAGACCCGCCAGCAGCCAGGGCTGATCGGCTATGCTTGCGCAGCGCACGGAGCAAGTAACCGGCTTGGGACCCATGGATATCAAGTTCACCAATCGCCTGTCATACAAGCAAGCCCGGTTGACAGTCCTGGTCGGCTTCATCCTGGGAACATTGCTCAGTCTCATCCAGATCGGCATCGATTATGCCAGCGAAGACGCGTCCATCAACCGTGAAATTCAGGCGTTGATGAAGATCAGCCATGACACGGCCTCGCGCATTGCCTACAACATCGACACCGAGCTTGCCCAGGAGCTCACCGGCGGCCTGCTGCAATCGCCGGCGGTGATCCGCGCGCAGTTGATCGACAACAATGACACGGTGCTGGCCGATGTCCAGCGTCCACGCCTGGAGAGCCGCTACCGGCCGCTGTCGGACTTCCTGTTCGGCGAGCAACGCCAGTTCCGCGACCGCCTGTTCCTCGCCCACATGCCCAAGGAATACCTCGGCACCCTGTACCTGGACGTCGATACCTACGCCTTCGGCGGGCGCTTTCTCGACCGCGCCGGAGTCACCCTGGTCAACGGTTTCGCCCGCAGCCTGGTGCTCACCGGCATCCTCCTGGCGCTGTTCTACCTGATGCTGACCAAGCCCCTGGTCACGGTGATCGGCGCGCTCAGCGGCAACGACGCGCGCACCCCGCGGCAAACCCGCCTCGACTGCCCCAAGGGCCACGACAACGACGAGATCGGCGTGCTGGTGCGGGTCGCCAATCAGCAGTTCGTCAGCATGGCCACCGAGATCCAGCAACGGCGCGCCGCCGAGAACCGCCTGACCCAGTACCTCAACGAGCTGGAAGACATCGTCTCGGCGCGCACCGACGAGCTCAAGGCCAGCAACAGCCGCCTGAGCCTGTCCAACCAGGAGCTGGACGAGGCCCGCCAGCGCGCCCTGGACATGGCCCAGGCCCGCGCGGCGTTCCTGGCCAACATGAGCCACGAGATCCGCACCCCGCTCAACGGCATGCTCGGCATGATCGCCCTGGCCCTGGACAGCGGCCTGGCCGCCGAACAGCGCCAGCAGCTGTCGATCGCCCACGACTCGGGCAAGGTGCTGGTGGAATTGCTCAACGATATCCTCGACCTGTCCAAGTTCGATGCCGGGCAACTGGAGCTCGAGCGCATTGCCTTCGACCTCGGGGCGATGGTCGAGGACACCGCCAACCTGCTATCGCAGAATGCCGCGCCCAGCGTCGAGCTGACCTGCCTGATCGCCCCGGACTTCCCCAGCACGGTGCTCGGCGACCCGACCCGGGTCCGCCAGATCGTCAGCAACCTGCTGTCCAACGCCCTCAAGTTCACCCGCTTCGGCCGCGTCGACCTGCGCCTGTCGTGCATTGTCGGCGGCGTGCGCCTGGAGGTCTGCGACACCGGCATCGGCATCCCCGAAGAGGCCCAGGCGCGGATCTTCCAGCCGTTCACCCAAGCCGGCGCCGGCATCACCCGCCAATACGGCGGCACCGGCCTGGGCCTGACCCTGACGCGCAACCTGTGCAAGGCCATGCAGGGGCACCTGACCATCCATTCCGAGACCGGTTTTGGCAGCCGCTTCAGCGCCGACCTGCCCTTGGCCGCCCACACCGAGGCCATCCCGCCGGCGCCACTGGCCGGACGCGTGGTGGCCCTGGGCAACGCTGGTAGCGGCCTGGCCGAGCTGCTCGGACAACTGCTGCCGCGCTGGGGGCTGGATTACACCCGCCATGACAATGCCGCCGAACTGGCCGGCAGCACGGTCGACCTGCTGATCACCGACGACCTCGACCATGTGCTCGACCTGCGCCCGACCATCCTCGCGCCAATCCTGCTGGTGACCGCCTACGGCAACTTCCTGCCCAGCGAGCAGGCCACGCAACTGGCGCCGCTGCACCAGCTGGCCCGGCCCCTGGCGCGCAACGCGCTGTACCAGACGTTGCGCCGCACCCTCCTGGGCGAGCCCAGCGCGCCCCTGCCCCACGAGGTACCGGCGACCCTGGAGCGCCGCGCGCGGGTGCTGCTGGTGGAAGACAACCCGGTGAACCAGCTGGTGGCCAAGGGCATGCTCGGCAAGCTCGGCTGCCAGGTGCAGGTCGCCGCCCATGGCGGCGAGGCCCTGGAGCGCCTGGAACAGGAGGACTTCGACCTGGTGCTGATGGACTGCAACATGCCGGTGATGGACGGCTACGAGGCCAGCCGGCGCATCCGCCAGGGCGGGCGCTGGCCAGAGCTGCCGATCGTCGCGCTGACCGCCAATGCCATGCCCGAGGAGCGCGAACGCTGCCGCGCCGCGGGCATGAACGACTATCTGGCCAAGCCGTTTCGCCGCGAGGAGCTACTGGCGCTGATCGACCACTGGGTGCCGCTCAGCGGCTGAGCAAAGGTTCGATCGCCGACTTCAGCGCTTCGGGCTTGGTGGTCGGGGCAAAGCGGGTGACCTGGCCGCTGGCCGGGTCGAGCAGGAACTTGGTGAAGTTCCACTTGATCTTCTGCGTGCCCAGCAGCCCTGGGGCGCGACGCTTGAGCTCGGCGAACAGCGGGTGGGCACCAGGGCCATTGACCTCGACCTTGCGAAACAGCGGGAAGCTCACGCCGAAATTGAGCTCGCAGAACTGCGCGATCTCGCGGGCATCGCCCGGCTCCTGCTTGCCGAACTGGTTGCAGGGAAAGCCCAGCACCACCAGGCCCTGCTCGCGGTATTCCTGCCACAGGCGCTCCAGGCCCTTGTACTGGGGGGTGAAGCCACACTGGCTGGCGGTGTTGACCACCAGCAGCGCCTTGCCGGGGAAATCACCGAGCTTCTTGTGCTCGCCGCCCAGGGTGACACAGGGGATGTCCAGCAGTGGATCGGCCATGATTAGCGCTCCTTCGGTGACGGGGTCAGTCGCGGGGCTTGAGGTCCAGGCACACCGAGTTGATGCAGTAGCGCAGCCCGGTCGGTGGCGGGCCGTCGGGGAACACATGGCCGAGGTGGGCATCGCACTGGGCGCAGGTGACCTCGGTGCGAATCATGCCGTGGGAAGTGTCACGAATCTCGATCATCGCGGCGGCCTCGATAGGCTCATAGAAACTCGGCCAGCCGCAGCCGGAATCGAACTTGGCCTTGGCGTCGAACAGCGCCAGGTCGCAGCAGATGCAATGGTAGATGCCGTCGCGGCGCTCGCTGTTGTACTTGCCGCTGAACGGCCGTTCGGTGCCCTTGAGGCGGCACACCTGATACTGGGCCGGGTCGAGCATGGCGCGCCATTCGTCCAGGGTTTTGTCGATCTTTTGCATGGTGGAACCTCGGCAGGCTGAATTTCACCTCGCGCTGGCTTTTCCCTGGCGCGGGTGGCACGTATATTAGTTGGCTTCGTGTGCAAGGCAGCAAGTCTGGCACCCGCTTCCCGCCCTTTCAAACCTTTCGATAAAGGGCGGTGCGTATTCTCACTCGGGATCTCATCATGCAGTTCAGCAAATCGAACAAGCTCGCCAATGTCTGCTATGACATTCGCGGCCCCGTGCTCAAGCACGCCAAACGCCTGGAAGAGGAAGGCCACCGCATCCTCAAGCTGAACATCGGCAACCCGGCGCCGTTTGGTTTCGAAGCGCCGGACGAGATCCTCCAGGACGTTATCCGCAACCTGCCGACCGCCCAGGGCTACAGCGACTCCAAGGGCCTGTTCAGCGCGCGCAAGGCAGTGATGCAGTATTGCCAGCAAAAAGAAATCGAAGGCGTCACCATCGAGGACATCTACCTGGGCAACGGCGTGTCCGAGCTGATCGTGATGTCGATGCAGGCGCTGCTCAACAACGGCGATGAAGTGCTGATCCCGGCTCCCGACTACCCGCTGTGGACCGCCGCGGTGAGCTTGGCCGGCGGCAAGCCGGTGCACTACCTGTGCGACGAGCAGGCCGACTGGTTCCCCGACCTTGACGACATCAAGGCCAAGATCACCCCGAACACCAAGGCCCTGGTGATCATCAACCCGAACAACCCGACCGGCGCGGTGTACTCCCGCGAGCTGCTGCAAGGCATGCTGGAACTGGCGCGCCAGCACAACCTGGTGGTGTTCTCCGACGAGATCTATGACAAGATCCTCTACGACGAGGCCGTGCATATCAGCACCGCGTCACTGGCCCCGGACCTGCTGTGCCTGACCTTCAACGGCCTGTCCAAGTCGTACCGGGTGGCCGGTTTCCGCTCCGGCTGGCTGATCATCTCCGGGCCCAAGCACCACGCCCAGAGCTACATCGAAGGCATCGACATGCTGGCCAACATGCGTCTGTGCGCCAACGTGCCGGCCCAGCACGCGATCCAGACCGCCCTGGGCGGCTACCAGAGCATCAACGACCTGGTGCTGCCGCCAGGCCGCCTGCTGGAGCAGCGCAACCGCACCTACGAGCTGCTCAACGACATCCCCGGGGTCAGCTGCGTGAAGCCGATGGGCGCGCTGTATGCCTTCCCGCGCATCGACCCGAAGGTCTGCCCGATCCTCAACGATGAGAAATTCGCCCTCGACCTGCTGCTCTCGGAGAAGCTGCTGATCGTCCAGGGCACGGCGTTCAACTGGCCGTGGCCAGACCACTTCCGCGTGGTCACCCTGCCGCGGGTCGACGACCTGGAGCAGGCCATCGGCCGGATCGGCAATTTCCTGCGCACTTATTCGCAGTAAGCGCCAGGGCCAACCGTAGGAGCCAGCCTTGCTGGCGAACCAAGCGCCGCGGTGCAGGGCACCGGCGACACCGGTGTTCGCCGGCAAGGCTCCTACGCCGATCAGCCAACGGGACCTTTACATCCTGCAACGCTCTGCCTCACAGCCCCTGCGGCATCCTCTGCCATACTTCCCCGCGTACACAGTTTGAAATAGTCCCCCGGTTGAATCGGCGTGGCCTCCCCCTTATATACCCCGCAGTACGCAACGAACTCATCCGTCAGGAGAACGTAACAACCATGATGCGCATTCTGTTGTTTGTAGCCACCAACCTCGCGGTGGTGCTGGTTGCAAGCATTACCCTGAGCCTGTTCGGCTTCAACGGGTTCATGGCAGCCAACGGGGTTGACCTCAACCTCAGCCAGCTGCTGGTCTTCTGCGCCGTGTTCGGTTTTGCGGGTTCGCTGGTCTCGCTGTTCATCTCCAAGTGGATGGCGAAGATGACCACCGGCACCCAGATCATCAGCCAGCCCCGCACCCGTCACGAGCAGTGGCTGCTGCAGACCGTCGAGGAGCTGTCCCGTGAAGCCGGCATCAAGATGCCCGAGGTGGGTATCTTCCCGGCCTACGAGGCCAACGCCTTCGCCACCGGCTGGAACCGCAACGATGCCTTGGTGGCCGTGTCCCAGGGCCTGCTCGAGCGTTTCTCGCCCGACGAGGTGCGCGCGGTGCTGGCCCACGAGATCGGCCACGTGGCCAACGGTGACATGGTCACCATGGCCCTGGTGCAAGGCGTGGTGAACACCTTCGTGATGTTCTTCGCCCGTATCATCGGCAACTTCGTCGACCGGGTGATCTTCAAGAACGAAGAAGGCCACGGCATCGCCTACTTCGTCGCGACCATCGTCGCCGAGCTGGTCCTGGGCATCCTCGCCAGCATCATCGTCATGTGGTACTCGCGCCGCCGTGAGTTCCGCGCCGACGAAGCCGGCGCCCACCTGGCCGGCACCAACGCGATGATCGGCGCCCTGCAGCGCCTGCGCTCGGAGCAAGGCCTGCCGGTGCACATGCCCGACACCATGAAGGCCTTCGGCATCAATGGCGGCCTCAAGCACGGGCTGGCCGGCCTGCTGATGAGCCACCCGCCACTGGAAGACCGTATCGACGCACTGCGCCGTCGCGGTTGATCCTGGCAGCTACGAAAAAGGGCGACTTCGGTCGCCCTTTTTGCGCCCATGTCGCTCCTCGGCCTGCAATACCTGTAGGAGCCAGCTTGCTGGCAAACCCGGCGCCGCGCAGGATGGCACCGGCCATGCCGGTGTTCGCCGGCATGCCGGCTCCTACAGGGTCGAAGCCAGCTTAGCGTCGTAGCCGATAGACGCGCTCTACCAGGCTTTCAACGCCCGACTTCAGAAACTTCGGACTCTCACCAAGAATCTCCCGCCCTTCAACCTCATCGACCTGCCACCCGGCAAACCCTGCCCGCACTTCGGCATCCGCCACCGAGAACGGCGGCCCGTCGATCAACGCCTGGTCGTAATCCAGGGTCACCAGCAAGCCACGACACGCCTTCGGCAATTGCTCGCCCAGCAGCGCCATGTACCGCTCGCGCATTTCAGGCGGCAGCGCAATCAAGGCCGCGCGGTCATAGATACCCGGGCAATCGGCAAGGTCCTCGGCACGCAAGGCGAATACATCCCCGCACCAGATCTCCACCTCATCACTGCGCCAGCTCTCGAACGCGCCGTGCCGAGTCACCTGCACCTGCAACCCATGCTCGGTGAAGAAATCCGCCACCGCCTGGCGCGATAGCTCCACCCCCAACACCTGATACCCCTGCGCGGCCAGCCAGAGCATGTCCAGGCTCTTGCCGCACAAAGGCACCAGCACCCGCGCGCCAGGCGCCAGCGCCAACGTCGGCCAATGCGCCTGCAGGTAAGGGTTCACCTGGGGCTGGTGAAAACCGATCTGGTTATCCGCCCACCGCTTGTGCCAGAACGCTGGCTCCATGATTCCTCCGGTTTTTCGATAAAAGCTTATGGAAACTTATATTGGATCTCGATCTTTGGCTGACCGAAGATGGGGCATCTTACCCCCTCAGGATCCCGCCATGCTGCCCAGCCTGTTCATCTCCCACGGCTCCCCCATGCTTGCCCTGCAACCCGGCGCCAGCGGCCCGGCACTGGCCGGGCTGGCCCGCGCCCTGCCCCACCCCAAGGCAATCGTGGTGGTGTCGGCGCATTGGGAAAGCCGCGAGCTGCTGGTAATGGGCAACCCACAGCCGCAGACCTGGCACGACTTCCATGGTTTTCCGCCGGCCCTGTATGCCGTGCAGTACCCCGCGCCCAGCGCGCCGGAACTGGCCAGACAGGTCGCCGAGCGCCTGGGCGCGCGGCTGGATACGCAGCGGCCATTCGACCACGGCGCCTGGGTGCCGCTGTCACTGATGTATCCAGAAGCCAACATCCCGGTGATCCAGGTGTCGCTGCCCAGCCAGGCCGGCCCCGCCCTGCAGCTGAAGGTTGGCCAAGCGCTGTCGACACTACGCGAGGAAGGCATCCTGCTGCTCGGTTCGGGTAGCATCACCCACAACCTGGGCGAACTGGACTGGCATGCTGGGCCGGATGCGGTCGAACCTTGGGCACTGGCGTTTCGCGACTGGGTGGTGGAACGGATGGAGGCGGGGGACGAGAAAGCGCTGCTGGACTATCGTCGACAGGCGCCGTTTGCTGCGCGCAACCATCCCAGTGACGAACATTTGCTGCCCTTGTTCTTTGCCATGGGTGCCGGGGCACGGTTTGGCATCGTGCATCAGGGGTTCACGCTGGGGGCGCTGGGGATGGATATCTATCGGTTCGACTGAAGATTGCCGGGAGCATGATCAGCTGATAGACAGGCAAAAAAAATCCCCGGCACGGGCCGGGGATTTTTCATTGCAGCGCCAGGATCAGTCCTCGCGGTAGCGACGCAGCTTGAGCTGCTTGCCGGCCACACGGGTGTCCTTGAGCTTGGACAGCAGACGCTCCAGGCCTTCTTCCGGCAGCTCGATCAGGCTGAAGCTGTCGCGCACCTGGATACGACCGATGGCGTCACGGGCCAGGCCACCTTCGTTGAGGATCGCCCCCAGCAGGTTCTTGGCCGCGATGCCGTCACGGGCACCCAGGGCGGTACGGCAACGCACGCGGCCTTCGGCCAGCGGCATCGGCGCACGACGCTCGCGATCACCACGGTCAGGGCGCTCGGCGCGCTCGGTACGCTCGCCACGCTCACGCGGGGTGTAGGTCGGCACCAGCGGCTGTTCACGCTCAACCGAGGCCAAGTCCAGCGCCTGGCCGTTGGTGGCCTTGCGCAGCAGGGCCGAGGCCAGGGCACGCGGGCTGCAACCCAGGGCTTCGGTCAGACGGTCGAGCAGATCGCCATGGCTGGCCTCTGCGTCGGCCACCAGCGGGGCCAGGCTGTTGGTCAGCTTCTTGATGCGCGCGTCCAGCACGGCCTGGGCGTTCGGCAGGCGGGCTTCGGCGACCTTCTGCCCGGTCACACGCTCGATGACCTGCAGCATGCGGCGCTCACGCGGGGTGACCAGCAGCAGTGCACGACCTTCGCGACCGGCACGGCCAGTACGGCCGATACGGTGCACGTAGGACTCTGGGTCGTACGGCATGTCAACGTTGAACACATGGGTAATACGCGGTACGTCCAGGCCACGGGCGGCGACGTCGGTGGCGACGACGATGTCCAGGCGGCCATCCTTGAGCGAGTCGATCACCCGCTCACGCTGGTTCTGGGCGATGTCGCCGTTCAACGCGGCAGCCTTGTAGCCCTTGGCTTCCAGGGCGGAGGCCAGGTCCAGGGTGGCTTGCTTGGTACGCACGAAGGCGATCAGCGCGTCGAACTCTTCGACCTCCAGCAGGCGCAGCACGGCCGGGATCTTCTGGTCGGCGTGGACCATCAGGTGAGCCTGGTCGATCGCGGTGACGGTCTGGGTCTTGCTCTGAATCTTGACGTGCTTGGGCTCGCGCAGGTGACGCTCGGCGATCGAACGGATCGACGACGGCAGGGTGGCGGAGAACAGCACGGTCTGGCGCGACTCGGGAATGGCCTTGAAGATCACTTCCAGGTCGTCCATGAAGCCGAGCTTGAGCATTTCGTCCGCTTCGTCGAGCACCAGGTACTGCACGGTGGACAGGACTTTCTCGTCACGGCGCAGGTGGTCGCACAGGCGGCCAGGGGTAGCGACGACGATCTGGGCGCCATTGCGAATGGCACGCAACTGTGGGCCCATCGGGGCACCACCGTACACGGCCACCACGTTCACGCCCGGCATCTGCTTGGCGTAGGTTTCGAAGGCGGTGGCTACTTGCAGCGCCAACTCACGGGTTGGCGCCAGGATCAGGGCTTGCGGTTCGCGCTTGCTCACGTCGATCTTGTTGAGGATCGGCAGGGCGAAGGCAGCGGTCTTGCCGGTGCCAGTCTGCGCCTGGCCGATCATGTCGTGACCGGCGAGGATGATCGGGATCGACTGTTGCTGGATGGCCGACGGCTCTTCATAGCCGGTAGCCAGGACGGCAGCAACGATATTCGGGTTGAGATCGAGAGCGGCGAATCCGCCGGTTTCCTGGGTCATGGGTCTGCCTCTAGGTGCATCCGCAAAGACCCATGCTCCAAAGCTGCACATGCCTTGAAAGACCCGAAGGTCACCCAGGCAGCTTTGGCGGCGGGGATTTGCGAAAACGATTGAAAAAGAAACGTGTGAGAGGGTCCGCCTAGCGGACATGCAGCCGAAGCTGGATTCGGAGGATTTGCACCACCTGATTTTGAGGTCCGCTAAAAGACCGGCGCGTACTATACCCGAAATAGCCGTGAATTGTGAGAAATATTTCGACAGTGACGACCCACATTGGATCCAGGCTGAATCGTTTCCCTGTGGACGCGGCCTTGTGTCGCGTCCACAGGGATCGCGTTGGGCGATTACATCAGGTCGCCGGGCGGATGGCCTTGATCAGGTACTCCAGCGCATACCCCAACTGCGGCGCCAGCGCTGTGGCGCGCGCCCGCACGGCATCGATATCCAGGCTCTGCTCCAGGTCCGCCGGCACCAGCAGGATCACATTGCCCTCCTTCACCGGCAACTCCCAGTAATGCCGGTGGTACAGGCCTCGCAACAACGCCGCCCCCAACGGCCGGCCATCGTCGCCGGCCCACTGGTTGATCACCAGCCAGCCACCGGGGTTGAGCTGCTGCTGGCAGCGCTCCAGGAACCCCCAGGCCAGGTGCCCGACGCCAGGGCCATGGTCGGTATACAGGTCGACGAACAGCAAATCGGCCTTCTCGGCCGTGGGCAGCAGTTCCAGGGCATCGCCCACCCGCACGTACAGCCGTGGGTCGTCGTCCAGGCCCATGAACTCCATGGCCAGGCGCGGCACATCCGGACGCAGCTCGATGGCCTCGACGTCCTCCAGCGCCAGGAACTTCAGGCATGCCTGGGTCAGGGTGCCGGCGCCAAGGCCCAGGAACAACGCGCTCTCGGGCTGCGCATGGCACAGTGCGCCGACCAGCATGGCGCGGGTATAGTCGTACTCCAGCCAACTGGGGTCGGCCGTGAAGGTACAGCTCTGCTCGATGGCGTCGCCGAACTCGAGGAAGCGGTAGTCCTCCACCTCGTACACGCTGATGACGCCAAAGGCATCCTCGACCCGTGCCAGCAGCCGCTCTTCCCGCTCCGTCGCCATCCCGCCACCTGCCCGCGCAAAACGCGCATTGTCCGCCAATGCCGGTGGTGCAACAAGCACGTCGCCAGCGTTACCATGACAGGCACGCCCGAACCGACACTATAGATAGAGCCTGTGATGACCCGACCCTGGAGCCCTGACAGCTGGCGCGCCCTGCCGATCCAGCAGCAACCGACCTACCCCGACGCCGCGCACCTGCTCAAGGTCGAGCAGACCCTGGCCGGTTACCCGCCGCTGGTATTCGCCGGCGAAGCCCGCGAGCTGCGCCGGCAGTTCGCCGAGGTCACCCAGGGCCGGGCATTCCTGCTGCAAGGCGGCGACTGCGCCGAGAGCTTCGCCGAGTTTTCCGCGGCGAAGATCCGCGACACCTTCAAGGTGCTGTTGCAGATGGCCATCGTCATGACCTTCGCCGCCGGCTGCCCGGTGGTCAAGGTCGGGCGCATGGCCGGCCAGTTCGCCAAGCCGCGCTCGGCCAACGACGAAACCATCGGCGACATCACCCTGCCCGCCTACCGTGGCGACATCGTCAACGGCATCGGCTTCGACGCCGCCAGCCGCGTGCCCGACCCCGAGCGCCTGCTGCAGGCCTACCACCAGGCCACCGCCAGCCTCAACCTGCTGCGCGCCTTCGCCCAGGGCGGCTTCGCCGACCTGCACCAGGTGCACAAGTGGAACCTGGACTTCATCGCCAACTCAGCCCTGGCCGACAAATACCAGCAACTGGCCAACCGCATCGACGAAACCCTGGCGTTCATGCGCGCCTGCGGCCTGGACAGCGCACCGCAATTGCGCGAAACCAGCTTCTTCACCGCCCACGAAGCCTTGCTGCTCAACTACGAAGAAGCCTTCGTGCGTCGCGACAGCCTCACCGGCGACTACTACGACTGCTCGGCGCACATGCTGTGGATCGGCGACCGCACCCGCCAGCTGGACGGCGCCCATGTCGAGTTCCTGCGCGGCGTGCACAACCCGATCGGGGTCAAGGTCGGCCCGAGCATGGACCCTGAAGCGTTGATCCGCCTGATCGACGTGCTCAACCCGGACAACGACCCCGGCCGCCTGAACCTGATCGTGCGCATGGGTGCCAGCAAGGTCGGCGACCACCTGCCGGGGCTGATCCGCACCGTCGAACGCGAGGGCCGGCAGGTGCTGTGGAGCTCCGACCCGATGCACGGCAACACCATCAAGGCCAGCAGCGGCTACAAGACCCGCGACTTCGCGCAGATCCTCGACGAAGTGAAGCAGTTCTTCCAGGTGCACCAGGCCGAGGGTAGCCATGCCGGCGGCATCCATATCGAGATGACCGGGCAGAACGTCACCGAGTGCATCGGCGGCGCGCGGCCGATCACCGAAGACGGCCTGTCCGACCGCTACCATACCCATTGCGACCCGCGCATGAACGCCGACCAGTCGCTGGAGCTGGCGTTCCTGATCGCCGAAACCCTCAAGCAGGTGCGCCGCTGAGCAAGGCCTGACGCAGCCGGCTGCCCTCGGCGCGGGGGCAGTTGAGCTGCACCTGTGCCAGGCCCAGCCAGTTGGCCATACGCAACAGGCTGGCCGCCAGCGCCAGGTAGCCCGTCTCGCCCAGCTCCTGCGCCTCTTCGTGCACTGCATGTACCGCCAGGCGCCCGTGGGTGCGTTCGGCGCGCAGGTCCAGGCGCGCGGCGATGCGCCCATCGTGCAGGAACGGCAGCACGTAGTAGCCGTACACCCGCTTGTGCGCCGGGGTGTCGATCTCCAGGCGATAGCGAAAATCGAACAGGCGCTCGGTACGCTCGCGCGCCCAGACCAGCGAATCGAACGGCGAGAGCAAGGCGCTGGCTTCGATGCGGCGGGGAATCCGTGGCACGCCCGCGACATAGGCCGGCTGTTTCCAGCCCTGCACGGCGCAAGCCTGCAGGCGCCCGTCCTCGAGCAAAACCGCCAGGGCGGCCTTGCTCTGCAGCGGCGAGAGGCGAAAGTAATCACGCAGATCCTGTTCGGTGGCCACGCCCAGGGCGCCGGCGGCGTGCAGCAGCAAGCCCTGGTGCGCTTCCGCCTCGCTGGGCTGGGCCTGATCTAGGATTTCCGCTGGTAGCACCCGCTCGGGCAGGTCGTACAGGCGCTCGAAACCGCGACGCCCGGCCACGGTGACCTCGCCAGCGGCGAACAGCCATTCCAGCGCGTGCTTTTCTTCGCTCCAGTCCCACCAGGGGCCGGCGCGCTCCTCGCGGGTCGACAGGCTGCCTGCACCCAGCGCGCCACGCTCGCGCACGGCGGCCAGTACCCGGTCGATGACCTCGCGCCGCTCACGGCCAAAGGTCGCCAGTTGCCGGTAGATGCCCTTGCCGTCGGCGGCGTGGGCCATGCGCCAGCGCATCAGCGGGTAGAGCTCCAACGGCAGCAGCGAGGCCTCATGCCCCCAGTATTCGAATAGCCGCCGCTGGCGGCGCTTGCCCCAGGCGAGCTGGTCCAGCAGGTCGGCTGGATAGTCGCCAAGGCGCGAGAACAACGGCAGGTAATGGGAGCGCACCAGGGCATTGACCGAGTCGATCTGCACCACGCCCAGGCGCTGGAGCATGCGCTTGAGATTGGCGAGGGTCGGCGGGCGCGCGGGCGACTTGCCAAAACCCTGGGCGGACAAGGCCAGGCGGCGGGCCTGGGCGAGGGACAGGCTGAAGGACATAAGGTGGCTCCGTCTGGTATCCAGACAGTAAAGACGCAATCGCGGGGCAAGCCCGCGATTGTCGCCACCTTCATTTACGCAACGGGTCCTCCCAGAAATGCCGGTCGGCCTCCTGCTGGATATCCGCCCGCGACAACCCCAGGTCGTGCAGCGTGGCATCGCTCAGGCGCGCCAGCTCGTCGCGCTGGCGGTGCAGTTCGAACCAGCGCAGCACCAGCCCGCTGGCGTCGTGCCACAGATGGCCCAGGGATGCGGCCGGTTGGTGAGCTACGTTGAAATGACCTTTCATCATGACGCCCTCCTTGTGGATGGCTCCAGTCTCTGCCCAGGCTTAAGATCAATCCAACGAATGTTTCTGATGCCGTGCATCTAGGAGATTGATGCCATGTCCCAGTATCAGAGTCTCGATGCCGATGTGCTGCGCACCTTCGTCGCCATCGCCGAGCAAGGCGGCTTCACCCGTGCCGGCGAGGTGGTCAACCGTACACAGTCGGCGGTCAGCATGCAGATGAAACGCCTGGAGGAAGACATCCTCCAGCGCCAGCTGTTCGAGCGCGACGGCCGCCAGGTACGCCTGACCGCCGAAGGCCAGGTGCTGCTGGGCTATGCCCGGCGCATCCTCAAGCTGCATGGCGAGGTGTTCAACACCCTGCGCATGCCGCACATGGTCGGGGTGGTACGCATCGGCACGCCGGACGACTACGCCATGCGCTACCTGCCCAGCATCCTCACCCGCTTCGCCCAGGCCTACCCGTTGATCCATGTCGAGGTACACTGCGACTCGTCCAAGCAACTGATGCTGCGCCAGGACCTGGACCTGACCATCGTCACCCGCGAGCCGGGCAATGAAGTCGGCCAGTTGCTGCGCCAGGAGCGCCTGGTATGGGCCGCCGCCGAGGGTTTCTGCCCCCAGGAGCAGCGACCGATGCCCTTGGCGCTGTTCAATACCGACTGCTTCTGCCGGGCCTGGACCTGCAACGCCCTGGAGCGCCAGGGCATCGAGTACCGCATCGCCTACACCAGCCCCAGCCTGGCGGCGATCTTCGCCATCGTCACCGCGGGGTTGGCGGTGACCGCGCAATTGCACAGCCTGGTCGGCGGGCAACTGCGCATTCTCGGCGAAGAAGACGGCTTGCCACAGTTGCACATGGCCAATGTGATGCTGCTGCGCAACGACCAGCAGCATTCCCCCATCACCGACTGCATGGCCGAATACATCATCGAAGGGTTCAAATGACCAGGGGCCGCCTTGTGGCCCCTGGATACTACAGCTCGAACCCGAGCATCACCGCGCACACCACCAGGAAGCCGCAGAACATCGCTCGTAGCACCTTCTCCGGCAACGCATGGGCCAGCTTCACGCCCCAGCTGATACTGAGCAACCCGCCGATCGCCAAGGGGATGCCGACGCTCCAGACAACACTCTGGTGCAGTCCATAGGTCAGCAGCGTCACCAGGGTGCTCGGCGCCGCCAGCGCCAGTGACAGGCCCTGAGCCACCACCTGGGTGGTGCCGAACACCGAGGTGAGAATCGGCGTCGCCACCACCGCCCCGCCCACGCCGAACAGCCCGCCCATGGTCCCGGCAAAGCTGCCCAACACGCCCAGCCATGGCCACGGATAGCGCAGCTGGTTGCTCGGCGGCCTCACTGGCAGGAACATCCGCGCCACGTTCCACACCGCCAGGACCACCAGAAAACCGACGAAATACAGGCGCATCGACTGGGCATCGATCCCGACAGCCCAGATCGCCCCCAGCCAGGCGAACACGAAACTGCACAACGACAACGGCACGGCATGGCGCAGCTCGATGCGGTTGCGCTGGTGATAGCGCCACAACGCCAACAGCACGTTGGGCACCACCATCACCAGCGCCGTGCCCTGGGCCAACTGCTGGTCAAGACCGAACAACACCCCCAGCGCCGGAATCGCGATCAACCCGCCGCCAATACCGAACAGGCCACCCAGGGTGCCCAGTGCCGCGCCCAACACGATATACATCAACCACTCGATCATCCGGGCCTCATCCGCCTGTTTTCAGAGAATGAGCGGCATGCTACCCAGTCGCGGCTAGCGGGGAAACGCACAGCAGCGCACAATGGCTGTGCGTAATCTGCATAAGCACCCCTATGACCCCCAATATCCTCACCGAACAACTGAGCCTGTTTCTCGACGTGCTGGAAACCGGCAGTTTCTCCGCCGCCGCCCGTCGCCACCCGCTGACCCCATCCGCCGTGGCCCGACGCATCGACAGCCTGGAAAGCGCCGTGGGCAGCCGCCTGTTCTCGCGCAGCACCCATGCCGTGCGGCCAACTCCGGCGGGCAACGCGTTCGCCGAGCGGGCCCGGCGTATCATCGAAGAGCTACGCCTGGCGCGGGCCGAGGCGGTGTCGCTGAGCAATGCCCCCGAAGGGCTGATTCGCATCGACGCCCCCGCCGCCTTTGGCCGGCGCCACCTGGCGCCGGCCATTGCCGACTTCCTGGTGGCCTACCCCGGGCTCGACGTGCAACTGCGCCTGATCGACAGCTTCGTCGACCTGCACGGCAGCCACCTGGGCGAAGTCGACCTGGTGCTGCGCGCCGGCCCCCTGGCCGACACCCGCCTGGTGGCCACGCCCCTGGCCTACATGGTGCGCATCGCCTGCGCCAGCCCTGCCTACCTGGCTAGCCGCGGGGTGCCGGCCTGCCCCAGCGAGTTGCCCGGCCACGATGGTCTGGACTGGGATGGCCTGGCGCCGCCGTTCGCCTGGCGCTTCAACGTCGACGGCCAGACCCGGCTATACCGCCCCGCCCGCATGCGCATGGCCGCCAACAACGCCGAGACCCTGCTGTTCGGTGCCCTCGCAGGGTTGGGCGTGGCCCACCTGCCCACCTGGTTGATCAGCGACTACCTGCTGCGTGGCGAATTGCTCCCGCTGTTTTGCCAAGGCGGCCTGCCCGAACCCGAAACCAGCGGCATTTATGCCCTGCGCCTGGAACACGAAACGAACTCTCGCAGCCGTTTGCTGCTCGAATTCCTCAAGAGCCGATTCAGTCCGCTACCACCGTGGGACCTGGCCCTGAGAAGCGAGCTGCGCTGGTAGTGAGCGCACCAAGCTTTGGCGTGCTAGATTTCCATCCTCATCGATACCAAGGACCTGCATGAACGCCGACACCCAAGCTCCCTGCAACGAGCTATTGCTGGACAACCAGGTGTGCTTCGCCCTGCACTCCACCTCGTTGCTGATGACCAAGGTCTACAAGCCGCTGCTGCAGGCCCTGGGCCTGACCTATCCGCAATACCTGGCCATGCTCGTGCTGTGGGAACGAGACGGCATGACCGTGGGCGAGATCAGCCAGCGCCTGCTCACCGACCCCGGCTCGCTGACCCCCTTGCTCAAGCGCCTGGAAAGCGAAGGCCTACTCAAGCGCAGCCGCAGCCGCGAGGACGAGCGCGTGGTGCTGGTGCAACTGACCGACAAGGGCCGCGCCTTGCAAAACGAGGCCCGCCGCGTGCCTCAATGCATCCTCCAGGCCAGCGGCCACAGCGCCGAACAACTGCAAAAACTGCAAGCCGACCTGCTGGCACTGCGCGCGCAACTGCAAGATCACCTCTGACGGCTATGCTGTGAGCGGGCTGTTCGATGAATGGTCGAACATTTAACTTGCGCGCTAAATAATTGCGCGTTAATTTAAATCCATACCCACTCAGCGCCGACGGCGCGCAACACAAGCGAGGCTCAAGATGCAAAAGGTCACTCCGCTGTACATCGCAGAAGCCACCTCCACCGGCGGTCGCGACGGCAAATCCCGCTCCAGCGACGGCAAGCTGGACGTCAAGCTGAGCACCCCCAAGGAACTGGGCGGCGCTGGTGGCGAGGGCACCAACCCCGAGCAGATGTTCGCCGCCGGTTACTCGGCCTGCTTCATCGGCGCACTGAAGTTCGTTGCCGGGCAAGAGAAAAAAGCCCTGCCCGCCGATGCCTCGATCACCGCCAAGGTCGGTATCGGCCAGATCCCTGGCGGTTTCGGCCTGGACATCGACCTGCACATCAACCTGCCGGGCCTGGCCCAGGCCGACGCCGAAGGGCTGGTGGAGAAGGCGCACAAGGTCTGCCCTTACTCCAATGCCACCCGCGGCAATGTGGATGTGCGCTTGCATGTGACGGTCTGACACTCAGGCAACCTGCCCCTTGTAGGAGCGGCCTTGTGCCGCTCCTACAAGGGAACGAGTCAACGCGAGTTCACAGGCACAAAAAAACCCGGCCAAGGCCGGGTTTTTCGTGCGCGTCGCAAGAAGGATTACTTCTTGGAACGGCCCTTGAAGCTGTTGTCGCGAGTGTCGATGTCGATCCACTCGTCGATCTGGATGAAGTCGGCAACCGAGATCTCGGTACCGTTCTTCAGCTTGGCAGGCTTCATGACCTTGCCCGAGGTGTCGCCGCGAGCAGCGTTCTCGGTGTAGACAACCTGACGGCTGATGGTGGTCGGCAGTTCTACCGATACCAGGCGGCCTTCGAAGAACACCGCTTCGCAGATGTCTTCCATGCCTTCTTCGATGTACGGCAGAACGGCGTCGATGTCTTCGGCGTTCAGTTCGTACATGGTGTAGTCGGTGGTGTCCATGAAGGTGTACGAGTCACCGCTGATGAACGACAGGGTCGCTTCTTTGCGATCCAGGATCACGTCGTCCAGCTTGTCGTCCGCGCCGTATACGGTTTCGGTCTTGTAGCCGGTCAGCAGGTTCTTCAGCTTGGTCTTCATGATCGCGCTGTTACGGCCCGACTTGGTGAACTCAGCTTTCTGAACCAGCCACGGGTCGTTGTCGATCCGCAGTACGGTACCGGGTTTCAGTTCTTTACCAGTTTTCATTACGAAGTATCCGAATCTGGATGGATTTATAAAAATCGAGGCCGCGTATCATAGCGAATTTCGGTAAAACTGTACCAGCCTCGTGGCAAGGTCCGGCCGAGCGGCCTGCGCGGCCTGCCACTGCCGGGCATGTTCGCGCACTTCCTCCCAGAACGGCTGCAGTGCCTGCCAGGCCTGGCCCATCGGGCGATCCATGTTCCAGGCCCGCCACAGTTCGCTCAGCGCCTGCCCGGCGGCGGCCGACAGCCCATGGCAATAGAGGGCGAGGAATGCTTCGAGCTTTTCCCAATGGGCGTTCTCTTCCTGGATGTAGATGTGCCACAGCATCGGCACGCCAGCCCATTGCGCCCGCACGAACGAGTCCTCGCCGCGCACGGCGTTGAAATCGCAGCTCCACAGCAACCGGTCGTAGTCGTCCTGGCTGACGAAAGGCAGCACCTGGACCGTCAAGGCACCGCGCCGATGCAGCGCCCCCACGGCCAAGTCCGCCTCGCCCAGCCAGTGGCCGAGATCGCCCAGGATGCGCCCCTGAGGTACCAGCAGGTGGCTGGGCTGCGCGCCTTCGGCCAGTACGTCGAGCCAGTTGCCCAACTGCGGGTTCTCGTAGGCGAACAACGAGATCAGCCGCGCCCCGGCCTCGGGGCGGACGCCCAGCCCTGCCAGGAACCTCGCCCGCTCGTCCGGCGCCTGGCGGAACGCCTGGCAACGGGGCAGCAAGGCAGCTTCGCGCAGCAGGCCACCGGTCTTGTCGGTGAAACCCGGGAAGAAAAAGAACTTGCGCAACCCATTGGCCTGGGGTGACGGCAAGCCATGGCAGCCATCCACCCAGTCTTCGGCGCTGAGGTAGTCAAGGTTCAGCCACAAGGGCGGCGTGGCCTGCTTGCCCATGGACTCGACATAGGCCTGTGGTAGCTGGCAGGCGAAGGCGCCCACCACCACCTGCGCCGGCTCCGCGCCTTGCCACGTGGCCGGCCAGTGGCGTACCTCGACCCCCTGCCGCCACTGCTGCTCGGCTTGGCTGTCGGCCTCTGGGCACAGGCGCACGAAGGCTTGCAGGTCATCCACCCACAGGCGCACGGCCAGGTCATGCTCGCTCGCCAGCTGGCGCGCCAGGCGCCAGGTGACGCCGATATCGCCATAATTGTCGACAACCGTGCAGAAGATGTCCCAGGTGGTTTTCATCGCCACGTTCCGTAACCTGCGGAAAAAAGACCGCGGATTTTGCTGAAAAATGCCGGCCAACAAAAGCGCGGCGCTGAAAATACCTGCCGCGGCATGCGAGAATGGCGCCCTCGCCCCGCCTGCCAGGAGGCCACCATGCCCCGCCCCCGCGAATTGAAGATCACCCTGAAACCGGTGCAACTGGTGCTTTGCGTCGCCCTCGGCCTGTGGCTCGGTGCATTGGCGATCGCCGTGAGCCTGTGGCTGGCCCTGCACCTGTGGCCACAGCAGGTGCAACCGCTGGTCGAGGCCACCGCTCCCGCGCAGGTCCGGCCTGCGCCAACCGCTCCTCCAGCGCCACCGGCCGATGCCCAGGCACTGATGTTCGAACATTACAAAGACATCCTGCACAAGCAGGAATTGCAGCAGGCCGCCGAGGCCGCCCAGGGCAACCCGCGCAACCTGAACAGCCCCAAATGCCAGTTCTGGCTGCAGCAGAATCGCACCGCGCCGACCGACAAGAGCCAGGCCAACGTGCTGGAGTTCTGCTACTGACCATGGACAAGGCCACCCTGCTGCAGCGCATTGTCACCACCCTCGAGCACGACATGGAGGTGCTGCGCCGCGCCGCCCAGACCGCCTACGAGGCCGCCACCGCCGAAGAGAACATCGCCGAGAACAAGTACGACACCCTGGGGCTCGAGGCTTCTTACCTGGCCACCGGGCAGGCTCGGCGCACCGCTGAGATCCGCCAGGCGCTGCAGACCTACCAGCAACTGGTGCCGCGCGAGTATGACCCGGCGCGGGGGATCCAGGTCGGCTGCCTGGTGACCCTGGAGGATGAGCAGGGCCTACGGCGCAGGCTGTTCCTCGGTCCCGAGGGCGCCGGCTTGAAGATTGGCGAGGGAGATGCGCTGGTGACGGTAATCACGCCTCGCGCGCCGCTCGGCCAGCAACTGCTTGGCAAGCGCGTGGATGACGAAGTACGCCTGGTGCTGGCTGGGGTGGCGCAGGTGCAGTTCATCATCGATATCGTCTGATCGGGCGTTATCGCTGCAAGGCGTCGAAGCGCTTTGCCAGCCCCTGCTCGGCAAACCGCTCCACCACGAAATCGATGAAGACGCGGGTCTTGCCCGGCAACAGCTTGCGCTCGGCGTAGTACAGGCTGATGTGCCCATCGTCGACGTACCAGTCCGCCAGCACCCGGCACAGGCGGCCTGAGGTCAGGTAAGGCAAGGCGAACGGCAGGCTGACCAGGGCGATGCCCAGGTCCTGCTCAGCCACCGCGCAGGCCGCATCCGAATCGCTCATGGTCATGTGCTGGGGCAGCCGCAAGGGTTGTTGCTCCTGCCAGCGGCTGGTCAGCGGCCAACTGCGCACCCTGCCAGTCTGCGGCGAGCGGATGAGGATGCCGGCGCAAGCCTGCAACTGTTCCGGCCGATCGATCGGCCCGTGCTGCCGTAGATAGCCCGGCGAGGCCACCAGTACTCGGTGCGCGGGCGTCAGCTTGCGTGCCACCACCCCGGGCGGCAGCTCGAAACCACCGCCAAGGGCGGCGTCGAAACCCTGGCCGATCAGGTCGACCTGGCGGTTGTCGAAATGCCAGTCCGCCGAGATCGCCGGGTAGCGGCGCAGAAACTCGCCCAACAGCGGCACCACGTACAAACGCCCGAACACCGTGCCCATGCTCACCCGCAGCAGCCCTGCCGGTTGCCCCTCGGCACTGGCAAGGTTGGCCATGGCATATTGGATGGTACGCAGGCTGTCACCAACCTCGCCCAGGAAGCGCTGCCCGGCCTCGGTCAAAGTGAGCTTGCGCGTGCTGCGCTGGAACAACCGCACCCCCAGGCGCGCCTCCAGTTGAGCGACGTTCTTGCCCACCGCCGCAGGGGTCAAAGACAGACGCCGGGCCGCCTCGGCGAAACTGCCGACCTCGGCACTGCGCACGAAGCATTCCAGGCTACTGAACGATTCCATATTCTTCATTACCAACCAAAGGTTTACTCTGTATATAGCGATTACAATCTTATCAGCATGCAATCCACGTTCGATACTGTGTCCATCCAAGGCATCCGGCCTTGCTTGAACGCAGGAGATCAGCATGTCCCAAGCACTTCCTCTCAGCGGTAAGGTGGCCCTGGTCCAGGGCGGTTCCCGTGGTATCGGCGCGGCCATCGTCCGCCGCCTGGCCCGCGACGGCGCCAAGGTCGCCTTCACCTATGTCAGTTCGAGCGCCAGCGCCGAGGCCTTGGCAGACGAGATCAACAGCGGCGGCGGCCAAGCCCTGGCCCTGCGAGCCGACAGCGCCGACACCCAGGCCGTGCAGCAGGCCGTGGCCGACACCGCGAAGGCCTTCGGCGGCCTGGATATCCTGGTCAATAACGCTGGCGTGCTGGCGGTGGCGCCAGTCGCCGAGTTCGACCTGGCCGACTTCGACCGGCTGCTGGCGGTCAATGTGCGCAGCGTGTTCGTGGCCACCCAGGCGGCGGTGAAGTACATGGGCCAGGGTGGACGGGTCATCAACATCGGCAGCACCAACGCCGAGCGCATGCCGTTCGCCGGTGGCGCGCCCTATGCCATGAGCAAGTCGGCGCTGGTCGGCCTGACCAAGGGCCTGGCCCGTGACCTCGGGCCGCGGGGAATCACCGTCAACAATGTGCAGCCTGGACCGGTGGACACCGACATGAACCCGGCCAGTGGCGAGTTCGCCGAGAGCCTGATCCCGCTGATGGCCATCGGCCGCTATGGGCAGGCGGACGAGATCGCCAGCTTCGTCGCCTACCTGGCGGGGCCTGAGGCCGGCTACATTACCGGGGCGAGCCTGCTGGCCGATGGTGGTTTCGCGGCCTGAACGAACACCCTATCGCGGGGCAAGCCCGCTCCCATGCGCAGTCACGCGTGGGAGCGGGCTTGCCCCGTGCTGCTGTCAACACGGTTAAGTTGATAACCATAAATTGGCATCCTGCCGGGCACTTCCTGATACTTGCCGCCATTCAACCTTGCCTGCACCGAGACTGCCCATGAACTCCCCGACTCTGAGTCGCGCCCTGATCCTGCTGATGGCCACCGCCACCGGCCTGGCCGTGGCCAGCAACTACTACGCCCAGCCGCTGTTGCACAGCATCGCCGAGCAGTTCGGCCTGAGCACCGCCAGCGCCGGCACCATCGTCATCGCCGCCCAGCTCAGCTACGGCACCGGGCTGCTGTTGCTGGCGCCGCTGGGCGATCTGTTCGAGCAGCGCCGGCTGATCGTGAGCATGGTGCTGATCGCCACCGCCGGCCTGGTGATCAGCGCTTGCGCGCCGAGTCTGCCGTGGCTGTTGTTCGGCACGGCGCTGACCGGACTGTTCTCGGTGGTGGCCCAGGTGCTGGTGCCCATGGCCGCCGCGCTCAGTGCTCCGGATCAACGCGGCCGCGCCGTGGGCACGCTGATGAGCGGCCTGTTGCTGGGCATCCTGCTGGCACGCACCGCCGCAGGCTTCATGGCCGAGCTGGGCGGCTGGCGCAGCATCTATGTGCTGGCGGCGCTGCTGATGGCGCTCAGCGCCTTGGCCCTGTACCGCAGCCTGCCACAGCACCATAGCCACGCCGGGCTGAAGTACCCGGCGCTGATCGGCTCGGTGTTTCGCCTGTTCCTTGAGGAGCCGGTGCTGCGCCTGCGCTCGTTGCTCGGGCTGCTGGCGTTCAGCCTGTTCGCCTTGTTCTGGACGCCGTTGGCATTCCTGCTGAGCGATGCGCCCTACCACTACTCTGACGCGGTGATCGGCCTGTTCGGCCTGGCAGGCGCGGTCGGCGCGCTGGCGGCCAACTGGGCCGGGCGCCTGGCCGACCGCGGCAAGGGCCCGCTGGGCACTACCGTTGGCCTGCTGGCCCTGCTGCTGTCGTGGATACCACTGGCCTTTGCGCAAAACTCGCTGCTGGCCTTGCTGGTAGGGGTGCTGCTGCTGGACCTGGCGGTGCAACTGGTGCACGTGAGCAACCAGAACGCGGTGATCGTGCTGCGCCCCGAGGCCCGCACACGGCTCAATGCCGGGTATATCACCTGCTATTTCATTGGCGGTGCGCTGGGGTCGCTGCTGGGCACGCAGTTGTTCGAGGTGCATGGATGGGATGGGATCGTGGTGGCTGGGTTGGTGATTGGCGCCCTGGCCCTGGTGGTGTGGGGGCTGGCCGAGCGCAAGCGTGCAAAGCGCCTGAGTACCGGGATATCTCCCCTGTAGGAGCGGCCTTGTGCCGCGAAAGGGCCGCAAAGCGGCCCCACGATCTTTGTAGCGATGCAGGAATCCGGGGCTGCTTCGCAGCCCTTTCGCGGCACAAGGCCGCTCCTACAGGGTTTTGCGCATGTCTGGTCAGCCTGACTTGCCCTCGATGAACGCCTCGTCCACCCGTGCCAGTTGCGTTTCGCTGAGCATCCCCGCCTGGTAGTGCAGCTTGATCCACGCCAGCAGGTAGTCGTAGCGCGCCTGGGCCAGGTCGCGGCGAGTAGTGGCCAGTTGCTGCTCGGCGTTGAGCACGTCGAGGTTGACCCGCTCGCCCCCTTGCACGCTCTTGCGCGTGGACACCACCAGCGCCTCGGCCGCCACCAGCGCCCGCTCATAGGCGCGCAGGCGGCTGGCGCCGGACTGGCAGGCGTTGTACTGCTTGCGCAGTTCGATCAGCGCACTGCGGGTGTTGCCGTCCAGCTCGTACTCGGCCTGTTCCAGGTGCCGGCTGGCCTGGCGGGTCGAGGCCATCACCCCGCCGCCGGCGAAGATCGGCACGCTGACCTCGATACCCACGGTGTTGGTGTCGTAGCGCTGGTTGTAAGTGTTGCCGCTGTCCGACTCCTGGCGCCGCGAGGTGGCGAACGCGGTGACCTTGGGCAGGTGTCCGGCACGGTTGCGCTCCACTTCGTAACGCGCCACATCCAACGCCTGGCGCGATGAGGCCAGTTGCGGGTTATTGGCCAGCGCGCGCTCCTGCCAGGCCTCGTAGCCGCTCGGGTCGACCACCGGCAAGGCGAAACCGACGCGCAGTGGCGCCAGGTCCTCGACCCGCACCGCTGGCTCGCCGATCAGCGCGCCCAGCTCGCGCAGGGCCGCGTCCTGGTCGTTGCGCGCCTGGATCTCTTCGGCATCGGCCAGCTCATAGCGGGCCTGGGCTTCGAGAATATCGGTGCGCGTGCCTTCGCCGGCGTCGAACAGCCGCTGGTTCTGCTGGAACTGCTGGCGGTAGGCCTGCTTGCTGGCAACGCTGATGGCGATCTGGTCCTGGGCGAACAACGCCTGGGTGTAGCTGGTCATCACCCGCACCAGCAGTTGCTGGCTCTGGTCGCGGAAGCTCTCGTCGGCGTACAGCGCCTGGGCCACGCCCTTGCGGTAGCTCGAATAGGCCTCGTAGTCGAACAGCGGCTGCTGGAGGATGAAGGTCGAGCCCATGCTGTTGTAGTTGCGGTCTTCCTTTTGCCGCCGCGAATCCCCCAGGTAGCGCACCTCGGAGTCGTTGCGCCCCTTGTTGTAGCTGTACGAGATGTTCGGCAGCAGGCCGGCGCGGCCGATGGCGCGGTATTCCTGGCCCGCCTCGCGGGCCTTGAAGGCGGCGAGGTAGGTCGGGTCGCGGCGCAGGGCCTGCTCGTAGACCTGGAATGGCCCCATGGCCGCCTGGGTGGCTGCCGGCAGCCAGGCACAGGCGACCAGCAGCCCGATCAGTGGGTACTTCTTCACTGGGCGTCCTTATTGTTCGGTCAAGGCGGTACCTGCGCGATCGAGCAGGGGTTTGAACAGGTAGTTGAGCAGCGAGCGCTCGCCGGTGCGCACGAACAGCTCGGCCGGCATGCCCGGGCGGATCGCCAGGCCCTGCAGGCGCGCCAACGCCTCTTCGCTGACGGTGCTGCGCAGCACGTAGTACGGCTGGCCGCTGCGTTCGTCGATCAACTGGTCGGCGGAAACCAACGCCACCTCCCCGGTGACCCGCGGCGTGCGGTTCTGGTTGAAGGCGGTGAACAGGATGTCCACCGGCAGCTGCAAGGCCACCTTGTCCACCAGGTTCACCGGCAGGCGCCCTTCCACTTCCAGCGCGGTGCCCTGGGGCACGATCTCCAGCAAGGTATCGCCGGCGCGCACCACGGCGCCTTCGGTGTGCACGCCAAGGTTGACCGCGATGCCGTCGGCCGGCGCCAGGATCTCGCTGTGCTGCAATTCGAAGTGCGCGGAGTTGAGCTGCTGCTCCAGGGTCGCGGCCTTGACCTGGGCCTCGGCCAGCTGGCTGCGCACCTCCTTCTGGTACTCCTCGCGGCGCTGTTGCAGGTTCAGCCGTGCCTCGACGATCACCTGTTCCAGGCGCGCGCTTTCGCCGGCGTTCTGCGCCAGGTCGCGCTGCACCTGGGACAACTGGCGCTGGTACTCGAGCACGCGGTTGCGCGGGATGTAGCCATCGCCAGCCAGCGGGCGCAGGCTGTCCAGTTGCTCGCGCAGCGAGTCGGCCTGGGCCTGCAAGTCGCCACGGGCGCGGCGCATGCCGCCCAACTGGGCCTGGGAGCCATCGATGCTCGCCGCCAACGCGCCCTGCTCGCGGGCCTGGGCCTGGCGACGGCTGTCGAACAACTGCCGCTGCCCTTCGAGGATCAGCGCCAGACGGGCGTCGGGGTCTTCCAGCAGCTCGGCGGGAAACTGCACCTGGGCCAGGTTGTCACGCTCGCTCTGCCAACGTGCCAGGCTGGCGCGGGTCATGCGGTACTGGGCCTGCAAGGCGTCGACATCGGCCTGCGCCTGGGTGCCGTCAAGGCGGAACAGCGGCTCGCCCTGGCGCACCGCCTGGCCCTCGCTGACCAGAATCCGGCTTACCACGCCCGCCGCCATCGACTGCACCGCCTTGCGTTTGCCCGAAACCACCACGGTGCCTTGCACCGGCACCCCCTGGTCGAGCGGCGCCAGGCTGGCCCAGGCCATGAAGCCACCAAAGCCGAGCAGCGTCAGCGCCCAGCCCAAGCGCACATGGAATCGGGCATCGCGTTCGTGTCGGCTCATGCGCCACCTCCGGCCTGCAGCGGTCGTTGCGCCTGGGCCTGGCCCATGGCGTGGAGAATGTCGCGGGCAGGCCCGAAGCCCTGCATGCGGCCTTCGTTCATCACCAGCAACTTGTCGGCCTGGGCCAGGGCCGCGCTGCGGTGGGTCACCAGCACCACGGTACGGCCCTGGGCCTTGAGCTGCACCAGCGCGCTGGCAAGGGCCGATTCGCCGTGGCTGTCGAGGTTGGAGTTGGGCTCGTCGAGCACCACCAGGCTGGGGTTGCCGTACAAGGCGCGGGCCAGGGCGATGCGTTGCTTCTGCCCACCGGACAGGTCGACGCCCTCCTCGCCCAGGCGCGTGTCGTAGCCCTGGGGCAGGCGCAGGATCAGCTCGTGGACCCCAGCCAGGCGCGCGGCCTCGACCACCTTATGGCTGTCCAGCTCGCCGAAGCGGGCGATGTTCTCGGCGATGCTGCCGCGCAGCAATTCGATATTCTGTGGCAAGTAGCCAATATGCGGGCCGAGGGCCTCGCGGTCCCACTGGCTGAGCTCGGCGCCATCCAGGCGGACATGGCC
>NZ_SOZA01000028.1 GCF_004519305.1 Pseudomonas sp. RIT623 | reverse complement strand
TGATGGCAACCGCGTTCCGCGCTCGCCGTCTTGCCCGGTTCAGGACATCGTCAATCTGTTCAACCGACTGCTCACACCGACCCTGCCCGCCGTCGTTCTCGTGTCGGAGGCGCGCAAGAAACAACTCCGCGCCCGCTGGAACCAGAGCGATGTTCACCAGAGTCTTGAGTTCTGGGCCGAGTACTTCGCTGACGTCGCGAAGTCGGACTTCCTGATGGGTCGGGCTGCCGGGAAGTTTGGCGGCGCGCCTTTCCGGGCCACTTTCGATTGGCTGATTGCCCCGTCAAACTTCGTCAAGGTGGTGGAGGGTAACTACCATGCGTGATCCCTACAGCGCCGAGGCTGAGCACAGCCTGCTGGGGGCCATGCTCCAGCGTCCCGAGTTGATCGACGTGCTGTCCGACGATCTGTCGGCGGAGTCGTTCTACTTCGCTGATAACGCCGATGTGTATCGCGGGATCATGGCAGTGAAAGCGGCGGGCGGCTCTGTCGACTTCCTTACCGTGGCTGATCGCATTGGTACGCTGCCTTCCGGCGACAACGCGCTGGCGTACTGCGCCGAAATCGTGAAGAACACCCCGAGCGTGGCCAACGCCGCGTCGTATGCCGGGATCGTCCGCGAGCGCGCCATCGAGCGGGCGCTCTACGACCTGAGCGAGCGCACGCTCGAAATCGCCCAGAGCCAGGGCGATATCCAGGCGAAGATCGCGTCGGTCCAGGCGGCAGCCATGGCGATTGATTCCGGCAGTGAGGTCGAGGAGGTGGTGAAGGCCGCCGACCTGATGGCCGACCAGCTGGAGGTGTGGCAGGAGCGTCACGACAGACTGTCACGCGGCGAGACCCTGATCGGTCTTTCTACCGGCCTGGCTGACTTGGACGCAAAGCTGGGTGGCCTGCAGCCCGAGCAACTGATCATCGTCGCCGGGCGCCCAGGTATGGGTAAAACAACCCTGGCCATGGGGTTTGCCCTCGACGCCTCCGTGCGCCAGAACAAGTCATCGCTGGTGGTCAGCTTGGAGATGAGCAAAAGCCAGCTCATTGACCGCGCCGTGGCCTCGGAAGGGCGTGTCCCGCTGAACCTGATCAAGAACGGCTCTGCCTGCCAGTCCCATGCGACTGAACTCGGGCTCGGCTCGCTGAAGGTGCAACAGGCGAACCTGTTCATCGCTGACCGAGCGGGCGCCACCGTTGGGCGTATCCGCTCGCTGGCTCGCCGCCACAAGATGCGCTATGGCCTCGACCTCCTGATGGTCGATTACCTGCAGCTGATGGAAGGCGAGGGTGGCAACCGTACCGAGGAGATCAGCGGCATCAGTCGCGGCTGCAAGCAGATCGCCCGCGAGCTTGGCATCCCGGTCGTGCTGCTCAGCCAACTGTCGCGCAAGTGCGAGGAGCGACCCAACAAGCGCCCCGTGCCCTCTGATCTGCGTGAATCGGGGGCAATCGAGCAGGACGCCGACGTGATCCTGTTCGTCTACCGCGACGAGGTCTACCACGAGAACAGCGAGTACAAGGGCGTGGCCGAAATCATTATCGGCAAGGGCCGCGACATCGAGACAGGCACCGTCCGTGCGGCCTTCCTGGGCCAGTACAACCGTTTCGAGAACCTCACCGCCAACTGGCAGCCACCCATCAAGGCACCGGCCGCCAATGACCGACCGCTGGCGTCGCGCTACGCCCGCAAGGAAATCCCAGCATGAGCACCGCCCAAGGAGAGAACCCATGCGGCAATCCAGACTGACCAAGGCCGCTCGCGGCCGGGAGTGCCAGGTGCGCATCCCGGGCGTGTGCAACGGCAATCCCGAAACCACCGTCCTGGCCCACTACCGCATGGGCGGCACATGTGGCGTTGGATTTAAGCCGAACGACCTGCAGGGCGCCTGGGCGTGCAGCGCGTGCCACGATGCCTGCGACGGCCGTAGCCGCGTCGTTGACCGCGACACCGCCCGCCATTACCACGCCGAGGGCGTCATGCGCACCCAGGCCATTCTGGTCCGCGAGAGGGTATTGATCGCATGAATGCACCTGACCTTCGCCCGTTCAAGGCCAAGCCGGCCCGCGCCAAGCCCGTCGATCGTGAGGGCCAGGAGCAGGCAGCGCTGATGCAGGAGCTGCGCCTGCGCTACCCCGAGGCCTACGCGCTGATCTACCACGTCCCGAACGGCGGGCACCGGGTCAAGGCCGTGGCTGCCAAGCTGAAAGGGCAGGGCGTCAAGGCCGGCGTGCCTGACCTGGTCCTGCCGATGGCGCGCGGTGGGTGGTTTGGCCTGTACATCGAGTTCAAGGCCCGGCCGCCGTTTGATGCGCCGGTGTCGCCGAGCCAGGATGCCTACCTGCAGGCGCTGCATCGCCAAGGTTACCTGGCCATCGTGTGCCGGGGCAGTATCGACGCGGTGGAGGCCATCCGTGCCTACCTGCTGCAGCCCGCCACGGTGGCCGCATGAGCGCGACCCGGGAAGTGAAGTTCAGCGAGGCCGAGGTTCGCCGGCAGGCCGCTGACAGGTCGGTGCGTGACCTGCGCGACCCGCGCCACCCAGGCCTGTACTTGCGCTTCTGGAGCACTCGCGACCGTGGCACCTGGCACCTGGTGCGTGGTAAGCGTTGGTTGCCGATTGCTCGTTGGCCCGACCTGAGCGCGTCGGCGGTGATCGCCGAGCTGCCCATGCTGCGGCAACGCCTGCTGCGCGACCCGGCCACGGCACCGGTGGCCTCGGGAATGATCACCGTGGGTCAGCTGCTGGACTGGTACGGTGACCGCCTGGCCCGCGACCGCTCGCTGTCGCTGAAGCGTAAGGCCGGGGCGCGCTCCGGCATTGGCCAGCACCTGAAGCCGCGCTTGGGCGGCCTGACCCTTTCCGACGTGAATGCCGAGTCGCTGGACAAACACTTGATGTGGCCCTGCCAGGCCGAGGTGTCGCTGTCTTACCTGCGACAGATGTTCGCGCTGCTGCTGACGGCATTCCGCCAAGCCATGAAGCTGGGCCTGATCGACCACAACCCCATGGCAGGGATGCGCTTCAGCGACTTCACCAAGGCCAAGATCGCGCCCAAGGCGGCCCGCCTGCGCAGCGTGCAGTTGCCGGAGCTGATGCAGCAGCTGGCCCAGGCCTTCGACGCTGCCCCGTATGACGCCATGTTGGCCCTGATGATGCTGGCTCACGGCACCCGGATCGGCGAGACCCGCATGGCCCGCTGGAGCGACATTACCCTGGCCGCTGCCGAGTGGTTCATCCCGGCGGCCCACACCAAGACCCGCACCGAGCATCGCCTGCCATTGACCGCGCAGCTCAAGGCGCTGCTGACGCGGTACCGGGCGATTCAGCAGGCCCAGGGGTACGAAGGGGTTTACCTGTTCCCGAATCGCCGTGGCCACTGCCTGAGCGAGACCCAGGCCAGCCAAGTGTTCACCCGCCTGGGGCGGGGTGAGTGGACCAGCCACGATCTGCGCAAGGTCTCCCGCACCACCTGGACCGACCTCGGTATCGACGGCCACATCGGCGAGATGCTGTTGAATCACACGCTGGGCAAGATCGCCAGCACCTACATCCACACGCAGGCCATGGAGCAGCGCAAGTTGGCGCTGGAGAAGTGGCATGCATGGCTTGATCGGATCGGCTTCGAAGCCATCCACGGCCTTAAAGAGGCCTTATTCGAAATCCCGCAGAAATCGCCACAGCCCAATGGCGGCGAGGCTTCAGGCAACCTTAACGAATTAGTAATAGGCGAGGATTCGAAATGACTGGAAAGCGTCCAGGCCCAGCCATGGCCGACCTGAACACGATGTCTCCCGCGGCCCGCTCGGCGGCAATGCGCGGTGGGATGGAGGGCTGGGGATTCGTCGGCGGGCTGCCTGGGCAGATCTGCTATCAGGAACAGGTTGATTCGAAGTCGCGCCGGCGCTGCAGCTGCGGCTGCGGGCGTCGGGCGACCCATCGGGGAATGGCCAACGGAGTCTGCTTGAGGATGGGGTGCGAGCTGTCGGTGCGGCGCTGGGTAAAGGCGTCCAACTCATGAGGAAGAACCACGGCCCAGCCTTGAAGAAGGCCGTGATAGACCTGGGCAAGTGCCCCGCGTGCCGCGGCAAAGCGGTTGTGAAGGGCGTCTTCTACGAAATGGCCTGCGTGCAGTGCAGCGCCTCCGGGTGGGTCGAGGCCTCCACCGGGCAGGCGCTGGAGCTGGGCGAGCTCGTGACCCAGCTGAGCCTCCGTCTACAGGCCGCACAGCGGCAAATTGAGCAGTTGAAAAGACCCCAGGCCGGCGGGCCTGAGGCGGGATATCAGGGAAGCAACCGGCTCGGCGCCGGCGGCACAAACTACACCGGGGATTGAGGGGAAGAACATGATCTACAACAGCGTATCGGGTGCAGTCGTTGCCGCTCTGGCGGCTGGGGAGAAGGGCGCCGCGAAGGGGCAGGCCTGGCAGAAGCTGTACAAATCGGCAGAGGAAGAGGGCGGGTGCCTGGCGTCACTGGGTGGTCAGTCGCACGGACTTGACCGTACCCAGGTGGATTACTGGTTGGCGGCGCGGCTGCACCACTTGCTCAAGGGGCGGCACTGGGATGCCTTGGTCGCCAAGTACAGCACCAACAGGGTGAAGAAGGTTCAGGCGATTACGCTGGTCCGACCACTGATCGCGAGTCCGGCGTCGACGCTCTTCATCTACAGGGCAGTCACTGCTTGGGCCATTCCGAAACTCAAGGGTGCGCGCCGCAAGGTCCCGCAATCTGTTTCGGTAAACATTCCGCTGGATGCGAAACCATGGCGCCGCGAAGCCACTGTGAACGCTGCGGTTGCCGCCGGCCATGCCGCGAAGAAGCGCATCGAGGCGCTCGAAGAGGATGTGATTATCCTGCCTGACAGCTTCTACGACATGAATACCTGGGATCTCGATGCCACGCCGGAGCCGACGCGCCGGCGCTGGAGGCAAGGTATCAACGAGAAGCTCGACGGTATTATCGACGACGCGCTGGCCGAAGTTAGATTGATTCTGGAAGCCGAAGGCCTGCTGATGAATGAGGCCGCCTAAGTTGCTCGAAGCCAGCTCTTCCTCCACCATTCTGGATTAGCCAGGGCATGCCTTATGTCCTGGCAACACCGCTGAGGAGATAGGGAACATGCAAGGACTACTGCTTATTCTGTTGAGCTTTGTGATTTGGATCGGCGTTTGGATCTTTATCGTCAAAAAACGGGGGAATCTTGGCAAGTTTGCGGGGAACCTGATCGGCGCCATTGCTGGTTTTTTTGTCGCCACAGTGTTTCTTGGGTTTGTGCTTCCGAAGCATTCCCCTGAAGAGAAAGCCGCCATTGGCCGCGCATCCCCAGCGCAAGCCCCCGCCCAGGCGCCGCAGGCGGCAGTCCCTGCCAAGGCCATTGATGAAATAACCCTTCTGTACATCAACCACAAAATCTACCCGAACGACCCAACAGTCTGCGAGGCCAAGCGCATTGGCTCTCGGGATATGGTTGGCTGCCGCGCTCAAGGCTGGGGTGGCGATAGCCAGGTGCACGTCTGGGAGTACTCAAAAGGCAAATTCAAGTCGATCAATGGCAGCGCTCGGTCATTGGCTGAAACGAAGTTCTCCAATGAAGGTGCTGTGGAGGTCAGTCCTCTGCCGCTCCCCAGCGATATCAAGGTCGATGAAGTAGTGAAGGCGTTTGCAAAGGGGTGATCATATTTCGTGCTGGGTGTTGACAGTAGTGAGCGACTGAGCGAAATTAACCCCATCCTGTCATTCCTGCGCGTGTTGAGGAGTGACAATCGAAAGCCCGGCCATTGTGTCGGGCTTCGTCGTTTCTGAGCCCTGGCAAACGCTGGGGCTTTTTCATTTGCGCTCCCTGCAACGGGAGGAATCGAGATGCCGAACATGCCAGAAAAAGACCCGTCCTTCTGGGTGTTGGTGCTAACCGCCCTGAGGGAGAACGGCCTAGCGATGGGCCTGACATTCGCCCTGACCTGGTTGCGTATCCAGTACGACGGCAAGGAGACGCGACCAGGACGCCAGCTGATCGAGGCGGCACTTGGCGCATTGATCGTCATGGTTGTTGGCCTGACGGTGAAGGAGTTCGGCCTCAGCATCGCCTGGTCGTTCGCTACTGCTGGCTTTGTCGGTGTCCTGGGTGTTGAGCAGGCTCGTCAGCTCGGGAAGCGTTGGGCCGAACGCAAGGTTGAGGGGTGAACTATGCCGCCTCGACCACAAAAGCCTTGCGGAGCACAGGGCTGTAAAGCTCTCACGCGAAATCAGCGTTTCTGTGATGCCCATGCCGACCTGGCTAAGGCTTGGGCAGGCCATCAAGGGAAGGGTCGCGGTGGGCGCCCATGGCGCCGGTTGCGTGATAAGGTGTTGAAGCGCGATCACTACTTATGCCAGTGCTCCGAGTGCAAGAGGCTCGGGCGCTTGCGTGGGGCGGACGAGGTCGACCACATCGTTCCGGTCGCGATGGGTGGTACCGACGACGATGGCAACCTCCAGGCCATCAACCACGACTGCCACAAGGCGAAGACCCAGCGCGACGCCCAAGCTCGACGGCAGGCGATCGCCGCCAAACCCCATTGATGAGAGTGAATCTCATCAATGGGGAGGGGGGAGGGTCAAAAGTTACTGCCTTTTGCCTCGGTCACATGCCGCCCAACCGTTTTTTTACACCCGCGAAATATCAAATTCATTGGAGGCACCGATGCCGGGGGTTGCTGGGCGATCGGGCCGTCGCCCCAAACCCACGGCCCAGAAGGCTTTGGCCGGAAACCCGGGTAAGCGAAAGCTCAACAAGGATGAGCCTGATTTCTCTCTGGTGACCAACGTCGATCCACCCGAGTGGCTGGAAAGGCGTGCGGCTGAAGTCTGGAAAATGATTGTCCCTGAGCTGCTACGGGCCAAGGTCCTGGCGCTCACTGACCTGCACAACGTCGAGGCTTTCTGCACGGCTTACGGCAACTGGCGCCTCGCGCAGGAATCGGTGGAGGCCCACGGCATCGTGGTGTCTGGAGCCACTGGCGGGCCAGTGAAGAACCCCGCGCTGACTGCGGCCAAAGAGGCGATGAGCCAGATGGTCACCTTCGGCTCGATGTTGGGCCTGGACCCTGCCAGCCGGACCCGCATCATCGGCGGGAATAAACAGAAATCCACCAACGAGTTTGCAGCCCTGCTGAGTTCCTAATGGCCAAGACCAAAAATACCAACGTCGACAAGGCGATGGTTTGGGCGAGGTCCGTCCTGAAGGGCAGGTTCCCGGCGTGCCGATACATTCATCTGGCAATCGAGCGGCACTTCGCCGATGTCGAGGCCAGCCGTTCGAAGGCCTACCCCTACAAGTTCGACGCCAAGAAGGCTGAGAAGAAGCTGCGACTGATTCAGCTTCTGCCGCACACCAAAGGTGAGTGGGCGTTCAAGCGACAGCTCATAACCCTGGAGCCGTGGCAGCTTTTTGGTCTGGCGTGTACCTTCGGTTGGGTGCGCAAGAAGAGCGGGTACCGCCGGTTTCGCGAAAGCTACTGGGAGGTGCCGCGCAAGAACGGCAAGTCGGTGATCGCGGCCGGTGTGGGCCTCAGCATGTTCGCCGCCGACAACGAGTTCGGCGCCGAAGTGTACTCGGGGGCCACGACCGAGAAGCAGGCCTGGGAGGTTTTCAGGCCGGCGCGACTGATGGTCAAGCGCTCGCCGATGTTGATAGAGGCGGCGGGCATCGAGGTCAACGCCTCGAACATGAACATCCCGTCGGACAGCAGCCGCTTCGAGCCACTGATCGGCAACCCGGGCGACGGCGCCTCACCGTCGTGCGCGATCATCGACGAATTCCACGAACACGACAGTGCGGCCCAGTACGACACCATGCTGACTGGCATGGGTGCCCGTCGCCAGCCGCTGATGTTCATCATCACCACCGCCGGGGCGAACATCGAGGGGCCGTGCTACGACAAGCGGCGCCAGGTCATCGAGATGCTGCAGGGGATGGTCCCTGACGAAGAGCTGTTCGGCTACATCTGGACTCTGGACGAGGGTGACGACTGGACTGATCCGAAGAACCTGGCCAAGGCCAATCCTTGCATGGGCGTCTCGGTTTTTCAGGAATATCTGGAGAGCCAGCTGGCCCGCGCTATACGCTCGGCTCGCTTCACCAACACGTTCAAGACCAAGCACCTGAATTTGTGGGTGAGCGCCAAGGCCAACTTCTTCAACGTGGAGAGCTGGAAGGCATGCGAAGACACAACGCTCACGCTCGAGCAATTCGAGGGGCAGGAGTGGATCGCGGGATTCGACCTTGCACGCAAGCTCGACATGAACTCCCGGGCGCGCTTGTTCTGGCGCGAGATCGACGGGAAGATCCACTACTACAGCGTGGCCCCGGCGTTCTGGGTGCCTGAAGACACCGCGCACAATCCTGACAATCAGCGCATGTCGGAGCGGTTTCAGGCCTGGATCAACTCCGGGCACCTAAGGGCAACCGACGGTGCCGAGGTCGATTACCGGGAAATCCTTGAGGACACCAAGGAGGCCAACAAGATTGCGCCGATCCGCTGGAGCCCCATCGACCCCCACGGCGCTACAGGGCTTGGTCACCAGCTGGATGATGAAGGGTTCAACCCGATCACGATCACCCAGAACTACACCAACATGTCGGATGGCATGAAGGAGCTGGAGGCGGCCATCGAGTCGGGCCGGTTCCATCATGACGGTAACCCGATCATGACCTGGTGCATCAGCAACGTCATTGGCAAGTATCTGCCCGGCAACGATGACGTGGTGCGACCTATCAAGCAGGGCGAAGACAACAAGATCGACGGCGCAGTGGCATTGATCATGGCGGTTGGTCGGGTGCTGGCCAACGCGAACCCGGAGAAAACACTCTCCGATCACATCACCAAGCACGGAATCAGAACGCTATGACCCCTGAACAAGAGGCTCCTCGGGAGGGCGGGGTGCCGGTACTCGATCGCCTTCGCGAAAGCCTGCCGGACCTGGTCGGAATGGTTGGCTTCGGCCTGCTGGCTCGCGGTTTGTGGGTTGGCTTTGGTGAGGCCGTATCGCTCTCGGTGTGCGGGGGCATCCTGATGGGCCTGTCCGCCTACGCGATCATTCGAGGGGGTAGCTGATGTTTCGAGCACTCCTTGGGAGGAAGAGCAACCCGCTGATCATCGATACGCCCGAGAAGCTGGCTCAGGTGCTCGGGGCCGGGTACGAGTCGACGTCAGGGCAGCGGGTCACTACTACAAGCGCCCTGCAGCAGTTGGTTGTTTTCAACTGCGTCAGGGTGCTGTCCGAGTCTATCGGCATGCTCCCGTGCCGGCTGATGAAACAAACGGACAAGGTGCGCTTGCCGGCGGTTGGTCACCGGTTGTACCCGCTGCTGTCCATGGCGCCAAACGGCTACATGACCTCCCAGGAATTCTGGGAAATGCTGGTGGCATGTCTGTGCCTACGTGGCAACTTCTACGCCTACAAGGTCGAAGCTCTCGGCAACGTCGTCGAACTTCTGCCGCTCAACCCTGACATTGTTCAGCCGAAGCTCAACGATGATTGGTCAGTTGAATACAAGGTCAATTTCAAAACTGGACCGAAGACCCTCAGCCAGAAAGAAATCTGGCATGTCCGGCTGTTCACCCTGGACGGCCTGAATGGATTGAATCCTATCGCCTACGCCAGGCAGACCCTGGGTCTTGGCCAGGCGATGGACGCTCACGCAGGCAAGCTGTTCACCAACGGCGCGGTCACCAGCGGGGTTCTGCGTACCGAGCAGACCCTTACCGACGAAGCGTTCTCCAGGCTGAAAGGCGAGTTCCAGGGCGAGCACATGGGGACCGCGAACGCCTACAAGCCAATGATCTTGGAGATGGGGCTGGACTGGAAGCCGATCAGCCTTAATGCCCAGGACACTCAGTTCATCGAGTCGAAGCGCATGACGGATGCGCAGATCTGCGGCCTCTTCCGCGTCCCGCCGCACCTGGTTGCGAACATGGACAAGATGACGCTCAACAACGTTGAGCAGATGGGCATGAACTTCGTGAACTACTCCCTGGTGCCGATCATCACGCGCATCGAGCACCGGGTGCAGGTCGGTTTGCTCAACGAAAAAGATCGGCTCACCCACTACGCCAAGTTCAATGCTGGAGCCCTGATGCGTGGCGACCTCAAGGGGCGCTACGAGGCCTACGCGAAGGGCATCCAGTGGAGCATCTTGTGCCCCAACGAATGCCGTGACCTTGAGGACATGAACCCGCGCGAAGGCGGTGATGTGTACCTGACTCCCCTGAACATGACCACCAAACCAGAGGCTGCCGACGATGCAGACAAAACAGCGCCTTGACCGCCCGCTGACGATCAAGTCGGTCAGCGAAACAGGCGAATTCGAAGGTTACGGGTCCGTCTTCGGCGTCGAGGACAGCTATGGCGACGTCGTTGTCCGAGGTGCCTTCGAAGCCAGCCTGGCCAAGTGGAAAGAAAAGGGCCGCCTGCCGGCAATGCTCTGGCAGCACAACATGAACGAGCCGATCGGCATCTACACCGAGATGCGCGAGGACGATGTGGGGCTGTTCTTCAAAGGTCGACTGCTCATCGAGGACGACCCGCTCGCCAAGCGTGCCCATGCGCACATGAAGGCCGGCAGCCTGACAGGTACCTCCATCGGCTACATGCTGGACGACTACGAGTACGACAAGGAAAAGGGCGTCTGGATCCTGAAGCAGATCGACCTGTGGGAGCTCTCCCTGGTCACCTTCCCGGCCAACGATGAGGCCCGGATCACTGACGTGAAATCTCTGCTGGCCCGCGGCGAAACCCCGCCGCCCAGCAAAGTGGAGCGAGCCCTGCGCGAGGTAGGGTTCTCCGGCTCCCAGGCCAAGGCCTTCATGGCCAAAGGCTACGGCGCAGTTTCACCGCGAGAGGCGGGTGCCGACGCATCACTCAATCATCTGAAATCCCTTATTGACCGCATTGAAGGAGCCTCTCATGGCCGTTGAAGAAAAAGACATCAAAGAAGTCGCGGATGCCCTGGGCAAGAAGTTCGACGAGTTCAAGGAAAAGAACGACAAGCGCATCGAAGGCCTGGAGGCCGAGAAGGGCAAGCTCTCCGGCCAGGTCGACACCCTGAACGAGAAGCTGGGCGAGCTCGACGAGCTCAAGTCCTCGCTCGAGAAGGAGCTGGCCGAACTGAAGCGGCCCAATGGCACCGGCACCAAGGCCGCGAGCGAGCACAAGACTGCGTTCATGCAGTTCATCCGCAAGGGTGTCGACACTGGCCTGGGCGAGCTGCAGGCCAAGGCGCTGCAGATCGGCGCCGACGCAGACGGTGGGTACGCCGTACCTGAGGAGCTGGACCGCAACATCATCGAGCTGCTGCGCGATGCGTCGCCGATGCGCCAGGTGTGCAACCAGATCACCGTGGGTTCCCCGGACTACAAGCGTCTGGTCAGCCTGGGCGGCGCCGGTTCCGGCTGGGTCGGCGAGACTGATCCACGCCCAGCGACCGGCACCCCGACCCTGGCGCAAATCGCAGCGTTCATGGGCGAGCTCTACGCCAACCCACAAGCCACTCAGACCAGCCTCGACGATATCTTCTTCGACGCCGAGGCCTGGCTCGATGGTGAAGTCGCCCGCGAGTTCTCCGACAAGGAGGGCAATGCGTTCACCCTGGGCAATGGCGCCGGCAAGCCGAAGGGCTATCTGGCCTATGAGCTGGTGACCGACACTGACAAGACCCGCGCCTTCGGCAAGCTGCAAAAAATTCTGTCCGGTGTTGCTGGCGGTTTCACCGGTGACAACCTGATCGACCTGGTGCACTCGCTCAAGGCTGGCTACCGCGCCAACGGGCGATTCATGATGAACAACCTGACCGTTGCCCGCGCACGCAAGCTGAAGGACAGCGACGGCAACTATCTGTGGCGTCCCGGCCTGGAACTCGGTCAGCCATCGACGCTGCTGGCCTACGGCATCACCGAGAACGAGGACATGCCAGATGTCGCCGCTGATGCCAACGCGATCTCGTTCGGCGACTTCAAGCGCGGCTACACCATCGTCGACCGTCTCGGCACTCGCGTGCTGCGCGACCCTTACACCAACAAGCCATTCGTAGGCTTCTACACCACCAAGCGCGTCGGCGGCATGCTCACCGACTCCCAAGCGATCAAGGTCCTGACCCTGAGCGCTGCCTGATCTTTCCGGGCGCCTTCGGGCGCCGCCTCCCTGGAGGATTTATGCCAAGCATTTTCGTCAAAAAGCCGTTCCCGTTTGCCGTGGACGGCAATCAGGTGGTTGAGGTCCAGGCCGGCAAGCAGGACGTATCGGAGCGCTGCGCGCTGGTGGCGGTCGATCACCTGGGAGTTGCTGAGTATCTCGATCGCCAGAACTTGTCGGGGCTGCGCGAAGATGGGCCGACCGTAGCCGAATGGGTAGAGGCAGGGTATCTGGCGGCGAACTATCCGCCGCAGGGCTTTGCCTCGCGCAGCTCTCAAGAGGAAATCGACGCAGCCATCGAGCTGCAGAAGGGCGCGGAAGACGAAACCGACCCGCTGAAGATGACCGTTCCCAAGCTGAAAGAATGGCTCACCGCTCAAGGTATCGAATTCGCGGCAGACGCGAAAAAGCCGGCCCTGCAGGCCCTGGTGCCGAAAAATGATTGATCTCGAAGTCGTGAAGGCGCACCTGCGCGTCGACCACGATGACGAGGACAGCCTCATCCAGGGTTATACCGACGCGGCGTTGAGCGCTTTCGAGCAGTGGACGAATCGGGCGCTTATTCCAGAAGGTGAGGCCCTGCCGGATCCAATTGGAAATGCGTTGGTGATGACAAAGGCGATCAGCCAGGGCGCCCTCATGCTCATTGGCTACTGGTACGCGAACCGTGAATCGGCGATCGTCACCGGTTCTTCGTCGTTTACCGATATGCCCATGGCAACCCGGGCGCTCTGGACGCCTCACAGGTGGACGAACTTTTAATGGACGTAATCGAGCCTGGCGCCGGCGAACTCGACCGGCGCATCACTATTCGGCTGCGTGAGGATATCCCCGCCGAAGAAGCCGGCCTTGAGTCGGCATTCACCCAGGATCGCCGCCGCTGGGCCAAGATCCGCGCCGTCGGCACCGCCGCCTACACCGACAGCGTACAGACCGACGACAAGATCACCCACCGCATTTGGCTGCGCCGTATCGATGGCGTGACCACGTCCCACGAGGTAGTGGCCGGCGGCGTTGTCTATCGCGTCAAGCGCAGTGCGCCGTGGGCAGCCGGCAAGCGCTTCACCTTGATTGAGGTCGAAGAGCTTGGCCAGCAACAAGCAGGAGGTGGCATTTATGGCTAACTCAGCCTCCGTCGACGGTTACCTGCACATCGAAGGCTTCGACCAGTTCGGCCGCGAGATCTTCGACAAGAAGCAGATCCGCAAGGGTATGCGCAAGGCTGGTCAAGTGGTCGCCCGCCGTGCCCAGTTGAACCTGGCTCTTGCCCGCGGCCAAGACAACTATCCAGTCAGTCGCACCGGCAGAACCATTGACTCGATCAAGTTCAAGGTGTCGCGCGCTGGCTTCCTGGTGAAGATCGCGCCACGCAAGACCCCGGACATGAAGGACTATTACCCGGCCTATCTGCACTACGGCGTGAAGCAGGGCGGCCGTGTCCGGGCGCTGGCCAATGGCAAACGTCGCCGCAAGGGCGAGCGTGCCGAAGCTCTGGCACAGCGCGCAGCAAGCGGTTGGCGAATTGCCCCCAGGGCCAACTACATGGAAGACGCCTTGCAGGACGAAAAGGCTCAGGTCGAGTCGATCCTCGCCGCTGCCTTTGCCGCCGCCTTGAGCTGACCATCAAGCCCGCCGGGCCGGAACCACACCATGAAAATCTCCCCCATCATCGCGCACCTGCGTGAGTATTGCCCGAGCCTGGATGCAAGGGTCTCGGGCGGCATCGACCTGGATGCCGTCAGCGAGTCGGTGCTACTGAAGAACCCCTCAGCCTATGTCATCGCTGCCGACGACAAGGCCGGCGACAACAGGGCCCAGAACGCGGTGATCCAGGACATCGAGGACCGCTTCGAGGTGGTGCTCGCAATGGACACCAAGGACGAGCGCGGCCAGCAGGCCAGCGACCTACTGCACGACTTCCGCAAGGAGCTGTGGCGCGCTCTGGTCGGCTGGCGGCCGGCGGCTGAGTACGAGCCCATCGTCTACGACGGCGGCGGTCTTGTGCTGATCAACCGGGCCCGGGTGGTCTACCGCTTCAGCTTCTCCGCCGGCTTCCAGCTTGGCCGCAACCTTGGCACTGACCCCGCCGAGACCTGGCACGAGCACGAACTCGACGGCCTGCCGCCGTTCACCGGGGCGACCATCAACATGGACTGCATCGACCCGGCCGACCCGAACCTGCAAAACCCCGGCCCAGACGGGCGCATCGAAGTGAAGTTCTCCGGAGACCCCGAACCATGACCCAGCGCATCACCGTGGTGCCGGCCCCCGGCCGCGCCGTGCCAGACCCACAGGCGGGCGACCTGCTGCCCGTCGAGGGTCGCGAAGTTCCCGACACCGTCTGGTGGCGCCGCCGCCTCGCCGACGGCGATGTCACCACCAAAGCGGCCAAGGCCACCAAGAAAGAGGTATCTCAACCATGAGCGTCGGCTTCAGCAACATCCCCGCCGATATCCGTGTGCCGCTGTTCTACGCGGAGATGGACAACTCGGCGGCCAACTCCGCATCGTCGGTCATGCGCAGGCTGATCGTCGGCCAGGTCAACGACAACGCCACCGCCGACGATATCGGTCAGCTGGTGCTGGTGCCCAGCGTTGCGCTGGCCAAATCCATCGGCGGCCAGGGCTCCATGCTCGCGAACATGTACGAGATCTGGCGCAAGGCCGACCCGGTCGGCGAGGTCTGGTGCCTGCCGCTGAAGGCGAGCACCGGCGTCGTCGCCACTGGTACCGTCACGGTGACCGGCGCCGCGACCGAGCCTGGCCTGGTCAGCCTCTATATCGGTGGCGTGCGAGTGCAGGCTACGGTCGCGGTAGCTGCCACGGCCACCCAGGTGGCCGCCGCGCTCGCTGTCCAGGTGAATGCCGCTGTCGACCTGCCGGTCACCGCCGAGGCCGCGGCCGGTGTCGTCACGCTGTCCTGCAAGTGGAAGGGCGAAAGCGGCAACGACATCGCGCTGCAACTGAACCGCCTGGGCAAGACCAACGGCGAGTCCACCCCCGCCGGCCTGACCGTGACGGCTTCCGCCATGGCGGCCGGCACCGGCACGCCGGACCAAGTCGACGCGCTGGCCGCGCTGGGTGATGAGCCGTTCGAGTTCATCTGCATGCCCTGGACTGACACCACCACGCTTGATGCCTGGAAGCTGGCCATGGACGACAGCGCCGGTCGCTGGTCCTGGGCCAAGCAGCTGTTCGGCCACGTCTATAGCGCCAAGCGCGGTACCGTCGGCACGCTGGTGGCCGCCGGCCAGGCGCGCAACGATCAGCACGTCACCATCCAGGGGGTGGAGCAGGGCGCTCCGCAACCGGTCTGGCAGGTCGCTGCCGCGCTGGCGGCGCGCACGGCGGCCTTCATCTCTGCCGATGCCAGTCGTCCGACCCAGAGCGGCGCCATGCCGGGCATCGAGGCTGCACCGGCCAGCGAGCGCTTCACCCTGACCGAGCGGCAGTCGCTGCTCAGCTACGGCATTGCCACGGCCTACTTCGAAGGCGGCTCGATGCGCATCCAGCGCTCGATCACCACCTACCAGAAGAACGCCTACGGCCAGGCCGACAACTCCTACCTCGACAGCGAGACCATGCACCAGTCGGCGTTCATCATTCGCCGCCTGCAGGGGGTGATCACCAGCAAGTATGGCCGGCACAAGCTGGCCAATGACGGCACACGCTTCGGCGCCGGCCAGCCGATCGTGACGCCGAGCACCATCCGTGGCGAGCTGATTGCCCAGTACGGGAAGTTGGAGAACGAAGGCCACGTCGAAAACGCCGAGCTGTTTGCCGAGTACCTGGTGGTGGAGCGCGACAGCAACGACCCGAGCCGGGTCAACGTGCTGTTCCCGCCGGACTACATCAACGGCCTGCGCATCTTCGCGCTGCTCAACCAGTTCCGCCTGCAATACGACGCCGCTGCCTGAACCGGCCAGCCAATCCACAAGCCCGCCTGAGCGGGCTTTTTCATTTTCGGAGACATGACCATGGGTCAACGAGTCGCGGGCACCTGCTACGTCAAAGTGGACGGCGCCCAACTGACCATCACCGGTGGCTGCGAAGCACCGCTGATGGACGTAAAGCGGGAGTCGGTCGTGCCCGGCTATTACAAGGAAGAGCAGCTGACGCCTTACGTGAAGGTCACCGCGGTGCACACGCCGGATTTCCCCTTGAAAAAGCTGGTGGCCGGTACCGATATGACCATTACCTGCGAATTCAACAACGGCAAGGTGTACGTACTGTCCGGCGCCTACCTGGTTGACGAACCGGTGTCGAGCGGTGACGACGGCACTATCGACCTCCAATTCGACGGTCTCAAAGGGGTGTGGCAATGACTGAAGTAATCAAGCTGTCCAGCCCAATCAAGGCGCAAGACGAGGAACTCAACGAGCTCAAGCTGCGCCGGCCTACGGTTCAGGAGGTCCGGGCCATCAAGTCGCTGCCCTACAAGATCGACCAGAACGACGAGATAAGTCTGGACATGGACACCTCGGCCAAATACATCGCGGTCTGTGCTGGCATTCCACCGTCGTCGGTGAACCAGCTGGACCTGTCTGACCTGCACACGGCCAGCTGGGCGATTGCCCGTTTTTTCATGAGTGCGGCCTCGCCGACACCGAAAGCCTGATCGCGCTCGCCTACGACCTGGCCTGGTTCTGGAAGGTTGATCCAGACCAGATCCTGGCCAAGCCGCTAGATCTCTTCCTCGAATCGTTGGTGCATGCCCAGCGCATCAACGCTTTGCAGCAGGTGCCGTGATGGCTGACAAGTTCCAGCTCAAGGCGCTCATCACGGGCGTCGACAAGCTCTCGCCAACCCTGGCGGGAATCCGCAAAAACGTTTCGAGCTTTCAGAAAGGCCTTGAGAAGACTGGGCTCGGCAAGATTGGCTTTCGTGACCTGATCGCGGGCGGCGCCATCGCGGCGCCGTTCGTGGCCGGGATCAGCAAAGCCATCGAGTTCGAGTCGCAGATGGCCGACGTGAAGAAGGTCGTCGACTTCGATACCCCGGAGCAGTTCAAGCAGATGGGGGATGATATCGGGCGCATGTCCGAGCGGCTGCCCATGGCGGCTGGCGACATTGCAAAGATTGTTGCAGCGGGCGGTCAGTCCGGCATCGCGAAAAACGAACTGCTTGGCTTCGCCGAAGCTGCGGTGAAGATGGGCGTGGCTTTCGACCAGACGGCTGACCAGTCCGGCGAGATGATGGCCAAGTGGCGCACCTCGTTCAAGATGGGCCAGGACGACGTGGTCGCGCTGGCCGACAAGATCAACTACCTGGGCAACACGGGGCCGGCAAACACCCGGCAGATCTCCGACATTGTGACCCGTATCGGCCCGCTCGGCGAGATCGCGGGCCTGGCGTCGGGGCAGATCGCGGCACTTGGCGCAACCATGGCCGGTGTCGGCGTAGAGCAGGAAGTGGCGGCCACCGGTATCAAGAACTTCATGCTCGCCATGACCAAGGGCTCGGCAGCGACGAAGAGCCAGGCCGAGGCGTTCAAGGCCCTGCGTCTCGACTCCAAGGCAGTGGCCAAGGCCATGCAGACCGATGCGCAGGGCGCGGTGCTGAACATCCTCGACCGACTCAAGGACGTCGACAAGTCCAAGCAGGCCGGGGTGATGACCCAGCTATTCGGCAGCGAGTCGATTACCGCGATTTCGCCACTGCTGACCAACCTGGACCTGCTCAAGGGCAACCTGCAGAAGGTGGCCGACGAAAAGGGTTACTCAGGGTCGATGGACAAGGAGTACGCCTCGCGGGCGGCGACCACGGCGAACAACCTGCAATTGCTGCGCAACACCATCGACGGCGTTGGCCGAGCGCTGGGCGACGCGCTTCTGCCCGGCCTGAATGAGGCTGTCGGCTCTATCAGGCCTCTGATCAGTTACACCGCTGCGATGATCGAGGCAAACCCAAACCTGGTTCGTGGCCTGGTTGGGGCTGGCGTGGCATTCACTGGCATTCGCGCCGCGATTGTGGCCGCGACGGTTGCCACGAAGGTCATGGGCTTGGCGCTGGCGGCAAGCCCTATCGGCCTGATCGCCGTCGGCATCGCCGCCGCCGCCGGCCTGATCATCGCGAACTGGGAGACGGTGGGTCCTTTCTTCTCCGCGATGTGGGAGCTGATCAAGGCCTATGCCGTGCCGGCCTGGGAAATGTTCAAAACTATCGCATCGTGGACGCCGCTGGGTCTGATCATCAAGAACTGGGAACCCATCGTCGGATTCTTCAAGGGGCTATGGGAGGACATTCGGCCCTACTTGGAATTTCTCGGCCTCAATGAGGGCGGGGAGGGTATTACCGCGAAGGTGCAGCGCGCGTCCTACGCCCAGAACCAGCGCAACGGCGTGGCCATGGGCGCTGGCGACGGGGCCCTGCTCGCTGCGGGCGCGGGAGCGCAGTCCGTCGCTCGACAGCAAGGCATGGCGGCAGCTATGGGCATTCCCTCCACCGGCCAACTACTCAAGGCACCGACCCCGGGCAGCCTAGTGATGGCCGGCAACAAGACCCAGGTGGGGGGCGAGCTCAACATCAATATCAACGGCGCACCCCCGGGTACGCGAGTTGAGCAACCCAAAACCAACCAGCCTGGTTTGCAGATTAAGCCGAAGGTTGGCTATCGAACGATGGGGGCGGCGCCGGCATGACCGAAACAACCTGGCGGGATAGCTTATTGCCTGCCTCATTTCGCGGGGTGGCGTTCGAGGTCGACCGGACTTCGATGCCAACCGGGCAGCGTGGCCAGTTGCACGAATTCGTGCAGCGGGATGAGCCGTACTTCGAACAGCTAGGCAAGCGGGCCCAGGTGCACAAGCTCACGGCTTTTGTCATCGGGCCGGACTGCTTCGAGCGGCGCGACAAGCTGCTCGAGGCGCTGGAGACCCAGGGCGCGGGCGAATTGGTGCACCCATGGTTCGGGCGCATGCTGGTCAAGGTGGGCGAGTGCGAAGTAAGCCACGAGCGCGCTGAAGGCGGTATGGTGCGCTTCGATCTGCAGTTGTACCCAGACCAGCCGCGCAAGTACCCAGGGGCGAAGCCGAATACCCAGCAACGCGCTGCCAAGGCCTCCGAAGGCCTGCTCGACTCTGCGTTGGGTCGCTACTCGTCTGCCATAGACAGGGTCGACGCGGCGCGCATTAACCTAAACAGCCTGCGCAGCAGCGTGAGTGGTGTCTTCGCCACGGTGCAGCAGCAATTCTCACCGATCGCCAATGCGGTCAACGGCGTCATCGGCTTCGTGCAGGCCATCGTCAACGCCCCTGATAGCTTACGATCGATGTTCAGCAGTTACTTCGCTGGCGGTTCGTTCAATCTGTTCTCGTCGGGCAGCTCAGGGTCGAGCTATCGCCGATCCCTCAGTTTGGCTAATCAGCAGGTGGAGGCGGTGCGGGCGATCGACACCCTGCCACCGGCCGGCGGGGCCGATACCTCGGCCGCCGCGCAGGCGACGGCCAACCTGGTACAGGACGCGCTGCTGGTTCAGGTGGGCAACATCGTAGCTGATCTGCCAGTTGCGCCGCCGGCCAGCCCCGTGACCAGCGTTCCACCGCTGGATCAGCAGGAGCAACAGCCTGTCGAGCGCCCGGAAGTTCCGGTCGCCGACGACGTGCTCGAGCTGCGCGACGACCTCAACGACGCCATTTGGCAGGCCGCGCTGAAGGCCGATCACGCTCACTACCAGGCTTTGACTAACGTGCGCCACGCGCTGAACGACCACCTGACGGCGGTCGCGGCATCCGGGGTGCGCCTGGTCGATGTGACGCCCGAGCAAACACTGCCAGCCCTGGTGCTGGCGTACCGCCGGTTCGGCGATGCCACGCGGGAGGGAGAAGTGGTGCAGCGCAACCGCGTCCGGCACCCCGGATTCGTCCCGCCGCGTTCACTGAAACTCGCCAAGGAGTAGGGCATGGATGAACAGAACACTGTAACCCTGACGGTTGATGGCCTGGACTATGGCGGCTGGAAGGACGTTGAGATCTCGGCGGGACTCGAACGCCAGGCCCGCGACTTCCGTCTCAGCATCACTTGGCGCTGGCCTGGGCAAGAGGTTGTCAGGCCCATCCGCCAGGGATCGCGCTGCGAAGTTCGCATCGGTGCCGACCTTGTGCTCACCGGCTGGGTGTTTTCGACCCCGATCAGTCACGACGCCGGCCAGATCACCATGTCGGTCTCCGGGCGTTCACTCTCTGCCGACCTAGTGGACTGTGCCGCCGTCAACAAGCCAGGGCAATGGAAGAATCAGGGCGTGCTGGCCATCGTCAGCGCGCTGGCTGCGCCTTACAACCTGCGGGTCACAAGCGAAATCGCGGCAACCGCTCGGCTGTCAGACCACACCATCGAGCCAGGGGAAACCGCGTTCGAGTCCATCGACCGTCTGCTCACCTTGTTCCGCGCCTTCTCGACCGACGACGCCCGGGGCCAGGTGGTGCTGGCCGACGTGGGCAGCCAGGGGCGTGCCTTCGACCGGCTAGAGGTCGGCAACAACGTCCTCACCGGCAGCGCCTCGCTTGACTTCTCCGGCGTGTTTTCCGAGTACCAGGTGCTTGGCCAGCGCAGCGGCACCGACAACGCCTTCGGCGAGAAAGCCGCCGAGGTATCCGCCACCGTTACCGACAGCCGCACCACCCGCAAGCGCACGCACATCATCCACCAGGCAGGCCAGATGACTGACGAGCTCGCGCAGGGGCGCGCGAACTGGGAGCGCGGTAACCGCATGGGCAAGGCCCTGCAAACCACCTACACCGTGCAAGGCTGGCGGCAGAGCAACGGCGCGCTGTGGCGACACAACACCGTGGTGCGGGTGGTGGACCCGTTGATCGGCTTCGACCGTGACATGGTCATCGCCGAGGTCACTTACACCCTGAGCGACAGCGGGATGATCACCACCCTGGTGGTCGGGCCGCCCGAAGGCTATGAGCCAGAGCCGGCGGACCCACTCAAGCGCCGCAAGCTCAAGAAGGGAAAGAAGGGCGACAACTTCGAATACCTGCTACCAGAAGACTGGGGGAAAAAATGACCATGCTGACGCGCATGATTGCCCGCGGCACCGTGGCCCTGGCCTCGGCGGGCAACATGCTTCAATCGCTGCAAATGCGGCTGACCGCCGGTGAAGTGAAGGACGGCTTGGAGCACTTCGAGCCCTACGGATTCACCAGCCATCCCAAGTCCGGCGCCGAAGGCATCGCGCTGTTCCTGGGCGGCGACCGCTCCCACGGGGTGGTGGTCTGCGTGGCTGACCGGCGCTTTCGCCTGAAGGAGCTGGAGGCTGGCGAGGTGGCTTTGTACACCGACGAGGGCGATACCTTCGTGTTCAAGCGCGGGCGTGTCGTCGAGCTGGACACCATGACGCTGAAGGTCAAGGCCGGTACAGCCGTCGAGTTCGACACGCCGCTCATCAAGACCACGGGGCGCATCGAGTCCACCGGCGACCAGGTTGCCGGTGGCATCAGCCAGATCAATCACGTGCACGGCGGCGTGATGCCTGGTACCGGGCAGACCCAGAAACCGGCAGGTGGGCCATGAACGATACCGACAAGAGCCTGGTCAGGACCGTGGTGATCAGCCTGTTCACCTGGCGTCGGGCTGGCCCAGACGACCCCGTTGACGACGAAGAGCGTTACGGCTGGTGGGGGGACAGCTTTCCGCGTGTAGCTGACGACCGAATCGGCTCTCGCCTCTGGCTGCTGCGTCGGGTGAAGCTGACCGACCGCACCCAGCGTGATGCCGAGTACTACGCCAATGAGGCCCTGCGCTGGCTAATCGACGACGGACAGGTTCTTGATATCGCCGTCACCAGCGAGCGCGCCGGCCTTGATCGCATCAACCTGCGTGTAGGGCTGACACTGCTCAACGGCTCCACCCTCATCATCGACTCGGACCAACTGTGGCAGGTGACCTATGCCGTTTGAAACACCTTCGCTACCGACCCTGATCAGCCGGTCCCAGGCAGATCTGGGCAGCAACGCATTACGCCACTCCGATTCCCAGGTGCTGGCCAGGGCGCAGGCTGGTACTGCTTTCGGTTTGTATGGGTACCTGAACTGGATCATCGAACAGATCCTGCCCGACACCGCCGACGAAGACACGCTCGAGCGAATAGCATCGCTGCGGCTGCAGCAGCCGCGCAAGCCGGCCGCCCCAGCGGCTGGCTCCGTCAGCTTCCAGGCCGCCACCGGCGCAGTATTGGATATCGATACCGTGCTTCAGGCTGAGGACGGCCGGCCCTACAAGGTCACCACTGGCGTGACGACCAGCGCCGGCACCAACCAAACCACCGTCGAGGCGGTCGACGCCGGAACCCTGGGTAATGCGGATGCAGGCCAGCCCCTGACCCTTGTTCAGCCGGTGGAAGGCATCGCTGGCACGTTCATCGTGCTTGCGCCAGGGTTGACCGGAGGCACGCCCAGGGAAAGCGTCGAATCGCTGCGTGCGCGGGTGATTCGCTCCTATCGCGTGATTCCTCATGGCGGAAGCAAGGACGACTACGAGACCTGGGCGCTCGAATGCGCAGGCGTCACTCGCGCATGGTGCGTGCGCAACTACATGGGGCCTGGCACCGTTGGCGTGTTCATCATGCGTGACGATGACGCTAACCCCGTCCCCGACGCTGGTGAGCTTTCTGAGGTGAAGGCCTACATCGAAGGGCGCCGACCGGTGACGGCTGAAGTATACGTGTTGGCCCCGGCGATAGTTCCGGTGATCTACCAGATCCGGCTCAACCCGGACACGACCGCCACGCGGGCTGCGGTAGAGGCGCAACTGGCCGATCTGCACAACCGTGAAGCCGGCCTCGGCGAGACACTTCTGCTCAGTCACATGCGTGAGGCCATCAGTGGTGCGAAGGGCGAGTGGGACCATGTGCTGGTCTCACCTACCGCCGACCTCGAGTCCGCAAGCAATCAACTGCTGACGTTCGGAGGGTGCACATGGCTGGCGTGAGAACAGCTAAAGAGTACAAGGAACAGTTGCGGGCGCTCCTGCCCTTGGGCCCCGCTTGGGATCCTGAGCTGGTGCCGGAAGTCGACCTTGTACTGGAGGGCGTATCGCAAGAGTTTGCCAGAATCGAGGCGCGCGCCGCCGCCGCGCTGAACGAGATGGACGCAGCCGGCGTGAGTGAACTGGTACCTGAATGGGAAGCAGTCATGAGCCTGCCTGACGCATGCCTGGGCGCGACCCCTTCGTTCGAGGACCGGCGCCTGGCCGTTCAGCAGCGCCTGGTTGCTGTCGGCAGCCAGACTGTTTCCTACTTCATCAGCCTCGCCGCGGGCCAGGGCTACCCGAATGCCACTGTTACCGAATTTCGTGCTCCGCGGTGGGGGCGTTCGCGGTTTGGAAGTGCGCATTTCGGCACTTGGAATGCGCAGTTCCTGTGGACGTTGCATACGGGCGGCCGGCAGAGGTTGGGACGTCGATTCGGCATCAGTTATTGGGGGGAGAGGTTCGGGGTCAATCCTGGGAGCGCTCTTGAATGCGTCATTCGCCGTGCTGCGCCCGCGCACACTGTGGTTCATATTGATTACAACTGAGGGATACCGCGTGGATTATCCAAAAAGTCTGCCGAATGCCGGTCTGGTTGGCGGGAAGTTCATCGACGAAGACGTCGTCAATGGCACTCCGGGGTCGCTGATCCCTTCAGCCTGGGGCAATGCAGTCACAGACGAGTTGCTGTCGGTCATCGTCGGTGCCGGCATGGTGCCAAACGAAGCCGACTTGACCCAACTGTTAAAGGCTATCCGTTTGATTGTGCAAGGAGGTTCCGGCGCTTTTGCTGTCGATACCGGCATCGCCAACACGTATGTTGTCGCCTACGCGCCGGCTATTACTGCGTTCACTGACGGTCTAAGGCTGAGCTTCCGAGCCAAGACTGCGAACAGCGGGGCCAGCACATTTGCGCCCAATGGACTGGTTGCCAAGCCTCTTCTAGGTCTGAGCAAGGTTGCGCTTCAGGGCGGAGAAATTGTAGCTGATGGGCAGTGCACAGTGGTGTGGTCTGCCGCAATTGACAGCTGGATTCTTATAAGCAGCACAGGGGGCGCCCTGCAGGTAGCGGAGCCGACCAAGAGTAATCATGCTGTTCCTTTCGCATGGCTTCCAAAGCGTTCGTTTGCTGCTAACGACTACATTCGCGTTCCAGATGTTCCTGGAGGTTTGATTGTTCAGTGGGGGGTTGGCACGCTGCCGGCATCAGGCACAACCTCCTCGCGGACGACTGTCACTTACCCAACCAGGTTCCCCACGGCGGCCCGGCTTGTTGTCGCAATGGGCACAGGCACCATCAACACGAATGGCTACGCATCGATCATGAGTACTGATGGATATGACGCCGTTGCTGCGTCGCTCACGGGAGATTCAAACCAGACCATTGTCTTCAACAAAACCTGCCCGTTCGTATGGCTTGCACTGGGGAACTGAAATGTCTGCAGCCTATTACTCGCCCGCACTTAATACTTTCATCCCCGCCGAGTGGAAAAACGATGGCACTTATTCTGACGAGAATTGGCCGGAAGATGCGGTACTTCTCACCGAGGAAGAATGCGACACGTACTGGAAGCAGACTCCGCCAGAAGGCCAGAGGTTGGCTCCCGTAAACGGACTTCCTGGCTGGGTTGATTTACCGCCGCCTGTTATCGATTGGCCCCGCGTCAATCGCGCAGTGCAGAACGCATTGCTCGCCGCTGCATCGTCGGCCATGACGCCTCTCCTTGTGTCTTTGCAGCTTGGCGATGCCACAGGCGAGGAGATCGCCAGCGCAAAGTCATGGCAAGCATATGTTCGAGATTTGAAGGTCGTCGACTTGAGCGTGCCTGAACCGGCATGGCCGGTTGTTCCGGTCTAACTCCTGGCCGCCTTGAGCGGCTTTTTTTCGCCTGGAGAAAAACCAATGCGTACATCGCAACGCGGCTTGAGCCTGATCAAGTCGTTCGAAGGCCTGCGCCTGCAGGCCTATCAGGATGCCGTCGGCGTCTGGACCATCGGCTACGGCACCACCCGGGGCGTGAAGGCCGGCATGAGCATCACCAAGGAGCAGGCCGAGCGGATGCTGCTGAACGACGTGCAGCGCTTCGAGCCGGATGTGCAACGCCTGGTCACGGCGCCTTTGAATCAGAACCAGTGGGATGCACTGATCAGCTTCACCTACAACCTGGGCTCGGCGAACCTTGAATCGTCAACGCTGCGGCGCCTGCTCAATGCCGGGGACTATGCCGCTGCCGCTGAGCAGTTCCCGCGCTGGAACAAGGCTGGCGGCAAGGTGCTGCCGGGCCTTGTGCGTCGTCGCGCCGGTGAGCGCGATCTGTTCCTAGGGGCTGCGTGAGCACTTGGGCGCTGCGCCTCGCCGGCGCCGGTCTGTTGATCCTGCTCGGCATGGCCGTGGGCGCCTGGGTCACCACCAGCCACTTTCGACCGGTTCTCGACGCGGTCCAGAGCGAGGCTGCCGCGTGCACCGCTGCGCGCGAGAACCTCGCAGGCCTGGCAGCGGAGCAGGGCAAGGCCCTGGGCGCCCTGACCCTGGCCGCGAACGAGCGCCAGGCCAGGGCAGAGCAGGCGGTGACCCAGGCCAAGGCCAGCGCAGATCTGGATTACGCGGCGGCGAACCGCCTGCAGCAGGAACGCACCGGTGGCGATCAGTGCGCTGCGGCCACCTCGATCATCGACCAGGAGCTTGGCCTATGAACGCGCAGGTGTTGGAAAAAAGTGCAGGCCGCTCGAAAACCTGCAGGACCTGGGAAAAAGTGCAGGCCCTGCAGGCCCTGCAGGTGATGCTGGTTGGACTGCTGGTGGCGGGATGTGCTGCGAGGCCGGCGCCTGAGATCAGCTACGTGCGTGTCGAGGTGCCGGTGCAGGTGTCATGCCGGGCGCCGGAGGTCGCGGTGCCGCCCTGGGCAGCTGCCGGCCTGCGCAAGAGCGACAGCCTGGAGGTGAAAGTGCGTGCGCTGCTGGCCGAGCGCAGGCAGAGGATCGGGTACGAGAATCTGCTGGAAGCGGCAGTGCAGTCGTGCCGCTGATCAAGAGCGTGCATCCGGCCAGCAGCAGCCGACGAGGTGTAGCGATGGGGAGAGGGGGAGCGGTCGGCAGAACGCCGGAGGAGGGGTGGCTCGTACCAATTTTTGTACCAATGATCGTGTTTTGGCGTGTAGCACAGAGTATTCCAGCGCGGCGAAACCCCTGGTCTCATTGGGTTTCGCCCCCCTCTGAAACGCACCAAAACGCGGAAAACATCTTTGGAGTATGGCCGAAGCGCTGTCGAATGCCTTATATCCAAAGGGCGCAAGGTGAAGGAAATTTAATCCTGTACTTTGCAATCCGTTGTTCTTGATGAGTATCGTGGCCGAACGCGGTATCGATATCGCGTCTACTTGGTAAGGAAATCAGCAATGCGTGTTGTTGTGGCCTGCGTGGCCTTGGCGGTATCTGTCGTGGCCCATGGTTCGAACTTTCAGGACATGGAGGCCGTCGAGAAACAAGTGATGAAGGTCGATCGTTGCTCGAATGCGGCGTTTATCGCGGTATCGATATTGGAGGAGAGTGGCGATGGCCTGGGCCAGGGCCTGGCCATGACGGGGGCCGTGGCAGGGCTGCAGAAAAACCAGCAGTTAGGCCAAGCGAAGCCCACCGAGCTTGAAGTGAAGGTGGCTTCTAGGTATGCCGAGCGTGAATCCATTGGCATGAAACGGCCCTTCGGCAAACAGCAGCATGATTGGCTGGTGGCTCAGGCCGCAGCAGGGTGCGTCATGTGGATGCCGCTCGAGGGCTGAGCGTTGCTGGCGAAAGCGGCGCCGCGCTGCCCTGCGGACAGACGGGCAAAAAAAGCCCGCCATGACGGCGGGCACAAGGGGCGTTAAGGGAGCAACGCACAACAACAGATTCGGGGTTCAGGCCAGCAGCGCGCAGGGGGCGAAGTGCTCGGCGATGTCCTGCGCCGAAGCGCGGGAGGTGAGCGGGCCGCTTATGGCTTCGCCGTTGCACATCAGGTACCAGCAGGCCAGCAAGCCTTGCTGGCGCAATTCGCGCGGGACGGCGCTGCCGACGACGGACATGATCTGGATGCTGGCCATGGAGGTGTCTCCGTGTGAGATGGCGCTACCTTACATGCCGGGGGCGCGCGGCTGAAATCGACACGCTCAATAGTGGTCATTGATGAAATCAACCCTCGCTAGTGTCCTGTCTTGGACATACGTTCTCTTTTGACGAGTGGTAACGCCGACCGGGCGCCCAAGACACCGGCAAAAGTGAACAGCTTATTGCCGAGACAGGACACTAGCGTGGGACACCCGCTTCGATCTCGTGGTCGGTCGGCCTGCCGCGCCCTTTGTGCAAGCCGATCAACAGGGCCAGCAGGATCGATCCAATCGCGAACCAGTCTGTCGTGCTCGGCGTCTGGTCAAGGATGACCATCGAGCCGAGCGTGCCGAAGATCGGGATCAATAGCGACAGTGGCGCCACCTTGGAGGCGGGGTATTCACGCAACAGGAGATTCCACCCCCAATAGCAGAAGTGCGTGGCGGCGTATACCTGGAACATCAGCGAGAAGAGCACGGTCGCATTCATTTGTGCGGCTGGCCAGTCCAGCGACGTAGCCCCGTGCAGCCACCAGGCCAGCGCCAGCAAAGGGAGCGGCGGTACGAGGCTGGCCCACACCACGAAGGCGAAGATCTCTCGTACCCTGGAAACCTTGATGATGATGTTGCCGATGCTCCAGGCCAAGGCGCTGATCATGATCAGGCCCAAGCCGAGTGTGGTCGCCTTGCCAGGGCTGCCTATGAAAATACCCGTTAGCCCTAGCGCGGCCAGCAGCATGCCGATCCGTTGCGGCCCGGTCAGGCGCTCACCAAACAGTAGCACGCCCCAGCCGATGGTGAAGAACGCGCTGACTTGGATGAGCAGCGATGCGCTGGCCGCAGGTACCCCCATCGCGATGCCGAGATTGATCGCTGCCCACATCGCCACCCCGAAGATCAGGCCATAGGCGATCAACCAGCGGTGGGCCACGGCGGGGCGCTTGACGAAGAATACCCAGGGCAGTGCCGTCAGCGTGAAGCGCAGGCTGGTCAGGAGCAAAGGGTCCATATCGGCGAGCGCCAGTTTGGAGATGGGGAAGTTGAGCCCCCACAGCGCCGTTACCAACAGCGCAAGCATCAAGTGTTTTCTATGCATGGTATCTGCTTGTCCGAGTGCCCAGGCATCAGGCCCGGGCGGTCGCGGCACTTTGCGCGTGAACGAGATGGCCCGCTTTCAATGAAGGGTCAATTGGTAATAAAATCGGGCCATGAACGAAAACACCTGCCAGCCTGCTCCCTATGACGCGGTCCCCTGTGAGGTGGTGGTCACGGCGCGGGAGTATGCCGATGGCGCGCGGTTTCCCATGCACGACCACCGTCGCGGCCAGTTCGCCTATGCGGCTTGTGGGGTCATTACGGTGAACACTGAGCGAGGCAACTGGGCCGTGCCACCGCAGCGCGCAATATGGGTGCCACCAGGGGTACGCCATGGGATGCAGATGCGTGGCACGGTCACCATGCTCAACACCTACGTCAGTCCGGCCGCCGCCCTGCGCGTGGGGCTGCCGAATGTCTGTCAGGTGTTCGCTGTTTCAGCGCTGGTACGGCAATTGCTCACCTTGGCGCTCGAGGTCCCTGGCCGTTACGCTGGCAACGAGCGCGACGCTCATTTGATGGGGTTGCTGTTGCATGAGATCGCCAGGATGCCGCCTCTTTACCTCAATGCGCCACTGCCTGCAGAACCGCGCCTTGACAAGGCCTGCCAGCGGTTCCTCAACGCACCATCGCTTGAGATCGGTGTCGACGAGATGGCTCGCTGGGCCAACATGAGCCGGCGTAATTTTACCCGGCAGTTCCGCCAGCACACCGGCATCAGTTTTCTGCAGTGGCGCCAACAGGCCTGCTTACTGGCCGCGACGGTCAAGTTGGGCAATGGCGAGGCAATTACGCAGGTTGCCGTGGCGCTCGGCTATAGCAGCCCGAGCGCTTTTTCTACGGTATTCAAGAAGGTGCTGGGGGAGGTGCCGAGTCGTTACTTTGGCGCATGAGGCACCCGATTCGGGGTCAGCTGGATGGTCCTCGAACTGCTCGTGGCGCCCGAGGCCTATCGTGGACAGGGACTGAGGCGCGAGATGGCCCAGTGCGCGGTGGATGGCGCCGCTGACCACGGTCATGATCATGGCGCTACCTTGCGTGCCGGCTGCATCGACACGCTCGGTAGTGGTTCGATGATGAAATCGAGCAATGCTGTCATTCCAGGCTTCGGCCGTGGCGCCAATAGCCCATCAGGGTCAGGCTGCCACGGTCGAGGCCGCGTTCGTTGATCCAGTGCTTGCGGATCGCCATGACGGCAGCCGACTCACCGGCTACCCAGGCGTAGAACGCGCTGTCGGCCGACTCGGCCAGTTCCCAGAGAATCTCCTTGTCGATATCCACCTCTTTGAGGGGCTTGGCGCTAGCTTGCGTGGCCTGCGGCAGGCGCGCCAGCTCAAAGGCCGCGTGGCGCATGGCTTGGCCATGGGGGCAGTCGAGCTCGCTACGGGCCAGCCAGTGCAGCTCGGTGCCGGGGGCATGGCGCAGATCTACGCAGTCACCTGGCTCGGGGACTTCGAGGAATACCTGGGTAGCGGGCGGGGTGGCAAGCTCGGCGAGGCTCTCGAGGATGCCGGCGATGGCCGGCAGGGCGGTCTCGTCGCCAATCAGCAACAACTGGCGCACGCCTTGGGGCGGTCGCCATTCATAGCCGCCGGGGTCGCCCTGGGCGTGGCGGTGCGGCGCGACGATCTGCAGGCGGTCGCCGGGCTCGGCCTGTTCGGCCCAGGCCGAGGCCGGGCCGCTGTCGCCGTGCAGGACGAAGTCGATGTCCAGTTCGCCGGCATCGGCGCGCAGGGCGCGAATGGTGTAGGTGCGCATCGGGTGCTGGGCCTGGCGCCGCGCGGCTTGCCAGTCGCCGTCCTTGGGCAGGGCCGGTTCGTGGCCCTGGGCATCGGGGAACAGCAGCTTGACGCGCTGATCGGCCGCCAGGGTGCGCATCTGCCGTACATCGTCGCCGGCGAAGACGAAGCGGCACAGGGACGGGCTCAGGCGTTCGCGCCGCTGCAGCTGGATATCGAATAGCTGGTAGGGGCGCGGGCCGCTGTCGGCCTTGATGATCTTGCGCAGGTTGCGCGCGACGTTGGAGGCCAGGGTGCTCATGCTGCTCATGGGGGTACCTCGTTGCAGATGACCGATAGCCGGAAGACGACTGGCGCGCGAAGTGATTTAGCCGCGCGGGCTGGTACGGCGGTAGGCATTAGGCGTTTGTCCGGCCAGGCGCTTGAAGAACCGCGCGAAGTAGGTCGGGTCGCTGAACCCCAGGCTGTCGGATAACTGGCCGATGCTCATGCGCGTGTACACCAGGTTGCGGCGCGCCTCCAGCAACAGGCGCTGGTGGATGACCTGCAGCGCAGTCTGCCCGGCCAGGCTGCGGCACAAGAGGTTCAGTTGCAGGCTGGAGATGCCCAGGCGGCTGGCGAAGTCGTCCACCGCCAGGTGTTCGCGGTAGTGCGCCTCGACCAGGCGCAGGTAGCGGCCGAACAGTTGCTGGTCGCGTTCATGCGGGGTGCGCGGCGCCTGCAGCGGCTGCTGGCGAAGCAGCCACACCATCAGTGCCGTGACCAGGGCCGACAACAGGGCCGCACGGGCCGGGGCGCTGCCCTGGTACTCCTGGTGCAAGGTGTCGAGCAACCCGCCCAGGCGCGGGCGATCCTTGCCCAGCAGGTAGCAGCGCGGCGCCGCCAGCACGCTCAACGGCGCCCCCAGGCGCTGCTCGAGGTCGGCCACCAGGGCAGTGCCGAAGGTCAGCACATGGCCCTGGATATCGGCGCTGAAGCGAAAGCCATGCACGGTCAACGGCGGCACAACCTGGATCGCCGCCTCGCGGATCAGGCTGTGCTGGCCTTCGATCTCGATGCGCGCCTCGCCGCGTTGCACATAAAGCAACTGGAACAGCTCGGCATGCCGGTGCGGCTTGATCTCCCAGTGGTGCAGGCGGCTGCGCGCCGGGATCGACTCGCAGTGCAGCAGGTCGGTGCCAGGCCAGGCGTGGTTTTCACCGTAGAGCTGGAACAGCGGGATGCCGGGGAGGGGGCTGGGCATGCTGGGGCCTGTCCGTTAATCGAACGTATTTTGCAAAAGTGCAGGTTTTTCAGCGGATAACCCACTTTCTACCCATAGATCGCACGTAAAAATACAGGTGCTAACCCTAACAGTAGATACCGGGCCTGGACCAGTCCCAGGTCGGTATCGTCATCACGAGACAACAACAATGAAAACTCAGGTTGCAATCATCGGCGCCGGCCCTTCCGGCCTGCTGCTCGGCCAGCTGCTGCACCAGGCGGGGATCGACACCCTGATCGTCGAGCGCCAGACCCCCGAGTACGTGCTGGGGCGTATCCGCGCCGGGGTGCTCGAGCAAGGCACTGTCGATTTGCTGCGCGAGGCGGGCGTGGCTACGCGCATGGATCGCGAGGGGCTGGTGCACGAAGGGGTCGAGCTTTTGCTGGGTGGCCGCCGCCAGCGCCTGGACCTCAAGGCACTGACCGGCGGCAAGACCGTCATGGTGTATGGCCAGACCGAGGTCACCCGCGACCTGATGCAGGCCAGGGCGCAGAGCGGGGCGCCGATCATCTATGCGGCGGCCAACGTGCAGCCTCATGCTATCGATGGCGAGCAACCCTACCTGACCTTCGACAAGGACGGGCGCCAGCAGCGGGTCGACTGCGACTACATCGCCGGTTGCGACGGCTTTCATGGCGTGGCCCGGCAGAGCATTCCAGCCGGGGTGCTCAAGACGTTCGAGCGGGTCTATCCGTTCGGCTGGCTGGGGCTGCTGGCCGATACCCCGCCAGTCAACCATGAGCTGATCTATGCCCATCACCCACGCGGCTTCGTGCTGTGCAGCCAGCGCTCGCAGAGCCGTAGTCGCTACTACCTGCAGGTGCCGTTGCAGGAGCGCGTGGAGGACTGGTCGGACGCGCGCTTCTGGGATGAGCTCAAGGCGCGCCTGCCGGAGGATGTGGCGGCGCAACTGGTGACCGGGCCGGCGCTGGAAAAAAGCATCGCGCCGCTGCGCAGCCTGGTGGTCGAACCCATGCAGCACGGGCGCCTGTTCCTGGTCGGCGATGCCGCGCATATCGTCCCGCCCACCGGGGCCAAGGGTTTGAACCTGGCCGCCTCGGACGTCAACTATCTGTATCGGATCCTGGTCAAGGTCTATCGCGAGGGGCGTACCGAGCTGTTGGCCGAGTACTCGCCGATGGCCTTGCGCCGGGTGTGGAAGGGCGAGCGCTTCAGCTGGTTCATGACCCGGCTGCTGCATGACTTTGGCGAACACCAGGATGCTTGGGACAGCAAGATGCAGGAGGCCGATCGCGACTATTACCTGGGCTCGGCGGCGGGGTTGGCGAACATTGCCGAGAACTATGTGGGGTTGCCGTTCGAGGTGGTGGAGTAGGCCATGCACAGCACCGCCACGAATACCGGCAAATCCGGTGCCATGCGCCAGGTGATCTACTCCAGCACCGCCACCATGGCCTGGTAGCCCCGCTGGCGCGCATGTTCCAGCGCCGTCACGCCATCCTTGTCGGCGATCGTCGGGTCTGCTCCGGCGGCCAGCAGGCGGCGCACGATCTCCACATGGCGCGGGCCGCCATCGCCGAGGATCACCGCCTCCAGCAAGGCGGTCCAGTGCAGGCGGTTGAGATGGTCCACCTTGACGCCAGCATCGATCAATAGCTGCACGGTCTCGACATGCCCGCGCTCGGCGGCGGGGATCAGCGCGGTGCCGCCGTAGCGGTTGGTGCTGTTCAGGTCGGCGCCGTGGGCCAGGGGCAATTGCAGGATCTCGTTCAAACCACGGGCACCGGCATACAGGTAGGGGCTGTCCTGGATGGCATCCTTGGCATTGACGTCGGCACCGGCTTCGATCAATGCCTTGGCGGCTTGGATCTGGTTGCCGTGGGTGGCCACCAGCAAGGCAGTCTGGCCCTGGTCGTCGCGGGCCTCCAGCGCGGCGCCTTGGGCCAGGGCCTGGTGGATGGCGGCAGTATCGCCACGGCGGGCGGCATCGAACAGCTGGGTATTCATGGCAGAGGGCTCGGCATGGGCGGCAAGGCCGGTGAACAGGGCCAGCAGCAGGGTGGCGATGGACAGGCGCATGGTGTCGGGTCCTGAGGGGCAAGGCCTCATCCTAGGCAAGTGGCGGCGGCGACAGAAGTAAAGAATTCGCATGGCAGGCAGTGGCCAGGCTAATGGGCCCGTGGCGAGTTGCCGGGCCGGGGCGCGCGTGATAGAAGTCAGTCTTGTCATTCATTCGTTGAATAACCCGATGTCTTCCAGCGTGAAATCGAATAGAGCCCTGTTCGACCTTGACCTGTTGCGCGCCATCGTCGTGGTGGCCGATTGCGGCAGTTTCACCACCGCGGCCGCGCGCCTGCATTCCACCCAGTCGACCATCAGCCAGAAGGTCCGCCGCCTCGAGGATATGGTCGGCCATCGCCTGCTGGTGCGCGGCAACCGCGATGTGCTGCCCACCGATGCCGGGCAGACCTTGCTCGGGTATGCCCGGCACATGCTGGCGCTCAACGACCAGATGCTCGAAGCCCTGGCCGGGGCCATGGTCGGCATGACCGTGCGCCTGGGCGTGCCCGAGGATTTCGTCGGCGGGCGCACCACCAATGCTTTGTCCGCGTTCAGCCGGCGTCATCCGCAGGTCAAGCTCGAAGTCACCAGTGGCCTGTGCCGCGACCTCAGCCAGGCCTACGACAACGGCGAGCTTGACCTGGTGCTGCTCAAGCAGCGGCGCAACAGCCGCGAGGGCGTGGCCTGCTGGCCGGAGCGGCTGCAGTGGATCGACAGCGCGCGCATGCCGGCCTTCGAACTCGACCCGGTGCCGCTGGTGACCTTCCCCCCGCGCGGGCTGTACCGCGACGACATGATCAGCGCGATCGAGGGCATGGGCCGGCGCTGGCGCATCAGCTTCACCAGCTCGAGCCTCAGTGGCATCCAGGCGGCGGTGGCCGACGGCATGGGCATCAGCCTGCTGCCGCCACGGGCAGCGAGCGCCGAGCACCGCGTGCTCGGCGCCGGGCAAGGGCTGCCGGAAGTGGACAGCTACGAGATCGTGATCGTGCACCGGCCCACGGCGGATGTGATGGTCAAGGCGCTGGCCGAGGTGCTGACCGAGTTGCTGGCGGTGCAGGCGATCTGAGGTTCAATGCGCAGGTATCGCGTTGCCTGCCTGGTCAGCAAGGCCAGTCACTCCTTGCAGCAATGCGGCTTGCTGGCCACCCCGTCGTAGCGGTCATGGTGGCGTACCCAGTCCATCGTGCCCGCCTCGTTGCGCCCCAGCGGCGCCAGGTCGAGGAAGTTGTAGGCATTGACCAGGATGTCCAGGCCGCGGGCATAGGTGGAGTAGGTGTGGTACAGGCTGCCATCGATCGCTTTGTAGAACGCGCTCAGCCCCGGCAGCTCGGTCTCGTCGCCCGTGTACGGCTCATAGTTGTACTCGTCGCTGGCGACGCTGACGCCGAAGTCGTGGTTGAAGCGGCTGCCATGGGAGGAATACCACGGGAAATGCCAGCCCATGCGTTGGCGGAACGCCTGGAACTCGGCATAGGGCGCCCGTGACACCGCGGCCAAGGTCACGTCGTGGTGTGCCAGGTGCAGGTTGGCGCCGTCGAAGTGATCGGCGAGGAAGGAGCAGCCGGGGCAGCCCTCGTCCCAACCTTCAGCGAACATGAAGTGATAGACCAGCAACTGACTGCGCCCGGCGAACAGCTCGGCCAGGCCCAGTTCGCCATGTGGGCCGTGGAAGCGGTAGTCCTCCTCTACCTGTACCCAGGGCAGGGCGCGGCGAGCGGCGGCCAGTTCGTCGCGTTGATGGGTGAAGGCTTTCTCGTGCAGCCACAGTTGCCGCCGCGCGGCCAGCCACTGGCTGCGCGAGACCACGGCGTGCTTGGGATCGGAAGGGCTCATGGTGGCGACTCCAGCGTAAGGGATTCAAACAGTGGTCGAATCATCCTCGGCGTTTTCGACAACGCCATTGCCAATACCGACAGACGGCCAGTACCAACCCTCCGTAGGAGCCGGCCTTGCCGGCGAACACCGGCGCAGCCGGTGCCCCACTTCGCTGCCGATGGTTGATACTATTGCGCCATCTATCACAAGGAGCGTGGCGATGACCTTCTTCTCCTGGCGCCGCTGCGCGGTGCCGTTGCTGGCCCTGTGCCTGGCGGCTCCCGTGGCGCAGGCCGGCAACACCCCCTGTTCCGGGCGCAAAGGCGGCATCGCCGGTTGCGACGGCGATACCTTCCTGTGCAACGACGGCTCGATCAGTGCCTCGAAGAAAAGCTGCAGCGCCCAGTTCGGTGGCCCGGCGCGGGCGCAGCCCTTGCGTGCCAGCGGCAGTAGTGAGGGCTGTAGCTGCGGCACGGGGCAGTACTGCGTCGGCCCGCGCGGTGGCGTGTACTGCCTGACGCCGTCGGGCAGCAAGAGCTACAAGCGCCGCTGATCAGAGACTGGCGATCAGCTTCCACAGGCGTGGGTCGTCATAATCGGCGATCACCAATTTCGCCCCGGCATCCAGCAAGCGTTGCTCTGGTTGCGTGGTCGCCAGCCCCACGGTGAAGATGCCCGCATCGACCGCGGCCTTGACCCCCGGCAGCGAGTCCTCGAACGCCAGTGCCTGCCCGGCCTGGGCCCCCAGGCGCTGCAAGCCGGTGAGATAGGGCAGGGGATCGGGCTTGGGCCGGGCCAGTTCATCGGCGACCAGCACATGGTCGAAACGCTCGCCCAGGCCCATGGCGCCGAGCATGTGCTCGGCGTTCAGGCGCGGGGCGTTGGTCACCACGCACATGCCGATGCCGTGCTCCTCGGCATGCTCGAGCAGGCGCAGCAGCCCCGGCATGGGCTCGAGGTGCGGCGACAGCTCGCGAAACAAGGCTTCCTTGCGCTCGGCCAGTGCCTGGCACTGTGTCGCATCGGCCTCGGGGAACAGCTCGGCGAACAACAGACCATTGGAGCGGCCGCTGACCTGGGTATTGAACTGTTCCTGGGTCAGTTCGCGGCCGTCGTGATCGCGCAGCAGCTGGCGGAAGGCCTGCAGGTGCAGGGTGTCGGTATCGGTGAGGGTCCCATCGAGGTCGAACAGCAGGGCGGTCAGCATTGGGCATCCTGGCGGTGGAGAATCAATTCAGCAGCATCATAACCAATGCCGCCGACGAAGGGGGCTGTTAAGTGTTCGTCGAAAAGAGTACAAATGTACTCCATGGACAATCTACCCCCAAAACGTCGCGCCATCCTCGCGTTCATCCGCGAGCGCATCACCGATCAAGGCCAGCCGCCGTCGCTGGCCGATATCGCCGAGCGCTTCGGTTTCGCCTCGCGCAGCGTGGCGCGCAAGCACATCACCGCCCTGCACCAGGCCGGTTTCATCGACGTCACGCCCAATCAGGCGCGGGGTATTCGCTTGGCCGAGCCCTTGCGCCGGCCGGAAATCCTCGAAGTGCCGGTGCTTGGCCAGGTGGCCGCCGGCGCGCCCATCGGTCCCGACCTCGATATTCACGAACAGTTGCTGCTCGATCCCAGCCTGTTCCGGCATACGCCGGACTACCTGCTCAAGGTGCGCGGCGACTCGATGATCGACGACGGCATCTTCGACGGCGACCTGGTCGGCATTCGCCAGCAGGGCGAGGCCCGCGATGGGCAGATCGTGGTCGCCCGGCTCGATGGCGAGGTGACCATCAAGCGTCTGCAGCGCACCCGTGGCGGCTATCGCCTGCTGCCGCGCAACCCTGCCTATGCCCCCATCGACATCAGCCCGGAGCGCGAATTCTTCATCGAAGGCGTGTTCTGCGGCCTGCTGAGGCGTGACTGATGGGCGCGGTAGTCGACCTCGAGCGGCTGCTCGACCAGCGCCAGGTCTGGCGTGGGCGGCAAGCCCAGGCGCGGCCGCAGGCGTTGCAGCCCAGCGGGCATGCCGCGCTCGATGCGCGGTTGCCGGATGGCGGCTGGCCTGCCGCTGCGCTCAGCGAACTGCTGCTGGCCAGCCCGGGTTGTGGCGAGTTGCAATTGCTGTGGCCGACCCTGGCGCGCTTGACCGGCGCGGGCGAACGGGTGGTGCTGGTGGCGCCGCCGTTCATTCCCTACGCGCCGGCCTGGCAGGCGGCGGGGGTGGACCTGCGCTGGTTGGCGCAGGTCGAGGGCAAGGGCAATGACGGCTTGTGGGCTGCGGAGCAATGCCTGCGCTCGGGCAGTTGCGCGGCCGTGCTGTGTTGGCCGGCGCGCGCCGATGACCGCGCGCTGCGTCGCTTGCAGGTTGCGGCGGAAACCGGCGAGGCCCTGGCCTTCGCCTGCCGGGAGCAGCAGGCCGCGCACAACCCGTCGCCCGCGGCCCTGCGCATCGCCATCGACACCCGACCGGCGCAATGGCGTGTGCTCAAGTGCCGGGGTGGCTTGCCGCCGGCCGCGCCCATCGCCTGCCCGGGATGGGGCTGATGCGCCATGCTCTGGGCCTGCATCCTGTTTCCCCAGCTGGCGCTGGACACGGTCCTGCGCGAACGCGACGACCCTGATACCCCGCTGGCCTTGATCGGTGGTCCGACCCAGCGTCGCGTCCTCCAGGCGGTCAATGTGCCAGCCCGCGCCCTGGGCTTGCGCGCGGGGCAGACCCTGACCGCCGCCCGGGCCTTGGCCGACGGCTTCAGCTGTGTCGAGGTCGAGCCGGCACGCATCGACCAGGTTCAGCAACTGCTCGCGGCCTGGGCCTATCGCTTCAGTGCCCAGGTCAGCCTGCATTACCCGCGGGCGTTGTTGCTGGAGATCGGTTCGAGCCTGCAATTGTTCGGCCCCTGGCCCGCGTTCGAGGCGCGGCTGCGCCAGGAACTGGCCGAACTGGGGCTGCGTCAGCGCATCGTCGTGGCCAGCAACCCGGTGGCGGCGCGAATCCTTGCCAATGGCCATGACGGTCTGGCGCTGACTTGCCCACAGGCCACCCGCGACAGCTTGCAGCACCTGCCGGTCGAGCGGGCCGGCCTGCCCACCGAGGCGGCTGAGGCGTTCAGCCGCATGGGCCTGCGTCGGCTCGGGCAGGTCCTGGCCTTGCCGCGCGAGGCCTTGGCCAGGCGTTTCAGCGCCCAGGTGCAGTTGCACCTGGACCAGTTGCTTGGCCTGCGCACCCTGGGCCTGGACTTCTACCAGCCACCCGATCGCTTCGACGCGCGCCTGGAGCTGAACTTCGACGTCGAGTCGCACCAGGCGTTGCTGTTCCCCTTGCGCCGGCTGATCAACGACCTGGCCGCGTTCCTCGGCGGGCGCGATTGCGGCGTACAGCGTTTCGAGCTGCACCTGGAGCACGCCGAAGGGCCTGATACCTTGCTCAAGGTCGGGCTGCTGGCTGCCGAGCGCGAGGCCGCGATGCTGTTCGAACTGGCACGCGGACGCCTGGAGCCGCTACGGATTCCAGCCCCGGTACGTAACCTGCGGCTGGTCGCCGCCGACTTGCCCCCCTTCGTGCCCCAGCGCCAGGCCTTGTTCGAGGCCCGCGCCCAGCAGGCGCAGCCTTGGGAGCAGTTGCGTGAGCGCCTGCGTGCCCGCCTGGGCGATGACGCGGTCACAGGGTTGTGCGCCGCCGCCGATCATCGTCCCGAATGCGCCTGGCAGCCGGCGGAGCAGGGCGCCCAGGGCCGCCTGGTGATGGCGCCCGGCAGTCGCCCCGGCTGGCTGTTGGCCGAACCCCAGGTGCTGGCCGAGGTCGGCTTGCAGTGGTTGGGGCCGGCCGAGCGGATCGAGTCCGGTTGGTGGGACGGTGGCGATGTGCGGCGCGACTATTATCGGGTCCAGACCCGTGACGGCCTGCGTGGCTGGGCCTTTCGCGACCTGGCGGCGCCCGGGCCGCTGTGGTTGCAAGGCTGGTTCGCATGAGCGGGCAGGGTTACGCCGAGCTGCATTGCCTGTCGAACTTCAGTTTCCAGCGCGGCGCCTCCAGCGCCGACGAGCTGTTTCGTCGAGCGCGCGAGCAGGGCTACCAGGCCCTGGCGATCACCGATGAATGCTCCTTGGCCGGTATCGTTCGGGCCTGGCAGGCTGCAAGGCAGCATGAGCTGCGCCTGATCGTCGGGAGCGAGGTGCAGGTGCATCAAGGGCCCAAGCTGGTCTTGCTGGTGCAGGACCTTGCTGGCTACCAGAACCTCTGCGCGCTGATCACCCGGGCGCGACGGCGGGCTGAAAAAGGCAGCTACCAACTGCTCGCCGAGGATCTCGAGGCCCATCACCAAGGCTTGCTGGCACTGTGGGTAGTGGCGGCCGCCAGCGATGACGCGGCCTGGTTGCAGGCGCTGTTCGGCGAACGCCTGTGGCTGGCTGTGCACCTGCATCGTGGGGGCGACGATGAACAGCGGCTGGCCGGTTTGCGGGCGCTGGGCGCACGCACGGGCATACCGTTGGTGGCCTGTGGTGATGTGCATATGCATGTGCGTGGTCGGCGTGCGTTGCAGGACTGCATGACCGCCATCCGCGCGCATTGCCCGGTGACCGAGGCCGGTCAGTTGCTGTTCGCCAACGGCGAGCGCCACCTGCGTTCCCTCGAGCAATTGCGGGAGCTGTACCCGGCCGACCTGTTGGCGCAGGCCCTGGTGCTGGCCGAGCGTTGCACCTTCGACCTGGGCGAGTTGCAGTACCAGTACCCGCGTGAGCTGGTGCCCGAGGGCCAGACGCCGGCCAGCTGGTTGCGCGCACTGTGTGAGCGTGGCTTGCCCGAACGTTGGCCGCACGGGCCGAGCGACAAGGTGCGCGAGGTGCTGGGCCGGGAGTTGGCCCTGATCGAGGAGCTGGGCTACGAGAGCTATTTCCTCACCGTCCATGACATCGTCGCCTTCGCCCGCCGCCAGCGCATCCTGTGCCAGGGGCGTGGCTCGGCGGCCAACTCGGTGGTGTGCTTCGTGCTGGGCATCACCGAGCTCGACCCGATGGAGCATCGGCTGCTGTTCGAGCGCTTCCTGTCCCGCGAGCGCAACGAGCCGCCGGATATCGACGTGGATTTCGAGCATGACCGGCGCGAGGAGGTCATCCAGTATGTCTTCCGGCGCTACGGCCGGCACCGTGCGGCGTTGACGGCAGTGGTCAGCAGCTACCACGCCGCGGGGGCGGTGCGCGATGTGGCGCGGGTGCTGGGGCTGCCGAGTGACCAGGTGGATGCCCTGGCCAAGTGCTGCGCGCGCTGGAGTGACCGGATCCCGGATGCCGAGCGCCTGGCCGAGGCCGGGTTCGACGCGCAGAGCCCGTCATTGCGGCGTATCCTGGTGCTGGCTGGCGAACTGATCGGTTTCCCCCGGCATCTGTCGCAACACCCGGGAGGTTTCGTCATTTCCGAGCAGCCCCTGGACCAGCTGGTGCCGGTGGAGAACGCGGCCATGGCCGAGCGCACGGTGATCCAGTGGGACAAGGACGACCTGGATATGGTCGGCTTGCTCAAGGTCGATGTGCTGGCCCTGGGCATGCTCAGTGCGTTGCGCCGTTGCTTCGACCTGATGGCATTGCACCGGGGGCATGAGTACCGCCTGGCGACCCTGCCCAAGGAAGACCCGGCCACCTACGCCATGATCAGCCGGGCCGAGACCATGGGCGTGTTCCAGATCGAATCGCGGGCGCAGATGGCCATGCTGCCGCGGTTGAAACCAGAAAAATTCTATGACCTGGTGATCGAGGTGGCGATCGTGCGCCCCGGGCCGATCCAGGGCGACATGGTGCATCCCTACTTGCGTCGGCGCTTGAAACAGGAGCCTGTCACTTATCCCTCGGAAAAGCTCAAGGCCGTGTTCGAACGCACCTTGGGCGTGCCGCTGTTCCAGGAGCAGGTCATGGAACTGGCCATGGTCGCCGCCGACTACAGCCCGGGCGAGGCCGACCAGTTGCGCCGCAGCATGGCTGCCTGGAAGCGCCATGGTGGCCTGGAACCACACCGAGCGCGCTTGATCGGCGGCATGCTGCGCAATGGCTATGAGCTGGCTTTCGCCGAACGCATCTTCGAGCAGATCAAGGGCTTCGGCAGCTATGGCTTCCCCGAGTCCCACGCCGCCAGTTTCGCCTTGCTGTGCTATGCCAGCAGTTGGCTCAAGTGCCACGAGCCGGCGATCTTCACCTGTGCCCTGGTCAATAGCTGGCCGATGGGCTTCTATAGCCCCGACCAGTTGTTGCAAGAGGCGCGCCGCCAGGGCATCGAGGTGCGCCCGGTGGATGTGTTCCACAGCGCCTGGGATTGCACCCTGGAGCCAGTGGGCAAGGGTGTCCTGGCGATCCGCCTGGGTTTGCGGCAGATTCGTGGCTTCAATGAGGCGGATGCCAGGCGCCTGGAGCAGGCGCGCGCGCAGCGGCCCTGGCGCGATGTCGAGGACCTGTGCCTGCGTGTCGGCCTCGATGCCCAGGCCAGGGCTCGCTTGGCGGACGCCGGGGCCCTGCGCGAGTTGGCACGTGACCGTCACCAGGCACGTTGGCAGGTCGCGGCGGTGCAGGCGCAGTTACCGTTGTTTGCCCAGCTCGAGGGTGCGCCGGAGCCGGCGGTCGAGCTACCGGTGCCGACGGTGGGCGAGGATCTGGTTGCCGACTATCACACGCTGGGCACGACCCTGGGGCCGCATCCGTTGGCCCTGCTGCGCCCGCGTTTGCGTGCGCTGGGTTGCCGCAGTTCGCGAGAGCTGGTTGGCGCCGAGCATGGCGACAGCGTGGCGGTGGCCGGAATCGTGGTCGGCCGGCAGCGACCGCAGACGGCCAGCGGCGTGACCTTCGTAACCCTTGAAGATGAACACGGGATGGTCAACGTGGTGGTCTGGCGCGAGCTGGCCGAGCGGCAGCGGCGGGCGCTGGTGGGCTCGCGGTTGCTTAAAGTCAGCGGGCGACTGGAGCAGGAAAAGGGCGTGCGACACCTGATTGCCCGGCGCCTGGAAGACATCAGCCCGCTGCTCAATGGGCTGGATGTGCGCAGTCGGGATTTTCATTGATGCCAGCCAGCGCCAGGCGCAACGCCGCAGGAGCCGGCTTGCCGGCGAATATCGGCACAGCCGGTACCGTCCACCACCGCGACGCTTGGTTCGCCAGCAGGGCTGGCGCCTACAGGTGGCGCTCAGACCATCGCCAGGCGCTGCTTGCGGGTCGGGGGCGCGAACGCTTGGTCGATCGCCCGCAGGTCCTCCTCGCTCAGCACCAGCCCAGCCGCTTGTGCATTCAAGCGCACGTGGTCCGGGTTCACCGCCTTGGGAATCGCGATCACACCCTCGCCGCGCGTCACCCAGGCCAGGCTCACCTGGGCCGGCGTGGCGCCATGGCGCTCGGCAACCTGGGCCATCAGCGGATGGCGCAACAAGCGCCCGGCTTGGGCCAGCGGGCAGTAGGCCATGGTTGGCAAACCCTGCTCGCGGCTCCACGGCAGCAGGTCGAACTCGATGCCGCGTTCGGCCGGGTTGTACAGCACCTGGTTAGTGGCGCAGGCGGTGTTGTCCAGCTCGCGCAGGTCGTCCAGGTCGAAGTTCGACACGCCCCATCGGCGGATCTTGCCTTGCTCGATCAACCGCTCGAACGCCTCCACCGTCTCCTCCAGCGGGTACTGCCCACGCCAGTGCAGCAGGTACAGGTCGATACAGTCGGTGCTCAGCCGTTTCAGGCTGCGTTCGCAGGCGGCCGGCATGCCGCGCCGGCTGGCGTTGTGCGGGTAGACCTTGCTGACCAGAAACACCTGCTCGCGGCGCCCGGCGATGGCCTGGCCGACCACCTGCTCGGCCCCACCTTCGGCGTACATCTCCGCCGTGTCGATCAGGCTCAGCCCCAATTCGATGCCTTGTTGCAGGGCCGCTACTTCGGCGGCCCTGCGCCCCGGGTCCTCGCCCATGTACCAGGTGCCCTGGCCAATGACTGGAACGCGGCTGCCCGCCAGATTCAGGTAGCGCATATCACCTCCTGTGGGTGGGTATGGGTAAGCAGGACATCGAGCAGCGCTTCGGCGGCTTTCGACAGCTTGTGATCGCTCAGGGCGATCACGCCGATGCGCCGCTCGACGCTGGGCTCGACTAACCGCACGCAGCGTGCGCCCAGCTGCTGCATCTGCTCGATGCACAGGGCCGGCACGGCGCTGACGCCCAGGCCGCTGGCGACCATGCGGCCGATGGTCGCCAGTTGGTGGCTCTCGAAGGCCACCGTCAGCTTGCCATGGCCGGCGGCCAGGTGCTGCTCGAGCAGCAAGCGCACCGCCGAGGGCCGCTGCAGGGCGATGAAGTCCTCGGCCAGCAGTTCCTGCCAGCGCACCTGCGGCTGGCGCGCCAGTGGCGAGTCGGCGGGCACCACGGCGACGAAACGGTCCATGTACAGCGGGTGGAACCGCAGCGCCTCGCTGCTTTCGGGTTCGAAGCCAATGCCCAGTTCGACGCGGCGATGGCGCACCAGTTCCAGCACCTGCTCGTTGATCACGTCGTGCACGGTGACGTTGACCTTGGGGTAGCGCTGGCGGAACACCTTCAGCGATTGCGGCAGCAGGTTGCCAGCGAACGCCGGCATGGCCGCCACCGACACCCGGCCCAGTTGCAAGGTGAAGCGCTGGCGCAGCATCTCCTCGGTGTCGTCCCAGTCAGCCAGCAGGCGCCGGGCCAGGGGCAGCAGCACTTCGCCCTCGGGCGTCAGGCTGACGCTGCGGGTGGTGCGGGTGAGCAGGGCGCCGCCGAGGTTGTCCTCCAGGGCCTTGATGGTCAGGCTCAGGGCCGGTTGCGACACGTGCAGGTGCTCGCCGGCCTGGGCGAAGCTCTGGTACTTGGCCACGGTGACGAAGGCACGCAGCTGCTTGACGTTCATGACTGGCTCGACCTTTGTTTTGAAAAAATTATCAATCGATGACGAAAACAAAATTAACAAATCAGTCGACTACAGTGAAGATGACCGCACGGTTCCAACAACTACAAAAGGCGACTGAGCATGGCCGGACTGGACAAGCGTGTAGCAACTTATGAAGAGGCCTTGGCTGGCCTGACCGACGACATGACGGTACTGGCCGGTGGCTTCGGCCTGTGCGGCATCCCCGAGAACCTCATCGCCGAGATCAAGCGCCGCGGCGTCAAGGGCCTGACCGTGGTCTCCAACAACTGCGGCGTCGACGGCTTCGGTCTGGGCGTGCTGCTCGAGGACCGGCAGATCCGCAAGATGATTGCCTCCTACGTGGGCGAAAACGCCGAGTTCGAACGCCAGTTGCTCAGCGGCGAACTGGAAGTCGAGCTCACCCCCCAAGGTACCCTGGCCGAGAAAATGCGCGCTGGCGGCGCCGGCATTCCGGCCTTCTTCACCGCCACCGGCTACGGCACCCCGGTCGCAGAAGGCAAGGAAGTACGCGAGTTCAAGGGCCGCAAGTACATCCTCGAAGAATCCATCACCGGCGACTTCGCCATCGTCAAGGGCTGGAAGGCCGACCACTACGGCAACGTGGTGTACCGCAACACCGCGCAGAACTTCAACCCACTGGCCGCCACCGCCGGCAAGATCACCGTGGTCGAGGTCGAAGAGATCGTCGAGCCCGGCGTGCTGCTGCCCAGCGAGATCCACACCCCGGGCATCTATGTCGACCGGGTCATCGTCGGCACCTTCGAGAAACGCATCGAAAAGCGCACCGTCAAGGCCTGAGCGCCGCCCTCAAGAACAACAAAGAGATCCTGACCATGGCATTGACCCGCGAACAAATGGCGCAACGCGTCGCCCGTGAACTGAAGGACGGCTACTACGTCAACCTCGGTATCGGCATCCCCACCTTGGTGGCCAACTACGTGCCTGCCGACATGGATGTGATGCTACAGTCGGAAAACGGCCTGCTGGGCATGGGCGAGTTCCCCACCGAAGCCACCATCGACGCCGACATGATCAACGCCGGCAAGCAGACCGTGACCGCTCGCCGTGGCGCGTCGATCTTCGATTCGGCGCAATCCTTCGCCATGATCCGTGGCGGCCATGTCGACCTCACCGTGCTGGGGGCTTTCGAAGTGGACGTGGAGGGCAACATCGCCTCGTGGATGATCCCCGGCAAGCTGGTCAAGGGCATGGGCGGCGCCATGGACCTGGTGGCCGGTGCCGACAACATCATCGTCACCATGACCCATGCCTCCAAGGACGGCGAGTCCAAGCTGCTGCCCAAGTGCAGCCTGCCGCTGACCGGCGCCGGCTGCATCCGCAAGGTGCTGACCGACCTGGCCTACCTGGAGATCGAGAACGGCGCCTTCATCCTGCGCGAAACCGCGCCGGGCGTGAGCGTCGAAGAGATCATCGAGAAAACCGCCGGCAAGCTGATCGTGCCGGACGATGTGCAGGAAATGACCTTCTAATTACCCGCAACACACCGCCCCCTGTAGGAGCGGCCTTGTGTCGCGAAAGGGCTGCGCAGCAGCCCCACGATTTTGGCGCCAGCGCTGAGATCGAGGGGCCGCTTTGCGGTCCTTTCGCGACACAAGGCCGCTCCTACAGGGGTTTTGTGTTTTTGCTGGTGTATCCAAGAAAACCAATAAAAGGAAAACATCGTGGCCGCTGATATCCAAGACAGCCGCTCCGCGCGCTTTGCCCTGCGCTGCTCCAACTGGGCCGAACGCTGGTTCCCCGACTCCTGGGTGTTCGCCGCCCTGGCCGTGATGCTGGTGTCCCTGGGCGCCCTGGCCATGGGCGGTAAACCCACCGATACCGCCAAGGCCTTTGGCGATGGCTTCTGGAGCCTGATCCCGTTCACCATGCAGATGGCTTTCGTGGTCATCGGCGGCTATGTGGTGGCCAGCTCGCCACCTGCCGCGCGGTTGATCGACCGCCTGGCACGGCTGCCGAAGAACGGCCGCTCTGCGGTGTGCTGGGTGGCGCTGATCTCGATGCTCGCGTCTTTGCTCAACTGGGGCCTGTCGTTGGTGTTCGGCGGCCTGCTGGTGCGCGCCCTGGCGCGCCGTACCGACCTGAAGATGGATTACCGTGCCGCTGGCGCCGCCGCCTACCTGGGCCTGGGCGCGGTCTGGGCGCTGGGCCTGTCGTCGTCGGCCGCGCAGTTGCAGGCCAACCCGGCCAGCCTGCCGCCGTCGATCCTGTCGATCACCGGGGTGATCCCGTTCACCGAGACCATCTTCCTCTGGCAGTCCGGGGTGATGCTCGCCGCGCTGGTGATCGTCTCGCTGATCGTCGCCTATGCCACCGCACCTGGCCCGAACAGCGCCCGCAGCGCGCAGGACTGTGGAGTGGACCCGAGCTTCAGCGCACCACCATCGCCCCAGCGCACGCGCCCGGGTGAGTGGCTGGAATACAGCCCGATCCTGATCCTGCTGCTGGTGGCCCTGGCGGGCGGCTGGTTGTACCAGGAGTTCGCTACCAAGCCGGCGATCACCGCGATTTCCGGGCTGAACACCTACAACCTGCTGTTCATCATGCTTGGCGCCCTGTTGCATTGGCGTCCGCGCAGCTTCCTCGATGCCGTGGCCCGCGCCGTGCCGACCACCACGGGGGTGCTGATCCAGTTCCCGTTGTACGGCTCGATCGCCGCCATCCTCACCCAGGTCAAGGGCGCCGATGCCCAGACCCTGGCCCACCACATCTCGCTGTTCTTCACCCAGATCGCCACCCACGACACTTACGCGCTGCTGATGGGGGTGTACTCGGCAGTGCTCGGCTTCTTCATCCCGTCCGGTGGCGGCAAGTGGATCATCGAGGCTCCCTACGTGATGCTGGTGGCCAACGACCTGCAGTACCACCTGGGCTGGGCCGTGCAGATCTACAACGCCGCCGAGGCGCTGCCGAACCTGATCAACCCGTTCTACATGCTGCCGCTGCTGGGGGTGCTGGGGCTCAAGGCGCGTGACCTGATCGGCTTCTCGTTCGTGCAGTTGCTGGTGCATGTGCCGCTGGTGCTGGTGTTGCTGTGGGCGCTGGGCACAACGTTGCAGTATGTGCCGCCGGTGATGCCGTAAGTGTTCCGCGTTGCGTTGGATTAGTTCGATAACCAGGGCTGCGCAGCAGCCCAAGGTCGTGAAGACAATCCAAAAAATCGAAAATGGCTGAACTTTCCTTTATTCGATAATGTTTCGCATTAGCGAATCGTTCTCCTATGGCTGCCTTTCACCGGCAGGCAAGGACACCCTCGAATCGAACAAGGAGAAAGGCAGCGATGTTCGCGCCCACCAGCCGTTCAATGACCCTGGCCCTGGGTCTGTGTACCACCGTGATCAGCCCATTGGTCCTGGCTGAAGAGGCCGAGGACGGTGTTCTGGAGTTAGGTGCCACCGAGATTCTCGCCCAGGGCCTGGGCAGCACCACGGAGCACACCGGCTCATACACCACCGGCAGCATGAGCGCGGCCACGCGCCTGAACTTGTCGATCAAGGACACACCGCAGTCGGTCTCGGTGCTCACCCGCCAGCAGCTCGATGACTTTCGCCTCGACTCGCTTTCCGAAGCCATGGCCCAGGTCACAGGCGTCACCGTCAAGCGCAGTGACTCGGAGCGTCCTGCTTATTATTCCCGGGGCTACGCGATCAACAACTTCCAGATCGACGGAATGCTCAATACCTTCTCCGGGCTCAAGTCCGATTCCGATACCATCATCTACGACCGTATCGAGGTGGTGCGTGGCGCCACTGGCCTGACCACTGGCGCGGGCGACCCCTCCGGAACCATCGCCATGGTGCGCAAGCGCCCGACCGCGCAACTGGCGGTACAGACCGGGGTGAGTGCTGGCAGCTACGACAACTACCGTGGCTACCTCGATGTCGGCGGGCCGCTGGGGTGGGAAGGGCGCTTGCGCGGGCGTACCGTGCTGGCCTACCGCGACAGCCAGTCGTTCATGGACAAGTACGCCAGCCAGCGCGAAGTGGCCTACGGCATCCTCGAGGCGGACCTGACCGACAGCACCGTGCTGGCGGTTGGCTACGACTATCAGAACAAGCATGTACAGGGCGCGTCCTGGGGCACCGTGCCGTACTGGAACGCCGAGGGGGGCAAGGCGCGAATGGCGCGCTCGACCAACCTGGCGACCCCGTGGTCGTCCTGGCCGCTGAAGGACCAGACCGTGTTCGCCACCCTGGATCAGCGCCTGGGCGACGCTTGGCTGCTCAAGGCCGCCTACACCCAGCGCCGTAGCGACAGTGACGGCAAGGTGTACTACGGTGGCAATGGTTTCCCTGCCGCCGACCGCAGTGGCATGAATGCCTGGACCTCGCATTTCTCCGGACAGGAGCGGATGAGCGCGGTGGACTTCAACCTGGCCGGCCCTTATGCGCTGTTCGGCCGCAGCCATGACTTCATGGTCGGCTACGGGATTTCCAAGCTCAGCAGCACCTCGCCGTTCTACACCGGCCGCAGCGACCCGCCGGGCTACAGCAAGATCGCCGACTGGAAGTACATGGGCGCGATCCCCAAGTTCGGTGACCTCGACAGTGGCCTGGACGCCTCGCGCTCGTATACCCGGCAGAAGGCCGGCTACCTGGCCACGCGGCTCAACCCCACCGACCGTCTGCACTTCGTGCTCGGCAGCCGCTACGGCAGTTGGGAGAGCGAAAGCCGTAGCTGGAACTACGATGCCAACCTCAACCTGACCCGCGCCAGCCGCAGCCAGCAGACCCAGAACGACCAGTGGACGCCCTATGCCGGGGTGCTCTACGACCTGACCGAGCAGTACACGGTGTATGCCAGCTATACCGATATCTTCAATCCGCAGACGCGCAAGGATGTCAGCGACAAGTTCCTCGAGCCGATTGTCGGCAAGGTCTACGAAGTGGGCCTTAAGGGCAGCCTGTTCGACGACCGCGCGCACCTGAGCACCGCGGTGTACCGCAGCAAGCAGGACAATGTCCCCGAGCTCGATGACTCGGTGCCGCTCGGGCCCAATGGTCAGCAGTACTACAAGTCTGGTGGCAAGGGCGTGGTGGTGGAGGGCTTCGAGGCCGAGCTGGCCGGCGAAATCCTGCCTGACTGGCAGATGAGCCTGGGTTACAGCTATACCCATGCCGCCAGTGGCGACAAGACTCGCAAGAACACCGAACAACCGCTGAACCTGGTGCGCTTGTCCAGTACGTACAACTTGTCGCCGAAGCTGACAGTGGGCGGCAGCCTCGACTGGCAGAGCGACACCTACGGTGCCGGGCGGCGCCCGATTGGCCGCGACGCCAAGGGCAATATCGTCACCACCCCCGACCGTATCACCCAGCAGGCGTTCGCCGTGGTCGGGCTGATGGGGCGCTATCACTTCGACGAGCACCTGTCGGCGTCGGTCAACGTGAAGAACCTGTTCGACCAGCATTACTTCAATAATGTCGGCTTCTACAACGGGGTCTACATGGGGGAGCCGCGCACGCTGATGGTCAGCCTGGACTGGCGGTTGTAGGCCGGCGCGCATGGGAGGTGGTGTCGCGATATTAATTTGACGTCAAGATGATGTCTAAATAATATCGCGGCCCTTTTCACGCACTTTCCAAGGATGGGCCAATGGCGCTCAGTTCTCGCCATGCGCATGGTTTTGCCCTGTGTATCTTGTTTTGCAGTGTCTTCAGTCCCGACGCACTGGCCTCGCCCGGTGATCAGGACCTGATCCGCGAGCGGCAGAACCGTCTGCTCGAAGAGCAGCAGCGTCGCCTCGAGGAGCTGCGCAACTTGCCAGGCAAGGCGCAAGACTCGACACCGCAGCCCCAGCGCGAGGACAAGCGTTGCGTCGATGTGCGCAGCATCGAGCTCAAGGGCGCCGTCAGCCTGTCCCAGGTCGAACGCGACCGGGTGATCAAGCCGTTTGTTGGCCAATGCCTGCCACTGTCGCGGCTCAACGACCTGCTGCGAGCCTTGACCGACCTGTACCTGGACCGTGGCATGGTCACCAGCCGTGCCTACCTGCCCCAACAGGACCTGGCCGGCGGCCACCTGCGGGTGCTGGTGGTGGAAGGGCGTCTGGAAGGGCTGCGCCTGGAGTCGGGCAGCGGTTTGACCGAGCGTGAACTGGGCATGACCTTTCCAGGCAGCGCCGGGCAGTCGTTGAACCTGCGGGAAATCGAACAGATGGTCGACCAGCTCAATCGGTTGCCATCCAACCAGGCGCAAATGGAATTGACCCCCGGGCACGAGGTGGGCGGTACCGAGGTGCGAGTGCGCAACCAGGCCAGCAAGCCTTGGCGCGCTTCGTTGTCGCGCAACAATGAGGGCCAGCCCAGTACCGGCGAGCAGATGCTCAACCTGGGCCTGGAGTGGGACAGCCCGCTTGGCCTGGCCGACCAGTTGGTGCTGCGCGGTGGCCACGATGTGGTCAGTGACCACACCCAGGGCTCGAAGAACGGCATGCTCTCCTACAACCTCCCCTGGGGCTGGTGGAACTTCAGCTACAGCTACAGCGAGACCGAGTACCGCTCGCCGATCTTCGCCCAGGGCCACGAATTCAAGCAGAGCGGCGACAGCCAGAGCCACCAGGTCCGCGCCGAACGGGTCGTCCATCGCGACAGCACCAGCAAGACCTCGCTGAGCGCTGGCCTCTCGCACTTGCGCACCAACAACTACATCGAGTCCAGCCGCCTGCGCGGCAGCAGCAACCGCCTGAGCGAAGCCCAGTTCGGGATCAACCACGGCCGTCGCCTGGGCAATGCCTTCGTCAACCTCGACCTTGGCGTGCAGGAGGGCATCGGCGCCTTCGATGCCCAGGATAACGGCCACCCACGGCCAGGTGAGCCGGTGGCGCGGTATCGCAAGTACAGCGCCACCGTCAGCTTCGTGCAGGCGTTCGACCTGTGGGGCGAACAACTGAACCTGAGCAGCATGGCCACCGGTCAGCACAGCGAAGACGTGTTGTTCAGCCCCCAGCGCATCAGCCTGGGCGGCCTGGCCTCGGTGCGTGGCCTGCGCGAGCAGTCGCTGTCGGGGGACAGTGGCGGCTACTGGCGCAGTGACCTGCGCTGGACCCGCCAAGTGGGCTGGGCGCCTCTGCGTCCGGTGTTCAACCAATACGGCCTGGGGCTGGGCTACGACCTGGGGGTGATCAGCAATGATCGCTACAACGGGGCGTACCACGGCCGCGCCAGCAGCCACTCGCTGGAACTGTTCGCCCGTGGCGAGCACGTCGGCACCAGTGTGACCTTCGCCCATACCCTGGAGCGCCCTGGGGTGCTCACCGAGAAAGAACGCCCGGTGTTCTTCCGCCTCGACTTCTTCATCTGAACCTGATTCGCGAGTACCTACATGGACGTACGTCTGTTTGCTTTCCTGGCGCGCCAACCCTCGGCCGCGCCTGAGCCCCGTGAGCGCTTCTGCGGCCTGCCCAGGCGCGGCCTGGCGTTGCTCATGGCCAATGTCATGTTCTGGCAACCGATCTGGGCCCAGGCCGACGGCATCGCGGTCAGTGCCCCGGGTACCAGCCTTGGCCAGGCCGGCAATGGCGTGCCTATCGTCAACATCGCCGCGCCCAATGCCAGCGGGTTGTCGCATAACCAGTTCAGCGACTACAACGTCGGCCGCGAGGGCCTGATCCTCAACAATGCCACCGGACGCACCCAATCGACCCAGCTGGGCGGGATCATCCTCGGCAACGCCAACCTGCACGGCCGCGCCGCCAGCACCATCCTCAACGAGGTCAATGGCGCCAACCCAAGCCAGTTGCGTGGCTATACCGAGGTGGCCGGGCAGGGCGCCCGGGTGATTGTCGCCAACCCCCATGGCATCACCTGCGACGGCTGTGGCTTCATCAACACCCCGCGGGTCACTCTCAGCACCGGCAAGCCGATTATCGAGAACGGCCAGGTGGGGCGCTACCAGGTCGACGGCGGCGCCATCGCCATCGAAGGTAAGGGGCTCAATGCCAGCAATATCGAACGCTTCGAGCTGATTACCCGCAGCGCCAAGATCAATGCCCGGCTGCATGCCCAGCAACTGGACATCGTCACCGGCCGCAACGATGTCGATGCCGACACGCTCAAGGCCACTGCTCGCGCCGACGACGGCAGCACGACACCGGCGCTGGCCATCGACAGCAGCGCGTTGGGCGGCATGTACGCCGGGGCGATTCGCCTGGTCGGCACCGAGCAGGGCGTGGGGGTGCGGCTGGCCGGCGACATGGCGGTCGACGCCGGTGATTTGGACATCGACACCCGTGGCCAGCTGGTCCTGGGCAACGCCAGTGCCGCTGGCAACTTGCAGATCAAGGCTGGCGCGGCTGAGCTGACGGGCAACGCCTACGCCGCTGGCACCGCCACCGTGCGCAGCAGTGGCGACCTCGAGGTGCGCCAGAGCCTGGCATCGCGACAACAGATGACGGTCGATGCCGCCCAGGTGCGCAACCATGGCGTGATCGAAGCCGGGGTCGAGGCCGACAAGCGCCGTAACGACAGCGCCGACCTCAGCCTCACCAGCCAAGGGTTGGTCAACAGTGGCCAGGTGGTCGCCAGCCGCGCGCTGACGGTCACGGTCGCCGATACCCTGGTGAACCAGGGCGGCGCCCTGAAGGGGCAACGCCAGACGCTGGTCAGCGACACGCTGGACAACCGCGGCGGCCAGGTGCTCGCCGACAAAAAGCTGGAGGTCACCAGCCGTTTGCTGAAAAACGGCCAGGCCGGCGTGCTGAGCAGCGACGGCAGCACCACGGTGGTCGCTCGCGAGCGCCTGGACAACCAGCGTGGGCAACTGGTGGGGGGCGCGCAACTGAGCGTCACCGCCGGTGAAGTCAACAACACTGACAAGGGCCTGATCGCCAGCAGCGGCCAGGTGACCTTCGATGTCGACCAATTGAACAACCAGGGCGGCAAGGTTTCCGCCAGCCACCAGCAGTTGAAGGCTGTCGGCCTGAACAACCAGGGCGGGACCCTGGTGGCCAAGACCTTGGATGCCACGCTGCGACACCTCGATAACCAAGGCGGCAGCATCGTTGCCAACGAAGGGGCCGCGACTGTCACCGCCACCGACCAGGTGAACAACAATGGCGGCACGTTGCAGGCCAGCACGCACCTGCACGTGGTAGGGGGCGAACTGCTCAACCAGGGCGGCGCCATGCTGGGCGACAGTGTCCGCCTTGACGGCCAGCGTCTGGATAACAGCCAGCATGGCCGGGTGGTGGCAGAAAAAGGTTTGTTGCAAGCCAAGCTCGAAGGGGCGTTGGACAACCAGGGCGGGCGCCTGCAGGCCACGGCGGCGAACATCCAGCTGGCTGCCGCCAGTGTCGATAACCGCAGCGGTGTGGTAGTGGGCACGCAGGCGGTCAGCCTCGACGCCGGCACCGGCCTGTTGAACAATCGCGCCGGGCAAGTGCTAGGCGCGCGTCTTGAGCTGAGCGGCAACACCGTCGACAACCAGGACAACGGCCAGATTCTGGCCGGTAGCGGCGGGCTGCTGATCAAGGCGGGCACCGTGCACAACCAGCACGGCAAGCTGCTGGCCGGTGGTTCGTTGGCCGAACTGCTGCTCGACGATGGCCGCCTGGAGAACCAGGCAGGCAGCCTGACCGCTGGCGCCATCACCCTGGTGGCGGGTGATGCCGACAACACTGGCGGTACCCTGACGAGCCTGGCCGGCAACCAGCAGCTCACCGTGCAGCGGTTGATCAACCGCAACGGCCTGATCGAAGCCAGCCAAAGCATCGGCGTCGATGGCCAGAGCCTGGACAACAGCCAGAACGGCAGGCTGATCGCCCATGCAGGCAGCAAGAGCCACCTGACCCTGAGCGGTGAGCTGGACAACCGTGACGGGCATATCGCCAGCGGCGCCAGCGACCTGGATGTCGCCGCGGCGCGGCTGCTCAACCAGCGAGGCTCGCTGGAGCATGGCGGCCAGGGCGCGCTGGTATTGCACGCCGGCAGTTTCAGCGGCAGCCAGGGCAGCGTGACGGGTCTGGGCTCCGGTACCTGGACGATCGGCAGCGCCGACACTGTTGGTACCTGGCACACCAATGGCCAACTGGATATCAGCGGCCTGCAGAGCATCGCTCTGGGGGCCGGCGACCGGATCGCCAGCGCCAGCGACCTGCGCCTGGCCGGCGACCATCTGGTCAATGCCGGCGAGTTGCTCAGCGACGGCAAGCTGACCCTGGAGATGAGCGCCAACCTGGTCAACCAGGGGCTGTTCTCCAGCCAGAAGGCCATGCGCCTGAGCGGCGCCGACCTGATCCAGGAGGGCGGTCGGATCGCCAGCGCTGGGCCGATGGAGATCCAGCTGAGCGGCAACCTGAGCAACCGTGGGCGCCTGACCAGTAGTCAGACCCTGGACGTGCGGGCGGCCAGCATCGACAACCAAGGCACCCTGGGCGCCCAGGGCAAGGCTGTACTGCGCGCTGACGGCGCGATCAGCAACCAGCAGGACAGCCTGCTGTTCGCCGGCGGCCCGCTCGAGCTGCGTGGCGCCAGCCTGCTCAACCGATACGCTGATATCTACAGCAAAGGCGACTTGAGTTTCGCCGCCCTTGCCGGTGGCCGCGCAGCCAGCCTGCAGAACCTGTCGGGTAGCATCGAAAGCGAGGGTAGTGTCGATATCAAGGTGGACTCGCTGGAGAACGCCAAGGAAAAGTTCGTTCCCGGCGAGACCATCGCCAGCCGCTACATTCGCATCAACTGCACCGACTGTAGCGGTAAGAGCCACACTGGCTCCTATATTGTCACCACCACCTACAAAGGCACGGTGGTCAGCGACTCGCCCGCCGCGCGCCTGCTGGCCAACCGCGACCTGACCCTCGACGCGCAGACCGTCGACAACCGCCAGAGCTTGCTGGCGGCCAACGGCAACCTCAGCGCCACCGCACAGAACTTCTACAACCGCGGCCAGACCCTGGATACCCGCATCGAGGAAGTCAGCTATTGGCTGCACGGCGTGAGCAAGGGGGCCTACCGCGTCACCGAAGCGGCGACCAACGCCTGGAACGCCCAGAACGCCGGCAAGCCCATCGAGGAGCAGGCGCCGATCCCAACCGCCGTGACCATGTATCCGTCCGAGAAGCCCAACAGTCGGATCCTGCCCGGCACCCATACCGCCTATGCCGGTACGGTACAAGCCGGCGGCACGGTGGCGTTGAATGTCAGCGGTGAACTGGTCAACGGTACTTTGGATGCGCACAACACCGCGCAACTGACCGGCAAGGCCATCGACAGCGCGGCCGCGGCGGCCGGTGGCGTGCGCGTCACCTTGGGCACCCAGGCGGGCGACCCAGGGCTGCCCAAGGACGTCAAGCGCATCGAGACCATCGCTGCCGATGGCAGCACCCAGGTGCGCTTCGTGCCGGTGGACTTCAGTGGCGCGCCGTTCGTGAGCGTTGACCCCACCGCACTGTCGAGCTTCCGCCTGCCACAGGGCGAGTATGGCTTGTTCGTGCGCAACCAGAGCCCCAACGCCAGCTACCTGGTCGAGTCCAACCCCGAACTGACCAACCTGGGCCGCTTCATGGCTTCGGACTACATGCTTGGCCAGCTCGGCTTCGACGCCGACAAGGCCTGGCGTCGCCTCGGTGACGGGCGCTACGAGACGCGCCTGGTCGCCGACGCGGTCCGGGCCCAGACCGGCCAGCGTTTCCTCGCCGATGGCCTGGGCAGCGACTACGAGCAGTTCAAGTACCTGATGGACAACGCCCTGGCCAGCAAGGACGCCCTGGGCCTGAGCGTGGGCGTGGGCTTGACCAGCCAGCAAGTGGCGGCCCTGACCCATGACATCGTGTGGATGGAAGAGCGCGTGGTCGATGGCCAGAAGGTGCTGGCGCCGGTGCTGTACCTGGCCAAGGTCGACGCGCGCAACCTGCGTGGCGGCGCCCTGGTGCAGGGCCGTGACCTGGAGCTGGTCACCGGCGGCGACCTGAAGAGCGTCGGCACCTTGCGCGCCAGCAAAGACCTCAGTGCCGTGGTCGGGGGCAGCCTCTACCAAGGTGGCCTGGCCCAAGCCAACGAGCACCTGGCGCTGCTGGCCCAGGACAGCATTCGCAATGCCCTGGCTGGCGAGATCCGCGGCAACCAGGTCGACCTGGTGTCGCTCAAGGGCGATATCGTCAACGACCGAACCGCGACCCAGGTGAGCGTGGGCGCTGGCAGTGCCACGCGGGTGGATGCCGGTGCCATGATCAGTGGGCGCACAGGGGTAAATCTCGACGCCGCTGGCGATTTGACCAACAAGGGGCGTATCAGCAGCGGTGGCGATCTGAGCGCCAAGGCGGGTGGAGATATCAACCTGCTTGCCGTGCAGGATCGAACCGTTACCCGTGAGGCCCTGCGTCGCGGCCTGCGCACCGAGGAGACAGTGACCCAACTGGGTTCCAGCTTGGAGGCTGCAGGCAACATGACCCTCCAGGCCGGGCATGACTTGTATGTCGAGGCCAGCACCGCGAAGGCTGGCAAGAACCTGGAAGCCAGCGCGGTAGGTGATATCAGCCTGGTTGCCGGGGTGGACTCCCACGATATCGACAGCCGCAGCAAGAAGGGCAAGAAGAAAGTCCATGAAGTCGAGGAACACAGCCGTCTGGTGGCCGCTGGCCTGAGTGCCGGTGAGAACCTGGATGTGGTCGCCGGCAACGACGTCAATCTGCTGGCCAGCAAGCTCAAGGCCGGCGATGAAGCTTACGTCTATGCCGGCAACGACCTGAATCTGATCGCCGGGCAAGAGCGCGACTACACGCTCTATGACATGAAGAAAAAGGGCGGTTGGGGGGCCAAGCAAACCCAGCGTGACGAAGTCACCCAGGTTACTCATGTCGGCAGCGAGATCACCAGCGGCGGCGATCTGCGCCTGGTCAGCAAGGGCGACCAGCTGTATCAAGTGGCCAAGCTCGACAGCGGTGGCGACCTGATCCTGCACAGTGGCGGTGATATCACCTTCGCCGCTGTCAAGGACTTGCATCAGGAGAGCCACGAGAAATCCAAGTCCGATGCTGGCTGGTTCAGCATGAAGGGCAAGGGCAGTACCGACGAAACCTTGCGTCAGACCCAGATGCAGGCCAAGGGCGAGCTGGTGATCAATGCCGTCGGCGCCATTCATGCGGATGTGCGGCAGATCAACCAGAAGACCGTGAGTGAGTCGATCGACTCGATGGTCAAGGCCGACCCGTCGCTGGCCTGGCTCAAGCAGCTGGAGGCACAGGGGGGGGTTGACTGGCGCCAGGTAGAGGAAATCCATACCAGCTTCAAGTACGCCAACTCAGGGTTGGGGCCGGCGGCACAGTTGGCGATCGCGATCATGATGGCCGCCGTGATGGGGCCGGCAGGCTTCGGCTTGTCCGGGGTACCTTTGGCGGGTGCCACTAGCCTGGCGACCACCGGGGCTGTGAGTACCATCAACAACAAAGGCGACCTGGGCGCGGCGCTCAAGGAAACCTTGAGCAAGGAAAGCCTCAAGAGCGCCGCGACGGCCATGGCGGTCGCAGGGGCGTTGCAGTTCGCCGACGAGAAGTGGTTCAAGGCCGGGGATGCGGCGAACAACGGGGCTGTCAACATTGAGAATGGCCAGGCACTGCCGGTCGCATCCACGCCCGATAATGTCCTGACCTGGAGCAATGCCCCCGATGTCGCGCTGCGCGCGGGTGGCCGGGCGGTGATCAACGGCAGTATCTCCACGGCAATCAACGGCGGCAGCCTGAAGGACAATCTGCTTGGCTCGTTGGCCGGCGAGGCCAGCACGGTTGCCATGGCCACGGGCTTCAAGTGGGTGGGCGACAAGACCATCAGTTTCGAGAGTGGCAGTCTGCCGAAGATCGTCTCCCACGCCATCGTGGGTGGGCTGATTGCGCAAGCCACGGGTGGTGATTTCAAAACCGGGGCAGCGGCGGCAGGTCTCAACGAGGCGATGGTCAATGCCCTCTCGTCGGCAGCGCAGGGCAACGAGCAAGTGCACATGATGTTGTCGCAGTTGACCGGGCTGGTAGCCGCCGCGGCAGTGAATGGCGAGTTGGAAAAAGGAGTGCAGGTTGCACAGTCGGCAACCGAGTACAACCACTACTTGCATCGCAAGAACGCCGAGGCATTTGCCAAGGCCATCATCGACGCCTGCACCAAAGTGCCTAAGGAGTGCAAAGGTGATGCTTCCAAGGTCAGTCAGCAGGATCTGCTGGATGCCCTCGAAGTATCGGCGCAGCATGGCAAGGGTATAGAAACACTCAATCCCCAAGCGAAACTGCTGGTCGATCAGTTTAGGAAAGATTTCAAGGTTGATGACGACCTTTTCAAATACACCGAGTCTGAACAGGAACGCTTGGATGTCGAGCATAAGTTCGAGCTTGCTGGCGCAGTATTGACGCTGGGGCGTTCACTCGCTGGTGGCGGTGGCAGATCGATCCTCTCATCCATAAAATCGTGGTTCGGTGTTGGCGAGGCAACAGCAGCGCCAATAGTCAAAAACGGTTGGAAGGTCGGGGAGGATGTCTACGCCAACACGGCGAAGGGCACTCCGCCCACTTGGGGTACTGTAAGATCGCGTTTCTGGAAGAATGAGGCCAGTGTCCCCGGTGCTGCAGAAAAATACGGTGAGGCCAATCTGGAACGTATGCGCAAAGGCACTGCTCCACAACGCTATAACGCCGATAAAGGTGGTATGGAGTCCATGGAATTGAGCCATGAACCAATACCCGCGCGGGACGGAGGCAAGAATTTTGTGCCTCGCTGGCCTCAGGACCATGCGGCCGTTGACCCCTACAGACGACCTGGATATTGAGTCGAAGATGGAATCACTTTCCGAACAGTTTCAAAAAACACAGGGTGCCCCCGTCGAGCGGGACGGGCGTATCTTTGTACCCATGCACAAGATTCCATTACGGACAGGCCGTAATGCGTTCGTAGTTCGCCGGCTGGCGTGCAACGCACCTTTGGTGCCGGGGCTGCGTATCAAGGCGGTGAAAGGGGAAATCGAGGTTAATGGTCAGACTCATGCGGAAGTCATCCTGTGGGCCGATACCAGTCCAGACGTTGTCACTTTCGATGTGAAGGCAAAAGTATCGGCAGAGTTGCGGCTCTGGAATGTCTGGCGTGCTGGTGATCTGGTTCAGGCATGGGTCGGAGAGGCTGGGATTTCGGTGACGCAGGCAGGTAGTGTCGTGAAGCTCGAATGCAGCGGAGGGGATGTGAAGCTGAACTGCGCCGCATTGGTGGTTGAGATCGAGCCGGTGGAGTAAACACCGCTTTTTCTGAGCGGCGCGCAGGCGTTGGGGGCAAAGCCAAAGCGGATCGACTTGGCTTTGCAACCATTGGCGCTGTCGACAGCTTGACTGCCGAGGTTCAACGGCAACTCAGCGCGTTTCTCTATCCCGCATAATGCGCAACAGGCCAGCCGCCAGCCAGAAAGCAGGCGGCCTCCACGGTGGGTCGCCTGCCTAGCCGCTCGGTGCCAGGTCTACGATTGGCGCCAAGGGCATCGCGCCTCCCTTGGACATTTCATTGGCGTCAAAGCCCATCAACCCTTGCCCCAGCCTCGGCTTCTTGGCACCCTTTGCCAGCCATTGCGTCTCGTCAACACAAGGAACCCTCAAGGTGAGCTGGGAAAAAGTCGGTAAAACACTGGCCGCGTCGCTGGTCGTGGCGGCCTGCGTCGCGGCCTTCTACACGGTGCTGCGTGACGACGACCGGCTGCAGGCGCGCCTGACCTACGCCCACCTGACCTACCCCGGCCAGTTCAACGAGCGCGTCACCCAGGCCAACGACCTGCTCAAGTACGAACGCCTGCACGAGCGCGTCGGCAACATCGGCGCCGGCAATCTCGACCATCAGCAGGTCGACAAGCTGGTCGAACTGGCCCAGGCACCCTACCTGCAACTGTTCGCGCGGCCCTTCGAGGCCGGCCTGGTGGATCACCGCACCGGCCTGCTCATCGAATTGAACAACCCGCGCCAGCAAGCGCTGCAGGACGTGCAGATCCGCCTGCCGGCCAAAGGCCTGGTCCAGGTGCGCGATGCCGCTGGCAACGACACGTTGATCCCGACGTCGACCAACCTGATCGACATCCCGCTCATCGATGCCCAGGGCGACGCCAAGGTCTGGGTGTATTTCGACTCGGACTACTCGCAGATCCGCCAAGGCGGTATCAGTATCCATCAGGGCGGTGCCAGCGCGCAGATCCAGGTGGTGCGCGAATTCGTCGGTTTCCCCGCCTGGGTGGCGCGCTACAGCCACGAGTTGATACTGCTGCTGGTGCTGCTGTCGGGCGCGGTGTCGCTGCTGGGTTACCGTACGCTGAAGCACCCCGCCCAGCGCGTGCAGTGCAGTCGCTGACGGGGTCGCGCGCGCCCGGCGATCAAGCGTCCCTTGCCCCAGGCGCAGCCATGCAAGTGGCGGCCTGCCAGCGGACCATGACTGCTCTGCAGCAAGCAAGGCGCCCCGCGGTTACCAGGCCAGGGGCGTGTCGAAGCCTTTCCAGCACACCCAGCGCCGCACCTCGGCGTGGGCGCCGGTGCCGATCTGCCATTGCGGCCGGCCGCTGTCCAGGGCGATCAACGAGATGAAGCCGGCGTGACTGGCCGCCACCAGGGTGCGGCCGTCGGCGCTGATGTCCAGGGCGCTGATGGTCGAGCCGAGGTAGTGTTGCCAGTGTTCGCCACCGTCCTCGCCAAAGGCGCGCAGGTAGCCATGGGCATCGCCGACGATGTATTCGCCGTCGCGGGCGACGCCGGCATAGATGCGCGCACCTTGCTGTAACAGCGGCGTGCGTGGATGGTCGCTGCCGGGCGCTGTGTCCAGCCCGGGCAGGTCGGCGACACGCACGCCAAGGCTGGCGCCTTGGTAGCGGTGGCAGGCATTGAGCAGCAACTGATCGCCGCGGTGGTTGAACAGGGCGAAATGCGCATACTCGCTGGCCGGTCCAATGCTTGCCAAGGGTTGCAGCTGTTCGTCGAGCAGCAGATGACGCCCGCGCTGTTCGCCCAGGGCGATCAGCCGGCCATCCGGGGCCAGGGCCGCGTGCGCCATGGCCAGGCCCAGGTCGATGTCGTCCGGGTCGACGCCTCGCTGCAGGTCGTCGAGGATGCTTTCCTGGCGCGGCAGCAGGCGGGTGGCGCCGCTGGCGGCGAGTACGAAGATGCCGTCGCCGCTCACCAACAGCACCCGCTGGCCGTCAGGGAAGGGCGTGAGTGTGATGGGTGCCGGCGGCAGGTCCAGCGGTTCGAACGGATAGCCCGGGGGCAGGCCTTCCAGGCCGTGGGGCCAGGCCAACCGCGCCACCAGCGGGCCGCCCCAGCCATCGGTGACGCGCACCCCTTCGGCGTTGGCCAGGGCATAGTAGCGTCGCTGCGGGCAGCGACCGAAATGGTTGATGCCGATCACCGGGGTGACGCTGTGGGCGTCGATGCGCAGCACCTGGCCCTTGTCCTGGGGCAGGCCAACCCGCGCCAGCAGGCTGCCGTCCTCCAGCAGTAATAGGGGGCCGACCCCCTGGGCCTGTTCGTCGAGCAACGGTAGCAGCGGCAGGTGCGCGGGCGGCCAGGCTTCGCGGAACAGCTGGCGCTGCGGCTCGTCGACACCCGGCCGGTTAATCGCCAGCAAGGCGGCCTGCCAGGCCTCGAGCAGGTGCCCGGTGGTCGGCGCCGGCGGCTGCGCGAGGTCGTCCCATCCGTGCGCGCGGCCCTGCGCGACGTACTGGTTGACGGCCTCGGCATAGGCGATCACCGCCTCGCGCCACTGCTGCTGGGGGTGCTGCTTGTTCATGGCGGATCGAACTCCTTGTTCCGCAATGTTGTCAGGAAGGGTGCATCAAAACGGTGCATGGTACTCCGTCCGCGTCTGTGGTTGTGAGGCCCGGGCTTGATGCGTACCATGCCGGGCATCCTTTCAATAAAAAACGTGCGTCACCGGGCCTGGAGCGGGCAGGTGGGGCGCGTCATATCGCCTTGTCCGCGGAGAACAGTTTTTCCCCATGAATGGTCCCGTACCCACCTCGTTGCCCCCCACCACCGGCAACGGCAGCTGGCTGAGCGTCATCGCCCTGGCGCTGGCGGCGTTCATCTTCAACACTACCGAGTTCGTCCCGGTGGCGCTGCTCAGCGATATCGGCCGCAGCTTCGACATGAGCACCGCGCAGGTCGGCCTGATGCTGACCATCTACGCCTGGGTGGTGGCGCTGGCCTCGCTGCCGATGATGCTGATGACTCGCAACATCGAGCGGCGGCGCCTGCTGCTATTGGTGTTCCTGGTGTTCATCCTCAGCCACCTGTTGTCGTGGTTGTCGCAGAGCTTCGCCATGCTGCTGGTGAGCCGCATCGGCATCGCCCTGGCCCATGCCGTGTTCTGGGCCATCACCGCCTCGTTGGCGGTGCGCGTGGCGCCGCCCGGGCAACAGGCCAAGGCGCTGGGCTTGCTGGCCACCGGCACCACCCTGGCGATGGTCATGGGCATCCCGCTGGGGCGGGTGGTGGGCGAGGCCTTGGGCTGGCGCATCACCTTCCTGTGCATCGCCGGTGTGGCCCTGGCGACCATGCTCTGCCTGATGAAGTCGCTGCCGCTGCTGCCGAGCCAGAACTCAGGTTCCCTGCGCAGCCTGCCGATCCTGTTCAAGCGCCCGGCGCTGGTGATCACCTATGCGCTGGTGACCCTGGTGATCACCGCGCAGTTCACCGCCTACAGCTACATCGAGCCGTTCGCCTTGCATGTGGCGCAGATCGGCGGTGAGCGCACCACGCTGCTGCTGTTGCTGTTCGGCGGTGCCGGCGTGTTCGGCTCGTTGCTGTTCAGCCGCTACAGCGACCGCTATCCCCATGGCTTCCTGGTCGGGGCGATCGGCGCCCTGGCCGCCTGCCTGTTGCTGCTGCTGCCACTGTCGGGCAACTTCTATGTCTTTGCTGGCCTGAGCATGGTCTGGGGCGTGGCGATCCTCAGCTTCAGCCTGGCCTTGCAATCCAAGACCCTCAAGCTGGCCTCGGACGCCACCGATGTGGCCATGGCACTGTTCTCGGGCATCTACAACATCGGTATCGGCGGCGGCGCCTTGCTCGGCAGCATCGTCAGCAGCCAGACGGGCGTTGCTCACATCGGCCTGGTGGGCGGCAGCGTGGCCGTGGTCGGCTTGCTGCTGGCGCTGGCCAGTACCCGGCGCTTTCGCCAGGCGTTGGGGCATCCGCCGGCCTGACCTTCGTCTCAAGACTTTTCATACAGAGCCTGGAACGATTGTGCAGCCATCAGCGCTGGGCGAACGCCAAGTTGATGCCCAGCCTGGCGAACGAGGCGGCAAAGCCACGGCGCAGCCAGGCCTGGCCCTTGGGCGAGTCGATCACCGCGCGGCGGAACAGGTGGGCGAGCAGGCCATAGAGCACGAACACGACGAAGGTCATGGCCATGAACACGGCGCTCAGGCCGAGCATCTGCACGGTCGCGGAGCCCGCGTGCGGGTCGATGAACTGCGGCAGGAAAGCCAGGAAGAACAGCGTCAACTTGGGGTTGAGGATGTTCAGCAGGCAGGCCTTGAGCACCAGTTGCCCGGCACTGGCGGGGGCGGCCTTGGCATCCACGGCGAAGGCCGCGCGATCGCGCCAGGTGGCGTAGGCCAGGTACAGCAGGTAGGCGACGCCGGCGAACTTCAGCCCCTGGAACGCCAGGGCGCTGGTGTGTAGCAGCGCCGACAGGCCCAGCACCGAGGCCAGCAGGTGCGGGACGATGCCCGAGGTACAGCCCAAGGCGGTCCACAGGCAGGCGCGGCGCCCGGCCACCAGGGCGCTGGAGACGGTGAGGATGACCCCGCTGCCGGGGATCAGCACGATGATCAGGGCGGTGAGCAGAAATTCCAGGCTTGGCATCGCAGGCAGCTCCTTGCAGTCGGCAGTGGATGCACTATACGCCCGGCGCCAGGCGCTGCAACATCTGCTCCGGGCGCAGGGAGGCGAAGCGCTCGCCCAGCCACTGGTGCAACTGCGCCACGGCGGGGGTGAGCTGCTTGCGGTGCGGGCATACCAGGGTCACCGGGGTCAGTTCGCCCGGATGCTCGGGCAATAGCACCTCCAGTTCGCCGGCGACGACGTTGCTGCTGACATCCAGCCACGACTTGTAGACGATCCCTTCGCCCTCCAGGGCCCAGCGCCGCACCACATCGGCGTCGTCGCTGAACAGCGGCCCGCGCACCTGCACGGTACGGTTGCCCAGGCGCCACTTGTCGTACACCCGGCTCTGTTGCAGGTACAGCAGGCAGTCGTGCTGCAGCAGGTCGTCGGGGCTGCGCGGGCGGCCATGGCGGGCCAGGTAATCGGGCGAGGCCACCAGTACCCGGCGATTCCACGGCGCCAGGGGCAGGGCGATGTAGTTGGCGTCTTCGTTCAGGCCGTAGCGGATGGCGACATCCACCGGGTCGCGGTACAGGTCGGCCAACTGGTCGGAGAGAAAGAACCGCAGGCCCAGCCCTGGATGCTCGCGGCGAAACGCGCTGAGCCATGGCCGCAGCAGGTTGCGGCCCATGTCCGAAGGCGCCGCCACCTGCAGCACGCCGCGCAGGCCGCTGTGGCTGCCATGCAGGTCTTCACGGCCCTGGCGCAGGGCTTCGAGCACCCGCTGGGCGGTGGGCAGGTACAGCTCGCCCTCGGCGGTCAGGCGCAGGCTGCGGGTGGTGCGGGCAAACAGCCGCACATCGAGCTCGCGCTCCAGGCGCTTGACCGCCGCCGCCACCTGGCCGGGCAGCAGGTCGGCCTCGTGGGCGGCCGCGGTGAAACTGCCCAGGGCGCTGGCCCGGGTGAACAGTTCCAGGTCGGTGATACGCAGCATTTTCACTCCAGGGATGAAAGTGTTGCTGCATTGTGCTGGTTTTTCTTTCGTGGCGGGAAGATAAGATTTGCCTCATTCACGATCCCTTGAGGAATTGCCGTAGATGGACACCGTTACTCTCGCCAAGCGCCGTTACACCACCAAAGCCTACGATGCCAGCCGCAAGATCCCCCAGGCCACCATCGATGCCTTGCTCGAGCAACTGCGCCACAGCCCTTCGTCGGTCAACTCGCAGCCCTGGCACTTCATCGTCGCCGACAGCGCCGAAGGCAAGGCGCGCCTGGCCAAGGCCACCGACGAACGCTTTGCCTACAACAGCCCGAAAATTCGCGATGCCTCCCATGTACTGGTGTTCGCCGCCCGTACCGAGATGACCGAAGCCCACCTGCAGGCGGTGTTGCGGCAGGAGGCCAGCGACGGTCGTTTTCGCACGGAGCAGTCGCGGGACGCCCAGGACCAGACGCGTCGCGGTTATGTGAACCTGCACCGGCATGACTTCAAGGACGTGCAACACTGGATGGAGAAGCAGGTCTACCTGGCGTTGGGTACTGCGTTGCTGGGCGCCGCCGCCCATGGGCTGGACGCCACGCCGATCGAAGGTTTCGATGCCAAGGCCCTGGATGCCGAGCTGGGCCTGCGTGAGCGTGGCTACACCAGCGTGGTGCTGTTGAGCCTGGGCTATCGCAGCGAGGAAGACTTCAACGCCGAGTTGAGCAAGTCGCGCCTGCCGGCCGCCGAGGTGTTCACCTTCCTCTGATGGCGGCGGTTGGCACCGGCGCTGCCGGTGTTCGCCAGCAAGGCGACACCGGGGTGCCAGGCTTAAACCGCCCGGGCCTGTAGCAGGCGCACGCCCAGCCCGATGAACAGCGCACCACAGGCCCGCTTGAGCCACGCCGCGGCAGGTGAGGCCTTCAGGCGCTGGCCAAAGCGGTGGGCGGTGATGCAATAGCACGTATGCACCAGGCAGACGATCAGCGAGCAACTCAAGTACATCATCGCGAACTGGCCGAACAGCGACCGCCCCGGTTCGAGAAACTGCGGCAGGAAGGCGCAGAAGAACACCAGGGTCTTGGGGTTGCTGATCGACACCACGAAAGCCTCCACGGCGATGCGCCATGGCGCCCGCACTGGCGCCTGGCCAGCCTGCACTGGCGCCAGCCCAGGCTTGGCCGGCGCCAACAGTTGGCGTAGGCCGAGGTAGATCAGGTAGGCCGCGCCGGCCAGTTTCAACAGCAGGAACGCCGTGGGCAACGACACCAGCAGGGCGCCCACGCCCATGGCCACGGCGCTGATCGCCAGCAGTTGCGCGGTGAGGTTGCCCAGCAGCGTCATGCCCATCCCTGACGGGCCATGGCGCAAGGCGTTGCGCACGGTCAGAAGGACGTTGGGGCCGGGGATCAGCGAGGTCAGCAGGTAGGCGAAGGAGAAAGTCAGCCAGAGGTGAAGTGCCATGCAGCGCATCCTTTGCGCGAGGAAAGCAGCACGATGCCACAAGCGGGTTGCAACTGAAATACCTGGCTGGCAGCGCCTGGCTTTACTAGCCAGCGACGCCGCTCCCACGCCGCCGTTCAAGCCACTGCCAGGCGTGCCTACCAGAGCGCCACCGCCGCCCCATTCACCACCCGCGCGAACACCGCCAGCGCCGTGTCGATATCCGCTTCCTGGGTATGGCGCCCCAGGCTCAGGCGCACGCTGTTGCGTGCCTGGCGCTCGTCCAGGCCCAGTGCCAGCAGTACATGCGAGGCCGCGTTGCTTGCCGAGTTGCACGCCGAGGTGCTGGACAACGCCAGCTCGCCGGCCAGGGCCAGGCTGTTGAAACCCTTGGCGTCGATGCACAGGTTCAAGGTGTGGGGAATACGCTGCAACGGACAGCCATTGAGGCTCACCCCGGGCAGGGCCAGCAGACCGTCGCGCAATCGCTTGGCCAGTTGCGCAATGTGTTGGTATTCGGTTTCGCCCGGCTGGCCTGCGAGGGCGAAGGCGCTGCCCATGCCGACGATCTGGTGGGTGGGCAGGGTGCCGGAGCGCAGGCCGCGCTCATGGCCGCCGCCATGCATCTGCGCGCGCATCAGTGGGCGCGCGCGGGGGCCGACGAACAACGCGCCGATGCCCTTGGGGCCATAAACCTTGTGCGCCGAGAACGACATCAGGTCGACTGCCTGCTGGCCCAGGTCGATCAGCACCTTGCCCACCGCCTGGGCGGCATCCACATGCAGCAGCGCCCCATGCGCACGCACCAGGGCGCCGACCTGGGCGAAGTCGGTGACCGTGCCCAGTTCGTTGTTCACCGCCATCAGCGATACCAGCCGGGTGTCTGGGCGCAGCGCCGCGCGCACGGCGTCGGGCTGGATCAGGCCCTGGTCGTCCGGCGCCAGGCGGGTCACCGCCCAGCCCAGCCGCCCCAGTTCGGCGGCGGTGTCGAGCACGGCCTTGTGTTCGAGCTGGCTGGTGATCAGGTGCCCAGGTTGCCCGCAGCCTTGGGCGATGCCTTTGAGCGCCAGGTTGTTGGATTCGGTGGCGCCGGAGGTCCACACCAGTTCATCGGCCTGGGCGCCAACCTGCGCGGCGACCTGGGCCCGGGCCTGCTCGACCGCTTCGCGGGCGGCCTGGCCATGGGCATGGCCGCTGGAGGCCGGGTTGCCGAACGTGGCGTCGCGGCCCAGGCAACTGAGCATGGCGGCGATGACGCGGTCATCGACCGGGGTGGTGGCGGCGTAATCGAAGTAGAGCGGGGTGCTGGGCATGATCGCGGCGAGTCCGTGCAGGGACGCCGCCAGTCGGCGCCCATGCACAGCATCCTACCGGGAGGTGGAGGTGAATGTTTTTCCTATGTGGCTGTGGTTCGCGGTGTTTGCGAAACAAAAATCTCCAGGTTTGCCTAGATGGGGAAAATTTTTCTGGGATTGCTGGGCGAGCATCAAAACCATTGCCAAGGTGCTTGCTTGGTCACCATCACCAGCACGATGAGGAACATGCCGCTGAACCCGGCAACGCCCATCCACAGCCACCAGCGGTAGAGCCGCCGATACTGCGCCCCTAGCGTGGCGTTGGCATGGGCGGCTTGTTCGGCCAGAACCTGCATGTGCTTTTGCAACAGCAGCACCGGCAGCCACAGCGCCCCCACGCTGAAGAAGATCAGCAGCGCGCCTTGCAGCCAGTCCGCTGACCAGGGCATGCCAGCCAGGCTGACCATGGCGTAGCCACTGAGCAATTGCACCAGGCCCGCCGGCGTGGTGATCCAGGCATCGAAACGCACCACCATGCGCGCCACTGCGGCGATCACCCGGGGATCGTTGCCACGGTGCGCGGCGACCAGGTACAGGTAGGAACCCATGCCGAAGCCAAACAGGAACACCGCGGCAATCAGGTGCAGGTACTTGAGCAACAGGTAGTCCATCTTAGCCCCGCCCGCGCTGGTAGCTGACGCTGTAGCGTATCTTGTCCGGCGCGTCGATCGCCGCCAGGTATTCGGCGACACTGATCTCGCCGACACAAGGCCGGGCACCCGATGCCGGCGCATGGCCCGCCACCACCTTGGCCATCAACGCCACCGAGGCGCAGCTGGGAATCTCCGGCCCCAGGTCGTCGCGGGCGCTGACCTGGGCGCGCATGCGCAGCGGCTGCCCGTCTGGGTCGGTGCCTCGCACGTCCAGGTACATCGCGCTCTTGCCGTCGCCAAGGCGTTCGAAGTGACCGCCCAGACGATGCAGGCGCCGGGCCCAGGGCAGCGGATCGCGCACCAGGGCGCACTTGACCAGCCATGCCAGGCTGGCATTGGCCAGGCCGCCGAGCATCAGCCCGGAACCTGCCTTGAAGGCCAGGTTCCGGGCACCATAGCGCTGGGCGAAGATGTCCATGTCCGGCACGTCGACATTGTTCAGCAGGCGCCAGCCCAGCCCCGGCAAGTGCCGCAGTTGCAGGCCGAGCCAGCCGTCCACCTCCCGTGGGCGGCCGTCGCGCCATTGACGGATTGGTCGTCCGGCATAGGCCAGCACGCCTTCGATGGTGGATAGCCCGGGCATTTTCGCCGACGAGGAAATGCCGTGTTCGATAGTGTCGATCCGGCCGAACTGCTGGCGTTGCTCGTCGAGGATCGCCGACGACAGGCTGGGTACCGAGCTGCAGCCACTGAGCAGCGCGACCTTGGCCTGGCGGGCGCGTGCGTCCAGGCGTGCGATGCCGTTGACGAACAGCCGGCAATCGGCGAGATCGCAGTAGTGCACGCCTGCCTCGATGCACGCCTCGGCAACGTTGTACGGCTGGCCCTGGAACGGCCCGCCGGTATGGATGACCCAGTCGATACTCTGTGCGCGCAGGGCCTCGGCGAAGCCTGCGGCCATGGCATCGCCGCACCAATGCCCGTCCAGGCTGGCGTCAGGACCCTGGAGTTGCTGGGCCAGTGCTTGCAGCTGGCTGGCATTGCGCCCGGCGATGACCAGTTGCACGCCGGCCATGCGATTCAAGTGGCGGCTGATGATTCGGCCAAAATTGCCGTAGGCGCCGATCACCAAGATCCGGGTGGCCATGCTCTGTTCCTTGTGCAGTGAGTCTGGAGCGCCCGCGTGCGGGCGGCGCAAGGGTCACCGAAAGGGCTGGGCAATGCAAGTTGCGCGACAGGGCTCAGGCGCTTTCCAGCGCCTGTTGGTCCTGGGCCACCACCCGCTCGCACAACTCGATGATCTGCTCGCGCATCCAGCGGTTGGCGGGGTCCTGGTCGGTGCTTTCGTGCCAGTACAGGTGGGTTTCCAGGGCCGGGATCTCCACCGGCAACGGCTGGTGGCGCAACTGGTGGCGGCGGGCGAAGCGCTCGGGCACGGTCATCACCATGTCGGTCTGCTGCAACACCTGCGAGGCCATCAGGTAGTGCTGCGAGCGCAGCGCCACGCGGCGCTGCACGCCCATCTTGCCCAGGGCCAGGTCGACGTAGCCCAGGCCGTTGCGGCGGCTGGAAATATGGATGTGGGTCATGCCAAGGTAGCTGTCCAGGGTCAGCTTGCTCTCGGCCAGCGGATGGCCAGGGCGCATGGCGCACACGTAGTGGTCCTGCATCAGCTTGACGTGGCGCACCTGCGGGTCGGTATTGAGCGGCGCGTCGACGGCGAAGTCCAGGCGCCCGGCGGCCAGTTCCTTGGTGGTTTCGCGGCGCTTGCACAGGAAACTCTCGATCACCAGCGCCGGGGCCAGGCGCCGCAGGCGCTGGAACAGCGGCGGCAGGATCACCGCCTCGGTGAGGTCGGTCATGCTGATGCGAAAGGTCTTGCTGGCCTGCAGCGGGTTGAAGATGCGGCTCTCCTGCACCGAGGTGCGCAGCAGCGACAGGGCGTTGCGCACCGGGCCGATGATGTTCTGTGCCATGGGCGTGGGCACCATGCCCTGGGCGGTGCGCACGAACAGCGGGTCGTTGAAGGTCTCGCGCAGTCGCGACAGGGCGTTGGACACCGCCGGCTGGGTGATGCCGACGATTTGCCCGGCGCGGGTCAGGTTGGCTTCGGTGTAGATGGCGTCGAAGACGATGAACAGGTTGAGATCGACCTTGCTGAGGTTCATGGGCGCCGCTCTTTGTTGGAGTTATCGGTCGATCATATATCGGTTATGAATGTTTATACACGTAGAAAATAGGCTAGGTGGATGAAGGGTGACTGTTCTAGGCTCAGCCCATGTTCTTCATTGACTGAAGGTAGCCCCGATGGATTTCGCCTATTCGCCCAAGGTCCAGGCGCTGCGCGAGCGTGTCAGCGCGTTCATGGATGCATACGTGTACCCGGCCGAGCCGGTGTTCGAACGCCAGGTCGCCGAGGGTGACCGCTGGCAGCCCACCGCGATAATGGAAGAGCTCAAGGCCAAGGCCCAGGCCGAGGGCCTGTGGAACCTGTTCCTGCCCGAGTCCGAGTATGGCGCCGGGCTTAGCAACCTGGAGTACGCGCCGCTGGCCGAGATCATGGGCCGTTCGCTGCTGGGGCCGGAGCCGTTCAACTGCTCGGCGCCGGACACCGGCAACATGGAAGTGCTGGTGCGCTACGCCAGCGAGGCGCAGAAGCGCCGTTGGCTCGAGCCGCTGCTGCGCGGCGAGATCCGCTCGGCGTTCGCCATGACCGAGCCGGACGTGGCCTCCTCGGACGCCACCAACATGGCCGCCAGCGCCGTGCGCGACGGTGATGAGTGGGTGATCAACGGCCGCAAGTGGTGGACCTCTGGTGCCTGCGATCCGCGCTGCAAGGTGATGATCTTCATGGGCCTGTCCAACCCCGAAGGCCCCCGCCACCAGCAGCACTCGATGATCCTGGTGCCCACGGACGCGCCGGGGGTGAAAATCGTCCGCCCGTTACCGGTGTTCGGCTACGACGACGCGCCCCACGGCCACGCTGAAGTGGTGTTCGAGAACGTGCGGGTGCCTTACGAGAACGTACTGCTAGGCGAGGGCCGTGGCTTCGAAATCGCCCAGGGCCGCCTCGGTCCAGGCCGTATCCACCACTGCATGCGCTCGATCGGCATGGCCGAGCGTGCCCTGGAACTGATGTGCAAACGCTCTGTCGAGCGCACGGCCTTCGGCAAGCCACTGGCGCGGCTGGGCGGCAACATCGACAAGATCGCCGACTCGCGGATGGAGATCGACATGGCCCGGTTGCTGACGCTCAAGGCCGCCTACATGATGGACACCGTCGGCAACAAGGTGGCGCGCAGCGAGATCGCACAGATCAAGGTGGTTGCGCCCAATGTCGCGCTCAAGGTGATCGACCGGGCGATTCAGATCCATGGCGGGGCAGGGGTTAGCGGTGATTTCCCGTTGGCCTACATGTATGCGATGCAACGCACGCTGCGTTTGGCCGACGGACCGGATGAGGTGCACCGGGCGGCGATTGGCAAGTACGAGATTGGCAAGTATGTGCCGAAGGAGATGTTGCGTAGCGGGCACTGAAGTGCATTGTGACCAGCCCGCTCAGGTTCGGCTGCACGCCTGAACAGGCTGGTTACAGGGTTGGTTTTAAGACTTTTCTCTAGGTATGGTAGGAAAGGTCTCTTTCACTTTTTCTCGGATAACAGGGCGAACTTCATTTGTTAGGTTCTTGAGCTTTCAGGGCAAAAGGAACCTGCTTATGTATCGCGTCAGTCTTGACGGGAAAGGCCAGGCAGTAGATGGCGATGTCACCACCACGGGTGCAATCTGCATTGCCAGCGGTGAGGGTTACATCTGTGATGGGCGAAAGGTCCTGCGGGTCGGGGACTCGACTACCGAATGTCCGCTCTGCTGCCAGCCTGGCGTCGTTGTAGAGGGCTACCTCGGGTGGATTTCCGACGGTCAGCCACTGGCGATGGATGGTTCACTGGTTGCCTGTGGCTGCCCGAACGGCAGTAACAGGGTGGTTGCTCCCTTGGATGGAGTGGCGCCGTCCAGTCATCCCCTGCATGGCAGGCAGACGAATGCGGCGACGGCCTCCGGCGCCCGCACTCTCCATGCCCCAGCCAACGCACAGATGCCTGGCGCCATCGCGTCTGCGCAAGCCGGGTTGGAACCCGGTTTTCATATCGTTCCCCGCAGCATGTCCGGGCCCCAGGTACTGGCGCAGTTGTTGGCGCAGGACAGCACACTGCCTATTGCACGCATCCAGCGCCTGAACCCCACCTTCGACCAGGGCTTCAAGGCCGGTGAAATCTTCGTCCTCGGTGACCCCGACAACCACCACGCCTGCACCCGCGAGGAAGCCGACCTGATGGCTGCGGCGCAGCGGGCGCGGGAAGCACTGGTTGTGCTCGACGAGCAGGAGGCCAACTTCATGATGCAGCACATCGGTGAAATTGCGGGCGTGCTCAATGGCGCTAGCCAGTCCATGGGGGTGGGTAAAGACATGCTGGCCCGTGGGCTGGGGCAGGTGGAGGATACGCTCAAGGGGATTGAGCGGCTGCATCAGCGCGAGTTCGGTCTGCATGGGCACCTGAAAAGCCCGCAGTTCTTCGCGTCGCGCAGTGCGTTGTATCAACAGCTGAACACGCAACTGCGCAGTGCATTCGTGGGCAAGTACCTGAACCTAGGGGGGCATGAAAGCTTGCGTAAAGGGCTGGGGATTTCCACCAGGAGCCTGGTTCATCATTGGTCCAAGGCCGGAGCGCCGGGGGCGATACCGGGATATGCGACGCACCTGGATGAGGTGGCGAAGATGGCCCGTTATCTTAAATATGGTGGCTACGTTGGCGTGGGATTTGGGGCAAGCTCGTCGTATCTTAAAGTTCAAGAAGCGTGCAAAGCGGGTGAAACAGATGAGTGCAAGAAGATTCGATTTACAGAGGCAGGTGGCTTTGCGGGCGGCTTGGTGGGCGGTGTTTTTGGTGGAGCCGCGAGTGGTGTTGCGATAAAGGCTGTCTGCAATTTTGGAGTCTGGGGAAAAGCGATCTGTGGTATCGCAACTGTTGGAGTGGGCTCATTCGCCGGCAGTGGTGGGGGCGTGGCCGGAGGAGAATGGCTGGGCGAGGTTCTTTACGAGGGTATTCATGGTTGACTTGAGCGGGTGGCCCGCCAGCATGAGGCTCATACTGATTTCCCTACCTTTTCTGTTAATCATCACAGGGGGGCTGATCAATACCTACATCGCAGGTTCAAGTCACTTCGACGTCATGTGCCGGGCCTTTCGGCGCAGTAGTGGCCTTCGCGATGAAATTATGATTTGGGGGACCCTCAGTCAGAAATCACGCATGGTGATTGTGAGTGCCATGACTTTAGGCCTGATATGGCCGTCTTTAGGTTATCGTCAAGGATGGTTGAGTATTCAGGACACTAAGGACTTTCCTGGCTACTTGAGCTGGCTGATGAAAATCAGCAGCTACTGCTTGCTCTCGGGCTTTGCAATCCTGTTCTTGCTGATCTGCTTCACGAAGCTTACCCGATCATAATTGTGTGATGAAGGTCGATAAGTTCCTGAACCTGGGTGGACATGAAACCTGCGCAAAGGTCTGGGGATTTCCACCAGGGGCCTGGTGCATCAATGGTCCAAGGCTGGTGGGCCAGGCGCGATACCGGGGTGAGCACCGAGGGTCTGAGCTTCAATCAGCCCTGTGCGAAACTGCCGCATAATGCCTCTTGCAGAATTGACAGCATGAGACCCGCCATGGCGGGTCTCATTGAACATCCAATCAAACGCCGAGCGCCATCTTCGCACTCACCTGGCGACGACGGTACGCAGTGTCGCGGCTGGCCAGCCACCAGTACAGCGGCGTGGTCACCGCCAGGCCCACCAGCCAGGACAGGTCGGCACCGTTGATGTATTCGGACACCTGGCCAACATACAGCGGCGTGTTCATGAACGGCACCTGCACCGCGATACCCACCGCATAGGCGATCAGCGCCTGGGGGTTGTAGCGGCCGTAGATACCGCCGTCGACCTTGAAGATCGACTGGATGTCGTAGTCGCCCTTGTGGATCACATAGAAGTCGATCAGGTTGATCGCCGTCCACGGCACCAGCACCACCAACAGCACCAGCACCATGTCGACGAAGTGGCCGATGAAGTCCGCCGAGGCGAACACCGCCACCACGCAGCAGCCCGCCAGAACGATCAGCGACAGCAGCGCACGGCTCTTGGCGGTGGGGATCCAGCGGTAGGCGAAGGTCTGTACCAGGGTAATGATCGACAGCACCGCGCCATACAGGTTGAGGGCGTTGTGGCTGATCACGCTGAGCAAAAACAGCACCAGCATCAGCGGGCCGAGGCTGCCGGTGGCGAGCTTGACCGCGTCCATGGTGTCCATGCCCGCCGGGATCGCCAGCACCGCGACCGCGCCGAAGATGAACGATAGGCTCGAACCCAGGGCCGAGCCCAGGTAGGTGGTCCAGAAGGTCGATGAAACCTTCACGTCGGCCGGCAGGTAGCGCGAGTAGTCCGACACATAGGGGGCGAAGGCGATTTGCCACAGCGCCGCCAGCGACACCGTGGCCAGCCAGCCGGCCAGGTTGAAGCCGCCGCGGCTGAGGAAGTCGTCGCTTTGCACATGGCTGAAGATATAGCCAAAGCCGACCACGATGCCGATGCCCAGCACCCAGGTGCCGATACGGTTGAGCAGGTGGATGAAGCGGTAGCCGATGATGCCGATGATGCCCGAGCCCAACGCGCCGACGATGATGCCCACCGGTACCGGCACGGCGTCGACCACACCGTGCAGCGATTTGCCGGCGAGCACGATGTTGGAGGCGAAGAAGCCGATGTACATGACCCCGGCGATCACCACCACCAGCAGCGCGCCGAGCGAGCCGAACTGGGCGCGGCTCTGGATCATCTGCGGGATGCCCATCTGCGGGCCCTGGGCCGAGTGCAGGGCCATCAGCACGCCGCCGAGCAGGTGCCCGACCAGGATGGCGACGATGCCCCACAGCAGGTTGAGGTGGAACAACTGCACGCCCAGGGCGCCGGTGACGATGGGCAGCGGGGCGATGTTGCCGCCGAACCACAGGGTGAACAGGTCCCTTACCTTTCCATGGCGGTCTTGCGGTGGCACGTAGCCGATCGTGTGTTTCTCGATGAGGGGTGCCGAATTGGCTGCACGGGTCATGACGGACTCCAAGGCAAGGTGGGGCAAGCGGGGC
>NZ_SOZA01000027.1 GCF_004519305.1 Pseudomonas sp. RIT623 | reverse complement strand
AATCTGTGTTGCCTGAACTATCGCGCGCTTAGAAGCAAAATCAAAAGCAGGCAGAACAAGAACAAGAACAAGAACAAGAACACGGCGCATTTATTGGCGATTGCGACATGATCACCTTCTCGACTTTACGGTGGCCTGCTTTCTCTCTGGCGTATGGGCTTTAGACGTCGTCGAGGAATGCGTTTATATCTGCAAAAATCCACGTCGAACGACTGTAACTTAGACTTTGACTTCAAGCCCCATCGCTTATTGAAGCCCTACCCCCGCGAATACAACCAACGCCACACGACAACTACCCATCCAAGCAACCCAACCCAGAACGACGGGATGTCGCCCCACCTCCCGGCAGCAGCGAACACCCCCCTCAGCTATTGCCCCACCGCCTCACTGGCCGGCGCCAGTTGCAACACCTCGCTGGTATAAGCCCACTCCTCCTGAACCTTCTGCGGATGCTCGTTCAACTTGATCCCGTAGGACGGAATGATCTGCCTGACCTTCGCCTGCCACTGCGGCGTGGCCAACTTGTCCTTGAATACCTTGCCCAACAAGTCGAGCATGATCGGCGGCGCGGTCGAGGCTCCCGGCGAGGCGCCGAGCAAGCCGGCGATGCTGCCGTCCTTGGCGGTGACGATCTCGGTGCCCAGTTTCAACACCCCGCCCAGGTTCTCGTCCTTCTTGATGATCTGCACTCGCTGCCCAGCCTGCCACAAGCGCCAATCTTCCTTCCTGGCCTCGGGAAAGTAGGTCTGCAAGGCAGCGAAACGGTCATCGTCCGATTGCAGCACCTGGCCAACCAGGTACTGCACCAGGTCGAACTCACGCACCCCGACCCGCACCATCGGCCAGGTGTTGTGCACCGACATGCTGGCAAACAGGTCGAACAGCGAGCCTTCCTTGAGGAACTTGGTGGAGAACGTGGCGAACGGCCCGAACAGGATCATGCGCTTGCCATCGAGCACCCGCGTGTCCAGGTGCGGCACCGACATCGGCGGCGCGCCGGTGGCGGCGATGCCATAGGCCTTGGCCATGTGCCGTTGGGCGATGGCCGGGTTGTCGGTAACCAGGAACGAGCCCCCCACCGGGAAGCCGGCATAGTCCTTGGCCTCGTCGATGCCAGACTTCTGCAGCAGCGGCAGCGCCGCGCCACCAGCGCCGATGAACAGGAACTTGGCATCAGTGGCGGCGCTGCTGCCGTCCTTGAGGTTCTTGTACTGCACATGCCAACTGCCATCGTCGTTGCGAGTGATGGCCTCGACCTCGCTCGACAGCTTGAGGTCGAAGTTCGGCCGGGTCTGCAAGTAGCCGACGTACTGGCGGGTGATCTCTCCGAAGTTGACGTCGGTGCCGATAGGCGTCCAGGTAACCGCGAGTTTCTGCTTGGGGTCGCGCCCTTCCATCATCAGCGGCACCCACTTGGCAATCTGCGCCGGGTCTTCGGAATACTCCATCGGTTTGAACAACGGGCTGGCCTGCAACGCCTGGTAGCGACGCTTGAGGAAACTGATGTTGTCGTCGCCCCAAACGAAGCTCATGTGCGGCGTGGTATTGATGAACGAGCGCGGGTTCTTCAGTACGCCTTGCTTGACCTGCCAGGCGAGAAACTGCCGCGTCACCTGAAACGACTCGTTGATCTCCACCGCCTTGCTGATGTCGATCTTGCCATCCTTCTCCGGCGTGTAGTTGAGCTCGGCCAGGGCCGAGTGACCGGTACCGGCGTTGTTCCAGCCGTTGGAGCTCTCCTCGGCGACCTTGTCCAGACGCTCGACCATCTGCATCGACCAACTCGGTTCCAGTTCGTTGAGCCAGACCGCCAGGGTGGAACTCATGATGCCGCCGCCCACCAGCAGCACGTCCACGCGCTTGCTCTCGGCGGCCTGGGCATGCAGCCCCAGGGCCAGGGCCAGGCCGGCTAGCGCCCATTTGCTCTTGTCGGTGATTTTCATGTGCTCTCCATCTACGCCTGTGCGGGTCCTTTGGGTACGTCTGGATCAAGCGTAGCTGAGCGAATCGCTCGGGCATGCCCGCTTGACCAATGCACGGGTACGCCTGATAGGCGCGATACCGACAGGTGGTTGGGTTAGACTGCGCGCCATTTCCCAGGAACGCGACCATGGCGACGATCATCGGCCCCCGTGCAACCCTCTGCGGCCTGGCCGCGATCCTGTTGTGGAGCACGGCCTCGGCGCTGATCCGCAGCGTCAGCCAGTATTTCGGCGCCATTGGCGGCGCTGCCCTGATCTACAGCCTGGGCGCCGGGCTGCTGGTGCTCCTGCTGGGCAAGCCGCGGCTGCGCAAGGCCTCGCCCGGCTACCTGCTGGGCGGCTCGGCGCTGTTCGTGGCGTATGAGGTGTGCCTGTCGCTGGCCCTGGGTTACGCGCTGGACAGCACCCAGGCGATCCAGCTGATGGTGGTCAACTACCTGTGGCCAAGCCTGACCGTGGTGCTGGCCATCGTGATGAACCGCCAGCGCGCGCGTTGGTACATCATGCCGGGCACGGCCATGGCGCTGCTGGGCATTCTCTGGGTGGTCAGCGGTGATGGCCTGTCGTTGCACGGCGTGCTCGCCAATATCCGCTCCAACCCGCTGGGCTACAGCCTGGCGACCACCTGCGCGATCACCTTCGCGCTATATTGCAACGTGACCCGGCGTTATGCCGACGGGCAGAACCATGTGGTGCTGTTCTTCCTCCTGACCGCCGCGGTGCTGTGGCTGAAGTATGCCTTCAGCCAGGAAGTACTGCCGGCATTGCGCTGGGACGCGGGCCTGGAGTTGCTGGGCGCCGGCCTGGCCATGGCGGGCGGCTATGCGTTGTGGAACATCGGTATCCTGCGCGGCAACCTCACCCTGCTGGCCACCGCCTCGTATTTTGCCCCAGTGCTGTCGTCCGGGTTCGCCGCCCTGTGGCTGGGGGCACACCTGGCGTTGCAGTTCTGGCAGGGGGCGGCACTGGTCACCGCCGGCTCGTTGTTGTGCTGGCAGGCGACCCGCGCGCCTCGCCAGCGCTGTGCCGCGTAGCCATCGGCAAGGCTGACGCCTTCATGGCTGCTGATACTGGCTCAGGTACTTGTCCAGCACCGCCTTGTCGCCCTCCCCGGCCACCTGCCACAGGCGCCGCTCGATACCCTGCGCCAGCAGATGCCCCACCGCCGCCTCGATCGCCGACAGCACGCACAACTGCGCCGGCTCGTTGGTGGTGTAGCCCACCTCGGCCTCGAGCAGCTTCTTGAACTCGATGAACTTGAACACCCCGGCGCTGCGCCCCACCGAGTAGATGGTCTTGCTGGTCATGACGTTGGCCAGCACCTGCCCGGTGCGCACGTCCACTGCCCGCAGGTTGACCGTGACCTGGTCGACCCGGTACTCCCGGGACAGGTCGATGCCCAGGTAGCGCGCGCCCTCGCCGCCGCTGCGCACATTGGTGTCGTAGGCGATGATGCCGCCCTCGAGCATCAGGTTGGCGGCCTGCAGCGGTGGCAGCTCGCCCTGGATATTCTCGGCCACGTCGGGCTTTTTCTGCGAGGCGCGGATGATCTTGCGCTCGGTCAGCAGGTTCTGCAGGCCTTCGCGCTCCAGCACCACGAACCAGCCACTGGCATTGAGCGCGTCCATCAGCATGCTGGCCGCGCCCTGGGTGACGCTGGTGGAGAACGAGCTGGCCGGGGTCGGCTTGTACTGCCCGGTCTGGTCGCGGAAACCATATACCACCGCCATCAACCGCCCCCGCGGCCTGGGCATGTTGATCAGGTCGTAGTAGGTCGAGGCCCGCGGCGTCAGGGTCGGGGTCTGGCTGTCCTGTTCGGCCGGCATCGGCTCGCGCAGGCCGCAGCCTTGCAGGGCGGCGAGGATCAGCAGTGTGCTCAGCAGACGTTTCATGGTGTTCTCTCCCCTTGGGAAATGGCCGTCCCTCTCAGGGGTTCAGGCCGCTCACGTCGATGATCGAGACTTGTCCGGTGGCGCGGTCGGTGACCCGGATGCTCAAGGCGCCGGAGTCGTCGATCACATCGATGAGAAAGGCATCGGTGGCCATGCTGCCGCCCTGGCCGTTGCCGATGTTGTCCAGCAACTGCCCCAGCAGCCGCGATTCGAGCTGGTTGCTGAAGCGCTCCAGGGCACTGGTGGCGGCGAACGCCGAGCTGCGATCCTTGAGGTCGGGATCGTCATGGTCGTTCTGCGCCTGGGCGTTGTTCAGCAACCAGGTGCCGTTGAGCGGGTTGCCGCCGAAGGCCGGGTTGACCGGGGTGTACACCAGTTCCGTGGCCAGGGCCTGGCAACCGAGGCCTGCGGCCAGCAGGCAGGCGGCGACACGCAGGGGTATGTGGTGGCTCATAGCTCGTCCCTCTCCAGATCGGTTGTGTCCTGCAGCAGCCGTTGCAACTTGCGCTGGATAATCTGCTGGCGGACCAGGTCGGCGGCCTCGACGGCCTCGTCATTGAGTTGCGTGGTGTTCGGCGGCAGGAAGCGCCGGTACACCACCTCGCGTTCGTACTCCACCGTCACCAGGCTGCCCCAACGGGCATCCGGGCGTTCGCGCACCACCAGGTTGAAGTCGAGCCGGCTGGTGGCGCGCAGCCGGTCGCTGAAGGCGTAATAGAAGTCGTGGCCGATGTGCGAGATGGTGTTGTCGACGATGAAACCCATCATCTCGTCCTCGTCACCGGCGTAGGCCGCTGCCTGCGCCAGGGCCAGGCACAGGCAGGCCACGGCGACCAGGCGTTTCATGGCGCATCTCCAGGGCCTGTGTGGCTGCGGGCGCCGCTGGCGCTCTCGGCGAATGCCTGCTCGGCAACGAACTGCCAGTCGCTGTAGTGCTCCAGGCCTTCGAACGCGCTCCACTGGGCGTCGAAGCCGCTGCGCTTGAGCGGCGTGGCGTCGGAGCGGCTGTACACGCCAGTGATGCGGCCATCGACCGCGCGCAGCAGGCCCCAGTCGTCACTGCCGGTGACCGGGTCGGGGTACAGCCGACGCAGGTGGCGTTGCGGCGACGGGAAGCGATTGTCCTCGAGCAGCTCGGCCAGCGCCTGCGGGTACTGGGCCAGCCCCGGGGAGGCGCGATAGAAGCTGCGCAGCGCCTGGGCGTACTGGCCACCGATCCACAGCAGTTGACGCTCGTGCTCGCGCTGCACGCAGGTGCTCCACAAGGTGCCGCTGGCGGCCAGGACGACGCTGCTGACCGCGATCAGCAACAGCACCCCCAGGTAGGTGAAGCCACGCTCACCACTCGGCATAGAGGCTGCCATCACGCGCCCTCCCTGTAGCCCCGCTCTTGATGTCGGCGACGCCGCCGGCCACGCCCTCGGGCGGCGGTACCAGCTGCCAGGCGTCGCGGCGTTCGCTGATCGGGTCCAGCGGCGCGCCGCGCAGGTAGCGTTGTTCCACCAGTTGCTCGAGGGAATCGGGGTAGCGCCCGGTGTCGCCGTAGTAATGGTCCAGGGCCTCGCGCAGCACCGCCAGGCTCTGGCGCAGGGTGGCCTCGCGGGAGGCCTCGAGGCTGTTGAAGTAGCGCGGCAGGGCGATGGTCATCAGGGTGGCGATGATGGCCATGACCACCAACAGTTCGATGAGGGTGAAGCCCTTGCTCGGTTTCATCGCCATCACCATTGCCCGTAGGGGATGTTGTTGAGGCCCTTGCCCGGGGCCATGGAATACACGTCGAACACGTCCTCGCCTTCGCGCGGGTTGTCCGCGGCGCTGTCGTAGGCGCGCAGGCCCCAGCCGCCGTGGTCGTCGGCCTTGGCCGCGCGCAGCGGGTCGTGGGGGATGCGCCGCAGGAAGTAGAACTTCGCGCCCTTGGCACTGCGCACATCGCGCACGCCATCCACCAGCACCTGCAGGTTCGGCGGGTAGCCGCTGGCGTTCAGGCGCTTTTCGATATAGCCGGCGTCGAAGGCGCGCTTGTAGGCGTCGATGGCGTCGCGGATCTGGTATAGCGCCTCGCGTAGCTGCTGCTCCTTGCCCCGGCGCACCACGGTCTCGGTCAGCGGCGCGGCCATGCTGGCCAGCAGCCCGAGCAGCGCCAAGGTCAGCACCACCTCGATCAGGCTGAAGCCGTGCTGGCGGCGGTTCATGGCCGTGGGCTCCGCGCGCTGGGGACTACCGCCATCTGGCCCTGGACCACCGGCGCGGCATCGGTTTCCGGGCTGGGCGCATCGGTCGGCACGGTGCCGCTGGGCAGCGGCTGGGCCAGCTGGCGCACCTGCAGGCTCGATTCGGTGCCGGTGGCGAACTCCATGTCCGACGGGCTCTGGTACGGCAGGTTGCGCACGATGCGCGGGGTGATCGCCAGGACCAGTTCGGACTTGCTGTTCTCGTCATGGTTGCTGCCGAACAGCCGGCCCAGGCCGGGAATGTCGCCAAGGCCGGGGATCTTGTTGCCGCTGCCGGTCTTGTCGTTGCGCACCAGGCCCGCCAGGACCTGGGTCTCGCCGTCGTGCAGGCGCAGGCTGGTCTGGGCGTTGCGGGTGTCGACCTGCACCGGGATGGTGCCCTGGCGGGTCGGCTCCAGGGGCGTGGCGTTGCTCACTTCCAGCGCCACCTTGATTGCCACTTCGTTGTTCAGGTGCACGGTGGGCTGTACCTCGAGCTTAAGGCCGACGTCGAGGTAGGTGACACTCTCGGTGATCACCGGGCCCTGGGTCGAGGGCACCGAGGTGGCGCTGATGATCGGCACCCGCTGGCCGATGTGGATGCGTGCCTGCTCACGGTTGCTGACGCGTATCACCGGGCTGGCCAGGGTATTGATGTCCTTGTCCTGGGCGTTGATCTTGGCCTGGGGCGCCGGGGCGATGGAGATGCGCCCGGAGTTGATGCCGCGCAGCTGGTCGAGCACGCCCACCGGGGTGCCGTCGCTGTTGATCACGCCGAAGGTGTTCGGCCATTGCAGGCCGAGGTCGAGGATGCGCGAACGGGCCACCTCCATCACCTCGACCTCCAGCACCACCTCGGGGTTGGACTGGTCCTGGGACTGCAGCAGCTTCTCGGCCATGCGCACGGCGTCGGGGGTGTCGCGCATGGTCAGGGTGTTGAGGCGCTCGTCGACGAACACGTCGCGGGTCTTGAGCATGGTCTTGACCATGTTCAGCGCGGTATTGGCGTCGATGCTGGTCAGGTAGAAGGTGCGCATGACCAACTCCTGGTAGTCCTTGGTCTTCTGCGGCGAGTCGGGGTAGATCAGCAAGGTGTTGTCGTTGACGATCTTCTGGTGCAGCTGGTTCTGTTCCAGCAGCAGGGCCACGGCGTCCTCGATGCGCACCTCGCGCACAAAGATGGTGGCTTTCATGTCCGGGCGCAGGTCCTTGTCGAAGATGAAGTTGATCCCGGCAACCTGGGCCAGCACCTCGAAGATGGTCTTCAGGTTGGCGTCGCGAAACTCCAGGGTCACCGGCCGCTCCAGCTTGCTGCGCAACTGCGGGAACGGCGTGGCGGTGCGCGCCTGGACGTTCTCGATGTCGCTGCGCAGGGTCTGGCCCTTCTGGTTCTGCGGGTCGAGGCGCAGCACCTCGCGCATGTAGCGCTCGGCGCCGAACAAATCGCCCTGGCGCAGCGCCGCCTGGCCCAGGGCGACGCGCTCGTCGAGGGTGCGCATCAGCTCCAGTTGGCGGATGCCTTCCAGGGCGCGGCGATTGTTCGGCTCCAGGGTCAGGACCCGGCCATAGCCCATGCGCGCGCCGGCGAAGTCATGGCGCACGCGGTCGCTGTCGGCCTGGCCGAGCAAGGCTTCCACCGCCGTCTGCCGACCGTGGGCCAGGGCGATGTTCAGCTCGGTGTTGCGCGGCTCATCGCGCAGGGCCTCTTCCAGGCGGGCGATGCCGGCTCCGTATTGGCCTTGCTTGATCAAATCCTCGCCATCCTCGCGCACGGCGCTGGTACCGCAGGCGGCCAGTGCCGCGCACAGGGCCAGGAGCATGAATGGAGCAGGCTTGCACGACTTCGAAGGCTTCATGGTGCGCTCCCGACAGACAAGGTCTGTGGCTGGTGCAGTGGCAGGTAGACCAGGCTCAGCTCGGTGGCCGAGACACGGTCGAGGCGGTAGGTGTCGTCGATCACATCGCCCTGGCGCACGACGTAGAGCTTTTCGCCGCTCTGCAGAAAGATCTGCAGGTCGTCGCGCTCACCCATGCGGCCGATGAACTGGAACGGCAGCGCCGGGGCGCTGGGGGCAATGGGCGCTGGCGCGCTGAGCACAGGTTGTTCGCTGACCGTGGCCAGGGTTTGCGCTGGGGTCCATTGCTGGCTGGGGAACAGGTCGCGCGAAGGGCTGGCGGCCTCATCGCGGGCCAAGCTCGCTCCCACGTTGCTGGAAGACGCCTGGGGACGGGCCCGCACTGCGCTCGGCGCCGCTGCCTCCTCCCGATCAAACCAATGCCCCGGAGCCCACGCCAAGACGCCGCTCACGCCCAGGAAACCGACCCACATCACCGCACGCTGAGTGTTCATCACGACCTCGACAGGTAAAGGGTCATGCGTACACGGCCGCTGAGTTCGCGGTCGCCGATGCGCTTGCGTTGCAGCTCCAGGTCCTCGAGCACCAGGGTCGGCAGCTGGCCGATCAAGCCCTTGAGAAAGCCACGAATCTGTGGGTAGCTGCCACGCACCGGCAGGACAATCTGGTAGCGCGCCAGCTGTGTCTTGGGGTCGATGCCCAGCGCATATTCGCCGCGCGCCAGGCTAATGCGCTCAGCGCTAGCCAGGTGATACAAGCGCTCGATCAGTTCGCTGGCCTCGGGCTGGCCAGGCAGTTGCTGGCGCAGCTCATCCAGGGCCTGCTGCTCAGGCTTGGCCTGGACCTTCAGCTCGCCCCGCGCCAGGCGCTGAACCTGCACCGCCGCGTCGGCTTCGGCGGCGCGCAGCGCTCGCACGGCCTGCCACTGCGGCAGTACCGAAGCCAGGGCAAAGCCCAAGGCCAGCAGGCCGACCAGCAGCGCGGCCAGCCCTGCCCGCCCCAGGCGCAGGGCGGCTTCATGGATCAACAGACTAGGGACGCGCATGGCCGGTCTCCCAGGTGGCGATGAGGTTGAAGCGCACCGGGTGTTCGGCCTGCCCGGCCAGCACTTCGTGGTTAAGCAAGGACACGTCCGAGAGCTGCTCGCTGCGCTCCAGGCGCTGGTGGTACTGCAGCATCGCCTCGAGGTTGCGGGCCTCGGCGCTGATCCGTACCTGGCCCTTGCGCGCATCGGGAGTGAGGCTGAGCAGCGCCACGTCTTCCTGGGGCATGGCCTCGAGCATGGCGAACAACTGCTGCCAGGGCCGCTGCAACTGCAGCGAGACGCTGCGCATCTGGGCCAGGCGCTCGGCCTGCTGGCGAATCACCGCGCTGCTCTGCGGCGCGGCAGTGGCCGGACGGCGGCCGAGCTTGAGTTCGAGCTGGTGCACGCGGTCCTCGAGGGCCACTTGCTCGTTCACCAGGTGCTGCTGGGCCAGTACCAGCAGCGCCAGCACGGCGCCGCCCAGGGCCAGCAGTGCCCAGGCTGTCGGGCCGCTGTGGCGGGGCTGGAGTTCCAGGTCGAGGCGGCGCATATCAGGCCACCGCCCGCCACATGGCGCACAGCGGATCGGCCTCGGCGTCCGGCTGGCACAGCTGCACCGCGCCGATAGCCGGGTGCGTGCCACGGCCCGGGGCATGCAGGTACACCCTCGGCGGTTGCGCGCCGTACAGCTCGCAGGTGCGCTCGATCAGCGCCTGCAAGGCCTGGTCGTTGTCGGCGCAGCTCTGGGCCAGCACCTGTTGCCAGGCACCGCCGGCGGCCAGCAACAGCACACTGCGACGCGGCTCGGCGAGGACGAAGAGGAAGTCACCCGGCTGCAACTGCGCCGAGCAGCGGTTGTAGGCGGCCATCAGGTAGGGTTGCACCGAGCGCAGGCGCAGCCGGCGCTCCCGGCCCAGCGCCTGCAAACCCTGCAACAGCGCCTCGGGCAAGGCCGTGGCGATGCGCGCGGCGCCGGCCGGCTCTGGCGAGAGCACGATGCGCCAGTCGTCCAGGGCCTGGCCATAAAGCTGTTCGAAGCAGGCCCGGGCATAAGCCTGGAGCTCGCGTGGGTGGCCGATGGCATCGCTCCACGGCACCAGGCAGAAGCGGCTGTAGCGCGCCGAGAGCAGCACCCGCAGTTGCGCCCCCCGCACCGGGTGCTCGCTCAACAACCCACCCAGGGCCTCCAAGGCCGGCGCCCAGGCTGGCTGCGCGGCATCGCAGGCGAAGGCGCGGCTGCCCAGCCACGGGTGTTGATGGCCGTGCCAGCGCCCCAGGCCGACACCCTCGGCGCCGAGCACGGCGCAGTATTTGTCAGGCGATAAATGTGACACGGTTGATCTCCTCCAAGGTGGTGCGGCCCGCGCGGACCAGGTCCAGGGCCGAGGCCCGCAGCAGGCGCAGGCCGCGCTGGCAGGCCAACTGCTTGATCTGCGCGAGCGGACGGCGCTCGACGATCATCTGGCGCAGGTCATCGTCCAGGTGCAGCAGTTCGGCGATGGCGCTACGCCCGCGGTAACCGCTGCCACGGCACTGCCCACAGCCCTGGGCGCGAACGAATTGCCAGCCTTCGACCGCCGCGCGGGCCAGGCCCGAGGCAGCCAGCAGCTCGTCGTCCGGTACCCGGCTCACCGCGCAATGCGGGCAGGCCAGGCGCACCAGGCGCTGGGCCAGCACGGCGTTGAGCGCCGAGACGAAGCTGTAGGGATCGACCTGCATCTGGCTGAAGCGGCCGATCACGTCGAACACGTTGTTGGCGTGGATGGTGGTGAACACCAGGTGCCCGGTGAGCGCCGACTGCACGGCGATCTGCGCGGTGTCCGCATCGCGAATCTCGCCGACCAGGATCTTGTCCGGGTCATGGCGCAGGATCGAGCGCAGGCCACGGGCGAAGGTCAGGCCCTTCTTCTCGTTGACCGGGATCTGCAGCACCCCGGGCAACTGGTACTCGACCGGGTCCTCGATGGTGATGATCTTGTCCACGCCGTGGTTGATCTCGCTGAGCATGGCGTAGAGGGTGGTGGTCTTGCCGCTGCCAGTGGGGCCGGTGACCAGGATCATGCCGTAGGGTTCGCCAGCCAGCCGGCGCAAGGCGCGCAGGGTGTGCTCCTCGAACCCCAGGGCCTGCAGTTGCACGCCGCTGACCTGGTCGGACAGTTCCTGCTTGTCGAGCACCCTCAGCACCGCGTCCTCGCCGAAGATGCTCGGCATGATCGACACACGAAAGTCGATCTGGCGCTCACCGATGGCCACCTTGAAACGGCCGTCCTGGGGCACGCGTTTCTCGCCGATGTCCAGTTCGGCCATGACCTTGATGCGCGAGATAACCTGTTCGGCAAAGGCGCTGCCACTGGCCTTGCCGGCAGCGTTGAGCACGCCGTCGATACGGTACTTGATCACCAGGCCCTGGCCGGTCATGCCCAGGTGGATGTCGCTGGCGTGCAACTTGAGGGCGTCGTAAAGGGTCGAGTTGACCAGCTTGACCACCCGGCTCTGGTCCTCGCTGATGCTGGTCAGCGACAAGCGTTGCAGCGGATCGGCCTCGGTGCTGGCCTCGCAGTCCTGATCGAGCGCCTCGACGGCGTGAAAGCTTTCTTCATGGCGGGCGAGGAACGCGGCCAGGTCGGCGGCGTGGGCCAGGTACAGCGGCAAGCCTTGCAGGCAGTCGTCGATCCAGGCCAGGCGGGCGCTGTCGAAGGGGTCGGCGAACACCCCGATCAACGCGCCATCGTGCTCCACCAGGGCGAACTCGCGCTTCAGGCACTGGGCCAAACTGGCCTTGTCGAACCGTGCGCTGCTGGCCAGCAAGGCCTGGGTGGCCAGCACCGGGTAATGCAGGGTTACCGCCAGGCGCTGGATGAAGGTGGCCGGGGTGTCGCCGCAGAGGCGCTCCAGGCAGGCCAGCAGCCGCTCTTCGCCGGCTTGCTGGCGGGCCTGGGCCATGAGCTCGCGGGGGTAGCCGGCAATCGCCGGGCAAGCACGCTCCCAGGCAACGGGCTGCAGACTCGTGGCAGCAGGCTTGCCCTGCGATTGGTCCAGTGGATCTGTATCGAATGCCTGGGGCATGGCCTGCGACTCCGCTCAGGGGCGGCGCCGCGGGCCAGGAGCCTTGGGCGCCGCTATTCCCCGGTGAGCAGTTGTTCGTCGTCAGGTTCGGCGGGCTTGCCACCGTTGCGTCGGCGGTCGGCCAGGACCCAGCTGCCATCGTACAACTGCAAGGGGAACGACTCGTTCCTGTTCTGGCGTCGCTCGACGAACCCCGCGGCGGGGTGGTCCGTGGCCCTGCGCTGGCGCTCGATGCCCATCAGGTCGAAGACCGCGCGGGCCAGTTCCACTAGCGGGAACGGCTTGAACAGGACATGGCTCACCCCAAGCTCGGCGGCCCGCTCACGAACCTCGGCGGTCGGGTGGGCGGTGATCAGCACGAAATGGCACTGCCTGTTCCTGCGCACGGTCTCCAGGACCTGAAACCCCTCCATGTCGGGCAAGCGGTAATCCAGCACGATCACGTCCGGTGCCAGGCTCGCGGCCAGTTCGATGCCGGTGGCACCGTCGTGGGCGAGATGGACCTGCAGGCCTTGCGCCTGCAAATACGCCTGCAGGTTCTGCGCAAGGGTCTGTTCGTCATCGACTACCAGTACTCTGTTCACCAAGGTCCACTCCCCTGAACTGCCCGGTTTCCCGGTCTGCGAAGTGCGGCCTTGAAGAGCCTTGAGCAGGCTTCGTGCCAGGCATGAAAAGTCACCGCACACCGCTGTTAAGTCACTGATATTGCTGGTACTACCTGATCGCTTACGGCCGTGTAAGCGGGCGCTTCCCCACAACCGGGGAAGCTAATGGCATATTGCCTTGCAACGATTCCCCAATTGTGGGGAAACACCCAGGCGGCCCTTCATTCGGCGCGCTCCACTGTAGCGGCGTCGCGCAAGCGCTGGCGTACCGCTTGCCGGGCCTGGGCCTGCAATTGCGCGACAAGCGCATCCCTGGCCAGGCCCAGGCCGTGTTCAGTTGAGACAGAAGTATTAGCACTTTGGTTCTGCTGTCCTTGCAAAGCTTGCACATTGGCCTGAAAAAAGGCGGCAACCTCGGCGTCGCTGGGCGGCTCGATGGCAGTCAGCCGCGCATATGCCTGCTGGGCGGCCAGTTCATGACGAGTGTAGTCAGCGAAGCCGGGGCGATCGAAGCCCGCCTCCTGCAGACGTCGCTCGAACAGCGCCGGGCTGCCGAACGCCGTTTCCACCGCGGCCAGCTGGGCCTGGACCTGCGCGTCGCTGATTTCGATGCCCTGGCGCCGCGCCTCCTGCCACAGCAGCTCCTTGTCGATCAACTCATCCAGCGCCTGGTCACGCAGGCGCTTGTACAGCGTGGGGTTGCGGATGCTGGTCAGCGCCCGGCCCTGGGCCTGGAGGTAATCGCTGAAGTAGCGCTCCAGGCGCAGCACGCCGATTTCCACGCCGTTGACCCGTGCCACGGGCTGCTCGGCGTAGCTCATCTGGGCGAACAGCAACAGGCATAGCAACATTTTCATCAGCGCATCCTCGCTACAAACCCGTAGAAACCGGTCTTGCCGGCGGATACTGGGAAGCCCCGCGCCCACGCCAGCCCCTGGATTCGTTTATGGCACCTGCGGCAGCGCACGATACGGCGCCACCTCGACAAACCGCGGTCCCGGCCAGCTGACCGCAACCACATGGGCTCCTGCCAGGCCCTGGCGCCGCCCCGGGCCAAACCCCAGCAACGGTGTCAACCCGGTGTCGATGTCATGCAACTGCTCCAGGGCCAGCAGCAACTGCTCGCGGCTGGCATCGCGCCCAACCTGCTTCAATGCCTCCGTCAGCAGTCGCCAGGCGCACAAGGTGCTGACCTGCAACGATGCCTGCCGGGCATCCAGCCCCTGGCGTTGCTGCATGCCGGCCAAGGCCACCCTGCCCTGCGCGGTCCAGTCACCGGGGACGAAGGGGTAAGCCAGGAACACCCGCTGCGACCACCGCGCCGGCAAGTCTGGCACGGCACTGGCCACCTGCGCCGAGGCCGCGAACAGATAGGGTGTGCGCCCAACGGCCTGCAAGCGATCGGCCAGCTCGGCGAAGGCCTGGGCTCGTCCAACAAAGACGATCCCCTCGCCTGGTGCCGGCGTGCCGACAGCCTCTTGCGGCGGCGATGGCGACCACCCCAGCTGCTGCAGGCGCTGGCGCAGGGCCTCGGCGTTGGCGGCCTGGTCTTCTCCGGCATAAACGATCTGCAGGTTCTCCAGGCGCAAGGTTTCCCGAGCATGCAGCGCAACGCTGAGCAACTGTTCGGGTACCCCGGGCAAGGGGTCGAATACCAGGCTGCCGCCGCCTGCGCGAGGCGTGCTGCCAATCAGCGGCACGCCCGCGCGCGCCAGGACCTGGGTGTCGAGCAGCGGCGCCACGGGCGCGACCAGCGCGAACACCTGTCGTTGCAACAGCGCCTGCAATGCCTGCCGCGTGCTGACCGGGTCGTACCCCGGATCCTGTACCAGCAACTGCACGCGCCGACCATGGACGCCGCCCTGCTGGTTCAGTTGCTCGACACCATCCTCCAACACTGCGCGCACCACCCGCCCGACCTCGGCCAGCGGCCCCTGCTGCGGCAGCAGGGTGCCCAGGCGCAAGCTGCCCTCTTGCACCCCGGGATCGCGCTCCTCGCCCAGGCGCTTTAGATAGGCCGTGAGGTTGCGCTGGTCGGCCAGGCTCAGCTCGAAGCGCGGCATCGCCGGGTCGAGGCGGTTGCCGCCAGGGTCGATGCCGGTACGGATGACGCGCGCCAGGCTGGCGTCGCTGTAGGCCGGGTAGCGCCGGCTATTGCTTTCGCGCTCGCCCTGGCCCAGCGCCAGGCGCTGCCAGTCCAGGCTCGGCGGGCGCACCCCGCCTTCGCTGCGGCCACGGCCATCGTTGCCGTGGCAACTGGCGCAAGGCAACACGCTGGCCGGCACGCTGATGTCGCTGGCACCGACCAGGGCGGTGAGTTGGGCGTCGCTGCTGGACAGGCCTTCGCGGTACAAACGTTTGCCGGCTTGTTCGTTGGCGGTGAGCTCAAGGGCCACGGCGGGGCCCTGTGACGCCATGCAGTAGATAAGTGCCATCATCCATGAAAGCCTCAAGCGAAACCTTGTGGGAGCGGCCTTGGGTCGCGTATAGGACGCGCAGCGTCTCCAGGATGTCAGCACAGACACATGAATCGCCGGGGCTGCTTCGCAGCCCTTTCGCCACGCAAGGCCGCTCCTACAGGCCTTGCGCCAGCGCTCGACAACGTGTTCCCACAGCGACCGGGCCATGGCTGCTATCGTCCGGCCAGGGGTTGGGCCAGCAATTGCAGGCGCTGGGCAATGGCCGCAGGCGGCGCGTCGGGGCGGATCTTGCTCCAGCGCTTGCCCGCCACATCCCCGGCGATCAACTGCGTCGAATGCTGTTCCGGGCTGGGCAGGAACTGTCCCAACCGCCCGAGCACCAGGTCGACGCTGGCCTTGTCGCCGGTGAGGAACAGCCAGTTCGGCCCATCCACCCCCTGCTGGCCGGCAAAGGCCTTGAGCACCTCGGGGCTGTCGTTGAGCGGATCGCTGCTCACCGAGACGAAGGTCACCTGCGCCGCCAGCGCTGGCGTCATGGCCTGGCGCACCTCGCGCAGCTTGCGGGTAATCAGCGGGCAGGCATCGTTGCAGTGGGTGAAGATCACATTGAGCATCACCACCTTGTCCTTGAGCACATCGCTGTAGAAGCGCAGCGTGCGGCCGTTCTGGTCCATGAGCACGGTATCGGTGAACCAGGCCTGCGCATCGCGGGTACCGCCGCCGCTGGCCATCGGCTGCGGCGCCGGTTGCGCGGTCGGGGCGTGGCCCTCATGGGCCAGGGCCATCGAGGTGAAGATCCACAGGCAGGCCGCCAGCACCAGCCAGTCGAGGCTGCGCATGCGTGAAGTGTGACTACTCATGGTTGTGCCTCCTGACCGGCGATGGCCGTGCTCTTGGCATGCACCCGGCGGGCGCCGAGGCGGTTGATCTCGGTGACCAGCACGTTGGGGTCGGTGAACCCGTAAAAACGTGTCCAATGGCCACTGCGCCCGTCACCGACCAGGATCAGCGGCGGGTGCTCGCTGAGGTTGGCACTGAAACTGCCCAGCCCCTTGAGGGTTTCGCTGATGGCGTAGGGCGAACCGGTCAACCAGCTCCAGCCCGGCCCGTGCTGGAAGGCCCGTGCATACCCGGCCAGGCGCTTGGCATCGTCGCGCTGCGGGTCGACGCTGATAGACACCAGGCGGATCTCCTCCCCCACCCGACCACCGAGCTGCTGCTGGACCTTGCTCATGATCGACGACACCACCGGACACACCGTGGTGCAACTGGTGTAGATGAAGCCCATGACCACCAGGTGGTCGCCGACCAGGTCCTGTTCCAGGCGCACCGGCATACCGTCCTGGTCAAGCAGCGACACATCGGCGAAGCGCACGCTGGCCTTTTCCTGGCGCACGGCGGGCGGCTCGGCGGGCTTGGAGCCGTGCTCATGGCCGGCATGGGCCAGGGCCAACGGGCTGGCCAGCAAAAGGCTCAAGCCCAGCAGGGTGGTGGCGGTGGGTCGATTCATCGCAGGCTCCTGGGTTTCCCTTGGGAAGCGGTGGGTGGCGCCGTGGCCGGCAGCACGCGCAGGCTGGTGTAGTTCTCTTCGGCGAAGGCGCGGCCAAGGCTGGGCGACTGCACGTGCAGGTACCAGGCGCCGGCTTCGGCCAGCTCCAGCGCGGCCTGGTAGACCCCCTCGCCCATGTCCACCAACTGCACGTTGCGCGGCAGCGACGAGGGCGCGAGGAAGTAGCGCAGGGTCAGGTCGCTCAAGCCGGTGCGCGGCTGGCCGTCCTCACCGAGGATGCGTACTCGGGCCAGGTACGGGCTGTGCTGGCGCGCCAGTTGGTCGGCACCGATGAACTCGGCATGAGCACGTTTGTGCAGGCTGGACTGCGGCACCGCCGCCACCTCGGTGCTGAAGCAATGGATGATCTGCGGCTGGTTGAGCAGGAACGCCACATCGAAGGTACCGGCGGCCGGCAATTTCACCGTCGAGCCATACACCCCCGGCGCCAGCTCGCGCAGGCTGCGGTCGATGACGATGGCCGCGCGGGCCTGGTGGCCGCGGTTGTTGTAGCCGGACATCGGCGCGTTCATGCCTTCGGCGTAGAAATAAGTGGTGTTGTCCACCGGGTTGACCACGAACACCGCGTTGTCGTCGCGCGACACGCTCACGCCCTGGGCCAGCGGCAGGTCACCGGCCTGGCGCGGCGCCGCGGGCCCGGCCTCGAAGCCCTGGACGATAGGCTCACGGCCCTGGCCGAGGCTGGCCAGGTTGATCATGCTGACTTTCGCCGAGGCCAGGCCGCGCACGTAGGCATAGCCCTTGGTGAAGGTCAGCTGGTAGGGCTCGGCGGCCACCGCGATGCGGTGGATCAACTGGTCGTTGCTGGCATCGATCACCAGGGCCTGGTTCTCCAGGGTGTTGAGCACCACGCCATAGCGTCCGTCGCGGCTGAAGCGCATCGGCCCCAGGCCCTGCTCGGCCTTGACCTTGTGGCGCAGCTGGTGGCTGCGGGCGTCGATCACCCACACCATGCCCTCCTCGCCATCGACCACATATACCGCCTGGGACAGCGTCGAATACGCCACCGCCAACGGCTGGCGACCGACCTCGAGGGTCTTCACCAGGCGCATCTGGGCGATGTCGATCACGCTCAAGGTGCCAGCATCGCGATTGCTGACGAAGGCATACCGTGAGTCGGCGCTGAAGGCGATCTCGTGGTGGCCGGAGCCGGTGGCGAACGATTTGAGCGTGATGCGGCTGGGCACATCGATCACCGTCACCCCGCCCTTGGCCGGGTCGCTGCTGTTGTTGCCCACCCACAGCAGGCGCTGGTCAGGTTGCAGGGCCACCCGCAGCGGCTGTTCGCCGGCCTCCAGGGTGGCCACGCGGGTGAAGGTTTCGGTGTCGACCAACGCCACCTGGTTGCGTTCGGGCATGGACACGAACACCTGCTTGTCATCGCCGGTGGCCACCCAGTCCATGGGTCGTCCGGGCAGGTCGATGCGCGCCAGGGTGCTGGTGACCCCGCCCACCGAAACCGTGGGGTCGATCACCGTGAGGCTGGCGTCCTTGTTCAGCACCAGCAGGAAGTAGCTGTTGAGGTCGAGCAAGGGTCTGGCGCCGATGCTGCTTTTGAGGAATAGCGCCACCCGTGCCTTGCAACTGCTGTCGCGATCACCGACCGGGGCCGCTTGCGCCGGGTCCAGCCAGGCACCGGGGGCCATGCCCGACAGCGGCTGGCCGCTGGCCTGGTCGCTGACCTTGAAGCGGATGCTGGCGAAGTCGCCCTCACGCAGTTCGCTGCCGCTCAGGGACCGCGCCTCGAACTCGACTGTCACCCCGTCGCGGCTGAGCCGATGCAGGGCCTGGGGATCGGCGGCCTCCTGCAACAGCTCGCGGGGGTCGCACCAGAGCTTTTCGTAGGCGACCCCCAGGCCGATCAGCGCACTGCCCAGCAGCAGGCCCAGGTACACCGGGCGTAGCTTGCGGTTCATGCCGACACGCCGGGGTTGGACAGTTCGAGGGGGATGAACATGCTGCACCTCCACAGGAGAAAGGGCTTCTGTGCAGGGTGCAAGCAAGCGTTATGCCATGAATAAATGGCTTTTAAATCAGTTAGTTAGCATGGAGTGATGGAAGATACTGGGGAGGCTGACCCAAAGCCGGGGCACCCAGTGGGTTTGCCTGATGGGAGGATTTTCGCCCATTGCGCCTCCCAAGCACGCACCCCGTCATAGCGGTTCCACCGCCAAGGCCATTGCCTTCGACAAGCGCGGTGTATGCCGCGCTGGGCTGGGCGGCCACAACCGAAATGGCCAAGACCTTGCACCAGGCCCCTGATAGTTTTTCCAGTTGCGCGGTTTGACGGCGGATGCGACAACCCTCAAGGTCAGGGTACTGCCCGAACCTTGCAAGGAGCCAAACGATGCATTTCGACCTGATCCAGACCCTGAGCCTAGCCGGCAAACCCGACGTCCCCAACGACGACCGCGTCGGCTGCGCCGATCGCCACGCCTGGGTGATCGATGGCGCCACCGACCTTGGCGAGCCCGGCCTGCTCGGGGCTCGTGGCGGCGCGACCTGGCTGTCGAGCACCGCGCAGCGGGCCTTTGCCGGGGCGTCGGGGAGCTTGCGGGACATCTGCACCAGCGTCTTCGAGCAGATCGCCCAGGCCTACCAACGCGATCGCCAACGCGAACCCGTGGCCCCCTGGGAATTGCCACGCGCGGCTTTCGCCGCCGTGGCGCTGGAGGGCAACCAACTGGTCTGCGCGCATCTTGCCGATTGCGTGGTCCTGCATCGCAGCGCTGGCGGTGTGCACTTTCTGACCCCCGATCCCGACCACCAGGCCGAGGGTGCCGAAGCCGCTGCGCTGGGCCCCGGCACCGGTGCTCACGGCATACGCAGCGAGGCCGTGGTGCTCGATCGCCGCGCCTCCCGCGAGCGTGCCCGGACAGTGCTGGGGGTCGATGCGGCGCAGTCCGCGGCAGGCACGCTTTACTCGCGTGCGCCAGCAGCTCCCGGGGACGATGTGGTGTTGATGAGCGACGGCTTCGCCGCGCTGTTCGACACTTATCAGGTCTGTGACCCCACAGCTTTCATCAGGCGCCTGCACAGCCATGGGCTTGCCGATCTGGGCAATACATTGCGCGCAATCGAGAACCTGGATGATGCCTGCCTGCGCTACCCACGCTTCAAGATGAGCGACGACGCTTCGGCAATCTGGCTGCGCATCGCCGGCCCCCTGCCGGCGAACCCGGCGATGCGCTAGTCGCTGAACCGATATCGCGGAACAAGCCCGCTGCCACGTTCGCGTCTCTGTGTGCCTGCCCAGCCCGCAAGGCTGGGTGATCGCCTGAGAGGAAACTCTCGGCGCGCTGCACCGGTCACAGCCTTTGAGCATGCAACAAGGACCGCAACCCAAAGGAGACTGGACATGCCCTACCCTCATCGCAAAGCCCTGTTCCCGCTGGCCCTGGCCAGCGCCCTGCTGGCCGGCGCGCCACTGGCCAGCGCCGACGACATCCTGCTGGTCGGCAACAAGGCCGATGCCAGCGTCTCGGCCCTGGACACCCGCAACGGCCAGGAACTGCTCCGCCTGCCGGTCGGCAGCGGCCCCCACGAAGTGGTGGTCAGCGGCAACGGCCTGCTGGCGGCAGTCGGCAACTACGGCGCGCAAGGCAGCGCCAACAACAGCCTGAGCGTGATCGACTGGCCCAGCCGCACCGTGGTGCGCACCATCGACCTGGGCCAGGATTCGCGCCCCCACGGCATCCGCTTCCTGCCCGACAGCCAGCGGGTGGTAGTCACCACCGAGGACAGCGAGCGCCTGCTGATCGTCGACCTGGCCCAGGGCAAGGTGCTCGACCGTATCGATGTAGGCGGCGGCAAGCCGCACATGGTCGCGCTGTCACCCGGCGCCGACCGCGCCTATGTCACCCATGTCGACGGCGGCAGCCTGTCGGTGGTCGACCTGCTGCACAAGAAGAAGATCGCCGAGATCCCCACCGGCCAGGGCAGCGAAGGCGTGGCGGTAACCCCCACCGGCACCCAGGTGTGGGTCAGCAACCGCGCCGGCGATGATGTGGCGATCGTCGACACCCAGCGCCTGGAGGTCACCGACCGCATTCGCACTGGCGTGTTTCCGATCCGCATCGCCATGACGCCGGACGGCAAGTACGCCCTGGTCACTTGCGCCAAGTCGGCGGAACTGGCAGTGATCGATGTGCTCGCCAAGAAAGAGATCAAGCGTATCGGCCTGGCCCGCGAAGGCGCCGAATACCGGCGCACGCAGTTAGGCGAGCAAGCGCTGCCGATCGGCGCGGTGGTATCGCCGGACGGCAAGCGGGTCTACGTGGCGATCAGCGGTGGCGACGAAGTAGCGGTGATCGATACCGCCAACTGGAGCGAAAAGGCCCGCTGGAAAGCCGGCCCCGAGCCGGACGCGCTGGCGATCGTGATCCAGCCGAAGGAAAAGAGCTGACGCCCAGCAAAAAAGGCGCCTCGTACGAGGCGCCAAACCATTCACCGGCAACCAAAGGAGCTCACGGTCGACCGAGGCTGATGCTCGCCGCTGGCGGCTAACGGGAAGGTGATGGCGACATTACAATCGCGTCATTTGCGGGTAGGCCTGAAGACAGGCTGGCTCCTACCCGAAGGCGACCTTTCAGATCTGTAACCCCAGCGTCATGCCCCTGTTGGCCGGTCATCGCTAGCGTGGACTGCGAACCCACTGGCGCAGACTCACTCCATGTTACGACCGACCCTGATTGCCGCGCTGCTCACCCTGTCGCTTTCAGCCCAGGCCACCGGCTTCTCCGAGCAACGCAACGAACAACTGATCGCCGATCACCAGCAGGCTGTTGCCGCCTACGCCGAGCGCCGCGGCAAGCCGATGCCGGACATCGTCGACTATCGCTACGGCATGAAACTCGACGTCGCCCGCTTCGTGCGTCAATCGGGCGACCCGCGCACCTGCGAGGTGGTGCCGCGACTGATGACCTTCGAAGATAGCCAGGGCACCTTGCGCACCGTGCGCTACGCGGTACTGGCGCAATGCATCAACAACAAGTAGTTCAGCCGCGCTGGCCATCCATCCGTTGCGGGCTCGTCTGCATCACTGCCCCGACAGGAAACTCACCAACTGTCGTCCGTGGCTGCTCAGCCGCTCCCAGCCACGGAAGCAGATACGCAGCTCCAGGGTCGCCCAGCGCTCCTCCAGCGCCACCCGGCGCACGGCCAGTTCCTGCTCGGCGCGGATCGCCGCGGTCTCCGGGAGCATGGCGATGCCCGCGTGCTGGGCCACCAACTGGGCGATGGCCTCGAAGCTTGGCGCCCGTACGCGCACCTTCAGCGGCATGGCCAGGCTCATCGCCAACTCCTCGACGAAACGCTGCATGGCCCGCTCGGCGGGTAGGCAGACGAAGGCGAAGCCCAGGGCATCGGCCAAGCGCAGTTGGCCACGGCCGGCCAGGGCATGCTCGCTGGGCACCAGCAGTACCAGACGCTCGGTGCGAAACGGCAACGACACCACGCCATCGTTGACCAGGTTGCCGTCATACACGCCAATCTCGCAATCGCCAGCCAGCACGGCCCGCAGCACATCGACACTCTTGTGCTCGACCAGTTGCAGGTCGACTTGCGGGTAGTCGGCCAGGAACGGCCCGAGCACCGCGGGCAACAAGGTGCTGTTGGTCACCGTAGACACCGCCAGGTGCAGGTCGATACGCCGCTGCCCGGCCAGCTCCTTGAGCGTATCGTGCAGTTTCTGCGCCTCGCCCAGTACGCCACGGGCCGACTCCAGCACCAGGCGGCCGGCGGGGGTCAACTGCATGCCATCGGCCTTGCGCATGAACAACACCAGGCCGCTACGGGCCTCGAACTGCCGCAGCCGGCTACTGGCGGCCGAAACCGCCACCGGGAAGCTCGCCGCCGCCTTGCTCAGGCTGCCGGTGGCGGCGATGGCGGCGAGCAGGCGCAGGTCCGCCAGGTCGAAATGCATGATGCCTTCTCCAAAACAGAAGGGTATGTTCGAGAAAAAGCGATTCTAGCCCGCCATCCTTCTGTTCAGAATAACCCGGGACTCATTTTGTTACGGACTGACCATGACCCACCTGCCCGCCCCGTTCCACCGCGCCCTCGCCAACGGCAGCCTGTATGCCGTGCTGGCAGCCCTGGGTTTCAGCTTCAAGGCCATCTTCGTCAAGCTCGCCTATGCCGCCGGCCCGGTGGATGCCATCGCCCTGCTGGCCCTGCGCATGGCCCTGGCCCTGCCTTTGTTCGCCTGGCTGGTATGGTCCAGCCGTAGCCAGGGCGTCGCCGTCCTGACCCTGGGTGACGGCCTGCGCGTGGCCTTGCTCGGGCTGTTCGGCTACTACCTGGCGAGCCTGTTCGACTTCTACGGTTTGCAATACATCAGTGCTGGCCTGGAGCGGCTGATCCTGTTCACCTACCCTACCCTGGTGCTGGTGATCCAGGCCGTGCTCCAGCGGGAACGCCCGACCCTGCGCACCTTGGCGGCCATGGGCCTGTGCTACCTGGGGCTGGGGATCGCCTTCGTGCATGACATCGGCAGCGCCAGCGGCGGTAGCCAGGTACTGGTCGGTTCGTTGTGGGTGTTCGCCAGCGCGGTCACCTACGCGTTGTACTACGCCGGCACCGGCATGATGCTCAAGCGCATGGGCTCGATGCGCCTGGCCGGGCTGTGCGGTACGGCATCGTCGCTGATGGTGCTGGCCCATTACCTGCTGGTGGCGGATGTTGCACCCCTACTGCAACTGCCGAGCGCGGTGTGGCTCAATGCGGCCTTGATGGCGCTGTTCTCGACGGTGCTGCCGATCTACTGGGTGGCCCTGGCGATCCAGCGCATGGGGCCGACCCACACCGCGGCGGTGGGCAACTTGGGGCCGGTGCTGACGGTGCTGGCTTCGTGGGCGATTCTCAGCGAGGCGATATCGCTGTACCAGGTGCTGGGCCTGACGCTGGTGCTGTTCGGCGTGTCGCGATTGAAGCCGGCGCAAAAGGCCCAGACGCAGGCAAGTGCTGGCCGAGCGTAGGTTCCACCTGTGCGGCTGTTCGCCGGCAGCCGGCCTCTACAGCGTCACTTGGCTGACGCGGTGCCGACGATGATGCCCTGTTCGCGCAGTCGCTCCAGCAGCATCAGCCCCTGGCGCTGCACCTCGTCATTACCCAGCGCCTGCAAGCGCTCGCGACCGCTGCCGGGCAAGCCTGCCAGCAGTTGCCAAGCCATCGGCGCCAGGCGCGCGAAACGTACCTGCAAGTCAGCATCCCGATACACCAGCAACAAGGTGCAGGTTGCGGGCACCTCATCAGGTTGGTAATCCGGCCCGATCCGCTCCACCGGCCAGCGATAAGCCAACACCCGAGCCACGCAGGACAACAGTGGCTCCCCTTCGAGCAGATCCCCGGCAGGATCATGGCGGGGATCCTCGGCATCGCTCAGGAACAACTGCGCCTCGATCCACTCGTAGTGCGCCAGTTCAAGCTGCCAAGGGGCATCAAGCTCGATCGTTTGCAGGTAGTCGATGAACGTTGCGGCGACTTCCGTGAACAGCGGCGTCTGGCTGCGGTAATGGGCGTAGAAGTCAGCGACCCGGGCATGCCAACGCCCCTCGCCGAGGGTCGCGCGCAGCACCGGGAAGCTGCCCGCCAGCAGGCCTTCGATGGCGCCATAGAACAGCGCGCGGTAGATTTTCAAGCGTCGGGCCTCGATGCCCGGCGGCGCGGGATTGACGGCCGGATCACGCAGATGACGGGCCAAGGTGAACTGTTGCGCACCTAAGGTCGCGGGCATGTCAGCGCCCTCCATGGGTCAGTTGCAGCGCACGGATGCGCGCGGTCTCGGCCAGTAGCTCGGCCAGCGGCGGATAGTTGAAGTCACGCTCGAGCACCGTTGGCTGTGCGCCGAAGCGCTGGCAGGCACTGGCGAACAGGCCCCAGACAGCCTCCTTGACCGGCGCGCCATGGGTGTCGATCTTGAGATCCTCGGCTTCGTCGTAGTGGCCAGCGACGTGCATGCCCACCACCCGCTCCCGTGGGATGCCGTCGAGGAAAGCCTGGGCGTCGTAGCGGTGATTGCAGGCATTGACGAAGACGTTGTTGATGTCCAGCAGCAGATCGCAGTCGGCCTCCGCGAGCACGGCGCGGATGAAATCGAGCTCATCCATGGCCTGGTAGGGCGCGGCGTAGTAGCTGATATTCTCGACCGCGATACGTCGCCCGAGCACATCCTGAGCCTGGCGAATGCGAGCGGCCACATGGTGCACGGCTTCTTCGGTGAACGGGATCGGCAACAGGTCGTAGAGATGGCCATCGTCGCTGCAGTAACTCAGGTGTTCGCTGTACAGGCGTACCTGGTGACGCTCCAGGAACTGCCGGGTACGACCGAGCAACACTGTGTCCAGCGGCTGTATCCCGCCCAGGGATAACGACAGGCCGTGGCAGGAAATGGCAAAGCGTTCAGCCAGGCGTTCTAGGCCTTGGCCAAAGGTGCCGCCGACGCCGATCCAGTTTTCCGGGGCACACTCGAGAAAGTCCAGGTCAGCGCTGTCCATGCTCAGCAGTTCGGGCAGCAAGCCCCGGCGCAGGCCGAGCCCGGTGTACAAGGGGGTGGGATGAGTCATTGCCAGGTCTCTCGCAAGGTCTTGCTGGTGTAAGAGCCAGCCATGCTGGCGAACCAGGCAGCGCGGTGCATGGCACCGGCTGCATTGGTGCTCGCCGGGCGGCGCCTACGGCGAAGGCGTCAGGATTTGTCGCTCAGGTGGCTGAACAGCCCATCAGGCATGGCCTTGCCATTGGCCTTGAAGATCCCGGCCAGGTGGTCATGGGCTTCCTGTTCGGAGATGAAGCCATCGTGATTGCGGTCGATCTTCTCGAAGTCGGCGGCGCGGTCCTTGGCCACGGCGAGGAACTCCTCGCGAGAAACCTTGCCATCGTGGTTGCTGTCGGTGCGGGCGAACGAGGCGTCGCCGCATTTGCCTTCACCGCACTTGCCCTCGGCGCCGGCCTTGGCACTGGCGCCACACTTACCCTCGCCGCACTTGCCTTCGCCTTGCGTGGCCTTGCCGCTGGCGCCGCACTTGCCCTCACCACACTTGCCTTCGCCGGCGGTCTTGGCAGCGGCCAACTGGTAGCCCTGGGACAGTGGTTCCACGGCAAAGGCCGTGTTGCCAAGGACCATGCCACCGATCAGGGTGGCGCCGAGCAGGCCGAGCGTATTGCGCGTTTTCATGGTGTTGCTCCACTTGGTTGGAAAGTGGAGCCATTTGGCCGCAGCGGTGTGTCGTCGGTGTATCGCCCAGAGCGTGGTTTTGTATGAGAGTGGGTCGTTTCGGCAAGCAGATACAGAGTGATACAAGAAACGGCCCCGTGCTGATGCAAGGGGCCGTGGCAGCGCCTTCAGTCGTCCAACGGTTTAGGCGGCGCGGCCGGCTTGGCGGGCTTGGCAGGTTTGCTTTCCTTAGGCTTCGCCTCCGGGGTCGCGGCCACCGGCTCCGGCGCACTGACGGCCTTCTCGCTGGCCGGCAGCTCGTCGACGGCTTTGAAGATCACCTGCGGATCGAGTTTCTCGCCACTGTCATCGTCCTTGAGGACATGCCGCTCACCATCCTTGCCCACCAGAATCACCTTGGTGCCCTTGCTCGCGCCCAGTTTGAGCTCGCGAATCAGAGCCATGGTGGCCTGCTGCTCGAGGTTCTTGTCCTCGCGCTTGCCCATCATGTTGGCAACGCTGAACAGCACCAGGTTGCGTTCGGTGAAGCCGGCCTTGGTGGCCGGGTCCTGCAACGCCTGGGTCAGGCCGCGCAACGTCGGATCGGCCGTACTGGGGGCAATGACCACCAAAGGCCTGGCCTTGCCCAGTTCCTTGGCCAGCGGCGCATCGCTGTCGGCGGCGCACAGCGGACCGGCGACGACGAGCAGGGTGGCGAGGGTCAGTGACCGAACGAGCATGCGTATCTCCTTATGTTCTCGATAAACCAAAGACTACGGATCAGGGAGAAAGATCCGGCACGGCAGCCTAAACCAGCTGACCTCACAGGGGGCCCCGAGAAGCGTAACCGGCCATTACCGCAACCGGCCAAGCCTGCCCTGAGCATAGCCCAAGGCGGCTGCCTCATGGCCCCTCGTGCCGGCACCCGGTGAATCTTGTCTGCATGCATTATTCGAACTTGACCTGCACCTTCCACCCCCAGGTCGCACGCGCCAAGCCATCGAGGGTGATTTCCAGACGTTTCTCGAGCGTCCAACGCTCGACCTCAGCCTGCAGAGCCTGGTACGCCTGTTCTGAGGCTTGGGCCGCTTCGAGCGCCGCCAGTCGATTGCGAAATGACTTCGGCACCTTGAGTTTGGAGGGATACATTCGCTCCATGAACTCAACCCAGAAACGTCTTTGGACCATCGACAGCGCAAGGGTTGAGGACGTCTGCCTGTCCTTGATATGAATCTTGGCACGCACCACGTCGCCATCCGCGACATCGGCGATGCGTTCATACAGCATCGCGCTGCGGTTAAGCGGCAGGTCAAGGTCATCGATCAGCGCCTGGCGAAAGGCCAAAACGACCTCGACCGCCTCGGCGCCTCGATTGGGCAGCTCGGCGGCATGTCGCAGGGCAAACGTATCCAGGGCATCGAGACGCCACAGTTGGCCACCGAGCCTGAGCAAAGCGTGTTCGGTGTCGTAGGCCAAATCTTGCTGCTGCGCATCCCAGACGCGTACCCGAACTTCAAGGTTGCTGAAACACAACGTCGCATTGTCGGCGCAGTTCTCGGTCTCCGCGGCGGCGAACAGTTCATCTCTCAACGCCTCGTTACCCTCTTCGGCCAACACTTCGCACAGGTCGAGCAGCCTCGAGGCCAGGAAACTGGCGGTGCTGTCCGATCCGAAATCGGCAGAGCGGCTCAGCCGGGCCAGCAAGCGGAAGAAGCTTTCCGAGCCAGGCTTGGCCTCGAGTGCCCGCCACAGGTTGGCCAAGTCCTTGCGAAGCTTCGGCCGGATATGGTCCTGCCAACGCAAGCGCACCGGGACAGGACTGTTTTCCGGTTCGTACCAGGCCCTGGGCAGGGTCGCCGGCAGTGCGACGTTGGCATTAACCAGGCGCACACGCCCTTCACGCCAAAGGCGCGAGGCCGCCAGGCCCTCCGGCAGGCGCAGCAAACTGTTGTCACTCATGTCCAGATGGTTGAGCCTGGGGCAGTCGAGCACACCGATCGGAAAATTTCTCAGCTGCGTCTTGCACAACAGTAAGCTACTCAGGTGCGGCATGTCCCTGAGCGAAAACGACATGCCCAGCGGATTGCGCGACAGGTTCAGGTAACGCAATTCGCTGCATTCAGCCAGCATCTCGGCCTGTTCGCGGTGTAGCGCCAGGCGGTTGTCAGCCAGGTCGAGCACCCGCAAGGCGCTGCGCAATGGCTGTGGCAACGTCAGTTGGTTGAGCTTGCAATTGGTGATTTCCAGGGTGTCCATATTAGGGAAGGCGAGCAAGAACTCGCCTGGAACCTTGTCTATCTTCAATCCACGCAGGATCAGAGCGTTGATGTGGGGGAATTTCACCGAGGCGGGAAGCCGCGGCAAACTTCGAATATCCAGATTTTCCAAGGCAAACAGCACGCCTTGTTCACGTGCCTGGGCATCGAGCGCCGGTAGAGTGAAGCGCCAGCAGTCGACCAGCGCACGCTTGACGTGTCCCCGGGCGTCCCACTCCAGGGTAGCGATACCATTGCGCCGCCATTGTCTCAAGGCCTGACGCAAAGCCTCATATTCGCCCTCCAGGTCATCCAGTACACCGTTGGCGTCGCGCGCCACTTCAGGGCTGTCCAGCCACTGCTCGAGCCGATCGTCGCTGTAGGCGGGATACAAGTGTCGCAACCGCGCGATCAGGGACCTGGGTGCGTTGTAGGGCAAACGGCGCCGCCCGCCACTCAGTGGATAACCGATCCTGCCATCTTCCAGGCGCATGGGCAGCCGCCGTTCCCCCGCCGGATCCGGTCCGAGCCATTGCGCCAGCTCGACGCGCCGACCGGCCATTTGCCTGGCCAACGCCAGGCGCAGATTGGCCGCAATGGGTTCAGTGACGCCCATGGCGGCGAGCTGCGGCGCACTGTAGGCATCAGCCAATACCTCGAACAGCTCGCCAGGGGCGGAAGGCTCGATGCCTTGCCCGCCGTCCAGCACGAACACCCCCTCCTGATGGGTCAGGGTCATCCTCGGCCCCGCACCGCCTGAGTCGTACGTCGGCACCTGCCCGTCTCCGTCGACCAGGGACCATCGGCGTCCTGCCGGCGCGCCGTGCAAGGTATCCAGCAACCTCAACACGACCCGGGCAAAGGCAAAGGTCTGTGGAGTATCGATAAACAGCCCCTCGGCCACCCGCGCGATCTGGATACGCCGGACCCTCACCCTGGCTCGTGAAGCCAGGCTCAACGGTACCCGTCCAGAGGCATGCAACGCCTCACGCTCCGCCGCGCTGGCCTCTTCGAGCAACCGCAGCGCAGACAGCCGGTGCAAGCTGGTGAAGTCCCGGCACAGTAGTGCGACATCGCCTTCGACGACATTCTGTTCATCGTACAGGGCCTGCAGCAGCGATCGCCGTTGTGTCCAGATCGACTCGGCCAATGCCGCGCCTGGGTCGCCCGGGACATCCAGACGTGCAGTGACGCTCTCCAGAAAATCCTGATCCTGCACCTCTACACCACTGCGCAACTGCTCTACCAGCCCTCGCAGCCGGTTGGCCAACCTGACACGACTCACCGTGTCGACCAGTTCGGCGTCCGGCGCCCTCGCATACACATGCAGCCCTCGCAGGTGGTCGGCGTCCATACCATGGGCCATTAGCACACGCTCGATCTGCATATCGTCGAGCTCGCCGAATGCGCCGCCCAAACGCCGGAACATCCGCTGGGTCCCACGCCACTCGGCAGGTCGCTCTGACCACAGGCGCCAAGCTCCCGCACCATTGTGTTCAAGCAGCGGCGCATGGTCGCGGTAGGTATCCAGATACCAATACCCCTCACCTTCTTCGAATACCCGAAAGTAGTGCCCTTCCATTTCTATCCAGGACTGCTCGCCAAGCCGATGGACGCCCTGGGCGTCCACGACAGCGGCAGCGGGAGGCCGCGCAACAGTATAGGGTGCCAGATCCTGGTTCCACAGTTTGCTGCTGCCGTCCTTGAGTACCGCAGGGACCATGCTATCGACCGCCACGGAGCGTTGCCATGCGGTCTGCGCGACTTTGACACCCGCCGCAGTCGTCGCCAGTACCGCGACATCCTTGCCGACATTGACCAGATGATCCAGCGCAGCGTTGGTATCGCCTTCGCGCCAATCCTCCACCGACTGGAACACCTCCTTGAGCAGGTCCCAGGCCATCACCGCCAGCATCATCGCGCCCACGGCCGGGATGAACAGGCCGACCAACCCAACGACCGTCCAGCCGAGGTTTTCCAGAAACTTTTCATGCTCGATCTGAACTGCCCGATCGAGCTTTGCCACCGGCATCGCGATAACCGATGCGTCATCCTTGATCTGCGCGATGCGCCGAGCCCCCAGGTGTTCGAACAACGGCAGCGGGTAGGCTTTCATATGCTGGTCCAGCTCCCGGGTCGCCCAGTCGGCGACATCGCCCACCTGGTCGAGCACGGCGGCAAAGAACCGGCCACAGTCGCGCTGCAGCACGAAACGGCTGAAGAAGCGGCGGTAATCAGCATCACGCAGGCGCTTGCCCAGGCCCCGCCTAGCGAAGGTTTCGAGATCCGGGGCGACGCTCCAGGCGCCGTTCGGATCACCCGGGATATACACCAAGACCCGCTTGCTGGTATCGCGGATGATCCCTTCGTCGACGACCTCCAGCACGACGATCTGCTGGAGGTCGCAGCCGAACGCCTGCAACTGCTTGGCGACCACTGGTGCGCCGTCCAGCCGGCCGGGTTCGCCGTTAAGATAGAGCGTTATCACGGATTCCAGCTCGGCACTGTCGAGTTGCCCTTCGGCGCGGGCCCGGAAAGCGTCCACCAGCATCCCGGCGCGCTGCAGATCGGCCAGCAAGGCCTTGAATGTCTGCCCGCCGTTCGCGGCGTCACCTGGCCCGTCCAACAGACTCTCCAGGTGGCGCTGATATTGCCCACCGAGGTCCAGTTCACGGCAAAACTTGGCGAAGGCTGGCGCGCTCGGTTGCGTCAGCATTCTGCCCGCGACGTCGACCACTGCATTGCCACGACGTTGACCTGAGGCGCGGGTCTGCTCATCGGTAAAGTTGGCCAGCGCGGCCGCCAGCAATGGCAGGTCGTAGTAGTCGGACTCACGGATCGGCAGCCGGGTGGTGAAATAGCTGACGCTCGGTGACTGGTAGTCGTACCACTGACGGTAATACAGCTGGCTCACGTCGACCGACAGGCCAAGCTGGGCCGCCAGCGCTTGCTGCAAGCGCGTCGTGGCAAATTGCTCGATGGGCTCTACCTGTGCCCATACCCGCGCCAGGCGCTGTCGACAAACAAGCCCCATGCGCAAGGCTTCATTCAACAAGCCGTAGTCACCAGGGGCGACCTTGCCCACCCAGCCTGGCAAGCGGTTGGCAATCATCTGGTCTTGAAAGCGTTGCACCAGTGCCAGGGCATCAACCGCCTCTGCCGTTTCTTCGTTGGATTCGCTAGCCATGTTCCGCTCCCTTCAAGTGACAAAGGGCGCCAGGGTAGGCAACGGATCTGCTCCAACGGTGCTAGATAGTTAACTCATGCGCGCAATCAGCCCGCTCCAGGTGTTGATGATTGGCACGCGACTTGAACCTGACAGGGTCGTTTCGCGGCGCGAGGCGAGATTCAGAACAGCATCAGCTGGGCAGCGGTCAGGGTCGCGAAGTCGTCGCCGACGAAGGGCAGGATAGCGTCGGCCACCGGCTGTAGCTGGCGGCTCAGGTAGTGTTCGTAATCGATGGGGGCCTGGCGGTTCTCGAGCGGCTCGGGACCGGCCGTGGTCATGACATAGTGAATCCAGCCTCCTCGCTGGTACTGCAGTGGCCTACCCAGATGGCGGTTGTAGTCATCCGCCAGGCGGGCGGCACGCACGTGCGGCGGTACGTTGCGCTGGTAGTCGGCCAACGGGCGGCGCAGGCGCTTGCGGTAGACCAGCAGTTCATCCTGTTCACCGGCCAAGGTGCTCAGCACGTACTGGCGCACGTAATCACGGTAGGGCTGGCCACGAAAGATCCGTCCGTACAGCGCCTGCTGGAATTGCCTGGCCAGCGGCGACCAGTCGGTGCGTACCGACTCCAGGCCCTTGTAGACCATCTGCTCGCTGCCATCGTCGCACTGCACCAGGCCTGCATAACGCTTCTTGCTGCCCTCATCGGCACCGCGAATGGTCGGCATCAGGAAGCGTCGGTAGTGGGTCTCGTACTGCAACTCCAGGGTACTCTCCAACCCCATCGATACCTGCAGATGCTGCCGCCACCACAGGTTGACCTCTGCCACCAACGCCTGGCCGATGTCTGCCGCCGCAGCCTCATTGTGGGCGTGCTTGAGCCAGACGAAGGTGGAGTCGGTGTCGCCATAGATCACATCGTAGCCCCGGGCCTCGATCAACAGGCGCGTCTGGCGCATGATCTGATGGCCTCGCAGGGTAATCGAGGACGCCAAGCGCGGATCGAAGAAGCGACAACCGCTGGAACCCAGCACCCCGTAGAAAGCGTTCATGATGATCTTCAACGCCTGCGACAACGGCGCGTTACCTGCCCGTTTGGCGGCCTCCCGGCCCTGCCATACCCGCTCGACGATGGCCGGTAGGCAATGGCTGCCGCGAGAAAATCGGGCGCCCAGAAAGCCTTCCACCGAGTGCCCGTCATCCGGCTGGCACAGCCCCTCGACCAACCCCACTGGGTCGATGAGAAATGTACGGATGATCGACGGATACAGGCTCTTGTAATCGAGCACCAGTACCGAATCGTAGAGCCCTGGGCGCGAATCCATCACGAAACCTCCGGGGCTGGTCTGTTCGGGGCGGCTGCCAAGGTTGGGGGCGACATAGCCCAGGCGGTGCATATGCGGCATGTACAGGTGGCAGAACGCGGCCACCGAACCGCCGCTGCGGTCCACGGCCAGGCCCGTGACCGACGCGCGCTCGAGAAGGAAGTCGAGCAACCGGGCATGGGCGAAGATCCGCGTGACCAGTTCGCAGTCCTTGAGGTTGTAGCGGGCCAACGCCGGCTTGTCCTCGGCGAACATCCGGTTGATTTCCTCCATGCGCGCGTACGGGGTGTCGATCGCCTTGCCTTCGCCGAGCAACTGCTGGGCGACGCTTTCCAGGCTGAAGGAGGGAAAGCTCCAGGTGGCCGAGCGCAACGCCTCGATACCGTCGATCAGCAAGCGCCCGGGCGCTTCGGCGAAAAAGTGATTGCGACTGCCATGCTCACGCAGGTGCAGCGGCGCGCCATCGCGGCCCAGGCACAGGGGTACCTCGAGCTGGCGGGCATGTTCGAAAAGCAGACGCAGGTCGAACTGCACCAGGTTCCAGCCAATGATCGCATCCGGGTCGTGCAGGGCCAGCCAACGGTTGAGGCTGTCGATCATGGCCACGCGATCGGCGCAGTAGTGCAGTTCGAAGTCCAGCGCGGGGTGCTCACCCTCGGCCGCGCCGAGCATATACACCGTGCGCTGTCCGCAGCCTTGCAGGGCGATGCTGTAAAGCTCGCCACGCTCGCTGGTCTCGATATCCAGCGACACCAGGCGCAGTGGCGGGCGGTAGTCGGGGTCGGGCTTGAGCTGGGCGTTGCATAGCGTGCCTTGTGCATCGGGATGGCCAGCAAAACGCACCGGGGCGGTAATGAAGCGCTCCATCAGGTAACGCTCGGGCGGACGGATATCGGCCTCTAGCACCTCGATGCCGGCGCCACGCAGGCGCTTCTCGAGGGTCATCAGCTGACGATGCTGACGGCAGTAGAGGCCGAGCACCGGACGCTGGTCGAAATCACGCAGGTGCAGGGGCTTGAGTTCGACGCCCGGCTCGTTGGCCAGCAGCGCCCGGGCGTGATCGGCCTGTGCGGCGCGAATGAACGCCACCGAAGGCTGGGGCGCCAGGCGTAACCGCCTAGGCCCCTGGTCGGTGGCCAGCCAGAACTCCACGCTAGTGCCTTCGGGCGTGTCATGCCAATGACGGGTGAGGACAAAGCCCCGTTGCAACTGCACCGCGTGAACCTCGCAAAGCTGGAGCGCAAATGGCGATTCTACCGTGCCGGCAAGCCGGCTCCTACAGCATTGCCCTCCCAGTCCGCGGGAGCCAGCCTTGCTGGCGAACCCACTCGCGCATCATCCCCGGCGAGCGCCACTGGCGAACCCCGCGCGACGCCCAGCGAACACCAGCCACCCGGCCACGGCGACCAACCCCAGCACCACCGCGCCAAAGGACGCCACCCCGGCCCCGGTCAACAACAAACCGCCGATGATCCCGCCCAGGGCGATCGCGCTGTTCCACACCGTCACCAGCATCGACTGCGCCACATCGCCGCCCTCGCCCGCCGCGTCGGCACAGGCGGTCTGCAACAAGGTCGGCGCGCCACCATAGGTCAATCCCCACAACGCCACGCTGGCATGCACCAGCCATGCCGAGCCCTGCACCTGCCCCAACGCCAGGGTGGCCAGGGCAAAGCCAGCCAGGCATGCCAGTACCAACCCGCGCAGGTGGCGGTCCACGCCCAGGCCAACCAGCGCGATGCCAGCCAACGATGCCAGGCCGAAGGTCATCAGCACCTGGCCAACCTCGCCCGCCATGCCCAGCGCCGCCAACAACGGCACGATATAGGTATAGAGAATGTTGTGCCCCAGGATCCACGCCAGGATCACCAGCAGCACCCGCGCCACCCCAGGGGTACGCAACACCCCCAGCGCCGCCGGGCGCCTGCCCGCCACCTGGCCGGGGAAGTCCGGCACCGCCCGCAGCACCCAGCCCACCAGCAACAATGCCGCCAGCGTCACCACCACGAAAGTGGCGCGCCAGCCCAGCAAGGCCCCCAGCCAGGTGCCGATCGGCAACCCCAGCGACAACGCAATGGGTTGCCCCAGCATCGCCACTGCCATGGCCTTGCCCTGCTGCGCCGGTGCCACCATGCGCCGGGCATGGCCGGCGATCAGGCCCCAGGCCAACCCGGCAGCGGCCCCGGTCAGGAAACGCAGCAGCAAGGTCAGGGTGTTATCCGCTGAAACAGCGGTCAGCCCGTTGAACAGCACGAAACCACCGATGGCCAGCAACAGGGCCCGGCGCCGAAACCAGCCTTGGGTCAAGGTTACCAGTGGAATCGCCGTCAGCAACGAGCCCAGCGCGTAGGCGGTCACCCACTGCCCGGCCATGGCCTGGCTGATGCGCATGCCCGTGGCGATCTGGTCGAGCAGGCCGGCCGGCAGGGTCTCGCTGAGGATGGCGATGAAGCCGGTCAGGGCCAGGGCCAACAGCCCACTCAAGGGCAGCCGCGTCGCCGGGGCGCTTTCGGCGGCGCATGCCGCGGGGGAAGGTGTATGCATGGATGCCTCCAACTGTCGATCAAGACCGCTATGTTGTGATAACGAGGCATTACGGAAAAAGACGGTTAGAATGCCGTTCATATCGGACAAAAATGTCCGTAATAGGAGCGCAACATGGACAGCCTCAGCGGCTTCGTGGTGTTCAACCGAATCGCCGAAGCCGGCAGTTTCGTCGCCGCTGGCCAATCCCTGGGCATCAGCGCCTCGGCGGTGGGCAAGCGCGTCGCGCGCCTGGAACAACGCCTAGGGGTGCGCCTGTTCCACCGCAGCACCCGCAGCATCACCCTGACCGCCGAAGGCGCGTTGTTTCTCGAGCGTAGCCAGCGCATCCTGGCCGAGATCGAAGCCACCGAGCAGGCGTTGTCCCAGGCCAGCAGCACCCCGCGCGGGCGCTTGCGGGTCAGCCTGCCGCAGGTGACTGGGCTGGTGATGCCGGCGCTGGCCGAGTTCATGGCGCGCTACCCGGACATCGAGCTGGACCTGGACTTCAGCGACCGCATGGTGGATATCGTCGGCGAAGGCTTCGATGTGGTGATGCGCGGTGGCCAGCCGCTGGATTCGCGCCTCAACGCCAAGTTTCTCGGGCACTTCCAGCACCGCCTGGTCGCCTCCCCGGCCTACCTGGGCGCACACGGCACACCGCAGCACCCACGCGATCTGGCCGAGCACCGCTGCCTGCACTATCGCTTCCCCAGCACCGGCAAGCTGGAAGTCTGGCCACTGCGCCGGGAGCACCCCGAGCAGGACTACGCCATTCCCATCGCCATGGTCTGCAACCATGTCGAGACGCGTATCTGCTTTGCCCTCAATGATCGCGGCATCACCTGCCTGCCGGACTTCAGCGTGCATAACGAGCTGGCCGCCGGCAGGCTGGTGAGCGTGCTCGACGGGTTCATGGAGCGGCGCGGCAGTTTTTATCTGCTGTGGCCCTCGGGCGGGCAGATGCCGCCGAAGTTGCGGGTGTTCATCGATTTCATGGTGGCGCAACTATTGCTGAAAACCGCGTGTGAACAGGCTAGTCGGTAGTACTGCAAGCGCTTGGCTCGGCAGCGCGACACTTAGGCGCTGTATGGAAAGTCTTGAGACGAAGGTCAGGCAAGGCGAACACAGCCGAGCAAGCGCAGTGTACTGAAGTCCTTGAATATTCCGAGGCTGTTTTCAACGCAGTATGAACGAGTATCAAGGCTTTTCGTACAGAGCCTAACGTATCCTACGATGCTCCCATGTGTTGTGTCGGCGGAGCCATTGAAGCGTGTCAGTCGTCATTGCTTGCCGATTCTCATTTAGCTTGATCGCGGCCCTGGCGACTCATCGGATCTGTACGAGAATCATTCATGCTGCGTTGAAAACAGCCTCACAAGGCTCATGTACTCCAGCAGGCTCCGCTTGCTCGGCTGCTTTTCCCTCAAGACTTTTCGTGCACAATTGAACCCATCTATCATTCATCCATTCAGGCAGACGACCCATCAACGCTCGGTCGTTTTTTTTTGACCACTTTGAAACTGGCCGTGCTTCCCAAGAAGACGAAGCGCATCATCATCCAGATATATTCATCATCCTCCCCAGTGTACGCCTCAGCCCTAAGATTGTATCGCCCGGACTGCGTAGAAAGCTCTTTGCGTGCTGGATGATCCGGGTCAGCCATAACGTCCTCTATTTTGTCTTTCGTCAAAGATTCAATCATGTTCGCATAGCCACGATCAATGATCACCATATTCATCGGATGATCAAACTTCTTAGTATCGTCATTCTGCTGAGCCCAGATATGATAACTTAACGTGAGTACATCTTTTTTAATACTCAACGGCCCCGGAACGTGGCGCGATGGATTATTGATAGTTCTGGCACTGCCAAATTTATAAAACCTGTAAATCCCCCACGAACTACCCCAAGGCTGAACATTCGCAAACCTTTGATCCTCCGAAGGAATCGTAGTGACTGATGCGATCTCACCCACCTTCAACAGAACTTCAATCCTATAAAAATAACCGTTACCTTGCGTACTGAGCTCTGTCTCCACCAAATTAAAAGGGAAGTTTTTATCGATTTCCCAATTTACGTTCTTGTCATTATCCATAGCGCCAGATTTGTTAGTCATGCTTGTTTCCTCCGAGGGTAGGGAATAGGAGCAATTTCATTATTCACTCCGATAGCACAGCTTGGACACTAGTAAAACTAACAGGTCCCTATAGGTTCTCCTCCTTACTCAGGACAGGCCGTCTGACCCGTGCTGCATGCGCTCCTTTCTTTCCCCGGATGAGCCTTCCATCGGTTAATGGAACGACGCAGCGTTCTCCGCAGCTATATCAGAGAACGCACCTGAACCACACCTAGCAAAACTACTAGTTGTCACTCGCTGCCCCACTTGGTAAATAGGATGCGCAGGAACCAACAACCAAGGAGGTTTACAATGAAATTTAATTTTCAGGGCGAAATTTTCACTGTCCCCCCCCGTTTGGCATGGTCTGTCGCCAAAGCGGTAGAGAACTCTAGCTCCCTACGAATATTCAGGAGCGAAAAACCAACCTTGAGCATTCGACCTAAAGAGCTTAAGTACAAGACAATCAAAAATGGGTCCTCGTTGTACATCGAATCGATTGAAATCGTAGGCGAAAAAGACAACGTGGATGAGCATCCATTGAGACCAGTGGATGATAGCAACAACGACAACACCATCATGGATGTATCAGACCGATGCATTTTAGACCTTCCTGGAAATTTATACGACGACATATGGGGAGACTCTGCACTCGACATGGTGGCCGCGGCATCCAATAAAAAAATCATGTACAATGGAAAATATTACATGCCCCACTTATACTTGCTTGATCTCCCAGAACCTGGCGCAAATGGTGGACTTATTGGTACCTTTTACGCGCGCGTCAGGCTTAGCGCTGCCTGACAAATAGCTTCACGCCTGTTACGTTCTCTTTTGGCCAGTGGCTTGGGTGTTCGGTCAAGGCGCCGCAACGAGTCATAGCAGGGCTATGGCGAAGAGTGGCAACGCCGCCCGGGCGCCCAAGACACCGCCAAAAGTGAACAGCTTGTTCCCGAGGCAGAGCCTAGTGTCCCGATCGGTTAGTTCTTTAATCTAAAAGCCCCCGAAATCATTGGGCGGAACAAATAAAGAACATAAACGAATTAACCATGCAGGATACTAGCCTCCCGATCAACTCAGCCGTAACAAGCCTGCCCATGATTCACATATAGAGAAGCGCCATCACCCATACAGATAACTGATGTCCCTGTGTGCCAGAACTGGCACCTGCGCCACCAGATACTCACGCAACTTGTGCATCTGGTGGGCCTTGGGGCTGGCCTTGAGCCAGGTCATGTAGTAGCCGTCGCCGGTGGCCACCGCCTGTGGAAATGGCGTGACCAGGTTGCCCGCCGCCAGGTCGGCGCTGGCCAGCACCAGGTCGACCACCGAAATGCCCAGGCCTTGCTGGGCTGCCGAAATGCCCTGGTCGAGGGTGTCGAATACCTGGCCCTGGTCGATGCCGATCTCCAGCGCGTCCAGGCGCGCCAGCCAGCGCCGCCAATCGCGCCGGTCCGGCGAGGGATGAAGCAACTCGCAGTCGTCGAGCACCGACAGCGGTGGCGCGGGGTTGCCAAGGTAGCTGGGGTGGCAGACAGGGATCAGCCATTCGTCGAACAGCTTGAGGCTCTCGACCTCGGCCGGGAAGCGGCCATTGCCCAGGAGGATGGCGCAGTCGTAGGGCTCGGAATAGAAATCCACCGCGTCGATGTCCATCCATACGCTGGACAGTTGCACCGCGCAACTGTTGTCGGCTTTCTTGAATCCGTCCAGCGCCCGCAACAGCCAGCGCACGGTGAGCGTCGACGGCGCCTTGAGACGGATGCCATAACGGTCCTGGCGCAACAGCGCGCAGGCATTTTCGATGATCTTGAAGCCGACCTTGAGCTCCTGGGCCAGCAACCGACCATGCTCGGTCAGGCGCAACTTGGGGCCGCGGCGCTCGAACAGGTCGCAACCGAACAGCGCCTCGAGGGTCTTGATGTGATGGCTGACCGCGCCCTGGGTAAGGGCCAGCTCCTGTGCGGCACGGGTGAAAGAGCCGTAGCGCGAGGCCACTTCGAAGGCCCGCAGGGCGTGCAAGGCTTGAATCCGTTCCGACATGAGCGCCTTCCAGAGCATGAGCAAGGCTCATAGTAGGTCATAGTTCCAGGCGTTTTACAACGCAGCGACCCTCACGGAAAATGCTGCTAAATAACAATTTTATATAGCCAAACCGCATGGATATGCCGGAAAAATCACCTTGACGCGGTCACATCGATAGACCTGGGGAAATCATGTTTACGGGTTATGGAAACTGCTACCGCCTGGACGCGCTAGAGCTGGCCGATGAACATGTGCACAACCGGCACCACTGGACGCACAAGACCATAGAACACTTCAAGCAAACCTTGGCCAACCCCGACTTCCCTTGCCTATTCGGGCGCAAGGCGGTCACCGCGCGCACCTGCCATGTGATTTTCGCCCGTGCCGAGCGCTTGGCCGACGATATCGCCCGGGGCCTGGCCGACTACATCAGCACTGTCGAACCGATCCCGCTCAAGCAACGCATCGGCCACCCGCTGCTGGTGTTTCTGCAAACCGACCCGGCCACCTCGCTCGCCGCCCAGCAGGGCCTGGCCTGGGAGGTGCTACACCAGGTTCACGCCCGCGACCCGCGGCCCTGGCCAGCCGAGGTGCCGCAAGACCCCCACGACCCCCGCTGGGCGTTCTGTTTCGCCGGCATGCCGCTGTTCGTCAACATGAGTTTCCCCGGTCACCAACTGATGAAAAGCCGCAACCTGGGCCAGCACATCGCCTTCGTCATCAACCCCCGGGAAAGTTTCGACGAAGTGGCCAGCGCCAGTACCGAAAGCGGCCAGCGCATCCGCGCGCGCATTCGCGACCGGGTCCACCACTACAACGACGGCGTGATGCCTGACTCCCTTGGCTTCTTCGGCCAGGACGACAATTTCGAGTGGCGCCAATACCAACTGCAGGAGCCCGGGTCGCTGAACCCGGCGCGCTGCCCGTTCCATACCGCAACTGCTGCTCCCCTGATCGAGAATTGAATGTGAATACCGCCCTGACCGCCACTTACGCCCTCACCGTGCTGCTGCTGATCGCCACCCCTGGCCCGGTGGTGGCGCTGATCGTCAATACCGCCGCCGCCTCGGGCTCGCGCAAGGCACTGTTCACCGCCGTGGGCACCAACTGGGCGTCACTGGTGCTGATCGGCGCCGCGGCCTGGATCATCATGACCAGCGCGGCCATCGACAAGAACTGGCTCAACGGCATGAGCCTGCTGGGTTGCCTGTTCATCGGCTACATCGCCCTGGGTACCCTGCGCGAAGCCTTGCAGCAACCGGCCGACAGCCCCGAAGCGGATACGCCGGTGGTGCAACCGGGGCGTGGCGGCTTGCTGCAGGGCTTCATGGTGGGTATTTCCAACCCCAAGGACATCATCTTCTTCATTTCCTTCTTCCCGCAGTTCATCCAGATCACCGAATCGTTCGGCAAAAGCATGCTGGTGCTGTCGCTGTTGTGGATCGCCATCGACTTCGCCGTGCTCAGCCTGTACATCTTCGCCATCGGCAAGATCGCTTCGCCGCGCAGCAACCGCGTGATCAGCCTGGCGTCCGGCGTGGCGCTGCTGTTGATCGCCGGCGTTGGCCTGGCGTACAACCTCAAGGCCCTGGCGGCCTGAGCCGAGCAGCGCCCATGGCCCCGATCGACGACACCTCGCCAGGCAGCCCGCTGCCCCATGACTACCAGCGTTTTCTGCAACGGGGCAGTCGGCGGGCGCCGCAGATGCTCTACCTACATGAGCGCGGCTATCGCTCCGGCACCATCAACACCGATGCCTTGGGGCTGCGCTACAGCCACTGCGCCGGCAAGCGTTTCTCGGTGGCCGAGCGCGGTGGCGCGGCGCGGGTCAATGTGCTGGTGGGTGGTTCCACGGCCATGGGCATCGGCGCCAGCTCCGACGAGCACACGGTGGCCTCGTACCTGTCGCAACTGACCGGCGAAGTCTGGCTGAGCCTGGCCGGCTGCGGGCTCAACGCGACCCAGGAACTGCTGCTGTTCCTCACCCACCAGCATCGCTTTGGCCAGATCGGCCATGTGGTGGTGCTCAGCGGCCTCAATACCCTGGCCCAAGAAACCCTCGGCGAAGTGCTGGCCGGCAGCCAGGACCCGCAAAGGGCCCAGGTTTACCAGGACTTCCTCAACCGTTTCAACGAAGGCGTGCCAGCGACGCCCCCTGCACGCCGCGAATCGCTCTGGCAACGCCTGGGCCAGGCCTTGGCGTCGCGCCGCGTGCCGCCGTGGCCAGACATCGAACCGCTGTCGAGCCCGGACAAACGCCTGATCCGCGCCGCCGACAGCATCGGCCGCACCCTGCGGCAATGGGACCGCTTGCTGGCCGACGGCCATACCACCCTCACCTTCATCCTCCAGCCATTGCTGCCCTGGTGCCGGGAAGCCCTGCCCAGCGGCGAACAGGCCATGCTGGCCGCGCTCGAGCGCCAACCGTCGAACTTCGACCGCCTGATCGGCGGCGCTTTCGACAGCCAACTGCACATGGCCTTCTTGCGTCGCATCAAGAACCAGGCCGAGCCAATCCCCTGCTACGACATGAACTGCATGCTCGGCAGTTCGCCAGCCTTTACCCAGGACCTGTTCGTCGACCGCCTACATTTCAACGACCTGGGCAACAACGCCTTGGCCAAGGTCATCACCGCCAAGCTCGGCCTGGCCCAGGAAAACCATGCCCTGCGCAAGGTTTCACCGATCAAGCCGGGCTGATTACGACGGATCGGGCTTTCGGCGAAGCACGCTGGCTGGCTAGAATACGCCGTCGTCGCTCCTGATCCGCCTGAGGCATACGCGTACCTGCCATGACTTCCCCTGTCGCCCCCCAGCTGTTGGCCATGCGCGCAAGCCGCATGAGCCTTTTGCCACTGTTGCTGGCGGCCTTTGCCGTGCAGGCGCTGGAGGTGAACATCGACCCCCATGCCGACCTGCTGTATCGCCAGGCCCTGCCATTGCTGGAGCAGGCCGACAGCCAGGACGACAGCGCCAGCCCGCTGCGCGCCTCGGCCGGGGACCCCGAGCTGAGCCGTCAGGGCCAGGCCATGGCCCATACCCTGCCGTCGGCCGTGGCGCTGCTCAAGCGCTCGGTCGCCCTTGGCCATCCAGTGGCGCAGTATCGCCTGGCGCTGTATTACACCACCTACCTGCCTGCCGGGCAGATCGCCGACGCTGCCTGCCCATTGCTGGAGGCCAGCCTCAAGCAGGGCTTCGCGCCACCGGCACTGGCCATAGCCCGGTGGTGTACGCCTTACAATGCCAGCCCAGCCTACCGCGAGGCGTTGGCAGCGGTGCCCAGCATGGCCACCTTGTACGCGCCCTACTATCCGCAACCGGCGACGCGCCTGGCCTGCAGCCGCGCCCGGCCGCAGGGGTTGCAGATGCAGTGGGGACGCCAACGTGACTATCAGGCGGAAATCTACCGCCTGCTTGGCGAACTCGATCCACAGCAACGCCAGGGTTTCCTGGAAAAGGCGGTGGAGATCAATGGCTGCGCCGCCGCCCAGCAACGCCTGGCCAGCCAGCGCTAAGTGAGCGCCCGCTCCCGCACCAACCTCCCCGTAGGAGCCAGCTTGCTGGCGAACCCGGCGCCGCAGTGGATGGCACCGGCTGCGCCGTTGTTCGCCGGCAAGCCGGCGTCTACACATTGATACACAACCCGCTGTAGCGCGACACACTGCAGATACCCCACCACCGCACACTCCCGGCCACCACCGCGCGAAGGCAGCCCGCCCTCGCCGCCTGCTCCGGGGAAACCACCCATGAAAGCCCTGCCATGCGGCTGGAAGCTGTTCACTGCCCTTGCCGCCCTTACCCTGCTGATGACTGCCGCAATGCTGCTCAGCCAACCGTTTGGCGTCGAAGGCTTGCGCAGTGCCATCCGCGCCACCGCACGCAGTTCGTTCGCCTTGTTCCTGGCGGCCTTCCTCGCCTCGGCGCTGGTCACTTTGCTGCCGTGCGCGGCCAGCCGCCAACTACTGCGTGAGCGGCGCTACATCGGCCTGGCCTTCGCCTTCTCGCACAGCGTGCACGGGGCACTGATCTACCTGTATGCGCAACGCTACCCCGAGCTGTTCTGGGCAGGTCGCACGGCCGTGGCGAATATCCCCGGATCGCTAGGCTATCTGTTCATCCTGCTGCTGACCCTGACCTCGTTCAAGGCGCCCATGCGCCTGCTCGGCCCACGCCTGTGGAAGGGTCTGCACAGCACCGGCACCTGGGTGCTGGCCGCGGTGTTCTGCCTGTCGTTCTACAAGCGCATTCCCCTGGGCGGCTGGTATCCCCTGGCCTTCGCCCTGATGTTCGCCGCCATTGCCCTCAAGCTGATCGCCCAGCAAGCCCAGCGCTTGCGCCGCGCCACCCCCTCGTTGTCCCAATGACTCAATGCAAGGAGCCTCGACATGCTGACGCCAAACCTTACCCGCCCTTTCACCGCCCTCGAGCATGCCGGCAACTGGGGCGCCGACCTGCCACTGCGGCTGTTCCTGGCCTGGGAGTTCTTCGAATCGGGCCTTGAGAAGTTCAACGGCAACAACTGGTTCGCCGACCTGCAAGGCAGTTTTCCATTCCCCTTCGACCTGCTGCCGGCCGGATTGAACTGGCAACTGTCGATGTGGGCCGAGTTGATCTGCCCGCTGCTCCTGCTGCTGGGACTGGGGACCCGACTGGCGTCGGCGGTGCTGATGGTGGTGACGGTGGTGGCGATTGCCGCGGTGCACTGGCCCAGCGAGTGGTCGAGCCTGGCGGAACTAGGACGGGGATATGCGATTACCGACCAGGGTTTCGGCAACTTCAAGTTGCCGCTGATCTACCTGGTGGCATTGCTGCCGCTGCTGTTGAAGGGGGCTGGAAGATTGAGCCTGGATCATTGGCTATGGCGCAGGCACTGAAAACATCGTGGGGCAAGCCCGCTGCCACGAAGCGACGCCTTCGTGGCAGCGGGCTTGCCCCGCGGCAGGGGCCTACGCTACCCCTGGCTCATCGCGCCGATGCGCCCACTGGTACAACGCCGGCAGCACCAGCAAGGTCAGCGCCGTCGACGACAGGATGCCGCCGATCACCACCGTCGCCAGCGGTCGCTGTACCTCGGCACCGGTACCGGTGGCAAGGGCCATCGGGATGAACCCCAGCGACGCCACCAGCGCGGTCATCAGCACTGGCCGCAAGCGGGTCAAGGCACCCTCCTCGACCGCGGCGCGCAGGCCACGCCCTTCCTCGCGCAGGTTGCGGATGAAGGCGATCATCACCAGGCCATTGAGCACCGCCACACCGCAAAGCGCGATAAAGCCCACGCCGGCGGAGATAGACAGCGGAATGTCGCGCAACCACAACGCCAGCACGCCCCCGGTGAGGGCGAAGGGAATGCCGGTGAACACCAGCAACCCGTCCTTGAGGTTGTTGAACATCATCAGCAGCAAGGCCATCACCAGCAGCAGCGACACCGGCACCACCACCCGCAGGCGCTCGGCTGCCGACTGCAACTGCTCGAACTGGCCACCCCAGCGGGTCCAGTAGCCAGGTGGGATCTGCACCTGGTCGATCAAGGCCTGCGACGCCTGCTCGACGAACGACCCCAGGTCACGCCCGCGCACGTTGGCGCTGACCACCACCACGCGCTTGCCATCCTCGCGGCTGATCTGGTTCGGGCCCAGCTCGAGGTTCAGCGTGGCCACCTGCGCCAACGGGATGAAACCGATCTGCGTCGCGCCGCTCGCGGCATTGGCGGGCACTGGGATCAGCAGATTGGACAGCCCATCGACATCGGTGCGCAGCGTTTCGGACAGACGCACCACCATGTCGAAGCGGCGGTCGCCCTCATACAGCGTGCCAGCGCTGCGCCCGCCCACGGCGATGGCGATGGCGTCCTGCACATCGCCCACGTTCAGGCCGTGGCGCGCAGCCTTGTCACGGTCGATATCGATGGTCAGCACCGGCAGGCCAGTGGTCTGCTCGACTTTCACCTCCGAAGCCCCCGGCACCTGCTGCAGGCTGGCGGCGATCTGCGCGGCGGTGCGGTTGAGCACCGCCATGTCATCACCGAACACCTTCACCGCGACATCGCTGCGCACCCCGGAAATCAACTCGTTAAAGCGCAGCTGGATCGGCTGCGACAGCTCGTAGTTGCTGCCCGGCACGCTGGCGGCGGCCTTTTGCACCTCGGCGATCAGCGCCTCGCGCGGCTTGCCCGGGTCCTGCCACTGCTCGCGCGGCTTGAGCATCACATAGGCGTCGGAGATGTTCGGTGGCATCGGATCGGAGGCGATCTCGGCGGTGCCGGTACGGGCAAATACGCGCTCGACCTCCGGCACCTGGGCGATAATGGTCTTTTCCAGGCGCTGTTGCATGTCCACCGACTGCGACAGGCTGGTGCCCGGCACGCGCAGGGCCTGCAAGGCGAAATCGCCCTCGCTGAGGCTGGGGATGAACTCGCTGCCCATGCGGCTGGCCAGCACACCCGACAGCAGCACTACCAAGGCAGCCGCGGCGAACGCCAGGTTGCGCCGGCCCAACACCCAGTCCAGCACCGGCGCGTAACAGCCGCGGGCGGTGCGCATGACCACGCCCTCCTCCTCCTTGACCTTGCCAGTGACGAACAGGGCAAGCGCCGCCGGGACGAAGGTCACCGAGAGGATCATCGCCCCCAACAGCGCCATCACCACGGTGAACGCCATGGGATGGAACATCTTGCCCTCGACCCCGGTCAGGGCAAAGATCGGCAGGTACACCACCATGATGATCAACTGCCCGTAGATCAACGGCCGACGGGCCTCGCGGGCGGCGGCGAACACCTCATGGAAGCGCTCGGCGCGGGTCAGCATGCGCCCGTGGCGCTGCTGGGCATGGGCCAGGCGGCGAATGGCGTTCTCGACGATCACCACCGCGCCGTCGACGATGATGCCGAAATCCAGCGCCCCCAGGCTCATCAGGTTGGCGCTGACCTTGTTGCTGAACATGCCGGTGAAGGTGAACAGCATCGACAACGGGATGACCATGGCGGTGATCAGCGCCGCGCGGATATTGCCCAGGAACAGGAACAAGACGGCGATGACCAGGATCGCGCCTTCGATGAGGTTCTTCTTCACCGTGGCGATGGCCTTCTCGACCAGGTTGGTGCGGTCGTACACGGTAATCGCCACCACGCCCTTGGGCAGGCTGCGGTTGATTTCCTCGAGCTTGGCCGCCACCGCCTGGGACACCGTGCGGCTGTTCTCGCCAATCAGCATGAACACCGTGCCCAGCACCACCTCGCGGCCGTTCTCGGTGGCGGCGCCGGAGCGCAACTCCTGGCCCAGGCCGACCTGGGCCACGTGGCTGACGCGAATCGGCGCGCCATCGACGCTGGAGATGACGATGCTGGCGATGTCCTCGGCCGAAGCCACCTGGCCCGGCGCGCGGATCAGCAATTGCTCGCCGTTGCGTTCGATATAGCCCGCGCCGACGTTGGCGTTGTTGCGCTCCAGCGCGGCGATCAGGTCGTTGAGGGTCAGCTTGTAGGCGGCAAGACGCTTGGGCTCCGGGGCGATCAGGTACTGCTTGGCGTGGCCGCCGATACTATTGACCTCGGCCACGCCAGGCACATTGCGCAGCTGCGGCTTGATGATCCAGTCCTGGATCACCCGCAGGTCGGTGGCGGTATAGGGCGTGCCGTCGTCCTTCAGCGCCCCTTGCGTGGCCTCTACCGTCCACAGGAAGATCTCGCCAAGGCCGGTGGAGATCGGCCCCATGGCCGCCTCGATGCCCTCGGGCAGTTGCTCGCGGGCCACCTGCAGGCGCTCGTTGACCAGTTGCCGGGCGAAGAAGATATCGGTGCCGTCATCGAAGATCACCGTTACCTGCGACAAGCCCGAGCGCGACAGCGAGCGGGTCTGCTTGAGGCCCGGCAACCCGGCCATGGCGGTCTCGATGGCGAAGGTGATGCGCTGCTCGGTCTCCAGCGGCGAATAGCCGGGCGCGGCGGTGTTGATCTGCACCTGCACGTTGGTGATGTCGGGCACCGCGTCGATGGGCAGTTTTTGGTAGCTGTGGATGCCCACGGCGGCCATCAGCACCACGGCGAGCATCACCACCAGGCGCTGCTCGATGGCGAACTGGATAAGGCGTTCGAACATGGAAGGCGTCCCCGGTCAGTGGCTGTGTTCGGCCGAGCCTTTGCCCAGCTCGGACTTGAGAACGAAACTGCCGGCAGCGGCAACGACAGTGCCGGCGGCGAGCCCCTCGCGAATCTCCACCTGGCCACTGTCGCGGCGCCCGGGCTTGACCGGGCGGGCCTCGAAGCCCTGCTCGGTGCGGACGAACACCACGGTCTGCTCCTCCCAGGTCTGCAGGGCGCTTTGCGGCACCACCACGGCGGCGTCGAAGCGCTCGACGGTAACCGCGATATTGACGAACAAGCCCGGGCGCCAGGCGCCGTTGGGGTTGTTCAGGGTGGCGCGCACGGTCGCCGCACGGTTTTGCTCACCGAGCAGGCTGCCGACGTAATTCACCTTGCCCTGCACCTCGGCGCCGAGGTCCGGCGCGCTGACGCTGACGCCACGGCCACTGACCACCTTGTCCAGGTCTCGCGGGGCCACGGCGAAGGTGGCCCAGACCCGGCTCAGGTCGGACAGGGTGAAGGCGTTGCTGGTTTCGTCCACCACCTCGCCCACGGTCAGGTGCTTTTCCACCACCACCGCATCGAAGGGCGCGCGCAACTCGAAGCGGTTGCCCTGGCCGGCCGGGGCCACGGCGGCGACCTTCTGCCTGGCATTGGCGGCGGCGATCTCGGCCTCCTGCAAGGCCTGGCGGGCTTGCAGGTAGTCCTGCTCGGCGCTGATGCGCTCCTGCCACAGTCGCTGCTCGCGGCTGAAGGTCAGGCGGGCCAGCTCCAGGCGGCGCTGGGCGGCCTGCTGCTCGCTGCGCAGTTCGGAGATTTGCTGGCTGGCGATTACCGCCAGCACCTGGCCGCGTTTGACTGCCTGGCCGAGCTCGGCCTGCACCGACTCGACCACGCCCGGCACCCGAGGTACCACATGAGCGGTACGGTCCTCGTCAAAACGGATCTCGCCTGGGAAGCTGATGGCGGTGCCGAGGGTTCGCGGGCCGGCGGTGCTCAGTTGCACGCCGGCGGCCTGGATCTGCTCGGCGCTGAGGTGCAGCTTGCCCTCTTCCTCACCGTGATTTTCGCCCTCGCCTTCCGAGGCGCCATGGCCGTGGCCATCGTCCTGTTCTTCGGCATGGCCGTGGTCGTCTTGCTGGGCCTGGCCGCTGGAGGCCTGGCCGAGGGTGCCGGTCCAGGCCAGGCCACCCAGGCCGAGGGCGGCAATGGCGGCGGCGAGGATGGCGAGTTTGCGTGGGTTGGTCATTGTTGTTCCTGCTGGGAAGGGTCGTCAGTCGAATCGCCGGGGCCGCTGCGCGGCCCTTTCGCCGGCAAGCCGGCGCCTACGGAACCTGTAGGAGCTGGCTTGGCGGCGAACGAATGCATCAGCGGTCTACCGCCAGATCGCCGTAAATCCGCTCCACCTGCGCCCGCGCGGCGGTGGCCGCAGCCAGTGCGTCCAGATACAGCCCCCGCGCCTCGATCAGCGTGCGCTGCGCATCGAGTACATCGAGGAAGGCGAACTTGCCCATCTCGAAGCCACGGGTGGCGGTGTCCACCGCCTGCTGCGCCGACGGCAGGATGGTGCGGTCGTAGGCCTGCACCTCGCCCATGGCCGTGGCCCACTGGTCGAGGGCGCTGCGGGTCTCGCTGCGCAGGCGCAGTTCGACGGCGTTGCGCAAGTCGCGGGCCTGGTCGCTGCGCCGCGCGGCGGCCAGCACGTTGCCCTGGTTGCGGTCGAACAACGGCAGCGGCATCGACAGCCCCACCACGTTGACCCGCTCGCGGTCCTCGCGGCTGTACTGGCTGCCCAGGCTGACGGTCAGGTTGGGGATCCGCTGGGCCTTTTCCGAGCCCAGGCCGGCCTCGCCTCGCTCGACCTGCGCCGCAGCCAGGCGCCAGTCGGCGGTCTGCTCGACCTTGGCCAGCAGCGGCTCGGCACGTGGCGCCGGGCCAGGCGAAAGGCTGGCGCTGTCGAGACGCTCGAAACCCACCTCGGCGCTGCCGGTCAGCCGTGCCAGGGCTTGCCAGGCAATGCTGCGTTCGGTCTGGGCGCGACGTACCGCCGCCTGGGCCTGGGCCAACTGAACCTGGGCACGGGTCGCTTCCACCGGCGAAGACTGGCCAGCCCGCACCCGCCCTTCCACCACCCGTAGCCCACGCTCAGTCAAGGCCTGGGACTGCTGCGCCAGTTCCAGCGCGGTCTGCGCGCGCAAGGCCGCATGAAACGCCTGGATCACATCGGCGCGCAGGCCGTTGCGCTGGCGCTCCAATTCAAGCCGGGCCACGGCCTGGCCGGCCTCGGCGACCTCGATGCGCGCGCCGCGCTTGCCGCCTAGTTCCAGGGCCTGGCTGAGGGTCACGGTGGTGGTGCTGGTGTTGCGCCGGGTGTCCTCGACCTCCCAGGACAGCTCGGGGTTGGGCAGCAACCCAGCCTGGCGGCGCTCGCCCTCGGCGATGCCGATTTCACGACCGACAGCGGCCAGTTCGGGGTTTTGCGCGAACGCGGCGCTGAGCGCCTGGTCCAGGCTCAGGCTCTGGGCGCTGGCGGGGCCAGCCAGGAGCAGGCAGAGCCAGGCGATCTTGCGGGGGATGGGCACGGCGGAAGTCCTCGTCGACAAGCGGCGGAATGCTTTGGCGTGGGACTTTAGGGAGCGCTGGTTATCGGGGCGGTGGCATGAACATTACAATTCTGTAATCGACACCGAACGCCGTGTAGGCGCCAACCTTGCAGGCGGCTTCGATGTGCGATTATCGCCCGGATCTTGGGCGGCAGCATTTGACGAAACTAACCAGATAGTACAAATATCCAAGGCATCCAAAAACAACAAAGCGATGCCCCACCATGCCCCCCCGAATCCTCGTGCTCAACGGCCCCAACCTGAACTTGCTGGGCTGCCGCGAACCTATCCAATATGGCCAGCAAACCCTCGCCGACCTGGCCAGCCTGTGCGCCGCCAGCGCCCACGAACTGGGCCTTGAGCTGGAGTTTCGGCAGACCAACCACGAAGGCGAACTACTCGACTGGATCCATGCCGCCCGTGGCCGCTGCCACGGCATCGTCATCAACCCCGCCGCCTGGACCCACACATCGGTGGCCATCCGCGATGCCTTGCTCGCCGCCGAGCTGCCGGTGATCGAAGTGCACCTGTCCAACGTGCACAAACGCGAGCCGTTCCGGCATCTGTCGTTTGTCTCGGGGATCGCCGTCGGAGTGATCTGCGGCCTCGGCAGCCAGGGCTACGCCATGGCCCTGAGTTACTTGCGCCAGACCCTAAAGGAGCAAGCGGCATGAACAGCCAAGGCATCCTCGCCGGCCTGATCGGCCGTGGTATCCAGGCCTCGCGCACGCCAGCGCTGCACGAGCACGAGGGCGACGCGCAGGCCCTGCGCTATCTGTACCGGCTGATCGACGCCGACCAGCTCGGGCTACCCGACAGCGCTCTGGCGCAGTTGCTCGAAGCGGCGCAACGCACAGGTTTTACCGGGCTGAACATCACCTTCCCGTTCAAGCAGGCGATCCTTGACCTGCTCGATGAGCTGTCGGACGAGGCGCGAGGCATCGGCGCGGTGAATACCGTGGTGCTACGCGATGGCAAGCGAATCGGCCACAACACCGACTGCCTGGGTTTTGCCGAGGGCTTTCGCCGGGGCTTGCCGGATGTCGCCAGGCGCCGGGTGGTGCAATTGGGCGCAGGTGGTGCTGGCGCGGCGGTTGCCCATGCGCTGCTCGGCGAAGGGGTCGAGCGGCTGCTGGTGTTCGAGGTGGACCTTGCCCGCGGGCAAGGGTTGGTCGATAACCTCCGCCAACGCTTTGGCAGTGGTCGGGCCATGCTTGGCAGCGACCTGGCGGGGGCCCTGGCCGAGGCCGATGGGCTGGTCAACACCACGCCGGTGGGCATGGCCAAGTTGCCAGGCACGCCCCTGCCGCCGGAACTGCTGCATGCCGGGTTGTGGGTGGCGGAGATCATCTACTTCCCGTTGCAAACCGAACTGCTGCGCCACGCCAGGGCGCTGGGCTGCCGCACCCTCGATGGCGGCAGCATGGCGGTGTTTCAGGCGGTCAAGGCGTTCGAGCTGTTCAGCGGCCGGGCAGCCGATGCCGGGCGCATGCAGGCGCATTTTGCCCACTTGCAGCAGCGTGGCGTCTTGTAGGCAACCTGGCGACGCGGTGGATGGCCGGCCTTGCTGACGGGCTCAGGCCTTGATGTAACGCATCACCGCCTCGCAGATCATCTGCTTGTGGCGGTTTTTGACCTGTTCATCGGCCAGGTCGATCTGGAAGATATCGCCAAAGGTGTGGCGATTGGACACCCGGTAGAAGCAGAACGAACTCATCAGCATATGCAGGTCGATGACCTCGATGCCAGGCCGGAACACGCCCTCCTCCACCCCGCGCGCCAGGGTTCGCCCCAAAGCCTGCAGCACCAGGCTGCTCATCTCGCGAATGACCGGCGACTGCTTGACGTACTCGCCGTAGTGAATGTTCTCGGTGCAGACGATGCGTACGAAATCGACGTTGCGGTCGTGGTGGTCGAAGGTGAATTCCACCAGCCGCTGGATTGCCTGCTCGGCCGGCAACGATTCGAGCTCAAGGCTGTGCTCGGTCTTGCGAATGTCGCCGTAGAGCTTGACCAGACACTCGAGGTACAGCTGCTCCTTGCTGGCGAAGTAGTAGTAGATCATGCGCTTGGAGGTGGCGGTGCGCTCGGCGATGGCGTCGACCCGGGCACCGGCCAGGCCCTGCTGGACGAACTCGGTAATGGCGGCCTGGAGAATGTTCTCGCGGGTCTTTTCCGGGTTGTTCTTGCGCGATTTGCGCAGCCCTTCGACTTCGGGCTTGGCTACCGAATCACTCATACCGACTCACAGGCTCGTTTTGGGAATCCGGGCGATTATCCGTGAGCGCGGCGATGCAGGGAAGCGCGGTGTTGGCCGGCCCCAGCAGCGCAGGCGCCAGCCTTGCGGGCGAGCAGCGCCTAAGCGCTGCCCTTGCGTGCCTTGGCCATCGCCGCCAAGCGCACCGCCACGTTGGCCGCGCCATAGCCGGCATAGCCGCCCTTGCGCTGCAGGATCTCGAAGAAGAAGCGCCCCTCGAACGCCTCGGTATACACATGGAACAGCTCGCCGCCCTGGGTATCGCGGTCGTACAGCACGTTGTAATACGCCAACTCGCTGAGGAACTCGTCATCGAAGTCGAAGCGCGCCGCCAGGTCGTCGTAGTAGTTCAGCGGGATCTCCAGCAATGGCACGCCAGCATCCTTGGCCCGCGCCACTTCGCGGAAGACGTCTTCGCAGGCGAAAGCAACATGGTGCACGCCCGAGCCTCGGTAACTGGACAAGGCGTGAGCAATCGCGGTATTGCGGTTCTCGGAAATGTTCAGCGGCACGCGCAGGCTGCCGCAGGGGCTGCGCAACGCGCGGCTCTTGACCAGGCCGTAAGGGTCGGGCAGCACCACTTCATCATCGGCGCTGAAGTCGAACAGGCTCTTGTAGAACAGCACCCAGCTGTCCAACGCCTCGGCCGGCAACGCCAGGGCCATATGGTCGATCCGCAGCAAACCGCCGCTAGCCTGGGCTTGGCCGTCCAGATGAAAGTCGCTGTGGTAGATACCCTGCCCTGCGCCCTGCGCTTGCACCAGGTACAACAGGCTGCCATCCGGCGCGCGCAGCGCCGGGATCTCGCGCTCGTTGGGGCCCACCAGCCCACGGAACGGCTGGCCACGGTAGGCCGTGGCGCGCTGCAGCGCCGCCTGGCCATCGCTGACCCGCAGCGCGGTGGCGCACAGCGATGGCCCATGGGCCTCGAAGAAGTTGTGGGCGAACGAATACGGTTCGGCATTGAGCACGATGTTGATATCGCCCTGGCGCAACAGGCTCACTGCCTTGCTGCGGTGGCGGCCGGCAGTGGCGAACCCCAGACGCTTGAGCCAGCCCTGCAGACGCGCGCCGACGCTTTCGTCGACGGCGAACTCAAGGAACTCCACACCCTCGTAGCGGCTGGCCGCAGGCGGCGCGAACAGCAGGTCCGGCGCCAGGCTGCGCGCCTCGCGCCGCAGCTGCAGGCGGGTCTTTTCTTCCAGGTACAGCAATGAGCGCAGGCCGTCGGCCGCGGTCTGCCGGGCAGGCGCTGCGCGAAAGCCATCGTTGAAGATCTCCAGCGACAAGGGGCCCTGGTAACCGCTGGCCAGGATCGGCGCCAGAAAACCCGCCAAGTCCAACTCGCCCTGCCCTGGAAAACAGCGAAAATGCCGGCTCCATTCCAGCACGTCCATGGCCAGGATCGGCGCATCGGCCATCTGCACGAAGAAGATCTTCTCGCCGGGGATGTCGCCGATGGCCCCTGGGTCGCCCTTGAGCGACAAGGTGTGGAAGCTGTCGAGAATCACCCCCAGGGCCGGGTGGTCAGCCTGGCGCACGAGATTCCAGACTTGCTGGTAGGTGTTGACATGACGGCCCCAGGCCAGGGCCTCGTAGCCGATACGCAGACCGCGTGCGCCGGCGTGCTCGGCTAGAAGGCGCAAGTCGTCGACCAGCAGTTGCTCATCGCCCAGGGCATCGGCTTGCACATTGCTGCACAGCAGCACCAGGTCGGTGCCCAGTTCGTGCATCAGGTCGAACTTGCGCTCGGCGCGGTCCAGGTGCTTGCGCAAACGCTCGCGCGGGCAGCCTTCGAAGTCGCGAAACGGCTGGAACAGGCTGATGGCGATACCCAGGTCGGCACAGCGCTGGCGAATCTCGCGGGGGCTGCCGGCGTAATACAGCAGATCGTTTTCGAATATCTCGACGCCATCGAAGCCCGCGGCGGCGATGGCCTCGAGTTTTTCCGGCAGGGTGCCGCTCAAGGACACGGTTGCAATCGAACGCTGCATGGGGGAGTTCCTTGTTGTTAGGGAGGCCACTGGTGCCAGGGCTAGCCCGTATCCAGGAAAAATGGGGCGGATCTGGCACGTCGCGCCTGGCAGCATCGATTATTCGCAGGTAAAGTCGCCCTCGCAACGCACTTTGTACGGAACAGTTAGTTTTTGTTCGATTATCGAACAAAACCCCGTTTGGCGAATTGCTTCAGCAGCCCTCGTGCACAACCATGAACAGCAGCCGCAGGTCAGCCCGGTCGTTCGGCGGGCCCTGCGCTGCAACGCCCAACGTCACCACATAATAAGTTCAAGAAAACGGGTACCGACCTATGCACACCTTGCTCGCCCTACGCTGCGCAATGCCTCGTTCGTCTTCTCCTCATAGCCGCCGTTCGTGCCTCCAGCACTGACCCACCGGCCCCTGACAAGAACAACGGAGACAACATGGCCCACTCAAGCTCCCAAGCGCGCAAAGCTACTGCCAGCGGCTGGATCGGTTCTGCCCTGGAGTACTACGACTTCTTCATCTATGCCCAGGCCGCGGCGCTGATCTTCCCGCAGATCTTCTTCCCCTCCAGCGACCCGAAGATGGCCATCATCGCCTCGCTGGCCACCTACGGCGTCGGCTACCTGGCGCGCCCTGTCGGCGCCTTCGTGCTCGGCCACTGGGGTGATACCCGCGGGCGCAAGAACGTGCTGCTGCTGTGCATGTTCCTGATGGGCCTGTCGACCATGGCCGTCGGGATGTTGCCCACCTACCACGACATCGGCCTGCTGGCCCCGGCGCTGCTGGTGGTGCTGCGACTGATCCAGGGCTTCGCCGTGGCCGGCGAGATTTCCGGGGCCAGCTCGATGATCATGGAACATGCGCCGTTCGGGCGCCGCGGCTATTACGCCAGCTTCACCCTGCAAGGCGTGCAGGCCGGCCAGGTGATGGCGGCGGCGGTGTTCCTGCCGTTGGCCTATTTCATGCCCAGCGCAGCGTTCAACGAATGGGGCTGGCGTATTCCCTTCCTGATGAGCGCGGTGGTGCTGATCGCCGGTTTCATCATTCGCAAGGAGGTGCACGAAACCCCGGCGTTCGTCCAGGAAGAGCAACAAGCCAAGGTGGTCAAGTCACCGATCAGCGAAGCGTTCCGCCACAGCTGGCGGCATATGCTGCTGGTGATGTTCATGGCCCTGATGAACGTGATCCCGGTGGTCGCCACCATCTTCGGCGCCGCGTACGCGGTACAACCCGCCTACGGCATCGGCTTCGACAAGAGCGTGTACCTGTGGATCCCGGTGGTGGGCAATATCGTCGCGGTGCTGGTGATTCCCTTCGTCGGCAACCTCTCCGACCGGATTGGCCGGCGCCCGACCATGATCGCCGGCTGCCTGGGTTCGGGGCTGCTGGCATTCGTCTACCTGTACGCGATCAGCATCCAGCATGTACCGCTGGCATTCGCCGCCTCGATCGTCATGTGGGGCATGGTCTACCAGGGGTACAACGCGGTGTTCCCCAGCTTCTACCCGGAGCTGTTCCACACCCGCCACCGGGTCTCGGCCATGGCCATCGCCCAGAACATCGGCACCATGATCACCGCCATGCTGCCAGCGCTGTTCGCCACCGTGGCGCCACCAGGGTCGGATAACATCCCGCTGGTGGTCGGTGGGCTGGCGTTCGTGATCACCTGCGTGTGCGCCTTCGCCGCCTACCTGGCGCCGGAAACACACCGCTTGGCGATGCAAGACCTGGGTAATCCGCACGCGCGGCCGATGGCGCGCGAGGCCTATGAGGCCAATCGCCAGGAGCAACTCAAAGCGCTCAGCCATTGAACTGACCGAGTGCGAACCAGGGATCGTGCCTATCGATCAGCCGTTCCCCAGGGCACCCTGCCAGGCATGAGCTTGCGCAGGGTGCTTGGACTTCGAAGGCCTCGCTACTCGCGCCTCCTCAAAGCAACAAGTTGCCCCGTTCCTCCTCGGTCAACTGCGCCTTGGCCCGCTCATCCAACACTCCCGCGCCCAGCACCTGCACAGGGCTGTGTCGGTTGTATTGCGGGTTCAGGCTGGCCCCCTCCTGCCCTGGCGCTAGCCGCTCGCCACCAAAACCCAGAACCTGCACGGTAATCACCGACGGTTGCCGCTGCCGCGCCGCTGCCTGCTGCTGACGCCCGGCCTCCTCGGCCGCCTGGGTTGCTGAAGACGCCGCCGCGCTGGCCGAAGCGATCGCGCCGGTATTGACTGCCGCCACCACCGGCATGCCCTTGGCATCGCCCTGCACCTGGATGTTGGCGGCGTTGACCACCTGCAAGGCGGCGATGTTGACGTTGCCCGACACGCGGATCCCCGCCTCGCCAGCATCGATGGTGCCCAATGGCGCGATCAGGTCGATATCCCCCGGTGGCACTTCGGCGATCGGGTTGAGCGTGGCGATACCGGCACCGCTGCTCGGCACGCTCGGCGCCAGCCCGACGTTACCCCACAGGTCGTAGGTACGCTTGGGCGGGGTATACACCAAGGTGGTCTTCGACCCGCGTCCGGCGTTGATGTCGCCACTGGCCGACCAGCCGAGGATCGAGCCGCCGAAAGTAGTCATGATCCGGCTCTGGCCAAGCAGGATGCTGCCCTGGGAGTACAGCTGGATATCGCCGCTGCCTTGGGTGATCACCCCCGCCGTGGCGGGTGGCGCCTCGCCCTCGATACCGAACACCTGCTGGCCGCCCGGGGTGAGCACCTGAATGGCGCCGCCGAAGTCGGTGTGGATACCGGCGCCGCCATGGAAGGTGGCATTGCCGCTGTAGCTGATCGGGTTGCCGGCCACGTCCTTGGTCGGGAACAAGGTGGCGATGGCCTGGCGGCCACGCAGGTAGCTGCCGCTGCGCGGGCCGTCGACATCGTTGTACTCGCGCCCCCCCTCGCGCAGCTCGGCGAAGTACAACTGGCGAGCGAAAATGCGCTGCTGCTCGGCAGGCAGCGCGGCAAAATAGCTATTCGCCGCCTCGCCATCGCCGTCGAAGGCAAAGCCCGCGCGCAGCCAGGCCAGCAGCTCCTGGTCATAGACCTTGGCCACCTTGCCCGGCTGGCTGGCCAGCGACCGCGACGGGTCGGCCAATTGCTCCTGGCCCAGGTAGCGCGCCAGCAGCCCGGCATAGTCCGGCCCCTGGGCCGCGCCGACAACGATGGCGATGGCTGCGCCATCATTGCCCGCACCGCCGCCGCCCACTCGACCGATACTGCTGATCGCCGCTTCCTGGTAAGCCGAACTCACCCCCGGGCCGGACTGGTACAGGTTGCGCCCGGCCAGCACTTCCAGCTGGCCGGGGCCAGCGACATTGAAGCTGCTCAGACGAATGTCGCGACCAGCGCTGACCAGCGACACGTCGTGACGGTCGCCATGGATGAACAGGTTGCCGGCAGAGCGGCTCTCGCTACCACCGCGGGTATCCACCAGCCCAGCCGCGGCCTGGCGTTGGTTGTCCAGGGTGGTACCGGCGTTGACGATATCGCGGCCAGCGATGATGCGTGCCGGCCCGCTGCCCTGGTAGAGCTTCAAGCCGAGCAAGGGGTACTCGATGATCTCGCCGGTGTTCAAGCCGACGATATCGCCGTCCAGGGCATAGAAACGCACCGGGCTGGCTGGCCGGCTGCCCCGGTCGCTGTAGGTGTTGACGCCAAAGCTGTACAACGGCGCCGACCAGGGCTCGCGCGACAGATCGCCGTGCAGGTTGCTCGAAAGCACCAGGTTGCCTGTGCTGGTGCCCAGGAATGCCGGGCGCCACGGCGTGGCCAGCGCGCTGTCGTCGGTGCCGCCCTGGCTGACCACGTAGCCGCCGGCATAGATCGAATCCCCGGCCAGCAACTGCAAGCGGGTCTTGGCCGAAGGCGCGGTCATCAGGCTGTACAACGAGGACGGCCCGTCCGTGCTGCGCACCGAGTCGCCGTAATACAGGCTGCCGTTGACCGCGGTGGCGCTCAGCGCGGTCGGGTAGAACACCCGGCCGCCATAAATGGCCAGGTTGCGCGTGGGCGCCGTCACGTTGTTGTAGGCATTGGGCGCCAGGTCGCCGCCCAGGCTCATCAGCTCGACCGAGGTCTGCGGCGTCCACAGCGTGAACCAGCTGTTGCCGCGCCCCGCCATCGACGCGCCATTGTCTGCGCTGAACGGCGTGCTATTGAACTGCGGTACCCGCCCCGGGTCGCCAACGCCCTTCACCACCAGGTCGCCACGGCTGCGCAAGCGCACGCCGCTGTCGCCCGGCATCAGCGTGATGCCGCCCAGCGCCTGGGCGCGGGTGGCGGTATAGGGGTCGTAGGCACGGGATTCACTGTTGTCGTGCTGGAAGCCGTAGCTGCCGTAGATCGACTTGAGCAGGCCGATGCTGGCGGCGTCCACCTGCAAGGCACCGCGCAGGTTGACCAAGGTACCTTGCAGGTCTACCAGGGCATCCGCGGCCGTGGCGGCGGCCAGCATCGGGTTGAGCCCGCCGCCGACCCGCAGGTCGAGGTCACCGCCACCGGTTTGCACCAGGCGCCCTTCGGCGTTCATCCGGCCAGTGCTGGCCACCACCAGGTTCAGGCCCTGGCTGCGCTCGACCTCGCTGGCCGCGGCGCTGTTGGCCTGCAGCAGGCCGGCCGCGCCAGCGACGCGCACGTCCAGGTTGCCGCCGCCCAGCGTGCCGAGGCCGGTGAAGCCGACCAGGTAGGGCAAGCCAGGGTCGCTGGCCGGGTCCTGGGCGAAGCTGGCAAAGTTGAGCCACCAGGCGGCCGGGGTGCCGGCATCGCTCTGGCCCTGGCGCCACAGCCAGTTGCCGACGGCGGCCGAGGGCACCTGACGGCGCGTCAGGCGATCATTGCTCTTGGCCCCGACCAGGTTGCCGGTCAGGTCACCACCGGCCACCACCAGCAGGTTGCCGCCTTGGTGCGGGTACCAGGCGCGGTAATCGCTTGTGCTCGCCTCGTAGGCCGTCCCCAGCGGGCCCAGCACACTGCCGTTGGCCTGGCGACCGCGAGCCAGCTGGTGCGGATCGCGGCCCTCGACGAGCAGCGCCGGCGCCTGGGTACCGGCGGTGTACACGCCATACAGCGAATCCATGCGCCAATCGCCGGCGCTGAGCAGCTCGAGGTCGCCGGTGCCGGTGCGCAACACGCTGAACAACTGGGTCTGCGGGGTAATCTGGGCCTTGGTGATCCCGCCAGGGGTTTCGATCTTCTGGCACCAGGTCGGCCGCGCGGTACATAACGGCAGCAAGTTGGCCGGCACCGGCTGGCCGGGCACCCGGCCCACGGCCAGGTTGGTCCAGACATAGCTGATGGTCGGCGGCGTGGTCTCGATCACCCGCGTGGCGATGTAGTGCTGGTCGGCCAGGCGCAATGCGCCGGCCTCGGGCTCGACCTGGGTGGTACGGCTGTCGGCGGCGCCCAGGTCGGCACCGGCCACCAGGCGTATCGACCAGGACTGCGAGCCCTGCGCCAGCATCTGTCCCAGCGCCCAATTGCGCCCCTGCTGGCCGGCGATTTCCTGACGCAGATCGACCCAGAATACCCCGCTGGGCAGCTTGACGTCGGTGTCGGCCGGCAGCAGCGCGCCAACCGCCAGGGACAAGCTGCCACGCTGGACAAGGCCGCCGCTGGGCAACGCCGTGCCCTTGCGCCACACGCCGCCGCGCACGGCGGCCTCGACCGGCAGGCGGCTGCCGGCGTCCAACTGCGTATCGGCGGCCAGGGTAACCGCCTGTTCGAGCAAGGTGCCTGGCGCGAACAGCACCTTGCCGGCAGCGTCGCGCACGGCGGCGTCGAGCACGGTACCGGCCGGCAAGGTCAGCGCCCTGGCCAGGCTCAGCGGGTTGTTCAAGCGGGTGTTGGCCGGCAGCGCGGTAGCGGCGAACGGCAGGTCGAAATTCAAGGTGCTGCCGCCTGGGTAGCGGGTCCCCTCGGCCAGCTGGACGCCACTGCGCGGGATGACCAGGTCGCTCTGGAACGGCTGCTTGCCAGGGACCAGGATCCAGCCACGGCCGTCCAGGCGGTCGCTGCCGCTGGCCAGCTCCGGCGGCAGGAAGCCGTCGCTGATACTGCCGTGAACCTCCAGGTTGCCACCGGCACGCAGGACCAGGTGGCCGACCTCGCCCGAGCCTCGGATCAAGGTCTGGGGCGTGCTGGGGTTGAGGCTGGCATAGCGATGGCCAGACAGGTCGAGGTCACCGCGCACCACCAGGTCGGTGCTGGCATCGCGGCTGGCGACTTCCAGGCCCGGACGCAGGTGCAGGGCCTGGGCGTAGCTGGCGTTGTTCAGGCCGGCAAGGCGGTTGTCGAGCAAGTCGCGGTTGGCCAGCGCGGCATCGATGAACAGCACGCTGCGCCCGTGTTTGGCATCCAGGTAGGCCTGGTCGATGTACTGGTAGGGCCGGCCGCTGGCCGCGGTGCCGCCGTCCGGGGCGTCGCTGTAGCGCTGGTTGCCGACCACGGCGATGGTCTTGGCTCCGAGGATGTCCACCCGCCCACGGGCGTCGATGGCGATATCGCCGGCAATGTCGCCACCCACCCGTGGCGCCGTCAGCACCAGCGAACCACGGGCTTGGCCATCCTGTTGCGCGGCGGCCGCCGCCGTGCCGTGGCGCAGGTCAAGACGCGCGCCGGGGCGCAGGGTCAGCAGCCCGTCGCCGCTGTCGAGTTCGATCAGGGCACGGTTCGGCGCATCGATGATAGCGCCCTGGCTGTCGACCCGCAGCAGGCTGCCATGGGCGTCGAGCATCGCGTCGGCAGCCAGGGTCAGGCCATGCTTGGCCGCCAGACGAATACTACCGACCTGGGTGCCACTGGCGTCCACGGTACCGGCCACGGTGAGCTGGCCGTTGTCCAGCGAGACCGTGATCTCCCGGGCCTTGAGTTGGTCGCCGATCACCAGGTCGCCCTGGCTGATCTGGAAGCTGCGCGCGCCGAACACCTGGTCACGGTTCAGGCGCTGGTTTAACCCGGCAAAGTCGTCGAGCTGGCGAGCACGCACTTGCACCGCGCCCTGGGCATAAGGCATCCAGGCGCCGCCGGCATCGTACTCGCCGCTGGCACCGCCGAGAATCTGCCCCAGCAAGGCCACCTGGCCCCCCTGCGGGCCTTGGGCGGTGGCACTCAAGCGGCCAGCGCGGTTGTTGCGGGCACTGAGGTCGACCAGGCTGCCGGCAGCCTGGCGGATATCACCTTCGCGGCTGCTCAGCAGCAGCTCGCCGCCCCAACTGTACTGGGTCACGTCGTTGAAGGTCAGGGTACGGCCGGCCAGGTCGATATGCGCACGGTCGTCGAGCAGCAGGTCGTCCTGCGCGAGGACGCTCAGTTTGCCGCTGGGCAGGCTGAAGGTACCGTCCAGGCTGACGTGGCGGCCACTGAGCGCCAGCTCCGCGCCCAACCCGTCGCGCCCGCTGGCCAATGCCGTGCCGCCGCCGGTCACGCGCAACTGGCCGCCGGCGCTGATACGGTTGATCGAACCGGCGCTGCCGGTCCACAACGGCGTGTCCACCAGCAGATCGCCGCCGCTGTACTGGAAGCCGCCCTCGGCCTGCCAGGCGCCGCGCTGATGGTAGACCTGCAGCGCGCCGGCATGGTTGGCGCTGACCTGGTGGCTGGCGCGGATATTGACCTGGCGGAAACCCAGGGTCTGGCGGCTCATGCTGGCGGTACCGTCCGGCTGGCTGGCCGGGCCGTAGCCAAAGGTCAAGTCCGCCACCTGCAGCTCGAGCACGCCTTCGCCGCTGCCAGCGCCGCCGGCAATCGGTGCGCCGGGCAGCGTGCGGGCGCCGTTCCACACCAGGTTGCCGGTGCGGATCAGCGCCCGCTCATCGGCCTGGCCCAGGCCATACAGCGCCGGCGCGCCGATGATCAGTTGCTGCACCCGGTTGCGCCCGGTCAACGGGTCGTAGGTGTCGAGCTGGCTGTTGCCGAAGAAGTTCAGCGAGTCCGCCGCCGTCAAAGTCAGGCTCTCGAGTGCCGGCACACCCTGCTCGGTGCTGCCCTGGAACAAGCGGTCGAGCACCTGCTGGTTGAGCGTCAGCCCCTGCCCCAGCACCCCGGCGTTGGCCGCAGCGGCCAGCGCTGCCGCCGAGCCGACATTGATCCGCCCCACCGCCAGGCCCAGGTGGCGCGTGCCAAAAAGCACCTGGTCATCGAGGTTGAAGGTGCGGTCGGTGGCGGCGAACAGCGAACCCTCGGCGTACAAGCGGGTCAGGCCGTCACAGCGGCTCGACACGCAGCCGCCGATCAGGATGCTGCCTGGGGCGAAGAAATCGTCGGCCACCGACGGCAGCACGTCGAGGCGGCCATTGGACAGCGCCAGCAAGCCGTGGGCATTGGGGTCGAGCAGGTAGCCGTCGGTGGCATCGTACGGCACCTTGCCCCGGCCCAGGGTGATGATCCCCGCGCCTTGTTCGACGACGATCGCCCCCTGCCCTTTGTTGGTCGCCAGGAACACTTCACCGGCGCGCAGCTCGGCACCACTGCGCAGCAGGATGTCGGTGGACGACTCCATCAAGCGCAGCATGTTGCCACCCTGGCCGTAGCGCACCTCCGGGCGCGCGCCGATGCTCAGCCGTGGCGCCTTGAGCGCACTCAAGTCACTGGCCCGCAGGGCCACGCGATTTGGCTGGTCCCAAGTGCTCGCCTGACCATCGGCAAGCAGCTCGATGGCATCGAGCCCCAACACCGTCACGCTGCCGCCGCGCCCGCCGCTGGCGGCATCGAAGCGCGCCTGGCCGGCGAAACGCAAAGTGCTCTCAGGGTCGCTGTTGGGCTTCAGGCGCAAGGTCAGCCATTTGCCGTCGGCCTCCAGCGCCGCCCGCGGCACCCCCTTTGCCTGCGCATCGGCCTTGACGAAGCCGGCGTAGGACATTTCGTTGTACTGGCTGTAACGGCGCAAGGTGTCGGCGGCGGTGAGGATGACCTGCCCCGACAACGGTTGCGCGATGGCGGTATTGGCCACCGACAGGCTGCCCGAGGTAGTCCAGGAGCCGTTGCGCATGGCCAGGCTGACGTTGCGCTGGCCGGCCATGGCCAGGCCGTTGAGCTCGAGACGAAAGGCGCCCGGCAACAGGGCGTAGCTGGCCGGCAGCAAGGTATAGGTGCCCGCCGCGAGGCCAGGGATGCCCTGGTCGAGGGTGATGCGCTGACCAATGGCCGGGTCGGCGACCCCGGCCTCGCCCGCCAGGGGCGCATAGTCACCGACAAGGCCCGGGACGATGGCGTACACCGGGTTGCTCGAAAGCGTCGGCAACAGCAGGCGGCCGTTGCCGTCGAGTTGCAGTAACGGGTGGTAGCGGGCATCGGTGGAGCCCCCGCGCCCGGAAACGAAGCCGGCACCGCTCAGCTCGCCGCCGCCGGCCAGGTCGATCAACGCCCCGGCCTGGACCTCGATGCGTTTGCCGGCCAACACCACGCCATGGTCGTTGTCGCCGCTGCCGCCGAGCAGCTCCACCGGTTTGCCGTCGTAGAGGTAGCTCAAGCCGTCGGCCGTGCCGCCATAGGGCATGCGCAAGCCCGCCGCGCTGACCGAGGTGATGCTGCCGGGCAACAGGCGCAAGTCCTGGCCGGCTTCAAGGGTATCCCCCAGCAACACCTGGCCGAGCGGCGCGCGCACCACCCCGCCCTGCTCCACCGTGCCGGCGCTCAGGTGCAAGCGCCCGAACACCGACAACGGCAGCGCTGGCGTGCCCTCGCCAACCCGGCCGATGCGCAGGCTGGCATCGCCGCTGGTCTGGACCCGGGCGTAGGCGCCGGTCACCGGGTACAGCTGGGCGGCCAGCAGTTCCAGGTCGGCGTTGCTGCTCAGCACGGTCGGCCCTGAGGTCGAGTCGCGGCCCAGGAAGCGAATGTCGCCTTGGCTGCGCAACCGAGCCAGGGCGAAACCCCGGCGATCGAAAGTCAATAGCTGGCCATTGCCCTGGGCGAGGCTGCCGTGCGCACCCAGGCTCAGTTCGTCACGCACTTCGAGCAGGTTGGCCTCGACCTGCAACAGGGCATGGGACGCCTGTTGCGACAAACCACCCTTGACCGTCGGACGCACGGTAAAATCGCCACCGAAGTGGTTGCTGCCGGCCAGGCGCACGTAGGGCGCGCGCAGATGGATGCGCGCATCGTCGGCGCTGTCGGCGGCCAGCACCAGCGAGCCGGCGTACAGTTGCAGACTTTGGGCCATCGCCAGGTCCAGCCCACCGTCGAAGGCCAGCACGCCGTCGCTGAGCAGGGCCAGGCTGGCGAAGCCGGCGCGTTCGACCAAGTCCATGTCCAGGCGGCCATGACCGTAGCGCAAGCCGTCATCGCCGGCCCCGCGCCCCAGGACCAGTTCGCGGGGCACGTTCAGGCCATCTTCGAGCCCATCCTTGTAATACAAGCCGGTGTCGAGGGCGACGCCGAGGCTGCCCCCGGCAGCGTTGGCGCCGCCGGCCAGCGCGCTCAGGCTGCCCTCCAGACGCAGACCATAGCTGGAGGCCAGGCTGATGCTGCCACCGGCGCTGGCCACCGTCAGCGGCCCCTGCTCACGGATATCCAGCACCGCGCTGGCGCCATCGGCATGCAAGCGGGCGCCACGGGCGATGTCGACGAACAGATAGGCGCCGTCACTGATGCCCTTGGCGTGGTCGATCTGGCCGCCAATGACAATGCTGCCGCCAGCGATCACCTGGCCATATCGCCGGCCCTGGCTGTCGAGGGCGGTGAAGGCCTGGCCGGACACATCGATCGATGCCGCCTCGCCCAGGCGAATGGCACGCTCATGCAGGCGCTCGCGCACCCCGGACGCGGCGCTTTCCGGTAGCGCCTGGCGCAGGCTGACCTTGCCGCCAACGGCCTGCAAGGCACCCTCGAGGTTCAGTTGCGCAGTGCTGCTCAGCTCGATCGCCTGCAACGGGTCGACACTGATGCGCGCGCCACGCTGTACGTCGAGCACGGCGGCCTCGCGCTGGGCCACGGTCTGCCGGGTATCGCCCGCGGCCAGGCTCAGGCTGGCACCGCCGCGCAGGCTCAGCACGCCCTTGGCTGCGTTGTCCTGCTGCAGCGGTGGCAGCCATGTCGTGGCCTGGTCGCTGACTGGCTGACTGCCATCGAGCAATTCCACCGGCCGCGTGACCTGCACCTGGGCGCCCTCTGCCACGGTCAGCTGGCGCGCGGCGCGCACGCTGTAGCGGGCAAAGCCGCGGCTGAAGAAATCCTCACCCAGGTGCAGGCCGCTGCCGTCGGCTAACCCGCCGATGCGCACCGTGTCCGCCTGTAGGTCGAGGGTGCCGGCGCCTTGGCTGCCATGGCCACGCAGCTCCCCGGCCAATTGCAGGCGCCCGCCCTCGCCGGGGTTGTAGGCGCTGGCGTGCAGCGTCAGGTTGCCGCCATGGCCGCCGTTCAACTGGTTGCGCTCGCCGCGCACGACCCCGGCGGCCACATCCAGCACACTGCCCTGTCCCAACAGCACGTCGCCAGAACTGCGCAGCGACAGGTTGCCGCCATGGCGCCAGGCCATGGCCGGCGCATCGTTGCGCTCGCTGCGCACACCGCTGGCATCCAGGCGCACGCCATCGCCGACCACGACCTGCGCGCCCATCCCGGCCGGGGTGGCCAACACGCGGTCCCGCAGATCGGCGCCGTCGCGCTGATACAGCACATCGCCCAAGGTCATCTGGCCGCCCTTGGCGGTAAGGTTGGCAGCAACCCGCACCTGCGGGGCATATAGGGTCAACTGACCGCCATCGGCCAGGCGCAGCGCCTCGTCCACCTGCACCGACTCGCTGGCGGCCACGCTCAGGCCGCCCAGGGCAAAGCCGTTGAGCAGGCTGCTGTCGAGCAGCAACTGGCCACGGCGTTGCTCGTCCAACGGCGCCTGCAACTGCACCTGGGCACTGGCGCCACGACCGCCGGCGCCGAGGGTGACCTGGCGCAACACCGGCGACAGGCTGAAGACCAGGTCCTTGCTGGCGGCGAGATAGCCTGGAATCTGCTGGCCAATGACCAGCTGGGCGCCTCGGGCAACGGCGCTATGCACCTGCTTGTAGCCATCCAGGCCGGTCACCGGCGCCTGCAGCTGGCGCGGGTCCTGCCAGGTTGCACCGATCAGTTGGCCATCGAGCACGGCGCTCTGGGTGGCCACCACCAGGCTGCCGGCGTCGCGGCCGACGGTATAGCCCTGCTCGAAACGCTGCTGCGGCGCAATCAGCGGGTTGTAGAACAGGCGGGTCTGGTTCCAGCGCGTGGAGTTGTCCTCGAAGCCTTGGTAGACGCCGCTGTAGAGCAAGTCGCCCGGCGCCTTGGACAGTTCGTACAGGCGCCCGTCGGCACCGCGCAACCAGCTTTGCCGGACATAGCCGTCCTGTACCGCCAAAGTGCCACCAGACAGGTTGATCTGCGCGCCAGCACGGGTCACCAGGTCCTGGCCGGTGAAAGTCAGCGTGCCGCCCTGGGCCATCCACTCGCCCACGCCGTGGCTGCGGGTGCCCAGGTAACCGCCGACCTCCAGCAGGCCGCCAGCGGTGTACCAGCGGTCCTTGGCATAGCCATTGACCCCCGCCGCCACGTGCACCAGTTCGCGCACATCGACCCACACATCGCGATTGCCCAGCCCACCCTGGTCACGGTTGCCCGCCGCATCGCGCTGCTCGTTGCCCTGCACGTTGACCTTGATGACGTTGCTTTCCATCGCCACCTTGACTCCGAGGGCGCCGGCCACATCCAGGCGCGCACCGTCGTCGACCAGGCTGCGCCGGCCCGCGCTCACCGCCACCTGGCCACCGCTGGCCAGGGTCAGCGAGCCGTCCTGGAAGTGCACCGTGGCGCCGCTGACTATCTCGACCCGCGACTGCTCGGGGCGGTCGATGACCGTGCTGAGGTTGTCGAAGCGCCCGCTGGCCAGGTTGCCGTTGCTACCGTTGACCACTGCCCGCGAAGCTTCGCGCTGGCTGTCGAGCGCCGCGCTGTCGTCCAGCAGCACGGCGGTGACGCTGCCCTGCCCGAGGCTGACACTGCCGGTGGTGTCGCTGGCAGCGTTGAGCAGGTGGATGCTGCCGCGGCGGTCCACCGAGGTACTGGCCAACGCCACGCCCTGCTGACGCACCTGGTGCCCGGTCAAGGTAATGTCGCCACCGGCGGCCTGGATCAGGCCATTGTTGACCACCGTGCCGGCACTGCTGCCGGCCTGGAGGCTGCCGGCCACTTCGTTGCCGCGGGTGGTCGAGTAGCGGTTGGCCTCGGTGCCCTGGCCGCGGCGGATGTAGAAATCGTCCGCCGCCGCCAGGGTTGCCTGGCCCTTGCTGGTGATGATCTGCCCATCGTTGCCCACCTCGCTGCCAAGCAGCAGCACGTAACCGCCGCCGCTGGTGGAACTGGCCGGTTCCTGGGTGCGGATCTGCGCGCCGCGTTCGACCAGGACCTTGCCGGCGGCCTGGGTGAAGGTGGCCTGGCTGGCGCTGTTGTCGACATACAGGCCGCGCTGGCTGAACTGCTCGTCGCTGATCTGCGCGGCCGCGGCCACCAGGTTGCGCACATTGACCTGGCTGGTGCCGTTGAACACCACGCCGTTTCGGTTGATCAGCATCACCGTGCCTGGCGCCTCGATCTGCCCGTGGATCTGGCTCGGGCGGGCAGCCGGGTCGTTGACCCGGTTGAGCACGGCCCAGTCGGCCTGCTGTTGGAAACGCACGGTGGTGTCGCGACCGACGTTGAAAGTCTCCCAGTTGAGAATGGCCTTGTCGGCCGTCTGCTCGATACGCACCTGGGTCTTGCCACCGGCCTGGCTCTGCTGTGGCGCCTTGGCATTGCGCCAGCCCTGGGTGAGCGGGTTCTCGTCGACCTTCAGGCCGCCCTCGCCCAGGCCATTGGGGATCACTTGCGGCTGCACCTGGGCCAAGGTCCGGCCATTGGCCTGGGCCGCCTGCTGGGCGGCGATGGCTGCCACGGTGCTGTTGAAGTTGCTCACCGTGCGCTGGAACTGCTGGTTCAGCCGTTGCTGCTGGGCCAGCGGCGGCGGCGAACCTGGCAGCGCCTGCCCAGCCCCGCCCACGGCGCCGCTGCCGGCCGGGGCGCTGGCAGCGCCCTTGGCGGCGAACCAGGCCGAACTGAACGGTTGCCCGGCCTGGGCGCTGCCGGCCAACAGCAACAAGGCAATGGCCTGGGCCAAGGGCTTGAGCAGCAACGGCTCGCCGCTGGCAGGCTTGCCACGACGCAGTGCGGCGGTGGCTGGGAGGGCTGGCTGGGGCATGCCGCGCGACATCGCAGGGTTCCTTGTGCTGGTTCTCGAAAATCGTCAGGCGGCGCTGATGCCGCTTTGCCATAAGGCACTCCGGCCGCTGGGCGACCGAAGCTTTGTCATGCAAAGTTCATCTGGCTGGGGTATGGCGACGCACGCGGGCGGCTCAAGGCCGGCCGATGCCGTTGCACACCGACGGGTTGCCGATATCGGTGCCTTCGCCATAGGCATCGAACAGGAAGGTGCGGCGCAGCTCATCGGCGAATGGCTGTGGCAAGGTCACGAAGACATGGCCCATCACCGCGATCCGCCGCTGGCCGGCGTACAGTTCGCCGAGGAAATCGCGAATCGCCCGGGTATCCGCGGGGTTCTGATAGCACTGGCCGAGCAGCAGGTTGCTGAAACCGACGATGGGGTAACCCGTGCTGGCAACCGGCAGGTCGCCGGCGGCACTGCCATAGGTCGGTACCCAACGCAGCGGGTTGCCGCGCTCGGCGGCGCTGGCCGGCGCCTGCGGGGTACCCAGCCCGGCCTGGGCCGCCAGCACGGTGGGTAGCGCCGCCGTCCCGGCGGCCATGGGCAGCTTGCTGACCCGGGCGACCTTGCTGTTCTTGCCCGCTTCGGTGTAGTTGGCGGCCACGTAGCCAATGGCTCCGTCGTTAAGGCTGACCTGAGCCGTCACGTCGGCGCTGGTGGCAACCGCCAGCCAATGGCCAGGCGGGGTGGCGAGGCTGGCGGTGGTGAAGCGGGACGCTACCCTGAATGCCGACGGGCAGCTGTCGTTGAGGAACCGCGACAGCACCTCGGTGGTACCGCTGTCGCCCGCGCGGTACACCACCCGTACCGGCGTGCTGTCGACAGTGCCCAGCACCTGGCCCCAGGTGGCCAACGCCCCGGAGAACACCCCGCACAACTGCTGAGCGCTGAGCTGGAGCGTATCGAGCCCGCTCTTCTGATAGGGAATCGCCACCGCCATGCCGGCCACCGGCACCTGGATCATCGGCCCGTAGGCGCTTTGCCGAGTGCTGCGATAGCTGGCCAGTTCGCTGGCCGTGAGCACTGCCTCGCCTGCGGCGAAATCGACGGTGCCACCCGCCGCCTGCCAGATCAGCGTCGGATCGTTGGCCAGGAACGCCTGCTTGCCGGCCAGGCTGTTGACGGCGCTGTAGGTGAAACCATCGGGCAACAGCCGTGGCAGCGTGGGGTACAGCGGGTTGCCGGTGTAAAGCCGCTTCACCGCCGTGGAACCGCCACCGTTGACCTCGGCGCAGGCCGTGCCGGCCAGCAGCGCGGCACAGGCCAGGGCGGCCAGTTGCAGGGATCTTTTCTTGAACACGTGTTGGGCTCCTTCATGCACACGAAGAAAACCCCGGCGGCGCCCACGGGCACCGCCAGGGTCATGCCCTCATCCAATAGATGCGGGCCACTGGGGAACAGCCGTATTACGAGCGACCGATACCGTTGCAGACGTTGCTGTTGCCGATATCGAGGCCTTCGTTGCCAGCGTTGCTGATGAAGGCTTTCTTGACTTCTGCGGCAAACGCCGGTGGCACCGGCACGAACGAATGGATGCCGATGGCCAGGTCGTGGTTGCCGCTGTACAGGTCGTCGAGGAAGCCGCGAACCGCGGTGGCATCGGCGGCGTCCTTGTAGCATTGGCCAACCAGCAGGTTGGTGTAGCCGACGATCGGGTAGCCGGTGGTCGGGACCGGTTTGTCGCTGGCACCACGACCGAAGGTGACAGCCCAGCTGGCTGGGTTGGCACGGTCGGTGCTCGGAGCGGTGGCGCTGCCCAGGGCGATCTGCGCCTGGTCGACGGTCGGCAGCACCGCGGTGCCACTGGCCAGCTTGCTGACACGGGCGACCTGGGCGTTGTTGGCGGTGTCGACGAAGTCAGGGCTGACGTAGCCGATGGCGCCGTCGGTAGCGTTCACCGCGTTGACCACATCGGCGCTGCCAGCGACGGCTTGCCAGGTGCTCGGCTCGGTGCCGACGTTGGCGCTGGTGAAGGTGCTGCTGACCGAGAAGGCAGTCGGGCAAGAATCGTTGAGGAAGCGCGCCAGCAGTTCGGTGGTGCCGCTGCTACCGGCACGGTAGATCACCTTGATCGGGGTGGTGTCGCCGTTGCCCAGCAGGGCACCCCAGGTAGCGATGCTGCCGGAGAACACGCCGCACAGTTGCGCGGCGTTGACCTGCAGGTTGCTGACACCGTTGCGGTGGTAAGGAATGGTCACGCTGGTACCGACCGCCGGTACCTGGACCAGCTTGCCCCAGGCAGCGGCGCGGGTGCTGTTATAGGTCGACAGTTCGCTGGCGCTGAGCACCGAGTCGGAGCCGGCGAAGTCGACGTTGGTGCCGGCAGGCTGGTTGATCGACGCAGGCGCGTTGGTCAGGAAAGCGGTCTTGCCACCGCCGCTGCCCACGCCGGTGTAGCTGAAGCCGCTTGGCAGGATACCTTCCCAGGTGGCGTTGCCGTTGTACAGCGGCTCAGGCAGGGTGGCACCGCCGCCGACCACGGCGGCCATGGATTGGGCCGAAGCCAGGGTAGCAGCCACCAGGGAGGCGGCGATCACAGTACGCTTAAACATGAAGCAATCTCCTATCGTCGTGTTCGTACGTTGAGTGGGTCGCGCATTGCTGTGGCCGAGGCCGTACACCCTGATCCAGAGGGGCTGGAGGCCTGTCCACGAAGGCAACATTCGCAGCTTGTGGTGACAGCCAAAGGAAAAAACATCGGGAGTTCGGCAGGGAAAAACTCGGGTGTCGCGGGGTGGTTCCGGCGGTTTTTCCGGGAGGTGAAGGAGGCAGGCCAGCGGTTATGGGTGATGCTGATCTGGAGGATTACCCGCAAGGCACTCGGGAGGTTGGCCAGGCCGCGAAAAAAGTTTCAATGCAGAGTGACTGATAGGCGCTGCTGGGGTCGTGGTGAACGCCTGGTGGCCCTCCACACGAAATCGAGCTGTTCAGGCGCCAACGGAATGTTATACAATAACATTTAATTTGAAACGCCATTCCTGTCTGCGACCCAGCCAATGACCAGCGCCACTGCCCCTTCCCCCCTGCCCAACCAACGCCTGCAAAGCATCGACGCCCTACGCGGCCTGGTGATCCTGTTCATGCTCCTGGACCACGTGCGCGAAACCTTCTTTCTGCACCGCCAGGTCAGCGACCCGATGACGATCGACGCAACCGACCCCAGCCTGTTTGCCAGCCGCACCCTGGCGCACCTGTGCGCCCCGGTGTTCGTGCTGCTCACCGGGTTGTCCGCCTGGTTGTACGGCGAAAAGCACCGGGGCCGTGGCGACGTCTCGGCCTTTCTATTAAAGCGCGGGCTGTTCCTGGTCGTGCTGGAGTTCACCTTGGTCAACTTCGCCTGGACCTTCCAGCTGCCACCCAGTGTGATCTACCTGCAGGTGATCTGGGCCATAGGCCTGAGCATGATCGCCCTGTCGCTGCTGGTGTGGTTGCCACGCCCGGCGCTTATCGCCCTGGGCGCGCTGATCGTCGCTGGCCACAACCTGCTCGATGGCCTGCACTTCGAGCCGGCATCGGCCCTGCATGTGCCATGGGCGGTCCTGCACGATCGCGGCTGGTTGGAGGTCTGCGACAACTTGCGCTTGCGCACATCCTATCCGTTGTTGCCGTGGATCGGCGTGATCGTCCTGGGCTACGCCCTTGGCCCATGGTTCGCCCGCACCAGCCAGGCCGATGCCCGCCAACGGCGGCTGCTGCTGGCCGGGGCTCTGGCCCTGCTGGGTTTCGTTGCACTGCGCCTGCTCAATGGTTACGGCGAAGCGCCCTGGAGCAGTTACCCCAGTGTCACGCAGACGCTAATGAGTTTCTTCAACATCACCAAGTACCCACCTTCGCTGCTGTTCCTGGCCCTGACCCTGGGCGCCGGGCTGCTGTTGCTACGCGGCTTCGAGCGTGCCGGCAGCGCTCGCTGGATCGGCGCGCTGGCGGTGTTCGGCGCGGCGCCGATGTTCTTCTACCTGCTGCACCTGTATGTGCTCAAGGGGCTGTACCTGGCCAGCGTCGGCCTGTTCGGCCGCAACCAGGGCGAATATTTCGGTTTCGAGGGTGTCGCCGCGGTCTGGCTGCTGGCCATGTTGCTGGCTGCCGCGCTGTACCTGCCGGTCCGCGGCTTCGCCCGGTTGAAGGCGCGGCGCCGCGACCTGGCCTGGCTCAAGTACCTGTAAAGGCGTTTCGCCCGGCGGTGCGATGGTCTACCATGCCGCCCGCCGGTTTCCACACGGAATCAAAAGGGAATCCCAGGCGCGTCCAGCGCGCGCCGAACGGAACTGCCCCCGCAACTGTAGGTGCCGAGCCCACGCCATCGATGCCACTGGATGATCCATCCGGGAAGGCCGGCGCCGGGCCTGGACGCACCAGTCAGGAGACCTGCCGGCACGTGTTCACCAACCGGCGGGGTGTCCGGGATGGTCATCCGCCTTGCGCTCGCAGCCCCTCGCTCGTGCCCGGCGATGCCTGTCCGTGCCCATGACCGCACAACGCAAGACAGGAGACCGCCCCACCATGTTGCCCCACCTCGCCACCGTCGTCGCCGGCTTGACCCTGTGCGCGCTGGCCCAGGCCGATAGCCCTGCCAGTGCCACCCAGTATCCGTTGACCCTCGACAACTGCGGCGTGCCCCAGACCCTCGCCCGGGCGCCCGAACGCGCGGTGACCATCGGCCAGGCCGGCAGCGAACTGCTCTATGCCCTGGGCCTGGGCGAACGCCTGGCCGGCACTTCGTTGTGGTTCAACAACGTACTGCCCGAGTTCAAGGCGCAGAACGACAAGGTCGAGCGCCTGGCCGATAACGAACCAAGTTTCGAGGCGGTGGTGGCCAAGCGTCCGCAACTGGTGGCGGTGCAGTTCGAATGGATGGTCGGTGCCCAAGGCGCGGTCGCCACCCGCGAACAGTTCGCCGAATTGCAGATTCCCACCTACCTGCTGCCCTCCGATTGCGAAGGCAAGGACAACCTGGTGGGCGCCGATGGCACCCGTCTGCAACCGTTCAAGGTGCAGAGCATCTACAAGAGCATCAGCCAACTGGCCGAGATCTTCGACGTGCAGGCGCGCGGCGCCGCCCTCAACACAGCACTCCAGGGCAGCCTGCAGCGTGCTCAGCAACAACTGGTGGGCAAGGACCTGAGCCACACCAGCGCGTTGTTCTGGTTCTCCAGCGCCGACTTGGCGCTCGACCCGTACGTGGCCGGCCGTCAGGGCGTGGCCGACTTCATGCTGCAGACCCTAGGGGTGCGCAACGTGGTCGAGTCCAACGAGGAATGGCCGACCGTAGGCTGGGAAACCCTGGCCAAGGCCAATCCCACCTGGCTGATCATCGCGCGCATGGACCGACGCCGCTACCCCGCCGATGACTATCAGAAGAAACTCCAGTTCCTGCGCAGCGACCCGCTGACCCGTAACATGGAGGCGGTGAAACAGGACCGCATCATCGTCCTCGACGCCGATGCCATGCAGGCCGGCCTTCGTCTGTTCCGCGGGCTGCAAGTGCTGTCCACGGCCTTCGCCAGCGGTAAAGCGGCGCAACCATGAGTCGCCTGCTGCCCCTTGGCGCCTTCGCGCTGCTCGCCCTGGGCCTGGCCATGCTCGCGGGTATCGCCATCGGCGAAACCCCAGTGAGCGCCGAAGTGGTCTGGCAGGTGCTGGCCAATCATCTGTGGCAAGCGGGCTACCCACTCGATCCGATCGACGCCGGCATCGTCTGGAACTACCGGTTGCCGCGTACCCTGGTGGCCGCTGCCTGCGGCGCGGGCCTGGCCACCTGCGGGGTGATTCTCCAGGCGTTGCTGCGCAACCCGCTGGCAGAGCCGTATTTGCTGGGCCTGTCCGCCGGGGCCTCGACCGGCGCCGTGGCGGTCGGCCTGCTCGGCCTGGGCGGCGCGGCGCTGTCGCTGTCCGGCGGCGCCTTCCTCGGCGCACTGGCGGCCTTTGCCTTGGTGCTGGCGCTGTCCCGGGCCAGCGGCAGCCGCCATGACAATGCTCAGGTGATCCTTGCCGGGATCGCCGGCTCGCAGCTGTTCAACGCGCTCACCGCGTTCCTGATCACCAAATCCGCCACCGCCGAGCAAGCCCGCGGCATCCTGTTCTGGCTGCTGGGCAACCTCAGCGGGGTGCGCTGGCCAGCGGTAGCCCTGGCGGTACCGATGGCCGTGTTGGGGCTGCTGGTCTGCCTGGGCCATCGGCGGGCATTGGATGCCTTCACCTTCGGCGCCGATTCCGCCGCCTCGCTCGGTGTGCCAGTGCGCCGCACCCAGCTGCTGCTGATCAGCTGCGCGGCATTGGTGACCGCGGTGATGGTGTCGATCGTCGGCGCCATCGGTTTCGTCGGGCTGGTCATTCCCCATGCGCTGCGCCTGTTGCTGGGCCCCGGGCACAGCCGCCTGGTGCCGGCCAGCGCGCTGGGCGGGGCGTTGTTCCTGATCGTCGCCGATATCCTGTCGCGCACGCTGATCGCCGGCCAGGTGGTTCCGGTGGGGGTGGTCACCGCACTGATCGGCGCGCCGCTGTTCGCACTGATCCTGGTCAGCCGTCGGGGGCGCCCATGACGGCGCTGCACACCCCCGCAATGGCCCCCATCAGTTGCCAGGGCGTGCACCTGCGCCTAGGTGGGCGCGAGGTGCTGCATGGTATCGACCTGGCCGTTCGGCCCGGCGAGACCCTCGGCCTGGTCGGCCCCAATGGCTCCGGCAAGTCCACCTTGCTCAAGCTGCTGGCCGGGCTGCGCGCGCCCAGCAGCGGCAGCGTCCAGTTGCTCGGGACGCCCCTGGCGGCCCTGCCCCGCCGCCGTGTCGCCCAGGCCCTGGCCCTGGTCGAGCAGCAGGCCGACACCCTGGATGCGATCCGCGTGTTCGACGCCGTCGCCCTGGGCCGCACCCCCTGGCTATCGGCCCTGGCTCCCTTCGGAGCAGGCGACCGCGCCATCGTCGAGCAGGCACTGGCCGACGTCGACGCCAGTCACCTGGGCCAACGCCGCTGGGGTGAGCTGTCCGGCGGCGAACGCCAACGTGTGCATATCGCCCGCGCACTGGCGCAACGCCCGCAGGTATTGTTGCTGGATGAGCCGACCAACCACCTCGACATCCAGCACCAGTTGACTTTGCTCGGCCAGGTCCAGGCGCTGCCGATAACGACCCTGGTGGCGTTGCACGACCTCAATCAGGCGCTGACCTGCGATCGCCTGGCCGTGCTCGATCAGGGCCGTCTGCTGGCCCTCGGCAAACCGGCGCTGGTGCTGACACCCGAGCGACTGCTCGCTACTTTCGGCGTGCACGCCCACTACCTCATCGACCCTTTCGACGGCGCGCGCATCCTGCGCTTTCGCGCTCCTGAGCCGGGAAAACGCCCGTGAAGCCCCTAGCCCTCGCCCTCCCCTTGCTGGGCTTGACGCCCCTGGCCCTGGCCGATTCCAGCCAGTCGCAGGCCAAGGGCTGGCTCGCCGACAGCCGTTGGCAGTTGCTCAACCGCAGCGTCTTCGACCAGCGCGACTACCGCCATGGCGGGCGCAACAGCGGCGCGCGCAACGCCTACAAACCCCGCGCCGAGCGCAACGGCAAGGCTGAGGAATGGGCCTATGGTTTGATGGGCACGTTCAACTCGGGCTTCACCCAGGGACCTGTCGGGGTTGGCGTGGATGCCCATGCCTACCTCGGCGTGCAGCTGGACAGCGGCGGCGGCCGTGCCGGCAAGGCGCGGCTACTGGGGCTGGACAATCAAGGTCATGCCAAGCGCGACTACAGCCGTGGCGGCGCGGCACTGAAGCTGCGGGCCTCCAACACCGTGCTGTCCTATGGCGAGCAGCGGGTCAAGACACCAGTGTTCAGCTCATCCGACAGCCGCCTGCTGCCCGAAACCGCCACCGGCCTGTTCCTCACCAGCCAGGAACTGGATACGCTCAAGCTGGTTGCCGGGCACTTCAGCGAAAGCACCGATCGCAACGCCTCCAGCCATGACCGGGGCTTCGTGGTCAACTACTCCAACGCCCGCCAGGGCAAGCAGTTCGACTTGGCCGGCGCCGTATGGAACCCGTCCGCCACGCTCAGCGCCAGTCTCTACACCTCGCGTTATCAGGACAGCTGGAACCAACATTATCTTGCCAGCACCCTGAGCCATGCCCTGGACGCGCGACGCAGCCTCAGCCTGGACCTCAACCTGTACCGCACCACCGACACCGGCAAGGCGCTGTCCGGGCGTATCGACAACACCACCTGGAGCCTGGTCTCGCGTTACGCCGAGGGGCCGCATGCCTTCAGCCTCGGCTGGCAGCAAGTGGATGGCGATACACCGTTCGACTACGTGACCCGCGGCGCGATCTTGCTCGGCAACGCGGTGCAACTGTCCGACTTCAATGCGCCGAACGAGAAGTCGTGGCAGGCGCGCTATGACCTGAACATGGCCGGATATGGCGTGCCGGGGTTGAGCTTGACGGCGCTGTATGTGCGGGGGTTCGCTATCGACGGGACACACGTGGACCCACGCGGCGGCTATGCCTACCTGGGCTATGGCAAGGAGGGTCGGCATTGGGAACGTGACCTGGAGGCGCGCTATGTGCTGCAGGATGGCAAGGCCAAGGGGGTCGCGTTCTCGTTGCGGCACAATGTGCACCGAGGCAACACCGCGCAGGCGGAACTGGATGGGGACCAGATCCGCCTGGCGGTGGAGTGGCCACTGTCGGGTGGATGGTGATTCAGGCCGCTGGGAGCCGAGTCAGGTCGAAGCTCGGCAGGATCATGCCGGCGCAGTCGCCTGGGGTAGCTGCCAGTAGGCCAACTCCTGTGGTGTCAAGCTGGCCAGTACCTGGCGGAAAATTTCGCTGAACTCGCTGCTGACATTGCCGAACGCCTGGTAGTTGCTGAGCAGGTAGCGCTTGACCGTGTTCGGCCAGTTTCCGGCCTTGTGCGCGGCGATGATGATGCCTTTGGCGTCCTGGTAATAGGCTGCCGGCTTCACCTCGGTCAGACGCCGCTCGAAATGCCCGCAGGTCCACTCATCTGCACGGGCCTCGAATTCGTCCAGCAGTTTCACTTTGTATAACGCAAGCTCTGGCATGGGTTAGCTCCTTGGCGTTGACGGGAAGGAGACGGTAGGCGATTGCGCTTGGGGTGAAAATGAACGGGGTGTTGAGGGATGCCGCCTGATACGGGAAGGGTCTGACAAACGAGCGAGAGGGGCTGCCAGAGCAGCCTTGCCAGCCAGTAGGCCCTCGTCATGCCAGGGGCCGCTCGCCCAGCCGCTCGCCGAATCGTAGCAGGTAGCCGTCCGGGTCCTGCACCAGAAACTGACGTAGCCCGACCTCGATATCATCGGCACGGTACCAGGCGTCTTCACAGGCCTGGAACAGCGGCCAGCGCCGCTGCTCGAGCCGTGCCAGCAACGGCGCCACGGCCGTCACCTCGATCTGCAGGTTGATCCCCCGCCCCAGGGGTTTGACCAGAGCGGCGGTCAACCAGTGGTCGTCAGCGTCGAACTGTTCGAGCATCACCTGTGCCCCCTCACGTTCAAGAAAGACGAAATGCTGCTCGGGCCGTCGGTAGGCGATCGTGAAGCCGAGCAGGTCAACCCAGAAGGCAACGCTGGTGGCCAGGTCGGTGACGAGCAGTTCAGGGACAAGTGCATTGCGTGAGAGCATCCGAATCTTCCTTGAGCCGCGCATGCGCAAAACCGCCATGATAACGATTAATCAGCCACAGGCATCGACCTTCCACCAGGCCGGCCGGCTGCCTTTGAACGCATGCGCAACCGGTCTAAGGCCCGGCGCCTGTGGGTCGTCGAAACAGCCCAGCAACAAGGCCACGGTCGGCCCATCGTCGACGGCACCCAGGGAGCTGCCGCAGGTGGCGCAGAAGGCACGGCTGGACGCTGACGAGGAACGGTACAGCGCAGGCGCACGCCCCTCCCCGACCCAGCTGACCGCTGCCTTGTCGAACTCGACCCAACACAGGGTCAAGCCACCCGAGTGCCGCTGGCACTGGGAACAGGAACAGGTATGGGGACAATCGGCCTCGCCCTCGGCGATAAAACGGATGCGGCCACACAGGCAGCCACCAGTAAAGCGGGTCATCGCACGCACCTCCTGCACTGACGGGAGCTGGCACGATAGCCAAGGGCGCAGCGATTGTTGGACGGATAAAGTGTTACACCATATGGCATGGGCGCAGGCGAAGACTGCACCCGGCATGCCCCACTGCTAGAGTGCCCGCCCTGATACACAGAGACAATGGAACCTAATTGATGGACAGAATGATTCAATTTGTTGCCGTGGTCGTGCTGTGCACGCTCATTGGTACCGCTTGCGAGTACTACGCGGTGAATCAATACCTGAAATGGTTGTTGATGGCGCTGCCAGCCATCGTCTGGGTGCGCCTGCGCAATCCATTCCAGCGCTGAACGCAACTGA
>NZ_SOZA01000026.1 GCF_004519305.1 Pseudomonas sp. RIT623 | reverse complement strand
GCACAACGGCACCACCCGGCCCTCGGCCTGCCAGCGTTGCAGCAGGTCGGGATGGCCACTGGCCCGGCCGTCGTAGCGCACCGGCTGGCCCAGCAGGCAGGCGCTGACCAGGACCTTCGGTCGCTCAGAACGGGTCATTGCCACGGCGCCGGAACCAGCCGGTCAACGACAGGCGCTCGCGCCCGGCCGGTAGAACTTCATGGGGCACATCGCCGGAGAGGAACACCACCAGGGTACCGGCGAGCGGTTGCACGTCGTGCTCGACACCCTCGGCCAGGAACATGCGCAACTGCCCGCCGTCGGCCGCCTGCCAGCCCTCGTTGAGATAGAGCACGGCGGAGACCATGCGCCGGTCATCGTCGCGAAAGCGATCGAGGTGGCGCTTGTAGAACGCCCCCGGCGGGTACAGGGCAAAGTGGCATTCGAAATCCTCCAGGCCCAGGAACAACCCTTGGTTGATGGCCTGGCGCAACCCGTCCATCTCACCCAGGTAACGGTCACAGACGTCCGACTCCCCAGGGTCGATCCACTGGATCTGGTCACCCCGAATCGCTTCGCGGATCTCCTGCGCGGCGCCGCGTCCGACCCCGGCGGGGTTGAGTTCACCCTCGGCGTAACGGCGCCGGCACTCGGCCGCGAGCGCGCGCGACAGCTCGGCGGGCAGGAATAGGGATTGCTGCGACCAGCCACGGGCGGCCAGGTCGTCGACGATGGCCGACAGCAGCGGATGTTCGGAAGGATTGTGCATGGCGCATCATATCCATTCGCCCGTCACTCGCACAGCGCCACTTGGTCAGGAACCGCCACTGGCGTCTCGACAAAGCCCCGCCACGCCACGGACAATAGCCGCCTGCCGACAGGAGTCCTGAATGCGCCGTTTGTTTTCCCTGCTAGTGCTGCTGATCTGCACCATGCCTGTCTGGGCGGACAGCCTCGACCAACTTTACAAAGCCGCCGGTTGGCCCGACCAGCGCGCCCATTTCAACGATGCCGTGAACGCCGCCCAGCAGCGCTATCGCAACAGCCTGCCGCCCGCCGTCTACCAGGCGCTGGTCAACAACAGCAACCAGCGTTTCCAGGCCCAGGCCATGGACCGCCGTGCCCAGGCGCAGTTGCGCGCCAACCTGGGCAACCCGACACCGGCCCTGGCGTTCTTCCAGTCGCCCTTGGGACGCAAGGTGGTCGCCGCCGAGCTACTGGCCACGCGCAAGGATCAGTTGGCGAAGAACGCCAAGGGCTTGCCGAAGATCCAGGCCAGCGACAACCGCCGGCTGATCATCGGCCACCTGGCCCGGGCCCTGCCCGCCCGCGAAGCAGGCGCCGAAGTCAGCCTGGCCATCGCCGGGGTGGCGGCCGACAGCCTCAGCTCGATGCTGCCCGGCTTGTTTGGCGGCGGCCAGGCCCAGAGCCTGCTCGACGGCCAGCGCCAACGGCTGATGAACCAGGTGGGCGAAGACCTCGACAATACCTTGCTATACGTTTACCGCGATCTCTCGGATACCGAACTCGAAGCGTTCTCCACCTTCGCCGAGTCCGCCGACGGCCAGGCCTACTACAAGGCTGCAGTAACCGCGGTACGCGCCGCCCTGGCGGTGGGCCAGAACGCCGCCGACCTGAACTGATCAGCCCAGGCGCTGACCAATGAAGTCGAAGTAGCGCTGGCGAATGCCTGGTAGCTCATTGGCCAGGTGATGCCGCGCCTCGGGCAGCATGAGGATCCGCGGCTCGGCGAACTTGGCCTTGAGCACCTGCAGGTTATACGGCCAGTCCACCGTAGCGTCGGCCTCACCCTGCACGATCATTGGCCGCCGCGTGCTACGCGGCGCGGCCTCGATACGCCGGATCCACTGTACCAACGCACCGACCCAGGCCGTCGGCAAACGCCGTGGCTGCAAGGGGTCAGCCTCGAGAAACGCCAGGAATGCCGGGTCATTGGTGTTCTCGCTGAAGCGCCGCTCGATGCCGTTGACGAAGTGACGCAACACGCAATAGCTGAGCTTGGACCAGCGCCAGGCGCGCGGGCGCACCAGCGGCGCCAGCAGGATCACCTCGCCATCCGCCGGGCTGTGTTCGCCATGGTGCAACAGATGATCGACCACGATCGCCCCGCCGGTGCTTTGCCCGCACAGGTGCCAGGGCCTCGGCAGACCGAGTTGACGCGCCTGCTCGAACAACGCATCGAGCACCTGCTGGTAACGCCCGAAATCATCGATGCTGGCCCGCTCGCCGCTGGACAACCCATGCCCCGGCAGGTCGCAGGCGATCACCGCAAAGCCCTGGCGCAGCGCCCAGGCGATCACATGGCGGTACAGGCCCATATGGTCGTAATAGCCGTGCAGCAGGAACAACGTGGCCTGCGCCTGCTCGGGCAGCCAGGCCTGGCCGACCAGGTCGAAACCCGCCGCCTGGAAGCCGCCCAGCCAGCTGCGCGCAGGCAGGTCCAGGCCGTAGAAGCGCTGGTAGGCCTGGCCCTGGGTGGATAACGGCTGGCGAGCCGTAAGAGGCGACAGGCTGGTGCGCAGCAGGTCGGGGTGAAAACTGGCAGGCATGGGTAGATCCGAAGTGCAGCGAGTATTGACCTGCGATATTCAGCTCTGGGCCGCGCCATGGCAAGCTTGGCGCCTTTTCCAACGAACCACGCGAGTTGCTCGGAACGATGGCTGAACAGAGGCCGTCGCGGGGCAAGCCCGCTCCCATGTACACCGCGTCAGGGCACCTATGGCCAAGCGACTGTTCACACTTCTTGCACTGCTACTCTGCGCTGCCGCCCTGTGGCGGGCCTACGACAGCTTCCAGAGCCGCTACCTGCGCCCATTCGACAACCAGGCGACCTTCTTCGACGGCAGCCAACTGCGCCTGCCAACCGAGCTGTCCGGCCCCGGCCCGCTGCGCGTGGTGCATTTCTGGGACCCAGCCTGCCCCTGCAATGTCGGCAACCAGCAGCACCTGGGCGAGCTGGTCGCGCAGTTCGCGCCACGGGGCGTGCGCTTTTACGTCGTGCAAAAGCCCGCCAGCCACGGCCAGCTCCCCGCCAACCTCACCGCCCTCCAGCCCCTGGCCAGCCTGCCCGGCAGTGAACGGCTGCCCGCCACGCCCGCCGTGGCGATCTGGGACCACGCAGGCAACCTCGCTTATTTCGGCCCCTACAGCGAAGGCGCGGTGTGCAACTCGAGCAACAGTTTCATCGAGCCGATCCTCAAGGCACTGGAACAAGGGCGCCGGGTCCAGGCCTCCAACACCCTCGCGCTGGGCTGCTACTGCCCCTGGGCCGGCTGACGCACCCGTGCTGGGTTGCCCACCACCACCGCCCCCGCCGGCACATCGCGGGTGACCACGCTGCCGGCACCGACCACCGCGTTGTCGCCGATGCTCACCCCGGGCAGGATGATCGCCCCGCCGCCGATCCACACGTTGTCGCCGATGCTCACCGGCCGCCCGCTCTCCAGGCCGGCGCGGCGAAGCTCCGCGTCCATGGGGTGGTCGGCGGTGTAGATCTGCACCGCCGGGCCGATCTGGCAGTCGGCGCCGATGCGCACCGGCAGCACATCGAGGATCACGCAGTTGAAGTTCATGAAACTGTTGGCGCCGATGCTGATGTTGTAGCCGTAGTCGCAATGGAACGGCGGGCGGATCACCGCGCCGTCGCCGACCTGGCCGAAATGCTCGACCAGCAAGCGGTGGCGCGCGTCGTTGAGCAACTCGACGCTGCTGTTGTAACGGTGCATCCAGTGCTTGTTGGCGATCTGCTCGGCTTGCAGTTCGGGACAACCGGCGTGGTAGAGCTGGCCGGCCAACATCTTCTGTTTTTCGCTCAGGGACATGGAAACTCCTTTCAGGGACTATGCTCAGTTCGCGAATGCGCCGATGATCGGACCACATTTTTCGCTGGTGTGCACAAGGAGTTTCGATGAAGCGCAGCCTGACCCTGCTGGCGGTGGTGATCGCCGTGGCCGCCGCTGGCGCCGGTTACTGGTACGTGCAGGGCAAGCTACCCCTGCGCGCGGGCGAGGTGGCCGTCGCCGGCTTGCAGGCGCCGGTCAGCGCACGCTTCGATGCCCGTGGCGTGCCGCACCTGCAGGCGCAGAACGAACAGGACCTGTACCGCGCCTTCGGCTATGTGCATGCCCAGGACCGGTTGTTCCAGATGGAGATCATGCGCCGCCTGGCTCGGGGCGAGCTGGCCGAGGTGCTAGGTGAGAAACTGCTGCCCACCGATACCCTGTTCCGCAGCCTGCGCATCCGCGAGCAGGCGGCGCTGATGGTGCGGCGCAGCGACCAGCAGTCCCCCGCCTGGCAGGCACTACAAGCGTATCTGGACGGTGTGAACCAGTGGCAGGCCAGCCACCCCAAGCCCATGGAGTTCGACCTGCTGGGCATCAGCCCGCGGCCGTTCACCGCCGAAGACACCCTGAGCATCGCCGGCTACCTGGCCTACAGTTTTGCCGCCGCGTTCCGCACCGAACCTGCGCTGACCTACATTCGCGATCAGCTCGGCCCCGAGTACCTGAAGATCTTCGAACTCGACTGGCAACCCGACGGCGCCCTGGCAACGCCCCTGGCCGCCGCCGACTGGCGCAGCCTCGAACAGCTCGCGCAATTGAGCCATGACGCCCTCGGCGAGGCTGGCATCCCGCAGTTCGAAGGCAGCAACGCCTGGGTCCTGGCCGGCAGCCGCACCCGCAGTGGCCGACCGCTGCTGGCGGGCGATCCGCACATCGGCTTCGCTGTGCCGGCAGTGTGGTACGAGGCCGAGCTGTCGGCGCCAGGCTTCAACCTGTATGGCTACTTCCAGGGACTCAACCCGTTCGCCCTGCTCGGGCACAACCGTGATTTCGGCTGGAGCCTGACCATGTTCCAGAATGACGACGTCGACCTGATCGCCGAAAAGACCAACCCGGACAACCCCGAGCAGGTGATGGTCGATGGCCGCTGGCAGCCGCTGGAGAAGACCGAGCAGTCCATCGCCATCAAGGGCGAGCCAGCCGCCAGCATCACCCTGCGCCGCTCGCCCCACGGCCCGATCGTCAACAGCGTGCTGGGCGACAGCGCCGGCAAGACGCCGATTGCCCTGTGGTGGGCGTTCCTTGAAACCGAAAACCCGATCCTCGAAGGCTTCTACCAGATCAACCGCGCCGACACATTGGACAAAATGCGCGAGGCGGCAGCCAAGGTCCAGGCGCCGGGGCTGAACCTGGTGTGGGCCAACGCCCGCGGCGATATCGGCTGGTGGGCCGCAGCGCGCCTGCCGATCCGCCCCGACGGGGTCAACCCGGCGTTCATTCTCGATGGCAGCAGCCATCAGGCCGACAAACCGGGCTTCTACCCGTTCAGCGCCAACCCGCAACAGGAAAATCCGGCCAGCGGCTACATCGTCTCGGCCAACTACCAGCCGCCGGCACAGATGCCGATACCCGGCTACTACAACCTGGCCGACCGTGGACGCCAGCTCGACCGCCACCTGGGCAACGCCGAGATCCGTTGGGATACCCAGAACAGCCAAGCCCTGCAACTGGACACCGCTAGCGACTATGGCCCACGTACCCTGGCGCCGCTGCTGGCTACCTTGCGCGTCGTGGCCGACGGCGACGAGGAAAAGGAACTGGTCGAACAACTGGCAGCCTGGCCCGGCGACTACCCGCTGGACTCCACCAGTGCCACGCTGTTCAACCAGTTCCTCTACGAGCTGGCTTTCGCCGCTCTGCACGACGAACTGGGCGACACTTGGTTCCCGGTGCTGATCAGCACCCGCGCCATCGACGCCGCCCTGCCGCGCCTGGCCGCCGACCCGGCCTCCCTCTGGTGGCAACAGCGCGGCGGCAACGAACACACCGACCGCACCGCTATCGTGCGCCAAGCCTGGCAGCGCAGCCTCAAGCACCTGCGCAACACCTTCGGCCAGGACCCGGCCAGTTGGCAATGGGGCAAGGCCCATACCCTCACCCATAACCATCCGCTGGGGGTACAGAAACCGCTGAACCTGCTGTTCAACGTGGGCCCGTTCGCCGCCCCCGGCACCCACGAGGTACCCAACAACCTGTCGGCGAAGATCGGCCCGGCACCCTGGCCGGTCACCTATGGCCCCTCGACCCGGCGCCTGATCGATTTCGCCGACGCCGGCGCGGCGTTGACCATCAACCCGGTCGGGCAAAGCGGCGTGCCGTTCGACCGGCACTATGGCGACCAAGCGCAGGACTACATCGACGGGCGCTACCACAAGGCACGGATGGGGGTGATTCCAGCGCAGAGCACGTTGCGCCTGGTGCCCGCGCAGCAACAGTAGGAGCCGGCCTTGCCGGCGAACACCGGCGTCGCCGGTGCCAGCCGCCCTGGCAGGGGGTTCTCACCCCTGCCACTTGCCCCCTTCGACGATCACGCTCTCTGGCTTGGTGTCGTCGCTCAGCTCCTTGCGCACGTACTGGTCGTACAGCTTGAGCAGGTACTTCTCTTCACCCAGCTTGGCCAACTCGGCGTTCACCCAGTCGCGCAGCTCGACGTTGCCTTTCTTCACCGCCGGGGCAATGGGTGCTTCATCGCCCAGCAGCTCCGGCAGCACGCGGTAGCCCGGATTCTGCTTGGCCCAGCTGAACAGGATCAGGTTGTCCTGGGCGTAGGCGTCGCCACGGCCATTGGCCAGGGCCGCCAGCGACTCGGTGTTCTTCTCGAACTTGAGCAGTTTCCAATCCGGATGGGTCTTGCTCAGCCAGATATCGGCAGTGGTGCCGGTGGTGACGATGATGGTCTTGTCGGCCAGGTCGTCGAGCTTGCGCACCGGGCTGCCGTCGGCCACGAGGGCTTGCACCGCCACGCGCAGGTTGGGGTTGGTGAAGTCCACCACCTCCTTGCGCTCCGGGGTGACGGTCATGTTGGCAAGAATCAGGTCGACCTTGTCGCTCTGCAGGAACGGAATGCGGCTGGCCGGTTCGACGGCGACGAACTCGACCTTGTTCTCGTCGCCCAGCAGGTCCTTGGCGAAGCGCCGGCCGATGTCGGTGTCGAAGCCGACATAGCGGCCACTTTCATCGACGAAGCCGAACGGCGGCTTGTCGGTGAACACGCCGACGATCAGCTTGTCGCGGGCCTTGATGGTTTCCAGATAGCTGCTGGCCGGCGACGCGGCGGCGGGCTTGGCCGGTTCCTCGGACTTGTTGCAACCGGCCAGCAGGGCCAGGCCGAGCAAGGGCGCGAGCAGTTTGGCGAACGGGGCAGTCTTCATGACAGTTCCTTGTGCGATGACGTGGGCAGGCTTTCGACGAACGAGAATTTCTCCAGGAACTGCTGCGCGCGTGCGGTTCGCGGTCGGGTGAAGAAGTGCTCGGGGTGATTCTGTTCAAGGATCCTGCCGGCCTCCATGAACACGATACGGTCGGCCACCGCGCGGGCGAAGGCCATTTCGTGGGTGACGATGAGCAGGGTCATGCCGTCGCGGGCCAGGCCCTGGATCACCTGCAACACCTCCTTGACCATCTCCGGGTCGAGGGCCGCGGTAACCTCGTCGAACAGCATCACCTGGGGGTTCATGCACAGCGCGCGGACGATGGCGATGCGCTGCTGCTGGCCGCCGGAGAGCTGGCGCGGGAAAGCGTCGCGCTTGTCCAGCAAGCCCACCCGCGCCAACAGTGCCTCGGCTTGGGCCAGGGCTTCGGCGCGCTCACGCTTCTGCACCTTGAGCGGGCCGAGCAGCAGGTTGTCGAGCACGCTCATGTGGCCGAACAGGTGGTAGCTCTGGAACACCATGCCGACCCGTTGGCGCACCTGGCGCCAGTCGGTATCCGGCCCGAGCAGTTCCTCGCCGGCCAGCCGCAGGCTGCCGCCTTGAGCCGCCTCCAGCCCGTTGAGGCAACGCAGCAGGGTGCTCTTGCCGCAGCCGCTGGGGCCGAGGATCACCACCACCTCGCCGGCGTGCACCTGCAGGTCGATGTCCGCGAGCACCTGGTGCTGGCCGAAGAATTTATTGAAACCTTGGAACTCGATCAGTGGGTTCATGCGTGGGCCCAGCGCCGCTCCAGCACCCGCGAGGCGGCGGACAGCGGATAACAGACAAGGAAGAAGAACAGGAACAGCGCGCCGTAGATCAGCACCGACTCGTAGGTGCGCTCGATGATTTGCTGGCCGGCCTTGATCACCTCGACCACGCCGATCAGCACCGCCAGCGAGCTGGTCTTGACGATGCGCGTGTAGAGGTTGATGGTCGGCGGGGTCATGCGCTTGAGCGCCTGGGGCAGCAGCACGTAGCCGTACAACTGCCAGCCGGACAGGCCGATCGACAGCCCCGCCTCGCGCTGGCCACGGGGCAGCGAGCGCAACGCGCCACGCACCACTTCGCCGACCTCGCTGGCGCCCCACAGGCCCAGCACCAGCACGGCGCACCAGAAACCGGGAATGCTCAGGCCGAAGAAGATCGGCAGGCCGAAGAACACCAGGTACAACCAGACCAGCACCGGGATCGCCCGGAACAGCTCCAGATACACCTGCAACAAGGCATTCAGCAGCCGATTGCCGAGGCTCGCCAACACACCGTAGAACACGCCGCCGACGGTCGCGAAGACAATGCCCAACGCCGAGATCGCCAGGGTCTGTCCAGCGCCGGCCGCCAGTTGCGGCAACGACACCTGCAACAGCTCAAAGCCCGTACTGGCCATGTTGCAGCCTCCGTTCCAGGTAGCGCAGCAGCAGCGACAGCGGCAGGAAGATCAGCACGCACAGCAGGGTCAGCACGGCGAGCATCTCGTAGGTCTTGTAGTACAGGGCGATGTAGTTCTTGGTGGTGTAGAGGATCTCCGGCACCGCCACCGCCGAAACCACGGTGGTTTCCTTGAGCAGGAACACGAAATTGGCGAACAGCGCCGGCAGGCTGAGGATGCCAGCCTGGGGCAGGATCACATGGCGCAACAGTTGGCCTTCGGACAGGCCGATGGCGCGCCCCGACTCCAGCTGCGCCGCAGGTACCGCCTCGACCCCGGCGCGCAGCACCTCGGTGAGATAGGCGCCGCCCATGAAGGTCATGGTGATGATCGCCGCGCTGAAGCCGGAGACTTTCAGCCCCAGGCTCGGCAGCGCGAAGTAGACGAAGAACAACTGGATCAGCAACGGCGTGTTGCGTGCCAGCTCCACGTAGCCCTTGACCAGGCGCCAAAGGTACGGGATGCGCAGTACCAGCAAGGTGGCGTTGACCAGGGCCACCAGCAACGAGGTGACAATGGCGATCAGCCCGACCTGCAAGGTCACGCCCACGGCCTTGAGGAAGGCCGGCAAGGTGCTGAGCATGAAGGCGGTGTCGAAGCTCATGGTTGGCGCCTCGGCACGGGATTACCAGGGTACGGCATAGGGTGCGTCCAGGGTCGGCACGAGGGTCGCTCGGCGTCGTTCATAAGAGATGGCGTTGTGCCGGTAAGCACGTTGGACAGACTTTACGGGTATAAAAAACTTTTTATAAATACCCATATTGCATATCGATATCCCTGGCGGGGCTAAGGATAAAAATCGTTCATCGTGTAGGGATCTTTCGGCAAGATTGCCCCTCAAAGGGGTTCAGATCCTGTCTTGCACGGCCATCACCCCTACAAGGACGATAACGATGAACAGCCCTTGCTCGCCGACCTCTAACGAACAGCTGCTCTGGCTCCTGGCCCTGCGCCGGGCGCTGGGCAACGCGTAGCGAACACCGGCAACGCCACAAACGAAAACGCCGACGCAATGGCGTCGGCGTTTTCATGCCAGGGCTGGTCGAAGCCGCGTATCAGAACGCCGGCAGTACCGCGCCCTGGTATTTTTTCTCGATGAACGCCTTCACTTCCGGGCTGGTCAGGGCCTTGGCCAGCTTCTGGATGGCGGCGCTGTCCTTGTTGTCCGGACGGGCCACCAGGAAGTTCACGTACGGCGAGTCGCTACCTTCGATCACCAAGGCGTCCTTGGCCGGGTTCAGGCCGGCTTCCAGGGCGTAGTTGGTGTTGATCATGTCCAGGTCGACCTGGTCCAGCACGCGCGGCAGCATGGCCGATTCCAGCTCCTTGAACTTGAGCTTCTTCGGGTTCTCGGCAATGTCCTTGGGCGTGGCCAGGGCGTTCTTCGGGTCCTTCAGGGTGATCAGCCCGGCCTTTTGCAGCAGCAGCAGGGCGCGGCCGCTGTTGCTGCCTTCGTTGGGGATGGCCACGGTGGCGCCGTCCTTCAGCTCGCTCAGGCTCTTGACCTTCTTCGAGTAGCCGCCGAAGGGTTCGACATGCACGCCGACCACGGTCTCCAGGTGGGTGCCCTTGCCTTCGTTGAAGTTCTTCAGGTACGGCAGGGTCTGGAAGTAGTTGGCGTCCAGGCGCTTCTGGTCGACCTGCACGTTGGGCTGGACATAGTCGGTGAAGACCTTGATCTGCAGGTCCACGCCTTCCTTGGCCAGGGTCGGCTTGATCAGTTCGAGAATCTCAGCGTGCGGCACGGGCGTGGCGGCGACCACCAGTTTTTCGGCGGCGTTGGCCAGGCCAGTGAACGACAGGGCGGCGGCCAGGGCGGTGGTCAGCAGGGTCTTTTTCATGGTGATCCTTGTTCTGGAGCTGGGCCATCGCAGATGGCGAGTCGGGTGCCCATCCGTTCGGGTGGACATGCAACCGACGATACCGGGATTTTTTATTCCGTAACAATATCTTTTGATTAGCTGCTTATTCCAAAAACAAATGGCCATCACCCCCTTTGCTTATGAGCGCCTGCCCGGCGCTCTAGGGCGTGGCTTGGCCGAGCCTCACCAGGTTTTCCGCAAGCAGTCGGCGCAGCGTATCGAGGGTCTGCGGCTCGCCGCTGCTGCCCAGTTGCGCCAGTTGGCGGGCCAGGTTGGCCAAGGGAGCGAGGTCCGGCAGGTCGAGGTGCTCGGGGCGGATCTCCTCGCCGTCACTGACCAGCAGGGCAAAGTGGATGACGTTTTCCAGTTCGCGGGTATTGCCCGGCCAGGCATGGGCCTCCAGCGCCTGTTGGGCGGCCTCGCTGATCAGCGCCACGGGGCGGTCCAGGCGCACGCTGTAGATGCCGACGAAGTATTCGGCCAGCGGCAGAATGTCGCCGATACGGTCGCGCAACGCTGGCAGGGCCAGTTCGCCTTCGTGCAGGTAGTGGTAGAGCCGCTCGTTGAAGCGCCCGGCTTGCACCGCCCTGGCCAGGTCGATGCTGGAGGCAGCCACCAGGCGCACGTCCACCGGCTGCGGGTGCGCAGCACCCACCCGGGTTACCTCGCGGTTCTCCAGCGCGGCCAGCAGCTTGGTCTGGATGGCCAGCGGCAGGTCGGCGATTTCATCCAGGTACAGCGTGCCGCCATTGGCCGAACCGAACCAGCCGGCCCGGCTGCTGGCGGTGCCGCCCTGGCTGCCGGCGCTGTAGCCGAACAATTCGGCATCGGCATAGGTTGGGCTGATCGCCGCGCAGTTGACCGAGACGAACAGGCCGCCGCGGTCGCTGGCGCGATGGATCTGCCGCGCCAGCAGTTCCTTGCCGGTGCCGGTTTCGCCACGAATCAGCACCGGCAGCGGTTGCGGCGCCAAGCGCTCGAGGGCCTGGCGCAACGCCTGCGAGCGCGGATCGACGAACACCAGGGCCTTGGCCCGGATGCTCAACGGGCTCTTGTCCTGTTCGGGGAAGGTCAGCAGCGGCTGGCCGAAAGGGCTGTGGAAAGTCATGCAATGCTCCCGCCCCGGTCATGACGTGCCGAGGCTTCAGTGCGTTCGAGGAAAACCGCCGCCTCAGGCGCGGCGCAAGGCACGCTGGTCTATACGAGCCTGCAGGCGATAGAGGTAGACAAAGCCCTGCTCCCAACGCTCATGACCCGACTTGACGTTGATATGCCCGGCATCAGCCAGCAACCCGGCCTCGGCGCCCCAGGCCCTGGCCAGATACAACGCGCGCGGCACGCTCACCGCCGGGTCGTTGTCGGAGCTGACCACCTGGCTGGGGAATGGCAACGCCTGCAACGGGATGGGCGCGAAGTTGCGCAAGGCCGGCGCGCAGGTCGCTCGCTCGACATCCGCCGGCGCCACCAGCAAGGCTCCGCGCACCCGCCGCAACAGCTGTGGGCTGGCCTGCGCGGCCCAGTGGGCGACCGTGACGCAACCCAGGCTGTGGGCGATCAGGATCACGGGCGTGCGTTCGGCGTCGATGGCCTGCTCCAGCGCCTGCACCCAGTCAGCGCGCTGCGGAGTGAGCCAGTCGTGCTGTTCGACCCGGGCGCTGTTGGGCAGGCTGCGCTGCCAGTGACTCTGCCAATGGTTGTCTGGCGATCCTTGCCAGCCCGGCACAACCAGGTAACGAATCGACTCATTGCGCATGGGGACGCCTCCGGAAGTTTGCGTGCTTGGCTGCAAGTATAGGGAGGGAGTTATATTCGTAAAGGAATAAGAAGCTATTTATTAATAACCAAAACCATTTAAAGCTACGCGATTCCTGTAGGAGCGGTCCTGTGCCGCGAAAGGGTCGCGCAGCGGCCCCACGATCTGTACATGTACACCAATACGTCGGGGCTGCTCCGCAGCCCATTCGCGGCACAAGGCCGCTCCTACAGGGATCGCAAAAGGCGCCGCCAATAAAAAAAGGGCCATCCCCTGCCAAGGAAAATGGCCCCTAAGCACTTGCCTGAAGAGGGTTGCGCCGGTCAGCGCGCGGTAATCACCGCCAGCTTGCTGATCCCCGCCCGCTCGATGGCCGCCATCGCCCGCGCGACCTCGCCGTAGTTCACACCATCATCGGCCTGCAACTGCACGCGCAGTTCGGCGTCCTTGTCCTTGGCTGCCTTGAGATTGGTCTCCAGCAGGTCCGGCTGGATTTCGTCCTTGTTGATGAACAGCTTGCCGCTGCCATCGATGCTCACCACCAACGGATCCTTCTGCTCGACCGGGGCCACGGCCTCGGTCTTGGGCAGGTTGATGGGAATGGCGTTGGTCAGCAGCGGCGCGGTGACGATGAACACCACCAGCAACACCAGCATGACGTCCACCAAGGGCGTGACGTTGATTTCACTCAACACTTCGTCGCTGTCCTGGGTCGAGAAGGCCATGTCAGGAGGCCTCCTTCACCGGCTGGGTGTAACCGGCCTGGGCCTTGTGCACCGCCGGGTGCAGCAGCACGCGGAAGGCACTCTTCTGGGCCAGGCCGTAGAAGTCATGGGCGAAGTCGTCGAGGTCGGCGGCGGTCAGCTTGAGGCGGCGCAGGAAGTAGTTGTAGACCAGCACCGCCGGCACCGCGACGGCGATCCCCACACCCGTGGCGACCAACGCCGCGCCGATCGGCCCGGCCACGGTTTCCAGGCTCGCGGAGCCCGCCGCGCTGATGCCCTTGAGCGCCTCCATGATGCCCCATACCGTGCCGAACAGGCCGATGAACGGCGAGGTACTGCCGATACTGGCAACCACTGCCAGGCCGGTTTCCAGCGAGCGCCGCTCGCGCACGATCTGTTGGCGCAAGGCACGCTCAAGGCGGTCCTGGTGATTGATCGCCTGGCTCAGGTCACTGGCCTGGCCCGGTTCGCCCACGGCAATGGCGGCGTAGCCGGCCTGGGCGACCCGCGCCGCCGGCCCGGGCTGATCCTGGCTGATCTGCGCGGCCGCATCGAGGCTGGATGCGGCCCAGAACTGCTGGTGGAAGCGCTTGTCCTGGCGCTTGAGGCGCACGAACTGCACGACCTTGACCAGGGCCAGCGCCCAGGTGGCGACGGAGAAACCAACCAGCAGCCAGATGACCGCGCTTTCAACAGACTCGAGAGGGGATGCCAACAGGCTCATGATGTAGTCCTTCCTTTGTGCGATCGCGAATTAACGAAGCTTGAAATCGATGGGTACGCTGACCCAGCCCGCCTGGGCCACCTCGCCCTGTTTGGCCGGGACGAAGCTCCAGCGCTTGACCGCGGCCAGCGCGGCCTCGTCCAGGGCCGGGCGACCACTGCTCTGCTGGATCTGGATCTGCCCCGGCTTGCCGCTGGGCAGCACTTCGACGCGCAGCAGCACAGTGCCTTCCCAACCACGGCGCAGAGCCATCTGCGGGTATTCCGGCGCCGGGTTCTTCAGGTATGCGGCGTTGGCCGACGGCGGCGTCACCGGGACCGGCGCAGGAGGCGCCGCAGCGGCCACAGGTGGCGCAGCGGGCGCTGGGGCCGGCTTTGGCTCGGGCTTGGGTTCTGGCTTGGGCTTGGCCACCGGCTTGGGTAGCGGTTTTGGCTTGGGCTTGGGTTTGGCCACCAATTCATCGACCACCGGCGGTGGCGGCGGCTCGACCACAGGTGCCAGGGGCGGCGGGGCAACGACCGGCGGTGCCGGCGCGGCGAACTCGATGGTCATGGGTGGAATCTGTGGCGGCACGATCGGCAGCGCCGGGGTCGGTGCCTGGCTGACCCAGTAGGCCACGGCGCCGTGCAGCGCCAGCACCAGCAAGCCCAGCGCCAGCTGGTCGCGGCGCTTCAGGCCACTGACCGGCGCGCGCTGCAGGCGCTGCTGGCCAAGCGGCAGACGTAGCGTGCGCCCGAGCTCGACCAGGTCACCCGCTGCCGGGTGCCATGGCTGGTCGTAGGCCCTGACGGCCGTCTGGACATTACCCATTGCTCAACTCCTGGGGTCTCGATTCAGGTGTGTGGCTGAATCATCGATGCCAGAGGCTTATGCAATTAAGTAATTTTTTATGTTAACTCTAGAACTTTTACATCTATTTGATTTGGATGCTTGTGCCAGCCCCCGCAATCAAAGGGCTGCAGCCAAGTCAGGGCCTGACCATGCCCTGCGCGCATGAGAAAAATGCCCCAGAGGCATTCACCCGGCAATAAAAAACCCGGGACCAGGCCCGGGTTCTTCATTCAGCCGTGTCGCAACCTTACAGTTGCGGACCGGCGGCCTTGATGGCATCGGAAACGTCGAACTTCTTGAAGTTCTCGATGAACAGGCCGGCCAGGCCCTTGGCCGCTGCGTCGTAGGCCGCTTTGTCAGCCCAGGTGTTGCGTGGGTTGAGCAGTTCGGTCTCGACGCCTGGAACGGCCTTCGGCACGTCCAGGTTGATGATGTCCAGGTGCTCGGTCTCGGCACCGACCAGCGCGCCGCTCTGGATAGCCGCGATCACGCCACGAGTGGTCGGGATGCTGAAGCGCTTGCCAACGCCGTAGCCACCGCCGGTCCAGCCGGTGTTGACCAGGTAGACCTTGGAGCCGAACGCCTTGATGCGCTTGATCAGCAGCTCGGCATAGACGCCGGCCGGACGCGGGAAGAACGGTGCGCCGAAGCAGGTGGAGAAAGTCGACTTGATGCCGCTGCCCGAACCCATTTCGGTGGAGCCGACCAGTGCGGTGTAGCCGGACAGGAAGTGATAGGCCGCCTGCTCGTTGTTCAGGATCGACACTGGCGGCAGTACGCCGGTCAGGTCGCAAGTCAGGAAGATGACTGCGTTCGGCTCGCCGCCCAGGTTCTTCTCGGAGACCTTGGCTACGTGGCTCAGCGGGTAGGCTGCGCGGCTGTTCTGGGTCAGGCTCACGTCGGCGTAGTCGGCGTGCTTGGCATCGTCGATGACGACGTTTTCCAGCACCGCGCCATGCTTGATGGCTTTCCAGATGACCGGCTCGTTCTTCTCGGACAGGTCGATGCACTTGGCATAGCAACCGCCTTCGATGTTGAAGACCACGCCCTCGCCCCAGCCGTGCTCGTCGTCACCGATCAGGTAACGGCTTTCGTCGGCCGACAGGGTGGTCTTGCCGGTGCCGGACAGGCCGAAGAACAGGGTGACGTCACCCGCTTCGCCGATGTTGGCGGCGCAGTGCATCGGCAGCACGTCGGCGGCCGGCAGCAGGAAGTTCTGCACCGAGAACATGGCTTTCTTCATTTCACCGGCGTAACGCATGCCGGCGATCAGCACTTTCTTCTGGGCGAAGTTGATGATCACGCAGCCATCGGAATTGGTGCCGTCACGCTCGGGTTCGCAAACGAAGTTGGCGACGTTGAGCACCTGCCACTCACCATGCTCAGCCGGGTTGTACTGGGCCGGGTTGATGAACAGGCAACGGCCGAACAGGTTCTGCCAGGCAGTCTGGGTGGTCATCTTGACCGGCAGGTAGTGCTCGGCCGCAGCACCTACGTGAACGTAGGAAACGAAGTGATCCTGGGCGTTGTTGAACGCCTCGACGCGGTCCCACAGGGCATCGAACTTGTCGGCCGGGAACTTGCGGTTGATCGGGCCCCAGCCAATCTGGTCCTGGGTGGAAGGTTCTTCGACGATGAAACGGTCAGCCGGCGAACGGCCGGTGCGGTGACCGGTTTCCACCACCAGCGCGCCGGTATCGGCCAGCACGCCTTCACCGCGGGACAGCGCTTCTTTTACCAGCTCATCGACGCTCAGGTCGGTGTACACGGTGTTGTTGGCTTGCGTCATGAGATACCCCATCCGGCCCGAGGCCGAGTGCTCCAAACGTTTTGTAGTCGTCTTGAAAAAACTACTACAGCGAAAAAAGTGGCCGGATTATGCCAGAAAAGCCCAAAAAAAGTAGGCCCCTCCTGTCAGAACTGCGCTTTTGCGCAATTCGACAGGAGATAGTCCTGTAGTGAACCGTTTCAGTGCTGAGTTTCTGAGGGCGCCTCGGTGCCACCGCCGGCAAACAATTGCGCGACATCGTTGGCATCGAACAGATAACGCTCGTTGCAGAACTGGCAATCGATCTCGACAGTGCCGCCACATTCGGCCACCAATGCCTTGGCATCGGCCTCGCCGAGGCTGACCAGGGCGTTGCCCGAACGCTCACGCGAGCAGCTGCACTTGAAGCGCAGTGGCTGGATGTCGAACAGGCGCACAGCGTCTTCGTGGTATAGGCGGTGCAGCACGGTTTCGTTGTCCAGGCCCAGCAGTTCCTCGACTTTCACGGTGTTGGCCAAGGCCTTCACGTGGGCCCAGCTTTCCTCGCGCTCTTCGCTGTCCTTGTGGATCTCGGCCGGCAGTTGCTGCACCAGCAGGCCACGGGCGCGCTGGCCATCGGCAGCCAGGGAAATGCAGGTGTTGATCTGCTGCGACATGACGAAGTAGTTGGTGAAGCACTCCGACAGGTCCTTGCCGTCCAGCTCAACCGTGCCCTGGTAGCGCTGGCCGTTGACCGGAATGATGGTCAACACCAGGTGACCGCCCGGCATCAGGTCGGCAAGGGCTGCGTCAGCCTTGATCTGATCGGCCTCGTAGCGCGCCAGGCCTCGGATGTCGTGCTCGCTGGTGTACTCGATGGCCAGCAGCGGGACCGGGCCCTGGGACTGCGCCTGGAGGATCAGCAGGCCATCGAACTTCAAGGTGCCGACCAGCAGCGCGGCGGCGGCCATCAGTTCGCCCAGCAGTTGCTGCACCGGCTGAGGGTAGGCGTGCTTGGCCAGCACCTCGGCATAGCTGCGTTCCAGCGCGACCATTTCACCGCGCACATCGCGGTCGTCGAAGATGAAACGTTGTGTGAAATCGGTATCTGGCAAGTCGCTCATGGCTGTCTGGCTATCTGAAAATGATGACAAAATGATTATCCGGGACTAAAACGTCCGTCGCTGAGCGCTCGCTGGGCGCTCATTTCACGTTAGGAGATCGAGGTATCTTATGGACAATCGACCACTGTTCCAAGCGAGGTGGTCCTGGGGACCCTTGGCAGCCTGCACGCTGCTGCCCATCGCTCTACTGTGTTTCTGGTTATGGCCCGTTGGCCAGATCCTGTGCCTGACTTTCGACGAATGGCTGTTCCACAGCCTCAACGCCCCGCTGGCCGACAACGTTGTCTGGCGTACCATCTGGGCCGTCGGCAGCCTGCGTCCATTCGACATCCTGGTCGGGCTGATCATGTTGTCGCTGCTGATTCGCGGCGACTGGGTGTTCAAGGCCGTGCAGGTGCGCCAGGCATTTTTTGGTTTCCTGGTGACCCTGCTCCTGTTAGTGGTGATTCGCGCGCTGTTTTCCAAGTGGGTCAGTGCAATGGGTTGGCAACACAATAGCCCATCGATGACGTTCGACAACGCCGTGCACCTGAGCGACTACTACCCGAACGTGGAAAAGAAATGGGAGCTCAAGGACCGTTCCAGCCAGAGCTTCCCGGGTGACCACGCCTCGGTGCTGCTGATCTGGGCGTTGTTCATGAGCCTGTTCAGCCGCCGCCTGATGCAGCACCTGGTGATCTGGGCACTGGCCTTGCTGTTCATGCTGCCGCGCCTGGTGGCCGGTGCCCACTGGGGCCAGGACGACTACATCGGCGGCCTGCTGATGGCGGTGCTGGCACTGGGCTGGAGCTGCCACACCCCCCTGGCGGCCAAGGCCAGCGCGGCGCTGGTGCGCTGGACGGCGCCGCTGTTCCGGTTGTTCGGCAAGTTGCCGCTGATCGGACGCATGAGCGTCATGCGCAACGCCTGATCGATCGCCGGGCCAGCCCACTGCCACCGTGTGCCTGCGTGGCAGCGGGCTTGCCCGCGATTACTCGAAACTGCCATGCAGCTGGTGAATCTGCCGCCGCTGCTTTTTGTTAGGCCGCCCATCGGTGGTCACGCCCATCGCCCCTGCCTTGCGCATTTCGGCCACCTGCTCGCGCCGCTTCATGCTCTCGGCCGTCTCCTCGTACAACGCCTGCGCCTCCGGTGCGCCACGACGCACCACCGACAGCGCCTTGACCCGCACCGTGCGCTCGTCAAAACCGGTGCGCAAAACGAACTCGTCACCCACCCGCGGCTCCTTGCCCGGCTTGCAGCGCTCGCCGCGGCAATGCACCTTGCCACTTTCGATGGCCGCCTTGGCCAGCGCGCGGGTTTTGTAGAAACGCGCCGCCCACAGCCATTTGTCCAGGCGGACCTTGTCTTCGTCTTCAGGCTTTTGTGCCATGGTTTTTCCTCGAATTCTGTCTTTCACGGAACTGTACTACCGTGACTGACGGATGCAAAAAATCCGTGCCGTCATTACAGTTCATCCCCTTATCCACAGGGCACGCTTCGTGAAGACATTTGACCACCTGACTGTGATCGGCCTGCGCGAGTGGGTCGCCCTGCCCGACCTCGGCGTCGCCGGCCTGCGCGCCAAGATCGACACCGGTGCCAGCACCTCCAGCCTGCACGCCACCGACGTCGAGCCGTTCGAGCGCGATGGCCAGCAGTGGGTACGCTTCACCGCCCACCTGGGCTCGGTGGTGCAATTGCGTCACCGTCGCTGCGAGGCGCCGCTGGTGACCATGAAACGCATCAAGAGCTCCAACGGCCAGGCCCAGGCGCGCTATGTGATCCGCACCAGCCTGGCGCTCGGCGACCGGGTGTGGGAGGTGGAGTTCACCTTGGCCTGCCGCAAGAACATGCGCTACCGGCTGTTGCTCGGATCCAAGGCATTGATCCACGGCCAACTGGTGGTCAACCCCGGCCTCAAGTACGTTCAGGACAAACCGGCCTTCCCGGCCACCCTTTCCCCTGTCACAGGTGCTGCATGAAGATCGCTGTGCTCTCGCGCAATCCGCGTCTGTATTCCACCCGCCGCCTGGTCGAGGCCGGTACCCAGCGGGGCCATGAAGTGGTGGTGATCGACACGCTCCGGGCCTACATGAACATCGCCAGCCACAAACCACAGATCCACTACCGCGGCAAACCGCTGGAAGGGTTCGACGCGGTGATCCCACGTATCGGCGCCTCGGTCACCTTCTATGGCTGCGCGGTGCTGCGCCAGTTCGAGATGATGGGCGTCTATCCGCTCAACGAGTCGGTGGCCATCGCCCGCTCGCGCGACAAGCTGCGCTCATTGCAACTGCTGTCGCGGCGCGGCATCGGCCTGCCGATCACCGGTTTCGCCCACTCGCCGGACGACATCCCCGACCTGATCCAGATGGTCAACGGCGCGCCGCTGGTGATCAAGGTGCTCGAAGGCACCCAGGGCATCGGCGTGGTTCTGTGCGAAACCACCAAGGCCGCCGAGTCGGTGATCGAGGCGTTCATGGGCCTGAAGCAGAACATCATGGTCCAGGAGTACATCAAGGAAGCTGGCGGCGCCGATATCCGCTGTTTCGTGGTCGGCGACAAGGTGATCGCCTCGATGAAACGCCAGGCCAAGCCGGGCGAGTTCCGCTCCAACCTGCATCGCGGGGGTGTGGCCAGCCTGATCAAGATCACCCCTGAAGAACGCATGACCGCGATTCGCGCAGCCAAGGTGATGGGGCTGAGCGTGGCGGGCGTGGATATCCTGCGCTCGAACCATGGGCCCCTGGTGATGGAAGTGAACTCCTCGCCAGGCCTGGAGGGGATCGAGGTGACTACCGGCAAGGACGTGGCCGGGATGATCATCGAGCACCTGGAGAAGAACAGCGGGCCAAACCAGACCCGGACCAAAGGCAAAGGTTAAACACATCGCGGGGCAAGTCGCACCGGCGGTGCGACTTGCCCCGCGATTGATTTCACACAGCGTTACGCGGTAGCAACAAACCCAACGGCAAGCGCACCCGCGCCTCGATCCCGCCACCGGAGCGGTTGCGCAATTCGACATTGCCGCCATGCTGCGCGGCGATGCGCTTGACGATCGCCAACCCCAACCCGGTGCCCTTGCCGCCCCGCGCCCGGTCGCCACGGATGAACGGGTTGAAGATGGTCTCCAGCTCCGACTCGTCGATCCCCGCCCCGCGATCCAGCACGCTGAGCACCACATAAGGCGCACTCTGGTCACCCGATACATAGGCCGCCACTTCAACCCCCTTGCCGGCGTGATGCAGGGCGTTACCGATCAGGTTGCCGAGCATGCGCTTGAGCGAGACACGCCGCAGCGGGAAGGGCGGAATTGGCTCGAGGCACAGGCGCACCTGCTCCTCATGCTGGTTGTAAGGGGCCACTACTTCGTAGATCAGATCGTTGAGGTCGACCTCCTCCACCGGCTCGTCGCGCCCGTCACGAATGAACGCCAGGAACTGGTCGAGGATCGCGTCCATGTCCTCGATATCACGCACCATGTCTTCGCTGAGGTCGCTGTCGTTGCCCATCAGCGACAGTGACAGGCGCAGGCGGGTGAGCGGTGTGCGCAGGTCGTGGGACACCCCGGCCAGCATCAGCTCGCGCTCTCGCCCGGCCTGCTCGACATCCTCGGCCATCTGGTTGAATGCCCGGTACACCTCGGTCATCTCGCTGGGCGTATCGCTGATCGGCAGGCGCACGCTGCGCCCCTGGCCGAGCTGGCGAGCAGCGAACACCAGGCGCTTGAGCGGCTGGTTGAGCTGGCGCACGAAAATCCACGCCGAGGCGGTGGACAGCAAGCCGATGGCCAGGAACCAGCCCAGCACGTTCCAGATCTTCTGCCCGCGCAGCGGGTGTGGGTACAGCGGCACCTTGAGCCAGCCGGGGCCCAGGCTCGGCGCGTTCACCCACAGCGCTGGCGGCGCATGGATGCGCAGCCGCACCTCGGTGTCGTCACCCAGCTCGGCCTGCATCTGGCGCTGGTAGATCTCGCTGTACGGCCAGTGCTGTTCGCCCTCGGGCACGCCTGCCCCGGTCACCCGGATCAACCCGGCGGCCTCGGCGATCTGCTCGCGGTTTTCTTCATCCGCCGCCCAGTACGCCCGCAACGTCAGGGCCACACCGTGGCTGTACTGGCGGTCGACCAGCACGTCCTCGTTCATCAGCAGGTACACCAGCGTCAGTGCCTTGGAGAACAGCACGACGATCAGCACCAGCCAGAGGGTGCGGGCGAAGAAACTTTGCGGGAACCAGAGAGGCGTTTTCATCGATCAACTACTGTGCTGAAAGGCCGGCCGCCACAGACGAAAACAGGGCGACTCGCATGAGCCGCCCTGCTGCACCCGGACGCACCGACAGACTCATTTGCCGGCGTTTCCGTCCGGCACGAAGACGTAGCCCACACCCCAGACGGTCTGGATATAGCGGGGTTTGGACGGGTCGGGCTCGATCATCCGGCGCAGGCGCGAGATCTGCACGTCGATGGAGCGCTCCAGGGCGTCCCACTCGCGGCCACGGGCCAGGTTCATCAGCTTGTCGCGGGTCAGCGGTTCGCGGGCATGCATGACCAACGCCTTGAGCACGGCGAACTCGCCGGTGGTCAGCATGTGCACTTCACTGCCGCGCTTGAGTTCGCGGGTGGCCAGCGACAGTTCGTAGTCGCCGAAGGTGACGGTCTCGTCCTCGCTGCCCGGCGCACCCGGCACGGCCGGGGCCTGGCGGCGCAGCACGGCCTTGACCCGGGCCACCAGCTCGTCGGGGTTGAACGGCTTGGCCAGGTAGTCGTCGGCACCCAGCTCCAGGCCCTTGATGCGGCTGAGCTCATCGCCCTTGGCGGTGAGCATGATGATCGGGATCTGGTTGTTCGAGGCGCGCAGGCGCTTGCACGCGGACAGGCCGTCCTCGCCCGGCAGCATCAGGTCGAGCACGACCAGGTTGAACACCTCACGGGCCAGCAGGCGATCCATCTGTTCGACATTGGGCACGGTACGGACACGGAAGCCCTTGCTGGTGAAGAAACGGTCCAGCAGGCTGCTCAGGCCCGGGTCGTCGTCGACGATGAGAATCTTGTCGCCATCTGCGGCGTTTGCGGTGCTGGTCATGAATTACTCCTCTGATATCGCTGCGCATTATGGCGTAGCCATTGCCGCGCGTGCCGTGTGCATTGTTAGCAGATTTTTCCCGGGGCGCCACTGCCGCGCCATCGACGGCTGGCGCCAGGCCATCACCGCAAGCCCGGCACGATGGGTATAATGCGCGCCTTTCACCCAGCGCCGCCGGGGCCGAACGCCCGCCTGCGGCCTTGCATTCACTATTTTTCAGGTGGTTTTCATGGACAGCATCAACAGCCGTATCGCCGAGGAACTGGGCGTGCGCCCACAACAGGTCGAAGCGGCCGTGGGCCTGTTGGACGAAGGATCGACCGTGCCCTTCATCGCCCGTTACCGCAAGGAAGTGACCGGCAGCCTGGACGACACCCAACTGCGCCACCTGGAAGAGCGCCTGCGCTACCTGCGTGAACTCGACGAGCGCCGTGCCAGCATCCTGGCCAGCATCGAGGAGCAGGGCAAGCTGACCCCGGAGCTGGCCCGCGAGATCAAGCTGGCCGACACCAAGACCCGCCTCGAAGACCTCTACCTGCCGTACAAGCAGAAGCGCCGCACCAAGGGCCAGATCGCCCTGGAGGCCGGCCTCGGCGAGCTGGCCGACGGCCTGTTCAACGACCCGCAACTGAACCCGGAAAGCGAAGCCGCGCGCTTCGTCGACGCCGAAAAGGGCGTGGCTGACGTCAAGGCCGCCCTGGAAGGCGCCAAGTACATCCTCATGGAGCGCTTCGCCGAAGACGCCGGCCTGCTGGACAAGCTGCGCAACTTCCTCAAGCAGGAAGCGGTACTCACTGCCCGCGTAGTCGCCGGCAAGGAAGACGAAGGCGCCAAGTTCCGCGATTACTTCGCCCACGACGAACTGCTGCGCAGCGCGCCCTCGCACCGTGCCCTGGCGATCTTCCGTGGGCGCAACGAAGGCGTACTGAGCGCATCCTTGAAGGTCGGCGAAGAGCTGCCGGGCACCCTGCACCCGTGCGAGGTGATGATCGGCAACCATGTCGGCATCGAGAACCGCAGCCGCCCCGCTGACAAGTGGCTGGGCGAAGTGGTGCGCTGGACCTGGAAGGTCAAGCTCTACACTCACCTGGAAACCGACCTGTTCGGTGAGCTGCGCGACAACGCCGAAGGCGAGGCGATCAACGTCTTCGCCCACAACCTGCACGACCTGCTGCTGGCCGCCCCGGCCGGCCCACGCGCCACCCTGGGCTTCGACCCGGGCCTGCGCACCGGCTGCAAGATCGCCGTGGTCGATGCCACCGGCAAGCTGCTCGACCACACCACGGTCTACCCGCACGCGCCGAAGAACGACTGGGACCGCACCATTGCCATCATGGCCGCGCTGTGCGCCAAGCACTCGGTGGAGCTGATCGCCATCGGCAACGGCACCGCCAGCCGCGAGAGCGACAAGCTGGTGGCCGAGCTGGTCAAGAAGTATCCAGCGTTGAAGATCACCAAGATCATGGTCTCCGAGGCTGGCGCCTCGGTGTATTCGGCCTCGGAGCTGGCCGCTCGCGAGTTCCCCGACCTGGACGTGTCGATCCGTGGTGCGGTGTCGATCGCCCGTCGCCTGCAAGACCCGCTGGCCGAGCTGGTGAAGATCGACCCGAAATCCATCGGCGTCGGCCAGTACCAGCACGATGTGTCGCAAGTGAAGCTGGCCCGGGGCCTGGACGCCGTGGTCGAGGACTGCGTGAACGCCGTGGGCGTGGACGTCAACACCGCCTCGGTGGCGCTGCTGACCCGCATCTCGGGTCTCAACGCGACCCTGGCGCAGAACATCGTCGCCCACCGCGACGCCAACGGCCCGTTCGCCACCCGCGCCGCGCTGAAAAAAGTCAGCCGCCTGGGCGAGAAAACCTTCGAGCAGGCCGCCGGCTTCCTGCGTGTGATGAACGGCGACAACCCGCTGGACGCCTCGGCAGTGCACCCGGAAGCCTACCCACTGGTGCAGCGCATCGCCGCCGACACCGACCGTGACATCCGCTCGCTGATCGGCGACAGCGGCTTCCTCAAGCGCCTGGACCCGAAGAAATTCACCGACGAGTCCTTCGGCCTGCCGACCGTCACTGACATCCTGCAAGAGCTGGACAAGCCCGGCCGCGACCCACGCCCCGAGTTCAAGACCGCCACCTTCCAGGACGGCGTCGAGGACCTCAAGGACCTGGAGCCGGGCATGATCCTCGAAGGCGTGGTGACCAACGTCACCAACTTCGGTGCCTTCGTCGACATCGGCGTGCACCAGGACGGCCTGGTGCACATCTCGGCGCTGTCGGAGAAGTTCGTCAAGGACCCGCGCGAAGCGGTCAAGGCCGGCGACGTGGTCAAGGTCAAGGTCATGGAAGTGGACATCCCGCGCAAGCGCGTCGGCCTGTCCATGCGCATGAGCGACACCCCGGGCGAAAAGGTCGAGGGCAACCGCGGCGGCAACCGTGGCAATGGCGGCAACCGCCAGCAGCAGGCCCCGCGCCAGCGCGAGGCCACCGCCGCCGCGCCGGCGAACAACGCCATGGCGGCGCTGTTCGCCAACGCCAAGCAGTTGAAGAAGAAGTGATGGACGTTCCCGAGGAGTACGTCGAAAGCGCCTTCAGCCAACTGCTCGGTTGCCGCCTGCAACGCCTGGACAGCGGCGTTGCCGAGGTCGCCCTGGCGCTGGCGCCGCACCTGCGCAACCGTGGCCAGAAGCTGCACGGCGGGGCGATCTTCAGCCTGGTCGACATCACCATGGGCCTGGCCTGCTCGGCCAGCCATGGCTTCGACCAGCAGAGCGTGACCATCGAGTGCAAGATCAACTACCTGCGCGCGGTCGGCGAGGGCGAGGTGCGCTGCACTGCGCGGGTGCTGCATGCCGGCCGGCGCACGCTGGTGCTCGACGCCGACGTGCTTCAGGACGACAAGCTGGTGGCCAAGGCCCAGGGAACCTTCGCGGTTATCTAGCTGACAGGCCTCCATCTGCGGTATTTTCGACGTATTGCTGTACACCTGATCGCGGGGCGAGCCCGCCCCGCGATCAGACGCCTACAGGCCAGCGTCGGAACCGCGTAAACCAGGCGACAACGCCAGTTCCTTTCCCAACTACCCTTGTAGACCGTCATCTCTACCCCCATATTGGGCCGACTGACGCGTGAAGGAATCCATCTTGAGCGACCTCCTCAACCGCCGCCTGAGCCTGCTCGGCGACAATATCGACCTGCTCAAGCAGTGCCTGCACGGCATTGAGCGCGAATGCCTGCGCGTGACCAAAGAAGGTCGCCTGGCCCAGACCCCGCACCCCGAGGCCCTGGGTTCGGCGCTGACCAACGAGCAGATCACCACCGACTATTCCGAGTCGCTGCTGGAGTTCATCACCCCAGCCCTGGCGGACCCTGCCAAGGTGCTCGAAAGCCTCGAACAGACCCACCGCTTCGTCTACAGCAAACTGGGCGACGAACTGCTGTGGAGCCCGTCGATGCCCTGCGCACTGCCGGCCGAAGAAGACATCCCGATCGCCGAGTACGGCAACTCGAACATCGGCAAGCTCAAGCACGTGTACCGCAAGGGCCTGGCCCTGCGTTACGGCCGCACCATGCAGTGCATCGCCGGCATCCATTACAACTTCTCGCTGCCCGAGGCGCTGTGGCCGCTGCTGCGCGATGCCGAAGGCGGCGAGCAGGACGACCGCGACTACCAGTCCTCGGCCTATATTGCGCTGATCCGCAACTTCCGCCGCTACAGCTGGCTGCTGATGTACCTGTTCGGCGCGTCCCCGGCCCTGGACAAGGGCTTCCTGCGCGGCCGCCCGCACCAGCTCGAAGAACTCGACGGCGAAACGCTGTACCTGCCCTACGCCACCAGCCTGCGCATGAGCGACCTGGGCTACCAGAGCAACGCCCAGGCGGGCCTGACGCCCTGCTACAACAACCTGGCCAGCTACACCGATAGCCTGCGCAAGGCCGTGGGCACGCCCTACCCGCCCTATGTCGAGGTTGGCACGCACGTCGATGGCGAGTGGGTGCAGTTGAACACCAACATCCTGCAGATCGAGAACGAGTACTACTCGAACATCCGCCCCAAACGCGTCACCTACACCGGCGAGCGGCCGATCCAGGCCCTGACCTCGCGGGGCGTGCAGTACGTGGAAGTGCGCTGCCTGGACATCAACCCGTTCCTGCCAGTGGGCATCGACCTGACCGAAGCCCGTTTCCTCGACGCCTTCCTGCTGTTCTGCGCCCTCGAAGAAAGCCCGCAACTGGACAACGGCGAGTGCGGCCAATGCACCGACAACTTCCTCACCGTGGTCAAGGAAGGTCGGCGCCCGGGCCTGGAGCTGCGCCGTGACGGCCAACCGGTCGCATTGAAGGAGTGGGCAAGCGAACTGATCGAGCGGATCGGCCAGCTGGCCGGGCTGCTCGACCGTGCCCAGGGTGGCAATGACCACGCCAAGGCCCTGGAAGCACAGCAGGCCAAGGTCGACGATCCCGAGCTGACGCCATCGGCCCAGGTGCTGGCGCGCATGACCGAACATGACGAGACTTTCGTCCAGTTCTCCCTGCGCCAGAGCCGTCTGCACGCCGAGAGCTTCCGCGAGCAGCCATTGAGCAGCGCACAGCAACAGGCCTTCGAAACCCTTGCGCGCGAATCGATCGCCAAGCAGTCCGAGCTGGAACAAGAAGAAGTCGGCGACTTCGACCTGTTCGTCGGCGCCTACCAGGCCAGCATCCTGGCGATCAGCAACTGATGAACCGCGTCGTCGCCCCGCGCAAGCCCCGCGCCAGCAGCCAGGCCCGCATCGAGGCAATCCTCGCCGCGGCCCGCGAACTGCTGGCTGGGCAAGGGGTGGCGGGGTTGTCGATCTACAGCGTGGCCGAACGGGCGCAGATTCCACCGTCGTCGGTGTATCACTTTTTCGCCAGTGTGCCAGCCTTGCTCGAGGCGCTGACCGCCGATGTGCACCGGGCCTTTCGCGAAGCGCTGAGCGCGCCGATCGACAGCACCGCCTTCAATACCTGGCACGGCCTGTCGCGGCTGGTGGAGCGGCGCATGCTCGACATCTACAACGAGGATGCCGCGGCGCGCCAGCTGATCCTCGCCCAGCATGGGCTGAGCGAAGTGGTCCAGGCTGACCGTCAGCATGACCTGGAGCTGGGTGAGCTGATGCACAAGCTGTTCGACCAGCATTTCCAGCTGCCGGCAATGCCGCGAGATGTCGATGTGTTCGCCTTGGCCATGGAGTTGAGCGACCGGGTGTACGCCCGCTCGATGCAGTTGCATGAAGCGATCACGCCGCGCATGGCGGAAGAAGGAATGCGGGTGTTCGAGGCGTATCTGGGGTTGTACCTGCCGCCTTATCTGGCCAAGCGTTTGGCGTGAGATCCTTGGGGCCGCTTTGCGGCCCAATCGCGACACAAGGCCGTTCCTACAGGAGATCGCATAACCCCTGTAGGAGCGGCCTTGTGTCGCGGCTGGGGCGCGCAGCGCCCCCTCTCCAGGCCATCACAACTTGGCGATGGACACCTCGGTCGATTTCACGAAGGCGATCACTTCACTCCCCACCTGCAGCTCCAGCTCCTTCACGGAACGGGTGGTGATGACCGAAGTGACGATACCGGAGGCGGTCTGCACGTCGATTTCCGACAGTACCGGGCCTTCAAGAATCTCCTTCACGGTGCCTTTGAACTGGTTGCGAACGTTGATGGCTTTGATAGTCATGGCGTCATTCCTTTTGCGGTCTTCGTAGGTTCAGTGGGCCCAACGCAACTGCGTGGGCAAAGGGGCTACAGGTTCCGGCTCGGGCGGGGTGCCCGGCACGGACAGAACACGGTTGAGCACTTCGCTTTCCAGCGCCGCCAGGCGCTGCGAACCCCGCGCGCGCGGGCGTGGCAGGTCGATGGTCAAGTCCAGGCCGACAGCGCCGTCCTCGATCAGGATCACCCGGTCGGCCACGGCGACAGCCTCACTGACGTCGTGGGTGACCAGCAGCACGGTGAAGCCGTGCTGGCGCCACAGGCGCTCGATCAGTTGCTGCATCTCGATGCGGGTCAGCGCATCCAGCGCGCCCAGCGGCTCGTCCAGCAGCAGCAAGCGCGGCTGATGGATCAGTGCGCGGGCCAGCGCCACGCGCTGCTTCTGGCCGCCGGACAGCGCCGCCGGCCACTCGTCGGCACGCTCGGCCAGGCCGACCGCCTCCAGGGCTTCGAGGGCGCGACGGCGCCAGTTGCCAGCCAGGCCCAAGCCAACGTTGTCGATGACTTTCTTCCACGGCAGCAGGCGCGCGTCCTGGAACATCAGTCGGGTATCGTCGCGGGCCTCAGCCAACGGCGCGGCCCCCGCCAGCAACTCGCCGGCACTGGGCTGGTCGAGGCCGGCCAGCAGGCGCAGCAAGGTGCTCTTGCCGCACCCGCTGCGACCGACGATGGCGACGAATTGGCCAGCCGGTATGTGCAGGTCGATACCGCGCAGCACTTCGCGCTGGCCGAAGGTGCGGCGCAGGCCGTTGGCGGCGAGCGGGATGCCGGGCAGCAGGCGCGGCGGGCGTTGCGTGAGCACACTCATCATGCACCCTCCTTCCTGGCGACCTGATACGCCGGGTGCCAACGCAACCACACACGCTCCAGGCCACGGGCCGCAAGGTCGGCGAGCTTGCCGAGCAGCGCGTACAGCACGATCGCCAGCACCACCACGTCGGTCTGCAGGAACTCCCGGGCGTTCATCGCCAGGTAGCCGATGCCGGCGTTGGCCGAAATGGTCTCGGCGACGATCAAAGTCAGCCACATGAAGCCCAGGGCGAAACGCACACCTACCAGGATCGACGGCAACGCACCAGGCAGGATCACCTGGCGGAACAGCGCGAAGCCCGACAGCCCATAGCTGCGCGCCATCTCCACCAGGGCCGGATCGACATTGCGAATACCGTGGTAGGTGTTGAGGTAGATGGGGAACAGCGTGCCCAGCGCCACCAGGAAGATCTTCGCCGACTCGTCGATACCGAACCACAGGATCACCAGCGGGATCAGCGCCAGGTGCGGCACGTTGCGGATCATCTGCACCGAGCTGTCGAGCAGGCGCTCGCCCCAGTTCGACAACCCGGTGATGAAGCCCAGCACCAGGCCGATGGCGCCGCCGATGACAAAGCCCAGGCCGGCGCGCCAGCCACTGATGGCCAGGTGGGTCCAGATTTCGCCGCTGCGCACCAGCTCGACGCCGGCCGCGACCACCGCGCTCGGCGCCGGCAGAATGCGCGTCGACAGCCAACCGGCGCTGACCGCCAGCTGCCATACGGCCAGCAGCAGCACCGGCAGGGCCCAGGGGGCCAGGCGCTGGCGCCAGGTGCTTGAGGGTGCATGACTCATGGCCGGGCCCTCAGCTCTGCGCCACGGACTTGGGCAGGATGTCGTTGGCCACCATTTCCCCGAATGGGCTCACATAGCCGCCGCTGTGCACCGGTTCCGGGCGCTGCACGTCCAGGTGCGGGAACAACAGCTCGGCGACGCGGTAGGACTCTTCGAGATGCGGGTAGCCGGAGAAAATGAAGGTGTCGATGCCCAGCGCCGCGTACTCCTTGACCCGCTCGGCGACGGTCGGGCCATCGCCGACCAGCGCTGTGCCGGCCCCGCCACGCACCAGGCCAACCCCAGCCCACAGGTTCGGCGCGACCTCCAGCTTGTCGCGCTTGCCGCCATGCAGCGCGGCCATGCGCTGCTGGCCGACCGAGTCGAAGCGCGCCAGCGAGGCCTGGGCCCGGGCGATGGTGTCGTCGTCCAGGTGCGAAATCAGTTTGTCGGCCGCGGCCCAGGCTTGTTCGTTGGTTTCCCGCACGATCACATGCAGGCGAATGCCGAAGCGCACTTCACGGCCCTGGGCAGCGGCCTTCTCGCGCACCTGGGCGATTTTCTCGGCCACGGCGGCCGGTGGCTCGCCCCAGGTCAGGTACAGCTCGACCTGCTCGGCGGCGAGGTCCTGGGCGGCGTCGGACGAACCGCCGAAGTACAGCGGCGGACGCGGCTGCTGGATCGGCGGGTAGAGCAACTTGGCGCCCTTCACCTGGATGTGCTTGCCGTCGTAGTCGACCACTTCGCCTTCGAGCACCTTGCGCCAGATGCGGGTGAACTCCACCGAGGCTTCGTAGCGCTCCTGGTGGTTCAGGTGCAGGCCATCACCGGCCAGTTCGTCCGGATCGCCACCGGTGACCAGGTTGAACAGCGCACGGCCATTGGACAGGCGGTCCAGGGTGGCCGCCTGGCGCGCGGCGACGGTCGGCGAGATGATCCCTGGGCGCAGCGCCACCAGGAACTTCAGGCGTTCAGTCACGGGGATCAGCGAGGCGGCGACCAGCCAGGAGTCCTCGCAGGAGCGCCCGGTGGGGATCAATACGCCGCCAAAGCCCAAGCGGTCGGCGGCCTGGGCGATCTGCGCCAGGTAGCCGTGGTCGACGGCGCGAGCGCCTTCGGTGGTGCCCAGGTACTTGCCGTCACCGTGGGTGGGAAGGAACCAGAAGATGTTCAGGCTCATTGGAGTTGTCTCCTCAAGGGTGGCAGGGCCGGAGCGAGGCCCCGGCACGGGCGATGCGTTCAAGGCGCGCTGGCGACCTTGGCCGGGGGTGTCCAGATCACGTCCTTGATGCTCAAGGGCTTGGGTATCAGCTTCAGAGCCTGGAAGGTGTCGGCGATCTTCTGCTGCGCGGCGACCACCTCCGGGGTCAGCGGCGCGGCGCCGTAGCCCTGGCGCTTGACCGAGGTGAGGGTGATGTCGGCCGGCAGGCCAAGCAGCGGCGCGACCTGGTCGGTGACCTGCTGCGGGTTGGCCTGCGACCATTGGCCGACGGCGCGCACTTCCTCGACCAGGGTGTTGATCACCGCCGGGTGCTGGGTCGCGTAGCTACGGGTGGCCAGGTAGAACTGGTGGTTGTCGACCAGGTCCTTGCCGTCGCGCAGGGTGCGGGCCTGCAGCTGTTGCTCGGCCGCGGCCTGGTAGGGATCCCAGATCACCCAGGCATCCACGCTGCCGCGCTCGAAAGCGGCGCGGGCGTCGGCCGGCGGCAGGTACACCGGCTGGATATCGCTGTACTTGAGGCCGGCGTCTTCCAGGGCGCGGACCAGCAGGTAATGCACGTTGGAGCCTTTGTTGAGGGCGACCTTCTTGCCCTTGAGCGCCTTGACCGACTGGATCGGCGAGCCCTTGGGCACCAGGATCGCCTCGCTGTGCGGGGCGGGCGGCTCATAGGCGACATAGAGCAGGTCGGCGCCAGCGGCCTGGGCGAACACCGGCGGGGTCTCGCCGGTGACGCCGAAGTCGATCGAGCCGACGTTCAACCCTTCGAGCAGTTGCGGGCCACCGGGAAACTCGGTCCATTGCACCTGGATGCCCTGTTCGGCCAGGCGCTTCTCCAGCGAGCCCTTGGCCTTGAGCAGCACCAGGGTGCCGTATTTCTGGTAACCGATGCGCAGGCTCTGGGCCTGGGCCTGGGTGATGGCGCCGAACGATACAGCCGCCGCGAACAGGGCGACCAGACCGCGACGCAAGAAGACTGTGCGCATGGCGCTCTCCTGTGCGAGTGGGTTCGGGTAGCACCTGCTTGCCTCGTTGGCGGGCGAGTAAGGTGGGAACAGCGATGAAACGTCAGGGTTGCTCAGATACTCCAGCGGGCACTGAGCAGGCGTTCGTTGAGCAGGCCGGGGGCGACAGGTTGGGGCCGGCGCGCCATGGCGCCGTGGAAGGTCTCCAGTGCGCCCAGCAGGCGCTGCTCCAGTGCCTCGTCCAGGCGTGCAGGCCGATCGCCGTCGGCATAGCTGATCTGGCTGTCGTCGGCGAAGATCCCTTGCAGTGTCTCCTGCGCCTTGAGCGCCGAAAGCACTGGCTTGAGGGCATAGTCCACCGCCAGCATGTGGGCGATGCTGCCGCCGCTGGCGATCGGCAATACCACCTTGTGTTCCAGGGCACGCTCGGGCAGCAGGTCGAGCAAGGTCTTCAGCGCGCCGGCGAACGATGCCTTGTACACCGGGGTGGCGACCAGCAGGCCGTCGGCCTGGGCCACCAGCTCGTTGAAGTGGCGCACCTGGGGGCTGTCGAAGCGGGCGTGCAGCAGGTCCTCGGCGGGGAACTCCCGCACCTGGAAGGTGACGACCTCGACACCGCGCTGTTGCAACCAATCGCGCGAGCGTTCGAGCAGCACGCCGGAGCGTGAACGAAGACTGGGGCTACCACCGACAGATACAACCAGCATTGAAAGCGCTTCCTTCGAATCAATTCAGGGCCGCGAGGGGTTGGCCCCGCTGGATGGAAATGACATTAACAGCTCGTCACATATATCCATAAATCATATTTTTTCATTTGTTTATTCCATAAATTACTATTGGATGCTCTTCTCTGTAGGAGCGGCCTTGTGTCGCGAAAGGGCTGCGCAGCAGCCCCCGGATTTGCCCAGTGATACAGAGAATGCCGGGGCCGCCTTGCGGCCCTTTCGCGACACAAGGCCGCTCCTACAGGGAACACGGAGGCATAAAAAAGGGCCGTCGAAACGGCCCGAAGATCCCTGCTATGGCTAAGAGCAATGCAACGAGGAATTCATCAGCGGTTTGGCTGCGGGGTCAGGCGCAGGTAGGGTTTGACCGCGCGGTAACCTTTGGGGAAGCGCTGCCGGATCTCGTCCTCGTCCTTGAGCGACGGCACGATCACCACCTCGTCGCCGTCCTGCCAGTTGGCGGGGGTGGCGACCTTGTGGTTGTCGGTCAGTTGCAGCGAGTCGATCACCCGCAGGATCTCGTTGAAGTTGCGCCCGGTACTGGCCGGATAGGTGATGGTCAGGCGCACCTTCTTGTTCGGGTCGATGACGAACAGCGAGCGCACCGTGAGGGTATCGCTGACATTCGGGTGGATCAGGTCGTACAGGTCAGAGACCTTGCGGTCGGCATCGGCGATGATCGGGAAGTTGACCACGGTGTTCTGGGTCTCGTTGATGTCATCGATCCACTTGTGGTGCGAGTCCACCGGGTCCACCGACAGGGCGATGGCCTTGACCCCGCGCTTGGCGAATTCGTCCTTGAGCTTGGCGGTCAGGCCCAGCTCGGTGGTGCACACCGGGGTGAAGTCGGCCGGATGAGAGAACAGCACGCCCCAGCTGTTGCCCAGCCATTCGTGGAAGCGGATCTTGCCGGCGCTGGAATCCTGTTCGAAATCGGGGGCGATGTCGCCGAGTTTGAGGCTCATGGAAGCGGCTCCTGTGCTGTGTCTGGCCTTGTGGGTTCAATGTGCCTGCTTCCAGATAAAAACAAAAAGAATAAATATCGATTTATTTATAACCAGAACGAATACGAATGCGCAGGCACAAAAAAGCCTCGCATCAGGCGAGGCTTTCTTGCGTAGCGCTACGACTTACAGGAAGTTGTAAGTGTAGTTCACGATGAAGCGGGTCTGATCCGTGTCCTTGGTGAACTCGTTGGTGTTGCCGTTGGTACCACGGTAGACACCTTGACGCAGGCTGAAGCCCAGCCCCTTGAGCGTGCCTTCCTGGATCACGTAGTCGATACGCGCGTCTCGTTCCCACTCGCTGTAGGTGCCATGGCCGGATGCGTAACGCACATCGGTACCGCGCAGGTACGAAACAGACGCCTTCAAGCCCGGTACCCCGAGGCGTGCGAAATCATAGGAGTACTGGCCGAAGGTGGTGTTCTCGCCCGCACGCGCGAACTGGTTGATCATGCTGTCGGTGAACAGGTAGAAGCTGGACCCTGCCGCACCTTCCGAACGACCATTACCGTCAACGACGCCACCCTGGTTCAGCCAGACGAACGCGCCGTCATCGCTCACACGCTGATGGCCGAGCAGGAACGCGTGGCCGCCCAGGGTGTAAGTGAACATGGCCGACCAAGTCTTGTTGTCGACCTCGCCTTTGTTCTTGGCGTAGCCCTTGTTGTTGTCGAAGGCATAGTTGGCATCGTGACCGTTCTTGCCATCGCTGCTGCTGTCAAAGTAGCGCAGGTCAGTCTTGAAGGACTGATCGTCGGCGATCTTGAAGACATGAGTGGCGCCGAGGAAATGCTGCTTGTAGAAGTCTTCCAGGTTCGAGTAGTAGTACTGCAGCGTCAGGTCTGGAGTGAGCTTGTAGTCCAGACCGCCGTAGCGGAACTTGTTGCTGTCAGCAGGCGCACCGGAAACCGACAAGCCTGTGCGGTTGCTCGAAGCGCGGCCCATGGCGTGCGTCAGCTGACCAGCGTTGATGGTCAGATTGTCGATTTCCTTCGAGGTGACGGTAGCACCTTCAAAGGTTTGCGGCAGCAGACGGCCATCATTGGAGACCAGGATCGGAAGCATCGGTGCGAGGGCACTACCGAAGTGAGCTTCGGTCTTGGAGAAGCGCGCCTTGGCATTGGCACCGAAACGGGTCCATTGGTCCACCGCCGAGCCGTTGGTCTCGCTAGGGAAGAACGAGCTGCTGTTCGGGTGTTTGCCACGACCACCATCCAGGTGGATACCCCACAGGGCCTGAGCGTCAACGCCGAAACCTACGGTGCCTTCGGTGAAACCGGAGATATAGTCGAGCTTGAAGCCCTGACCCGACTCGCGGTTGTCGGCACCTTTGGCACGGTTGTCGTTGTTGAAGTACATGGTGCGCGAGCTCACGGACAGCTTGCTGTCCTCGATGAACCCTGCAGCGCCTGCTTGTTGGGCGATAACCCCCAGTGCCACGGCCAGGGCCAGGCTGGACTTGTACATGTTTTGCTCCTCTACGTTCTAATTTTTGTGCGTCTCAAGTGGTGGGATCTGCTGCCCCACTCACCCGGATCGGCGATTTAGCACCAAAGCGTGACCGCCAAGTCAACCACAACAGGTCGATTCGCGACTTTCGTCTAAGGCCGCCTCCTGCGCTACAGGATAATGACAATCCTATAAATCCAAAATGACCGTTTTATGAATCTGTAAGATTTTTACGGAATAACTTTGGAACCTTTACTGCCAAAAGTTGTATCGACGACGTCAATCATACCTTTAGGTTATTTGCAAACGTTTGCCGGTGGACAGACCGACGGCCCGCAAGCGGAACCGAAAAAGGCTAGCAGCCCCCTGCGATTACGCCAGCCGGGTGGTCCTGCCCTGTAGGAGCCAGCCTTGCTGGCGAAGCAGGCACCGCGATGTTCGCCGCAAAACCAGCGCTGGCGCTGTTCGCCGGCAAGTCCGACACCGACTAAGCTAATGCAAAAAAGTTATTTATTTTCATTTTCTTAGATCACTTAGGCTTCTCGCCATCCATTCCCCCGAATGCCTGACGAGAGGTTCACCATGATCCCGCACGCTCCGCTGCGCCTGTTCGCCGCCCTGACCCTCGCCAGTGCCAGTTGGCTGGCCCAGGCCGCCGACCTGACCGTGGCCTACCAGACCACCGTCGACCCGGCCAAGGTCGCCCAGGTCGACGGCGCCTATGAAAAAGCCAGCCAGGCCAGCATCGACTGGCGCAAATTCGACAACGGCGCCGATGTGATCACCGCCGTGGCCAGCGGCGACGTGCAGATCGGTTACCTCGGCTCCAGCCCGCTGGCCGCCGCCGCCACCCGCAAGCTGCCGGTGGAAACCTTCCTGATCGCCACCCAGATCGGCGCCGGCGAGGCGCTGGTAGCCCGCGACAGCATCAAGACCCCGCAGGACCTGGTCGGCAAGAAGATCGCCGTGCCGTTCGTATCCACCGGCCACTACAGCCTGCTGGCCGCACTGAAGAACTGGAACATCGACCCGGCCAAGGTGCAGATCCTCAACCTGGCGCCACCGGCGATCATCGCCGCCTGGAAGCGCGGCGACATCGACGCCACCTACGTCTGGGACCCGGCCCTGGGCGTGGCCAAGGAAAACGGCAAGGTGCTGATCACCTCGGGCGAACTAGCCACCAAGGGCGCGCCTACCTTCGATGCCTGGATCGTGCGCAAGGACTTCGCCAGCAAGCACCCGGAGATCGTCAAGGCCTTCGCCAAGGTCACCCTCGACGCCTACGCCAACTACCGCAACGACCCGCAAGCCTGGCTGGCCGACCAGGACAACGTCGCCAAGCTGGCCAAGCTGTCCGGGGCCAAGCCCGCTGACATCCCGGTGCTGCTGCAGGGCAACGTCTACCCGCTGGCCGCCGACCAGGCCAGCGCCCTCGGCGCGCCGACCACCCAGGCGCTGCGCGACACCGCGACCTTCCTCAAGCAGCAAGGCAAGGTCGACGCGGTACTGCCGGACTACGCGCCCTACGTCAGCGCCCAGTACCTCCCCAACTGATACCGCACGGAGCCCGTCATGGCCTTGCTCGAACTGGAGCGCATCAGCGCACAGTACCCCGGCGCCAGCACCCCGGTGCTGGCCGACATCAACCTGAGCCTGGGGCCGCGCCAGTTGCTGGTGGCCCTCGGCCCTTCCGGCAGCGGCAAGACCTCGCTGCTCAACCTGATCGCCGGCTTCGTCGCCCCCAGCGGCGGGCGCATCAGCCTCGACGGCGTGCCGGTGCAAGGCCCGGGCGCCGAACGCGGCGTGGTGTTCCAGGACGATGCCCTGCTGCCCTGGCAGGATGTGCTGGGCAATGTCGCCTTTGGCCTGGCCCTGGCCGGCGTGCCGCGCCCACAGCGTGAAGCCAAGGCCCGCGAGATGCTGGCCCTGGTCGACCTGGCCGGCTTCGGCGAGCGGCGCATCTGGCAACTGTCCGGCGGGCAGAAGCAACGCGTGGGCCTGGCCCGGGCACTGGCCGCCGACCCTCGGGTGCTGTTGATGGACGAACCGTTCGGCGCCCTCGACGCCTTTACCCGCGAACAGATGCAAGAGCTGCTGCTACAGGTGTGGCAGCGCACCGCCAAACCGGTGTTCCTGATCACCCATGACATCGAGGAAGCGGTATTCCTCGCCACCGAGCTGGTGCTGTTGGCGCCCAACCCAGGTCGGGTGGTCGAGCGCTTGCAACTGGGCTTCGGCCAGCGCTATGCCGCCGGCGAGTCGGCCCGGGCGATCAAGTCCGATCCACGCTTCATCGAGACCCGCGAGCACGTGCTGGCGCGGGTGTTCTCGCAACGCCAGACGGCACCACAGGAGGCATCCGCATGAGCAGCCTGGACCTGCCGGTCGCCGCCAAGCGCCCGATCAAACCCACCACGGCCAAGCCCCGCCGTCCCTTGCCTACGCGCTGGATCAGCACCCTGACCCTGGTCACCCTGCTGCTGGCCTGGTGGCTGGTGACCGCGGCCGGTTGGGTCGAACCGCTGTTCCTGCCCGCCCCCGCCGATATCCTCGCCAAAGCCTGGACCCTACTGACCCAGGGCTACATGGACGCCAGCCTGTGGCAGCATCTGGGCGCGAGCCTGGGGCGCATCGGCCTGGCGCTGCTGGCCGCCACCCTGACTGCCATCCCGGTGGGCATCGCCATCGGCTACAACCGCGTGGCCCGGGGCATCCTCGACCCGCTGATCGAGTTCTACCGGCCGATCCCGCCCTTGGCTTACTTGCCGCTAATCGTGATCTGGTGCGGCATCGGCGAGCTGTCCAAGGTGCTGTTGATCTACCTGGCGATCTTCGCCCCGATCGCCATCGCCACCGCCACCGGCGTGCGCACCGTCGACCCGGCCAAGCTGCGCGCCGCGCAGTCGCTGGGGGCGAGCAAGGCGCAACTGATCCGCCACGTGATCCTGCCCAGTGCCCTGCCCGACATCCTCACCGGCATCCGCATCGGCCTCGGCGTGGGCTGGTCGACCCTGGTGGCCGCCGAGCTGATCGCCGCCACCAGCGGCCTGGGCTTCATGGTGCAGTCGGCGGCGCAGTTCCTGGTCACCGATGTCGTGGTGCTGGGGATCCTGCTGATCGCCCTGATCGCCTTCGCCCTGGAGATGGGCCTGCGTGCCCTGCAGCGCAGGCTGGTGCCCTGGCACGGCCAGAGCCACTGATGACTGACCACGCCGGCAGCCCGGCGCCTGATTGAAGAGACCGACATGAGCCTGACCATCACCCCCATCAGCCCGGCCCTGGGCGCGCAGATCAGCGGCGTGGACATCAGCCGCGATATCACTGCCGAACAGCGTGACACCATCGAGCAGGCGCTGCTCGAGCACCAGGTGCTGTTCTTGCGCGACCAACCGATCACCCCCGAGCAGCAAGCGCGCTTCGCCGCCCGCTTCGGCGACCTGCACATCCACCCGATCTACCCCAACGTGCCGGAAACGCCCCAGGTGCTGGTGCTCGACACCGCCGTAACCGATGTGCGCGACAACGCCGTGTGGCATACCGACGTCACCTTCCTGCCGACCCCGGCACTGGGCGCGGTGCTCAGCGCCAAGCAGTTGCCGGCCTATGGCGGCGACACCCTGTGGGCCAGCGGCATCGCCGCGTTCGAGGCGCTGTCGGCACCGCTGCGCGAGATGCTGGACGGTTTGACCGCCACCCACGACTTCACCAAGTCGTTCCCGCTGGAGCGCTTCGGCACCACCGCCGAGGACCTGGCGCGCTGGGAAGCGACCCGACGCAACAACCCGCCGCTGTCGCATCCGGTGGTGCGCACCCATCCAGTGAGCGGACGCAAGGCGCTGTTCGTCAACGAAGGGTTCACCACGCGCATCAACGAACTGAGCGATCTGGAAAGCGAGGCGCTGCTCAAGCTGCTGTTCGCCCATGCGACGCGGCCGGAGTTCAGCATTCGCTGGCGCTGGCAGGAAAACGACGTGGCGTTCTGGGACAACCGCGTGACCCAGCATTTCGCGGTGGATGATTACCGGCCCAACCGGCGGGTGATGCATCGGGCGACCATCCTCGGGGATGCGCCGTTCTGACAGGCAGCAGGGAGGCCTTTGGCCTCCTTTCGCGCCACAAGGCCGCTCCTACAGGGGACAGCATTTTCATGTAGGAGCGGCCTTGTGTCGCGAAAGGGCCGCGAAGCGGCCCACAGCGGTCTATCTGACCAGATGCAGGAACTGCATGTGCCGTTCGTACTGGTCGAGGATGTCGTTGATGATCTGCTCCTTGCTGTAGCCGACCAGGTCGTAGTTCTGGCTACCCTCGGACAAATGCACCTCCGCCCGGTAATAGCGGCGGTTCTTCAACTCCTGCGTACCCAGGCCACCCAAGGCGAACGATGGGGTGAAATACCCGCGCATCTGCACCTGGTAGATGAACGGCTGCTCCTCGCCATGGCCGATCTTCAGGCTGACGTTGTCGTGGCTCGGGTCGTCCTGGGTGATCAGCACCAGGCCCTTCTGCTCGAACACCTCACGCACGTCGGCAATGGCCGGGCGCACCACGTCGTCCATGAAGCGATACACCTCATCGCGTGACGGGAAGTGCACCGCCTGGCTCAGGCGCTGGCGCCAGCCGCCACGACCACGCCGGGACTGGGCGAACGGCGCCAGCGAGTGCATCTGCGCGATCTGCCGCTGCGACTCGAGGTAGAAGGCCTTGTGCAGCCCCCACATCATGCACAGCAGGATCAACGAGAACGGCAGCGAAGTGAGCACCACCGCCGACTTCAGCGAATCGATGCTGCCGGCGAACAACAGCCCGCTGGTGACCAGCGCGGTCATCGCACCCCAGAAGATCCGCAGCCAGTTCGGCCCGTCTTCATCCGCACCACCGCCCTTGGCCGACAAGGTCGACAGCACCACGGTGCCGGAGTCGGCCGAGGTGACGAAGAACACGAAGCTGATGAACACCGTCACGGCGATCACCGTCTTGCTCCACGGATAGGTCTCCAGCAGCAGGTACAGGCTCATCGACGGGTTGTCGAGGGCCGACTGGCCTAGGGCGGTCATGCCGTGGTTGATCACCTGGTCCAAGGCGCTGTTGCCGAAGATCGACATCCACGCCAGGGTGAAGCCCAGCGGGATCAGCAGCACGCCGAAGACGAACTCGCGGATGGTGCGCCCGCGCGAGATGCGCGCGATGAACAGCCCCACGAAGGGCGCCCAGGCAATCCACCAGGCCCAGTAGAACACCGTCCAGCCGCCCAGCCAGTCACGCTGCTCGCCGTAGGCGTAGACGTCGAAGCTCTTGCGCGGCAAGGCGCCGAGGTAGTCGCCAAGGTTCTGGATGAGCGTGTTGAACAGGTGTTGGGTGGGCCCGGCGAACAGCACGAACAGCAGCAAGGCGCAGGCCAGGAACAGGTTGATGTCGCTCATCACCCGCACGCCCTTCTCCACCCCGGCGACCGCCACGGCCACCGCCGCGCCCATCATCAGGGTGATGAGGATCACCTGGATCCACTGGCTGTGGCTGATGCCGAACAGGTAGTCGAGACCGGCGTTCAGGTGCAGCACACCGAAGCCCATGTCGGCGCCCAGGCCGAACACCGTGGCGATGATGCCGAAGCCGTCCACCGCGTAGCCGATCGGGCCGTTGATGCGCTTGCCGATCAGCGGGTACAGCGCCGAGCGCAGAGCCAACGGCAGGTTGTGGCGGTAAGCGAAGTAGGCCAGCGCCATGCCGACGAAGGCGAACACGCCCCAGCCATGCAGGCCCCAGTGCAGGAACAGGATCTGCATCGCCTGGCGCCCGGCCTCGGCCGTGCCCGCCTCGCCCTGGGGCGGCTGCAGCATGTGCGTCAGGGGCTCGGAGACGCAGAAGAAGAACAGCGTGATACTGATGCCGGCGGCGAACAGCATGCCGGCCCAGGACAGGTAGCTGAACTCGGGTTCGTCGTGGTCGGCACCGAGCTTGATCTTGCCGTAGCCGGACAGCGCGGTGACCACCACGAAGACCAGGTACAGGGTCATGGCCAGCATGTAGTACCAGCCGACCGTGTTGGCCGCCCAGTTCTGCGCCGCCAGCAACCACTCGCCCGCCGCTTGCGGGTAGGCGATGACCACCAGGCCGAAGATGAGGATGAAACTTGCCGCGAAGTAGAACACGGGGGGGTTCATGCGGATCTTGCCGTTGGCAAGGTCGGGGGTCGGTGCACTCATGAAACGGGCACCTCGTCACGGAGCGTGAGGTTCGGATTGAACGGGTTCAGCAAAGGCAATCCCTCCTGATGAACACCGGCAATGGACCAGCGTTTTTCGTTGAACAAGCGTTCAAGTTAACCATGGATCGGCTTTCAATGCGACCCGATGCCGCTGGGTGGGCCACGATCGAAGCTGCGTCGCAGCCCATCGCCGGCAAGCCGAATCCTACGCTCTAGACGGTTTGCGCTACAGAGTAGGAGCCTGCTTGCCGGCGAACAAATCAGAAAAGCCAACAGCAATTCGTGATCAGTTCTTGTCCTGGCAATCGAGCTGCAAGTTGGCCTGGGTGATATTGCTGTCGGCCGGCACGCTGCGGGTCAGCCATACGTTGCCGCCGATGGTCGAGCCCTTGCCGATGGTGATGCGCCCCAGGATGGTCGCGCCAGCATAGATCACCACGTCGTCCTCGACGATCGGGTGCCGTGCCAAGCCCTTGTGCAGGGTGCCCGACTCGTCGCTGGGGAAGCGCTTGGCGCCAAGGGTCACGGCCTGGTAGATGCGCACCCGCTCGCCAATGATCGCGGTCTCGCCGATGACCACGCCGGTGCCGTGATCGATGAAGAAGCTCGGGCCGATTTGCGCGCCGGGATGGATGTCGATGCCGGTGGCCGAATGCGCCAGCTCCGAGCTGATCCGCGCCAGCAGCGGCAGGCCGGCGCGATACAGGTGGTGAGCCAGGCGATGGTGGATGATGGCGAGGATGCCCGGGTAGCACAGCAGCACCTCGTCGACGCTGCGCGCCGCCGGGTCACCGTGATAGGCGGCCAGCACATCGGTGTCGAGCAGCACGCGCAGCGCCGGCAAGGCCGCGGCGAAGTCCTGGATCAGGCGCAGGGCATGGCTGTCGACATCGGTGACATCGGTCTTGCCATGGCGCGCGACGTAGCGCAGTTCCAGGCGCGCCTGGGCCAACAGCGCGGTCAGCGCGGCATCGAGGGTGTGGCCGACGTAGAAGTCCTCGCTTTCCTCGCGCAGGTCCACCGGGCCCAGGCGCATCGGGAACAGCGCGCCGCACAACTGCTCGAGGATCTGCCGCAGCGCCTCGCGCGACGGCAACTCGCGCCCGCCCTGCTCGCCGCTGCTGCGGCCATTGCTGCTGCGCCATTGCTCACGGGCGCCGCGCAGGCCACTGACGATGCCCTGCAATTGCCAATGCCCGATTGATGGTTGTTCGCTCACGGTGTTCTCCTGCCCGGCGGCTTTCTCGATATGCATGCGTCCCCTGTAGGAGCGGGTGTGAACACGATACGGCATATCCCCCTCTTGGAAAAAACAACGCTTTATTCCATCCTGCGCTAAGTCGGGCATAAGCAGTGCTGACGGGCCCTCCATTCCTGGCTACCCTCAATGCTGCCGATGCATGCTAAAAGGCAAAATAGGAATAACAAACAGTTTTTTTATTATTTCCCAGCCTATGCAGCCCACCTCTATAGTCGCCACCCACCACTTCCACAACAAGCGCGGGGCCAGCCAATGACCAGATTCACCAAACCCCTTCTCAACGCCAGCCTGGCGCTGCTGCTCGGTACCGGCCTGCTCGGCCAGGCCTTCGCCGGCGAGCAGCTGAAGACCATCCAGGAAAAGGGCGTGATCAACGTCGGCCTGGAAGGCACCTATCCACCGTTCAGCTTCCAGGACGAAAACGGCAAGCTGACCGGCTTCGAGGTTGAGCTGTCCGAGTTGCTTGCCAAGGAGCTGGGGGTCAAGGCCAAGGTCCAGCCGACCAAGTGGGACGGCATCCTCGCCGCATTGGAATCCAAGCGTCTCGACGTGGTGATCAACCAGGTGACCATCTCCGAGGAACGCAAGAAGAAGTACGACTTCTCCGAGCCCTACACCGTTTCCGGCATTCAGGCCCTGGTACTCAAGGGCAGTGACAACGAGAAAAACATCAAGACTGCCGCCGATCTCGGTGGCAAGAAGGTCGGTGTCGGCCTGGGCACCAACTATGAGCAATGGGTGAAACAGGATGTGCCGACAGCCGATGTGCGCACCTACGAAGATGACCCGACCAAGTTCGCCGACCTGCGCAACGGTCGTATCGACGCCATCCTGATCGATCGCCTGGCTGCACTCGAGTACGTCCAGAAAACCGCCAAGGACAAGAAACCGACCGCACTCGCTGGCGAGAAATTCTCCAAGCTGGAATCGGGCGTGGCCTTGCGCAAAGGCGAACCTGAACTGCTCGATGCGCTGAACAAGGCCATCGACAAGCTCAAGGCCGACGGCTCGCTGGCCAAGCTGTCCGAGAAATACTTCGGTGCCGATGTCACCAAATGATCGCTGAAAGCCTGCAACTCGTTGTCGATTCCGCGCCCTTCCTGCTCAAGGGCGCGGGCTATACCGTGGTGCTCAGCGTCGGCGGCATGTTCTTTGGCCTGGTGCTGGGCTTTGCCCTGGCGCTGATGCGCCTGTCAAAGATCCTGCCGCTGGACTGGCTGGCGCGCATCTACGTGTCGTTCTTCCGCGGCACGCCACTGCTGGTGCAGCTGTTCGTGATCTACTTCGGCCTGCCACAAATCGGCATCGAGCTCGACCCGATCCCGGCCTCGCTGATCGGCCTGTCGCTCAACATGGCGGCGTACATCTGCGAAATCCTCCGCGCGGCGATTTCTTCGATCGACCGTGGCCAGTGGGAAGCCGCCGCCAGCATCGGCATGACTCGCACCCAGGCCATGCGCCGGGCGATCCTGCCGCAGGCGCTGCGCACCGCCTTGCCGCCGCTGGGCAACAGCTTCATCTCGCTGGTCAAGGACACCGCCCTGGCGGCGACCATCCAGGTGCCCGAGCTGTTCCGCCAAGCGCAGTTGATCACCGCACGGACCTTCGAAGTCTTCACCATGTACCTGGCTGTCGCCGTGATCTACTGGATTCTCTGTAGCATCCTGGCGCACTTGCAGAACCGCATGGAAGCGCGGGTCAACCAGCACGACCAGGAGCACTGAAGATGATCGTAGTAGAAGGCCTGACCAAGCAGTTCAAGGGCCAGACCGTGCTCAAGGGCATCGACCTGACCGTGCAGCCCGGCGAGGTGGTGGCCATCATCGGCCCCAGCGGCTCGGGCAAGACCACCTTCCTGCGCTGCCTGAACCTGCTGGAGACACCCGATGCCGGGCGGATCCAGATTGGCGAGATCAGCATCGACGCCAACCGTCCGCTGGGAAGCCAGCAAGGGGCGATTCGGCGCCTGCGCCAGCAGGCCGGGTTCGTGTTCCAGAACTTCAACCTGTTCCCCCACCGCACCGCCCTGGAGAACGTCATCGAAGGGCCGGTGATCGTCAAGAAGACCCCACGGGACAAAGCCATCGAGCTGGGCAAGCGCTTGCTGGCCAAAGTCGGCCTGGCGGGCAAGGAAGACGCCTATCCACGGCGCCTGTCCGGCGGTCAGCAGCAGCGGGTGGCCATCGCCCGCGCCCTGGCCATGGAGCCGGAGGTGATCCTGTTCGACGAGCCCACCTCGGCGCTCGACCCCGAGCTGGTGGGTGAAGTGCTGGCGACCATCCGCGGCCTGGCCGAGGAGCAGCGCACGATGATCATCGTCACCCACGAGATGAGCTTCGCCCGCGACGTGGCCAACCGGGTGATCTTCTTCGACAAGGGGGTGATCGTCGAGCAAGGCGAGGCCAAGGCGTTGTTCGCCAACCCGCAGGAAGAACGCACGCGACAGTTCCTGCGCAAGTTCCTCGGCACCGCCGCCGCCCAGGACTGACCGGCAGCCGCGCGGGGCTCAGGCCTCGCGCAGGTTGTGGCACCGGCGAAAGCGCGCTTCCAGGTTGCGATCGGGCATCTGGTGGCTGCGCAGGGCGCTGAGGGTCTGCTCCACATAATCCCGGGTACTGCCATAGCGCCCCTTGGCGCTGGCGAGAATCTGGCTGAACAGGGTATCCGGCAGATTGCCGGCGTAGCACGGCAGGTGCCGCTCCAGCACGAAGCCCAACGCCTGCACCTTGCTACCATCGCCCAGGCGGCAGCTGAGCCAGTGCGGACGATAGGCCGGGTACGGCATTTCGCGCTGCCACAGGGCCATGAGCGAGTCGTCGAGGTTGCTTTCATCCAGGCGGTAGGCGAAACCGCTGCAGGAACCACCGCGGTCCAGGCCGAACACCAGGCCCGGGCACTCTGGGGTGCCACGGTGCTCGTGGGACCATAGGTACAGGCCACGGTGGTAGCCATGCACCCGTGCCCGCTGACGCTCGATCGAGTTGCATTCGGGGCGCCAGATCAACGAACCGTAGGCGAACAGCCAAACTGGGCCGCCCTCATGCTGGGACATGGTGTCCTGCATCGAGCGCTGCAGTTGTTCGGCGGTGAGTTGTTGGCCGAAGTCGAGCGACGGCGGATAGGAGACTTGCCAGGATGAACTTTCAAGTGTCGACATGAGCTGCCGCCATTATTTCCTGTGAACTACCAAAGTGCAGGTATTGCCGTGTCTGTTCGGCGGCTATCGCGGGGGAGCGGGCTTGCCCCGCGATGGGCGTTGCGCCTAACGTAAGGCAGAACGTACTTTGCACTCAACCCCGAAAACAGGATTTCATTAAAGCATCCGCTGAACGGAAACTAATAGTCCGAGTATAGCGAAACTTATTACCCGCACCGGTAACAATCCCCGCCATATAATCAACCGGAAAACGCTTGGTTATTAAACCCGGCACCCCCTCGCGGCGTGCCGAGTTGTTTCAACCCCGCGGCGCGTAAGCGAATACGTCGGCGCGCATGCGATGGGCATCCATACCCGCCTCGACCAGGGCATCGAGGGTGGCATAGACCATGTTCGGCGAGCCGCTGGCATAGACATGCACCTGGTTGAGGTCGGCGATGTCTTCGCACACCGCTTCGTGCAACAGACCGCAACGCCCTTCCCAACCGCACAGGTCGCTGACCACCTTGTGCAGGAACAGGTTCGGCAGGCGCTCCCACTGGTCCCAATGCTCGATCTGGTAGAAGTCCTCGGGCCGGCGCACGCCCCAGTACAGGTGCACCGGGTGCTTGAAGCCCTTGGCCCGGCAGTGCTCGACCAGGCTGTGCATCTGGCCCATGCCAGTGCCGGCGGCGATCAGCACCAACGGGCCATCGGGCAGTTCGGCCAGGTGGGCGTCGCCAAACGGCAGCTCGACCCGGGCGATGCCATCACGCTGCAACTGCTTGATCAACTGCACCGCGCTGCTTTCGCGGGCCAGTACATGCAGCTCCAGGTCGCGCCCGCCATGAGGCGCCGAGGCCAGGGAGAACGCTGCCTTGTCCATGCCCTCGCGCTCGATCATCAGGTATTGCCCGGCGTGGTAGCGGGGCGGCTTGCCGGCCGGCGCGCGCAGACGCACGCGCCAGACGTCGCCACCGACCTCGCGGCACTCGCTCAGGGTACAGGCCAGCTTGCGCACCGGCAGCTCGCCCAGGGCCAGCACACCATCCCACAGCAACACGCAATCCTCCAGCGGCTCGGCGATGCAGGTGAACAGCTCACCGTGATCGCGGACCTGGCCTTCCTGGCGCACACGGCCTTCGACCAGCAGCGCGGCACACACATGGCAGTTACCGTTGCGGCAGCTGCTCGGGCAGTCGTAGCCCAGGCGCCGCGCGGCATCCAGAATCCTTTCACCCGGTTCGACCGCCAGTACCGCCCCGGAAGGCTGCAAGGTTACCTGCATCAATCTATTCCCAACTGGTCCCACAACTCATCGATACGGCGGGTGACGGCCTCGTCCTTGACGATGACCCGACCCCATTCGCGTGTAGTCTCGCCCGGCCACTTGTGGGTGGCATCCAGGCCCATCTTCGACCCCAGCCCCGATACCGGCGACGCGAAGTCGAGGTAGTCGATCGGGGTGTTGTCGATCATCACCGTATCACGCTTGGGGTCCATGCGCGTGGTGATGGCCCAGATCACATCGTTCCAGTCGCGGGCGTTGATATCGTCGTCGGTTACGATAACGAACTTGGTGTACATGAACTGTCGCAGGAACGACCAGACACCGAGCATGACGCGCTTGGCGTGGCCCGGATACTGCTTCTTCATGGTCACCACCGCCATGCGGTACGAACAGCCTTCCGGCGGCAGGTAGAAGTCGGTGATCTCGGGGAACTGCTTCTGCAGGATCGGCACGAATACTTCGTTCAGCGCCACGCCGAGAATCGCCGGCTCATCCGGCGGCCGGCCGGTGTAGGTGCTGTGGTAGATCGGCTTTTGCCGGTGGGTGATGCGTTCGACGGTGAACACCGGGAAGCTGTCCACTTCGTTGTAGTAGCCGGTGTGGTCGCCGTACGGGCCTTCCGGGGCCATCTCGCCGGGATGGATCACGCCTTCGAGGATGATCTCGGCGGTTGCCGGTACCTGCAGGTCGTTGCCACGGCACTTGACCAGTTCGGTGCGGTTGCCACGCAACAGGCCAGCGAAGGCGTACTCGGAAAGCGTGTCCGGGACCGGGGTCACGGCACCGAGGATGGTCGCCGGGTCCGCGCCCAACGCCACAGCTACCGGGAACGGCTGGCCAGGATGCTTCTCGCACCATTCGCGGTAGTCCAGCGCCCCACCGCGGTGGCTCAGCCAGCGCATGATCACCTTGTTGCGGCCAATCACCTGCTGGCGATAGATGCCCAGGTTCTGGCGGTCCTTGTTCGGCCCGCGAGTCACGGTCAGGCCCCAGGTAATCAGCGGCGCAACATCGCCAGGCCAGCAGTGCTGGATCGGCAGCTGGCCGAGGTCAACGTCATCGCCTTCGACCACGATTTCCTGGCATACCGCGTCCTTGACCACCTTCGGTGCCATGGACACGACCTTCTTGAAGATCGGCAGCTTCGACCAGGCGTCCTTCAGGCCCTTCGGCGGCTCGGGCTCCTTGAGAAACGCCAGCAGCTTGCCGATCTCGCGCAGTTCTGCGGTGGACTCGGCGCCCATGCCCATGGCCACGCGCTCGGGGGTGCCGAACAGGTTGCCCAGCACCGGGATGTCGAAGCCGGTGGGCTTTTCGAACAGCAAGGCCGGGCCCTTGGCGCGCAGCGTGCGGTCGCAGACTTCGGTCATTTCCAGTACAGGGGAGATGGGAACCTGGATGCGCTTGAGTTCACCGCGCTGTTCCAGGCCGCGGATGAAGTCGCGCAAGTCGCGATACTGCATGCAAGGGCCTCGTGTTGGGCGTATCGGTCGGGGTGCAGAGTGTAGCGCCGTTCACGCCTTGTTTGGGGGCAAAAATGAACTGGGGCCGCTTCGCGCCCCATCGCCGGCAAGCCGGCTCCTACAAGGTTCGTGTAGGAGCCGGCTTGCCGGCGATGGGCTGCAAAGCAGCCCCATTCAATGCCTGGTCGGGAAGCTTACTTGCGCTTCATCGACAGGAAGAACTCATCGTTGGTCTTGGTCTGCTTGAGCTTGTCGACCAGGAACTCGATGGCGGCGATCTCGTCCATCGGGTGCAGCAGCTTGCGCAGGATCCACATGCGCTGCAGTTCGTCGTCGGCGGTCAGCAACTCTTCGCGACGGGTACCGGACTTGTTGATGTTGATGGCCGGGAACACACGCTTCTCGGCGATGCGGCGGTCCAGCGGCAGCTCCATGTTGCCGGTGCCCTTGAACTCTTCGTAGATCACTTCGTCCATCTTCGAGCCAGTTTCGACCAGCGCGGTGGCGATGATGGTCAGCGAACCGCCTTCCTCGATGTTACGAGCGGCGCCGAAGAAGCGCTTGGGCTTTTCCAGGGCGTGGGCGTCGACACCACCGGTCAGCACCTTGCCGGAGCTCGGGATCACGGTGTTGTAGGCACGGGCCAGACGGGTGATGGAGTCGAGCAGGATGACCACGTCCTTCTTGTGTTCGACCAGACGCTTGGCCTTCTCGATGACCATCTCGGCGACCTGTACGTGGCGGGTCGGCGGCTCGTCGAAGGTCGAGGCGACCACTTCGCCGCGCACGGTGCGCTGCATCTCGGTCACTTCTTCCGGGCGCTCGTCGATCAGCAGGACGATCAGGTGGCACTCGGGGTTGTTACGGGTGATGTTGGCCGCGATGTTCTGCAGCATGATGGTCTTGCCGGCCTTGGGCGGCGCGACGATCAGGCCACGCTGGCCCTTGCCGATGGGGGCACACAGGTCGATGACACGACCGGTGAGGTCCTCGGTGGAGCCGTTGCCCGCTTCCATCTTCAGGCGCTTATTGGGGAACAGCGGCGTCAGGTTTTCGAACAGAATCTTGTTCTTGGCGTTTTCCGGACGGTCGAAGTTGATGGTGTCGACCTTCAGCAGCGCGAAGTAACGCTCGCCTTCTTTCGGTGGGCGGATCTTGCCGACGATGGTGTCGCCGGTGCGCAGGTTGAAACGGCGGATCTGGCTGGGCGAAACGTAGATGTCGTCAGGGCCGGCCAGGTAAGAGGCATCCGCCGAGCGCAGGAAACCGAAACCATCCTGGAGAATCTCCAGCACGCCGTCACCCGAGATCTCTTCGCCGCTTTTCGCGTGCTTTTTCAGCAGGGCGAAAATCACGTCCTGTTTGCGCGAACGGGCCATGTTTTCGATGCCCATCTGTTCGGCCATTTCCAAAAGATCGGTAATCGGCTTTTGCTTGAGTTCTGTCAGGTTCATAAGGGGAGTGACGTAATCATGTAAGGAAGGGAAAAATTAAGCATGTGGCTTAATGAGGCCGCGCCGCTAGATGGCGACAGGATCGCGTACTGATTCGAATTAGGGATGCTTCGGCGACGGCGTGCAGAGGGCACTGGAAAAGCAGTGCGAGGCCGAATGTAACACTTGCTTTTTTCGACGTCTAGTGGTTTTGCCCATTGATTTCCGGGGCTATCCGCCTGGATAGGCCAGAGCCCGCGGCACGCCGCACAACAGGGAATTTGCCTACGACAGGTAAAGAAAAGCCCCGCTTTTGCGGGGCTTGTTCACATCACAGGCTGGCGTCGAGGAACGCCTTGAGCTGCGATTTGGACAGCGCGCCGACCTTGGTCGCCTCAACGTTGCCGTTCTTGAACAGCATCAGCGTCGGGATACCGCGTACGCCGTGCTTGGCCGGGGTTTCCTGGTTTTCGTCGATGTTCAGCTTGGCGATGGTCACCTTGCCTTGATACTCAGAGGCGATGTCGTCCAGAACCGGCGCGATCATCTTGCATGGGCCGCACCATTCAGCCCAGTAGTCGACCAGCACCGCGCCTTCAGCCTTGAGTACGTCGGCTTCGAAGCTGGCGTCGGTGACGTGTTTGATAAGATCGCTGCTCATGGATATCTCCAGGTCGTAAGCAAAAAAACGTTGCCCATCATAGCTGCACCCTCGTCCTACAGGAAGCCACAGACGATTGAGTGTATCTATAGTTGTGCAAGACGCCACGAATCGAAACCGTCATGTCACGGTCATAACATCGCTATGACATTGCCATGCATCAAGCCTTGCAGTGCCGCGCGTTGGCGTATGCCCATGATCGTGGCACGATTGCCGGGTTAACGACCGAGAACTTGCAGATCATGCCGCAAACCACCGCGAAGAACCTGTCCCTGATCGCCGCCATCGACCTTGGCTCCAACAGTTTCCACATGGTCGTGGCCAAGGCCCATCACACGGAAATCCGCATTCTCGAGAGGCTCGGGGAAAAAGTGCAGCTGGCCGCCGGCATCGACGACGAACGCCGGCTCAGCGAAGAAGCCATGCTGCGCGGGCTCGAATGCCTCAAGCGCTTCGCCCAGCTGATCAACGGCATGCCGGCCGGCTCAGTGCGTATCGTCGGCACCAACGCCCTGCGTGAAGCGCGCAACCGCAACGAGTTCATCCAGCGCGCCGAAGCCATTCTCGGCCACCCGGTGGAGGTCATCTCCGGCCGCGAAGAGGCGCGCCTGATCTACCTGGGGGTCTCGCACACCTTGGCCGACACCCCCGGCAAGCGCCTGGTCGCCGATATCGGCGGCGGCAGCACCGAGTTCATCATTGGCCAGCGTTTCGAACCGTTGCTGCGCGAAAGCCTGCAAATGGGCTGCGTGAGCTTCACCCAGCGTTACTTCCGCGACGGCAAGATCACCCCGGCGCGTTATGCCCAAGCCTACACCGCCGCGCGCCTGGAGCTGATGAGCATTGAAAATGCCCTGCACCGCCTGACCTGGGACGAGGCCATCGGCTCGTCCGGGACCATCCGCGCCATCGCCGCGGCGATCAAGGCCATGGGCCAAGGCAGCGGCGAGGTCAACGCCGAGGGCCTGGCAGCGGTAAAGCGCAAGCTGTTCAAACTCGGCGAGACCGACAAGATCGACTTCGAAGGGGTCAAGCCCGACCGCCGCACCATCTTCCCTGCAGGCCTGGCGATCCTCGAAGCGATCTTCGATGCCCTGGAGCTGGCGCGCATGGACCACTGTGACGGCGCCCTGCGCGAGGGCGTGCTGTTCGACCTGCTGGGCCGCCACCACCATGAAGACGTGCGCGAACGTACCCTGAATTCGCTGATGGAGCGTTACCACGTCGACCAGGGCCAGGCGGCTCGGGTCGAGCGCAAGGCGCTGCATGCCTTCGACCAGGTGGCCAAGGCCTGGGACCTGGAGGAGGGAAACTGGCGCGATCTACTAGGTTGGGCGGCGAAAATTCACGAAGTCGGGCTGGATATCGCCCATTACCATTACCACAAGCACGGCGCCTACCTGATCGAGCACTCCGACCTGTCCGGCTTCTCCCGCGAGGACCAGCAGATGATGGCCTTGCTGGTGCGCGGCCACCGCCGCAACATCCCCAAGGACAAGTTCGCCGAGTTCGGCGACGAAGGCATCAAGCTGATCCGCCTATGCGTGCTGCTGCGCTTCGCCATCCTGTTCCACCATATCCGCGGTACCCAGCAGATGCCCAAGGTGGTGTTGCAGGCCGGCGACAACAGCCTGGACGTGGTCTTCCCCGAGGGCTGGCTGGAGCAGCACCCGCTGACCCAGGCCGACTTCGCCAACGAGGCGGAATGGCTGACGCGGGTCAACTTCGTGCTTAGCGTGCACTGAAGGGCCCATGGGGCCGCTACGCGCCCCTTTCGCGACACAAGGCCGCTCCTACAGCCGATCGCGATTCCCTGTAGGAGCGGCCTTGTGTCGCGAAAGGGCCGCAAAGCGGCCCCAGCAATCCATCTAGCGTACGTTCAACACCGGGTTGCTCAGCCGCTCCAGCAGCGTCGCCTGGGCGCTGCGCGGGTTCTGGTTGCCGGTCGGGGTGCTGCGCACATAGCGCCCGTCCGGCTGCAAGGTCCAGGCCTGGGTGTTGTCGGTGAGATAACCCTCCAGCTCCTTCTTCACCCGCAGCAGCAACTTCTTGCCCTCCACCGGGAAGCAGGTCTCCACGCGCTTGTCGAGGTTGCGCTCCATCCAGTCGGCACTGGACAGGTAGATCTGCTCCTCGCCGCCATTGAGGAAGTAGAACACCCGGGTGTGCTCGAGGAAGCGACCGATGATCGAACGCACGTGGATGTTGTGCGATACCCCGGCGATGCCCGGGCGCAGGCAGCACATGCCACGCACCACCAGGTCGATGCGCACGCCCGACTGGCTGGCCTTGTACAGCGCCTTGATGATCTTGGCGTCGGTCAGCGAGTTGAACTTGGCGATGATGTGCGCAGGTTTCCCCTCCAGGGCGAACTGGGTCTCCCGGGCGATCATGTCGAGCATGCCCTTCTTCAGGGTGAAGGGGGCGTGCAGCAGCTTCTTCATGCGCAGGGTCTTGCCCATGCCGATCAGCTGGCTGAACAACTTGCCGACGTCCTCGGTGAGGGCGTCGTCGGAAGTCAGCAGGCTGTAGTCGGTGTACAGGCGGGCATTGCCGGCGTGGTAGTTGCCTGTACCCAGGTGCGCGTAACGGACGATTTCGCCCTGCTCGCGGCGCAGGATCAGCATCATCTTGGCGTGGGTCTTGAAACCGACCACACCGTAGATCACCACCGCGCCGGCGGCCTGCAGGCGGCTGGCCATCTGCAGGTTGGACTCTTCGTCGAAGCGCGCGCGCAGTTCGATCACCGCGGTGACCTCCTTGCCGTTACGCGCCGCATCCACCAGGGCGTCGACGATTTCCGAGTTGGCCCCGGAGCGGTACAGGGTCTGGCGCACGGCGAGCACGTGCGGGTCCTTGGCGGCCTGGCGCAGCAGGTCGATCACCGGGGTGAAGGACTCGAACGGGTGCATCAGCAGGATGTCCTGCTTGCCGATGACGCTGAAGATGTTGTCGGCGTTCTGCAGCAGCTTGGGGATCGCCGGGGTGAAAGGCGTGTATTGCAGCTCCGGGTGGCTGTCGAGCCCGGTGATGCTGAACAGGCGAGTGAGGTTGACCGGACCGTTGACCTGGTACAACTCGCTCTCGCTCAGGCTGAACTGCTTGAGCAGGTAGTCCGACAGATGTTTCGGGCAGGTGTCGGCTACCTCCAGACGCACTGCATCGCCGTAGCGACGGGAGAACAATTCGCCGCGCAGGGCCCGGGCGAGGTCGTCGACCTCCTCGGAATCCAGCGCCAGGTCGGCGTTGCGGGTCAGGCGGAACTGATAGCAACCCTTGACCTTCATGCCCTGGAACAAGTCGTCGGCGTGGGCGTGGATCATCGACGACAGGAACACATAGTTGTCGCCGGGGCCGCCGACCTCTTCCGGTACGCGAATCACCCGCGGCAGCAGGCGCGGCGCGGGGATGATCGCCAGGCCCGAGTCGCGGCCGAAGGCGTCGACACCCTCGAGCTCTACGATGAAGTTCAGGCTCTTGTTCACCAGCAGCGGGAACGGGTGGGTCGGGTCGAGGCCGATCGGGGTGATGATCGGCGCGATTTCGTCGCGGAAGAAGCGCCGCACCCAGGTCTTGAGCTTGGGCGTCCAGTAGCGGCGACGGATGAAGCGAATGGCGTGCTTCTCCAGCTCCGGCAGCAGCACGTCGTTGAGGATCGCGTACTGGCGGTCCACCTCCAGGTGCACCAGCTCACTGATCCGCGCCAGCGCCTGGTGCGGCTGCAAGCCGTCGGCGCCGGCCTGTTCGCGGGCGAAGTTGATCTGTTTCTTCAGGCCCGCCACGCGGATCTCGAAGAACTCATCGAGGTTGCTGGAGAAGATCAGCAGGAACTTCAGGCGCTCGAGCAGCGGGTAGGACTCGTCCAGCGCCTGTTCCAGCACACGGATGTTGAACTGCAGCTGCGAGAGCTCACGATGAATGTACAGGCTGCTGTCGTCCAGGCTCGGCACGGCGATCGCCGGAGCTGGCGTCGGTGCGGGCGCGGCGGGCTCTACCACCGGCTCCGGGGCCGCAGGCAGGTCGGGCGGGGTCTGTACCAGCTCTTCGGGCACGGCCTGGGCGTCCTTGATCTCGACAGGGGTTAGCACTTCGTTATTCATCTGACGTTCCTGGAGGGCGTTACTGCCCTCTCATCAATTGAGCGGCACGCACGGCGAAATAGGTCAGGATGCCATCGGCGCCTGCCCGTTTGAAAGCGGTGAGGGATTCGAGGATCACGGCCTCGCTGAGCCAGCCGTTCTGGATCGCCGCCATGTGCATGGCGTACTCGCCGCTGACCTGGTAGACGAAGGTCGGCACCTTGAACTCGGTCTTGACCCGGTGAACGATGTCCAGGTACGGCATGCCCGGCTTGACCATGACCATGTCGGCGCCTTCGGCGAGGTCGGTGGCCACTTCGTGCAAGGCCTCATCGCTGTTGGCCGGGTCCATCTGGTAGGAGGCCTTGTTGGCCTTGCCCAGGTTCAGCGCCGAGCCGACCGCGTCGCGGAACGGGCCGTAGTAGGCGCTGGCGTACTTGGCCGAATAGGCCATGATGCGCACGTTGACGTGGCCGGCCAGTTCCAGGGCTTCGCGGATCGCGCCGAGGCGGCCGTCCATCATGTCCGAGGGGGCCACCACCTGGGCGCCGGCGTCGGCATGGGACAGGGCCTGGCGCACCAGAGCGTCGACGGTGATGTCGTTCTGGACATAGCCCTCTTCATCGAGGATGCCGTCCTGACCGTGGGTGGTGAATGGGTCGAGGGCGACGTCGGTGATCACCCCCAGTTCCGGGAAGCGCGCACGCAGGGCACGAGTAGCGCGCTGGGCGATGCCGTCCGGGTTCCAGGCTTCGGCGCCGTCGAGGGATTTCTTCTCGGTCGGGGTCACCGGGAACAGCGCCAACGCCGGAATACCCAGCTCCACCCAACCCTGCGCGGCCTCCAGCAGCAGGTCGATCGACAGGCGCTCGACGCCCGGCATGGAAGGCACTTCTTCGCGGCGGTTCTCGCCGTCGAGGACGAATACCGGGAGGATCAGGTCATCGACGGTCAGGGTGTTTTCGCGAACCAGACGACGGGAAAATTCGTCCCGGCGGTTGCGACGCAGACGGGTAGCAGGAAACAGACGATTGGCGGGGGTAAAGCTCACGGCAGACTCCTGAGCCCGCGCAGGCGGGCTAGCGCGACAGTTATAAGCGGCCATTATGACGCCTGTGTTACGCCCTGAGGCAACCCTGCGACTTGTGGCCGCAGTCATTGTCCTTGTAGGAAATGTTCACGTCGAGACACATTTGGACACTTTCCCCAACGCGCCCGAAGGGGTAGGCTGCGCGTTCATTTCGCCAGCACGCCAGAAAATGCTTCAACAATTCCTGAACGATTTCGGCTACTTTGCCCTTTTTCTCGGCACGTTCTTCGAAGGCGAGACCATCCTGGTGCTCGCTGGATTTCTTGCGTTCCGCGAGTACATGGATATCAAGCTGGTGGTGCTGGTGGCCTTCTGTGGCAGCTACGCCGGCGACCAGCTGTGGTACTTCATGGGCCGCCGCCACGGGCGCAAGATCCTCGCCCGCAAGCCACGCTGGCAGGCCATGGGAGACCGCGCGCTGGAACACATTCGCCGCCACCCGGATATCTGGGTGCTGAGCTTCCGCTTCGTCTATGGCCTGCGCACGGTGATGCCGGTGGCCATTGGCCTGTCCGGCTACCCGCCACGCCGCTACCTGCTGCTCAACGGTATCGGCGCCGCGGTGTGGGCGCTGGCGCTGGGCCTGGCCGCCTACCACTTCGGCGCGATCCTCGAAGGCATGCTGGGCAGCATCAAAAAGTACGAGCTATGGGTGCTCGGCGGCCTGCTGGTGCTGGGCCTGCTGCTGTGGCTGCGCCGGCGTTTTCGCAACAGCCGCGCCGAGCGTCGCGCGGCGGCACAGAGCCAGGCCGCCGAGGCTGAGCAAGCTATAGCCCAGGAGCAACAGCCAGAACAGGGGCGTGACCAGCGCTAAGCCCAACGCGCCGGCCAGGTACAGCGCCGGCGCATTCGACAGCAGCCGCGCCAGCTCCAGCCACCGCGCCCAGGGCCGGTCCTCCAGCGCCGCGCCAAGCACGAACAAGCCGAACGCCATCAGCGTCCAGCCCAGTACCAGGGCCGCGGGTGACAGCCGCTCGGCCGAATCCATCAAGTAACTGCCCAACGCCACATAGACCGCGAACTGCGCGGTCACGTACAGCTGCTGCGCGCCGCCCAGCGGGATGGCGAACTTGCGAAAACCTGCCAGGTCCTGCTTGGCCTGTGGATAAGCCGCCGCCACGTCCGCCGGGCGCCAGCCGGTGGGCATGAACCAGATACGCAGCTTGTCCCACCAGCTGTTGGCACGCCGGGCGTCGTGCCACAGTTGGGCATAGAACTGCAGGTTGGCCCACAAAGGGTTCCAGCTGGCCAGCGGCGTGGTCACGCCGAAGATCACCGGCTCGCGTTCGTCTTCTTCCTGGAAGGTGCCGAACAGCCGATCCCAGATTATGAACACCCCACCGTAATTGCGATCCAAGTACACAGGATTCTGCGCATGGTGGACGCGATGGTTGGACGGCGTGATGAAAATCCATTCAAGCCAGCCCAGCTTGGGCACGTGCCGGGTGTGCACCCAGAACTGGTACAACAGGTTCAGCGAGGCCACGGTGATGAACACCAGCGGCGGCACGCCCAACAGCGCCAGCGGCAGGTAGAAGATCCACGAGAAGATGAAGCCGCTGCTGGTCTGGCGCAGGGCGGTGGTGAGGTTGTATTCCTCGCTCTGGTGGTGCACCGAGTGCGCCGCCCACAACACGTTGCGCTCGTGACCGAGGCGGTGCAGCCAGTAGTAGCACAGGTCGTAGAGCACGAAGGCCAACAACCAGGTCCACCAGGCATCGGCGGGCAGGCGCAGCAGCGCCAGGTGCTCCCAGGCCACGGCATAGGTGACCAGGCCCACCCCTTTGGTCAGCAGCCCGGTGCTGGTGGACAGCGCGCCGGTGCTCAGGCTGTTGATCGAGTCGGCGAGCTGGTAGTTACTGCGCCCGCGCATGCGGTCGGCGAGCAGCTCCACCGCGATCAGCACGAAGAAGAACGGCACGGCCAGCAGAATCAGGTCCATGAACGGCCACCTCCAAGGTTATCCAGGAAGATTAGGCCCGACGCAGGGCAAATCCCATGGATACATCTGCCAAACTAGAGGACATTTAGCGCCTCGACACTGGAGTATTGAGCATGACGAAAAAAGTTGCGGTGATTCTGTCCGGTTGCGGCGTATACGACGGCGCCGAAATCCACGAAAGCGTGATCACCCTGCTGCGCCTGGATCAGCGCGGCGCCCAGGTGCAGTGCTTCGCGCCGAACATCGCGCAGATGCATGTGATCGACCACCTCACCGGTGAAGAGATGCCCGAGGCGCGCAACGTGCTGGTGGAGTCGGCGCGCATTGCCCGTGGCGAGGTGAAGGACATTCGCGAAGCCAAGGCCGAGGACTTCGACGCGCTGATCGTGCCCGGCGGTTTCGGCGCGGCGAAGAACCTGTCGAACTTTGCCGTCGAAGGCGACAAGTGCAGCGTGCATCCGGATGTGCTGGCCCTGGCCGAAGCCTTCGCCGATGCCTGCAAACCGGTCGGCCTGATCTGCATCTCGCCTGCGCTGGCGGCGAAGATCTACGGGCCAGGCGTGGTCTGCACCATCGGCAAGGACGCCAGCACCGCGGCGGCCGTGGTGAAGATGGGCGGCACCCATGAAGAATGCGATGTGCATGACATCGTCGAGGATGTGCAGCGCAAGCTGGTGACGACCCCGGCTTACATGGAGGCGAAGTCGATCAGCGAAGCCGCCAGCGGCATCTACAAGCTGGTGGACCGGGTGCTGGAGTTGACCCACGAGAACGACTGATAAACGCTGGTGTAAGGGCAACTGTCTTGTGCTGCCCGTACCGGCCTCATCGCCGGCAAGCCGGCTCCTACAAGTAAAGCGCAGGCCCATGGCTGCTACGGTCCCTGTAGGAGCGGCCTTGTGTCGCGATGGGCTGCGCAGCAGGCCCGGGGCAGCTAGAGCTTGGACAGCCGGGTCAGGATCCGATCCAGCGCATTGGCGAACGCCTGTTTTTCACGCTCGCCATAAGGCGCCTGCCCGCCTCCGACCTGGCCCTGCTCGCGCAGCTCGGTGAACAGGTTGCGCACCGCCAGGCGCTCGCCCATGTTGCGCTCGTCGAACTCGCGGCCACGCGGGTCCAGCGCGGCCACGCCCTTCTTGATCAAGCGATCGGCCAACGGCACATCGCTGCAGATCACCAACTCGCCAGGCTCGGCGTTTTCCACCAGGTAGTCGTCGGCCGCGTCCATGCCGCTGGGCACCACGATCAGCCGCACGCAGGCGAAAGCCGGCTTGATCTGCGGCTGGCCGGCGACCATCACCACCTCCAGCTTGCGCTTGAGGGCGAACTTGACGATCTGGTCCTTGGCCGCCTTGGGGCAGGCGTCGGCATCGATCCATACACGCATGGGATTAATCCTGTACTTCGGGCAGTGACGGCGTGGGAGCGGGCTTGCCCCGCGATAGCGCCTGAACAGGCGGACATTATGCCAGCCTCATCGCAGGGCGGGGGCGACGGCGAACCGCCCCTTCCCCCTGCACGGACTCAGTTGGCCGCCGCCCGGCGCTTCTCGGCCAAGCGGCTGCGTCCATAGAGAAACACGATAGCCAGCAACGCCACCGCCTGCGCGCTCAGTGAGTAGAGATCGGCGTGGATCCCCAGCCAGTCGAACTCGAAGAACGCCACCGGCCGCGTACCCAGCACGCCGGCCTCTTGCAGCGCTTTCACGCCATGCCCGGCGAACACCACCGACAACGCGCAGAGCAAAGCTGCGTTGATGCTGAAGAACAGCGACAACGGCAACTTGGCCGAGCCGCGCAGGATCACCCATGCCAGGCCCACCAGCAGCACCAGTGCCGTGGCGCCACCGGCCAGCACCGCCTGGTGCCCGGCGGGCCCTGCCTGCAGCCACAGGGTCTCGTAGAACAGGATCACCTCGAACAGCTCGCGGTACACCGAGAAGAACGCCAGCACGGCAAAGCCGAAACGCCCGCCGCCGCTGACCAGGCTGCTCTTGATGTAGTCCTGCCAGGCCGCGGCGTGGCGGCGGTCGTGCATCCACACGCCGAGCCACAGCACCATCACCGCGGCAAACAGGGCCGTGCATCCTTCGAGCAACTCACGCTGCGCGCCACCGACATCGATCACGTAGGCCGCCAGGGCCCAGGTAGCGAAGCCGGCGACCAGCGCCAGGCCCCAGCCGATGTTGACGCTGCGCACCGCCGACTGCTGGCCGGTGTTGCGCAAGAAGGCGAGGATCGCCGCCAGCACCAGGATCGCCTCCAGACCCTCGCGCAGCAGGATCAGCAGGCCGGAGATGTAGCTCAACGACCAGCTAAGGCCATCGCTGCCCAGCAGCTTCGAGGCCTGTTCGAGCTTGACCTTGGCTTCGGCCAGGCGCTGTTCCGCCTGGGCCACCGGCAGGCCGTCCTGCAGCGACTGACGGTAGGCCATCAGCGACTTCTCGGTGTCCTTGCGGGCCTGGGTGTCGATGTTGTCGAGCGAGCTTTCAACCAGCTCGAAGCCTTCCAGGTAGGCCGCCACCGACAAGTCATAGGCCTGGTCGTGGTCGCCGGCGCGGTAGGCCGCCAGGCTCTTGTCCAGGGTGCTGGCGGTGTACTCGAGCAGTTGTGCCGGACCACGCTTGGCCTGCGGCGGCTGCGCGCGCTGGGCACGGAACGCGGCCACGGCATCGGCGCCTTCGCTGGTGGCGACCTCGGCTGGGGTCTGCCGGGCCAGGTCGGCGAGGTTCCAGGTCTTGTCGCTTTTGGCTGCCTGCGGATCGACGGTGAAGCTGGCGATGTAGGCAGCCACGTCCCAGCGCTGGCGCTCGTCGAGCTGGTCGGCGAACGAGGGCATTTCGGTGCCTTCGATGCCCAGGCCAAGGGTGTTGTACAGGTCGAACAGGCTCAGGTGGTCGAGCCGCTCGACACTGCGCAGGTTGGCCGGCGGCGGCTCAAGGCCGGTACCGGCCGGGCCGTCGCCCAGGCCGCTGTCGCCATGGCAGATCGAGCAGTTCTGCGCGTACAACGTGGCGCCGCGGGCCGGATCCGGGGTGATCACCGGGGCCTGGCTGACCTCGTAGGCCACGGCCAGGCGGGCGCCCAGCTGGCGTGCCTGACGCGCCACCCCGGCGCCATCCTGGCGCTGGTCGATGGCCTGGCGCAGGTCTTTCACGCCCTGCTGCAAGGCGTCCCGCTCGGGGTTGTCCGGCAGGCCCTTGATCAGCTCGGCAAGCACGCCGCTGAACTCCTGCTGCTCGTGGTATTCGCCATCGTCCACCACCTTGCCGTCGCGCACGGTAGGTGGGTAGTCGGCACCGATGTAGTCCAGCAAGTGCAGGGCCTTGGTCGCATCGGCAGGGGCTTCGGCCTGCGCCAGGGCACTGCACAACGCCAACACCGGAGCGAGCACCAGGGCTAGCAGACAAGAACGGGAATTCATGGCCAATCTCGACGTAAACACGAAAGAGAACATTGTTCACTTCCACTCCGCGCCACTCAAGGCTCGGGGGCAGATTTCATGAAAAATCCCGTGACAAATTCACCGAGCGACGCCTTTCCACCGGGCTTTCCGGCTGATGGCAAACCTGCATAAGTTGCGAAGCAATTCGCCATCACCGAGCTACTACTTTGGGTATAATCCCGCGCCGCCGTAATAGCCATTAGCAATCAAGGCGCCTCCATCGAGAGGATCTGGCGATAAACAGAGGGATCTGCCGCCCCCGCCCGCGCGGCTCATTTGTTTCAGGGAAAGAAGAAGTCCGATGGTATCCCGCGCTTTGACCCTGGCGACCTTGCTCGCCGCCGTGCAGCTCACCGGCTGCTCGGTCTTTCGCAGCTACGACAGTGAATTGCAGGAGACCAACAAGCAGTTGGCCGCTGGCAACGTCGATGCCGCCCTCGCCCTGCTGGAAAACCACAACAAGGGCGAGCAGAAAGACCTGCTCTACTACTTCGAAAAAGGCGAGCTACTGCGCTCCAAGGGCGATCTCAAGGGCAGCCAGGACGCCTGGCGCGCCGCCGATAGCGTGGTGTTCCAATGGGAAGAGTCGGTCAAGCTCGACACCGACAAGTACCTCAGCCAGTTCGGCAGCTACCTGGTCAACGACAAGGTCCGCCGCTACGAAGGCTATGACTACGAAAAGGTCATGCTGACCACGCAGATGGCCTTGAACCTGCTGGCGCAGAACGATTTCGACGGTGCCCGCACCGAGATCAAGAAGACCCACGAGCGTGAAGCGGTGATCGCCGAGCTGCGCGACAAGGAGTACCTCAAGCGCGAGGAAGCCGCCGAGCAGGAAGGCATCAAGACCGAATACAAGGACCTGCAAGGCTACCCGGTCGCCAGCCTCGATGCACCGGAGGTGGTCAGCCTGAAGAACAGCTACCAGAGCGCCTTCAGCCACTACCTGTCCGGTTTCGTCTATGAAGCCCTGGGCGAAAAGGGCCTGGCCGCCCCCGGCTACCGCAAGGCCGCCGAACTGCGCCCGAACACCCCGCTGCTGGACCAGGCCCTGCTCGAGCTGGACAAGAACAGCGCCAAGGCCACTGAAAGCGACGTGCTGATCGTGGTGCAAAGCGGCCTGGCCCCGGCCCGTGACTCGATCCGCATCCCACTGCCGCTGCCGATCGAGGACAACCTGGTGATCACCCCGCTGTCGTTCCCGATCATGCGCGAGGACACCTCCACCGCGCACCTGGGCGAGATCCGCCTGGACGACCGCGCCCTGGCCCTGACTGCGCTCAACAGCACCAGCGCCATGTCGCGCCGGGCGCTGCGCGACGACATGCCGGGCATCATCCTGCGCACCAGCGTGCGCGCCATCAGCCGCGGCGTGGCACAGAAGAACCTGAACAAGGCCAACCCCATGGCCGGCCTGGTGGTGGGCATCGCCTCCACCGTGCTCGAAGGCGCCGACACCCGCACCTGGCGTACCCTGCCAGACCAGACCCAGGTGGCGCGGGTCCGTCTCAAGCCCGGCGAGCACCAGCTGAACCTGCCGTCGAACCTCGGTGGCACCCAGGTCAAGGTGAAGATCGACCGGCCCTACCAGGTGGTGAGCCTGCGCGTGGTCGGCAACCGTGTATTCGCTGGCGGCCCGGCCGTCGAAGTCACCCTGCAGGCCCCGGCGCAAGCCGTCGCCAGCCTCAAGTAAGCACAAGGATCGCACATGCGCAAAACATGCCTCGCCCTGGTCGCCGTCGCCCTGCTGGCCGGCTGCGCCACCCCGCCTCCCGCCCCCGGCAGCGCCGCCAGCAAGGTGGTGACCATGGGCCAGCTGGATGACATCGAGATCGGCCAGATGCGCTTCGCCCGGGAAAACGGCTTCCTCACCGTCAACGTGGCGCTGAACAACACCAGCCGCAGCAACCAGACCCTTTACTACCGCTTCGCCTGGCTGGGCGACGACGGCTTCCCGGTGGCCGACGAAGAAAGCTGGAAGGCCCTGCCGCTGTACGGCAAGCAGGCCAAGTTCCTGCCGGCCATTGCCCCCACCCCTGCCGCCCGCGACTTCCGCCTCGAAGTCCACACCCGGTAACCCCTTTCAGGAGCACGTTCCATGTTTGCACGCCTTTCCCTCGCCGCCATCGCCATTGCCCTGGTCAGCGGCTGCAGCACCCCATCGCCGGTCCTCGGCGGCAAGAACATCAGCTACGGCGACAGCAAGGCCGTCGAGCTGGTCACCAACGAGTTCGGTTCCACCGACCTGCAGATGATCGCCGAGAGCATGACCCGCTCCCTGGCCCAGTCCGGCGTGCTGCACGGCCGCCCGGTGGTGCAGGTGTACGACGTGAAGAACAAGACCAGCGAGTACATCGATACCCGCGAGATCACCACCTCGATCAAGACCCAGCTGATGAAGTCCGGCGTGGCGCGCTTCGCCAGCGACAACACCGACATGCAAAGCCAGGTCGACCAGCTCAAGCTGCAGAACCAAAGCGGCCTGTACAAGAAGAAGACCGTGGCCAAGACCGGCAACATGATTGCCGCCAAGTACCGCCTGGAAGGCTCGATCAGCTCCATCGTCAAGCGCAGCAGCGACTACAAGGACGTGTTCTACAAGTTCAGCCTGCAGCTGATCGACGTGGAAAGCGGCCTGGCCGAGTGGATGGACGAAAAAGAAATCCGCAAGACCACGGAGCGCTGATCGATGCGTGCATGGATGGCAATCATCGGCCTGGCCTGCGCCTTCGGTGCGCAGGCGGCCCCCAAGGTGGCGGTGACCGACCTGGCCTACCAGGCGCAGGTGGAGGAATACATCCACACCGTCAACGCCCAGAGCAGCGGCCAGGCCGGCATGTACCACGCCAGCGGCCAATCGAGCTACAGCGAGTACGAGAGCCTCAACAGCTATATCGAGCAGACCGAACTGCGCAAGTTCGGTGGCGACATCAAGGGTGAGATCCTCAAGACCGGCATGTTCCAGCTGGTCCAGGGCCGCCCCTATACCGCCGACTCGAAGGAAGACGTGTACGACGTGATCCGGCGCATCAAGAACGGCGCGTTCAAGGGCGCCGACTACGTGCTGTTCGGCACTCTGTCGGACATCGACTTCCAGCAGGACATCAACTCGCTGGACCACACCGACAGCTACTCGGCGGTGCTGGGCCTGACGGTGGTCGCCGACTTCAGCCTGATCAACACCCGCACCTACGAAATCACCTCGGCGTTCACCGCCATGGGTGAAGGGCAGGATACCAAGCTGGTGAAGGGCCAGGACCGCCGCGTGACGCTGAACCGCCCGCGGGTGGTGCGGGAGGTGTCGAAGGCGCTGGGCGAGGATGTGGCGCAGCAATTGGCCGAACAGCTCGGTGGCTCGGTGCCCGGGCAGCCGAAGCAGCCGCGTGGGCGGGACAACCTGCCGCCGGATGAACCGGCGCGGGTGTTGAACTAAGTACGCATTCCCTGTAGGAGCGGCCTCGTGTCGCGAAGCGGCCCCAGGGATTCAGCCGTGATGCACAAATCGCAGGGGCCGCTTTGCGGCCCTTTCGCGACACAAGGCCGCTCCTACAGGGGGCCGTATTCGCAGCCATCAAGGCCTGGCGCTGTTCTTCCAGCCGCCACCCAAGGCCAGGAACACCCCGATCTGCCCCATCGCCACCTGGCTGTTGGCCGCCGCCAGTTGCGCGCGGACATCGGTGTAGGTGCGGGTCGCCTGCAAGTCCGCCAGGAACGACTCGCGCCCGACCTGGTAGCGCAGGTGGGTCTGGTCCGCCGACTCTTTCGCCGAACGCTCGGCATCGGCCAGCGCATCACGCCGATCCAGCAGCGCGCTGTACTGCGCCAGGCGAGTCTGGGTCTCGCGAATGGCGTTGAGCACCACCCCGTCGAAATGCGCCAGCGCCGCCTGGGTCGAGGCCTCGGCCATGCGAATGCGCGCGCGGGTACCGTTGGTGGGGATGTTCCAGCTGATCTGCGGGCCAAAGCCCCAGCGATTGGTCGAAGGATCGCCAAGGTTCTTGGCCAGGCCGATGGTGCCAACCTGCGCGCCGATGCTGATATCCGGATACAACGCGCCAGTGGCCACGCCGATGGTCGCGGTGGCGGCGGCCAGCTGACGCTCGGCCTGGCGCACGTCGGGGCGGCGCTTGAGCAGCGCGGCGCCGTCGCCGATCGGGATCAGCTGCGTCAATTGTGGCAGCTCGGCGCAGTCGGTGGTGCCCGCCGGCAGTTGCTCGACCGGCTTGCCCAGCAGCGCGGCCAAGGTATACAAGCCGGCCTCGCGCTCTGCCTTGAAGCGCGGCAACTCGGCGCGCAGCGACTTGAACTGGGTCTGCGAACGGGTCACCTGGGTCTCGTCGCCACGGCCAGCGTCGCGCAGGCGTTGGGTCAGTTGCACGCTCTGCTGCTGCAAGTCCAGCGACTCATGGGCGATATGGTATTCCTCGTTGGCCGAGCATACCTGGGTATAGGCCTTGACCACGTCGGCCACCAGGGTGATGCGTGCGGTGTCGGCCGCGGCCTGCACAGCGTCGGCGTTGGCCTTGGCGGCCTCGGTGCCACGCTTGAAAGTGCCCCACAGGTCGAACTGGTAGCTGGCGCTGACAATGGCCTCGCCGATGTTGCCCACCGGCACCTTCTCTGGCAGCAGGAAGGCTTCGCCGGACTCCTGCAGGCGCTGGGCGGCCAGCTTGACGCCACCGTTGAAGCCGCCTTGCGACTCGGCCACTTCCACCTGGGCACGGGCCTTGGCGATGTTGGCGGCAGCCACGCGCAGTTCGGTGTTGGCGCTCAGCGCCTGGCGCACCAGCTCGTTGAGCCGTTGATCCTGGTACAGCTGCCACCAGTCCTCGGGCACCGGCGCCGAGACCACGCTGTCGGCGTCCTGGCGCAGCGGGCCATTGAGGTCATCACGCTGCACCGCGGCGTCCTTGGGCAACTGGTAGTCGGGGCCGACCATCATGCAGGCGCCGAGGGACAGGCACAGCCCCGCCAGGATCAGCTGTTTCATGGACGTTGCCCCTCGATGATCGACACCGTGGCGGTACGCCCGGCGATCATGCGGAAGTCTTGCGGCACTTCATCGAAGGCGATGCGCACGGGGATGCGCTGGGCCAGGCGCACCCAGCTGAACGCCGGGTTGACGTTGGGCAGCAGGTTGGCGCCGCTGCTGCGGTCGCGGTCCTCGATGCCGGCGGCCAGGCTCTGCACGCGGCCACGCAGGCGGGTGGTGTCGCCCATCACGCGGATGTCCACGGCATCGCCGATATGAATACCGCCCAGCTTGGTTTCCTCGAAGTAGCCATCGACATGGTAAGAGGCGCTGTCTACCACCGACAGCACGGGCCGCCCGGCGCTGACGAACTCGTGGGCGCGCGGCGCGCGATCGTTGAGGTAGCCGTCCACCGGGCTGCGCACCACCGAACGGTCGAGGTTGAGCTGGGCGACGTCGACCTGCACCTGGGCCTCGTTGACCGCCGAGCGGGCGCGGGCCTCGCGGGACTGGCTCTCTTCCAACTGCTCGGCCGCCACCAGGTTGCCCAGCTTGCGATTGCGCTGCGCCTCGCGGGAAGCCTGGGCCAGGGTTTCCTGGCGCTCGGCCAGGGTCGCCTTGGCCTGGCGCAGGGCCAGGGTGAAGCGGTCCTGGTCGATGGTGAACAGCACATCGCCACGCTTGATGGTCTGGTTGTCGCGCACCTCGACCTGCTGGATCAGCCCAGACACATCGGGGGCGATCTGGATCACATCCGCGCGGATATGGCCGTCGCGGGTCCAGGGGGCGAACATGTAGTACACCACCATCTGCCACACGAGCACGGCGGCGAAGGTCACTACCAGCAGGGTCAGGACCACGCGGCCCAGGGTCAGCAAAGGTTTTTTCATGGCAGCATCAGGCTTCGGCAAAAGTGGTCCACCGCGCCAAGCAGCACGGCATACAGGGCAACGTTGAACAACGCCCGGTGCCAGACCAGGCGGTAGAAGTGCAGGCGCACCAGCACCGCGTGCACCCCAAGAAACAACAGGTAGGTGCCAAACATCATCACCAGCAGCGTGGGCAGGAACACCCCGCTGATATCCAGTTCACCGATCACAGGGGCGCTCCGTCGAGGCCGGGGGGCAGTTGCGTTTGTTCGGCAGGCTCGAGCATCACTTCCACGCCCGGCAACAGCGCCAGGCGCAGGCCGCTCAGGGCATGCAGCAGGTGGGTGCGGGCATCGCCGCGTTCATGCAGCTCATCGAGGTTCAGCGCCAGGCGTGCGCGCTCCATGTTGCGCAGCAACGCCGCCGGGGCGTGCAGGCGTTCGCCTTGGCGCAGGCAGGCGGCGTAATGGCCGCCGACTTCCTCGATCACCGTCTGCAGGCGCTGGCGGGCCTGTTGGCCGGCACGCGGCAGGTAGGCCAGCAGATCGAGCAGGTTCAAGCCCACGCGCAGGTCGCGCAGCGCCACGCCGCTGTCCTGGCCGGTCTGCGACAGCCGCGGCAGGTGCTGCATCAGGCGATCGAGCAACTGCACGCCAACCTGGCGGTGCTCGGCCAGGGTCGCCGGCTCGGTCATCTCGACGATGTCGCGCCAGACGAAGCGGGTCATGCGCTTGGCCGCCAGTTCGACGCCGAACGGGCGCACCACCAAGGTCCAGATGAAGGCGAACAGCAGCCCCACCGGCCCCGCCAGGTTGGCGTTGATGAAAGTGAAGAAGTCGGCGTCGTAGGCGCCCTGGATACTGATGAAGGTCGAGGTGTTGACGATGGTCAGCAACGTTCCCAGGTAGAAACGCGGCTGTACGGTCAAGGTGCCGATGCAGATGAACGGCACGGCGAAGGCCAGCACCAGCATCGGGAAGTCGTGCAGGTTGGGCAGCACCAGGAACAGGTACAGACTGGAGAAGATCACCGACATCAAGGTCCAGAAGAAGAACCGGTAGATCTGCGGGGCCGGGTCATCCATGGCGGCGAAGAAGCTGCACGACACCGCGGCGAGGATCACCGCGCTGGCGCCGTCGTTCCAGCCCAGGCCGATCCACAGCCCGCAGGCGACGATGATGGCGGTGACGGTGGAAAACACCGAGTAGAGCATCAGGCCACGGTCGAAGAACGGCGTCAGCCGGCCCAGGCGCCAGTGGCGGTAGACCGCGCGCCAGGGTGTGGCGTCGTCCTTGCGCAAGGCATGCTGCAAGGTGCAGCAGTCCTGCCACAGGTCGACCCATTCGGTCAGCCGGTAGAGGGCGTTGGACAGCAGCAACTGATCGCGCTGGTCGAGCGCCGCGGCGCCAGGCTGCAGGCGGTCGATCTGCTCGTGCAGGGCGGTCCAGCGTGCCACCGAGGCGCTTTCGGCAGTACCCTTGAGCCATTCGCGGGCCTGCCCGAGCACTGGCTGCAACAGGGCGAACTGCGCCGGCGCGCGGCTTTCCAGGGCCACCAGGGCGTCGTCCAGGGCGTCGATCACCGGCAGCAGGTGGATCATCCGCCCACGCAGTTCGCGGGCATTCTTCAGCGTGTGCGGGCCGGCACCTTCATGGCTGAGCTGGCCGATCATCGGTTCCAGCGTATTGAAGGTGGCGACCATCGCACCACGCATGCCGCCAACCTTGTCGGCGCTGACTTCACGGGCAAGATAGGTGTCGCTGTAGCGGATCGCCTCGGCGAACCAGTTGCTGGCCGAGCCCAGCACCACCGGTGCCAGCCGTCGTGGCCAGAATACCGCGCCGACCACTGCGGCGCAGACGATCCCCAGGCAGATCTCCTGGGCCCGGGAAGAGGCCACATCGAACACTGCCAGCGGATTGTCGACCACGGCCAGGGCGATCATCGGCAAGGTGTAGCCGGCCAGCATCAGCACGTAGTTGTTGGCGGTGCGCAGGTTCAGCGAGAGGAACAGCAAGGTGCCGGTCCACAGGGCGATGGCGATGCTCAGCAGCAATGGCGACTGCACCAGCGGCGGGACCAGCAGGATCGCCCCGCCGGCCCCAAGCAAGGTGCCCAGGGCGCGATACAGGGCCTTGGAGGTGGTCGGACCGAGGAACGGGCTGGAGACGATGTACACCGTGGCCATGGCCCAGTACGGGCGCGGCAGCTGCATCAGCAAGGCGATGTACAGGGCAATCATCGAGGCGGCGAAGGTTCGTACGCCGTAGAACCAGTCGCGGGCCGGGGGCACCGAGCTGAAGAAGCCGTTCATGCTGGCAGGCCCGCCTCTTCGAAGGCGCGGATCACCCGCAGGGTGGCTTCCAGGTCGGCCTGGTCGATGCCGGCGAGCACGTCGCGGCGCAAGCGCACCAGCTCGCCTTCGATCGACTCGGCAAGCACGCGCCCTGTCGGGGTCAGGCTCAGGGCCTTGGCCCGACGGTCCAGCGGGTCTTCGCTGCGACACACCAGGCCGGCCTTGCACAGCTGGTCGAGCAGGCGCACCAACGACGGGCTCTCGAGGCCTGCGGCCTGGGCCACGGCCACCTGATGTACGCCATCGCCAAGACGCACGATCATCAGTAGCGGCACGGCACAGGCTTCGGAAATGCCATAGCCGGTCAGGGCCCCCTGGCACAGGCGACGCCAATGCCGGGCGGCCACGACCATGCCGCTGCTGATTTTCAGGTGCAGTGCGTCGAGTGACATATGGGAACCGAAGATATTCATAGTTTGCTAACTATCAATATACGCCCTGCCCTCCCCCCTTCGTCAACCGGGGGCGACGGAGGGACAAGATGAAAGGTTGTTCATCAAGCCATGCGCGAACTTTGTAGGAGCGGCCTTGTGCCGCGAAAGGGCCGCGAAGCGGCCCCAGCGATTTCAGGTTAATGCGCGAACACGGGGCGCTTCGCACCCCTTTCGCGGCACAAGGCCGCTCCTACAGGGAACGCATCGCACCTTGCCTCACGGCTGGATCTGGTCTTCCAGCTTCATGGTCAACGCCAGTTTACTGCCCAGCTTGATGGCCTGGTCACGCCAGCCTAGGTAGCGCACCGCGTCGCGGCTGCTGAAGTACACCGCCAACTCCTCGGCGGCATGCATCACCCCGGTCGCCGCTGCCAGCTCCAGCCAGTACAACCCGGCCCGGGTCTCCGCCTCCACGTTCACACCGTGCAGCAAGCGATAGCCCACCTCGAAACGGCAGCGTTTCTCACCACGCTGGGCGCCACGCAGGAACCACTGGTAGGCCTCGAGCGGGTCGACCTGCCACACCTGGTCACCATCGCAGACCTCTTCCTCGTACAGGTCGCCCAAGGCCGCCGCGGCATGCACCATGCCGCGCTCGAAGGCATGCCGGTAGTACTCCGCCGCATTGGCGTAGCTGACCTGCACGCCCTTGCCGAAGTAGTGCTGCTGCCCCAGGTTGAACCAGGCCGCTGCATTGCCCTGCAAGGCCGCCATGCGCAGCAGGTGGCCGGCCAGCGAAGTGTCGCCGCGCCAGTACTTGCCATTGAGCCAGATCCAGCCCAGGTCATTGAGCGCCGCCACGTTGCCCAGCAGGGCCTGGCGACACAGGTCGTGGTACACCGCCTGCAAGTCGACTGCTTCATCCAGGCGATCGATCAGGCCGAAACGCTCCCCGGGCAGTGCCTGCTGGCTGGGCATGCCGACCCCGGCGAACAGCCGGTGACGCTGGCCCGGGCGCGCCGGCGCCGGGACGATCCGCTCGGGAAGCAGCCGGGCAAGCAGCGAATGGATATTGCTGGCGGCAGACATGTTCATCCTCATTGAACGACCCACAGCTCCAACCTCCACTGTGTTGAGGCGTGATTCTGCGCGATGGCACGACAAAACCTGTCGCGAACGATTCAAAGCCAGGCAACCAATTGCCGCTTCCTTGATCTGAGCAGGGCTGTGGCCAATTGCCATGCCCCGCCCGTGCCGCCATCCTATGCCGGCAAGCCTAGACAAGGACGTTTCCTTTTGCCGTTCGCCACCACCCGCGCCACCCTCAGCCGACAATGGGCGCTGCTGCGCCAGTTGCCCAGTCGCTCCCCCGGGATCACCAGTGCCGAACTGGTGTGGCGCCTGCGTGACGTGGGTTTCAGTGTCAGCAAGCGCACGGTCGAGCGTGACCTCAACGAGCTGTCGTTGATCTTCCCGCTGGAGCGCAACGACAAGAGCATTCCGTTTGGCTGGCACTGGTCGGCCACTGCCGGCAGCGAGTTGCGCGGCAATTTCGACCTGCACGGTTACCTGCGCGGCGACACGTTGCAGCCTGGGCAGGAGGACGGTATCGAGTTGCGGGCGTGGATCAGCGACCTGCTGGCGCGGCGCCTGCGCGAGGCACCGCTGACCGGCGACATGCAGCTGACGGCCCTGGAGCAGGGCCACAGGCTGCGCGCGACCGTGGCCGACGGTTGGTCGTTGCGCTGGTGGCTGCTGAGCCAGGGGGATGGGCTGGTGGTGGAGGCGCCGCAGGCGCTGCGCGAGGAGATCGCGCGTACCCTGGCCTCGGCGGCCGCGCAGTACCTGAAATAATCGCAGGCAAGCCCCGCCAAGGCTGGCGCCTGCGGACAAAGACCGGGCAATCCCCCTTAAGCCGTAGGCGCCAGCTTGCTGGCGAACCAGGCGACGCAGCGGCTGCCACCTACGGCGGGGAACCTAATCCCCATCAGCGCTCGCGCAGCGCCTCGCTACGGGCCTTGATGATCGGCTTGAGCAGGTAACTCATGATGGTCTTCTTGCCGGTCATGATGTCCACCGTGGCGACCATCCCCGGGATGATCAGCAGCGGCTTCTCCTCGGTGCCCAGGTGGCTCTTCTCGGTGCGCAGCTTGATCACGTAGTAGGTGGTCTTCTTGTCCTCGTCGGTGATGGTGTCGGCACCGATCTGCTCGAGCTTGGCCTTGAGCCCGCCATAGATGGTGTAGTCGTAGGCGGTGAACTTGACCGTGGCTTCCTGGCCAGGGTGCAGGAAAGCGATGTCCTTGGGCAGGATCTTCGCCTCCACCACCAGGGTGTCGTCCAGCGGCACGATCTCGATGATGTCGCTGCCCGGCTGGATCACCCCGCCGATGGTGTTGACCAGCAACTGCTTGACGATGCCACGCACCGGCGAGGTGACCATGGTGCGGTGCACCCGGTCGTCCAGGGCCTTGCTGGTGGCGGTGGCCTTGTTCAACTCGGTCCGGGCCTCGTTGAGCTGGGTCAGCGCCTCGCTGCGGAACTTGCCGCGGGTCTCTTCGATCTTGCTTTGGACTTCCTTGATCGCCGCCTCGGCACGGGGAATGGCCAGGGCGGTGGAGTCCATCTGGCCACGGTTCTCGACCTCGGCGCGGCGCAGGCGCAGCACCTCGACCTGGGAGATCGCGCCCTGGGCCACCAGAGGCTCGGACATGGCGATTTCCTGGCGCAGCAGCTGCAGGCTGTTGGCGTACTGGGCGCGCTTGGAGTTGAACTCACGCAGTTCCTGCTGCTTCTGCACCAACTGCTGTTGCAGGCCACCGATCTCGTCCTGCAACTGCTGGCGTCGGCTCAGGTACAGCGACTGTTCGTTGGCCGCCTGGCTCGGCGCGGCCTTGCGCAGCTCCTCGTCGATCTGCAGCGGCTTGTCCTCGACCTCGGCGTTCAGGCGCTGCACGCGCAGGGCCATGGCCAGACGCGAGGCCTCGGTCTCGTCGACGTTGGAGGCGAAGCGGGTTTCATCCAGGCGCAGCAGCGGCTGGCCAACTTCGACGACCTCCCCTTCCTTGGCGAAGATCTCGGCGACGATCCCGCCCTCGAGGTTCTGGATTTTCTGCACCTTGGACGACGGGATCGCCTTGCCCTCGCCGCGTGTCACTTCGTCGATGGGCGCCACGCTGGCCCAGACGATCAGGAACAGGAAGAACGCGATCACGCCCCAGATGGTCAGGCGCACCACCCGTGGCGCGTCCTCGATCAGCGCCTTGTTGACCTCGGGCAGGGGCTGCCCGGCCAGCGACTCGGAGCCTTTGAAATAACGGCGCAGGCTGTCCTTGAAACGCCCCATATCCAGCTTATGCAACACTGATCTGCCCCTTCTTCAGCGCATCCATGACGGCGGCTTTCGGGCCATCCGCGACAATCTGTCCACGATCGATGACGATCAGCCGGTCCACCAGCGACAACAGCGAGGCGCGGTGGGTGACCAGCAACACGGTCTTGCCTTCGACAACCGCCGCCAGGCGCTGCTTGAGGCGCTCCTCGCCGGTGTTGTCCATGGCGCTGGTGGGTTCGTCGAGCAACAGGATCTGCGGGTTGAGCAACAGCGCCCGGCCCAGGGCGACGTTCTGCCGCTGGCCGCCGGAGAGGTTCTGGCCCCGCTCGCCAACCTGCAGCTCGTAGCCGTCGGGGTGCAGGCGGGCGAATTCGTGCACGCCGGCCAGCTCGGCGGCCTGCAGGATCAGCTCATCCTCGATGTAGCGAGCACCGCTGACCAGGTTGTCACGCAGGGTGCCGGCCAGCAGCTGGATGTCCTGGGGCACGTAGCCGATGTTGTGGCGCAGTTCGCTGACGTCGATCTGGCGAATGTCCACGCCATCGACCAGCAGCGAGCCGTTGTCCGGCTCGTACAAACCGACGATCAGCTTGGCCAGCGAACTCTTGCCCGAGCCGCTGCGGCCGATGATGCCGACCTTCTCGCCTGGGCGAATGCTCAGGTTGATGCCCTTGAGCGCCTGGTTCTGCTGGTTCGGGTAGGTGAACTCGACACCGCGGAACTCAATGGCGCCCTGCAGCACCTGACGGCTCAGCGGGCGTTCCTCGAAGTTGCGCTCCTGGGGCAGCTCCATCATCTGGTCGGTGGCGACCATGGTCACCTTGGCTTGCTGGTAGCGGGCCAGCAGGCCGTTCAGCGAGCCCAGCGGGCCGAGGGCGCGGCCGCTGAGCATGTAGCAGGCCACCAGGCCGCCCATGCTGAGGTTGCCGTCGATGATCAGGTACACGCCCACGCAGATCATCGCCACGCCGGCCAGTTGCTGGATCAACGCGGTGATGTTCATGGCCAGGCCCGACAGCACCTTGACCCGCAGTTCCAGGCGGCTGAGGGTGCCGAGGGTCTGCTCCCACATGTACTGGCGCTCGCTTTCGGCGTTGTTGACCTTGACCGCGTCCAGCCCGGCGAGGGTTTCGATCAGGCTCGACTGGCGCTCGGAGGCCAGCGCCATGGTGCGTTCCATGGTCGCCATCAACGGTTTCTGCAGGGCATAGCCGATACCCAGGGCCAATGGGAAGGCCAAAATCGGGATCCACACCAGGTGCCCGCCGATAATGGCGATGACCATGAGGATCAGGAAGGTGAACGGCAGGTCGATCAGGCTGGTCAGGGTCAGCGAGGCGAGGAAGTCGCGCAGGCCCTGGAACTCGTGGATGTTCTGGGCGAAGCTACCGACCCGCGCCGGGCGGTACTTCATGGCCATGCCGACGATGCGCTCGAACAGCGTCGCCGAGATGATCAGGTCGGTCTTCTTGCCGGCCAGGTCCAGGCACAGGCTGCGCAGGCCCTTGAGGATCAGGTCGAAGACGTAGGCGCCGGCGATGCCGACCGCCAGCACCCACAGGGTCGAGGTGGCCTGGTTGGGCACCACGCGGTCGTACACGTTCATCACGAACAGCGGCGCGGCCAGGGCGATCAGGTTGATCACCAGACTGGCGGCGATGGCATCGATGTACAGCCACTTGCTGCGCAGCAGGGTGTCACGGAACCACGAGCGCGCCCGTGGAATCAGGTTGCCGTGGTTGACGTCGAACTTGTGCTGCGGCTGGGCGAAGAACACCTTGCCGCTATAGTCGCCCTGCAAGGCTTCGCGGGTCACCAGCACCTCGCCGCCGTCGCTTTCGCTGAGCAGCAGGCGCGCGGTGTCGTCGTTCTCCCAGCCCAGCAGGACGGCGCAGCGGCCTTCCTTGAGCAGCAGCATGGCCGGCATGGCGATGCCCGGGATCTGCTCCAGCTTGCGCTGCAGCAACCGCCCCTGCAGCCCGGCGCGAGCGGCGGCACGGGGTAGCAGCTCGGCGGTCAGGCGCTGGGAGGGCAAGGGTAGCCCTGTGGTCAGCATGGCCCGGCTGGCGGGCTTCTGATGCAGGACACACAGGGTCAGCAGACTGTCCAGCAGCGGGTCGTCATGCTGACTGCGTGGATCGTGGCTGAGTTGGACTCGACTGACTTCGGATTCCACGCGGCGCTCTCTTCATCCTTGCGGGGTTGGTTCAAGGCGCCTTTCAGTTCATGCCTGGCAGGTTCACCTTGGGTTTCAGGTCGTTCTGCACAACGGCGGCCATCGGGGCTACGACACCCTGGCTCTTGAGCAGTTGGCCAATGGTCGCCTTGATTCGGTACTGAGTAAACATTTGCGTGTTCTTCACCTCTACCAGACGACGCTGGGCAGTGAAGGTTTCATTCTCGCTGTCGAGCAGATCGAGCAGGGTTCGCTCGCCCAGGCTGAACTGCTGCTGGTAGGCGCTGCGCACGCGGTTGCTGTGATCGACGTACTGCTGGGCGATCGGCACCTGGGCGTTGGCGTTGTCCAGAGCATTCCATGCCAAGCCTAACTCCTCATTGAGCTGGCGCAAGGCGTTGTTGCGAATATCCAGGGCTTGGTTGGCCAGGTACGACTTCGACTCGAGGTCGGCCTTGTTGCTGCCGCCGGCGTACAGGTTGAAGTTCATGCGCAGCATGGCCTGCCACTCGTTGTTGTGGCCGACGGCGCCGTCGAGGTTGTTGTCGGCGGTACGGCCGAGCTCGGCGTCGAAGCGCGGGTAGAAGGTGGACTTGGCCGCGTCGTACTGTTTCTCGGCGGCGGCGATGTCCGACTCGGCCGAACGCAGTATCGGGCTGAACTCGATCAGTTGGTGACGCGCTTCGTCGAGGGTCGCCGGCAGCAGGTCGACAAATGGCGCAGGCGTGCTTAACTCGTCCGGCATTTGCCCGACGACGCTGAGGTAGTTGGTGTTGGCGTCGGCCAGGTTGGTCTGCTCGGTGATCAGGTTGTTGCGTGCCTGGGCCTGGCGCGCCTCGGCCTGGTCGAGGTCGGCCATGCGCCCCACCCCGCGGCTGGTACGCAGCTTGATCTGGTCGAGGATGCGATCATGGTTGCGCAGGTTGTCTTCGGCCAGGCGCACCATCTCGCGACGGGCCAGCACATCCAGGTAGACCTGAGCAACGGTCAGCGCGGTGCGCTCGGAGGTACCCAGCAGCGAATAGGCGCGGGCATTGACGGTGGCTTGTTGACGCCCGACTTCGCTGGAGGTGGCAAAACCGTCAAAAACCATTTGCCGCAGGCGAATGGCCGACTCGCCACGGGTGAGCGTTTCCCAGCGGTTGCGGGTGCTGGGGCTGTCGGTGCCTTCCCGACCGTAACCGGCTGTCACATCGACCCGCGGCAAATAGCCGCCCTGGGCAGCACGCAATTGGTAATCCGCAGCCGTGCGGGCGTTCACCCCGGCCTGGATTTCCGGGTGCACCTCGAGGGCTTTTTGCATGGCTTCGGGCAAGGATTGTGCTTGAACGAATGTGGCGGCGAGAGCGAAAGGAAGAGCGGTGAACAGTGACGCACGCATGTTTGCTGGTTCCCGAGAGAGCTGTTGTCCTAAATCACAGCCGAAGCTGTCCCTGCCTTGGAAAATGGCAAGCCCTGATCCTGTGGGTAGGAAACTTCCGAATAGGCAGTGCGATTAATACGAAAGAGAGGGCTGTGGCTGGCCAAATATCAATGTGACATTACCTCGACGATTGTTTAGGATGGCAGCCAGAAGGTCAATAGTTTGGCATAAACTTAATAGCCATAAATTATAGACGTAAAATTGACGCAAGTCAGCGTCAAAAACATTATTGAAACATTCCATCAGTCGCCGCCTCACGCGCGAGCAGGCATGGAAGCCAACTGAACGGGTAGTCCGGAGAGTCCAATGAGCACTGTTGTTGCCATCGTCAAAAGCATTGTTGGCCAAGTCATCGCAGTTTCCCCAGAAGGCATCCGGCGCGTACTCATCGAAGGCGACCGTCTGTTCGCCGGCGAGCAGGTAGATACCGGCGCCGGTGGCGCGGTGTCCTTGGAATTGGCCGACGGCCGCGTGCTCGACCTGGGCCGCGACACCCAATGGAGTGCCGACACCCCCGACAGCAGCACCGACCTGAGCCAGGCCAGCGCCCAGGCGGCGCCTTCGGTCGAAGAGCTGCAGCAGGCCATCGCCGCTGGCGTCGACCCCACCACCGAACTGGAAGCCACCGCCGCGGGCCCATCCGCCGCGGGTGGCGGTGCGGCGGGTGGCGGCCACAGTTTCGTGATGCTGCAGGAGACCGCCGGCGTGGTCGACCCGAGCATTGGCTTCCCGACCGGTCCGATCGGTTTCGGCAACGGCCAGGGCAGCGAAGAAGTGGGCGGGCTGGACGCCAACGGTACCAATACCACCAGCAATGCCCCCAGCGTCACCGGCCTGACCCTGAACGCCACCCCCACGATCACCGAGGCGGGTGGCGTGATCGTCTATACCGCCACCGTCGGCCAGCCACCGCTGAGCAACCTGACCGTCACCTTGTCCAACGGCGCGGTGATCGTCATTCCAGCGGGCCAGACCACCGGTAGCGTTAACGTCACCATTGCCCCGAACGACACACCCTATATCGACGGCGGCCAGATCTCCGCCAACATCACCGGCACCACGGGCGGCAACGGCCTGGTCATCACGCCGAACACCACCCCGGCAGTGACCCAGGTCACCGACACCATCGACACCACCACCGCCACCCTGACCGCGACCCCGAGCGTCACCGAAGGCGGCGTGATCACCTACACCGTGACCCTGACCAACCCGGCGCAGACCCCGGTGACCGTCACCCTGTCCAATGACCAGACCGTCACCATCGAAGCCGGCAAGTCGTCGGGCAGTGTCGATTTCCAGACCCCGCCCAACGATGTCTACAACAATGGCAGCACCGTCAGCACCACGATCACGGGGGCAACGGGCGGCAACTTCGAGAATCTGGTGGCGAACCCGACGCCAGCGCAAACCGTCATCAGCGACTCGGTGGACACCACCAGCGCCACCCTGACCGCCACCCCGAGCGTCACTGAAGGCGGCGTGATCACCTACACCGTGACCCTGAGCAATCCGGCCCAGACCGAGGTGACCGTCACCCTGTCCAACGGCCAGACCGTCACCGTCAAGGCCGGCGAAAGCACCGGCAGTGTAGAGTTCCAGACCCCAGCCAACGACGTGTTCGTCAATGGCAGCACCGTCAGCACCACCATTACCGGCGCCACAGGCGGCAACTTCGAGAGCCTGGTGCCGAACAAGACGCCAGCCCAGACCGAAATCAAGGACAGCATCGATACCGTGACGGTCAATATCGCCAGCAACGGCGATGTGAGCGAAGCACAACAGCCGACCTTCACCGTGTCGGTTAGCCAGAAGCTCGACCACGACCTGACCGTTACCCTGTCCAACGGTGACAAGGTGGTGATCAAGGCTGGCCAGACCGAAGCGACCTACAGCCTGCCGGCCCAGGGCGACGACGTGTTCAAGGACGGGGGTTCCGTGACCCTTGGCGTGACCGATGCCAGCGTCTCGGGCAAGACCTTCGAACACCTGGAGCTGGGTGGCGATGCCACCGTGCAGATCACTGACACCATCAGTGAAGTGGTTGCAACCCTGACGGCGGACAAGACCACCGTCTCCGAGGGTGGCCAGATCACCTACACCGTGACTCTGACCAACGGCCAAGGTTTGTCGGTCGTCGGCCACAATGGCCTGACTTTCACCTTGAGCGATGGCACCAAAGTCACCATCCCCGCTGGCAGCGCCACCGGTACCATTACCGTCAATGCGCCTGATGATGTGTTCGTCGGCGGTCAACCGACCATCGTCAACAAACTGGAAGGTGTCACTGGCGCGGATAACTTCGAAAAACTCACCCTCGGCAAAGAGGAAGTGAAGACCGAAGTCACCGACGAGCCAGGCACCGGCACTCCGGGCACCGACAACCAGGGCGACAAAGTCTCGGTCACTATCGTCAGCAAAGGCGATGTCACCGAAGACCAACAGCCGGCCTTCACCGTCAAAGTCAGCCAGAAACTGGATCACGACCTGACCGTCACCCTGTCCAATGGCGACAAGGTGGTGATCAAGGCTGGTGAAACCGAAACCGAGTACAAGGCCAAAGCCCAGGGCGATGACGTCTTCAAGGACGGCGACACCCTGACTGTCGGCATTACCGATGCTGTAGTGGATGGCAAGACCTTCGAGAATCTGGAACTGGGCGGCGACGCCAGCGTGCAGATCACC
>NZ_SOZA01000025.1 GCF_004519305.1 Pseudomonas sp. RIT623 | reverse complement strand
AGGGCTTTTTAGCAAGGAGAAACAGCAATGGCCGTGAACATCGACAACCTGACCATCACCACCCCGGTCGCCAAATCAGCCACCAACCCCGTCGCCCTCGAACTGACAGGCGCCCAGGCCCTGACGACCTTGCCGCAGGTGGTCAGGCGCCTGGCCGATGGCACTGTGCGCCTGATGGCGCCGACCCGTGGCGCCGCAAGCAAGAGCACCCACCGCACCCGCTGCGAATGGAAAGAACCCATCTACTGGGCCCTGGGCAGCGCCACGCGCCACCACAACCACCAACGCATGCTGTTGCAGCAGGTCAACGCCGCGCAGAAGGTGGTAATCGCGCAGATGCACGTGAAAGACGACGACAGCCCGGCGATCAAGGTGTTCTGGAACAAGGGCAAGATCACCCTCGGCTTTCGCCAGGACTACAACCAGGTGACACCAGTCAACAGCACACTGCTCGCCGAAGTGCCGCTGGGCGCCCCGTTCGATATCACTATCGACGTGAGCGCGGCAGGCGCGGCTACAGTGACAGCCGCCTGCAATGGCCGTAGCGCCAGCACCGGCGGCTTGCAGTTGGCGCCGACCTGGAGCGGTCGCACCTTCAATTTTCACGGTGGGGTATACAACCAGATGGACTTCAGTGATAGCACGCCTGCCGAGGACGCTTCGGCATGCGTGATCAGCCAGCTTGACTTGACTCATCAGTAAGTGAATTGGCCCACTCCTTGGCGCGGGCACGATCAGCAACTGCGGGTCGATCAACTACCAGGCCATGCTCGGAAGAGATCGACCCACGGCAATACGTCATGGAAAAGCGCAAGATCGATGAAAAATTCAGTAACGGTTATTGAGGGCTGAAGGGCATGGCCTTCACGAAATTCTGACATTCATGAAGGCAGACTGGTCTGGCTTCGATACGTTCTGTTCAACCCGCCACTTTGGCGGGTTTTCTTTTTTCTGCTGTTTTGTTCTTGAAATGGCTGCGCGTTGACAACTTTTTCACCTGGGCCATGGCATGGTGAAGGCTCATCCGTGAAACACTTGGCCCGCCCTCCCCAGCGGGCCTTTTCTTGCCCGCTGCATAGCCTCTAGTCGAATGCCCCCTCAAGCACTTCGTAAATAAGGCCAGTCGCGACCGCGACCAGAATCAGGTCGACACCTACCTGCATCCACTCATACCCTTGATAACGCGGCAACTGGCCCAGCAGCCGGCCATCCAGCTTTTTGGCGATACCGGGCGGCAACGGCTTGCCGCGCGCGAGGTTTTTCTGGATGCCAGGCGGCAGTGCCGGGCTCGAGCCCCAGTAGCCACGATGGCCATTGAGGATGTCAAACACATGGCCCCGATCAATCGAAGGGCCGGCGTTGCGGGTGTGGCTACCAGGATCGTGCTTTCCACCTGAATTACCATGCTGTTGCTGACCTTGGCCATGGCCCTTGCCATTACCGGGGTCGGCAAACGACAAGCAAGGGGTCAGCGCCAGCAATATCACGGTCGTGCATGCAACAATTGTCTGATTTCGGCTCATGCTCTGATCCTTGGCCACAGAGAGATAGCTTGCACTGTAGACCACGGCGAGTGCTGCTACGCTCATCCGGGTATGTCGCTCATCAGGGAGAAGGTCATGAGCTTCGACTGGCACGCGGGGCCGATCACCCGCACAACACCGCTGGACAAGCACTATCGCAACACGCAAAAGGTCAGGCGGTTTCTCATCGGCGAATGCGGCGAGGCCTTCAAGTTCGACCGTGCTTTCATGGCGTGGATCAAGAGCGGGGCAGCGACAACAATGGGCGAGGTTGCTGATCACTGGCTACACACGCACAGTTGACGCGTGCCGGTCCGCGAATGCTTGGCATAGCGTGCAATGAATGCTGAACCACAACATGGGCAACTTGGCTCAACTGCCCTGGCACTGGAAACTCGGGTAAAAGCCGAAGGGCGATCACCAAGCCTAAGCGCAAGCGCGAACAAGGCTTGTCGGATACGCTACAATCTTTCGCTTATTTCTCTTTGCAGCCTGGTTCATCGATAACGCTCTGGCAGCTGGTCGAGCAGCCACTAAGTGCCTGACGCCCCTCTTCAGCTGCTCTGAACAAGGCGGCCGAGTACGCTTGAGCTCAACGATAGATTCAGTTTTACCAAGGATTTGCTCTGTGTTTTCCGTCCCCAGCATCAATGCATTATTCACCGACCGAACGACAGTACAGGAAGCAGCAGATAGCATAGCCAGCCTGTACCGAGTGCCGTTGCTCGCTTTTGCCGTTCGCCCAGCGCTGATTGGCGCGGTCATGGCTGCGATCCTGTGGTTTCCCTTCGGTGTTGCCGGCATCGCCGGAGGCATGCTGCCTATAGCACCTTTTACCTGGATCCACTATCGGCGATTCAGCAAATCACGCAAGGCCGTTGAGGCAGAGATGGTGGGCCGGCTGCTGCTGGGCCTGAAAGCGCTGGATATCCCGCAGGGAGCAGCCGAGGCCATGATAGGCCTGTGGCTGAACAACACGCGTCGCGGGTTTACCTTCGATATCGATAGGGAGATTCGCCTGTACGATGCAACCCTATCGCCAGAAGCCATTGCCCGCCGAGAAGCAGAAGCAAGTGTGCGTCGTAATGAATAGCCGGTGGTCCCAGCCAACATCAATACCTGCTGGCGCCCCCTAATTCGCGGCGTTTTTGGGCCGTATTGGCAAACACCACACCAGGCAATAATAAAAGACCTCGGCGAACACCGAGGCCTGATCCCTGTCACGAGAAAGCAGGGCAAGAACGAGTGGCTGCTAACACCGGTCTTCGCGGTTTAAGGCAACAGATCGTAGGTGACGCAAGCGCGACTTGGGGCGCCACCGTTTGCAGTAATCCAGAGCCCATACCCAGCAGGAATTTGCACCTGATAGGGGAGCTGCTGAACAGCGCCAGGCCCAAGTGTCACAAGAACAGGTTTTCCGACGGTATCGGTGGCGCTTTTAGGAGCCACAGTGCCTGTAACAAGACCGGCCCAGCTCGCCCCAGTAAGCGAGCAAGTGCGAATAACAGCGCCAGCTACGTTGTCAGCAGGCTTGATGATCGCGTCAATGCCATACACATCGGTAGCGTAGGACTTTGCACCAACAGTTACTAATTCCATTCTTTCACCTTTTAAGTCGACTGATTTTGCGGAAAATTCCGCTTCCATGTCGCTCAAAGGCGATCGCTTTTTGCTTTTCCACGGAGAACCCAGGACGACGTCAGAGAACGCACACCTGCAGCTACCGAGACAGGCGTATAATCTCATCAACACACTGTACATGCAACCAGTATTTTAATTCCTGATCGCTACCTGCTGGCCAGCCAAGGTTGCGTCGGAAATCGAAAAAGAGATCACGAAACGCGTTTACAGGCGCGTCGAGGAGATTGTCAGCCCTACAAAGTAACGGCTGATGCGGAAACGATGACTGATTATGCGGAAACGATCTGCTTTTCTCGGCGCAAAGAAAAACCCCGCAGATCTAGATCTGCGGGGTTTCGAATAGTGGAGGCCGAGGTCGGAATCGAACCGGCGTAGACGGATTTGCAATCCGAGACTAATTCTCTTTATTTTCAGTGACTTAGACTAAAATCAATTCCGCACTAAAGCTATACCTGTGCGCCTGGAAGCCTTTAAATTCAAGGCGCACAAATCTAGTTGCGGAACTGTTTTTCACCCCTCCTCCGGCGTTCTGCCGACCACGATCCGTCCTGGCTCGTCCCTCTCCCACTCCTCTGCAGATTCATACCTGAGCAGGCCGATGGCCCAGGCCTCTTCATGCTCCAGCAGCGCCCAGGTCCTTGCCGCCTCGACAAGCTCCAGCATGTCGGACAGCATGCTGGCATCGACCTCTCGCCTGCGCCTGGCCGCATAGGCCATTTCGTTGAGCACCGCGGCGCGCCCGTCCGGGTCTGTGACCAGGGCCGAACTGTCGTAGAGCTCGTCCAGCCACGGCTGCGGTATGCCCGCCAGGCTACTCAACACGGCACCACCAGGACTGTGAGCACAGCACCCCATCAACTTCTTCGAAGCCGGTGATGTTCATGCCCAGCTGTGCCATCCCATTCACGCAGGCGTCGTGCAGGCGCGGGATGATGTCGCCACCGGGCGTCGGGTTGAACACCCATGCCTCGATGCACGGGCGCCCGAACACCCTGCTGTGGCCGTATTCGATGTGCACGTCTGCGCGCAGCGGCTTGATCTTCGCGAGCTTGTCGTTGGGGATGGCGACGCCGCGCTCTCGGCGGCGAACAAGGAGGAAGTACATACGGCACCAATACTGTATATCGATACAGTATTTGACCATTCAAACGGATGGCCAGGCCAGTACCGACTATCGACAGGCAGAATTTGCCGCTTCCAGCTGCTTCTCGTATCCGATCCGCTGCCGACGCTCAGTAGCCGTTCGCCGTGAATGCGAAGTTCGCAAGACATAGCAGCAAAGCGGTGCATCCCAAAAGCGTATCGATAATGCATCGACGCCTCAGTCGTTCACCTTGCTCACGAAGGGTAGCGTCCGCCAACCCTTGATAACGGCGCTTGTACAAAAATGACATCATCTTGAACTCGACGCCCGTCTTGAAATAGACGGGCCCCTTGGTCCCAGGCAGGAACTCGGGACAGCGCGAGGTCAAGTCGCCCAGATACTTTCTGAAGCGGTACTGCGTGATCAGCGCCCTGATGAACCCGACTGCAAACACCAGCAACATCAGAACACGAGTCCAAACGGCCAGATCCTTCACAGCTCACCCTCCTCTACCCGGCTGGCCTTGTCAGGCCATTATAGGACGCTTCACAGGCCTGGCCTGCTATTCGGGCTTTGTCATAAGCAACCGCCAGTTCTCCCGCTCGAGCATCAGCCCGTGAGAGCAGGTCGGAGAGCACCATGGCGGCACGGGTGGCTGCCTTGCCTCGCTCGATAGCGGCGGTATCCGTGCCGGGGCAACTGACGGTGGCGGCGAGCTTGGCGCCTTCGTCGCGCAGCCGCTGGCCAGCAGCATCGGCGCCAGCAGCGCCAGAATCAGCAATCGTTCGTTCTTCCTGGGCATGGGCTCTCGCATCCTCTTGCGCCTGAGTGCGTCGTTGTTCTTCTGCTCGAGCATCGCGCTCACCAAGCACTTCGGCCAGGCGATCGCCGCTGTCGCGCTGAGCTGATGCTGTTGCAGCCTCGGCACGCTCAACTGATCGCCCGTGCTGGTAGACGAGCCAGTACGACCCGACCACGGCCAGCAGTACGATCACTCGCACGCCCCAGCCGCTCACGCAGCCCCCAGGAACAGTTCACGCTCAGCAGCGCGGCGGCGGACCAGGCCCGGCAGCACCTTGCCACCCGCCTTGTTCCAGCGCGGGAACTGCTCAGCGGCGGCGGCATAGTCCCCGACATTGAGCAGGCGCCGCAGCGTGGACGATTCGAGGTTGGCCGAGCCCAGGTTGTAGGTGAAGCTGATCAGGGCGTCCCACTGGTTCTGGTTCAACGGCGCCGTCACCAGCCGCTGCACCTCGGGCTCGAAGCGCTGCACGTCGTTCAGCAGCATCCGCTCGGCCTGCTCCTTGCTGATCGACATGCCGGCCTTCACGCCACGAGTGGTGCCGTAGCCGATGGTCCAGACGCCGACGGCATCCTGATACCCGTCACGGTAGGTGTCGTAGCAGTGGTTGAAACCCTTAGGAGTGCCGATTCGCAGCGCATGCCCGCCTTTGCGCGACTCTCCGGTCTGGGGAATCGTGTACTGGCAGGTCGAGAGCATCGGCCTGAGCACTTCTTCCCAAGCTGCCCACGGACAGTCCGCCCATTCGTCCACCAAGACGAAGAACAGGCCAGAGCCCCGCAGGTTGTCGTAATTGTCCAGGCCGACCACACGCATGATGTGGCCTGACTTGAGGGTGATCGAGCACTCGGTCTCGTTCGGTCGGGCAGCGCGCCAGACCTCAGGGATGGCCTGCTTCAGGCGCCGCCAGAAGACCCGCTTGGCCTGCTTAAACGTCGGCGCGCCATACCAGATCTCGTCCTCGACGCTCACTCCCCACTCCGCAGCCAGCCGGGCCGCGCGGCGCATCTCTGCCTTGCCGAGGAAGGTCTTGCCGAACCGACGCCCGCACACCGCATCACGGAAGCGCGCCTGCGGCTGGAAGCCCCACACGTAGATGTTCGCCTGCTTCGGCGTCAGTTTCACCGGCGGGTCATAGGTACGGGGTAGTCGGGACACCTTCGTCTGGCTCCAGCTTGTACTCAGCAACGGCGTGCGGCTGATCCGCCTGGGAGCCAAGAGGCTTGTCGGGTTCTAGCTTGCGGTTGATGTACATGTCGCCGCACTCCTTGGCTGCCTGCTCGTACAGCTGGGCAGTCAGCGCCAGGTTGCGCATGTTCTCGGCCTTCTCAGCCATCCGGCCAAGACCACGAAGGCGAAACGCCCGGTTGGCGATTGGAATGTCGGCAGTCTCGGTGCGGAAGCGCTCCCGGCACAGGTTGAACAGGTCCACCCACTTCTGGCCAAGCTTCTGCCCGGCATACTTGGTCGGGTCGTGCGACTCGCACTGCTGCCGGCTGATCTCGATGCCGAACTCCCTCTTGACCGCCTCAGCTACCTGAGTAGGCGTATCGAAACAGGCCAGCGCCTGCACGATGTAGGCTTTGACCTCGCTTCGTAGTGCTGCCATGGGTTTGTCATCCGTCAAAACCTGTCAAAAATCAGGCCGACTTGAGTAGGCAGGTTCCGCAGGCCCTCGAAATGTTGATCTTGGCCACCTCAGGCGGCCGGCTTGCGGCGTCGATCAGCTGCTGTACGTCTTCACTGGCACCGTAGCGCCGCACCACCCCGACGAACTCCTCGACGTCATGTCCACGCAGGTAGAGCTTGGGCAGCCCGTCCTGAGTGAACTTGGGCGCGCCATATTCATCGGTCGCCTGTGCGATGTGATAGAGCTCGTGCTCAATCAGGGCGCAGAACTCAGCGTCGTTGCACTGGGCGCAGTAGTCGGCGGCCAGGGTGATGAGGTAATCCGGCTCCTCGCCGAACCACTCCCGCATCTGCTGCTCTTGCCGGGCCTTCTGCCATCCGCCAGCGCGGAACATCAGCTGCTCTGCCTGGCCAAGGACTACCCGCCCCTGCTTGGCGAATCCGCTCGATGCCCACAGCACACCGATATTGGCGCCGATCAGGTGGACATGCTCTGGGTTATGGATGCTGCCGGTGTCGGCAAGGATCTCGGCCTGGAGCCAGTCCCACACCTCAGGGGCTGGAGCCAAACGGATACCGAAATCGGAGAGATCGGACAGCTCAAGCAGTGACGACGGAGGGTATGGCCTATCCATGGTTCACCTTGAGCTTGAAATGATGGCTTGATGCCGGTATTAAGTGCGTCCTTTCAAATGTAGGGATACTCACTCCATGTTCCGCGTTCAAAGCGTTTCTATCTTGGCGTTCGCGCTTGCCACAGCAACTCTGGCCGGATGTGTCGCGACACCTACATGGATCAACAGAGGGCCAACAGATCTGGTCACCGGCTCAGGCCTGATCTCTTGCTACACGGACGCGAACATCATCGATGGCGAAAGAATGGAAGGCACTATCTGCGCTACACCCGAGTCGGGCTTCTTCGGCGGCGGTGAGCCAGAGATCTACTTCGGCCCATGGAATAGAAAATTCATGAAAGAGCCTGCAAGCACCACAACTGCTGGTATTACTCGCGATTACCGAGGCAAGAAGGTGTTTCTGCAGTGCAACCCTGTACTTGGCACAGATGAAAAAACCGAGGTTGGGCGCGACTGCAAGGTAACAGTCAATGGCCAGTTAATCGTCAGCGCGAACGTGATTTTCAAAAAGTAGGCTATTTACCTGCCGCACTCACCTGCGGCACACCTACCCTGCTACGCGAAACGTCACGACCTTGCCGCCGGTGTAAATGTCGCGCTTCATGGCAGCGCGTACCGCCTCTTCAGCGCTTGCGCCCATATCCATTGCGACCAGGGCATAGGCCGAGCCGCTGCCGATTGCGTCGGGATTGGCCGGATCGAGGTCCTGCCGCCATACGCCGGTCTTGTCGTCATGGCCCACCATCTGCAGCCTGCCGCCATCAACCACGTAGCCCGAGCACTCGACAGGCACCGGCGACGGAGTGCCGAAGTAGGCCGCAATCAGGGCCTTCTCGTCGCACACGGCGCCGGACAGGAAGAACCTGACGCCATCCACGACCTGGTGCTTCACCACGTCATCCGACACGATGGCGCCGCCGCGGGTCTGGCGGGAGTCGCAGGCGATAACGCCGTCCTTGTAAGCGATGGTGGTCATGGCATTCCTCAGGCGAACGGGTCAGCCGGATTGGCGATCGAGCGCACGAACCACATGAAGCCCTGCTGCAGGTTAGTCTTGGCCAGGGCCAGGGTTCGCTGGTCCACGCCTTCGATCTGGCCGATCTGCTTGAACAACTCGCCGACGTCAGCCTCCAGGGCCTCGATCGAGCTCATACCGTCGATCTCGCTCTGGGTGAGGTCGCGGTAGCCAGTGATCTTCTTGTGCTGGTAGTCCATGGGTGATCCTCTGGTGGTCGCACCACGAAACGGCGCATTGTGAATCTGTGGCGCGGAGACATATGCTGCCTGCAACATGAAGCCTCCACTGAGATAGAGATGAGCAAACTCGCCATGCTACGCATTGCCCTCACAATTGGCGCAATCGTAGGTATCGCGCCGGTGACTGCGATATTCATCTGGGGCTTGCCGATACTGGTATTGGCAGTTTTTCAAACGCAGGCTCCGATCCTGGCCGCTGTGGCTATCGTTGCATCTCTGGTAGGGCTGTGGGGGTGCTGGAAAGCTTACAAGGCCGGGATGGCAACCCATCCCGGAGCCGGTCATGACTGGAGAGTGATCACAGCCGTGGTAGTTGCGTTAGGCTGGGGAGCCATCTGGGCCGCAGTCTGGGGTTTGAATCTCTGGATATTGGCTGTTTTCCTAATGCCAGGAACTACAGCTGCCATCATGCTGGCCATCACAGCCTGCAGGGCTCGTCGAAGTTATCAAGCATGTCAGGCTAAGGAGGTACCCGGTGAAGGTATCATTAGCCTTGAGCCTTGCGAGACAGGAACAGGTCGGAGTAGCCGCGAAGCTTCTCCACACCCATGAAGCCAACAGCGCCGCCGGCGAACGTCGCCATGCCCTGCGGCAATCCCATCCACTCAAGGAGGGGCACCAGGGCCAGCGTAATCATTCCGCACAGCGCGCCTTCCAGCAGCATCTGCCGCGTGCTGCCACCGCCGTATACCACGCGCAGAGCGGCGATAGCGACCGACAGGCCGGCGGCGTAAAGCTGTGGCTGATGTGCAATCAACCACGCGAACACAGCGGCCCACAGGCCCGGGTCCTTTTCTGGCATGTTCGGCATCTCGATTCCTCCCGTTGCGGGGAGCGGGGTTACTTGGTGGGGGTGACCGCGGCGACCAGCAGGGCATGGCCCTTGGTCAGGTCAGCGCGGGCCAGGCTGGCGATGGAGCGATCGACGGCAGAGTGTCCGCCGAGCAGGAAGTTGAGCTCGGACAACCCCTCCTTCAGTTCCGCGACCTTCTTCAAGACGGTCGCTTCGTAGTCGCGGCGAGTCTCGGCGACAGTGCGCTGCACGTCCGCAAGGGCCAGGCCTGTACCGGATGGGTGCGCGTCGCGCTCGAAGGAGCAAGGCCAAGGTGCATCAGTTAATACTGCGCCGTACACAGCGCCGTCAGCGTGGAAGAACTCCGGTCTCGAGCCGCAGGAGATCAGGCTCGACCGCTTCGGCAGATCAATGTTGATCATCTGGCGAGTGAGTTCCAGGTACTCGCCCGGGTCAACCTCAGCCAGGCTGGCCAGGCCTGGCCCCAGGCGATCAAGGTTGCCGCCAACGACGGCATCGATGACGTATTGCTTGAGGCGCTTCGACTCTTCGCTCATCTGTTTGCTCCAGAAACCAAAAAGCCCGACACAATGGTCGGGACTCTTGAGGCCCTCTTCGGGCAATAAAAAACCCCGCACTTGGCGGGGTTTGATGTGAGCCGATTAGGCCCGAATCAGAGCGGCGGTCAGGCAGGTTGCTACGATTCCGGCGCCAACATTGTTGCTGGTTTCAAGAAACGCGGTGTCGATGTTAGCCATTTCACTAACCTCCTTCGTAGACGGAGCCACTACGGTTGGCTGCTGCAATTTGAGACTCAGATACTTCAGTGCAACAAGAATCAAAAATCCAACAGCGCCGGCTACGAGCAACACACCTGACACTAATGCCGATAATCCCGAAGGGATGTGGTCATCAGTCCTATGCACGCAGGAATGACAGGATGGGAGTAATTTCGCTCAGTCGCTCACTGATGTCAATAGGCGATTACGCGGCATGGCTCAGAAGCAGACCTTCAGCCACCAGGATCTGCTGCACCTGAGTCATCGCCTCATCGACCATACCGTTGAGCTTTTCGTGGATGTCGGCACGCCACCGACGCCTGGTCGACTCTGGGGCAGCATCGAGGTCCCAGGTGTTCATGTCGTAGAAGCTGTCCGGCAGGATCAGAACATCCTCTTCAACCGCTTCGACGCGCTTGCGCTCCGACGCTCCAGCAGCCACTGCGGCACGAATGAGGGCCTCGCGGCGCCATTCCGGCAAGTCCAGTGGGATGTCTACCGAAACCGACCTGGCACTCTTGCGGCCGGCGCCTGGCAGTTTCGGTATGGCCCAGGCAGTGACAGCCTTGAACACGAACAGCGGTTTTGCCGGGCTCGCGATAAGTGGCTTCACCGCGGCGATCGCCTGCACCTTCTTCGCCTTGCTGGTGCTGTACTTCGCCACCAAGGCATCCCAGTGGCGCGGGATCAGCTGGTGGTGGATGCGCGCCGCCAGCCAGTAGTCGACCTGAGTTCGGTCCAGATCTCCGCCGGCGGACGACAGCGAAGCGAGGCAGCCACCCTCCTCTTCGTTCGGGTTGTACAGCTTCTGCCAGGCCTGGCCCTTCGTCGCGCCCTTCTCGCCTGCCGCCAGGGCGGCAACGACTGCTCCGGATACGCTCGAGTAGATCATGCTGCTGCCCTCCTAAGGTCTTTGAGTTTTTGCCTGCACAGCGCCTTGATGGCCTGCAGGTCTTCAATGGTCAGGCGCTGGGGCTTATGAGGCCCTTCGAGCCAATCCACCTGGTCAGCGCCGATGCGCTTCACCAACCGGATGCGGTACTCGACCGCGTTGCCCGACAGGTTCCGGTTGCACTTCACGCACTGCCGGTGGACGTTAAGCGGCTCGAAGCGCAGCTCCGGGCAGGCACCCACAGACCGGTAGTGGCCGGCGTCCCAGCGGCTGCCGGTGATGAGGTCGTGGTCACTCGGCAGGGAGTCGCAACTGATGCACGGCGATGCATCTGATGCCGACCCCGTTGAGCAGGTAGCAGGTGACGCCGCGCTGGCTGTCGTGCTGGACGTCGATGACGTTGTCTTGGGGCTTGGGCGCTGCGCCGGCGCCGGTGGCCAGCAGCGCGAGGAGGAGGGCGACCCGCATGGTTGAAGTAGGTGAACTTGGCGTTTTCCAGATCCATGCAGATTGCCTGTTGCAGATTCTCGGTGACCTTGCCGCGCTGCTCGCTGACCCAGTAGACGTCGTTCCCATTCCAGTCACCTGGCACGTGCACGTAGACGCGGGCCCCGGCCTGCAGTCCCGCGATGCGCCTGTCCTCCTCCATCAGCTGGCAGTCGACGCCGTAGTGCGCCCTGGCGTCGATGTACTCTTTCGGCCAGGGGATATCGGTGTCACGGTGGCGGCATGCCTCCTCGAAGGTGAACAGCTCAGCCTGGTCCAGGTTGGTCACGTAGCCGCGGCCTTCCTTGGCCCAGAACATCATGCCGTCGCCGACATGGCTGCGGCTGTCCTGCAGGTAGAACTGGGTCATGGCTTTCTCCATGCATGCGCCGCCCTCCGTGCTGGTGGCGGCATGGTGGATGAAATAGATGTTCGGTATAGTGTCAGGTGAGTGGCTGAACTAATTTGGTGAGTGAAGATGATTACTGTTGGTGGAAGAAAAATAATTGGGTCTGACAATATTATTGTTCCCAATGGGGAAGAGGTTGTCGTTACCTACAAGTTTGATGAGGCGGATGATGTATGCATTTCTATAGTTTTTGATGATCTTCCAGATGATGAAGAGAAAAATCCTTATCTGGAGGTTAGTGGACACCTCAATAAGAGTGCTTTTAAGTTCAGAAATTTTAACTCTGCGACCGGTCATTCCCTCGGAAAGCCTATGGTTTTTGCGGAGTCTGATGCGGGCGAGAATATATCGCTGCATGCAACTGTTTATAAATATAAGCAGTCCCATCGTATAGCATTCCAGATTATGTTGGGTGGTGATGATGAGTAACGATAATATCACCAAGACAGTAATAGTTGATGACGTGCATGAGAATACCTCTCAGGAGCTTATCAGTATTACATCCGACAAGCTGAAGCTCGCTCTTCTTGAGCATCTTAGATGCATCGAGGACATGAAGGCATGGCAGACACCTGCCAGCCTTGTTGTAGCAGTCGCGCTGGTATTTGCGACATCAACGTTCAAAGATTCGTTTGGTATTAAAGGGGATGTTTGGCTAGCTTTTTTCATGTTCTTGATGGCGGCATTTGTGGTCTGGCTTGCGCTGTCGTTGCTTAAGCTTAGGAGAAGATCGTCTATCGATGCGTTGATTGAGGCCATTAAGCGTAAAAAGACCAACGGGCATTAATTTGTAAAGGAGTGGCCACGCCTGTGAATCTGGCTGTCATTCAGAGCCTAGAGCAATGCGCTACACGGTATGAGTAGTCCACTATCGTCAGGGTCGTCGCCAAGCAGCAGATCATGCACACGAAGCTCTCGGCCGATGCGGAACTGGTCGAGCCTGCGCTCCACGATCTTGGAAATCTTGATTTCGTGGCGCGGAGCACTGAGGAAGTGGCGGGCAGCTTCAGGCCCTAATTCATGGATGCGGTGGATCAGCAGGGTCATGGCCTCGCCGTTTTCCTCGACTTCGGCCCATTGCATGATCTCGCCAAGGGCCTGGCGTGTGCCGGCGCGGGCCTTCATGCGCAGGTCTTCTTCACCGTGCTTGGACGCCTACCCTCCCCAACCACTCACATGAAGGGTGCGAAGATGCCCGGCGATGAGAAGCGGAGATTTGCCGAGGCGCTGGAGCACTGGGCGGAAGCTGTGGATGCGATCCGCGCCCGGGATCGGGCCGAGGCCATAGCCCAGGTCGAGGAGTTGGAGAAGTTACGCCTCAAGCGGGCGTTTCACGCCAGTGACCTTGGGAGGCACCATGCCTGGAAGGAGCGGAATCAGGGGTGAGGCCAGACGCAAGAAGCCCAGCGCGGGGCTTGGTCTGAATAGCTAGGGATCTCACGGCCCTCAGCCATAGTCACTGCGAAATTGGGAGCTTCGGTATTGGAGGCATATCAGCCTCTTCCTTCGAGAAAAAGACATCTTCTGTTAGGTTTGTGGGAATCGTATAACCTACCTGAACAACCCCGGCAAGAGACGTAAGCCGCCTTAATACTTCTAACTTATAAAAGTCAATTTTCTTGAAATCCAGCTGTTGGTTATTATTTTGACGCTCAATTCCTTCAAGGGCCGAAATAAGATCCGCTGTCATCTGCGACAGCTCAGGGCTATTAACTTCTGGGGCTAGCTTCTGTACGCGGCCTCGACACTCGGCGATGGAGGAAAACATTGCCTCGTGACTCATTTGTGCGTGAGTCCTTGTGAACACCGCTCGCCTGTAACAGTCCTTCACAATTGTTTTAACCACCTCTAAAGATTTTACCTCCTCTTGGCTAGGAGTGGTCCAAATCACGGCCAAGAGCAACGCAGCCACGCTCGCGATCACTAACGACACCAACATCTTAGGAACCAAGGGAAGTCCCGCCGCCCAAGGAATCAGCTTTTGTAATTGCTCAACCAATTCCACAGCTTGACTCCTTGAGAAAGGCAATGAACCATCATCCACCTAATCCACTATTTCGACCATCCTGTCCACCCATCCACCCTGGACGGAAAGCCAGTACGCGGGCTGAGCCGTGGCGTAGTAGCGTTGTGCCTCCCAACGAACCGCCCCGGTCCGTTGCCGGAAAGCCCAAGGACTGGGGCGCACATGACCTAGGAGGTTATTTTGACAGACCCACGCATTATCGATGCCATCAATTCGCATGCGGCGGACATACAGAACATCAGCTGTATCCTTGGCGGGCTGTTGCAGCAGCTGAGGGATACCCAGGGTGTAGAAGGTCTTGATCGAGCGAAAGATTTTGCTATTCAAGCAGCCAAGTCTCTATCGAAACCTGGGGCAGTAAGCCCGGATATCGCTCATATCACTAAAGTTTTCGATCAGCACAGGTGATCAGCTGCATGGCTGGGCCGCTTGAATAGGCGTCCCAGCTTTTGGCCGAATTCCAACCCCGATCCCTGCTGGCAAATATGGCTTGCTACAGACAGTTTGAGTTCCCATTCTCTCTTGCATACCCCTCTCGCGCTGGATCCAGTCCCAAACGTCAGGACTTGGAGCCAGTCGGATAGCAGCCCCAGGCGGATCAGCCAGCCCCAAAAGTGACGTAGGGGGCATAGGTCGACTCATGGGCATTCCTTTGTCGAGCAGGATGACATAAATAGGCCTTGACCGAACCCTGATTTAGGATCAAGATCTTGTTACCAGATCTAGAGCCTAGATCAGGATTCTATATTGGAGATACTCATGCGCACACCTCTTCAAACCGCAATACTGCTGTCTGTACTTTTCAAGCGTTCGGAGCTCAGCCGCGTTCGCATTAGCCAAAAAACTTTGAAGCTTCTCTCGTATCGGTCCCGCTTAAAATCTGCCTTCGTCGTTTCCGTTTCTGATGCACTTGCCGACTTCGGTTTGTACTTGATCGAGTTGGACACTGGCGGTTACGCCCTGGTTTCGGCAAAGAGCCTGGAAGGCGCTAAAGCTGTCACGGCAAAACGCTTGATGGGGGACCTACTTAAGCGGCTTGTTGATGGCTCTGAGCTGGACTTCGAATCCTTGGAAGAAGAAGCCCTTGCGGAAGCCGAGGATCCGGTTGAGGAGGACTAAAGCTTATACCCGTGCCGCAGCCACCTGCGGCACACCTACCCCACCATTCGAAATGTCACAACCTTCCCACCAGTGTAAATGTCCCGCTTCATAGCAGCCCGCACCGCCTCTTCTGCGTTTGCGCCCATATCCATCGCTGCCAGGGCATAGGCAGAGCCACTTCCGATAGCGTCGGGGTTTTCCGGGTCGAGCTCCTGCCGCCAGATGCCCGTCTTGTCGTCATGACCAACCATCAGCAGCTTCCCGTCATCAACGGCGTATCCGGAGCACTCCACAGCGACTGCCGATGGCGTCCCGAAGTACGCAGCGATCAACGCCTTCTCGTCACACACTGCGCCCGATAGGAAGAAACTGACACCATCTACCACCTGGCATTTGGGGGCATTGTCCGAAACGATGGCTCCGCCCCGGGTTTGGCGAGAGTCGTAGGCGATGACGCCGTCTTTGTAGGCGATGGTGGTCATGGCTGCTCTCAGGCGAATGGATCGGCAGGTTTTGCGATCGAGCGCACGAACCACATAAAGCCCTGCTGCAGGTTGGTCTTCGCCAGGGCCAGCAGTCGCGGGTCAACGCCTTCGATCTGCCCGATCTGCTTGAACAGCTCGCCGGCATCGGCCTCCAGGGCCTTGATCGAGTTCATGCCGTCGATCTCGCTCTGGGTGAGGTCGCGGTAGCCGGTGATCTTCTTGTGCTGGTTGTCCATGGTGACTCCCTCAAAGGTTCGCGCCACGAAACGGCGCGTTGTTGTTTTGTGGCGCGACCTACGACTTTCGCCGCTCAATACCGCCCGGGCCGTACCTGCAGTCACGCAGGCAGTGCTCGCAGTTCAGCACCCGGCACAGCCATGCCTTGACCCGCTGCCAGTACATGACGATGAAGATGTGACGGGCGCCGGCCAGGGCCAGGCTGACGTAGAGGGTCGTCCCGGCCATCGACGGCGTGAGGAACCTGTGTTCGGCGCGAGCCAGCAGCGCACAACCAGAATGACAACTACGGGCAGCAGAGCCAGCAGGCCGCGCCGCCGGACAACTTCGACGACGATATCCCATTCGCCCCGCTCCCCCATCTCGCAGGTACGTAGCCATGTTCCCGCGCAAACCCAAGCAGATACACCCGCTGGCCTACTACCAGGGCCGCACCGTCCGGGCCGCCAATCGATGCCGTCTGGCCCAGCCCTACCCCGAAATGACGATCGACAGCGCCTGGTGGCTTGCCGGCTGGCATGACTGCGATATGGAGCTATCCCATGAACCGAAAAAACCTGCGCTCGCTACAGCTGCATAGGCGCCGCGACCAGTTCAACTTGCCGCCCAGCGGATTGAAGGAGGTGCTGCATGGCGATGACTCAGCAGCAACGCGACGAGAAGCGCAGGGCCAGGGCCGAGCGCCTGCAGGAAGAAGACCTGCGCTTGAAGGTTCGACCAGGGACTAAGCAGGCCCTACTGGAGCTGATGGAGTGGGCTGGGATCGAGGAACAGGGCGAGGCGATGACGCTGATGATTCATCACATCGAAGCGCTCGGGCATCACGCTCTGTTCAGAATCGCGCGCCACGAAATCGAAGCTCACCGAGTTGTGGCGCGAACTGAGTCGCTGCGGTTGTCAGCCAGGAAGCGGACTGGCCAGCACCTTCGCGCCATCTGCGGCTGGGCCGACGCCACCTACAGCCAGATGATCGAGGCGCTAATTCACGGTATCCACGCACTGGGCAGACTGCACGCGGCGAAGTTTCTAACCCCGCCGCGGCATGAAATCAGCATCTCGCCCCGACTGGCCCTGGCCTTCGACAGGAAGAGCATGCTGATGATTCAGCAGGATCCTGGCGACGAAGTTGTCGCGCCGAGGTCACCAGCCTGATGGTTTGTTGTTGGTGCAAAAGTTGACCCACTCCAAAGACGCAGTCGTGGCGGCGTTATGCAGGTCCCAGTACTTTTCGTAGGCACCTTCGCCAGAAAGCTCTGGATCGCTGTCTAGCAGCTCTCGCGTCTCTTTAGATTTTTCAGCAACCCGGTCCGAATACTCGCGGCATTTATCGAAGTATTCACGGTTCGTCATCATCGCACTGTTCTCCTTGATTGGCATCATGCCGGGCCGCCATAAAACACTAACCAACATCAAAAAGCCACCTCACCAAGGTCTAACCGGCCACGGAGGACGGCGCATGCATGGAGAAAGCCATGAGCGATACTGAAGCCAGCCCGAGCCTGGCAACCGGCCACCCGATGGCTGCCGACACCTGGCAAGACTTCGTTGCTCGACTTCGACACCACTGCAACGGCCAGGGTGTGAAGTGGCACCACAGGCATGCGCGCTGTTCACCGTGCAGCAGAAGCGCATCGACTACGGCTTCGACCGTGACTATGCCGAAGGCTTGGTGGTCTGCCTGGAGGATAGGAGGTGGTTCAGTCCAGTGGATTACTGGAATGACCTCGACGAGGAAGAGCAGCAGGAAATCAACCAGTCCGTTCAGGCCGACCACGAGTGTGATTTCCTCGACCTGGATACGGATGGCCAGTGGGAATTCCTGGCCGAACTCGACGACCACACCGTCACCGGCTGGAACAAGCACTGGGAAATCGTGAACAGCCACTTCACCAGGGAAGCGGCCGAGGCCTTCATTCGCCGGAAGCAGCACGACTACCCAGAGCTGCGGGTTTACGTCGAGTCGCAGTACTACGCCTGGGAGTTCGAAGCCATCAAGGCCGCGATCCTCGACGGCACGCTGGTCTACCAGCCAAAGCCAGCAACTGATGACGCTACCGCCGCCTGACCATCCCGCGCTGCCCGCCATCTGCTCAACCCTGGCCTGAAGACTCAGGCCTACGGCAGTACTTCTCATGCTCCTGCTGGGAATAGCAACCCTGGTCGCAGTTTAGATAGTTATCCCAGCTCGTGCCCCAAATTCGGACTCCAGCAACCGCAGTAAGCACAAAGCCCCAAGCCCAGGGCTGAGGGATCCAGGCAGCCATAACCATGCTTGCAGCGACAATGGCGATACCACCCCACCATCGTTGCCTCTTCGAGAATTTCGAAACCACTGCCCGCTCTCCCTGCAAATAAGCGGCGAAGCATACCACTCGCTTAACTGAGCCACATGCGGCGCTGCCCGCCAGCGCCTCGACAGGCTAAACGTCAGTGTTTTTCAACAGCCACTTGTAGAGTCGGCCTAACGGACTCTGACGGGCATTGATCACGCGGGCTAGCTTTTGTACTTCCGCCCTGCGAGTTCCATAAACCTCTTCCAATATGAACTCTGTTATTTCGAGGGCGTGAATAGCATCGTCATGTACCATTTCGGTTCCGGGATGACTTCCGTGATTCCCTAGCACTTTCAGCGCATGGAATAGCTCCTTGACATTCTTTTGATCATCAGGAAGAAGTTTTACCCTATTTCCGAATGGTATAAAATTTCTGCCATTTTTTTCTGGAATACCAAGATGACTTAGTATTACTTCGGCCGCAGTTCTGACACTGTTGCAGCAAGCAGCTGGACTGGAAAAGAATAATTCGCACGCAGTCGACAGGGGGAGTATCACCTCTTTTGGAGTCGATGCCGGGTAGTCAATCAGCTGAAGGGGTGGATGAAAATACGACGGCGTATAAACTTCCGAGTACTGCCGATCCCAGTCACCATTATCATCGGGAATGATTTCTTCCTCGACAGATCCTCGACCTACAACAAATACAGTTTCTCTACAGTCTACACATTTGAGCGAAGTGCTGAATGCGAGCCTAATCATTTCCGGCTCCCACCAGTCCTCATGATGCTCCGACTTTGATTCTTCGGTTTCTACCGAACGAAACTCCCCATCAGGGCGCAGCGTCGCCGAATAGCAGTGAGGACACTTGTATTCGAATATTGAGTCTTTTGTGAATGCTCGATTCAAAATTTCTTTATTCATACACTTTCCCAAGCTATTTAGCGAAGTGGCTGCGGCATCATAGGGAAGCCTATTTGCCAAGACAACTGGAAGTGGAGCGACACAGCACTTTCCCCAAGCACGAGACCTGCTCGCGCAGTCGACATATGAAGGCAAAGTCGGAGACTCAAGCATGACCTCCCTAAACATATACAGGCACAATTTCACCGCGGTCTGCCCAAGCGACGCCGAGGTGATCCTCTACAGCTTGGAAATCCGTAGCAAGGCGATGATCCGCGTTGAGCACATCAAGACTGCCACCGCGCTGATCAAGCAAGGCTGGCACGAGCAGATCGCCGACGACCTGGCCGAACGCTTCGGTGGCGACCAGGTGATCAAGGCGGTGCACCAGGGCGTCAAGATCGAAACGGTGAGGCTGAGCGGATGATCCACTACCACGGCACGCCTATCGGCGGAACGCGGCAGGATGCGGCGCGACTGCTTGCCGGCAGGCACGCCCTGGTACCTTTCCCGAGGCAGGACGACTTGGGCATCGTCGCCGAGGCCTGTCAGTCCTTCGTCTTCGACAACGGCGCGTTCACCGTGTGGAAGAAAGGCGGCCAGGTCGATGTCGATGGCTACACCCGCTGGGTGGATGACTGGCACCGGCACCCCGGCTTCGATTGGGCCCTGATCCCTGACGTGATCGACGGAGACGAAGACGCCAACGATCGGCTGCTCGAGCAATGGCCTGGCTACCTGCCCGGCGTGCCGGTCTGGCATATGCACGAGTCGATCGAGCGCCTGCAGCGTCTGGCCCTGTCCTGGCGCATTGTTGCCCTGGGCAGCTCCGGACAATGGCGATCGCCCGGGACCCCAGCGTGGTGGAAGCGGATGGGCTCAGCAATGGATGCCATCTGCGACGACCAAGGCCGGCCTCAATGCCGTCTGCACGGCCTGCGGATGCTTGACCCCGCGATCTTCCAGAGTCTGCCGCTCGCATCGGCTGATAGCACGAATGCCGCAGTGAACGGCGGCAGCATCAGTCGCTTCGGTATGTACACCCCGCCGTCGGCCGGCCAGCGCGCCAGCGTGATCGCCGACCGAATTGAAGCGCACACCAGCTCTCCTATTTGGCAGCGCGAGAGCCAGACAGAACTGGCCCTGTAAGGACCTCCCAATGACCACAGCAATCGACCTGTTCGCCGGCCTAGGCGGATGGAGCACCGGCGCGCGCGCCGCAGGCGTCCAGGTTCTCTGGGCGGCAAATCACTGGCCTGAGGCGGTGAAGTGGCACGCAGCCAATCACCAAGACACCGACCACGTATGCCAGGACCTGCACCAGGCTAACTGGGCAGCAGTTCCGCGAACCGATATCGGCATCGCCTCACCCTGCTGCCAGGGTCACGCAAAAGCCCGCGGCAAGAAGAACGGCAACCCGGAACACGATGCGTCGAGATCCACGGCCTGGGCCGTTCCATCAGCGGCTGAGGTGCTGCAGCAGGACGCCTGGGTTATCGAGAACGTGCCCGAGTTCGTCAACTGGGTGCTCTACCCCAGCTGGGTGGATGCCATGCAGCGGCTCGGGTACCAGGTCGCACCGCACATCGTGGACTGCGCCGATCTGGGCGTCCCGCAACACCGGGTGCGCCTGTTCCTGATTTGCACCAAGAGCAAGGCGCCGATCCAGCTACAACTGCAGCAGTGCGAACATGTGCCGGCGAGCAGCTTCCTCGACTTCGACGCCGGGCGTTGGTCATCAATAGAGAAACCAGGGCGCGCACAGGCCACGCTTGATCGGGTACGCAATGGCCGCCAGCGCTTCGGCGACCGATTCATCATGCCCTACTACGGCAAGGGCTCCGGCACCACCGGCCGCGACATCAACCGACCAATCGGAACCATCACCACCCTGGACCGCTGGGCCTTGGTTGACGGTGACCGGATGAGAATGCTCAGCGCCAGCGAGGCCTTGGCCGCCATGTCGTTTCCAGCTGACACCCTGCGCCCTGACAACCACCGGTTGACCATGCACATGGCAGGCAACGCTGTGCCGCCGCTGGCCGGGCAGAGAGTGATTGAGGCCCTACTGAAAGCGGCCTAAATCACCATTTCTCATCAGGATCTTTGGTGTGAAGGTTCTTCACGTCGTACTTATGGACATGCGCAAGCACGGCACCACTCTCATCGAAAAGAACGTAGTCATTCTTAGAATCCGCAACTCGAACTGCGTTTTCGTACTCGACCGAGCGGCCGTCGTGAAACTCGATTTTTACACCCATAGCGATAACTCCCTGTTGATGGAGGAATGACTATGGCACATAGCCTTCAATCTTCAAGGTATCCCCATGCCCACAGAAAACCGATCCAGCAACACCCGCGAGCACCTCGACGCGCTCTGGCGACAAATCCAAGACAGCGCCCTGCGCAGCGAAGATCCGCCCCACGTTCGATTTGCTGCTGCCCTCCTTGCCCAGCCTGCCGAGCAGCACCAGGGCGAGCCAGTGGCGCTTCCATCTTGCACGGCCAGACTGAGCGAATCGCATGACTGGGACCAGGGCTATCGCGGCGGCTGGAGGGCCTGTCTCGACGAAATCGCCAAGCTCGGACCGCTCTACACCCACGCCGATCCTGGCGAGGTTGAGCGACTGCGCTCATGCCTTGATGCGTGGATGAATGTCGCGGCCCGGAGGCTTGCGGATTGGAAGCAGGCTGTCGAAGCGAACGAGCGTCAACACGCCAAGCTGGCCGAGCGGGATGCGCTGCTCACCAAGATGAAAGCCTTGTTTCGCGCGGATGATCCATTCGACCTTTACGATGCGGTGTGCGCGGTCCTACCCGCCAGCGCAGAGCCGCGCGCGACAACCCCGCAGACGATCAACGGGCACAAGCTCAACTGCAAAGCGGTCGACGACTACAAGCCGGGACAATGCAGCTGCGGCGTAGAGATTGACCACGAAATCCCCGGAACCTCCTTCCAGCGACTGAACGCTCTGGCCAACCAGGGCGAATAAGTTGCAGCTCGCAAAGAGCACATTTGTACTCCACCCAGCTGTAACCCCTCTCCCCTCTATTCACTGCCGCGAGTGCGGCCAAGGAATCGTCATGCCCAAGAAAAGGGTGCCCATGAAGGCCCGCATAGAGAAGAAGCTCAGCAAGCGCATGGTGGAGCTTTTGCCATCGGTCTACCGCAATGCCTGGCGTGATCAGGAGCCAACCGAACTGGCGTACGACCAAGGCTCCAGTGTGCGACACGTTCTGAGCGTGGGCGGCGGCGTGGACTGCTGGGGCGAAGGCCAGGACGCGTACACCGTATGGGAGGACTGGTGGATTAACTGGTGCTGGCACGGTCCGTTTGAGGCCTACCCGAGCGGTCATCGCTTTGAGGGATATCCCAACATCGATGGATTCCGGCCCACCACAATCAACCTACTGAAGCTGGCCGCCCAGTGCGAACAGACCAGCAAGGAGTGGCCATGACCCGCCTCGCCCTCCTCCTCGCGCTGCTGGCCACCGGCGCCAGCGCAACCGAGAACGTCATCGACGTGCAGCACGACAGCCAGCGCGGCGTCACCTGCTACATCCTCAACGAGTCGTCGATCAGCTGCATCCCCGACGGCCAGCTGCAGGCCGGCAACGAGCGCCAGCTCTCACCGCACGAAACACAACCCGAACCTACACCCGCACTGGCGCCTGGGCGCTGGAATGATGAGAGGTATCAACTGTGAAGGCGCTTTCAATTCGCCAACCATGGGCCTGGCTGATCATGAGCGGTGGCAAGGACATCGAAAATCGGACCTGGCACACGAAGTTTCGAGGTCGCTTCTTGGTGCACGCTGCCGCCGGCATGACCCGGCGCGAGTTTCTCTCGGCGTTTGATTTCATGGCGCAAAGAGGGATAAAGCCGCCATTCCCTGTGCCGCCTGACAACCTGTTGCGAGGCGGGATCATCGGCTCCGTAGAGCTGGTCGACAGCCTCGATCACAGCGAATCTCCCTGGTACATGGGAGAGAAAGGGTTCGCCCTACGTGATCCGCGACCGTTGCCGTTCGTGCCGATGAAGGGGCGCCTGGGGTTCTTTGACGTGCCTGATGACGCGCTGTGCACCTGCCCGAGTGGAAACGGCTCACTGCGCTGGCCGTGTCCGGTTCATCCGCCGACCGAGGGAAAGTTATGACCAGTCAAACAACCGATGTTCAGGGCCTGATGAAGGCCTGCCAGCGCGGCGTGGCCGGCAAAGGCCCTGCGATCGAGGCGGCAAACAACCTGCTTGCCGAGTGCTACGGCCTGCTGGGCAAGCTCGCTGCCGAGAACGAGGCGCTGCGCAAGGATGCCGAGCGGTACCGCGTCCTCCGCCAGGCCGACGTTGACACCATCCAAAACGGCGGACTGTTCGCCGGCCTGGTTCCAGACAATATCGTGATTAACGACCACGACTTGGATAGGCGAACTGATGCCGTCATCGCCGAACGCAAGGAGGCCAAACCATGATCGCCCTCGCCTACATGGCCTACCTGATCTATCGGGCACCGCGATGATCGGCATGAGCAGGATCTACCCGCACATGACGGAGAAGGAAGAGCAAGAGCACTTCCGGAAACTGCTCGCCGAAGAAGAGCGCCAGCGCATCGCCAAGTTCTCCACGCTCAAGGCTGAAGATCACCATACCCACTGCCGCGACTGCGGCCGGTTCGTCGATAAGAGCCGCTGGCTGCTCAAGACCTCCGCATGGGCACAGCGCAGCCAACGCCCACTGTGCGCGCCCTGCTTCGACGAATACGATTTCGACTACTAACCCCTCCCCCAACTGCTCAAGCCCGCCGGCGAAATCCTGCAGCTAGTAGTACAAGGCCTGGCACCAACAAGCCAATCGCGGTGTAACCGAAAGCAGCCTGCCCAGATGCTCCGATAGCGGCGAATGCAGCGCCGATCGAAATCAGTGGCGCAGCAACGAAGTAGAACGGTTTGGCTGTCTTGCCCATATCGATCCTCCTGTTTGATCAACCCTTTTAACACATGAGCCCGCCGACATGCGCGGGCATGGAGAGCTATTGCCATGACGAAAGAAGAACTGGCCAGTTTGCCCGAGAAGATCCGGATCGCCACCGAAGCCGGCACGTCTGCCGCAAATGAATGCCAGGACGACGGCGGCAGCGCCAACCTGGACCGGGTTGTCATACCGCTGCGCGGCATGCGCGCCAGCCTGATCAAGGACCTGCCAGGTGATGTTTACCCGGCCAGCACCTACCACCCACGCGGCCTGCACCTATCGGCGCCGTTCGCCGGCATCGGCAACCGTCGGTACGCCGGCGTCCAGGCCATGTACCAGTCACTCAAAGACCAGGGCGTCGACTGCTACGTCTACTACCAGCTCGATTGACCACCAACCTACCGCCACCGGCGGAGTGGAGACCATCCCATGGAACATGCAAGCGAGTTCCTCGACGAGGAAGAGGTGGTGCGGGTTACCGGCTACCAGCTCCCGAGCAAACAGATCACGTGGCTGGCCAACAATGGCTGGCAGTACACGCTCACCCGGGCCAGGCGGCCCATTGTCGGCCGGGTATACGCCAGGCTCAAGATGGCAGGCGTCAAGCCAACGGCAACGAATGCCACGGCTGAAACATGGACATTGGACTTATCGCGCGTGGGGTAGAAGGTGCGCCATAGAAAAAAGGAAAACCGTGACCTGCCGGAGCGCATGCTTCGGCGGACCCGGAAAAGGAAAGGCGGGAAAATTTGGGTTGCGTACTACTACTGCGGTAGGGACGCGGACGGAAGGAGGGTCGAAATCCCTTTGGGGCAGGACCTGGCAGAAGCCAAGCTGGAGTGGGCACGCCTGGAGCAGAAGGCAAGGCCTAAGGTTATGGCAACTATGGGCGAGCTGTTCGATCGGTATGAGCGGGACATCATCCCGACGAAAGCGCCGCGCACTCAGAAAGACAACAAGTACGAGCTGGAGCGCCTGCGCAATGCGTTCGGTGACGCGCCGATCGAGGCAATCAGCCCGCCGGTCGTCGCCCAGTACCGCGACGCCCGCACCGCGAAGACTCGGGCAAATCGGGAGATCGCCCTGTTGTCGCACGTTTTTACCATGGCCATGGAGTGGGGCTTCGCCGAGCGAAACCCCTGCCTGGCGGTTCGCCGCAACAAAGAGAAGGTCCGCGACTTCTACGCGGCCGACGAGATCTGGGATGCGGTGTACGCCGAAGGCGACCAGGGTCTTAAGGACGCCATGGATCTGGCCTACCTGGCCGGCCAGCGCCCTGCCGACACGCTGAAGTTCAGCACGGTCGACCTCGACGAGGACTACTTGTGGGTCGACCAGAACAAGACCGATAAGAAGTTGCGAATTCGCCGGCACGTGAATGGCGTACTGACCGGCCTGGGCCTGTTCATCGAGGCGCTGCTTGAACGGCGCAAACTGCAGGGCGTGCGAAATTCACGCCTGATCACCAATGACGCGGGACTGCGCATGAGCTGGGAAATGCTGCGCAACCGCTTCGCAGAAGCGCGGGACAAGGCAGCGAGGAAGCTCGCTGCCGATGGCAACGCTGACCTGGCCGCCAAGGTTCGTCAGTTTCAGTTCCGCGACATCCGCCCGAAGGCTGCCTCGGAGATCGAGGATATCAGCCACGCCAGCCGATTGCTGGGGCACTCGAAAGAAGAGATCACCAAGCGGGTTTATCGCCGCGTGGGCGAGGTTGTGAGCCCAACGAAATAGGCATGGGTTGCGGAACACATGCCAAAAGTTGCGGAACACTTTGCATTTCCTGCCCGCAAAGAAAAACCCCGCAGATCTAGATCTGCGGGGTTTCGAATGGTGGAGGCCGAGGTCGGAATCGAACCGGCGTAGACGGATTTGCAATCCGGAGCATAACCACTTTGCTACTCGGCCTCAAAGTCGGAGTCAGCTTTCGCTATCTCCTTGAAACCGCTGAACTTTTTCAAGTCAGCTGCGTTTCGATGGAGGCCATTATGTCGGCATTCGAATCACCTTGCAACCCCCTTGAAGAAAAAAATCTTCAAGGGCTTCAAGGTGTTAGCGCAAGCGACCAAGCTTGCTCCACAGCCCCACCACGGTATTCTCCACCGCGCCGCTGGCCGCCATGCCGATTCGCTCCTGCAGGCTCTTGCGTTCAGCAAAGCGCAGGTGGAACACATTGGCCTCGCGAGCACTGCGGCTCAGGTATTCGTCGCTGGTGCCCAGCTCGTCGACCAACTGGCGGTTCAGCGCGGCGATACCCAGCCACACTTCACCGGTGGCCACTTCGTCGATGTGCAACTGCGGGCGGTAGCGGGCGACGAAGTCCTTGAACAGCTTGTGGGTGATGTCGAGGTCTTCCTGGAACTTCTCCCGGCCCTTGTCGGTGTTCTCGCCGAACACGGTCAGGGTGCGCTTGTACTCGCCGGCGGTGAGCACCTCGAAATCGATGTCGTGCTTTTTCAGCAGGCGGTTGACGTTGGGCATCTGCGCTACCACGCCGATGGAACCGAGCACGGCGAACGGCGCGCTGACGATCTTCTCGCCGATGCAGGCCATCATGTAACCGCCACTGGCGGCGACCTTGTCAATGCAAATGGTCAGCGGGATGCCGGCTTCGCGGATGCGCGCCAGTTGCGAGGCGGCCAGGCCGTAGCTGTGCACCAGGCCACCGCCGCTCTCCAGGCGCAGCACCACCTCGTCACGCGGGGTGGCCAGGGTCAGCAGCGCGGTGATCTCGTTGCGCAGGCTCTCGGTGGCCGAGGCCTTGATGTCGCCGTCGAAATCGAGGACGAACACCCGGCGCTTGTCCTCGGGCTTTTTCTTCTGCTGTTTTTCCGCCTTGGCCTGCTGCTTGCGCACAGCCTTGAGCTGGGCCTTGTCGAGCAGGCCCGACTCCAGGCGCTCGCGCAGTTCCTTGTAGAACTCGTTGAGGCGGGTGACCTGCAGTTGCCCGCCCGGCTTGCGCCGCCCTTTGCCACGCAGGCCGGCGATGGCCGACAGCACCACCAGGATGGCAATCACCAGGGTGGCGGTTTTGGCGAGAAAGCTTGCGTATTCGGCAAGAAACTCCACATTGACTCCTTGATAAACCAGCGCCGCAAGGACGCGAACTGGATGCAAGCATACCGGGGCGCCAGAGCCGCTGCCAGCGGGTGAAAATGCTGGCAACACAGTTCAAACGACCTTTTCAAACGCTTGTATGTTTTTTCGTTGACAGCCTGCCTGGGGCAACCTAACCTCGCAGCAACCTCCAACCGGGCCGGACTTCAACGTGGGCAATCTCTACCTGATCCGACATGGCCAAGCCTCCTTTGGTGCCGCCGACTACGACGTGCTGTCGCCTGTAGGCGAACGTCAGAGCCAGGCGTTGGGCGAACACCTCGCCCAACTGGGCCTGCGCCTGGACCGCTGTGTGGCCGGCACCTTGCGTCGCCAGCAGGACACCGCCCGCCTGGCCCTGGATGCGCTGCATGGCCATGGCAACCCGATCCCGGCCATTGAGACCGATGCGGCTTTCAACGAGTTCGACGCCGATGGCGTGATCCGCGCCCTGCTCCCGCGCCTGCTGCCTGAAGAGCCTGAAGCCCTGCATGTACTGCGCAACGGCGCCCAGCACCGCAGCGAGTTCCAGCGCCTGTTCGCCCTGATGGTGCAGCGCTGGCACGACGGCGACCATGACCACGACGACCGCCTGGAAACCTGGCAGTCCTTCACTGGCCGGGTCGGCGCTGGCCTGGAGCGCCTGCTCGCCAGCGCCGCCAGCGCCGACAACATTGCCCTGTTCACCTCCGGCGGCACCATCGCCGCCCTGCTCCACCTGATTACCGGAATCACGCCGGCTCAGGCGTTCAGCCTGAACTGGCAGATCATCAATACGTCGCTCAGCCACCTGAAGTTCCGTGGCCGCGACGTGACACTGGCTTCCTTCAACAGCCAGGCCCATGTGCGGCTGTTGCGGTTGCCGGAGCTCATCACCTACCGATGAGCCCGGTCTGTTGTGTCCTTGCGGACGCGAAAATCACTTAACAAGGAATACACCATGAGCGATGTAGCTAAAGCCGTCGAGGCGATGAAAGCAAAATTCAACCCGGCAGCGGCCGCCGGCCTGGACCTGGTGTTCGGCTTCAACATCACCGACGAAGACAAGCACTACGCCCTGCTGGTCAAGGACGGCACCTGCGAGATCCAGGAAGGCGAGAACGCCGACGCCAACTGCACCCTGGTAATGGACAGCGAAACCCTCAAGGGCATCGTCAGCGGTGACACCGACGGCATGCAGGCCTTCATGGGCGGCAAGCTGCGCGTCGAAGGCGACATGATGCTGTCGATGAAGCTCAGCGAGCTGTTCCCGGCCTGATTGGCGCGGTAGATCGCCAATGAAAAAGACCGAAGCCTGATGCGCTTCGGTTTTTTTTCGCCCGCGCAAAGCCCGTCCATCAGGGCCATTGATCGGCCGGCAACACCCAGGCCAATAAGCGTCTGGCACGCTTGTACCAGCTTCGACAGGAAATTAGATTAGCCAATAGTCCTTGCTATCGATCATAAGGAAATCGCATGACGCTCACCGACCAGTCCACCCAGGTACGCCCCGGCGAAGAACTCGACGCGGCCGTCATCGATCCTTACCTCAAGGGTCATGTACCTGGCCTGCAGGGCAGCCCGACCATCAGCCAGTTTCCGGGTGGCGCCTCGAACCTGACCTACCTGGTGGCCTACCCGGGCAAGGAACTCGTCCTGCGCCGCCCGCCCTTCGGCCACAAGGCCAAGTCGGCTCACGACATGGGCCGCGAATTCCGTATTCTCAACCAGCTCAATGCCGGTTTCCCCTATTGCCCCAAGGCCTACGTGCACTGCACCGATGAAGCGCTGATCGGCGGCGAGTTCTACGTGATGGAGCGGGTCAACGGCATCATCCTGCGCTCGGACATCCCTGTCGAACTCGATCTGGACGCCGGTCGCACCGAGGCGCTGTGCAAAAGCTTCATCGATCGCCTGGTCGAGCTGCACCAGGTGGACTACCAGGCATGCGGCCTGGCCGACCTGGGCAAACCGGAAGGTTATGTGCAGCGCCAGATCGAAGGCTGGGCCAGCCGCTATGAAAAAGCCCTGACCCCCGACGCGCCGCGCTGGGAACAGGTTATCGCCTGGCTACGCGAGAAGATGCCCACCGACCACCCGCGCCCGGGCATCGTGCATAACGACTACCGCTTCGACAATGTCATCCTCGACAGCACCAACCCGATGCGCATCATCGGTGTATTGGACTGGGAAATGGCCACCATCGGCGACCCGCTGATGGACCTGGGCAACAGCCTGGCCTACTGGATCGAGGCCGGCGACCCGGCGCCGGTGCAACTGATGCGCCGCCAGCCGAGCAACGCCCCCGGCATGCTCACCCGCCAGCAATTCGTCGACTACTACGCCGAGCGGGCGGGCATCCGTATCGACAACTTCGACTTCTATTACTGCTACGGCCTGTTCCGCCTGGCCGGCATCGTCCAGCAGATCTACTACCGCTTCTTCCACGGCCAGACCCAGGACAAGCGCTTCGCCCAGTTCATCCACATGAACAAGCTGCTGGAGCACATGAGCCTGCAACTGATCGGCAAATCCAGCCTGTAACTTCGGCAGACAACAAGGAATACGCGCATGTCCAAGACCCACCTGTTCGACCTCGACGGCAAGATCGCCTTCGTTTCCGGTGCCAGCCGCGGCATCGGCGAAGCCATTGCCCACCTGCTGGCCCAACAGGGCGCCCATGTGATCGTCTCCAGCCGCAAGCTCGACGGCTGCCAGCAGGTGGCCGAGGCCATCATCGCGGCAGGTGGCAAGGCCACTGCGGTGGCCTGCCACATCGGCGAGATGGAGCAGATCCAGCAGGTGTTCGCCGGCATCCGCGAACAGTTCGGGCGCCTGGATATCCTGGTCAACAACGCCGCGACCAACCCGCAGTTCTGCAACGTGCTGGACACCGACCTGGGCGCGTTCCAGAAGACCGTGGATGTGAATATCCGTGGTTACTTCTTCATGTCGGTGGAGGCCGGCAAGCTGATGCGCGAGCACGGCGGCGGCAGCATCATCAACGTGGCCTCGATCAACGGCGTGTCGCCAGGGCTGTTCCAGGGCATCTACTCGGTGACCAAGGCGGCGGTGATCAACATGACCAAGGTCTTCGCCAAGGAGTGCGCGCAGTTCGGTATCCGCTGCAACGCCCTGCTGCCGGGCCTGACCGACACCAAGTTCGCCTCCGCGCTGGTGAAGAACGACAGTATCCGCAACGCCGCCCTGCAGCAGATCCCGCTCAAGCGCGTCGCCGACCCGAGCGAGATGGCCGGCGCGGTGCTGTACCTGGCCAGCGCGGCGTCCAGCTATACCACGGGCACCGCGCTCAATGTCGACGGTGGCTTCCTGTCCTGATTAGCGCCGACCGGGGCTGCTGCGCAGCCCTTTCGCCGGCGCGCCGGCTCCTACAGGACAGCGTGCGCCTTCGGGAGCGCGCCCTACCCCTTGACCGCCTGCAGCGTATAGCTCAGCGGTAACCGCCAGGGCGCCTCGTTCAGGCGCCACTCGCCGTCATCGCCCAGCGTCATCTGCCCCGGCAATGCCTCCCACGGGATGGACTGGTGCTCCTCCAGGCCAGTGATGCGCATACCCTGCTTGAGCAACGCGGTAATCACCTCGCCCAGGCCGTGGTTCCACTCATGGGTCTCGGTATGGGCCAGGGCCTGGTCGGTGTCGACGTAGGTCTGGTCGCTGACCCACACGGTGGGCGCTTCGCGTTCGAAGTATGGGTATTCCAGCTGCAAACGGTCCTCGTGGTCCTCATTGACCGCCATCAGCATCGGGTGGCCATCGCGCAGGAACAAGCGCCCACCCGGCTTGAGCAAGGCCGCCACGGTACGCGCCCAACGCTCGATGCTGGGCAGCCAGCACAAGGCACCGATACCGGTGTAGACCAGGTCGAAAGAAGCGGCCGGCAGTACCTGCGCCGCCAGGTAGACATCCGCCTCGACATACCCGATGTCGGCACCGCAACGTTGGCCAAGGGTTCGCGCCTGGGCCAGCGACGCCGAGGAGAAGTCCAGGCCGCAGACCTCAGCGCCCAGGCGTGCCAACGACAAGGTGTCGGTGCCGATATGGCATTGCAGATGCACCGCGCGCTGGCCGCGGATATCGCCCAGGCGCGGCAGGTCGAAGCGCACCACTTCGGAAAGGTGCCCAGGGTTGGCCACGAAGCATTCGACTTCATAGTCCTTCGACGCCGCGTGCAGCGGCGCGCGCTCATCCCAACTGGCGCGGTTGAGCTCCTGTGATCGGCTCATGCGATGCTTTCCTTGTCGTGATCAGGTCAGGCGCAACGGTAACCGCCCTTGACGTATACGGCAACCAGCCGCGCGCCCATTACAAGCAGGTAGCCGCCGCTGCCCGACGCTGCAGCGCCACACCGTCGTCGTGCTGCGCGTAGTAGTCCACTCGCGTCCCGGCGGCCTGGGCATAGACATCGACGAACGACTCCGCTTCCCGGGTATACACGGTGAAGCCACCTTGCTTGCGCGCTTCAAGGTAGCCGCTGGCATCGACGCCAAAGGTCTTCTCTTCCTGCCAGCTGAACTGGATGCATTGGGCGACCACATCCGGGGTCTTGTGCGAAGCCAGCTGTGCAGTTGGCGCCCCATTGCGCGCCGCTTCCATGGTCGACGACGCACAGCCCAGCAACAACAGCGCCGCAGTCATCGGCAAAATCGCTCGCATGTTCGATCCTCGAAAAAAAGAAAGCGACTCTAGCACTGGCGCCCATGCTGCGCGCGGCATTTTGCAGCAACGACCACTCATCAGCAGCGCGGCAATTTTTTGCGTGCCAGAGAACCAAATCGATCGAATCCGGTCCTATCAGTTACCCCGTAAACCTTTGCGGATCAAGGACCTATAACCTGATGAAGCGCCTTGCAAGCCTTTCGCTGATCACTGCCGTGCTGCTACTGGGCGGTTGCTACAGCCACCACTACCACGATGACGACGATGGCTGGCGCGACCGTGATCGCGGCCACCGTCATCACCATCGCCACGACCGCGGCGACGATGACGACAACCGTCAATACCGTGACCGTTACTGGCGCTGAAGCGTCTTTGCCCCCTGACTGGCCGCCTACCTGCGGCACCCTACCCTGATGATTCCCCTGAGGTTCCTGAACATGCGTCTGACTTTGCCTTCCCTCGCCCTCGGCCTTCTGCTGTGCCAGGGCGCCTTTGCCGGTGACGGCACTGCTGCCATCGGTGGCGGCCTGGGCGGCGCCCTGGGCAACGTCGTCGGCAAACAGATCGGCGGCAGCACCGGCGCGGCCATCGGCGCCGGCCTGGGTGGCGCGGCCGGTAGCGCCGTCGGCGCACGCAAGGGCAACCGCACCGAAGCCGCGATTGGCGGCGGCCTGGGTTCGGCGGGCGGCTCGCTGATCGGCGGCAAGCTCGGCGGCTCCAACGGCTCGACCATCGGTGCCGGCCTGGGCGGCGCGGCCGGCGGCGCGATCGGCAACCACATGGGCGACAACAACCGCAAGCACAAGCGTCACCGTCACTGAGCAGCAGCGTAACGGCCGTGCCGCGCTCCAAGCAGGAGCCGGCCCTGCCGGCGGCCACCGACGCAGCCGGTGCCATGCTCCGTGGAGCCGGGTTCGCCAGCAAGGCTGGCTCCTACTAGCTCCCCACCTGCAATCAACGGGCAAAACACTGCAGCACGTCAACGACGCATTCGCGTCAAGCTGCCACACTTGGGCCATAACCTTACGTGCCCCGTGTGAAGGAACACCCCCTCCCCATGAACCATGAGCTGCTCTGGGTCCTCGGTCTGCTGGCCGTTGTCGTCTGCCTGTTCATCATCAACCGCCCGCGCATGGATGTGGTCGCCCTGATGGTGATCCTCGCCCTGCCGCTGTCGGGCATCCTCACCGTGGAACAGGCCCTGGCCGGTTTCAGCGACCCCAACGTGGTGCTGATCGCCGCGCTGTTCGTGATCGGCGAAGGGTTGGTGCGCACCGGTATCGCCTACCGCATCGGCGAGTGGATGAGCGAGCGCGCCGGCAACAGCGAGGCACGCCTGCTGGTGCTGCTGATGGTCGCGGTGGCTGGGCTCGGTTCGGTGATGAGCTCCACCGGCGTAGTGGCGATCTTTATCCCGGTGGTGCTGAGCATCGCCGCGCGCCTGCAACTGTCGCCCAGCCGGCTGATGATGCCGCTGAGCTTCGCCGGCCTGATCAGCGGCATGCTCAGCCTGGTGGCCACGCCCCCGAACGTGGTGGTGCACAGCGAGCTGATGCGCCACGGCGAGGCCGGCTTCGGCTTCTTCAGCTTCACCCCCTTCGGCCTGGTGGTGCTGGTGCTTGGCATCGGCTACATGCTGCTGACCCGCCACTGGCTCAACGGCGAGGTGCGCAAGGACGGCCGAGTGGAAAGCCGGCGCACCCTGCTCGACCTGGTCCTGGACTACAAGCTCAATGGCCGCGAACGGCGCCTGCGCATCCGCCCGCATTCACCCTTGATCGGCCATACCCTGGGCGAACTGGAACTGCGCACCCGCCATGGCGCCAATGTGATCGGCATCGAACGCCAGCACAAATTCACCACCCGGGTGATCGCCGCCGATTCCGGCACCCTGCTGCAACAAGGCGACGTGCTGCTGCTCGACCTGTTCGCCAATCGCGACGACCTGCGCAGCCTGTGCCAGGCCATGCTGCTCGAGCCCCTGCACTTCAAGGCGGCCTATTTCATCGACCAGTCCCAGGAACTGGGCATGGCCGAGATTTCCCTGCCCCCAGGCTCGCAGTTGATCGGCAGAAGCATCCTGGAGCTGACCTTCCGCACCCGCTACGACCTCAACGTGGTAGGCCTGCGCCGCGACCAAGTGGCCATCGAGGGCCCCTTGGTTGAAGAAAAACTGCGCCTGGGCGACACCTTGCTGGTGGTCGGCCCGTGGAAGGCGGTGCGGCAACTGCAAGGCAAGCCGCGCGACTTCCTGGTGTTGAGCCTGCCGGCGGAGATCGACCAGGTGGCCCCGGCACGTACCCGCGCGCCGTTCGCGCTGCTGAGCCTGGCGGTGATGGTCGGCTTGATGGTCAGCGGCCTGGTGCCCAACGTCATCGCCGCGCTGATCGGTTGCCTGCTGATGGGCGCCGGGCGCTGCATCGACATGAACAGCGCCTACCGCGCCATCCACTGGCAAAGCCTGGTGCTGATCGTCGGCATGCTGCCCTTTGCTTTGGCCCTGCAAAAAACCGGGGGCATCGATATGGCGGTCGGTGCGCTGGTCGGCCTGCTTGGTGACGCCGGCCCGGGGGTGATTCTCGCCTGCCTGTTTGCCGTCACGGCAGTGATCGGCCTGTTCATCTCCAACACTGCCACCGCCGTGCTGATGGCACCGGTGGCGGTGAGCACCGCGCAACAGTTGGGTATGTCGCCCTACCCGTTCGCCATGACCGTGGCCCTGGCGGCTTCGGCGGCGTTCATGACGCCGGTGTCCTCGCCCGTGAATACCCTGGTGCTGGGGCCGGGGCAGTACCGCTTCGCCGACTTCGTCAAGATCGGCGTGCCTTTCACCGTGCTGGTGATGCTGGTCACGGTGCTGATGGTGCCCTGGGTGTTCGGGTTGTAAACCGGCGCCAAATCTTCGCCGTTCGCGGCGAATTGACATCAAATGCCGACTTGAAACACACTGACATCACATATCCCAGGGGCCTACAAACCAATTCCTGGATTCTGTCTTCGCTTGCCGGTCGAGCCTATGGTGTCTCCAGCCCCGTCGCGCCTGTTGCCTCTGCTGATTCTGTTTGGCTTGACCCTGGGCCTGACCCTGGCCGGCATTCTCGCTCGGCCAATCGAATCGCTCTCGCTGTTCTGGCCGGTCAACGCGGTACTGGCCGGCGTGCTGCTGCGCAACCCGCGCCAGGCCAGCCCCGTCGGTTTCGCCCTGGTGTACCTGGCCATGGTCCTGGCCGACCTGGCCTGTGGCAGCGCCTGGCAGCCGGCCTTGTGGCTCAACCTGTGCAACCTTGGCGCCATCGCCACCATCTGGTACCTGATGGCGCGCCTGCCACGCCTGCACCGCCGCCTGCGCACGCCCCACGGCACCCTGTGCCTGTTCGGCGCCTGCGCCGCCGGCGCCATGGTCGCCGCCACCCTGGCCTGCGTCATGGCCACGCCCTGGTTCGAACAATCCTTGCGCGCCACCTGGCTTGCCTGGTTCAGCGAGCAGTTCTCCACCAGCGTGCTGGTGCTGCCGGTGTTGCTCACCGCGCCCTCGCCTCGCGCCTTGACCCACAGCAGCAGCGATAGCCAGCCGATTCGCCTGGCACCGCTGCTGGTGCTGCTCGGTTCATTGTCGCTGAGCATCGTCTTTGGCGGCCCCGGCGCCATCGCCTTCCCGATTGCCGCATTACTCTGGTGCGCGCTGAGCTACTCGGCGTTCCTGGTCTCGCTGCTGACACTCACCGCCGGCAGCACCCTGATCGTCGCCGTGGCACAGAACCTCATGCATTTCAGCGTGCCGCAGAGTGAACCCGGGGTTACCACGCTGATGTCGGCGCGCCTGGGCATCGCCATGCTGGTGCTAGGGCCGCTGGTGCTGGCTTGCGTGAGCAGCGCCAACCGCAGCCTGATGGCGCGCCTGGCGCACCAGGCGACCATCGACCACCTGACCGGCGCCCTCAGCCGCAGTGCCTTCACCCGCCGCGCCAATGCGCTGCTTGACGACCGCCAGCAGCACACCCCGGGCCTACCGCTGACCCTGATGATGCTCGATATCGATCACTTCAAGGCCATCAACGACCGCCATGGCCATGCCGTGGGCGACCAGGTGCTGCGCCAATTCGCCAACACCGTGCAGGACCACTTGCATGAAGGCGAACTGTTCGCCCGCCTGGGGGGCGAGGAGTTCGTCATCGTCGTGCCGGGCCTGGCGCCGGAACAGGCCACGTTCACCGCCGAGCGCCTGCGCCGGGCGATTCAGGACCTGCACGCGACCCATGCCGAACAGCACCTGCCGATCACCGTCAGCATCGGCCTGGCCGGTTGCGCCGCCAATGCCCCGGCGCCCAGCCTGGATCTACTGCTGGCCAGCGCCGACCAGGCGCTGTACCGGGCCAAGGCCCAAGGCCGCAACCGCATCGAGCAGGCCGAGGCGCAACGCCAGGTAGTCTGACTCAGCCAGCCAGCAAGTCCCAACTGAGCTTGGCGATCAGCAAGCACAGCAGGATCAGGAACAACCCCCGCACGAACCCTGCCCCCTTGCGCACCGCCAGCCAGGTGCCGGTCAAGGCGCCGAGGATATTGAACAGCGCCATCGGCAGGGCAATGGCCCAGAGCACGTTGCCAGTCGGAATGAAGAACACCAGCGCGGCCAGGTTGGTGGCGATGTTGACCAGCTTCGCCGACGCCGAGGCGTGCAGGAAGTCCAGGGCGAAGAAGCGGATGAACAGGAAGATCAGGAAGCTGCCGGTACCAGGCCCGAACAAGCCGTCGTAGAAGCCGATGGCGCCACCGATCAGCACCGCCAGGCATTGCTCCTTGCGGCCGATCGCGGTCGGCGCGTGCAAGGTGCCGAAGTCCTTCTTGCAGAAGGTATAGATAGCCATCAGCACGATCAGCACCAGTACCATCGGCCGCATCACGCTGGCCGGCACCAGTGACACCGTGGCCGCGCCGAAGAACGACATGACGAAGGCGCTGAGCGCCGCCGGCACGATCAGCCCCCAGTCCAGCTTGACCTTGCGGATGAACGACCGCGCCGCGAATGTCGTGCCGCATACCGAGGCCAGCTTGTTGCTGCCCAGCAGGGCGGCCGGCTGCGCCGTGGGCAGCACATTGAATAACGCCGGGATCTGGATCAGCCCGCCACCACCCACGGCAGCATCGATCAGGCCAGCGGCGAAGGCGAACAGCGAAAGCAGGGCGATATCCATCATTTCGAACGTCCAAGCGGCAGCAAACAGGCCGTCAGACTAATCAAAGCCGCGCGCTTGTGTTGAAATACCACGTTGCGAAAACTGCAATGAGGATTGACCACCATGGCCCTGGACATGCTGCGCGAAATACAAGCTTTCGTCAGCGTTGCGCACAAGCGCAGCTTCGTCAGCGCAGCCCGCGCCCTGGGCCGCTCGCCCAGCGCGGTAACGCGCGCCGTGCAGGCGCTGGAAGATAACAGCGGGGCCAAGCTGTTCAACCGCAATGCCAGCGCCGTGACCCTGACCGAGGCCGGGGAGCGCCTGCTACCCCATGCCGAGCGCTTGCTGGATGTGCAACGGGACGCCGCCGACGAGCTGGCCGCGCTGACTGGCAGCGCGCAAGGCTGGATCCGCCTGGCGGCCCCCGAGGTGTTGGCCCAGCAGGTACTGCCCGCGGTGCTCGCGGAATTTTCCCGACGCCACCCGCAGGTGACCCTCGACGCGCAGTTCAGCGACCAGACCCTGGACCCATTGCAGGGCAAGTTCGACTTCGTCATCCGTGGGGCATTTCCGCAGTCCAGCGAACTGATTGGCTATCCGCTGTGGCGCTATCGTCGGCACTTGTATGCCAGCCCGCAGTACCTCGAGCATGCCGGCACGCCCCAGGGCCTGGACGAACTGGAGCAGCATGCGCTGATCCTGCACACCGCCCCGCGCATCCTCAAGGCCTGGCATTTCTGCCGCGCGCAACGCATCGTCAGCCTGCGTCCGCAACCTCGCCTGCGCCTGGGCTCGGGCGTGGCCGTGCTGCAAGCCACCCTGGCCGGCGCCGGGATCGCCCGCCTGGCGGACTGGCTAGGAGAGCCCGAAGTAAGCGCCGGACGCCTGGTGCGGGTGTGCCCCGACTACCACCTGACCTCCAGTACCGGCCAGGATCCGCAGATGCATGCCGTGTACCCGGCAGGCGATGTGCCGGCACGGGTGCGCGAGCTGCTACAGGCCCTGCGCGAGGCCCGTCCGCGCTCAGGCTGAAGACCGGCACAGGCCTGCTCACTTTCTGCTCAATCTAACAGAGGCCTTGATAAATCTGGCCTCCAGCGGTTTATCCACAGACCTACCCACGTTTTTTGTGGACAGTTTCTACAAGCCTTGCAGGACTTTTTACAAGCGCAGTAACGCCGCATTGGCCAGCTTCACCAGCTCGATCCATTCGCTTGCGCTGATCACCCCGGAACGCTCCAACTCTTCGGCACGGCGCAATGCCTGGTCATAGTCCTCTTCGTGGAGAATACCCTCGCCGAGAAAACGACCGCGCCACTCCAGCATCGCTGCAGTGCCTTTCTTGCATTCCATAGTGTGTATCAACTCCAAGGCAGGTGATCGGCCCGTGTCTGCGGGCCCTAAAGGGGGGCGGCAGATTACACGAGCGCCTTGCACTTGAGAACGACTTGCAGATACCGCTTGTCTAGACGAGCGCGGCAGAGGCGCGCCGAGGGCGCAGGGAAAGGGTCTAGCCCGCCTTGAGGCCAGACGGGCTGAAGCAGGAAAAAAGGCGGTTCAGCTTGGCGGAATGGTACCCAGCAGGCCGATCATGATTGTCAGCAGCAGAAAACCACCCAGAAACAGCGCGAGCTTGCCCATCGGAACCTCTACAGTGTGATGACGGAACGGCTGCGGGCATAGGCGGCGCAACCGGCCCAGCGCACACCGGTGTGGAAGGCTGGGCCTGGAGCTATTGTCCGCGCCTGGCTGATACGGTTACAGATTCAGATTCTTGCAAAAAAAGCGTATCAGATGCGCGACAGGCACTGCTTGCCTCCTCGTTGTGGAGACAGGCTTCGTCTCCCCAAGGCGCTCAGCGTTCAACTCACCCGCTGATACCCGCCCACCACTCCGCGCCGCGACAATACCCACTGCCACAACTGGATATCCCGGGCACGAAACGCCCCCGCGCACGACAGCAGGTAATAGCGCCACATGCGCCGAAAGCGCTCCCCCAGCTCGGCGGCGAAATACTGCCAATGGCGCTCGAAGTTGTCATGCCAGGCCATCAGCGTGCGGTCATAGTCGGCGCCGAAATTGTGTAGGTCCTCGACCACCAGCAGGCCATCGGCGGCATCGCCGATCTGGCCAATGGAAGGCAAGTCACCATTGGGAAAAATGTACTTGTCGATCCAGCGATCTGGCACGTCGCGCCGACGGTTCTTGCCAATGGTGTGCAGCAGCATCAGCCCATCGTCGTCCAGGCAGCGCGCCGCCACTTCCATGAAGGTGCGGTGGTTCTTGCGCCCGACATGCTCGAACATGCCAACACTGACGATGCGCTCGAAGCGCTCGTCGAGTTCGCGGTAATCCTGCAGGCGAAACGTCAGCGGCAAGCCCTTGTAGCGCTGCTCCGCCCACTGGCACTGCTCGCGGGAGATGGTCACGCCGACACACTCCACGCCGTAACGTTCGGCGGCAAAACCCATGAAGCTGCCCCAGCCACAGCCGATGTCGAGCACGCGCATGCCCGGGCGCAGGTCGAGCTTGCGGCAGATCAGGTCGAGTTTGTCCTCCTGGGCCTGGGCCAGGGTGTCGGCGTCCTTCCAGTAGCCACAGGTGTAGGCCATGCGCGGATCGAGCATGGCCGCGTAGAAGTCGTTGCCCAGGTCGTAGTGCTGTTCACCCACGGCCCAGGCACGCCGGGCTGTCTGGCGGTTGAGCAGGCGCGCCTGCAGGGCATGGCGCAGCAGCGCCAGCGGGCTGACCTGGTCGGCCACCCCGGCACGCAGCAGGCGAGCGAAGAACGCGTCCAGTTGCTCGCACTCCCAGTCACCGTCCATGTAGGCCTCACCCAACCCCAGGTTGCCCTGGGCCAAGGCGCGCCGGGGAACATCGTCGCTGTGCAGCTGCATGTCCCAGGGTTGCTCGCCGTTGAAATCCAGGCCAGCCTGGGCCAGCAGGGAACGGGCAAAACGGGAACTACGATCAGCCGGCGCGGCCAGCGGCAGGTCGGAAGAAAATTCGGAAGGCATGAGGGATCCTTGATTCTTATAGGGTCGGGCGAGTCAGGCGTCAGGGCTGGCCTGGTGCAGGTGCAGCACCACGGTCAATTCATCGCGCAGCCAGGCAGGCTCCAGCGCGGGCAAGCGCTCCTGGACCTGGCGGGCGACCCAGCGCTGGCCGCGGGCGATGAACTGCATGCGTGCCTGCAGGTCGGGGATGGCCATGGCCTTGGCATGGAATTCACCCATGCCCTGCCCCGGCTCGACGCCAAGGCGCTCCAGACAATGGCGCAGGCGCCGACAACTTTCCGCCTCGCCATGGTGCAGTTGGGCGAAACGTCGAAGCAGCCCAGGGTCGTCGGTCTGACCGGCGCTGTCGAGCATCAGTCGCGCACCGGCGCGCTCGGCGCGCAGCAGCATGCGCAGCCAGTCGATCAGTTCAAGGGAAGGGTTGAAGGTGGACGAGGTGACAGGCGTATCAGGCAACATCGAAAGGCTCCTGAAGCCGCTCTACGGCGCGGCGACAGCAGGAGCTTAGAGCGATGGAGCAATGAAAATAATTGAAATTAAATGGGCGTTGAATGCAACAAAATGAATAGACACCCAGGTTTACGGCAGCCCGATTGCCCACCAACATCCATCCGCTGCGAAGTTACCAGGCCCTACCGCCAAGCCCGCTACACAGTTTTGAATTCAATTTTTTTGAAGTATCCGACGCTGTGCTAGTGTCCGTTGCAAGCCTCTGGGAGAACCGCCGGACATGACCGCTTTCGCCAGCAACACCGCCTTGCTGATCATCGACATGCAAAACGGCATCAACCACCCCCGACTGGGGCCGCGCAACAACCCCGAGGCGGAACTGCGCATGGGCGAATTGCTCACTGCCTGGCGTCACAGCGAGCGCCCGGTGATCCATGTACGGCACATCTCCCGCGATCCCCAGTCGGTGTTCTGGCCTGGCCAATCCGGTTGCGAGTTCCAGCACGCCTTCACGCCGCAGGCCAGCGAAGCGCTGTTCGAAAAGCATGTGCCCGATGCCTTTTGCGACAGCGGCCTTGCGCACTGGCTGCATCAGCGGGCGATCCGCCAACTGGTGATCGTCGGGGTGATCACCAACAACTCGGTGGAATCGACCGCGCGCTCGGCGGGCAACCTGGGGTTCGACACGACGGTGGTGGCGGACGCCTGCTACACCTTCGACCAACGCGACCTGCAAGGGCGGTCATGGCCGGCACAGGATGTCCATGCGCTGGCCTTGAGCAACCTGGCCATGGACTACGCGCGCGTCCTCGATAGCGCCGAGGTGCTAACTGGGCTTTGAGTACGCCCAATAACCTGCCCGCCTAAAGCGTCATGACCATCTCATGCCAGGCCATGCCGCCATGCTCGGAGGCCGACGGACGTACATAGGCGTAGCCCATCTTCTCGTACAAGCCAACATGCCTGTCCTTGCACATCAGGTGGATGGTCGCCTTGCCCGCCGCGCGCATCTGTTCGACGAAGCGCGCCATCAGCCGGCTGGCATGGCCTCGCCCCTGAAAGGCCGGGTCCAGCACCACCGACATGATCACCACGTTCGGCGCCAGCGGGTCATGCCCGACCAGTTCCTTGAAGGCTTCGTCCGACATCACCACTTCATGGGCACAGCCACTGTTGATGAAGCCGATCGCCTGGCCCTCGGCCTGCAGGATCAGGAAACCTTGCGGGTATTGGCCGATACGCGTGGCGATCTTCTCCCGGGTGGCGGCCTCGTCACCTTCGTAGGCGCAGGTTTCGATGGCAAAGCAACGGTCCACGTCGTCAAGCGTGGCCTGGCGGAACATCAGGGAACTCATGGGGGTACATCCGCATCAGGTGAACAAGGGGCGACATGCTAACGGAAGTCGCGCCTCGCTGTATGCGTGTCGAGCCATTCACGCAACCGTCGTAGGAGCCGGCTTGCCGGCGAACAGCAGCTTGGCCGGCGCCTATGCTGCAGGCCATACCCTGGCGCCTCAGACCGAACGGGTGATGCCGCCATCGACCCGCAGGTTCTGGCCGGTGATGTAGCCGGCGCCCTCGGAGGCCAGGAAGCTGACCGTGGCCGCGATCTCTTCAGCCCTGCCGTAGCGTTCCATGGGAATCCGGCTACGCAACTCGTCTTTCTCCGGCAGGCTGTCGATAAAGCCCGGCAGCACGTTGTTCATACGGATGTTCTCGGCGGCATAGCGATCGGCGAACAGCTTGGTGAACGCCGCCAGCCCGGCACGGAACACCCCCGAGGTCGGGAAGGCCGGATCCGGCTCGAAGGCGGCGAAGGTCGATATATTGATGATCACGCCGCATTTCTGCTGTTGCATGATCGGCGTCACCAGCCGTGTTGGACGCACCACATTGAGGAAGTAAACCTCCATGCCGCGATGCCAGTCGTCGTCGCTGAGGTCGAGGATCGGCGCGCGCGGGCCATGCCCCGCGCTGTTGACCAGTACATCCACCCGCCCCCAACGCTGCATCACGGTATCGACCAGACGCTGCAAGTCTTCTACCGACTGGTTGGAACCGGTGACACCGAGCCCGCCCAGCTCGGCTGCCAGCGCCTCGCCCTTGCCTGACGAAGACAAAATCGCCACCTTGAAGCCATCCGCGGCCAACCGCCGAGCAGCTTCGGCGCCCATGCCACTGCCACCTGCGGTGATGATTGCCACTTTTTGCGAAGTCATGCGCTGTTCCTTCCAAACGTTGAACAAGTGCCCCCATGAAGCCAGAATCCATCGCGCCGCACCAATCACAAATACTGCCATGAGCCTGCAGGAAAACTACCGGATGAGCGCCCCCAAGCGACGCACCGCCCCCGCTATCGTCAACCACCTGGTGGCCTTCGAGGCCGCCGCCCGCCTGGGCAGCTTTCGCGCGGCCGCCGAAGAGCTGCACGTCACCTCCGGCGCCGTGGCCCAGCAGGTCCGCACCCTCGAAGACAAGCTTGGGCGCCCGCTGTTCGAGCGCCTGCCACGGGGCCTGCGGCCCAACGCGGACGGCGCCGACTACCTCGCGCGCGTGCGCCTGGCGCTGGATATCATCGAGGATGCGACCGGCGAACTGCTGGAGCGCGATACCCCGCGCGACCCGCAGCATATTCTGCTCAGCACCACGCCGGCCTTCGCCAGCCGTTGGTTGATTCCCCGCCTCGAGCAATTGACCCAGGCCCATCCACAGATCGCCCTGATGATCGATGCCTCCGACAGCACCCGCCCGCTGAGCGGCAAGCATGCCGTCGACCTTGCCGTGCGCTGGGGCAGCGCGCCGTTCGAGGCAGGCTACGCCCTGCCCCTGCTGCCGGGCGTGGTGGTGCCGGTATGCACGGCGGCCCTGCGTGCCCGGCAGCCTTGGCGACAACCGGCGCAGCTGGCCGGCCAGCCGTTGATTTCCGACAGCCATAACAACTGGCAGCGCTGGTTCGACCACCACGGGCTGCCCGGCACCCGTGTCAGCGGCCCGGTGTTCAGCCAGACCATCCTGGCCATAGAAGCCGCCGAGCGCGGCATGGGAATCGCCCTGGTGCCCCGCCCGCTGGTGGAACACGCGCTGCAGACCGGCACCTTGGTGTTGGCACTCGATGGCCATGAATTGCCTGGCAGGGCGAGTTTTCATCTGCTGGCAGAACGCGCACCTGCGCCAGGGTCGCCTATCGAACAGGTGGTACTTTGGTTGCGGCAGCAGGCGATGGGGTGAGGCGCGCAGAACAGGCGCTGCCAAGTCATTTGCGACATAACGTTTCAACCGCTGCCCCAGGCTAAATGTGGATGCTCGGGCTGGACCGTATCACTCCTGCGCGCTCCAGGCCTTGTCTCTCAAGGCCTGGAGCTGGTTGGGTCGAAGCAGGTCGTAACATTCAAACCGGGATCTTTGTAGGATCCATCCGATATTGTTGTGGGTCGCTTACCGCCACCTGAGTATAGATGTATGAATAATCAGTATTTGGCAGCGGATTGAACTGATACCGTCGCGTCATCCCTACAACGGCACGGACGCCAAGAGACGCGAGAACGACATGGAAAACTACGATAGCGCCGCACTCGGGTTGCAAAAGCACCTACTGAACTTGCGCCGGGCGCTTGCGCAGACAGAAGCAGCCGGCGACGAGCAACAAGCCCTGGTACTGACCAAACTCATCGCAATGATGGAGCAAGGATTGCAGCAGGCATCAAAGGACTTCAAGCCGCAGACATTGCAGTAACAGCTTTCGTACCCCCGCCCAGCGCCCCGAGAAATGACCTGACGCTATCCCAAGGGCATGCCGGTAGATTCGAGCACCTGAAGCGCCACATAAGTACGCAGCTTCACCAGGCACAGTGTGTGGGATGTCCCTTCAGGGCCAAAAAACGTATCAGCCCGTTCACCTGTCAGGTTCTTCTCGAACTTGAATGGCGAGGTGATGGCCCGCTTGATATCCCGTTTGAAGCGCTCGGCATTGTCGTTGATCCAAGCGACCGCCTTGCGCCGCTCCTCGGCGCAGGCCCGGGGCTTGCCCGTTTTGCGCAGCAAGACCGCAGGGTAGATCTCCATATCCTTGGTGTTGTAGCGCATGAAGACATCGCAGAGTTCCTGGCTCTGGCGATTGAGCACCGTCACCCGCAGGTTATGGTCGCCTTTCCTGGCGGCGCAGGCCTTGTCACTCGCGTCGATGGACATTTGCCACGTGGCCTGCCCTTTGATTTCCCCTTGGCCAGTATCGACTTGGCTCTCGATGAACGAATACCGGGTCTCGTTGACCCTGACCCAGCCAAGCTTGCCGGCAAGCGAGACGCACAGGTAGCGATGCTGGGGTTCCAAATCATAGGTTTTGCCACCGATCTTCCAGGTCAGCAGTTTCTTGCCGTCCAGCAGATATTGCCCCCGCTTGTCCTGCTTGATCTCGCATTCCCTGGGGTTCGACTGCGGTCGGTCAGCCAGTTTCGAACGCACTTCGGCATCGATGCCGGTCACGCTACGTAGGGCCGCCCGCCGCGCCCGGTCGGCGGCGACTAGCGTGCGCTGGGCGCGCTCTGCCTTCTCGAGCAGTTTTTTATACTCCTCCGACAAGGCCTGGGCCGCTTCGTGGACATCATGCAAAAATTCAGGCGTCAGCAAGGTCGCCTTTCTCTCCATCTTCGCCACCAGCGCCTGGATACCCTTGCTGACACCCCGCACACGGATACTGGCTTCAAGGTTCTGCGTCGCGCCTCGCCGGGTAAGGTTCTGGCTGCCCAGTGCCACGAAGCGATCCTGGGCGACAATCAACTTGGCATGAAGATCCGGCAGGACGTAGACCGCAATCTGGTTATCCAGGAGCGTCTTGAGCGTGCCGTGGCATGAAGCGCCAGAGGCCAGCACCGGCACGTTGACCAGCGTGTAGACCTTGGCACTTTTCCCCAACCGCGCGATTTCCAACACGGCCTCGCCGGTCAGGTAGGGCGAAAAGATCTTCAGCTCGACCGGGTCGTTTTGCAGTTGCGCTTTCAACAGCGGCACAATATTGCGCGTGAACTTCAATGCTTGGCATCCGTGCTCGAATTTGCGCCGATGATACTACGTTGCCATCAGCTTGTGATTCACTCACACTGCCCGGCTCGCTGCTCAGGGATGACCGCGACACATGCACGCCGCGCCGAGACAGGGCACGGCCGCTGGAGCACGCCCTCAGCCGCTTCACCTGTCGACTACCGCATGTAAGGTTCAAGAATGGAAGCTGCTCTGCCACCGAAGAAAATCTCTGGCCTGATTACCCGCATCATGGGTGGCATCAGCGCCTTGCTGGCCACCATGTGGGGCCTTATCACCTACGTATTCCCCGACCCGACCGTCTTTGGCCTGAGCTTTTTGAACTGGAAGAACCTCATCCTGTTCATGAGCGCCTTCGTGTTCCTGTGCGTGATCTACCTGGGCTGGTACGCCAGCCGACTCCCGCAGATGCTCAAGGGCGCCATGCTGGTGATCCTCGCCGCCGGCTTGTCGGTGATCTTCTTCGCCTTGGGGGGCGAATACGCCAAACCCAGCTTCGACTTCGCCCGCGATCAACAGAAATTCATCGAGAACGGCGGCGCCAATCTACTGGGCAAACGCCTGGAGGTGGTCGACGGCGTACGCATCGAGCTGCTGGGCTGCGAAAAGATCGGCCGCCAGCCCAACTGCGCGTTCGAACTGACCAACACCCGGCTGGACAGCGAATTCCGCTTCGAATCGCAAACCACGCTGTTCGAGGAAAGCGGCGGCGCCTTGAACGTCGACAAGATGCAGGTCGGCTCGTCCAAGTTCACCTACCGCGATGCGTTCCCGCTGGTGCGCGGCATTCCCACCCGGGTGACCCTGGCCTTCGAACAAGGGCGTGGTGATCTGAAGCAGGCGCCGGCGCTGAAGCTCAGGGTGCGGGTAGGCCGCGAAGAGGATGCGGTGGTGAAGTTCAATGAGGTGGATATCAAGTAACGGCGCAACTGGCGCGTGCCAGTTGCACTGGGCACTTGGAATGCATTTGCGGAAACTTCGGCGTGCCGGGGTTTGCGCGCGAGGTTTTCACTGCGCCAGAAACGCAAAAGCCCCTGAATATTCAGGGGCTTGAAAGTGGCGGAAGCGTAGAGATTCGAACTCTAGGATAGTTGCCCATCGACGGTTTTCAAGACCGTTGCCTTAAACCACTCGGCCACGCTTCCAGCTGGTTTTGCGGCGGCAATAATACCGTAATGAAACACGCTGTCAAACTCTCTGTGTCGTGGGTTGCGGCAGCTCTGGTATGCTTTGCGTCATATGTTCCAATACCGCAGGTCCCAGACCGCGGTCTCACCCCAAAGGAGTGCGCCATGCGCGAACAGGATTACGCCGTCCAACACGGCCAGCAGGTCGAGCAGCAGGAGGTCAGCAAGGTCCTGCGCAACACTTACAGCCTGCTGGCCCTTACCCTCGCCTTCAGCGGCATCATGGCCTTCGTCGCCCAGCAAATGCGCGTCGGCTACCCGAACATCTTCGTGGTGCTTATCGGCTTCTACGGGCTGTTCTTCCTCACCAACAAGCTGCGTGACTCGGCCTGGGGCCTGGTGTCCACCTTCGCCCTCACCGGCTTCATGGGCTTCATCCTTGGCCCTATCCTCAACCGCTACCTGGGCATGGCCGGCGGCGCCGAAGTGGTCAGTTCGGCCTTCGCCATGACCGCCCTGGTGTTCGGTGGCCTGTCGGCCTACGTGCTGATCACCCGCAAGGACATGAGCTTCCTCAGCGGCTTCATCACCGCCGGTTTCTTCGTCCTGCTGGGTGCCGTGGTGGCCAGCTTCTTCTTCCAGATCAGCGGCCTGCAACTGGCGATCAGCGCTGGCTTCGTGCTGTTCTCGTCGGTCTGCATCCTGTTCCAGACCAGCGCCATCATCCATGGCGGCGAGCGCAACTACATCATGGCCACCATCAGCCTGTACGTGTCGATCTACAACCTGTTCGTCAGCCTGCTGCAACTGTTCGGCATCATGGGTCGCGACGACTGATCGCATCGGTAACCATTGCCCCACAAAAAGCCCGCTTCGGCGGGCTTTTTCGTGCCTGTTCGAAAACTGTAGGGCTGGCGATCGATAGCCTGACAAGCATTGACCTAAAAGTCAGCTTATTTGCTGTTTCATCCGCGATTATGTCGCCATCGTGCTTGCCTCTACCCCAATGCCGATTCAGCCCGTAGAATGCGCTCCTTTTTTCTTCCGGGGCAGCATTTCCCATGAGTTCACACGAACACGGCCCAGGCGCGGCGGCGCCTGCCAATGAACTGGTTCTTGGCCTGGAGGACAAGCCGCGCCTGTTGATCGGTTTGCTGGCGGCCTTGCAGCACCTGCTGGCGATCATCGTGCCGATCGTCACCCCAGGCCTGCTGATCTGCCAGGCCCTGGGCGTGTCGGCGCGGGATACCAACCTGATCGTGTCCATGTCGCTGGTGATCTCGGGTATCGCCACCTTCGTGCAGTGCAAGCGCTTCGGGCCGTTCGGCGCCGGGCTGCTGATCGTCCAGGGCACCAGTTTCAACTTCGTTGGCCCGCTGATTGCCGGCGGCGCATTGATGGTAAAGCAAGGCACGCCGGTGGAAAGCGTGATGGCGGCGATCTTCGGCGTTGTGATCGCCGGCTCGTTCGTGGAGATGGGTGTTTCGCGCATCCTGCCCTTCGTAAAACGCCTGATCACCCCACTGGTAACCGGCATCGTCGTGCTGATGATCGGCCTGACCCTGATCAAGGTCGGCCTGATCAGCATGGGTGGCGGCTTCGGCGCCATGGCCAACGGCACCTTCGCCGATGGCGAGAACCTGCTGCTCTCGGGCGTGGTGCTGGCGATCATCGTCATCCTCAACCGCATCCCGGTGGTGTGGATGCGCAGCTGCGCCATCGTCATCGCCCTGGCCGTGGGCTATGCCCTGGCCGGCTACCTCGGCCGCCTGGACTTCACCGGCATGCACCAGGCCGCGCTGTTCCAGGTGCCGACGCCGCTGCACTTCGGCCTGGGCTTCTCCTGGTCATTGTTCATCCCGATGCTGGTGATCTACCTGGTCACCTCGCTGGAAGCCATCGGTGATGTCACCGCCACCAGCAAGGTCTCGCGCCAGCCGGTGGAAGGCCCGGTATGGATGCAGCGGATCAAGGGCGGCGTGCTGGTCAACGGTGCCAACTCGTTGTTGGCGGGCGTGTTCAACACCTTCCCCAGCTCGGTATTCGCCCAGAACAACGGGGTGATCCAACTGACCGGCATTGCCAGCCGCCATATCGGCGTGTGGATTGCCGTGATGCTGATCCTGCTGGGGCTGTTCCCCAGCGTCGCCGGGGTGATCCAGGCAGTGCCGGAGCCGGTGCTGGGTGGCGCGGCCATGGTGATGTTCGGTGCGGTAGCCGCTTCGGGCATCAATATCCTGGCCAGCACCCGCCTCGATCGCCGCGCCTTGCTGATCATCGCCGTGTCGCTGTCCCTGGGATTGGGCGTGGCGCAGGTGCCAGAGTTCCTCGCGCATATGCCTGCGGCTTTGCGCAACGTGCTGGAGTCAGGGGTCGCCACCGGCGGCATCTGCGCCCTGCTGCTCAACTGGTTCCTGCCCGAGGGCAAGGAACAGGCCTGAGCCGCGCCGGCCAGACGCAAAAGCCCGTGCCCACCCGCGCGGGCTTTTTGCTTTATCATGGCCGCATTCCTTTGCACGAGCCTTCCATGAAATTCGCCATCGCGGTTTTTTCCCCGGCCCATGCACCCTCCTCGCGCCGCGCCCTGCGCTTCGCCGAGGCGGCGCTGGCCGGTGGGCATGAAATTGCCCGGCTGTTCTTCTACCAGGACGGGGTGCACAGCGCCTCGGCCAACATCGTCGCGCCCCAGGATGAACTGGATGTGGCCGCGCAGTGGCGCGCGTTCGTCAGCGAGCATCGCCTGGACGCCGTGGTGTGCATCGCCGCGGCCCTGCGCCGGGGCGTGCTGGACGACACCGAAGCCAACCGCTACCAGCGCCCGGCGGTGAACCTGCCGATGCCGTGGGAGCTGTCCGGCCTGGGGCAGTTGCACGAAGCTGCGCAACTGGCCGACCGCCTGGTCTGCTTTGGAGGTGATTGAAATGGCCAAGTCCCTGTTGATCATCAGCCGTCAGGCGCCGTGGAGCGGCCCATCCGCCCGCGAGGCACTGGACATTGCCCTGGCCGGCGGCGCCTTCGACCTGCCGCTGGGCATGCTGTTCCTCGATGATGGCGTGTTCCAGCTAGGCACCGGCCAGCAACCCGACGCCGTGCAACAGAAGAACCTCGGCGCCAACCTGCAGGCATTGCCAATGTTCGGCGTCGAGGACCTGTTTGCCTGCGCCCACAGCCTGGCCCGCCGCGGCTTGGATAGCACAGCGCTGGACCTCCCGGTCGCGGTGCTCGACGACGCCGCGCTGAGCGCGCTGATTGCCCGTTACGACCAGGTGGTGACGCTCTGATGAACACCCTGCATGTAATCGCCCACTCGCCCTTCGGCGACGAGCGCCTGGCCAGTTGCCTGCGCCTGCTGGGCCCGCAAGACGCACTGCTGCTGTGCGGTGACGCCACCTACGCGCTCAAGGCTGGCAGCGCGCCGTCTGTCGCCCTGCAGGCCGCCAATCTCGGCGAGCGCCTGTTCGCCCTCGCTGAAGACCTGAACGCCCGCGGCCTCCACAACACCCCGGCAAAGGCCGTGGACTACCCAGCCTTCGTCGAACTCACCCTGCACTACGACAAGGTCAACAGCTGGCTATGAGCATCCTGACTGTCGGCGAACGCGCCATTGCCCTGGACAAGGACGGCTTCCTGGTCGACTTGCAGGACTGGTCCCACGAGGCCGCCGAAGCCCTGGCGGCGCGCGAGTCCATCACCCTGACGGCGGACCACTGGGAAATCCTCGAACTGCTGCGCCAGTTCTACCAGGAGTACCAGTTGTCGCCAGCGACCCGCCCATTGATCAAGTACACCGCGCTCAAGCTGGGCGCGGACAAAGGCAACAGCCCGCACCTGAACCGCCTGTTCAACGGCACCCCCGCCAAACTGGCCGCCAAGCTGGCGGGCCTGCCCAAGCCGACCAATTGCATATGACCGAGCCTCTGTTGAACCTCGCGCGCCCCTTGACCCTGGAAACCCCGGCCGAGCACCCGTTCGCCGAATTCGTGCGCATCCTTGGCAAGGGCAAGCGCGGCGCCCGTGGCCTGAGCCGCGAGGAGGCCCGCGCGGCCATGACCCTGCTGCTCGAAGGCAAGGTCGAGGACACCCAGCTCGGCGCCTTCCTGATGCTGCTGCGCCACAAAGAGGAAAGCGCCGAGGAGCTGGCTGGTTTCACCGACGCCCTGCGTGCCCACCTCCAGGCACCAGCCATTGCCGTCGACCTCGACTGGCCGAGCTATGCCGGCAAGAAACGCCACCTGCCCTGGTACCTGCTGGCGGCCAAGTGCCTGGCAGCCAATGGTGTGCGCATCCTGATGCACGGCGGCGGTGCCCACACCGCCGGCAGGTTGTATACCGAGCAACTGCTTGAGCTGCTGGCGATCCCGTTGTGCCGCGATTGGGCCACCGTAGGCCAGGCGCTGGATACCCAGCGCCTGGCGTTCTTCCCACTGCAGGACTGGGCCCCACAACTGCAACGCATGATCGACCTGCGCAACATCCTCGGCCTGCGCTCACCCATCCACTCGCTGGCCCGGGTACTCAACCCGCTGGCCGCCCGCTGTGGCCTGCAGAGCATCTTCCACCCCGGCTACCAGGCCGTGCACCGCGAGGCCAGCCGCCTGCTCGGCGACCATGCCCTGGTGATCAAGGGCGACGGCGGTGAGATCGAGATCAACCCAGATGTCATCAGCCATCTCTACGGCGCCTCGGCCGGCGAAACCTGGGACGAAGAGTGGCCCGCCCTCAGCGCCCAACGCCATGTCAAGCCGGCCAGCCTGCAACCGCAGCACCTGCTGGCGGTATGGCGCGGCGATGCCGAGGACAGCTATGGCGAACTGGCCGTGGTCGCAACCATGGCCCTGGCGCTGCGCGGCCTCGGCCAGGATCGCGAACAGGCCTTCGCCCAGGCGCGGGCTTACTGGAGCGCGCGCAACTCATCGATTTGATCGATTGGATAGCGGCATTCTTTGCGCTATTTATTCGAACGCTTTGCTCTAGACTGGGCTCCAACGACAAACACTGTGTTTCGAGGAGCTCGACATGGGCCTTTTGATCGATGGGCGCTGGCATGACCAGTGGTACCAGACCAGCAAGGACGGCGCTTTCCAGCGCGAGAGCGCGCAGCGCCGCAACCCATTGCCCGCCGCCGAGGCCGGCCGCTACCACCTGTATGTTTCGCTGGCCTGCCCCTGGGCCCACCGCACCCTGATCCTGCGGGCCATCAAGGGCCTGGAGCCGCTGGTCGACGTGTCGGTGGTCAGCTGGTTGATGGGCGGGCACGGCTGGACCTTCGACCAGCAAGAAGGCTCCAGCGGCGATCACCTCGACGCCCTGCAGTACCTGCACCAGCGCTACACCCAGGACGACCCGCATTACACTGGGCGCGTGACCGTGCCGGTGCTTTGGGACAAGCAGCAAAAGCGCATCGTCAACAACGAGTCGGCCGAGATCATCCGCATCTTCAACACGGCGTTCAACGAACTCACCGGCAACACCCTGGACCTGTACCCAGAGCCACTGCGCGCCACTATCGACGCGCTTAACGAACGCATCTATCCGGCAGTGAACAACGGCGTGTACCGCGCAGGCTTCGCCACCTCGCAAGACGCCTATGAAAAGGCCTTCGATGAGGTATTCAACGAGCTGGATCAGTTGGAAGCGCTACTGCACAACCAACGGTACCTGGCCGGTGAATACCTGACCGAGGCCGATGTGCGGCTGTTTACCACCCTGGTGCGCTTCGATGCGGTGTACCACGGGCACTTCAAGTGCAACCTGCGGCGCCTGGCGGACTATCCGAACCTGTCGAACTGGCTGCGCGAGCTGTACCAGTGGCCGGGCGTGGCGGGCACGGTGAACATGGAGCATATCCAGAAGCACTATTACCTGAGCCACAAGACCATCAATCCGAACGGTATCGTGCCCAAGGGGCCGCTGCAGGACTTTGGCCTGGCGCATGACCGGGAGCGGTTATCGGGCAGAGGGATCTGGCAGGGTTGAGATTGCCGGGGCTGCTTCGCAGCCCCGGCGATTTCAGCTGTTTTGCGCCCCTTCAAACCACGCCAGCTTGTCACGCAACTGCACCACCTCCCCGACGATCACCAAGGTCGGCGCATGCACTTCATGGCGCGCCACCAACTCGGGCAGGTCGGCCAGGGTACCGGTGAACACCCGCTGGTTGCGTGTGGTGCCCTGCTGCACCAGCGCTGCCGGCGTACTGGCGGCCCGCCCATGGCGAATCAGCTCGGCGCAGATGGTCGGCAACCCCACCAGCCCCATGTAGAACACCAAGGTCTGGGCCGGCGCCACCAGGTCATGCCAAGGCAAGTTGCTGGTACCGTCCTTCAGATGGCCAGTGACGAAACGCACCGACTGGGCATAGTCACGGTGGGTCAGGGGAATCCCGCCATAGGCGGAGCAACCGCTGGCCGCGGTGATGCCGGGCACTACCTGGAACGGAATGCCCTGCTCGGCCAGCTCCTCGATCTCCTCGCCACCACGACCGAAGATGAACGGATCGCCACCCTTGAGGCGCAGCACGCGCTTGCCCTGGCGAGCCAGGTCCACCAGCAGGCGGTTGATCTGGTCCTGGGGCACGGCATGGTCGGCGCGGCGCTTGCCAACATAGATACGCTCGGCGTCACGCCGGCACATCTCGATGATGGCCGGGGCCACCAAGCGGTCGTACAGCACCACGTCGGCCTGCTGCATCAGGCGTAGGGCGCGGAAGGTCAGCAGGTCCGGATCGCCCGGGCCGGCACCCACCAGGTACACCTCGCCGCCTTGCTGCACCGGCGCGCCATCGACCATCGCCTGCAACAGGCGCTCGGCCTCGCCGCCCTGCCCGGCCAGCTGACGCTCGGCGATCGGGCCCTGGAACACCTGCTCCCAGAAGCCGCGGCGCTGGTTTACGTCCGGGTACAAGACCTTGACCTTGTCGCGAAAACGCGCAGCCAGCCCGGCCAGCTCGCCGTAAGCCGACGGAATCCAGGCCTCCAGCTTGGCGCGGATCAAGCGCGCCAGCACCGGCGCGTCGCCGCCGCTGGACACCGCCACCACCAGGGGCGAACGGTCGACGATGGCCGGGAAGATCACCGTGCACAAGGCCGGTGCGTCCACCACGTTGACCGGCAGGCTGCGCGCCTGGGCGTGGGCCGAGACCTGGGCATTGAGCCCAGCGTCGTCGGTGGCCGCGATCACCAGGCGGCATCCCTCGAGGTCCGCCGCCTGGTAACCACGCACCAGGACCTCACCGCCGCCCTCACGGGCCAGCGCGGCCAACTGGCCGTCGACGTCCGGCGCCACCACCCGCAGCGCGGCACCGGCATCGGCCAGCAGGCGTGCCTTGCGCAAGGCGATCTCGCCGCCGCCGACGACCAGTACCCGGCCCCCCTGCAGCTTGTGGAACAGCGGCAGGTAATCCATTTAGCGGATGACCTCGACACCACCCATGTAGGGTTTGAGCACGTCCGGCACACGGATCGAGCCGTCGGCCTGCTGGTAGTTTTCCAACACTGCCACCAGGGTACGGCCCACGGCCAGGCCGGAACCGTTGAGGGTGTGCACCAGCTCCGGCTTGCCGGTTTCCGGGTTGCGCCAGCGCGCCTGCATGCGACGCGCCTGGAAGTCGCCGCAGTTGGAGCAGGAACTGATCTCGCGGTATTTGTCCTGGCTCGGCACCCAGACTTCCAGGTCGAACGTCTTCACCGCGCCAAAGCCCATGTCACCGGTGCACAAGGCCAGCACGCGGTATGGCAGTTCCAGCAGTTGCAGCACGCGCTCGGCGTTGGCAGTCATGCCGTCCAACGCTTCCATGGACTTGCTCGGCTCCACCACCTGCACCATCTCGACCTTGTCGAACTGGTGCTGGCGAATCATGCCGCGGGTATCGCGTCCCGACGCACCGGCTTCGCTGCGAAAGCACGGGGAATGGGCGACGAACTTCACTGGCAGTTGCTTGGCGTCGAGGATCTCGCCAGACACCAGGTTGGTCAGCGACACTTCGGAGGTAGGGATCAGGTAGAAATCGGCCTCGCCTTCACGGCTGATCTTGAACAGGTCTTCCTCGAACTTCGGCAGCTGACCGGTGCCCATCAGGGCCGGCGCTTGCACCAGGTAAGGCGTGTAGGCCTCTTCATAGCCATGCTCGCCGGTATGCAGGTTGATCATGAACTGCGCCAGGGCCCGGTGCAGACGGGCAATCGGCCCGCGCAGCACGGCAAAGCGCGCACCCGACATCTTGGCCGCAGCCTCGAAGTCCAAGCCACCGCTGATCTCGCCCAGGGCGACGTGGTCCTTGATCTCGAAGTCGAAGCTGCGCGGCGTGCCCCAGCGGCGCACCTCGACGTTGTCGTCCTCATTGGCGCCGACCGGCACGCTGGCGTCCGGCAGGTTGGGGATGGTCAGCAGGATGGCGTCCAGCTCGGCCTGGATGGCGTCCAGCTCGCTCTTGCCTGCGGCCAGTTCATTGGCCATGCGCTCGACGTCAGCCATCAGTGGAGCGATGTCCTCGCCCTTGGCCTTGGCCTGGCCGATGGACTTGGAACGGGCGTTACGCTCGGCCTGCAGTTGCTCGGTACGGGTCTGCACCGCCTTGCGCCGCTCTTCCAGTGATTCGATGCGCGCGACATCCAGGCTGAAGCCACGGGAGGCCAGGCGATCCGCCACTTCCTGAAGTTGGCCGCGTAACAGTTTGGAATCGAGCATATCGTTCTCTCGTTATAGGTAGGTGTTGGTTCAGAATCGGGTCAGGGCAAGGCCGGCCCAGGTCGCGAGCAGGCCGCCCACCACGCTGATAATGGTATAGCCCAAGGCCAGCGGAAGCTGCCCGCTTTCCATCAGGCGCACGGTATCGAGCGAGAAGGAGGAAAAAGTGGTCAGGCCGCCCAGAAAGCCCACCATCAGCCCGGCGCGCAGTTCGACCGGCGCCAGGGGCTTGTGCAGGAACAGTCCGTACAGCAGGCCGATCAACAGGCAGCCCACCAGGTTGACCGCCAGCGTACCGGCATAGAAGTGCCGTGGCCAGTGGGCGGCGACCCAGTTGGCGGTGGCGAAGCGCAACAAGGTGCCGGCGATGCCACCGGCACTGACCGCAGCGATGAGTACGATCACGGCTTTCTCCGCTGGCGGGGGCTGTTGCGGTCGAGCTCGGCCAGGTGGCGCAGCTTCTCGCCGATCTTCAGTTCCAGGCCTCGCGGCACCGGCTGGTAATACTGGCGCGGCTCGAGCTGGTCAGGGAAATAGTCTTCACCGGCGGCATAGGCGTCAGGTTCATCGTGGGCATAGCGGTACTCGTCGCCATAACCCAGCTGTTTCATCAGCTTGGTCGGCGCGTTACGCAGGTGCAGCGGCACTTCCAGCGAGCCGTGCTCGGCGGCTTCGCGCAGGGCAGTCTTGAAGCCCATGTACACCGCGTTGCTCTTCGGCGCGCAGGCCAGGTAGGTGATGGCCTGGGCCACCGCCAGCTCTCCCTCCGGGCTGCCCAGGCGCTCTTGCACGTCCCACGCCGCCAGGCACAGGCTGAGTGCGCGCGGGTCGGCGTTGCCGATGTCTTCGCTGGCCATGCGCACCACGCGCCGGGCGATGTACAGCGGGTCGCAGCCGCCGTCGAGCATGCGCGCGAACCAGTACAGCGCGCCATCGGGGTTGGAGCCGCGCACCGACTTGTGCAGTGCGGAGATCTGGTCGTAGAACGCCTCGCCGCCCTTGTCGAAACGGCGACGGCTGTCGCCGAGCAGGCTTTGCAGCATCTGCACGTCGATCTCGCTGCCGTCCTCGGCCAGGTCGGAGGCGTTTTCGAGGAAGTTGAGCATGCGCCGGCCGTCGCCGTCGGCGGCGGCCATGAGCATCTTGAAGGCTTCGTCGCCCACCCGCAGGTTGCGCTTGCCCAGGCCCCGCTCCTCGCTGAGCGCGCGGTTGACCAGCTTGCGCAGCGCCGCCTCGTCCAGGCTCTTGAGCACGTAGACACGTGCCCGCGACAGCAGCGCGTTGTTCAGCTCGAACGAGGGGTTTTCGGTGGTGGCGCCGATGAACAGCAACGTGCCGTCCTCCACATAGGGCAGGAAGGCATCCTGTTGCGACTTGTTGAAGCGGTGCACCTCGTCGACGAACAGGATGGTACGCCTGCCGTACTGGCCGGCCTGCTGCTTGGCCACCTCGACCGCCTGGCGAATCTCCTTGACCCCGGCCAGCACCGCCGACACCGTCTCGAAATGCGCATCGCAGAACTGCGCCAGCAACCGCGCCAGGGTGGTCTTACCCACCCCGGGCGGGCCCCAGAAGATCATCGAGTGCAGCGCGCCCTGCTCCAGCGCCTCGCGCAGCGGCTTGCCACGCGCCAGCAGGTGCTCCTGGCCGACGTACTCGTCCAGGTTGGACGGGCGCAGGCGGGCGGCCAGGGGCTGGGCGACAGGTTCGCTACGAAACAGGTCCATCACAGGCTCCGCTTACTCCTTGATGACGTCCGCGCCCTTGGGGATGTCGAACTTGAACTTGCTGTCCGGCACCGCCTGGTTGGCCTTGACGCCATTGAACAGGATGTTGGTGCGCTGGCCGACGCTGTCGATCAGCTGCATGTCATTGATCAACCCCCGGCGGAACGACACGCGCAGCGAGTCGAACAGGGTGTCCTTGGTCTTGGGTTTCAAGGTGAAGTCCATGACCTCGCCCTGCTCCTTGGAGGTGATGTCGAAGCTCTGGCTGATCTTCGAGACATCACCGGACAGCAGCAGCGCCGGGGTCTGGTTCAGGCGCTGGTCGAGCTTCTTGATGGTGGCTTGTTCCAGGTCCGGGTCCCACAGGGTGACATTCTTGCCGTCGGACACCACCACCTGCTCCTGGGGCGCATCGGTGTGCCAGTAGAACAGGCCCGGGCGCTTGACGGTCATCTTGCCATTGGCTTCCTGCAGACTGGTGCCGCTGGCGTCCAGGGTCAGCTGGGAGAAGTTGGCCTCGATGGTCTGCGACTTTTCCAGCAACTGGGTCAGGCGTTGCACGTCCTGTTCGCCGGCCTGGGCCGACAGGCTGGCCGCGGCCAGGGCAGAAACCAACAACATGCGAATCGCGCGCATGGGAGTCCTCATTGAGCATTGAATAGGCCGGGTGCCACCGTTGGCACCCGGCGAGGTGATCATCAATCGCGCGGGCCGCCCGGGGCAATCACTTCCCGCGAGCCGTTGCTGTTCATCGGCGTGACCACGCCGGCCATCTCCATCGCCTCGATCATCCGCGCGGCGCGGTTGTAGCCAATCTTCAGCTTGCGCTGCACCGCCGAAATCGACGCGCGGCGGCTCTCGAGCACGAACTGGACGGCTTCATCATACAAAGCGTCGCTCTCGGAATCCTCGCCATCGCCGCCGCCACCGCCGCCACCATCGAAGCCACTGCCGGCCTCCTCGACGCCGTTGAGGATGTCGTCGTTGTAGTCCGGCGCGCCACGCAGCTTCCACGCCTCGACCGTACGGTGCACCTCGTCGTCGGAGACGAAGGCGCCATGCACGCGGATCGGCAGGCTGGTGCCCGGTGGCATGTACAGCATGTCACCGTGGCCCAGCAGCTGTTCGGCGCCGCCCTGGTCGATGATGGTCCGCGAGTCGATCTTGCTCGACACCTGGAACGCCATGCGGGTCGGGATGTTGGCCTTGATCAGGCCGGTGATCACGTCCACCGACGGGCGCTGGGTGGCGAGGATCAGGTGGATACCGGCGGCACGGGCCTTCTGCGCGATACGGGCGATCAGCTCTTCGACCTTCTTGCCGACGATCATCATCATGTCGGCGAATTCGTCGACCACCACCACGATGGTTGGCAGGGTCTTGAGCGCCGGTGGCTCGTCGTCCATGCTCTCGCGGCGATACAGCGGGTCGTGGATGACCTCGCCGGCTTCCTGGGCATCCTTGATCTTGCGGTTGAAGCCCGCCAGGTTGCGCACGCCCATGGCCGCCATCAGCTTGTAGCGGCGCTCCATCTCGGCGACGCTCCAGCGCAGGGCGTTGGCGGCGTCCTTCATGTCGGTGACCACCGGGCACAGCAGGTGCGGGATGCCTTCGTAGATCGACAGCTCGAGCATTTTCGGGTCGATCATGATCAGCCGCGCGTCTTCCGGGCCCGACTTGAACAGGATCGACAGGATCATCGCGTTGACGCCCACCGACTTACCGGAACCGGTGGTACCGGCCACCAGCAGGTGCGGCATCTTCGCCAGGTCGGTGATCACCGGCTTGCCGCCGATGTCGTGCCCCAGTGCCAGGGTCACCGGCGACTTGTTCTCGTCGAACTGCGGCGACGACAGCACTTCGGAGAAGCGCACCATCTGGCGGTTCTCGTTAGGGATCTCGATGCCCACGGTGGTCTTGCCGGGGATGACCTCGACCACCCGCACGCTGGTCACCGCCAGCGAACGCGCCAGGTCCTTGGCCAGGTTGGCGATGCGGCTGACCTTGACCCCGGCCGCCGGCTGGATTTCGTAGCGGGTGATGACCGGGCCCGGGTGGATCGAGTCCACCGAGACTTCGACGCCGAATTCCTTCAGTTTGATTTCCAGCAGGTGGCCGACCGCGGCCAGGGATTCTGGCGAGTACTCGACCTTTTTCTGTTCGGCCGGGTCGAGGATGGAGATAGACGGCAGGGTGCCCTCGACGGCGCTGTCGACGAACAGCGGCGCTTGCTTCTCCTTCATCACCCGCTTGCTCGGCTCCGGGGCCTTGACCGCTGGCGTCGGGATATTGATCACCGGGGCCGGCTGCTGTTCACGCTGGGCAATGTGCTTGGTCAGCGCCTCGTCGCGCTCGATGATGCGCTCGCGAGCCTTGACCTGCTCGCGCTTGTCCGCGACCACCGGGGCGACCACTTCGTCGACCTGGTCGTCCACTTCGCGCAGTTGCGCCACCAGGCGCTTGCGTTCGTTGCGCGCCTCCCACCAGCGGTTGGCGGCGCTCTGCACCAGCTCGAACAGATCAAGGGTGATCTTGCCGGTGACATCCATCACCTTGAACCAGGACAGGTCGGTGAACACGGTCAGGCCGAACAGGAACAGGGCGATGAACATCAGCGTGCTGCCCTGCACGTTCAGCAGGTTGCGCGCCAGGTCGCCCAGGCTCTCGCCCAGGGCGCCCCCGGCGGAGAACGGCAGGCTCGCCGACGGATGGAAGTGGATATGCGCCAGCGCCGCGCCCGACAGTACCAGGAACACCAAACCGATCAGGCGCCAGGAGAACAGCCAGCCGCTCCACTGCCAGGGCTGGTGGCGCTCGCGGAAGATCTGCCAGGTCTTGATCGCCAGCAGCAGCGGGAAGATGTAAGCAAAGTAGCCGAGGACCATGAACAGGATGTCGGCGAAATACGCGCCGGCGCGGCCAGCGGCGTTCTGCACCTGGTCGGCGTTGCTGGTATGGCTGAAGCCCGGGTCGGACGTGTCGTAGGTCAGCAGGGCCATCCACAGGTACAGGCACAGCGCACCGACGGCGATCAGCGCACCTTCCTTGAGTCGGTAGTGCAGCTGCTGCCGCCACAGGGGCACGGGCAAGGGAGCTGGAGTTGCGGTGGATTTCTTCAAAACGCGTCTATTCCTGCGCGTGCTGCGCGTCCAATAGTGATCGGCCGGTCGCTGGCCAATGAACCACTACTTTTAACATTACTGCCCGCCAGCCGCCATGACGGTACGTCATGCGGGGCTCAAGTGGGGGCTGATTTCATATGCCTGCAATTTGAGCATGCATTTTCTTTTGTGACAAAGGCTTATGCTGTGTTTTTGCACAGGTATGACAGCAATTGTGCCAGATGGTGCCGACGGGAGGATGAAAGCGCTGGGAAATTGACAAGTGGGAGGCCAGGCGCCCTGGCCTTGCTGTTGCCTACAGGTTGTGCGGTTACAGAGGGTTCAGAACCCGCCCTTTCCGACCGGTCCGACACCTCGGCAAGGCCGCCCCAGGACGGCGCGGTCTCTGTAGGAGCGGCCTTGTGTCGCGAAAGGGTCGCAAAGCGACCCCGGCAAGCCCAAGTTGAAACGGCTGGGGCTCAGAACGTGTAACGGGTGGTCAGCATGAAATTGCGTGGGTCACCGTAATACCCGCCGTTATAGAAGCCCAGGTTGTTGAAATACCGCTTGTCGGTGAGGTTGTTGCCGTTGAGCGATACCGAAAGCTGCTCGCTCACCTGGTAGCGAGCCATGGCATCCAGGGTCAGGTAGCTCGCCTGGGTGTAGCGATCCGTCTGGCCTGGCAACGGGCTGCTGATGTCCTTCCAGATCTTGCTCTGCCAGTTGGCCGCCCCGCCCACGGTGAGCTTGCTCCAGGCACCCGGCAAACGATAGGTGCTGGACAGGCGCAACAGGTTCTCCGGCTCGATGGTGGAGATCTTGTCACCCTCGCCATCGCGGGTGATGCGGTGGGTAAAGCCGCCCTGCACATGCCAGTCGGCCGTCAGCTCGCCAGCCAGCTCCAACTCGAAACCGCGGCTCTTGGCGCCCTTGATCGAACGGTAGACGCCACGGTTGCTGGTCGGGTCGGTGCGCACGAACTCCGCCAGGTTGTCCTGGCGCACCTCGAACACCGCAAGGCTGGCATTCAGCCGCCCATCGAAGAACTCACCTTTGAGGCCCAATTCGTAGGCATCGCCCTCCTCCGGCTCGATCATCTTGCCGCTGGCGTCCTGCTGGCTTTCATGGGGCTTGAAGATGCTGGTATAGCTGGCGTAAACCGACCAGCTGGGGTCCAGGTCGTAGACCACACCGGCATAGGGCACCACCACGCCGTTCTCTTCCAGGCTCTGGGTCTTGCGCCGCTGGCCGCTGGCGGTGTCGAACCGCGAACCGTCCAACTGCCAGTTGGACAGCCGGCCACCGATGATCAGCGCCAAGTCGTCGCTCGGCTTGAAGCGCCCGGTGAGATACGCCGCATCCTCTTGCACGCGGGTATTGACCTTGGCACTGCGCGCGCCCCACTCAGGCTCGGGATAATCGCCCCGCCATTGATAGATGTTGGCTTTGCCGAAACGCATCGGCCAGTGGTCCTCGTGGGTGCGCAGGTCACGGTGCGAGATACCCGCCACCAGCTCGTGCTCGCGCCCCAGCATCTGCAAGGGCCCGCTGGCGTAAAGGTCGTAGGTGCTCTGGTTGGTCTGGTAGTGATAGCGACCCAGCCATACGGTGATACCGTCGCCGGTCAGCGGATCAGGGTAACCATTGGTGGCCGAGCCCAGGCGCATGGGCGAGTCGTTTTCACTGCGCGTGACCGAAGCCTTGAGCGTCCAGTCGTGGGCCAGGCGTTGCTCGAGGGTGAGGAACAGGTTGTCCGCGGTGTTATCCCACTGGCTCCACTTGGCTCCTGGGTTATACGAGCGCGACATGCGAAAGCGATTGCCATTGCTGTCCAACAGCGGCGTCGAAGGCCCCCACGAGGTGGCCTCGGGGCGGTTGCTCTGGCGGCTCAGGCCGACGCTGAGCAAGGTGTCGTCGCTCAGGTCGAACTCGACGATACCGTAGAGCACCTGCTTCTTGTCGGCTAGGTTGTCCATGAACGAGTGGCCATCCTCATGGGCCACGACCAAACGCCCGCGTACATTGCCAGCGCCGGTCAACGGCCCGCCGATGTCGAACTCGCCACGGTAGCTGTCCCAGCTGCCGGCGCCCAGCGATACATAACCGGACAACGCATGGGTCGGTCGCTTGCGCACCAGGTTGACCGTGGCGGCCGGGCTGCCGAAGCCACTGAGCAGCCCGGTGGCGCCCCTGAGCACCTCGACCCGATCGAAGATGACCATGTCGGTACGGTCAACGCCATTGGAGAAGCGAAAAGCACTGGGAATGCCGTCGACCTGGAAGTTGTCGATCTCGAAGCCACGTACCCGAAAGCTGGTGCGATTGCTGTCGAGCTTGCTCACCGTGACGCCCGGCGTCTTGCCCAGCGCCTTGGCGATGTCGGTCAGGTTCTGGTCGTCCATCTGCTGACGGCTGATCACGCTCACCGACTGCGGCGTCTGCCGGGGCGACAGGGCCATGCGCGTGGCCGTGCGGGTAGCACCGGTCGTGTAGGAGCCGCTGCCCTCGGTGATCTCGCCCAGCGTCGTGGCGGTGATGGCAGTGGCGCCCAGCTCGAATGGCTTGGCCTCATCTGCCCAGGCCAGGCCGGTGCTGGCGGCCAGGCTGCTCGCCAGCATGGCCAATGCCACCGGGTGGCGTTGGCGGACGGTGATGGCATTCCCTGCCGCGTTGGTCGTGCTCGAAAGTGGCGGTTGCTGCACGTTGTACGTTCCCTGCTGATCCAAGAATGAAGCTAATCACCGACGGTTGTGTGGTTGTGAGGTGTGCGCCAGTTGGCACGCCCGTTCTGCTGACGGTTGCAGCGCATGCTAGGGTTGTTACGAAGACTTTACAATCGCTAATGATTCGCAATTTACTTTTTAACGCAAAAAACTGTAACACCTCGCCATTCGGCAACCCTGGCATTCACGGCTAGGCTCAAGCCCATGTGATACCGGGCCCCTCTGACGGCACGCGCCGCCATGTCGGAATCACTGTTGCCATGCAACGTCGACATTCAAGGAGGGGCTCATGACAGCTCTGCAGACATTCCTCTTCACGCCGTTTCTCGGCACCAGCACCTGGTTGTGGCTGGTGTTCATCGTCATCGTCGTGGGCTTGCTGGTCCTGGACCTTGGCGTGCTGCACCGCCAGGACCGCGAAATCGAAATGCGCGAGAGCCTGCTGCTGTATGCCGGTTACTTCAGTGTCGGCGTGCTGTTCGGGGTGTGGGTATGGTTCGAGCTGGGCGCACAGCCGGCGCTGGAGTTCTACACCGGGTTCCTGGTCGAACAGTCGCTGTCGATGGACAACGTGTTCGTCATGGCGATGATCTTCAGCTTCTTCGCCATCCCCCGCCGCTACCAGCACCGCGTGCTGTTCTGGGGCATCCTCGGGGTGGTGGTGCTGCGGGCGATCATGATCGGCGTCGGCGCGGCGCTGGTGCAGCACTTTGCCTGGGTGCTATATATCTTCGGCGCCTTCCTGCTGTTCACCGGGGTCAAGATGGCGCTGAGCAAGGACGATAGCCATCCGGACCTGGCCAACAACCCGGTGCTGCGTTTCGTGCGCCGGCATATACGCGTCACCGACCAGCTGCATGGTCGCCACTTCTTCGTGCGCCTGGCCCCACCCGGCACGGACCAAGCTGTCCGTTACGCCACGCCGCTGTTCCTGGCGCTGGTGCTGATCGAGCTGGCCGACCTGGTGTTCGCCGTCGACAGCGTGCCGGCGATTTTCGCCATCACCCAGGACCCATTCATCGTCTACACCTCGAACATCTTCGCCATCCTTGGTCTGCGCTCGCTGTATTTCGCCCTGGCGGCGCTGATGCACCGGTTCGTCTACCTCAAGTACGCGCTGGCCATGGTGTTGATCTTCATCGGCTGCAAGATTTTCTGGCATGGACTGGTGGGCAAGGTGCCGGCGGGGGTGTCACTGGGGGTGACGTTCGGCCTGTTGCTGGGTGGGGTGCTGCTGTCGTTGTTGCGCACCCGGGACAAGAAGTCGAATCACATCGACGCCGATCAAACCTAGCCGGCCAGCTTGGTGGATGGCAACGGCGTTGCCGGTGTTCGCCGGCAAGCCGGCGCTACGCCCTAGGAGCGAGCCCGCTGCATCCAGGCCGCCCCCAGCCCGCTCAGGCAGATGATCGCGATGCCGGCCAGGCTCACCTTGTCCGGTGCCTGGCCGAACACCAGCAGCCCCAGCAACCCGGCAAACACGATCTGGCAGTAGCTGAACGGTGCCAAAAGCGCCGGCGCCGCATGCCGGAATGCCTGGGTCAGCAGCAGGTGCGCGGTCATCCCGCAGCCCCCCAGCGCCAGCATGAATGGCACATGGGACCACTGCGGGGTCTGCCAGAAGAACGGCACCAGTGCCGTCATGACCAAGGTGTTGCACAACCCCGCATAGAAATTGCTGGTGGTCGGCGCGTCATGGACCGCCAGCTTGCGCGTAAGCAACTGGTAGAAACAGAACACCAGCGCCGAGCCGAAGGGGAACAGGATCGCCGGGGTGAACATCGCACCGCCCGGGTGCACCACCACCAGCACGCCGATGAAGCCCATCACCACCAGCAGCCACTGCGCCGTGGTCACCCGCTCCTTGAGCAGCGGCACCGACAGCGCGGTGACCAACACCGGCGTCAGGAAGTTGACCGCGGTCGCCTCGGCCAGCGGCAGGTACTGCAAGCCGGCGGTGAACAGCAAGCTGGTGCCGAGCAGGCTCAAGGCGCGCAAGGTCTGCAGCAACGGCCGCCGGGTGCGTAGCACGGCAAGGCCCGCCTTGGGCAGGAAGATCCCGGCCATCAACAGGGTATGCACCAGGTAACGCGCCCAGACCACCATGATGATCGGGTAGATGCCGCCCAGGAACTTGGACAGCCCGTCATGGCTGGCAAACAGGAACGTCGCCACCACCACCAGGGCGATACCGCGCAGCGGTTGGTTGATTCCGGACAGCGGCGTGCTGGAACTCATGGGCCCCTCGGGCAAGCGCCCAAGCCAGACGCCTGGGCATGCGCGGATTCTAGAAGAGATGCAGCGCGCTGAACATTGCCGACCCGGCTTTTTGTTCCAACCGGTACATTTTCTGCCCCATCGGCGATCACGCCGTCCTTCGGACCACGCCGACGCGCAGCGGGCTTGCCCAGCCAAGCAACGGGCAAGGCCAGGATTGTTCCAGGAGGGCCAGCCCCTACAAGGCCGTGGCGATCTGCTTGAGGCGTTCGCTTGCCGGCGCCGGGCGCCCGTACAGATACCCCTGGAAGTGCGAGCACCCCTCGGCCAGCAACCGTTCCATCTGCTCCGCCGACTCTACCCCCTCGGCCGTAGTCTTGATCATCAGGCTATTGGACAGCTCGGTGATCGCGCGGACGATTGACATCGCCTCGCGGCTTTCACACATGTCGTGGATGAACGATTTGTCGATCTTGATCCGATCGAACGGGAACGAGCGCAAGTAACCAAGCGAGGAATAACCGGTACCGAAGTCGTCGAGCGAAATCGACACGCCCAGATCCTTCAGCGCCCGCAGCGTGGCCACGTTCTCTTCGCTGTTGCCCAGCAGTACCGACTCGGTGATCTCCAGCTCCAGCCGGCTGGCTGGCAGGCCTGAATCGGCCAGGGCCAAGGCCACGCTGTGGACCAGGTTGGCATTCTTGAACTGCACCGGCGAGAGATTGACCGACACGGTCTGCGTCGTGCCCCAGCTGGCCGCCTCCTGGCAGGCCAGGTTCAGCGCGCGGGCACCGATCTCGTGGATCAGCCCGGTTTCCTCGGCAATAGGGATGAAGTCCAGCGGCATGATCATCCCCCGCGCCGGGTGCTCCCAGCGCAACAATGCCTCGTAGCCGGTCACGCTGTGGTTTTGCTGGTCGACCACTGGCTGGTAGTGCAGCTGCAACTGCCCCAGGTGCAAGGCCGTGCGCAGGTCGGTCTCGACCAGACGGCGCTGGCGGGCGGCGACATCAAGTTCGACATGGAAGCACTCGTAACGGTTGCGACCATTACGCTTGGCCTCGTACAGCGCCATGTCGGCGTAGCCGAGCAACTGCTCGGCCTGGTCATGATCGTGCGGCGCGATGGCAACCCCAATGCTTATCCCGACACTGAACTGGTGCCCGTCGATTTGGAACGGCGGGCAGATCGCTTCGATCAGACGCTGTGCGGTATTGCATGCGGCATCGCGGGTTTCCAACCCCGACAGCACCACGGCGAACTCGTCGCCGCCCAACCGCGCCAGGGTGTCGTGCTCGCGCAGTTCGCGGCGCAGGCGCTTGCCCAGCGTGCGCAGCAGCTTGTCGCCGAAGGCGTGGCCCTGGGTATCGTTGATGTTCTTGAAATTGTCCAGGTCCAAGCACAGGGTGGCGGTCAAGGTGCCGCTGTGCTCGCCACGCAGCAGCGCCTGCTTGAGGCGCTCGTTGAACAGGGTGCGGTTGGGCAGGCCGGTCAGGGCATCGTGGTGGGCCATGTGATGGATCTGCGCATGGGCCGCCAGTTCCTCGGTGGCATCCTCGGCAACGAACAACACATAGTCACCCTGCCCCTCGCGGTTCTGGCAGCGCATGGCGCGGCTACGCAGGGTGCGCGGGCCACAGGCGCTAATGACCCGCGTCTCGGCCTGGTAGCCCTTGGCGCTGCGCGCGCCCCGCGCCAGTTGCTGCTCCAGGTAGCGGGCCGCCGCCGGGGCCAGGCACTGCGCCGGTAGCTGGCCGACCATGCTCGCGCCCTGGCCGCCGAACAGGCGCTCGGCCTGCTGGTTGGCCAGCAGGATCTGCTGGCTTTGCAGGTCCTGGACGATGACGCTGGCGGGGATGTTGGCGATCACCGAATCGAGGAACTGCGACAAGCTGGTCATTTCCTGGCTGTACTGTTCGGCGAGCTCCTTGGCCTTGAGCAACTCCAGTTCATTGCGTCGACGCTCGGAAATATCGCGGGTGATCTTGGCAAAGCCGATCACCTGGCCGCTGGCCTCGTCCTTGATCGGCTCGATCACCACGCTGGTCCAGAACTGCGAACCGTCCTTGCGCTGGCGCAGGCCCTCGGCCTGGAAGCGCCCCTCGGCCCGGGCCGTGGCCAGGCTCAGCGCGGGCAACCCGGCGTCACGGTCCTGGGCGGTATAGAACACCGAGAAGTGCTGGCCGACTATCTCCTCGGCGCTGTAGCCCTTGGCCCGCTGCGCGCCGGGGTTCCAGTTGGCGACGATGCCGTCCGGGGTGAGCAGGTAGATGGCGTAGTCCGCCACGCTCTGGATCAACAGCCGGTACATCATGTCGGAACTGGGGGCGAGCGGCATGGGCTTTACCTGACCTGCGGGTGCACAAGATGCTGGCATTATGCCGCGCGACGGACAAGTTTTGTGAAGCCTGTCACATTATTCGCCGCCAAGCGACTCAGTGCAGACGTTGGGTCACCCAGTAGTTGCGCAACTGCGGCTCATCATCCAGGGCGATTTCCCGTACCGGACGCGGCAGGTCAGCCAGCACTGCCTGGCAGAACGCCAAGGCCGGCGCGTCCTCGGCATGGCAACGCAGCAGCCAGTCGTGCGGGCCTTCGCTGAGGAACTGCCGTGCCACCGCCAGCCCCACGCCCAGGCGCCGGTATTTTTTGAGCACGAATAAGTCGGCCAGCTCGAGGGCATCGACCCCCGGCAGCTCGCTACGCTCGACCAGCACGAAGCCGGCGATGAAACCGTCGACCAGGATCAGGTTGGCGCTCCAGTCTGTCGCCTGCCAATAGCGCTGGAAATGGGGCTCGTGAATATAGAAGCGGCCGTCCGCCTCGATGTCCTCCTGCTCCCAATCGGAGGACTCGTAGGCGTAGAACTGGTAGAGGTTACGCACCAGGCCGGCGTGTTCGGGGCCGGTCTGGAGCAGCTCGATGGGCACGGCCATGGATAACGCTCGGCGAAGGAAAGAACCGCGATTCTACCGGGTATCGGCAAGATTGCGTGCCGCGGTGCTCGCCAGCAAGCCGGCTCATACAGCATTAGCGAACCGCCGGCCGCTACGGGACCAACGCGGCCACGGCGTCTATTTCCACCAGCATGCCGTCCAGCGCCAAGCGCGGCACCGGGATCAGCGTGCAGGTCGGGGCCATCCGCCCACCCCAGGCACGCTCGGCTTCGGCCGCCCACTGGCGCAGGCGCGCTTCGGAGTGATCCACCACCAGCAAGGTCAACTTGCATACGTGCTGCAACGTCGCGCCCCGCGACGCCAGGGCGATCTTCAGGTTGGCCAGGGCCTGGCGCGCCTGCTCGTCGAAACGGCTCGACAGCCGTCCTTGCAGGTCTTCGCCACCCTGCCCGGCGATATACAGCAACCGGCTGCCGGCCTGGACCTCGGCGACATGGGAATAGGCGTTGGCGCCAGGGTCGTACAACCCCTGCGGGTTGGACAGGACAAAGGCACTGGACAGGGTCATGGCATCGCTCCATCAAAGGCAAGAGCGGCCGAGTATCAGACCTGGGCTTAACTCGAGGTCAAGCCCGATCATTTCTCCTCCAGCACTACCCGGCCCTTGACCGCTCGCGGTCCGCGCCAAGCCCAGAACAGCAGGCCGGGGAACGGCGCGTAGACGACGAACACCACCCACAGCATCTTGCGCTCGGCGCGACGATCGCTGCCAATGATGTGCCAGATGGCCCAGATCTCCAGGAGGATGACCAGCAGCGCGACGACGAACCAGATCGTTCCGACTTCCATGAGTTTCTCCCGTTGGCATGTAGCACGTTGGGTTGCCTGCGTTACCCAGGGTTCAGTCGGATCTTGTGCCGCACCAGTCGCCTTGGCAAAGTGGGTGACCGCTCTGCCCCGCCTGTCGGAGACCCTGCATGCCTTTTCACCCGACGCTGCTCGCCCAGGCCCGCCATGTGCTGGTGTTCACCGGTGCCGGCGTGTCCGCGGAAAGTGGCATCGCCACCTTTCGCGACAAACTCAGCGGCTTGTGGGAACGCTTCGACCCGGTGCGACTGGCCAGCGCCGAAGGTTTTCGCGCCGACCCGGCGCTGGTCTGGGGCTGGTATGAAATGCGCCGCGCCGGCATCGCCGAGGCCCGGCCCAACCCGGCGCACCGGGTCATTGCCGAACTGGCGACACGGGTGCCGCGGCTGACCCTGGTTACCCAGAACGTCGATGACCTGCATGAGCGCGCCGGCAGCCGCGACGTGCTGCACCTACACGGTCGGCTAGATGCCTTTCGCTGCTTCGATTGCGCCAAACCCGTGCGCAACATGCCGGCGCCGAATGAGAACGCAGGCGAAGGCCGGCGCATCGAGCCCCCACGCTGCGCCTACTGCGCCGGCCCATTGCGTCCCGGCGTGGTGTGGTTCGGCGAAGCGTTGCCAGCGCGCACGCTGGAACGAGCCTTCGCCGCCGCCGAGCATTGCGACCTGGTGCTGTCGGTGGGAACCTCCGGCCTGGTGCAACCGGCGGCGTCGATTCCTCGAGTGGCGCTGGCGGCCGGCGCCACCGTGGTGCATGTCAATCCGCAGCCGGCGCTGACCGGACACCCCAGGGAATTCGCCCTCGCCGGAACAGCGGCCGAGGTGTTGCCCGTATTGCTCCAGGCTGCATGGCCCCTCTAGGCGCCAGCTTGCTGGCGAAGCAAGCACCGCAGGCCTGGCACGGCTGCTACCGAAACCGTTCCAGCGCCGCACCCAGCGCCTGCGCGTCACTGAACGCCCGTTGCGCCACCAGCTTGCCGTGGTCCAGGGTCAGCCACTGCACCTGTCCCGCGTCCCCGGCATAGCGGCTGGCTACCCTGCCCTCGCGATCGAGCATCACCCGGTAGGAGTAGTCACGCATCGCCGGCACCGCGAACAGCTTGCTGATCAATGCCGGCATGCGCTGGATATCGGCGACGAACACCGCCTGGCGGGCTTCCAGGTAGCCCTTCGGGCGTTCGGCCAAGGCCGCCTTGACCAAGCGCGCGCCGTCCATGTCACGGGCCACTAGCAGCACGCGGGTTTCCGGGTTCAGGCTGTACGGCTGGTCATACTGGTCGAGCAGGGTCCAGGGCGCCAGCCTATCGCCCGGCTCAAGGGCGTGGGCCAGCAGCGGCAGCAGGCTGAACAACAGGGCGATGGCGTATTTCATGAGGATCCGGACCCCGGTAACGACACAAGACCGCCAGCATAGCCCAAAGCGCCGTCCACCCTGTTGTCTTTCCCTCCCAGCCGACGCACACTCAGCCGCGCCAGCCCGCCAGCGGAGTCCGCCGTGCCCACGCCACGCCAGTTCAGCAAGAAGAGCAGCACCAGCAACATGCTGCGGCTCAAGCCCGCCGAGGCTGGCGCGCAGCGCCCCTACCGGGTCGATTTCGTCCTGCTCGAACACTTCTCCATGGCCAGTTTTACCGTGGCCATGGACGTGCTGGTCACCGCCAACCTGCTGCGCGCCGACAGTTTCGCCTACACCCCGCTTTCGCCGAGCGGCGACCGAGTGCTCAGTGACCTGGGCCTGGAACTGATCGCCACCCCGCTGCAACCGCGCATGCTGGCAGAACTGGACATGCTGGTGATCTGCGGCGGCCTGCGCACCCCGTTGAAGTACCCCGGCCTCGACCGCCTGCTGGCCGACTGCGTCGCCCAGGGCATGACCCTAGGCGGGCTGTGGAACGGCGCCTGGTTCCTCGGCCGTGCCGGGGCCCTCGACGACTATGGTTGCAGCGTGCACCCCGAGCAGCGCGCCAGCCTCGCCGAAATCAGCCCGCAGGCGCGCATCACCCCGGCCAGCTTCACCCTCGACCGCGACCGCCTCACCGCCGCCAGCCCCAACGGCGCCATGGAGCTGATGCTTGGCCTGGTGCGCCGCCTGCATGGCGACGCCCTGGCCGAGGGCGTGGAGGAAATCCTCTCGTTCTCCGGCGCGCGCTACCGCCAGGTCGGCCCTGGGGCGAAGAAGTCCATGAGCCTGCACCTGCGCACCATCGTCGAGTTGATGGAGAACAACCTCGAGGAAACCCTCAGCCTCGACCAGCTGGCCGCTTACTCCGGACGCTCCCGGCGGCAGATCGACCGGCTGTTCCAGGCCCAGCTCGGCTCCTCGCCGCGACGCTACTACATGGAACTGCGCATCACCAAGAGCCGGCGCCTGCTGCAGTATTCGGACCTGTCGGTGATGGAGGTGGCGGTGGCCTGCGGCTTCGTCTCGGTGTCGCACTTCAGCAAGTGCTACGCGGCGTATTTCGGCTATCCGCCATCACGCGAGCAGCGCCTGGGCGAGTGAGCCTCGCACCTGCGTCATTGCGCCACATTGCGCCTACGTCTTTGGTCTTATAAATGCGCTGATACCACTTCGCCTTGCTGATTAGCCCAAAGGGTTTGATATACTGCGCCGCGACCGTAGGGTCATCGGGGCGAACCCTTGGAAAATGCGGCTCGCCCTTGGCCAAGCATGGCCACGAAGCCTGGATTGTTACCGCAGCCCAGCACTTGACGCTCGACTGATGCATCCACCATCACCGCTCGCAGCCTCTCGACTTTCCGCTCATGGCGTCGCCAGGGCGAAGCGCCTACCCTGCGCACCTCGAGACTCGAGTACGCTCAGCACATAGAGAGTTAACCCGCATGCCCACCCGTTCCAAGATCATCTACACCTTCACCGACGAAGCCCCCGCCCTCGCCACCTACTCGCTGCTGCCGATCGTCGAAGCCTTCACCGCTTGCGCCGACATCGCCGTCGAAACCCGCGATATCTCCCTGGCCGGTCGTATCCTCGCGGCCTTCCCGGAGCAACTGGGCAGCGAGAAGCAGGTAGCCGATCACCTGGCGGAACTGGGCCAGCTGGCCACCACCCCTGAAGCCAACATCATCAAGCTGCCGAACATTTCCGCATCGGTCCCGCAGTTGAAGGCGGCGATCAAGGAACTTCAGGCCAAGGGCTTCAACATCCCCGACTACGCCGACGAGCCAGCCAGCGCCGAAGAGAAAGAATCCCGCGCCCGCTACGATCGCATCAAGGGCTCGGCGGTAAACCCAGTGCTGCGCGAAGGCAACTCCGACCGCCGCGCGCCACTGTCGGTCAAGAACTACGCCCGCAAGCACCCGCACAAGATGGGCGCCTGGGCCGCCGACTCCAAGTCGCACGTTGCCCACATGACCCAGGGCGACTTCTACGGCAGCGAAAAAGCCGCGCTGATCGAGGCTGACGACAGCCTGCGCATCGAGCTGGTCGGCAAGGATGGTTCCACCACCGTCCTGAAAGAAAAGACCTCGGTAAAAGCCGCCGAAGTCATCGACTGCGCCACCATGAGCCGCAAGGCCCTGAAAGCCTTCATCGCCGAGCAGATCGCCGATGCCAAGGCCAGCGGCGTGCTGCTGTCGGTACACCTGAAAGCCACCATGATGAAGGTTTCCGACCCGATCATGTTCGGCGTGATCGTCGAGGAGTTCTACAACGACGTGCTGGCCAAGCACGCCGCTGCCCTGGCCGAAGTAGGCTTCAACGCCAACAACGGCATTGGCGACCTGTACGCCCGCATCAAGGACCTGCCTGCTGAAAAGCAAGCCGAGATCGAAGCCGACATCCAGGCCCTGTACGCCGTTCGCCCGGCCCTGGCCATGGTCAATTCCGACAAGGGCATCACCAACCTGCACGTGCCGAGCGACGTCATCGTCGACGCCTCGATGCCAGCCATGATTCGTGACTCGGGCAAGATGTGGAACACCGCCGGCGAGCTGCAAGACGCCAAGGCCGTGATCCCAGACCGTTGCTACGCCGGCATCTACCAGGCCACCATCGAAGACTGCAAGGCCAACGGCGCCTTCGACCCGACCACCATGGGCAGCGTGCCGAACGTCGGCCTGATGGCGCAGAAGGCCGAAGAGTACGGCTCCCACGACAAGACCTTCCAGGTCAAGACCGACGGCGTCGTGCGCGTGGTCGACGGCAAGGGCAAGGTCCTGCTGGAGCAGAACGTCGAAGCCGGTGACATCTTCCGCATGTGCCAGACCAAGGACGCGCCGATCCAGGATTGGGTCAAGCTGGCTGTCAACCGCGCCCGCCTGAGCAACACCCCGGCGGTGTTCTGGCTGGACCCGGCGCGCGCCCACGACGGCGTGATGATCGAGAAGGTGCAGACCTACCTGAAGGATCACGACACCGCCGGCCTGGACATCCGCATCCTGGCCCCGGTCGACGCCATCAAGTTCTCCCTGGCGCGCATCCGCGAAGGCAAGGACACCATCTCGGTGACCGGTAACGTGCTGCGCGACTACCTGACCGACCTGTTCCCGATCATGGAGCTGGGCACCAGCGCCAAGATGCTATCGATCGTGCCGCTGATGAACGGCGGTGGCCTGTTCGAGACCGGCGCCGGCGGTTCGGCACCCAAGCACGTGCAGCAGCTGGTTGAAGAGAACTTCCTGCGTTGGGACTCGCTGGGTGAATTCCTGGCCCTGGCCGCTTCCCTGGAACACCTGGGCAACACCTACGACAACCCACGCGCCAAGGTCCTGGCCAACACCCTGGACCAGGCCACCGGCAAGTTCCTCGACACCAACAAGTCGCCTTCGCGCAAGGTCGGCGGTATCGACAACCGTGGCAGCCACTTCTACCTGACCCTGTACTGGGCAGAGGCACTGGCCGCGCAGACCGACGACGCCGCCCTGCAGGCGCGCTTCGCGCCGCTGGCCAAGGCCCTGAGCGACAACGAGGCGACCATCGTCGCCGAGCTGGCCGCCGTCCAGGGCAAGCCGGCCGACATCGGTGGCTACTACGCCCCGGATGCCGAGCTGACCGCCAAGGTGATGCGCCCAAGCCAGACCCTTAACAGCGCCATTGCCGCGCTGTAAGGTTCGCTTGAAGTAACAGCACAAACCCCGGCCACGCACCGGGGTTTGTGCTTTCTGAAGCGCAGAAACGGTCCCTTGTAGGAGCGGCCTTGTGCCGCTCCTACAAGGCCCGCGCCAACCATAGGAATCGCATATGACCTGGCAACCCCACATCACCGTCGCCACCATCGTCGAACACGAAGGCAAGTTCCTCTTCGTCGAGGAGTTCAAGGCCGGCCAGCACGTCTTCAACCAGCCCGCCGGCCACCTGGAACCCAACGAGACCCTACCCCAGGCCGCCCTGCGCGAGACCCTCGAGGAAACCGCCTGGGAAGTCGAACTCACCGGGGTGGTCGGCATCTACCTGTACACCGCCCCCAGCAACGGCATCACCTACCAGCGCATCTGCTTCGCCGCCCGCCCGTTGCGCCAGCATGCCGACCTGGCCCTGGACAGCGACATCGTCCGCGCCGTATGGCTGAGCCGCGACGAACTGCTGGCCGAGCCGTCGCGCTGGCGCAGCGAACTGGTGCCACGCTGCCTGGACGACTACCTCAAAGGCCCGCTGCACAGCCTCGAACTGCTGCGCGACTGACGCCAGCCCGCGGGTTTGATAGAATCGGCGTTTTTCCCCTCTGATACACATCGGTAGCCATGACCAGCCCAGCACTCAAAGACCCCGCCAAGACCCGCGTCATCGTCGGCATGTCCGGCGGCGTGGACTCTTCCGTCTCCGCCCTTCTGCTCATGGAGCAGGGCTACCAGGTGGAAGGTCTGTTCATGAAGAACTGGGAAGAGGACGACGGCACCGAATACTGCACCGCCCGCGAAGACCTGGCCGACGCCCAGGCCGTGTGCGACCGCATCGGCATCAAGCTGCACACCGCCAATTTCGCCGCCGAATACTGGGACAACGTGTTCGAGCACTTCCTCGAGGAATACAAGGCCGGGCGCACGCCGAACCCGGACATCCTCTGCAACCGCGAAATCAAGTTCAAGGCGTTCCTCGACTACGCCCTGTCCCTGGGCGCCGACCTGATCGCCACCGGCCACTACGTGCGCCGCCGCGACACTGGCGCGCTCACCGAGCTGCTCAAGGGCCTGGACCCGAACAAGGACCAGAGCTATTTCCTGCACGCCGTGGGCGGTACGGAAATCGCCCGCACCCTGTTCCCGGTCGGCGAGCTGGAGAAGCCCGAGGTCCGCGCCATCGCCGAGAAACATGGCCTGGCCACCGCGAAGAAGAAGGATTCCACCGGCATCTGCTTCATTGGCGAGCGCCGCTTCAGCGACTTCCTCAAGCAGTACCTGCCGGCCCAGCCGGGCAATATCGAAACCACCGACGGTGAAGTCATCGGCCGCCACCATGGCCTGATGTACCACACCATCGGCCAGCGCCAGGGCCTGGGCATCGGCGGCCTGAAGGACGCCAGCGACGAGCCGTGGTACGTGCTGCACAAAGACCTGACCCGCAACGTGCTGGTGGTCGGCCAGGGCAACGAGCACCCGTGGCTGTTCTCCCGCGCCCTGCTGGCCTCGGAGATCTTCTGGGTCAACCCCATCGACCTTTCCAACCCGCGCCGCCTCACGGCCAAGGTACGCTACCGCCAGGGTGACCAGCAGTGCACCCTGGAGCGCACCGGGCATGGCTACCGGGCGGTGTTCGACGAGCCACAGCGCGCCGTCACCCCCGGGCAGTCGGTGGTGTTCTACGACGGTGAAGTGTGCCTGGGCGGCGGCGTGATCGAGACCGCCGAGCCGTGGAGCCCACGCGCATGAGCAACCTGCAGGAGCAGCTGATCGCCCTTGGCGGCGTGTTCCAGGCCGCGGTGCTGGTCGACCGCATCGCCCGCACCGGCCAGGCCAGCGAGGCCAACATCGGCTGCATGCTCGGCAGCCTGCTGGTGGTCGACCCCAAGAACACCCTTGAGGTATTCGGCGGCGACGACCTCAACCTGCGCGACGGCTACCGCGCGCTGGTCGGCGCCCTGGAGCGCGACCCCAGCAGCTTGCAGCGCGAGCCACTGCGCTACGCCCTGTCGATGCTCGGCCTGGAACGCCAGCTGAACAAGCGCGGCGACATGCTCGACACCATCGGCAACCGCCTGCCACAGATCCAGTCCCAGGCTGAGCATTTCGGCCTGGTTCATGAAAACGTCATCGCTTCCAGCGGAGCCTTGTACCAGGACACCCTGAGCACCCTGCGCCAACGCATCCAGGTGCATGGCGACATGCGCTTCCTGCAGCAGCCGAGCAACGCCTCGAAGATCCGCGCCCTGCTGCTGGCCGGCATCCGCGCCGCGCGCCTGTGGCGCCAGCTGGGCGGGCACCGCTGGCAGCTGGTGTTCAGCCGGCGCAAGCTGCTCACTGAGCTGTACGGCATGACGCGTACCAACGATTGAAACAGCGCCCTGTGTAGGAGCGGCCTTGTGTCGCGAAAGGGCTGCGCAGCAGCCCCGGCAATCATGAGCCAGGCTCGAGATCCTGGGGCCGCGATGCGGCCCTTTCGCGACACAAGGCCGCTCCTACAGGGGATCGCAACATGATTGATAGGCCCGACCTTTGGTCAGCCACCCGACCCCGGCGCGTTTTTCATGTATGATATGCGCCCTTCCAAAAGCCTGACTGTCCGAGAACACCCCATGCAGCTCTCCTCGCTCACTGCGGTTTCCCCTGTAGACGGCCGTTACGCCGGCAAAACCCAGGCCCTGCGCCCCATCTTCAGCGAATTCGGCCTGATCCGTTTCCGCGCCCTGGTCGAAGTACGCTGGCTGCAGCGCCTGGCCGCCCACCCGCAGATCGGCGAAGTGCCGGCGTTTTCCGCCGAAGCCAACGCCCTGCTGGACAGCCTGGCCACCGATTTCAAGCTCGAGCACGCCGAACGCGTCAAAGAGATCGAACGCACCACCAACCACGACGTCAAGGCCATCGAGTACCTGCTCAAGGAGCAGGCCGCGCAGTTGCCTGAGTTGGCCAAGGTCAGCGAGTTCATCCACTTCGCCTGCACCAGCGAGGACATCAACAACCTGTCCCACGCCCTGATGCTGCGCGCCGGCCGTGACGAAGTGCTGCTGCCGCTGATGCGTCAGATCGCCGAAGCGATCCGCACCCTGGCCCACACCCACGCCGCCGTGCCGATGCTGTCGCGCACCCACGGCCAGCCAGCCTCGCCGACCACCCTGGGCAAGGAACTGGCCAACGTCGTCTACCGCCTGGAACGCCAGATCGCGCAAGTGGCCGCCGTGCCACTGCTGGGCAAGATCAACGGCGCCGTGGGCAACTACAACGCCCACCTGTCGGCCTACTCGCAGATCGACTGGGAAGCCAACGCCCGCGCCTTCATCGAGGACGAGCTGGGCCTGCAGTTCAACCCCTACACCACCCAAATCGAGCCGCACGACTACATTGCCGAGCTGTTCGACGCCATCGCCCGCTTCAACACCATCCTCATCGACTTCGACCGCGACGTCTGGGGCTACATCTCGCTGGGCTACTTCAAGCAGAAGACCGTTGCCGGCGAAATCGGCTCCTCGACCATGCCGCACAAGGTCAACCCGATCGACTTCGAGAACTCCGAAGGCAACCTGGGTATCGCCAACGCGCTGTTCCAGCACCTGGCCAGCAAGCTGCCGATCTCGCGCTGGCAGCGTGACCTGACCGACTCCACCGTGCTGCGCAACCTGGGCGTGGGCTTCGCCCACAGCGTCATCGCCTACGAAGCCAGCCTCAAGGGCATCGGCAAGCTGGAAGTCAACGAAGCCCGTATCGCCGCCGACCTGGATGCCTGCTGGGAAGTCCTGGCCGAGCCGATCCAGACCGTGATGCGCCGCTTCAACATCGAGAACCCCTACGAGAAGCTCAAGGAGCTGACCCGTGGCAAGGGCATCACCCCTGAAGCGCTGCTGACCTTCATCGACGGCCTGGACATGCCGGCCGAAGCCAAGGCCGAGCTCAAGCAACTGACCCCGGCGACCTACATCGGCAACGCCGCGGCCCAGGCCAAACGCATCTAAGCTGACCGTCGCGTACAACGCCCGGCCTGGCCGGGCGTTTTTATTCCCGTACGAAAATTAAGTTTTTTCAATAGGTTGAACATGAATTCTGATACTCCACTGCAACTGTTGGGCGGCCTCACGGCCCGTGAATTCCTGCGCGACTACTGGCAGAAGAAGCCACTGCTGGTACGTCAGGCCTTCCCTGACTTCGTCAGCCCCATCGACGCCGACGAGCTGGCCGGCCTGGCCCTGGAAGAAGAAGTCGAGTCGCGCCTGGTGCTCGAGCACGGCGAGCGTCCGTGGGAGCTGCGCCGCGGCCCGTTCGCCGAGGACGCCTTCAGCGACCTGCCCGAGCGTGACTGGACCCTGCTGGTACAGGCCGTGGACCAGTTCGTGCCGGAAGTGGCCGAGCTGCTGGAAGAATTCCGCTTCCTGCCCAGCTGGCGCATCGACGACGTGATGATCAGCTACGCCGCGCCCGGCGGCAGCGTCGGCCCGCACTTCGACAACTACGATGTGTTCCTGCTGCAAGGCGATGGCACGCGCACCTGGAAAGTCGGCCAGATGTGCAATAGCGACAGTGCACTGATCGACCACGCCGACCTGCGCATCCTCGCTGACTTCGAGCAGAGCGACGAGTGGACCCTGGAGCCGGGCGACATGCTCTACCTGCCGCCACGCCTGGCCCATTACGGCGTCGCCGAGAGCGAGTGCCTGACCTACTCGGTCGGTTTCCGCGCCCCGAGCGCCGCCGAAGTGCTGACCCACTTCACCGACTTCCTCGGCCAGTTCCTGCCGGATGAAGAGCGCTACAGCGATGCCGACGCCGTGCCTGCGGCCGATCCGCACCAGATCCAGCACGACGCCCTGGATCGCCTCAAGGCGCTGATCGACAAGCACATGAACGACAAGGACCTGCTGCTGACCTGGTTCGGCCAGTTCATGACCGAGCCACGCTACCCAGAGCAGGTGGTCGGCGAGGAAGTCTCCGAGCAGGAACTGCTCGACTACCTCGGCCAAGGGGCCATCCTGATCCGCAACCCGAGCGCGCGCCTGGCCTGGTCGGAGTTCGGCGACGACCTGTTGCTGTTCGCCAGCGGTCGCAGCTGCCCGCTGCCGGGCAAACTGCGCGAGCTGTTGAAGCTGATCTGCTCCGCCGACGCGCTGCACAGCGAAAACCTGGCGCAATGGCTGCAGGACGAAGACGGCCTGATGCTGGTCCAGCAGTTGGTCATGCAAGGCAGCCTGGGGTTCGCCGATGAATAAAATCAGCGTACGCCTGGCCGACTGGCACAAAGACAACGCCGACATCCACCGTATCCGCAGCGCCGTGTTCGTCGCCGAACAGCACGTGCCACCGGAGCTGGAGTTCGACGCCGAAGACCCCAGCGCCGTGCATTTCCTGGCGCTGGAAGGCGACTACCCGATCGGTACCGCCCGCCTGCTGCCTGACGGCACCATCGGCCGGGTCTCTGTGCTCAAGGACTGGCGCGGCCTGAACGTCGGCGATGCGCTGATGCGCGCGGTGATCGTCGAGGCACAGAACCGCGACCTCAAGCAGCAGATGCTCAGCGCCCAGGTACACGCTACGCCGTTCTACGAGCGCCTGGGTTTCCGCGTGGTCAGCGAGGAGTTCCTCGAGGCCGGCATCCCGCATGTGGACATGGTCCGCGATTCGCGCGAGAGCGCCTGAGCCATCAGGTTGGCCTGCTCTTTGTAGGAGCGGCCTTGTGCCGCGAAAGGGCTGCGTAGCAGCCCCAGGATTTCAGCGTTGGCGCAAAGATCGTCGGGGCCGCTATGCGGCCCTTTCGC
>NZ_SOZA01000024.1 GCF_004519305.1 Pseudomonas sp. RIT623 | reverse complement strand
GGGCGCAGCTGTCGCTCGCCGAGTTAGGGGGTAACCTTCTGATAGCTAGAAGCTAGAAGCTGTCACTCGTAATTGTAGACCTTGGCTCGTTCGGGGGCGCGTCACCTTGCGCTGATGCGCTGCCAGCCAACGCGCTCAAGCCCGCTCCCCGCAAAGGTCCAACGCAAACCAATGCTCAGCCGAATCAGCATCCAACCCCGCCCCCAGCAACGCGAACATCTTGCCCAGCGCCGCCTCGCGGGTCATGCCGCCACCGCTGACCAGCCCCGTGTCACGCAGGCGGCTGCCAGCAGCGTAGGTGTCGAACACCACCGCTCCCTCCGGGCACTGGCTGATCGCCGCGATCATCACGCCAGCCTGGCGGGCATCATGCAGCACGTCGAGCAGCGCCTGATCGTCGGACGGGCCGGTACCGCTGCCGTAGCACTCCAGCAGCAGGCCCTGGATACCACTGTCGAGCAGCCCACGCACCAGCCCCGCCGCAAGCCCCGGGAACACCGGCAGCACGGCCAGGCTCACAGGCTGGCGCGGCTGGCGGTAATCCAGGCGAGCCGGCAGCTCTGCTGCCCGTTCACCGTCGCGCTGGCGCGGTAGCGCCTTGAAGGCGTCGAACGCCTCGCTGCGCAACTTGGACGCACGGCAGCCATGCAGCAACTGGCCGTGGAAGAACAGCTGGACGCCCGGCGCCAGGCCACTTTCGAACAGGTTCAGGGCGCCGACCAGGTTGTCCCAGGCGTCGCTGTCCGGCGCGCCGGCCGGCAGCATGGAACCGGTCAGCAGCACCGGCACCGGCAGGCCCAGCAGCAGGAACGACAACGCCGCGGCGCTGTAGGCCAAGGTATCGGTGCCATGCAGCACCAGCACCCCGTCATGGCCATCATGCTCGACCGCCTCGACGATGGCATCGCGCATCGCCAGCCAGTTGACCTGCTGCATGTTGGCGCTGTCGATCAGCGGGTTCAGCTCACGCAGCGACCACTGCAGCTTTGGCGCATCGCCGCAGGCGGCGAAGTGTTCGCGCATGCGCGCTTCGAAGCCACCGGCTGGGGCCAGGCCCTCGGCGGTCTGCAGCATGCCGATGGTGCCACCGGTGTAAAGGACGAGAAGATTCTTGACTGCACGCATGGAAGCATTCCGTAGCGATGTAGCGAAGGAAGAGGCAGCCGCCCGCGAGCGGGGCGGCTGTGGCAGGGCAGGGTATCAGTGCTGCGCTGGCGCCGGGGCGGCGGCTTTGTCAGCAGCTGTTGCAGCCTGCGGGTTGGCCGGCCAGGCGGCGCGGTCCAGGTCCAGGTCGGCGAACTTGCTGGAATCGAACACCGGTTGCTTGATACCGGCCTTGCGCTGGTCGTCGTAGTCGCGCATCACCCGCAGGCCGACCTTGAACAGCAGGGCCAGGGCGATCAGGTTGACGAACGCCAGGCAGGTCATGGTGATGTCGGCGAAGGCGAACACGGTCGACAGGTTCTGCACCGAACCCCAGATCACCAGTGCCAGCACCAGGCCGCGGAAGATCATCAGCACGATACGGTTGCGGCTGAGGAACTGCAGGCTGTTCTCGCCCAGGTAGTAGTTGTAGAGGATGCAGGTGAAGACGAACAGCGACAGCGCGACGCTGACGAACAAGCGCCCCCAGTCACCGACCACGGCGGCCAGCGAGTTCTGGGTCAGGACGATGCCGTCACCTTCGAAGCCTGGGGTGTAGAAGCCCGACAGCAGGATCAGCAGCGCGGTGCAGGTGCAGATCACGAAGGTGTCGAGGAACACGCTGAAGGCCTGGACCACGCCTTGGGCGCCCGGGTGCTTCACGGCGGCCACTGCGGCGACGTTCGGCGCGCTGCCCAGGCCTGCTTCGTTGGCGAACACGCCACGCTTAACGCCCATGACGATGGCGCTGCCGAGCAGGCCGCCAAACGCTGGGTCGAGGCCGAAGGCGCTCTTGAAGATGGTTTCCAGCATGGCCGGCACGTGTTCGATCTGGGTGCCGATCACATACAGAGTCACGCCGATGTAGGCCAGGGTCTTGACCGGCACCAGCAGGTCGGACACCGCGGCGATGCGCTTGATGCCACCGATGAAGGTAATGGCCAGCAGGACCGCGAGGACGATACCGGTACGGCTCGGGTCAAAACCGAAGGCATTCTGCAGCGAGTGGGTCACGGTGTATGACTGCACGCCGATGAAGGCGAAGCCGTAGGTGACCAGCAGCAGGATCGAGAACACGATCGCCATGCTTCGCAGCTTCAGGCCGTGCAGGATGTAGTATGCCGGGCCGCCGCGGTACAGGCCATCGCCGTCGGCACGCTTGTAGACCTGGGCCAGGGTGCATTCGAAGAAGCTGCTGGCCATGCCGACCAGGGCGGTGACCCACATCCAGAACACCGCGCCAGGGCCGCCGAGGGTAACGGCGATACCGACACCGGCAATGTTACCGGCGCCGACACGGCCGGCCAGGCTCAGCATCAGGGCCTGGAACGAGCTCAGTTGGCCTGCCTGGCCGCGAAGGGATTCCTTGAACACACCGAACATGTGGCCGAAGTGGCGGAACTGGACGAACCGAGAGCGGATGGTGAAATAACCGCCGAGTCCGACGATCAGCACGATGAGGAGTTTCCCCGAAAGGAAATCGTTGAGTGCTTCGAGCATTGAAAAATGACCTCGATTCTTATTCTTCGCGTGGAAAGACCAGCGGACGGCAGGCGCACCGCTATTCATTGGGGGCGCATGGTTGGCCATGACAACTGTGGTTACAATTTCGCGGGTTGCTCCATTTTGGTGCGAGTTGATGCTAGACTGGCATCATTCGCATCATCTGGACCCGTGCATCATGGGCGATCAATTCGCTATCAACCTCAAATTGGCGTGCAGCCACTACCGCTCTATCTCCGAGGTTTGCCGGCAGCTGTCGATCAACCGGGCACAATTCAACAAATACCTGAGCGGCCAGAGCCGGCCGACGGCGTACAACCTCAAGCGCATCGGCGACTTCTTCGGCGTCGAGGATTACGAACTGGGGCTGCCGCCCGAACAGTTCGCCCGCCTGATCGGCGCGCGCAACCCCGAGCAGCGCGTCGGCCAGCAGGACGACCCGATCAGCGAACTGTTCAAGCCACTGCATAAAGAAGCGGGCAACCTGTCGCGCTACTGTGGTTACTACTTCGAGTACTCCAATTGCATGTCGGTGCCAGGGTCGATCCTGGTGTCGCTGGTGCATCTGTGGGAAGAGCGCGGCAGTTTCCTGTTCGAGCGCCAGGAGCGCCAGGAGCGAGGCATTGGCAACGACCAGCAGGCCGAGGTGCGCTGCCGCTACCTGGGCGCGGCGTTCCAGTTGCAGGACCGGATGTTCCTGATCGACTACGAGTCGCTGACCCTGAACGAGATGAGCCAGACTATTCTCATACCCAGCTTCAAAAGTCGAATCAGCCGCCTTAATGGGCTCAAGACCGGCGTATCCAGCGGCGATCGGCGCAATCCAGCCTGTACCCGGGTGGTGTGGGAGTACCTTGGGGAAGAGATCAATCGCATCAATGCCTTCCGCCAGATAAAACTGTACCGGCCAGACGACCCACGGATCGATGATGACATCCGCGATCGCCTGAGCGCGGGGATGGTCAGCAACGGCCTGTTCGAAATCGAATAAACCCTGCGCACACCTTACTGTAGGAGCCAGCCTTGCTGGCGAAACAGGCGCCGCGGTGCAGGACACGGCTACGCCGGTATCGCCAGACAAGCCCGCGCCCACGCCAGTGCCCCGGGTTACCAGCAATCAGCGCTCGAGCATGAACCCCGCCACCGCCGCCGCCACCTGATCCGCCACCTCTGGCCGTTCGCGCAGGTGCGCGGCAATGCCGTGGTCGCAGTCGGTCAGCATCAAGCATTCGACGTGGGGCGCCGGTACCGAGCGCAACAGTGTATGAGTGACTTCTTCCGGGATCGGACTGTATCGCTCCACCCCTGCCAGCCGCCGGGTGCCCGCCGAGGTACCCGCGCCCCGGCCATGCACTTTCGAGTTGAGCCCGTCGTATTCGCCGATCACCAGCAGCACCCGGCCCTGGAACTGGCGCAGGAATTCATAGCTGTCGCATTCGAGAAAGGCGAATGGCTTGCGGATGGCCGCTGTGAACGCCGGGCCGAAGGGCGCGATGTGGGCCGCATCGGGGTAGACCGCCGGGCAGATCAGTACCAGCTTGCGCACACTCGGGCGTTGCGCCGCCAGCTTCAGGGCGATGGCCGCGCCCAGGCTGTGGCCGATCAGGGTATCGCTGCGGGTGTCCAGCCACTGGTGAAAGCGTAGGGCTTCATCGAGGTTGCTGGCCAGCGAGGCCTCCCGGGCACCGGGTTCGCTGGCCAGGCTGTGGCCGGACAGATTACCGGTCAGCGAGCCGATGCCCTGTTGCTGCAAACGGTACAGCAGTGGGTTGAGCCGGGTGAAGTCCGAGCGCGCGCCGCCAATGACGAAGGCGGTTGGCGCCTGCTCATTCAGCGGCAGCAGCAGGCGCGCCTGCTGGCGGTAGCCGTTGAAACGTTCCTCGATGAACCGCTCGGTGCCGGGGGCAGGTTCATCGAATTGCCATTGGCTGCGCTGCGGGAGGATCGACTCGGTGTCCATGTGCGTCTCCTTGAACATGCATGGCGCAGTATAAGTAGCTGACGGCCAAGGCGGAACAGCGCGGCGGGGCGGACAAATCGACGCGCAACGGGCGCATGGCCGGGGCTGCGTTGGACTTCCCCTGTAGGAAACAGCAAAATGGCCGCTTCCTCCTTCGACCTGAGCGGACCTGTTGACTCTATGCGTATGCGCCTGATGCTGTTGGGTGGTGGCAATGCCCTCGGGCAAGCGCTGATTCGCCTCGGGGCCGAGGAAGACATCGCCTTCCTGGCGCCGCGTCCGCCGGAGCACGGCTGGGACCCGGCCAGCCTGACCCTGCTGCTCGACGAACAGCGCCCGGATGCTGTCATCAACCTGGCTTATTACTTCGACTGGTTCCAGGCCGAGGCCGTCAGCGAGCCGCGCCTGGCCCAGCAGGAGCGGGCGGTGGAGCGGCTTGCCGAGCTGTGCCAGCACCACGAGATGATCCTGGTGCAGCCGTCCAGCTACCGGGTGTTCGACGGTTCGCGGGCCACCGCCTACAGCGAGAAGGACGAACCGGTGCCGCTCGGCCTGCGCGGCCAGGCGCTATGGCGCATCGAGCAGAGCGTGCGCGCCACCTGCCCGCAGCATGTGCTGCTGCGCTTCGGCTGGCTGCTGGATGAAAGCCTCGATGGCGCCCTCGGGCGCTTCCTGACCCGCGCCGAGCAGCCCCAGGAACTGCTGCTGGCCGATGACCGGCGCGGCAATCCGACGCCGGTGGACGACGCCGCGCGGGTGATCCTCTCGGTGCTCAAGCAGCTCGACTGCCAGGCGCCGCTGTGGGGCACCTATCATTACGCAGGCAACGAGGCCACCACGCCGTTGGCACTGGGCCAGGCGATCCTTGCCGAGGCTGGGCAGTGGCGCAAGCTGGCTGTGCAGGCGCCGACCGCCCAGGCTCACGCCGCGCGCCCGGATGCCAGTGAAGAGCCGCAACATGCGGTGCTGGCCTGCAAGAAGATCCTTCATACTTTCGGCATCAAGCCGCGTGCCTGGCGCGCCGGCTTGCCGCCCCTACTGGACCGTTTCTACCGACATGGCTGACGCCCCCATCCTGATCACCGGCGGTGCCGGCTTCATTGGCTCCCACCTGTGCGATGCGTTGCTGGAAAAAGGCTACGCGGTGCGCGTGCTCGACGACCTGTCGACCGGCAAGCGTGAAAACCTGCAATTGGGCCATCCGCGCCTGGAGCTGCTCGAGGGCGATGTCGCCGACGCGGCCCTGGTGGCGCGTGCCGCCGTTGGTTGCCAGGCGGTGGTGCACCTGGCTGCGGTGGCCTCGGTGCAGGCCTCGGTGGAAGACCCGGTCAAGACTCACCAGAGCAACTTCATCGGTACCCTCAACGTCTGCGAAGCCATGCGCCTGAGCGGCGTACGGCGGGTGCTGTTCGCCTCCAGCGCGGCGGTGTACGGCAACAACGGCGAAGGCCAGTCGATCGCCGAGGACACGCCCAAGGCGCCCTTGACCCCCTATGCCGTGGACAAGCTGGCCAGCGAGCAGTACCTGGACTTCTACCGTCGCCAGCATGGCCTGGAGCCGGTGGTGTTCCGCTTCTTCAATATATTCGGGCCGCGCCAGGACCCGTCTTCGCCGTACTCCGGGGTGATCAGCATCTTCTGCGAGCGCGCCACCCGCGGCAAACCGATCATGGTGTTCGGCGACGGCGAGCAGACCCGTGACTTCCTGTATGTCGGTGACCTGGTGCAGGTGATGATCCAGGCGCTGGAGCTGCCGACGGTGGACGAGGGCGCGGTGAATATCGGCCTGAACCAGGCCACTTCGCTGAACCAGTTGCTCAAGGCGCTGGAGCAAGTGGTTGGCAGCCTGCCGGCGGTCAGTCATGGCCCGGCGCGCTCGGGTGATATCCGTCATTCACGGGCGGACAACACGCGGTTGCTGGCGCGCTTCGCGTTCCCCGAGCCGACCCCCTTCGTCCAAGGTTTGGCGCGACTGCTGGGCAAGGCCTGAGTCTCCAGCTCCTACAGGGGCGCGTAGGGCCGAGTATCACCCATGGCGGACCACTCGCCGCCGGCAATCCTCTGGTTTCAGCACCCGCCCATCCTTGGCCCTTACCTGCAGGGTCTCCAAGGGCTGTTCGCGATCATCCACCAGTTGCGAGCGTGTCTCGCCGGTCTCGAACATAAACCGCTCCCCCCACTGGCGTAGACCGACCACGAGCGGAAACACCGAGCGCCCCTTGTCGGTGAGCACGTATTCCTTGTAGGCGCTGCCATCGGAGGCAGGCTGCTGCGTCAGCAAACCAGCCTCCACCAGCAGCTTCAGTCGCCCGGCGAGGATGTTCTTCGCCAGCCCCAGGTTTTTTTGCAGCTCACTGAAGCGCCGTAACCCGTCGAAAGCGTCCCGCAGGATCATCAGTGCCCAGCGGTCGCCAAGCACTTCCAGCGCGCGGGCCACCGGGCATTGTTGATTGTGTTCATCGAGCATCGCGGACCTCCGTGGTATGTGGTTGCAGATTAAAACCGGATTTGCTAGAAATCCACTTTGTGGTTTTAATTTGAAACCAGATTGGCCAAGGGATTCCTGATGACCAGCATCTGCACTGCACCTCAGGCGCTCAGTCGCGGCTTGACCCTGCTGCTGGCGACGGCCGGCGCGCTGGCTGTTGCCACTGTATACCTGGCCCAGCCGCTGCTGGAGTCGATGGCGGCCAGCTTCGGTATCAACCCCGCCCATGCGGGCCTGGTGGTGGGCATGACCCAGGCGGGTTACGCCCTGGGCCTGCTGCTGATCGTGCCGCTGGGCGATCGGCTCAACCGCCGTCGGTTGATCATTGCCCAGTTGCTGGTCGCGGCCGGGGCCTTGCTGGCGGTGGCGTTGGCCACGCGCTGGGCGATGTTGCTGGGGGCCGTGGCCCTGGTTGGGTTGGTGGCGGTGGTGGTGCAGGTGCTGGTGGCGCACGCCGCCACCCTGGCCAGCCCCGCGCAACAAGGGCAGGCGGTGGGCACTGTTACCAGCGGCGTGGTGCTGGGCATCCTGCTGGCTCGCCTGGTGTCGGGGCTGGTGGCTGATTGGATCGGCTGGCGCGGGGTCTACTTCGGCGCCGCGGGGCTCACGCTGCTGATGGCCGGGGTGCTGGCCTGGCGCTTACCCACCGCGCCGTCACAAGGCGCGCGCCAGGGGTATTGGGCGCTATTGGGGTCGGTATTTGGCTTGTACCGGCATGATCGCCTGCTACGCCAGCGCGGGCTGTTGGCGTTGTTGGTGTTCGCCGCCTTCAGCGTGCTCTGGAGCGCCATGGTATTGCCCTTGAGCGCGGCGCCACTGGCGCTCGATCACACCCAGGTCGGTCTGTTCGGCCTGGCTGGCATCGCCGGCGCCCTGGCGGCATCACGTGCCGGACGCCTGGCCGACCAGGGCCAGGGGCGGCGCATCAGCGGCTTGGCGCTGGGGTTGCTGACCTTGTCCTGGTTACCCACGGCGTTGCTCGAGCAGTCGCTGGTGGCGCTGGTGATCGGGGTGGTGCTGCTCGACCTGGCGGTGCAGGCGGTGCATGTGACCAGCCAGAGCTTGCTGTTGGCTGGGCGCGGCGAGATCGCCAGCCGCCTGATCGGCGCCTACATGTGCTGCTATTCGGTGGGCAGTGGCCTGGGCGCCGTGGCGGCGACCTGGGTGTATGGCCAGTGGGGATGGTTGGCGGTATGCGGGTTGGGTGCGGGGATCAGCGTGTTGGCCGGGTGCTGCTGGTGGTTCCAGCAGCCTTGCGCAGGCGCCAGCAAGGCTGGCACCTGCGCAAGGCGTTGAATCAGAACTTGTAGCCGATACCGACCATGTAGACCCAAGGGTCGAGGTCGACGTCGACCTTGGTCTTGCCGACGCCCAGGGCAGTCGGGCCGTCGATGGTGGCTTTGGTATCGATGTCGACGTACCAGACTGCGGCGTTGAACAGCAGGTTGTCGGTGATCATGTAGTCCATGCCCAGTTGGCCGGCGATACCGATCGAGTCTTGCAGCTTCATGTTGCTGAAGCCCTGGGCCTTGCGGTTGCTGCTCAGGTCTTCATCGAAGAACAGGGTGTAGTTGATGCCCACGCCAGCGTAAGGCTGGAACTTCGAGGAAGGTGCCATTGGGTAGTACTGCAGCGACAGCGTCGGTGGCAGTTGCTTGATGTCGGCCAGCTTGCCGTCCAGGCCGCCGCCCAGGCCTTTCACGCCAACGGTGTGCTTGAACGGCGTGGCAGCCAGCAGCTCGAGGCCGATATGGTCGGTGAGCATGTAGGCGAAGGCCAGGCCCAGCTGGGTGTCGCTGTCCACGGTTGCCTTGGTGCCCGAGACCTTGGCGCCGTTGAGTTTCAGTGCGCTGCTGTCTTCGTTGGGCGAGACGGTGGCGGCACCGGCGCGGACGATGAAATCGCCAGCCTTGTGGGCGTGGGCAACAGGGGCTGCAAGCGCCAACGCGACGAGCGAGGCACCGAGCAAGGACTTGTTCATGGAAGCTCCCAGAGGACGTGAGTAATCGAGTAGTCCAATGGTACGAAGCTGACTAAACAGAAAGTTTGACCCAGCTCAACGAAGGCACGTCATTGGCTGGCAACTGTGCTCACTTCAGCTCATATGCATAGATTTTCTCGGCTTCCATCTGGTAACCGGCATCGGCCAGCTCGCTGCTGCTTGCCTTGACGCTCAGGGTGCCCTCGATCCAGTACGGCTGGTAGAGGTCCTCGATTCGCACGCCCATTTCGCTGAAGATGTGCACGATCTGGTTCGACGGTGGCGGCGGCACATGGATGCAGGCACCGTAGTAGGGCACCAGCAGGAACTCAGTGGTGCGGCCCTCGTCACTGACCTCCAGTGGCACGATGTAGCCGGGGAGCTTCACCGCCTGGCCGTCCAGGGCTTTCACTACCGGGGCGTCGGGCGCCTGTTGGCGGGCCGCGGGGGCGGCCTCGGCGGACAGCGCGTCGCTGATCTGCGACAGGTCGTGCAGGGGCGTCAGTTGCGGCGGGATGATCGGCGCGCCCTCGGGGATCAGTGCGGGCCAGTCCAGTTCGCGAGGTTCCGCCGCCCAGCAGGCAACGGGCAGGCACAGTAGCGCGAGCAGTATCCAGGCTGGGTAGGCGCGGGCTTGCAGGGTCATGGGCATTCTCAAAGGTGGATCGACAGGCCATCGGCCAGCGACTGCCGGTAGGCGCGCCAGGCCGGCACGCTGCCCATCAGCAGCGCCGCGCCAAGGATGACAGCCAGCAGCGTCCACTCATGGGCGCTTGGCCAGGCCAATGGCAGGTACAGTCCGTAATTGGCCTGCACATGGCCCTGTGCCAGGGCAATGCCGGCATACAGCAAGCCAAGCCCGGCGGCGATGCCCGACAATGCCAGGGCCAGTGCCTCGAGCACCAGCAACCCGGCGATATGCCAGGGCCGCGCGCCTACCGAGCGCAGGATGGCCATTTCCCGGCGGCGCTCGTTGAGGCTGGTGAGGATGGCGGTGAGCATGCCGATCAAGCCGGTCAGCACGACGAACAGCGATATCACGAACAGCGCCTGCTCGGCGGTGCCCATCAGGCTCCACAGCTCCTGCAGGGCCACGCCGGGGAGAATCGCCAGCAGCGGCTCGCCGCGGAACTCGTTGATCTCGCGCTGCAGGCTGAAGGTGGCGATCTTGCTGTTGAGCCCGAGCATGAAGGCGGTGATGGCGCTGGGTTGCAAGTCCATGCCACGCGCCTGCTCGGCGCTGATGCGCCCGGCGCCACGGGCCGGCACGCCGTTGTGCCAGTCGATATGGATCGCCTCCATGCCGCCCAGGCTGATGTGCAGGGTGCGGTCCACTGGCGTGCCGGTGCGCTTGAGCACGCCGACCACGGTAAAGGGCTTGTCGTCGTGCTTGACCAGGCTGATGGCGGCGACGCCATGGGCCAGCACCAAGGTGTCGCCCAGTTTGTAGTGCAGCGCCTCGGCGACTTCGGCGCCGAGTACCACTTCGAATGGGTCGTCGGCGAATGGCCGGCCCTGGTCCAGCGCCAGGTGCTGGCGGCGACCGTACTGGTAATGGCTGAAATAGTCGGCGGTGGTGCCCATCACCCGGTAGCCCCGGTGCGAGTCGCCCAGCGAGATGGGGATCGCCCATTTCACCCGGGGATCCTGGGCGTAATGCTGGTAGCTGTCCCAGCGGATGTTGTTGGTGGCGTTGCCGATGCGAAACACCGAGTACAGCAGCAGGTTCACCGACCCCGAGCGCGCGCCGACGATCAAGTCGGTGCCGCTGATGGTGCTGGCGAAGCTGGCGCGGGCTTCGGTGCGTACCCGCTCCACCGCCAGCAGCAGGCACACCGACAAGGCGATGGCGAAGGCGGTGAGCAGGGCGGTGAAACGGCGGTTGGCCAGGCTGGCCAGGGCAAGGCGGAGCAGGTACATCAGGCCTCCCGGGGCGTGGCGGCGCGGTTGAGCTCGGCCAGCGACAGATGGCGGTCGAACAGTGGCGCTAGGCTCTGGTCGTGGCTGACGAACAGCAGGCTGGCTCCGGCCGCGCGACATTCGTCGAACAGCAGGCGGATAAAGGCCTCGCGGTTGTCGGCATCGAGCGCCGAGGTGGGTTCGTCGGCGATTACCAGTTCCGGCTGGCCGATCAGCGCGCGAGCGGCGGCCACGCGCTGCTGTTGGCCGATCGACAGGCTGTCGGCGCGGCGCGCGAGCAATGCTGGGTCGTCCAGGCCGAGGTGGGCCAGCAAATGGACGGCGGCCTGATCGATGCCACCATGGCGTTGGCAGGCCCGCGCCGCCCGGCTTTTCGAGAAGCGGCAGGGCAGCTCGACGTTCTCGCGCACCGAGAGAAACGGCAGCAGGTTGAACTGCTGGAAGATGTAGCCGGTATGATCGACCCGGAAGCGATCGCGGGCGCCCTGGCGCAAGCTCGCCAAGTCCTGGCCGAGTAGCTGGATGCTGCCCTGGCCTGGGCGGTTGACGCCGCCGAGCAGGCCCAGCAGGGTGGTCTTGCCACTGCCGCTGGGGCCCTTGAGGAACAGCGCCTCGCCAGCCTCCAGGCGCAATGCCGGGATATCCAGCAGCGGCGCCTGGCCGGGCCAGGCGAACAGCAGGTCACGCAGTTCGATCAGCGGCTGGCTCATTCAGAATTCGACCACGGCCTTGGCGGGCGTCGCATCCACGCCTTTCTGGCCGTGCGGGCCGATCAGCTGCACGGTGATCTTCTGGGTTTGCGGGAAGGTCTTGAACAGCGGCGCGAGGTCGATGCCGGTGAGCTTGTCGGGGTTGGCGCAGGTCAGTTGGTAGTGGGCGTCGACATCGGCGTGCTGGTGGCCGTGGGCCGGCTTGTCGCTGGCCTCGAACAGCGGGCTCTCCAGTTCCTGGTTTTCTTCCGCGCAACCGGCGCCTTGGGCCAGGCCGAACAGTTTCAGCGGTTGTTCCAGCTGCTGGCGGGCGGCGCTGACCTTGGCTTTGTCGGCATCGGTGCTGGCCGCGTGCTCGAAGCCCACCAGGTTCATCGCCGGGCTGTCCAGCCCCAGTTCGAGGGTGTTGCCGTCGACCACCACGTTGAGCTTGGCCACTCCATGCTCATGGGCGCCGAGGGAGCCATGGGCATGGTCGTGATCATGGTCGTCGTGGGCATGGGCCACGGCCAGGGGAAGCAGGGCAAAGGGCAGGGCGAGCAACAGACGACGCATGGAAGGCTCCACAGGCGGCTTGGAATAATTTAGTAATGTTATAACAATTTTTCTCCGCGCCGCCAGCCTGCCTGGCGCAGGTTTCATGTTCATGGGAGCATGGCGGCATTCAAGCCCGGGATCGAGGAAAACAGCGTGAGAATTCGTGGACAGATCGGTGATTGGCCGGTGGACCTGACTATCGAGCTGGCGCCTGAGGAGTGGGCTCAGCTTGGCCGTCGGCTGACGGCGCCTGCCGTGGTCGAGACCGTTCAGGCCAGCGCCGGCCCAGCGCCGCGCCAGGATGACGGGCAGTGGCTGGCCGCGCGCGAGGTGCTGCGCGAAGCGGGGCAAATGAGTGGGCCGCAGTTGCTGGAGCGTCTGGAGGGGCTGGCTGGCAGCGTCGCCGCAGGCAAGCGATTGCTGGTGCGCTTGCGCCACAGCAGCGAGGTGAAGGTGGAAAGCGGCGCGGATGCACCGGTGTATCACTGGGTGGGGTGAGGGGCTGCAAAGCAGCCCCAACAACCTCAGAACAGCGCAGCGGACAGCTTGCGACGGTACACGCCGACCAGCGGATGCTCGTTGCCGAGCAGTTCGAACACCTGCAGCAAGGCTTTCTGCGGCAAGCCATTCTCATAAGCGCGATTGCGCTGGAACAGCTTCAGCAGGCCATCCAGCGCCGCTTCATATTGCTGGCGCGCCAGTTGCTGGATGCAAAGCTGGTAGCTGGCCTCGTCGTCCTGGGGGTTCTGCGCCAGGCGGCTCTTCAGCTCGGCGGCCTCCGGCAGCGTGGCGGCCTGGCGCAGGAAGGTCAGCTGGGCCTTGGCGCCGGCCAGGGCTGCCTTGTGCTCGTCGGTCTTGACCGCGTCGAGCACCACCTGAGCCTCGCCCAGCTCGCCGCGCTCGGCCAGGCAGCGGGCGTAGAGGATCAGCGCCTCGGCGTTGCTGTTGTCTTCACCCAGCAGCACCTGCAGCAGCGCCTCGGCCTCGCTGAAGCGGCTTTCGGCGAACAGCGCCTTGGCTTGCTCCAGCGGCGCGGCGACAGGCGCGGCGGGCATCTGCACGTGGGGCTCGAGCATGGCGCGAATGGCTGATTCAGGCTGGGCGCCGGCAAAACCGTCAACCGGCTGGCCATCCTTGAACAGCACCACGGTCGGCAGGCTGCGGATACCGAACTGGGCGACGACCTGCTGCTCGACGTCGCAGTTGATCTTGGCCAGCAGCAGCTCGCCCTGGTAGCCCTCGGTAATCTTCGCCAGCAGCGGCATCAGCGCCTTGCATGGCGCGCACCACTCGGCCCAGAAGTCGACCAGCACCGGCTTGTGGAAGGAGTTCTCGATGACCAACTGCTGGAAGGTGGCATCTGTGGCATCGAAGATGTACGGCAGGCTTGTGTTGACAGGAGCTTGGTTCATCGTGACTCTCGCAAACGTGAATGCCCCCACTATAAAGGCTCGCGGCTGGCGTGGTACAGGCTGACCCGGCGGAATTCGTGCGGCTCGGCCAGGTCTGGCAAAGTCAGCGCTTCGAGCACCCCGAGCGGGCGATACAGCCGGTGGCTGAAGTCGCGGACCCGCGAATCGGCGACCAGCGCCTCGCGGCCACGGCTGAGGAACGCATCCAGTAGCGGCAGGTTGGCGCGGTCGTACAGCACATCGGCCACCAGGATCAGGTCGAAGCGGTCGGCCTCGGCGAAAAAATCGCTGCTGTAGCCCAGTTCGACGCCATTGAGCTCGGCATTGGCCCGACAGGCGTCCAGGGCCAGTGGGTCGAGGTCGCAGGCCACCACCTCCCGCGCGCCGGCATGGGCGGCGGCGATCCCGGCAATGCCCGAGCCGGCGCCGAAATCCAGCACCCGCTTGCCGCGCACCCACTGCGGGTGCTGCGCCAGGTAGCGCGCCATGGCCAGGCCGCTGGCCCAGCAGAAGCTCCAGTAGGGCGGCTCTTCGAGGATGCGCCGGGTTTCCTCGCTGCTGAAGGCCCGGTCCATGTTCTGGTCGTCGATCAGCCAGAGCTTCAGCGCGCAGCCGGGCAGTTCGCTGATCACCAGCCGCGCTTCGCCGATCAGGCCGCTGAGGGCCTGTTGCAGGGCGTGCGGGGCCATTTATGGGGCCTTTTCGAAGTGTAGCGGGCCGGTGGCCTGGGTTTGTGCCTGGGCAATGCGTACCGGTTGCAGGTGCAGGATCAACTGGCCGGAGCGGCTGGCGCGGCCGCGCAGCTCGACACGGGCACCGGCCGGGAAGGCCTCGGGGTTGAACCGCAGTTGGTAGGGCAGGGCCTGGCCGGTGCCGGTCAGGTTGCTGCTGGCCAGCAGGCGTTGCGGGCGGCCGCGGTCATCGATGACCAGCAGGGCCAGTTCCACGTCGGCGCCGGCGGGAATATCCATCAGGGTGCCGCTGAGCTCGCGCTGGTAGGCTGGCAGTGGCCCCAACGGCTGGGCTTTCTTCGCCACCTTGGCCGGTGCTGGCGGTGGGGCCTGTTCGGGCTTGGGCCGGTCGCTGCCGCAGGCGGCGAGCAGGGCGGCGCAGCACAGCACGACGAGCGCTCGATAGTGCATGGGATGATCCTTCACGGGCAGATTTGCATGGATGGTAACCCCTTTGGCTTGTCTTGCCAGTGCAATGCGCTACCATGGCCCTCCCTTTTTTTGTTGCCTGCCACCATGCACTGTCCCTTTTGCGGTGCCAACGACACCAAGGTCATCGACTCGCGCCTGGTCGCCGAGGGCGAACAGGTGCGTCGCCGCCGTGAGTGCGTCGCCTGCGGCGAGCGCTTCACCACATTCGAAACCGCCGAGCTGGTTCTGCCTCGCTTGATCAAGCAGGACGGCACCCGCCAGCCCTTCGACGAAGACAAGTTGCGTGCCGGCATGCAGCGCGCGCTGGAAAAGCGTCCGGTCAGCGTCGAGCGCCTGGAAGCGGCGTTGGCGCATATCAAGAGCCGCCTGCGCGCTACCGGCGAGCGCGAGGTGAAGTCGCTGGTGGTCGGCGAGATGGTGATGGCCGAGCTGCGCAAGCTCGACGAAGTCGCCTACATTCGTTTCGCCTCGGTCTACCGGCGTTTCCAGGACCTCGACGAGTTCCGCGAAGAAATCGACCGCCTGGCCCGCGAGCCAGCCAAAGAGTAAGCATGTCCAGCCAAGCCATTCTCGACGCCCACTACATGGCCCGGGCCGTGGAACTGGCCCGCAAGGGCCTCTACAGCACCCACCCCAATCCGCGCGTAGGCTGTGTGATCGTGCGCGACGGCGAGGTGGTTGGCGAGGGCTGGCACGTGCGCGCCGGCGAACCGCACGCCGAGGTGCATGCGCTGCGCCAGGCCGGCGAGCGCGCCCAGGGCGCCTGCGCCTACGTGACCCTCGAACCCTGCAGCCACCATGGCCGCACGCCGCCGTGCGCCGAGGCGCTGGTCAAGGCAGGCGTGGCGCGGGTGGTGGCGGCCATGCAGGACCCCAACCCGCAAGTGGCCGGCAATGGCCTGCGCCGTCTGCGCGAGGCCGGCATCGAGGTCGCCAGCGGTGTGCTCGAAGCTGAAGCTCGCGCCCTCAACCCCGGTTTTCTCAAGCGCATGGAGCATGGCTTGCCGTTCGTGCGGGCCAAGCTGGCCATGAGCCTGGACGGTCGCACCGCCATGGCCAGTGGCGAGAGCCAGTGGATCACCGGTCCCGCCGCCCGTGCCGCGGTCCAGCGCCTGCGCGCCCGTTCCAGCGTGGTGCTGACCAGCGCCGAGAGCGTGCTGTGCGACAACGCGCGGATGACCGTGCGCGGCGCGGAACTGGGCCTGGATGATGAACTCACCGCCCTGGCCGTGTCGCGCCCGCCGCTGCGCGTGCTCATCGACGGGCGTCTGCGACTGCCGCTGGACGCGCCGTTCTTCCAGGCCGGCCCGGCGCTGGTGGTGACCGCTGCCGGCGAGGACCCTCGCTATGCCGCCGCCGGTCATGAGCTGTGCGACCTGCCCGGCAGCGACGGCCGCGTCGACTTGCCTGCCTTGCTGCGGGTGCTGGCCGGGCGTGGCGTCAACGAAATCCTCCTGGAAGCTGGCGCCGGCCTGGTCGGCGCCTTCGCTCGCCAGGGCCTGGTCGACGAGTACCAGTTGTTCGTTGCCGGTACCTTCCTCGGCTCCGATGCCCGTCCGCTGCTGGACTGGCCCTTGTCGAAAATGAGCGAGGCGCCGCGGCTGAAAATTACCGAAATGCGCGCGGTCGGCGATGACTGGCGGGTCACTGCCATCCCCCTGCCGGCCACCGGCGTATAATGCCTGGCTTGCGCCGTACTGATCGTGGCGCAGCCCGTACTTGAGGAGAACAGCATGTTCACCGGCATCATCGAATCCATCGGCACCATCCGCAGCCTCACCCCCAAGGGCGGTGACGTGCGCGTCTATGTCGAAACCGGCAAGCTCGACCTGGGCGACGTCAAGCTCGGCGACAGCATCGCCGTCAATGGTGTGTGCCTGACCGCCGTCGAGCTGCCCGGCAATGGCTTCTGGGCCGATGTCAGCGTCGAGACCCTCAAGCGCACCGCCATGGTCGACCTCAAGAGCGGCAGCCGGGTCAACCTGGAAAAGGCCCTGACCCCGACCACCCGCCTGGGCGGCCACCTGGTCAGCGGCCATGTCGACGGCGTCGGCGAGATCGTCTCGCGTGCCGATAACGCCCGCGCCATCCAGTTCCGCGTGCGGGCGCCGAAAGAGCTGGCCAAGTACATCGCCCACAAGGGCTCGATCACCGTCGACGGCACCAGCCTGACGGTCAACGAGGTCGATGGCGCCGAGTTCGAGTTGACCATCGTCCCGCACACCCTGTCCGAAACCATCATGGCCGACTACCGTCCAGGGCGTCGGGTGAACCTTGAGGTCGATCTGCTGGCCCGCTACCTGGAGCGTCTGCTGCTGGGCGACAAGGCCGCCGAACCGAACAAGGGCAGTGGCATCACCGAAAGCTTCCTGGCCGCCAACGGCTTCTTGAAATCCTGATTGAGAAGGGGGTGCCGCGTGGCGCTCAACAGCATCGAAGAACTGGTCGAAGACATCCGCCAGGGCAAAATGGTCATCCTCATGGACGACGAGGACCGTGAGAACGAAGGCGACATCATCATGGCCGCCGAGTGCTGCCAGGCCGAGCACATCAACTTCATGGCCAAGCATGGCCGTGGCCTGATCTGCATGCCGATGACCCGCGAGCGCTGCGAAACCCTCAAGCTGCCGTTGATGGCCCCGCGCAACGGCTCGGGCTTCGGCACCAAGTTCACCGTGTCGATCGAGGCCGCCGAAGGTGTCACCACCGGCATTTCCGCCGCGGACCGCGCGCGCACCGTGCAGGCCGCCGCAGCCAAGGACGCCAAGGCCGACGACATCGTCAGCCCCGGTCATATCTTCCCGCTGATGGCCCAGCCCGGCGGCACCCTGGCTCGCGCTGGCCACACCGAGGCGGCCTGCGACCTGGCGCGCATGGCCGGTTTCGAGCCGAGTGGGGTGATCTGCGAAGTGATGAACGACGATGGCACCATGTCGCGCCGCGCCGAGCTGGAAGTGTTCGCCGCCGAGCATGGCTTGAAGATCGGTACCATCGCCGACCTGATCCACTACCGCATGATCCACGAGCGCACCGTGCAGCGCGTCTCCGAGCAGCCGCTGGACAGCGAACTGGGCCAGTTCAACCTGGTTACCTACCGTGACGCGGTGGAAGGCGACGTGCACATGGCCCTGACCCTGGGCAAGATCTGCGCCGAGGAGCCAACCCTGGTGCGCGTGCACAACATGGACCCCCTGCGTGACCTGCTGATGGTCAAGCAGCCGGGCCGCTGGAGCTTGCGCGCGGCAATGAGCGCGGTGGCCGAGGCCGGCAGCGGCGTGGTCCTGCTGCTGGGCCACCCGCTGGACGGCGACGTGCTGCTGGCGCACATCCGCGAAAGCGCGGGCGACGCGCCAAGCAAGACGCCGACCACCTACAGTACCGTCGGTGCCGGTTCGCAGATCCTGCGCGACCTCGGTGTGCGCAAGATGCGCCTGATGAGTTCGCCAATGAAGTTCAATGCGATATCCGGATTCGATCTGGAAGTTGTAGAATACGTGCCCTCCGAGTGACTTGAGGCGGCCTGATCGCCCTCCCGCTCGAGTCCAAACCCTCCCGAGGCCGCCGCAGCGCGGCCTCGCTCTTGAAGATGAGAACATCGGAATGACCCTGAAGACCATCGAAGGTACCTTCATCGCCCCCAAAGGTCGCTATGCTTTGGTGGTTGGCCGCTTCAACAGCTTCGTCGTCGAAAGCCTGGTAAGCGGCGCCGTTGATACCCTGGTACGCCACGGTGTCAGCGAAAGCGACATCACCATCATCCGTGCCCCGGGCGCGTTCGAAATCCCGCTGGTGGCGCAGAAGGTCGCCCAGCAAGGCGAGTACAACGCGATCATCGCCCTGGGTGCCGTGATCCGTGGTGGTACCCCGCACTTCGAATACGTGGCGGGCGAATGCACCAAGGGCCTGGCCCAGGTGTCCATGGAGTTCGGTGTACCGGTGGCTTTCGGCGTGCTGACCGTCGACTCCATCGAGCAAGCCATCGAGCGTTCCGGCACCAAGGCTGGCAACAAAGGCGGTGAAGCTGCCCTGTCCGCCCTGGAAATGGTCAGCCTGCTGGCGCAGTTGGAGGCCAAGTGATTAGCGACGAAAGCGATCGTTTCAACCCGCGCGATCCAAAACCTGCGGATGCCGGCAAGCCGTCGAAGAGCGCCAAGCGTCGCGAAGCCCGCAAGCTCGCCACGCAAGCGCTGTATCAGTGGCACATGGCCAAGCACTCGCTGAACGAAGTGGAAGCGCAGTTCCGGGTCGATAACGATTTCTCTGACGTGGACGGTGCCTACTTCCGCGAGATCCTGCACGGGGTCCCGGCGAAGAAGGTCGAGATCGACGAAGCGCTCAAACCTTGCCTGGACACCCCGCTGGAAGAACTCGACCCGGTCGAGCTGTCCGTGCTGCGCCTGTCGGCCTGGGAGTTCATGATGCGCGTCGACGTGCCGTACCGCGTGGTCATCAACGAAGGTGTCGAACTGGCGAAAGTCTTCGGTGCCACCGATGGCCACAAGTTCGTCAACGGCGTGCTCGACAAGCTGGCTCCGCGTCTGCGTGAGGCGGAAGTCAAGGCGAACAAGCGCTGATCGCGGCGCTGAGCAGCCATGGGTGAGTTCGAGCTGATCCGTCATTACTTCGCCGCCGCGCCCTGTGCGCAGGGCGGCGAGGGCGTGGCCCTGGGGATCGGCGACGACTGTGCCCTGCTGGACCTGCCTGCCGGCGAGCAGTTGGCGATCTCCACCGACACGCTCGTGGCCGGTGTGCATTTTCCCGCAGTCTGCGACCCGTTGCTGCTCGGCCAGCGCTCGCTGGCCGTGGCGGTCAGCGACCTGGCGGCCATGGGCGCCACGGCGATCGGCTTCACCCTTGCCCTCACCTTGCCCCAGGTCGGCGCGCAATGGCTTGCCGGCTTTGCCGATGGCCTTGGCCGCATGGCCGCGCGCTGCGGCATCAGCCTGATCGGTGGCGACACCACCCGCGGCCCGTTGAGCATCACCGTGACCGTGTTCGGCCGGGTGCCGAACGGCCAGGCGCTGCGCCGCGGCGGCGCGCAGCCGGGCGACCTGCTGTGTGTCGGTGGCTTTTTGGGCAATGCGGCCGGGGCCTTGCCGTTGGTGCTGGGCGAGCGCGAGGCGGCTGCCGATGTGGCCGGGCCATTGCTCGAGCATTACTGGTCGCCCTTGCCGCAACTGCAACTGGGCGAGCGCCTGCGCGGCCTGGCCACGGCGGCGCTGGATATTTCCGACGGCCTGCTGGCCGACTGCGGGCATATCGCCAAGGCGTCCGGCGTTGCGCTGCAGGTGAACCTGGCGCAGGTCCCCGTGTCTGCTCCTTTACAGGCGTTGCTCGGCCGTGAAGCGGCGCTGCAGGCCGCGCTCACCGGTGGTGACGACTATGTGCTGGCGTTCACCATGCCGGAAAGCGCGCTGACCGCCTTGGCCCGTGAGGTGCACGTCATCGGCTGTGTACTGGAAGGCCAGGGAGTCACCTTGCGTGACCCGCAAGGCCAGGACATCACCCCGATGCAACGGGGCTATCAACATTTTAGGGAGACACCGTGACCGACCACCCCAACCAGGTGCCTGCGGAGTTCGTTCCGCCTTCGGTCTGGCGCAACCCATGGCACTTCATTGCCTTCGGCTTTGGCTCCGGCACCTTGCCCAAGGCGCCGGGCACCTGGGGCTCGCTGGTGGCGCTGCCGTTCATCCCGCTGTGGCAAATGCTCCCCGACTGGGGCTACTGGCTGCTGCTGGGCATCAGCATGCTGTTCGGCGTATGGTTGTGCGGCAAAGTGGCCAACGACTTGCGCGTGCACGACCATGAGGGCATCGTCTGGGACGAGATCGTCGGCATGTGGATCACCCTGTGGCTGGTGCCGGAGGGGTGGCAGTGGCTGTTGGCGGGGTTCCTGATGTTCCGCTTCTTCGACATCCTCAAGCCGTGGCCGATCCGCTGGGTCGACCGCCATGTGCATGGTGGTTTCGGAATCATGCTCGACGATATCCTGGCCGGTGTGTTCGCCTGGCTGGGCATGCAGGTGCTGGTGTGGGCGGTGGCCTGACACAGGGAGCGTTGCCATGGGCCTGAGGGCTGTACTACTGGCATTGGTGCTGTTGGTCGCGGGGCCGGGCGTGATGGCCCAGGAGGCGCCGGCGCAGGTGCGCCTGGTCAGCGAGGCCTGGATCGACTACACCAATGCCGACGGCACCGGGCTGGCCTGGGATGTGTTGCGCAAGGTGTTCGAACCGGCCGGGGTCAAGGTCGTGGCGCAAAGCGCGCCCTACAGCCGCGCCGTCGGGCTGGTGAAACGTGGCGAGGCGGATGCCTGGGTTGGTTCGTACAAGGACGAGAACGACGACAACCTCTACCCGCGCTGGTACTTCGACCAGGATCATATCTATGCCCTGGGCCTGGTGGGCAAGCCGGTGCCCACGCGCGAAACCCTGGGCCAGTACCGCCTGGCCTGGGTACGCGGCTATGACTACGCCAGCTACCTGCCCAATATCCACAACTTCCGTGAGATCCAGCGCCGCGAGGGTATCCTGCCGATGCTCGAGCATGATCGGGTCGACTTCTACATCGATGCGCTGGCCGAGGTCGACTATGTGCTCGGCCAGGCGCCCGACCCCGCGCGCTTGCGCCGTACCCATGTGGCCGAGTTGCCGTTGTACCTGGCGTTCGCCCGCAGCGAGCAGGGCAAGGCCCTGCGCGAGCTGTTCGACCAGCGCATGGAGGTGCTGGTGCGCAGCGGCGAACTGAAGCCGATCTTCGAGCGTTGGAAGCAGCCGTATCCGTTCACCAATGACAGCCAGCCTCACTGACAACACAAGGCTGGATGGTAGCCCTGTGGGAGCTCGCCAGCTACGTGACCAGGCCCATAGGCATCGAACTTTTCGATCTTAAACCGCGATATTCAGCCTGCGCACCTGTGCCGGGCTGCTGATACAATCGGCCGATCTGAATATTCCTACTTTCCAGGAGCACAACGTGCCCGTCGTCTTTGTTGCCGCCTCTAAACTCCCGACCCCTTTTGCGATCTTCACCATGCATGGCTTCCTCGACGAAGCCACTGGCCGCGAGCACGTGGTGCTCAGCCTGGGTGACATCGCCGACGGCGAGCCGGTGCTGGGGCGCCTGCATTCCGAGTGCCTGACCGGCGACGCGCTGTTCAGCCAGCGCTGCGATTGCGGTTCGCAGCTGGAAGCCGCGCTGCAGGCCATCGCCCGCGAAGGCCGTGGCGTGCTGCTGTACCTGCGCCAGGAAGGCCGTGGCATCGGCCTGTTGAACAAGATTCGTGCCTACGAGCTGCAGGACGGCGGTGCCGACACCGTCGAGGCCAACGAGCGCCTGGGCTTTGCCGCCGACCAGCGCGACTACGGCATGTGCCTGCCGATGCTCGAGCATCTGGGCGTGAAGTCGCTGCGGCTGATGACCAACAACCCGCGCAAGGTCAAGGCGCTCACCGACATGAACATCAAGGTGGCCGAGCGCGTGCCGCTGCACACCGGCCATAACCCGCACAACCGCCTGTACCTGGCCACCAAGGCCGACAAGCTTGGCCACATGATGGGCAACAAGCACCAGGGCGAGGTGCCCCAGGCGTGACCCGCGGCGAGGTGAAGCGTCGGCTGGCCCTGGCCTGGTGGCAGTACCTGGCCGTGGGCCTGGTGCCGTTGCCGGTGATGGCCTGGGCGTTCGGCGGCGGCGAGCCGTTGATCCCGGTGTTGGCCATGCCGCTGTTCATCGCCGGGGCTGCGACCATGTTCCTCAGCCTGCCGCGTTTCGGCGCCTACAAACGGACACTGATCGCCACCGACAAGCAACTGGGCACACCGGAAGAACCCGGTGCCTGGATCGAGCTGGCCCGGGTGCGACGCCTAGCCATGTTGTTCGCCTGCTTCCCGGCCTGGGTGGCGGCGTTGTCGGTGCTGGTGGGGCTGGAGGCGGTGCCGCAGATCTTGCTGGCGCTGGCCACCGTGGTGATCTTGTACCTCTACCGCATTCCGCGTCAGCTGGGCTGATTGATGCGGGCGCTTCTCGCCGCTGTCGCTTTACTGTGTTGCGGCGCCTTGGCCGAAGCCCAGCCGCGCGTGATCAGCCTGGCGCCGTCGATGACCGAGGTCATGCTCGAGCTTGCGGCCGGCGACCTGCTGGTCGGCGTGCTCGACGGCGGTGAACGACCGCAGGCACTGGCCAGCCTTCCCTCCGTCGGTCGCCATGGCCAGCTGGACATGGAGCGCCTGCTCAGCCTCAAGCCCGACCTGCTGCTGCTCTGGCCTGGAAGCGTGGCACCTGCGCAACGCGACCAGCTCAGACGCCTGGGCATTGCCATGTTCAGTGGCGAGCCCGGCGACCTGGACCAGTTGATCGAGCAGATCGAAGCCATCGCTCAGCGCATCGGACGTGACGCGCAAGGCCGCGCCTATGCCGCCAGCTTGCGCGAGCAGTTGCACAGGCTGCGTGAACACTACCGACGTGAAGTGCCCCTGCGGGTGTTCTACCAAGTCTGGGACAAACCGCTGTACACCCTGGGTGGGCGCCAGGTGGTCAGTGACGCCTTGCGTGTCTGTGGGGCGCGCAATGTGTTCGATGACCTGACCCAGCCCGCACCGCAAGTCAGTGTGGAGTCGGTGCTGCTGCGCGATCCTGAGGTGATCCTGGCAGGAGATTCAGCGCAACTGGCCAGTTGGCGCAACTGGCCGCAGTTGAGCGCCGTGAAGGCTGAGCGCTTGCTGGTGGTGCCAGACAAGGGCCTGGAACGGCCCAGCGGGCAGATGATCGAGGCCACCGCCCGTCTGTGCGCGCTGCTCAAGGCTAGAGCGCCGGTGTCCAGGTGAGGCTCAGCAGCCAGGTGCGGCCTTCCTCGCGGTAGCCGTAGCTGTTGCTCTGGTAGCTGTAGAGCGTGCGGCCATAGCGCTTGTCCAGCAGGTTGTCGAGTTTCAGGTCGAGCTTCAATTCCCGGCTGGCTGCCCAGCCGCCACGCAGGCCCAGCAGGCCATAGCCGCCAATGGCGTCGTTGTTGGCCTCGTCGTTGTAGCTGCTGCTGACAGCCTGCCAGCTCGCACCGACGTTGAAGCGGTCGAATTGACGGTCCAGGTCCAGGCTCAGGGTTCGCCGTGCACGGCGGGACAGGGTATGGCCGGTTTCGCGGTCGCGCGGGTCGATCACTGCCAGGCCCAGTTGCGAGGTCCAACTGCCCCATTGCTGTTGCAGCGAAAGCTCCAGGCCGTTGATGCGAGCACTGTCGATGTTGCCAGGCCGACGGGCCTTGGCGTCGTAATTGATGGCGTCGCGCAGATCGGTGCGGTACAGGGAGGCTTCCAGGTGGCTACTGTCGGTCAGCTGGCTGCGCCATTGCAGCTCATAGCTCTTCGAATGTTCCGGCTTGAGATCTGGGTTGCCGTAGTCCGGAAAGTACAGATCGTTGAAAGTCGGTGCACGGAAGCCTTCGCTGTACGACAGCAGCAGGTCATTGCGCGTATCCAGCGGCACGCTCAGGCTACCGCTCCAGGTGGTTTGGCTGCCGAATTGCTGGTTGTCGTCGTGGCGTAGCCCAAGCTCACTGGAGAAGTGCTCGCCTTGGAAACGATGCTGGGCGAACACGGCGCGGTTCCAGCGGCTGTCCTCGTCGAATGTCTCGGTGCCGTGAAAACGGTCCTGATACCAGTCGCCGCCGAGCATCAGTTGATGTCGTTCGTTGAGCGTCAGTTCGTTCTGCCAGGTTGCCTGGTCGCGGTAGGTGTTATAGACGATGTGTTCGGTACTGAGCTTGTCACGCTTGTCATCGCGGTTTTCGCTGTGTCCCAGCTCCAGGCGGGAATGCCAGGCGTCGGTGAGCTGAGCGTCGAGCCAGGTGCCCAGGCTGCTGACGTTGAAGTCGGTATAAGGTTTTTGTGCAGAAAAAGCACCGGTCTTCAGGTCATAGCGGCCGTAGGGGCTGTCGTAGGCAGAGCGTCCATGGCTGTCGAGCAGGTTAAGGCCGGCTTCGAAGCGTTCGTTGAACGTATGGCTCAGGCTCAGGTTCAGCGAGCGGTTGCGATAGGTGTCATGGTCGCCGTCGCTGGCGTAAGAGGGGCCGGTCGCGTCGATACCGGCGGTCTCGTCCAGGCTGGCGCCGAGGTTGAAACGAGTCGCGCCATTGCCACCGGACAGTCCCAGGCTGCGTTGCCAGGTCTGGTTGCTGCCGGCGGCCAGGCGCAGGCGCGGTTGCAGGCCCAGGCCATCGCCACGGCGGGTGAAGATCTGGATAACCCCACCAATGGCGTCGCTGCCGTACATCGCCGAACGCGAGCCGCGCAGCACCTCCACCCGCTCGATCTGGTCGACGTCGAGGAACTGCAGGCCGCTGTCGCCGGAGGTGGCGTTGGCGATGCGCACGCCGTCGACCAGTACCAGGGTCTGGGCCGCCTTGGTGCCGCGAATGAAGATACCGGGCAGGCTGCCGCGGCCACCGGTGGGGGCCACTTGTACGCCGGGAACGCGGGCCAGCAGGTCGGTAACGCCGCTTGGTTGCAGGCGGTCGATGTCGGCGCGGGTGAACACCGTGTTGGCGGCGCTGGTGGCGGTGCGCGACTCGACCTGGCGACTGGCGCTGATCAGCACGTCGGGGAGCTTGAGGGCGTCATCGCGGGAGGGTTCGGCGGCCAGGGCGGCGGCGGGAAGGCAGAGCAGGGGGAGGGCGCGGATCTTCATGGGCAGTTCCATTGCAATCGCGGGGCAAGTCGCATCGGCGCACCGATGCGACTTGCCCCGCGATATGGCCTTACAGGCCGAGCTTGGCCATTCGGGCTTTGACGGAGGCTTCGATCCCTGCCACGTCCAGCCCACACTCGGCCAGCATCTGCGCCGGCTTGGCATGCTCGACATAGATATCCGGCAGCCCCAGGTGCAGCAGCGGCTTGACCACCGCTTCGCGGGCGAGGAACTCGCCGACCGCTGCGCCGGCGCCACCCATGATGGCGTTCTCCTCGATGGTCACCAGCAGTTCATGATTGGCGGCCATCTCCAGCACCAGCGCCTCGTCCAGTGGCTTGACGAAACGCATGTCGACCACGCTGGCGTCGATCTGCTCGGCCACTTGGAGGGCTTCGGCCAGTTGCACGCCGAACACCAGCAGGGCGACCTTGCTGCCCTGGCGGCGCACCACACCCTTGCCGATTTCCAGGGGCTCCAGGTCGCCGCTGATCGGCGCGTTGGGGCCAGTGCCGCGTGGGTAGCGCACTGCCGCCGGGCCCTTGTAGTGGTGGCCAGTGCTAAGCATCTTGCGCAGCTCGTTCTCGTCGCTCGGGGTCATCACCAGCATGCCGGGGATGCAGCGCAGGTACGACAGGTCGTAGGCCCCGGCGTGGGTCGGGCCGTCCTCGCCAACCAGGCCGGCGCGGTCGATGGCGAACAGTACATCGAGGTCCTGCACCGCCACATCGTGGATCAGTTGGTCATAGCCGCGCTGCAGGAAGGTGGAGTAGATCGCCACCACCGGCTTGGCGCCTTCGCAGGCCATGCCTGCGGCCAGGGTCACCGCGTGTTGCTCGGCAATGGCCACGTCGAAGTAGCGCTCGGGGTAGCGTTCGCTGAAGTCGATCAGGTCCGAGCCTTCCTTCATCGCCGGGGTGATGCCCACCAGGCGGTTGTCGGCGGCGGCCATGTCGCACAGCCATTGGCCGAACACCGAGGCGTACTTCGGCCCGCTGGGCTTTTTCGGCGCGACCGGCTTGTCGACCGGCTCCAGCTTGGTGATGGCGTGGTAGCCGATCGGGTCGATCTCGGCCGGGGCGAAGCCCTTGCCCTTCTTGGTCACCACGTGCAGGAACTGCGGGCCCTTGAGATCGCGCATGTTGCGCAGGGTGGCGATCAGGGTCGGCAGGTCGTGGCCGTCGATAGGGCCGATGTAGTTCCAGCCCAGCTCCTCGAACAGGGTGCCGGGAACCAGCATGCCCTTGGCGTATTCCTCGGTGCGGCGGGCGATTTCCCAGGCACCGGGCAGGCGCGACAGGACCTTCTTGCTGCCCTCGCGCATGCTGGCGTAGGTGCGGCTGGAGAGGATCTTGGCCAGGTAGTTGGACAGGCCGCCGACGTTGCGCGAAATCGACATGTCGTTGTCGTTGAGGATCACCAGCATGTCGGCGTCCACTTCCTGCGCGTGGTTCAACGCTTCGAAGGCCATGCCCGCGGTCAGTGCGCCGTCGCCGATCACCGCGATGGATTTGCGCGGGTCGTTTTGCAGGCGGGCGGCGATGGCCATGCCCAGGGCGGCGCTGATCGAGGTGCTGGAATGGCCGACGCCGAAGGTGTCGTACTCGCTCTCGCTGCGGCGCGGGAAGGCGGCGATGCCGTCCTTCTGGCGCAGGCTGAGCATGCGCTCACGGCGCCCGGTGAGGATCTTGTGCGGGTAGGCCTGGTGGCCGACGTCCCACACCAGTCGATCATCGGGGGTATCGAAGACGTAGTGCAGGGCGATCGTCAGCTCGATGACGCCCAGGCCAGCACCGAAATGCCCACCGGTCTGACCAACGGTATAGAGCAGTTCCTGGCGCAGCTCGTCGGCCAGGGTCTCCAGGTCGGCTTCGGCCAGCCGGCGCAGGCCGGCGGGCGTGTCGGCGCGGTCCAGCAACGGCGTGACCGGGCGTTCGCGGGGGATCTCTTGAAACGTCGTGGGCATCAGGCGTGTCGTTATAGGTGTGAAGACGCGGCAGTTTACCCCATTGTGGGAAAAGCTGCCCATTTGGACGGGTGTGCAGAAAGCTCAATGCGACACGGATCCTGTAGGAGCGGCCTTGTGCCGCGAAAGGGCTGCGTAGCGGCCCCAGGATTTCAGCCTTGACGCAAAGATTGCCGGGGCCGCTTTGCGGCCCTTTCGCGGCACGAGGCCGCTCCTACAGGGGGGCTCTCGGGCCTCAGTGGCGGCGCTCGACGATATAGCGGGCCAGGGCCCGCAGCGGCTCGGCGTTGTCGCCAAAGCCTTGCAGCGCCGCCAGGGCCTGGTCGCGCAGTTCAAGGGCATAGGCCTTGGCCGCGTCGAGGCCGAGCAAGGCCGGGTAGGTCGGCTTGTCGCGGGCGATGTCGGCGCCCTGGCGCTTGCCCAGCGTGGCGGTGTCGCTCTCGACGTCGAGAATGTCGTCCTGCACCTGGAAGGCCAGGCCTATGGCCTGTGCATAAGTCTGCAGGGCCTCGAGCTGGGCCTGGCTGGCGCGGGCGCTGGCCAGGGCGCCGAGGCGCACGCTGGCTTCGATCAGCGCGCCGGTCTTGTGCCGGTGCATGTACTCCAGGGCCTGCTGGTCGAGCTTGACCCCTACCGAACCCAGGTCGATGGCCTGGCCGCCGACCATGCCGGCGGGGCCGGCGGCCTTGGCCAGGGCCTGGACCATCTGCAGGCGGATGCCATCGGCCTGTGGGCTCAGTCGCGGGTCGAGCAGGGCGCTGAAGGCCAGGCTCTGCAAACCGTCACCGGCCAGAATCGCGCAGGCTTCGTCGAAGGCCTTGTGGGTGGTCGGCTGGCCGCGACGCAGGTCGTCGTCGTCCATCGCCGGCAGGTCGTCGTGCACCAGCGAGTAGGCGTGGATCAGCTCTACCGCGCAGGCCGCGCCGTTGGCCTGTGCGGCCGGGACGCCGAAGGCTTCGCAGGCGGCGTAGGCGAGCAGCGGGCGCACCCGCTTGCCGCCATTCATCACGCTGTAGCGCATGGCGGCGTAGAGCCGTTCGAGCTCTTTGGACGGGGCCTGGAACAACGGTTCGAGGGCGGCATCGACGCGGGCTTGGGCACTGGCCTGGTACGCGGCGATCATGCCTCTGGCTCCGCGTCGAAGGGCTGCGCGGCCAGCTCGCCGTCGCGCTCCAGCAGAATCTGCACCTTCTGCTCGGCCTGGGCCAGGGCGCCCTGGCAATCGCGGGTCAGGGCGATGCCTTGCTCGAAGGCGGCCAGCGACTCTTCCAGCGACAACTCGCCGTTCTCCAGGCGCTCGACCAGGGCTTGCAGGTCGGCGAGGGATTGTTCGAAATCGATGGAGGCTTTTTTGCGGGCCATGGCGACTGTCTCGGTGGTGTTCAGAACGGCGCGACACTAGCAGAGCGGGGCAGGGGGAGCAAATTAGCGGATGCCGTCATTCGTCTTATTTTGTTGCACTTATCCGGCTGCCGCCGTCTTGCATTCTGCGCAGCGCTCGGATTGTGGGGGGTAGAGCCCTCTGCCATAATCCGCGCGCTCTGGCCCGCGGGCCAGCCCTCCCCAACGTCATGTAATGGACTACGTTGTGAGCTTCCTCTCGATCGAATTCGGCCTGTGCTTCACGCTTTTCTTCGTTGTCTACTGGAGCCTGTGCTGGAGCGTGCGGCTGCAGAATGCCCTGCTGCTGGCGGCCAGCTATGGCCTGGTGGCCAGTTTCAGCCTGCAATCGCTGTACATCCTGCTTGGTTACAGCGTGCTGGTGTACTTGCTGGGGCTGCTGGCGGGGCGTTATCCGGAGCGCTGGTTCAGCCGTGCGCTGCTGCTGGCGCTGGTGCTGGGTTGCTTCTACCTGTTCAAGTACCAGGAATTCTTCGTCGGCGGGGTGCAGGGCGCCCTGGCGACGGCGGGGCTCGAGGTATCGTTGCCGCTGCTGGAAGTGCTGGTGCCGATCGGCCTGTCGTTCTATACCTTCCATTCGGTCAGCTACCTGGTGTCGATCAACCGCCGCGAACTGGCGCCGGCGGCGCCGCTGGACCTGGCCCTGTACCTGGCGTTCTTCCCCAGCCTGGTGGCCGGCCCGGTCAACCGCGCCCTGCACATGCTGGCGCAGATCCGCCCACCGGCCATGCGCCAGGTGCTGGAGCCGCAGCGGGCGCTGGGGTTGATCGCCATGGCGGTGGTCAAGCTGTTCTTCCTTAGTGCCTGGCTGGGCAGCGAGTGGGTCGACCCGGTGTTCGACACCCCGGGCAGCGCCACCCCCGAGCAGGTGTTGCTGAGCGTGTACGGCTACAGCTTCCTCATTTATTTCAACTTCAGCGGCTACACCAACCTGGTGACCGGCATCGCCTTGCTGCTGGGCTTTCGCCTGCCGGACAACTTCGATGCGCCCTATGCCGCGCACAACCTCAAGGAGTTCTGGGGGCGCTGGCATATCAGCCTGTCACGCTTCATCCGTGACTACGTGTATATCCCGCTGGGCGGCAACCGCAAGGGCGTGTGGCGCGGCAACCTGAACATGCTGCTGGCCATGCTGGTGTCGGGGCTGTGGCATGGCGCGAGTGTCAACTTCATCATCTGGGGCGCGTTGCATGGCGTCGGCCTGGCTCTCTCCAAGCTGTTCAGCCAATGGCTGCCGGGTTTTGCCCGGGTGCCGGGGGCCGGTTTGCTGGCGCGCCTGATGACCTTCCACTACGTGGCCTTCGCCTGGATCTTCTTCCGCAGCCCGACGCTGGACGGCGCTGTCGAGATGCTTGGCGACATCGCCGAGCTGAGCCTGGCCGGGTTGAACAGCGCCACTGGCCTGATGCTGTTGGCCTGCGTGCTGTTCGTGGCCAGTTATCCACAGTGGCTGGCGCTGCTGCGCGGCAGTGGCGCGGCGTTCCAGCGCTTGCCCTGGCAGTTGTATCCGATCCCGCTCGGGGTTGGCGTGTCGTTGGTGATTTTCGCTTCGCAGTCGGGCGTGCCGGGGTTCATCTATGCAAGCTTCTGATAGCAAACAGCTGTTCCAGGTGCAGGTGGGCGCGGCCCGCGCGTTGTATGCGCTGGTGGTGACCACGGCGTTGCTGTTCTGGCTGAACCAGGACTCGATCAAGCTGTACTGCCAGCAGAAATACCATCAGGGCTGCGAGATCCCGTTGCTTGGCCAGGCGCCGGCCTGGCGCTTCGGCGCACAGTTGACCCTGGCGTTGGAACAGCAGCGCGACAGCCTGCTCGAGCGCCTGCAGCCGGCAGCGCAACTGGCCCAGGCGCCCGTGGTACTGCCTGAGCCGATGCCGGTGCTGGCGGTCAACCTGGAAACCCCGGCGGTACTGGCCAAGCCGCTGGCGGCCACAGCCCAACCGGTGCATCAGGCGCCCGCCGCGCAGCCGCTGCCGGTTCCGGCAGCGGTGACGCAATCGGTGCCGGCCGCCCCGGCGCCGGCACTGCTGCAGCCTGGTACCGTCGCGGCCCTGGCTGCGGGCGACGAAGTGTTCCTGGTGGGGGATTCGCTGATGCAGGGCGTCGCCCCGCACCTGGCCAACAGCCTGCGCAAGCGCTACCAGATCCGCACCGTCAACCTCAGCAAGCAAAGTACCGGGCTTGCTTATCCGGGCTTCTTCAACTGGCCGAGGACCGTGGCCGAAACCCTCGACCACGCGCCGAATATCCGCCTGATGGTGGTGTTCCTCGGCCCCAACGATCCCTGGGACATGCCCCAGGGCAAGGGCAAGCCGTTCCTGCGCTTCAAGTCGCCGGAATGGGAAGCGGCCTACCGTGCCCGCATCGACGCAATCCTCGAACAGGCCCGCAGGCACGATGTGCAGGTGCTCTGGGTTGGCCCGCCGAACATGGAGAAGGCGCGGCTTTCCAGCGCCATGGGCTATCTCAGTGGCCTTTACCAGGAGCAGACCGCGCTGTATGGCCAGCACTATGTGTCGGCCAACCCGATCCTCGGCTATACCGACGACGGCTTCGCGTATACCACCCAGACGCCGCAAGGCAAGCGGGTCAAGGTGCGGGTCGATGACGGCATCCATTTCACCATCACCGGCCAGAAGCTGATCGCCGAACAGGTATTGTCGCTGATCAGCTTCCCTGGCCTGACCGTTACAGGACATTAAGATGCGCCAATGGCATCACCTGCTGGGCCTGGCCCTGCTGATCAGCGCCGTGCCCGGTTGCAGCACCGGCGCCAACAGTGTGGTCACCCAGCCCACGGCGCGGCCCGTCGCCGCGCCGGCCATGGGCCAGGACGGCAATATCGCGCTGCTGGCCGGCAAGTTGCGCAATGCCAGCCGCGCGCCTGTCGCCGTCGTTCAGCTGGGCGATTCGCACACTGCCGCCGACCTGTTCAGCGGTGAGTTGCGTCGCCTGTTGCAAGCGCGCTATGGCGATGGCGGCATTGGCCTGGTGCCGGCCTCGCCCGTACCGGGGATTCGCAACGACCGGGTGATCATCAAGAGCCAGCCGCGCCAGTGGCAACTGGTGTCGGCGCGCAACCAGCAGAGCCAGCAGTTTCCGCTAGGCGGTTACCTGTCGTTGCCGCAGGCCAGCCGTGCCAGCGTGCAGCTGCAGGCACGCGACGAGGATCGCCAGCGCTACAAGATCTCGGCGCTTTACCAAGCCAGCGGCAATGCCACCTTGCTGGCCGATGGCGGCCAGCGCCGCATGCTGCCGGCGAGCAATGGCCAATGGCGCTTCAGCCCGGCTTTCACCAGCGTCGGCTTACCGGTGCAATTGAGCGTGGAAGGGGGACGCGGTGTCGCCCTTGGCGGCTGGTACCTCCAAGGCCAGAAGAATGCCGGGGTGATCTATTCGACGCTGGGCATCAACGGCGCGCGTTTGGAGGTGGTGGACAAGTGGCAGGCCGGTTGGCGCGACAGCCTCAAGGGAGTGCGCCCGGACTTGGTGATCCTTGCCTATGGCACCAACGAGGCGTTCGACGACAAACTCGACCTGGCGCTGTACCAGGCGCAGCTGGATGCGACCCTCAGCGGGCTGCGCAAGGATTTGCCACGTGCGGCGATCCTGCTGGTCGGTCCGCCGGACTCGATCAAGCAGCGCAAGGCGCGCAGCTGCGCGGCCCGCCAACCGCAACCGTTGGCGGCGGTGATCCGGGTGCAGAAGCAGATGGCGCACAAGCACAGGGCGCTGTTCTGGGATTGGCAGGCCTTCATGGGCGGGCCCTGCGCGATTGCCGGCTGGCAGGCCAGCGGGCTGGCGCGGCCGGACCTGGTGCACTTGACGGCCGATGGCTATCGCAAGAGTGCGGCGGGGTTGTATGAGTTCTTGAAAGGGTCGCTGGGCTTGCGTTGACCGTCGCAGGAGCCGGCAAGGCCGGCGCCTACGGGCCTGGGGTCGGGTCAGGCCGGCTCGGCCTCGAGCTCGACCATCGCTTCGCGATAGCGCGCCAGTTCCTCGATGGTCAGCACCGGCAGGTTGTACTGGCGGGCATACACCGCCACCTGCTCGCCGCGGGCCATGCTGCCGTCGGGGTTCATCAGTTCGCACAGCACCGCCGCCGGGCGCAGGCCAGCCAGGCGCGCTAGGTCGACCGAGCCTTCGGTGTGGCCGCGACGGGTCAGCACGCCGCCATCACGGGCACGCAGCGGGAACACGTGGCCAGGGCTGACGATGTGGCGCTCTTGCGCGGTGGAGCGCAGCGCGGCCTCGATGGTGGTGATGCGGTCCTGGGCCGACACGCCGGTGCTGACGCCTTGCGCCGCCTCGATGGTGACGGTGAAGCCGGTGCCGTGGCGGGCCTGGTTGTTTTGCACCATCGGTGCCAATTCCAGGGCGTCGACGGTGGCTTCGTCGAGGCACAGGCAGACGATGCCGCTGCAGTCGCGGATCATCATGGCCATGGTTTGCAGCGAGAGGTTTTCGGCGGCGGCGACGATGTCGGCTTCGTCCTCGCGGTCATCATCGTCGAGCAGCAGCACGGGACGCCCGGCCTGGTAGGCGGCGATGGCGGCGGCGACGTTGGGGAATTGCTTGTGCAGTGGGGTGGACATGAAACGCTCCTCGTGAATGATCGATGAACGTCTCGGGGCGAACAAAATGCGCGCGCAGAGGCGCCTTGTTGGCCCCTGCCTGACGCCTTCTTTCATCCGGACTATGACCGTCGGCCCTGGAATCTCACCAGGTCTGCTGACCCCCGGCATGGCCGGGGCGCTCGCGGGCTCATCTTTCGATTTACCGCCGGTGGGGACTTTCACCCCGCCCTGAAGACCCGGCAAGCATACAACACAGTGGCTGGATGCTGGCAACCCCCTACGACTTTGGTCGATGCCAGGCTGGCCCGAGTAACGCCGTAGGAGCCGGCCTTGCCGGCGAACACCGCCACCAGCAAGGCAGGCGCTCAGGGCCTGATAAATACCTGCCGCCCCTCGTGGCGCACTTGCACCCCGTAGGTCTGCGCCAGCATCGCCAATGCCAGCGCCAGGTCATCCAGCGGGTAGGTGCCGGACACCGCCAGGTCAGCCAGCGAAGGATCGCACGCCAGGGCCTGGTCGGTGTGGCGCAGCAGTTCCTGTATCCATTGCCACAACGGCATGTCCTGGGCCAGCAGCAGGCCATTGCGCCAGGCCAGTTGGCCATCGCTGGCCGGCGCTGGCGAGCTGACCTGCGTCTGGCTGAAGCGCACTTGTTGGCCGGCATGGACGATGGTCGATGCCGGCCCTTGCACCTGCACGGCGCCCTCGTAGACCGCCAGCAAGGTTTCCTGCGCAAGCTGGCGCACGCTGAAGCGGGTACCCAGCGCCTGCATGAGCCCTTGTTCGGTACGGACCCTGAGAGGGCGAGGATCTGGCGCGGTGACGATGTAGACCTCGCCCTGTTCCAGGTGCAGCAGGCGCTGCTCGGCATCGAAGCGCAACGCCAGGGTGGTGGCGCTGTTGAGCGACACCTGGCTGCCATCGGCCAGCGCCACCTCGCGGCGCTCGCCTACGCCGGTCTGGTAGTCGGCGTGGTAGGCGCCGCGTCGCGACAGCCACCAGCCCAGCGGCGTGACCACGAGCAACAGCGCCAGGCCGCGCAGCACCGCGCGGCGGCTGTTGCCGGTCGGGCGCTCCAGGGTTTGCCTGGCGAGGGTAGGGGGCAGGCTGCCGAGGCGCGTCAGCAGGCGCTGCGCGCGCTTCCAGGCGCGTTCATGCTGGGGGTCGCTGTTGCGCCAGTGCGCGAGCTCAAGGCGCTGGGCCGGGGTCAACGGCCCTTCCTGCAGCAACAGCAACCATGCGGCGGCTTGGGCAAGCACCGCCTGGTCAATAGGCTGGTTATTCATCGGGCATCTGGCTCAGGCAGGCGAGGTAACCCTCGTGGATGTATTTCTTCACGGTGGGCAGGGCGATGTTCAGGGCCTGGGCGATGTCCTTCTGTTTCATGCCGTCCAGCGTCGCCATCAGGAATGCCTGGCGTACGCGTGGGCGCAAGCTGTCGAGCACGGCGTCGACCTCGTGCAGGGTCTCGAGGATGACCGTCTGCAATTCCGGCGATGGATGTGCTGTCGGTGGCACAGCGGCCAGGGCTTCGAGCCAGGCCTGCTCCAGCGAGTGACGACGGCGCCAGCTGACCAGCACGCAATTGGCGATGCGCGTGAGATACGCCCGAGGCTGGCGGATGCTTTCCGGCTGGGCGGCCTCGCGGCTGAGCAGCACGCGCAGGAAGATATCCTGGGCCAGGTCGTCGGCCACCCCGTGCCCCCATGAGCGCAGGCGATAGGCCAACCAGTTGCGCAGCCAGGCGTGGTTCTCGATGTACAGCGTGGTCACGGCGCAGCGAGGGGGTGTTTCAAGGATGGTCATGGGCGGTTGGGTCGGCAGGATCAGGTCGTAAATGAAAACCATTATCAACGGTTTTGCGTAGATCACAAGTTGATGTGAAAATACGAATCGATTGCATATACCTTTTTCGATCTCGAGCGACAGAGGCAATGACAGCCCGCCGCGAGTGCCGGGCGCCAACTCTACGAGCGAGAGAAGCATGCCTGCATCCCATCGGCTTTCCCCTGTTTCGCGCCCCTTGTCGCGTTTGTCCCCGCTGCGCCTGGCCGTGCATTGCACGCTGGTCGGCTGTCTGATCGGCGCTGCCGTCGACCTGGCCCAGGCTGCCAGCGCGGTGCCCGGCGCGGCCACTCGGCTGGATGACGCCACGCTGCGCGACTACGACATCGTCCAAGGTGGGCTGGGCACCTCTCTGGGGTTATTTGCCAACCAGTCCGGGCTGCTGCTGTCCTACGATTCCGAGCTTACCCGTGGGCGCAGCGCGCCCGCGCTCAAGGGGCGCTACACGGTGCTCGAGGCGGCGCGGCTGCTGCTGGCGAACACTGGCCTGCAGTTGTTGCCCAGTACGCGCGGTGCCTACATCCTGGCCCCGCAGGGCAAGGCTTCCACCGCGACCGAGCTGTCGGCCACCGTGGTCGGCGCTGCCGTGTTGGACGATCCGCAGCGTGACACCTACCGGGCGCCGCGCTCCACCGTGCACCTCACCCGCGCGGACCTCGACCGTTTCGCCACGGTCTCGGTGGGCGACATGCTCAAGGGCGTGGCCGGGGTCCAGGTGGGCGACAGCCGCAACGGTGGTGCGCTGGACGTGAACATTCGCGGCATCCAGGGCCAGAGCCGGGTGGCGGTGCGGGTCGATGGCTCCGAGCAGGCGGTGGATGTCTACCGCGGCTATGGCGGTACCCAGCAGCGCAGCTATATCGACCCTGACCTGCTCAGCAGCGTGACCGTGAACAAGGGGCCCAGCACCCGTTCCGGGGCGATCGGCGGCTCGGTGGAGATGAAGACCCTGGGCGTCGACGACATCCTGGTGGATGGCAACAGCGTGGGCGTGCGCCTGACCGGCAACCTGTGGAACAACGGTGTCGAACCGGCCCACCGCAGCCGCCATTCCAAGGACGAGGACCTGAGCACCGTGCCGCGCGACAGCCGCGCGGGCCTGTTCGGTTCGCAGGCCGGGTCCGGCAGTGCCGCCTTCGCCTACAGTAACGAGCGCTTCGACCTGGTGGCCGCCTATGCGCAGCGTAACCAGGGCAATTATTTTTCTGGCAAGAAAGGCCAGGAGCGCTATCGCCTGTACGACCGTTGGGGCTATGAGCAACCCAGCGTGGCCAACACCTACAACGCCGGTGAAGAGGTGCTCAACTCCTCGTCGCAAACCGACTCCTACCTGTTCAAGACCACCTGGCGCCTGGCCGACGCGCACACCCTGGACCTGGGCTACCGTCGCTTCGACGGCCACATGGGCGAGATCATGCCGTCGGATATCTTCCGCTACGCAACCGCCGGGATCTACCAGTACCCCACGAGCGAGGTGCGGCTCGATGCCTACACCGCCCGCTATCACTACCTGCCCGAGGGTAACCCGCTGGTGGACCTGACCAGCACCCTGTGGCTGACCGACACCCAGACCAGCACCCTGACCGCGGCCTGGATGGCGCCCAAGTCGCAGCTGTTTCGCACCGACCGCGGCTGGACCCGGCAGGACAACCGACGCATCGGTGGTGACCTGAACAACGTGTCGCGCTTCAGTACCGCCCACGGCGACTTCAAGCTCGACCTTGGCGGCGCCTTCCAGCTCGAAGACTTGCAGCCGCAGAAAAGCGTGCTGACCACCCAGCACGACATCAACGCCAACCGCATGCTGCGGGATGCTTCGCGCCAGGAGTTCAGTGTCAACGGCAACCTGGAGTACCAGCCCATCGAGCAGGTGACCCTGTGGGGCGGCGGGCGCTATGCCCACTATCGGACCAAGGACAACACGGTGCTTGCCGAGGCCCGGCGCGAGGACCGCAAGCTGCGCTGGATCACTGCCAGCAGCCCGGGAAACTGGGGCAGCATGACCTGGTTCCCGGATCAGAACGGGCAATACACCGACGCCACCGACCCGCGCCTGAACAATGGCATCGTCTTCGCCAACAGCAACGAGCCGTTCAACGGCGTGCCGTTCAACGAGGCTGGCGCGACCAACGTGACGGTGCATCCGGAAAGCACCAGCAGTGTGGTCACCGGCTACGACTACACGCCCCAGGGCAAGAGCAGCGGCGCTGGCTTCTCGCCGGCGTTCGGCATCAATGTCGAGTTCCTGCCCGACACGTTCGTGTACGCCTCCTATACCCAGGGCCTGCGCCTGCCATCGCTGTTCGAAACCAGCCAGGGCACCCAGCAGGTTACTCCGGGCAAGCACCTCAAGCCCGAGCGTTCACGCAGTTGGGAGTTCGGGGTCAGCGCCTTGCGCGACAACCTGTTGCGCACGGGTGACGAGGCGTCGATCAAGCTGGCGTACTTCGACAACCAGATCAAGCACTACATCACCCGCTACTACGACCCCAGCCCCGGCCGGTGGGGGCAGATGACCTTCAGCAACACCGACAGCTTCAGCACCCGTGGCCTGGAGTTGCAGTCGCACTATGACGCCGGGCGGGTGTTCGCCGATCTGTCGGCCACCTACTACCTGAAAACCGAAACCTGCGACGCGGCATTCGCCAGCACGCTGCGCAGCACCGCCAATAGTTACCAGCGTACCCAGGACACCCCCGACTGCACCTCGGGCAGCTACATGGGCTCGTACACCAACACGCAGAACCCACCGCGTTTCTCAGCCAACCTCGTCAGCGGCCTGCGCTTTTTCGACGAGGCGTTGACCGTTGGCGGGCGCATGACCTACACCTCAGGCCCGACCGCGCAGATGGACAAGCCCTGGCAGACCGGCGCCACCACCCCGCAGATCGATTACCGCTCGGTGGCGTTGTTCGATCTGTTCGCCCGCTACAAGCTGCTGGAACACACCGAGCTGAATGTATCGGTGCAGAACCTGACTGATCGCTACTACCTGGACCCCTTGGCTCAGAGCTTCATGCCCGCGCCGGGGCGCACCTGGCGGGTGGGGATGCAGACGCGGTTCTAGTGCGGCGTTGCGCAATCCACACGGGGTTGACGCTAGTGGGGCGACGACAACCCTGACAGGCCCCGAGGCTGCAATGGCATCGGGGCCAGCGCGCTGCATGATTGCCTGATGCCCTACGAGGGGGAACGAAAGCACCCGTATGAGTGTGGGATTCTTCCTATCAAGTTTCGACGTGCATCGGCATAGAGTTTTCCTCCGCAAGGTTCAGAACCTAATCGAGGTGCTCTATGACGCTTATCCATGTCGATGCACTCTGCGCGCTTGCCGATCCCTATCGCGCCGATGCGCGCGCCGACCATCTATTCGATGCGGCGATGCGCGAAATTACTGCCTTTCACCAGCAACACACGCCGGGCTATGCGAACTGGCTACGTCAGCAGCATTGCGATCCCGCCGCCCTGGATATGCACAGTTGGGGGCAGTTGCCACCGATATTCGCCAACTACCTGAAGAAGCGCCTGCTGTTCAGCGAGTCCGGGCGCGATGCCCTGGAGCTGACGTCTTCGGGGACCACAGGGCAAAAAAGCCGGATGCGCTACGATGCGCGCAGCATGGGGGCTGCCCAGGGCATGGTCGACAGGATATTCCAGCGTTACGGCTGGGATACGCCGCAGACGCCCTGCAACTACCTGCTCTTGGGGTATGAGCCCAGCGAGCATCGCACGCTCGGAACGGCTTTTACCGATAATTTCCTGTGCAAGTACGCACCAGTCAAACAGTCGTTCCATGCCCTGCGCCACAACGGCAGGGGCACAGAGTTCGACCCCTTTGGCGTGATCAGCGCGCTGCAACGTTTTGCCGAGGACGGCGCGCCGCTGCGTATTCTGGGCTTTCCGGCATTCATGTGGTTCGTGCTCGAGCGCATGCGTGAAATGAAGTTGCCTGCGTTGTCGTTCGACACGCGCTCGCTGGTGCTGTTTGGCGGTGGCTGGAAAACCCATGCCGACCAGCAAGTGCCCAAGGCGCGGCTGTATGCCCGCGTGGCCGAGCAGCTCGGCATCCCCCTGCCACGTTGCCGGGACGGTTATGGCGCTGTCGAACATTGCGTGCCGTATGTCGAGTGCGCACACCACCATCTGCATGTCCCGACCTATGCCAGGGCGTTCACCCGCGACCCGCGCAGCTTTGCCTTGCAGGAGCATGGGCTGCCGGGGCTGCTCCAGTTCGTTTCTCCCTACATCACCTCGAGCCCGGCCCACAGCATCGTGATGAGCGACCTGGCCGTGCTGCATCGCGCCAGCGAGTGCGGATGCGGCCTTGCCACCGACTGGTTCGAGATTCTCGGACGGGCGGGCACGGGCAAAAGCCGCAGTTGCGCAATGGCCGCTTCCGAACTGATAAAGGACGCCTGATATGTACCTCATTCACGGACAACACCGCGCCGAGCTGAGCTTGGACCAGGCACTGCAACAGCTGACCGATGGGTTGGCTGGCACGCTACGCCAGCCTTGTAACGTAGAGGTCGTAATGGCCTGCGCCGAGCGCTTCGCGGGGAAACTGCTGGCCGACGATTTTCTGACCGAACTCGATAGCGCCGCCCGTGCTGAAGTTCGCGCGTTCTGTCAGCCTGGCGCGTTACGTGGCAAGTTGCAGGGTGAACTCGGGAACCAGCCCTTTTCCCTGCGGCGTATCGACTACCGGAGCGCTCGCTTCGAGAGCTGGCGGCCATTGGGCGTCGTTCTGCACATTACCCCGGCCAATGCACCGCTCCTGCCGTTTTTTGCCATCCTCGAAAGCCTGCTGGTGGGCAATATCAACTGGTTACGGCCAAGCGAGCGCGAACGGGGTTTGAATACCCGGCTGCTACAGGCATTCCTCGCTTGTGACGAGTCGGGCGAGCTTGCCCGGCATGTCGCCGTGCTGCCTGTGGCCAAAGACGAGCTACCGCGCTTGATGGCGCATGCCGATGGCGTGTCGGCATGGGGCTCGAGCGAGACGCTGAAGGCCATACGCGATCAACTCCCCGACGGTTGCCGCTGGATACCCTGGGGGCACAAGATCAGCTTTGCCTGGCTGGTGCCGGACGCCTTGGACAGCGCGGCGCTGGAGGCCCTGGTCGATGAGGTTTGCCGCCTGGATCAACAGGCCTGTTCCAGCCCACAAGTGGTGTTCGTCGATAGCGAGGACCCGGCCACCCTGCATGCCATCGGCGAGCAGTTGGCCGCGACGCTGCAACGGCGCCAGGGCCGCTGGCCTGCCTTGCGCCCCAACTTGCAGGAGGCCGCGCAGATCACCACCACCCTGGCTTTGGCCGAACTAGGCCAGGCCTTTGCCCAGACCGCAGGGCAGATCTGGAGAGGCGAGGGCTGGCAAATCATTCTTGAACACAGGATGGCCATCGAGCCCTCGCCGTTGTTCCGTACCCTACTGTTGCGACCACTGCCGCGCGATGTCGTGGTTGAGACCTTGCGCCCTTGGCGTACGCGTCTGCAAACCTGTGGATTGGTCTGCGGCGCAGCGGAGGTAGCGCCGCTGAGCCAGTTGCTGCTGGTTGCCGGTGTCGATCGAGTGACATCCGTGCAACAGATGCATGGCGGCTACGGCGGCGAACCTCACGATGGGGTCTACGCCCTGAGCATGCTGTCCCGGCGGGTCGGCGTGAGCCTGGAAGAAGGCTGTCTGCCTGGGCGGGCGAGCCTCGATCCACCAGGTGGACAGCCGGCGGGTCTGAGCCAGTCGCCGGTCATGGATAGAAACGCGTTTGTGCAGGGGGCGAGCACCGACAGCGCCCAATTGTTTTTCCGCTCCGGGGGGACCACCGGCACGCCCAAGCTTGTGGGCTATTCCTACCGTGACTTCCATCGACAAATGCAAGCTGCGGCTGACGGCCTGTTCGCTGCTGGCTTGGATCCGGCCAAGGACAGCGTGCTGAACCTGATGTATGGCGGCAACCTCTACGGGGGGTTGCTCAGTTTCTTCACGGTCCTCGACAAGCTGGGTGCCAGGCAATACCCCATGGCTGGTCCGCAAAGTGATGACTACAGCGAAATCGCGCGTTTCATCGTCAGTCAGGGTATCGACACACTGGTCGGCATGCCGACCACCGTGCATCAGTTGTTCTACCGTGAGGCGCCTACCCTGCGGGCCTATGGTGGTATTCGCAAGATACTGCTGGGTGGCGAGCATATTGGCGAGCCTCAGCGTGCCTATCTGCAGAGTTTTGGTGTACAGAGCATTCGCTCGGTGCTCTACGGCTCTGTCGATGCCGGGCCGCTGGGGCACGCGTGCGCCGCCAGCCCTGATGGCGTGTTCCATCTGATGAGCGATATCCAGTGCATGGAGATCGTGGCCCTTGAGTGCGATGAACCGGTTGCCCAGGGGCAGGTTGGACGTTTGTTGATCACCTCCAAGGCCCGCGAGGGACAGCGCGTGATTCGCTATGAGATTGGCGATACCGGGCGCTGGGTTGACGCTCCCTGCGCCTGTGGCTCGCCACAGCCAAGGTTTGAATTGTTAGGACGTCATGGCGGGTTGGTGCGTATCGGATCCTTGTTCCTCCAGCCGCAACAGTTGGCCACCTTGGCCGAGGCACCGATGCAGTTGCATCTGGAGCACAACCTCAGCAACGGTCTGGAACGCATTCGTATGTACGTCGACGCGCGGCCCGAGGCGGTCAGGGCCAAGCTTTGCGCCGACACCGAGCTGCACAAAGCATTGGAGCTGGGATTGTTGGAGCTTGAGGTGTATCAGCTGGCCCAAGGTCAATTCGAGCGCCATTCGCAATCGGGCAAGACCCCCCTGGTCATCGACAAGCGCCGCTAGCCACAGGCACGCAGAAGGATGTTAAGCATGCATCATCATTGCTACGCTCCCCTGGAGTTAACACGGCTGGTTGACCATGTCCGTGCGCATTCACCTTACTACGCCCGCCTCTGGCGAGACGTCCCGCAAACAGGATGGACACTCGCCGACCTGCCCCTGGTCGATCTTCGCCACTATTGGGCAACGGCGACCTTCCTGGAGGATTGGTCGGTTTTGACCGGTCCGGTCACCGATGCGATCGTCTACAAAACCGGAGGGACGACCGGCGGCGCCAAGTATTCGCTGTTCACGCAGGCCGAGTGGCAGCAGTTTGTCAGCACCTTCGGGCAGAGCCTTGGTGGTTGGTTCGAACCGGGGGATCGGGTGGCCAACCTGTTTTTCGCCGGCGATCTTTATGCCAGCTTCTTGTTCATCCAGGGCGCGTTGGGGCATGTGCCGGTGCCTCTGTGCGTGTTTCCCTTTACCGGTACGGTCGACTCACAGGCGTTGACCGTGCAACTTGAGCAACACCACATCAATGTACTGGCCGGGGTTCCGGGAAAACTGTTGCAGTACGCGGCGGTGCTTGAGCAGCAGGGCGTGCAATTGCCGCAAATCAAGACGGTGCTGTATGGCGGCGAAAGTGTCTTCGTCGAGCAGCTTCAGCTGTTCAAGGCAATATTTCCCAATGCGCGGGTGGTCTCGATCGGCTGTGCCAGCGTGGATGCTGGCCTGATCGGCGCCAGCGCACCGGATTGCCAGCCTGGAGAGCATCGAGCCTTCGAGCCCGAAACCATCGTCGAGATCCTCGACGAGGATTCCGGGGCGCCGGTCATCGAGCAGCATCGCCCGGGTCTGTTGGTGGTGACCAACCTGACGCGCAGGTTGATGCCGATCATACGCTACCCAGTTGGCGACCTGGCCGAGTGGACGGAGGCACCCGGGACTCCGGGGCGGAAGTTCAGGTTGATGGGCCGCAGCAGCTTGGGTAATCGGCTACGGGTAGGCTATGCCACCTTGTTCCCGGATGAGCTGGCGGTGACCATCCAGGCACGCCTGGGCAATTGCCGGTGGCAGCTGATCCTCGATCAGGAAAACGGTGTCGACGATATCGTGCTCAGGGTCGCTCATGCGCGTGACCCGGCGGCGGCCAGCGAGTTGCTACAAGCGATCATTGGCAAGGATCCGGCAGTGGCGGATTTGATCGCGCAAGGTGCCCTGGATATCGCTGTCGATTGGTGCCAACCAGCGGAACTGCAGACCCATCAACGTACTGGAAAACTGCAGCGAGTCGTTGACCGGCGCAATTACCGTGCCCCTGCTGGACGGTCGCGATCATGATCGTCGTGCGGGGGTTCGAGGCCCGGGATGCGAAGCCGATCAGTGGGTTGTTCACCCGGGTTTACGAGGAACGATACTTCTACCCGCAGATCTACTTGCCGTCGGTCATTCGCCACTACAACCGTACCCAGCAATGGCAGTCCGTGGTAGCGCTGCACGAGGAGCGTCTTGTCGGACATGCCCTGTTGTGGCGTTCACCCGAGGATGCCAGTTGCGCCGAGTTGGCGATGATCGTGGTCGATCCACAGTTCAGGGGGCGGGGCATCGCGGGCCGAATGAGTCGCTACCTGTGTGACCACGCCCGGCGCCAGGGCATGTCGGTACTGACGATCAAGATGGTAGCCAGCCATTTATGGACACAACGGTTGGGCATGTCGCTGGGCTTTCAGGTGACCGGGCTGCTACTCGACTACGTTGCGTCGGGGTTGTGCCCGCGCTCCCGGGAAAGCGCCATTCTCGGGGTGCTGCCGTTGCAGCCCCAGCCCATACCGCTCTTGTATGCCGATGGTGACCAGCCTGAGTGGCTCTGTGCGTTGCTCGAGCGCTTCGGTACGGTTGCTCCATGCCGAAGCCGTCATTCTGAGGAGCCCGCGAGGATCTCCATCCAGGATAATCGCCTGGACCTCATCCTCGACCATCCTACGGGGGCCGATGCCCTCGAGATCATACGCCTGTCGACCCGTCGTGTGATGCACCTGCGGCTATTGATCGATGCCAACCTGGCCAGCGTTGTTCCCGTGCTACACCGGGCCGGTTTCGTTGACACCGGGCTTGCGTTGGGCGGGAACAGGCAGTGGTATTGGTTGTTGCAACGCGGATTCTCCGACCACCTGTTGCACCTGCACTGCCCGACTGCACGGGACTTGCATAGTGGTACACGTAAAGACATGGCGCTGGCGCAGCATTATTGAGCGCAATGCAACGTAGTGGCGGGAATTAAAAAGCCGGCTTGTGGCCGGCTTCTTGGGGACGGTCTTGGTTTATTTTTGATAAACCGCAATCGCCTTAAACGGTTGGCAACATGGCCTGGAAAAGATGGCTAACGGCTGTGTCGGACGTTGCCAGGCCCTCTGGGATGCGGCTTGCATCCGCTTGGGCGGTATGTGCGGGGTAGCATACTAGGGCCAGTTGGCGATGCCCAGCAAAAAATGGTGCGAGTTGCTTCAGCCTGGACGCGCCATACGCAGGCATGACCACCAGAACACCCAGCCGAGGATGTCCAGGCCCTGAACTCGGCGCTGGTAAGTGGTGTAGCGTTCATTGGGATGATTGAGTCGGTCATGACTATGCAGGCACAGGGTGCCATTGTGGCCCAGGCTGAGGTAATGCACCCGTAACCTGCCATTGTGCAGCAAGGCATAGCACTCGCCGTCGACCACGTGGGTGACGCTACGGTCGATGGCCAACAGGCTACCCCGAGGGAGCAACGGCGCCATGTTGTTGGCCGGCATGCTCATGCAGATTGCGGCCTGGAGGGGAACCTGCAAGGCGTCCATGGCCCGGCGCGGGATGGCCTGGCAATGCCCGGGCAGCGCTTGTAGCGTGTTGTTCTGGATGCGGTGGAACGGCAGGCTGACGTGCTCCGTGTCTTGCGCCAGCAAGGGCGATAGCGAGTCGCCGGAAGGCACGGGGGGGAGAACGGCGGCTAGGGGGGCAGGGTGCTTCGAGCCCTCGCCGCTGCGCAGCCAACGCCTGTTCACGCAGAACAGATCGGCGAGCTCGTCCAGGCGTGACAGGGGAACCCCGCGCTTGAACCAGTTGTTGACATGCTGGGGCGTAACGTTGCGTTGGGCAGCGAAATCCGAAGGGGTCAGGTTGCACTCCAGCAGGAGGGCTTTGAGGCGGTCACCGGAAGTGTTCATTGGGCGAGTCTATCGGCCCGTGATTTGTGTGGGTATCAACAGGATGTAGATACGTCTTGTAGGCAACAGTGTTTTTTGTGGGTGGTGGGCTAAGGAGTGCGTGGGAAAAGTTCTTGCTGTAGGTGCCTGGTGCTGAGGCGCGCGCTCGCTTCTTTTCCTGTTTCCATAAAAAACCCCGCCGAAGCGGGGTTTTTTGGTGTCTGGTATCAGCCCTTGTAGGCCGCGACCGACTTGGTGATCGCGGCGCGGGCGGCGTCGGCGCCTTCCCAGCCTTCGATCTTGACCCACTTGCCCTTCTCGAGATCCTTGTAGTTCGCGAAGAAGTGCTCGATCTGCTGGATCAGCAGGGCAGGCAGGTCGGTGTATTCCTTCACGTCGACATACAGCTGCGACAGCTTGTCGTGAGGAACGGCGATGACCTTGGCGTCGCCGCCGCCGTCGTCGGTCATGTTCAGCACGCCAACCGGACGGGCGCGGATGACCGAGCCTGGAGCGACCGGGTACGGGGTCACGACCAGCACGTCCAGCGGATCACCATCGTCGGCCAGGGTGTTGGGGATGAAGCCGTAGTTGGCCGGGTAGAACATCGGGGTGGCCATGAAGCGGTCGACGAACAGGGTGTCGCTGTCCTTGTCGATCTCGTATTTGATCGGCGCGTGGTTGGCCGGGATCTCGATAGCGACGTAGATGTCGTTCGGCAGGTCTTTGCCAGCCGGAATCTTGCTGTAGCTCATTGGGCAATGCCCCCGTGTTTGATCAAAAAAGTGGCGGCGATTATAGGCACATTCCCACGCGGCATGCCACGCTCGGCCTGATGTGCGGGCGCTTCAGGCGTGGCTTTGACGGTAATCCGGATGCTCGGCCTGCAGGCGGCTCAGACGGGCCAGCGGGTCCTGGCGGTAGAACAATGCCAGTTGCTGGTACACCTTGGGGTAGGCCTGCTTTAGCAGGTCGGGGCCGCTGAAGAAGTATTCGCTGGTAACCGCGAAGAACTCCGCCGGATTTTCCGCGGCGTAGGGGTCGATGGCCGTTTCGGCGTCGGGGTCGGCATCGAGTTGGCGGTTCAGGTCGTCGTAGGCCTGCTGCATGGCGCTGGCCCAATCCTCGACACGCATGCCGCTGTGCAGCGGCGGCAGGCCGTTGGCGTCGCCGTTGAGCATGTCGAGCTTGTGTGCCAGTTCGTGGATCACCAGGTTGTAGGCTTCCCAACCACCGCTGGCCAGCACCCCAGGCCAGGCCAGGATCACCGGGCCTTGTTGCCAGGCTTCACCGCTGTGCTCGGCATCCCACACGTGTTCCACGCCGCTGGCGTCGCGGTGGCGCTGGGGGCTGAGGAAATCGTCGGGGTAGAGGATCAGCTCATGAAAGCCCTGGTACCAGTTGAGCGCGCCCAGGTGCAGCAGCGGCAACTGGGCCTGGGCGGCGAGGAACAGGCGCTGTTCGTCGTCCAGCTCGACCCCGGGCAGGGTGGTCAGGTGCTTGTCGTGCAGGAACAGCACGCTGGCTTCACGCAGCCAGCGGTCTTCCTCGGCGCTGATGCCGTCGAGCAGGGGCAGGCGATCGCGGATCACCTGCCACAGGGCCGCGTCAACCGGGTAGCGGGCCAGGGTGCGCCGGCGGCGCCAGGCGCTGAACGACCACATGCCGAGGTCAGTGGGCTTTGGCCGCGCGGCCGAAACGGCCGCGCAACAGGCCGAGAATCATCGGCACCAGCGACAGCAGGATGATGCCCACCACCATCAGCGACAGGTGTTGCTTGATGAACGGCACATTGCCGAAGAAGTAGCCCAGGGTCACCAGGCCACCGACCCACAGCAGCGAGCCGGCCACGCTGAAGGCGAGAAAGCGTGGGTAGTGCATGTGCGCGATGCCGGCGACGAACGGCGCGAAGGTGCGCAGGATCGGCAGGAAGCGCGCCAGTGTGACGGTCTTGCCGCCGTGGCGTTCGTAGAACTCGTGAGTGCGCTGCAGGTAATCCTTGCGGAAAATCTTCGAGTTGGGGTTGCGGAACAGGCGTTCGCCCGCAGTGCGTCCGATCACGTAATTGGTGCTGTCGCCGAGAATGGCGGCGACCATCAGCAGGCCGGCCAGCAGCCCCGGGTCCATCCCACCACCGGCGGCCACGGCGCCAGCGATGAACAGCAGCGAGTCACCCGGCAGGAACGGCATGACCACCAGGCCGGTTTCGCAGAAGATCACGGCGAAGAGGATGGCGTAGATCCACGGACCGTAGTTGTTGACCAGCAGGTCGAGGTAGGCATCGAGATGCAGGATAAGGTCCAGCGGGTTGAAATCCATGTACAGCACCTGTGTTCTTGACCCGCGTCTACGGGCGCGCAATGACGGACAGCGCCATGGGCTAAGGAAGATTTACCGGCAAGGGGTAATTATTCGCACATGACAGGAGCAAGGATTATACGGCGAAGTGACGAAGATGCCTGGACAGTTTGTAGCGGCGGGTTACGACAGGGTAATTGGGCTTTCAGAGGGGACGTCTCGGTGTGGGAGCGGCCTTGTGTCGCGATGGGGCGCTCGGTTGCCTCCAGCATTTCGACATCATGCAAAGATGTCGGGGCCGCTGTGCGGCCCTTCGCGACACAAGGCCGCTCCTACAGAGAGCTGCCTGGCATCACTCCTGGCTGATCGGCAGGATGTAGTTCTCGAACTCGGTGTCCTTGCGAAAGCCCATGGACTCATAGGTCTTGCGCGCCACCTCGTTGTCGCTGCTGGTGGATACGCGCATGCGCACGGCGTTGGATTCCTTGGCCATCTTCTTGGCTTCGCGCATCAGGTGGTCGGCCACCAGCATGCGCCGGGAGTCTTCGGCCACATAGATGTCGTTGAGGATCCACACACGCTTGAGCGACAGCGACGAGAAGCTCGGGTAGAGCTGGCAGAAGCCCATCAGGCGGTCATCGCCATCATCCGGCAGGGCCAGGTAGATGATCGATTCCTTGCGCTTGAGGCGTTTCTCGAGGAAGGCTCGCGAACTGTCCGGGTAAGGCAGTTGCCCATAGAACTCGCGGTATTTCACGAACAGTGGGGTGAGCAGGTCAAGGTGGTCCAAGGTTGCCTGGATGATGCGCATGGGCGGGCCTCTGAGTCCATTGGGGATACGGCGGATTGCCAGCAGCGTCCTCTGGCATGCTGCCTAAAGCAGGCTAGAAGCGCAATCCGCCTTCCGTGACATGTTTTTTACTCCTCGCCGAGTAGGAAGTTTCCGGTTCTGCCAAGAGAGCCTTCGCTGTCGATGCTATGGACCTCGGCTTCGTCCTTCAAATTCACCCCGGACAGCTGGCGCCGACAGGCTTCGCGCATCAGGTACAGCAAGCGATGCGCGGCCATGCCGTAGCTCAGGCCCTCGAGGCGCACGTTGGAGATGCAGTTGCGGTAGGCGTCGGTCAGGCCGACCTTGGGCGCGTAGGTGAAGTACAGGCCGAGGCTGTCCGGTGAGCTGAGCCCGGGGCGTTCGCCGATCAGCATCACGGTCATGCGCGCGCCGAGCAGTTCGCCTACCTCGTCGGCCACCGCCACCCGGCCTTGCTCCACCAGCACCACCGGGGCGCTGGTCCAGCCGTCGGCGGCGGCCTGCTCCTCGAAGCGGGTCAGAAACGGCAGGGTGTGACGGTGCACGGCCAGCGCCGAAAGGCCATCGGCGACGACGATCGCCAGGTCGACCCCGCCGGGGTTGGCCTGGGCGTGTTCGCGCAGGCACTGGGCCGACTCCTCGTGCAGGCGCCGGCCCAGGTCCGGGCGTTGCAGGTACTGGTGGCGGTCGCTGGCGGCGCTGTGCAGCAGCAGGCTGTCGCGCCCGCGGTCGCTGAGCTGCTGGCGCAGGCCGGCATGGTCGAAGGGCAGGTGCACGGCATCGCGGGCCTGGGCGTGGGCGTACTGGAAGTCCAGTTGGGCGCCGGTGGGCAGGCTGATGCCGGTGCGGCCCAGGGCTATGCGCGCGGGGGTCAGGTTGCGCAAGGCCAGCCAGGGGTTGTCCGGGGTCGGGGTGTGCTGTGCCATGGTCACCTCTAGGCCAGTTGCCGCAAAGCCTGGCGGAAGGCCGGCGGCAGGTTGTCGCCGAAGCGGATGCGGCCATCGGCCTGGGTGAAGATGCCGGTGCGCGCAAGCCAGGCCTCGAATTCCGGCCCGGGCTTCAGGCCAAGGGTCTGGCGCGCGTAAAGCGCGTCGTGGAACGAGGTGGTCTGGTAGTTGAGCATGATGTCGTCGGAGCCGGGGATGCCCATGATGAAGTTGATCCCGGCCACCCCCAGTAGGGTCAGCAGGGTGTCCATGTCGTCCTGGTCGGCTTCGGCGTGGTTGGTGTAGCAGATGTCGCAGCCCATCGGCACGCCCAGCAGCTTGCCGCAGAAGTGGTCCTCAAGGCCCGCGCGGATGATCTGCTTGCCGTTGTACAGGTACTCCGGGCCGATGAAACCGACCACGGTGTTGACCAGGAACGGCTTGAAGTGCCGGGCCACGGCGTAGGCGCGGGTTTCGCAGGTTTGTTGGTCGACGCCGTGGTGGGCGTTGGCCGAAAGGGCGCTGCCCTGGCCGGTCTCGAAGTACATCAGGTTCTGCCCGACCGTGCCGCGCTTGAGTGATAGGCCTGCCTCGTATCCCTCCTGCAGCACGTTGAGGTTGATGCCGAAGCCGGCGTTGGCCGCTTCGGTGCCGGCGATGGACTGGAACACCAGGTCCAGCGGCACGCCCCGGTTGATCGCCTCGATCGAGGTGGTGACGTGGGTCAGCACGCAGGACTGGGTGGGGATGTCGTAGCGCTGGATGATCGCGTCGAGCATCTCCAGCAGCGCGCAGATCGAGGCGATGCTGTCGGTGGCTGGGTTGATGCCGATCATGGCGTCGCCGTTGCCGTACAGCAGGCCGTCGAGGATGCTGGCGGCGATGCCGGCCGGCTCGTCGGTGGGGTGGTTGGGTTGCAGGCGCGTCGACAAGCGCCCGCGCAGGCCCATGGTGCCGCGGAACGCGGTGACCACGCGGATCTTCTGCGCCACCAGCACCAGGTCCTGGACGCGCATGATCTTCGACACCGCGGCGGCCATTTCCGGGGTCAGGCCCGGGGCCAGGGCGCGCAGGCTGTGTTCGTCGGCGTGCTCGCCGAGCAGCCAGTCGCGCAGGCCGCCAACGGTCAGGTGGCTGACCGCGGCGAAGGCCTCTTTGTCGTGGCTGTCGATGATCAGCCGGGTGACTTCGTCGCTTTCATAGGGGATCAGCGCCTCGTCGAGGAAGTGCTTGAGCGGGATGTTGGCCAGGGCCATCTGCGCCGCCACCCGTTCGCCGTCGTTGCTGGCGGCGACGCCGGCCAGGTAGTCGCCGGAGCGCGCCGGGCTGGCCTTGGCCATTACCTCTTTGAGGCTGTCGAAGCGGTAGACCTGGTGGCCTACGGTGTGGGTGAAACTTGCCATACAGAATCTCCAAAGCGCCGCAGGGCTGGCCTGCGGCGTAGGTCGGCGATCAGTGCAGGGCCTCTTCGGCCTTCTGGATCGCGGCGAATTCCTCTTCCGGCGTCCCGGCCACCAGGTGGTGGCGGCTATAGAAAGCAAAGTAGGCAATTAATACCGCATAGATCACCGCGGCGCCAATCACCACCCGTGGGTCGACCAGGAACCCGGCGACCACGGCGATGCAGGCCAGCACCAGGGCCAGGCCCGAGGTGAAGATGCCGCCAGGTGTGCGGTATGGGCGCTCCATCTTCGGCCGGCGAATGCGCAGGGTGATGTGCGCGGCCATCATCAGCACGTAGGACAGCGTGGCGCCGAACACCGCCACCAGGATCAGCAGGTCGCCCTGGCCGGTCAGCGACAGGGCGAAGCCGATGATCCCGGGGATCACCAGGGCCAGTACCGGGGCCTTGCTCTTGTTGGTCTCGGACAGTTTGCGTGGCAGGTAGCCGGCGCGGGACAAGGCGAAGATCTGCCGCGAATAGGCGTAGATGATCGAGAAGAAGCTGGCGATCAGCCCGGCCAGGCCGACCAGGTTGACGAAACCGCCCATCCAGGTGGAGCCGCCGTAGGCCTTGGCCAGTGCCTCGACCAGCGGGTTGCCCGAGGCCTTGAGGGCTTCGGAACCGGCGCCGCCGGGGCCGACCACCAGGATCAACAAGGCGAAGGCGAGCAGTACCAGCATCGCGCCGATCAGGCCGCGGGGCAGGTCGCGCTTGGGGTTCTTGGTTTCTTCGGCGGCCAGCGGCACGCCTTCGACGGCAAGGAAGAACCAGATCGCGTAGGGGATCGCCGCCCACACGCCGACATAGCCGAACGGCAGGAAACTGCTGGCGCCGGCGGCGTCGGTCTGGGCGATGTCGAACAGGTTGGCTGCATCGAAGTGGGGCACCATGCCCACCAGGAACACCGCCAGGGCCAGGGCGGCGATGGCGGTGATGATGAACATCAACTTGAGTGCCTCGCCCACGCCAAAGATGTGGATACCGATGAACACCACGTAGAACGCCAGGTAGATCATCCAGCCGCCGATGCCGAACAGCGACTGGCAATAGGCGCCGATGAAGGTGGCGATGGCCGCTGGGGCGATGGCGTATTCGATGAGGATGGCGGTGCCGGTGAGAAAGCCGCCCCAGGGGCCGAAGGCGCTGCGGGCGAAGCCGTAGCCGCCACCGGCGGTGGGGATCATCGAGGATAGTTCGGCCAGCGAGAAGCACATGCACAGGTACATGGTGGCCATCAGCAGGGTGGCGAGGAACATGCCGCCCCAGCCGCCCTGGGCCAGGCCGAAGTTCCAGCCGGCATAGTCGCCGGAAATCACGTAGGCAACGCCCAGGCCCACCAGCAGGACCCAGCCGGCGGCGCCTTTTTTCAGTTCACGTTGCTGGAAATAGTCCGAGCCGACTTTTTCGAAGTCGACGGTGGAGCTCGCCGGCGCGCCGACGGTGTGATCGCTTGGCATGGTGTTCACCTGTTGTTTTTCTTAGGTTGCCGGAGGGACTGCCGGCGCTTGGTGATTTTAGTTGCAGGAAGCGAGCCAGGGCCTTTGGGGCCGCTTTACGGCCCTTTGGCCGGCAAGCCGGCTTACAAGGCAGAGGTGAAACCTGTAGGCGCCGATTTGCCGGCCAAAGGGCTGCACAGCAGCCCCAGTGGCCTGTTTAGAAGAAGCCCAGCGGATTGATGTCGTAGCTCACCAGCAGGTTCTTGGTCTGCTGGTAGTGGTCGAGCATCATCTTGTGGGTTTCCCGGCCGACACCGGACTTCTTGTAACCACCGAACGCGGCATGCGCCGGGTACAGGTGGTAGCAGTTGGTCCACACGCGACCGGCCTTGATGCCGCGGCCCATGCGATAGGCGCGGTTGATGTCGCGGGTCCACACGCCGGCACCCAGGCCGAACTCGGTGTCGTTGGCAATCGCCAGGGCCTCGGCTTCGTCCTTGAAGGTGGTGACGCTGACCACCGGGCCGAAGATCTCTTCCTGGAACACGCGCATCTTGTTGTTGCCCTTGAGCAGGGTCGGCTGGATGTAGTAGCCGGTGGCCAGCGCGCCTTCGAGTTGCTCCACCTTGCCGCCGGTCAGCAGCTCGGCGCCCTCTTCCTGGGCGATCTTGAGGTAGGACTGGATCTTCTCGAACTGCTGCTGCGAGGCCTGGGCGCCGACCATGGTGTCGGTGTCCAGCGGGTCGCCGCGCTTGATCTGCAGCACCTTCTTCATCACTACTTCCATGAACTGCGGGTAGATCGACTCTTGCACCAGGGCGCGGGAAGGGCAGGTGCACACTTCGCCCTGGTTGAAGAACGCCAGGACCATGCCTTCGGCGGCCTTGTCGATGAACGCCGGCTCCGCCTGCATGATGTCTTCGAAATACACGTTGGGCGACTTGCCGCCCAGCTCGACGGTGGACGGGATGATGTTCTCGGCGGCGCACTTCATGATGTGCGAGCCCACCGGGGTGGAGCCGGTGAAGGCGATCTTGGCGATGCGCTTGCTGGTGGCCAATGCCTCGCCGGCTTCGCGACCGAAGCCCTGCACCACGTTGAGCACGCCCTTGGGCAGCAGGTCGCCGATCAGCTCCAGCAGTACGGTGATGCCCAGCGGGGTCTGCTCGGCGGGCTTGAGCACCACGCAGTTGCCGGCAGCCAGGGCCGGGGCGAGTTTCCAGGCGGCCATCAGCAGCGGGAAGTTCCAGGGGATGATCTGCCCGACCACGCCCAGCGGTTCGTGCAGGTGGTAGGCCACGGTGGTTTCGTTGATCTCGGCGGCGCCGCCTTCCTGGGCGCGGATGCAGCCGGCGAAGTAGCGGAAATGATCGACCGCCAGCGGGATGTCGGCGTTGAGGGTCTCGCGGATCGGCTTGCCGTTGTCCCAGGTTTCGGTGATGGCCAGCAGTTCGAGGTTCTGCTCGATGCGATCGGCGATGCGCAGCAGCACGTTGGAGCGGTCCTGCACCGAGGTGCGGCCCCAGGCGTCGGCGGCGGCATGGGCGGCGTCGAGGGCCTTGTCGATGTCCTCGGCAGTGGAGCGGGGGAATTCGGCAATCAGTTTGCCGTTAACCGGAGAGGTGTTCTCGAAATATTGCCCTTTCACCGGAGCTACAAACTCACCACCGATGTAGTTGCCGTAGCGGCTCTTGAAGGAAACCTTCGCGCCGTCGGTGCCGGGATGTGCGTAACGCATGGGGTATCTCCTGGTCGTTGTGATTGTTGCGGAGTTTCCAAGCGTAGAGCAAAGGTCGGGCCAGTGCTCTGAGGCCCTTGTGAATCAATGACTTGGGTTAATCCGTAGATGCGGTGTGGAGGGTCTTGTACCTCAGTTGACACGGTCTGGGTGACACTTTGTACCGGTTATGGCACAGGCATGACTCAAGGGTCAGCGCGCCATTGCAAAGCATTCGCCGCTGGAGGATGCTGGCGGGACGCTCTACCTGCGGAGAACAACAAAAATGCAGAGCAACCCGTTCAGCCGCCATGCCCAGCAAGTGCTCACGGTGGCCCACGGCCAGCCCAGCGGGCCGGGCAGTGACCCGTCCATCGCCCGCTCCTGGCTGCGCTGCCTGGAGGATTACCACCTCGACCCGGCACGGGCCCAGGCGCCAGTGGTGCTCGAGCACGGCCGCCTGCTGGAGAGCCGCGAACGCCTGCACCAGGTGCTGCAGATCGCCGACACCGAGATGAACAGCCTGCACCAGCAGTTGTCCGGCACTGGGCATGCGGTGTTGCTGACCGATGCCCGCGGGGTGATCCTCAATTGCGTCACCGCGCCCAATGAGCGGCGCATCTTCGAGCGCGCCGGGCTATGGCTGGGCGCCGACTGGAGCGAGGCCCGCGAGGGCACCAACGGCATCGGCACCTGCCTGGTCGAGCGCCAGGCCCTGACCATTCACCAGGATGAGCACTTCCGTGGCCGGCACACCGGCCTGACCTGCTCGGCCAGCCCGGTGTTCGATCCACACGGCGAATTGCTCGCGGTGCTCGATGTGTCCTCGGCGCGGCCTGATGTCTCGCGCCAGAGCCAGTTCCATACCATGGCACTGGTCAACCTCTCGGCAAAGATGATCGAAAGCTGTTATTTCCTGCGCCATTTCGAGCAGCAGTGGCTGTTGCGCTTCCACTTGCAGGCCGAGTCGGTGGGCCTGTTCAGCGAGGGCTTGCTGGCCTTCGACGGCGACGGGCGGATCTGCGCCGCCAATCAAAGCGCCTTGAACCTGCTGGGCAGCATTCGCGGCGGCGTGCTGGGCAAGCCGCTGGAGCGGTTCTTTGCCTGCAGCCACGACGAACTGTTCAGCCGTGCCACTCCCCAGGGCAGCAGCGCTTGGCCGCTGCATACCCGCGACGGTCGCCAGGTGTTCGCCAGTCTGCGGGGGCAGGCCCGTGCACCGGTGTGGTCGGTGCCAGCGGCCTTGCCCCAGGCGCGGCCTGTGGTCGAGCCGGTGATCTGCCTGCTCGATCCGGCCTTGCAGGAGGATTTTCGCCGCGCCGTGCGGGTGTTCGAGCGCGACGTGCCGCTGTTGCTGCGCGGCGAGACCGGCTGTGGCAAGGAGGCCTTTGCCCAGGCGGTACACCAGGCCGGTGCCCGTCGGCACAAGCCGTTCGTGGCGATCAATTGCGCCTCGATTCCCGAGAGCCTGATCGAGAGCGAGCTGTTCGGTTATCGCGGCGGCAGCTTCACCGGCTCACGCAAGGAAGGCATGCGCGGCAAGCTGTTGCAGGCTGACGGCGGCACCTTGTTGCTGGACGAGATCGGCGACATGCCGCTGGCCTTGCAGACCCGCCTGCTGCGCGTGCTGGAAGAGCGTCAGGTGGTACCGATCGGCGGCGAACCCCAGGCCGTGGATGTGCGCATCATCAGTGCCACCCACCGCGACTTGCTGGAACGGGTGGAGCAGGGCAGTTTCCGCGAGGACCTGTATTACCGCCTCAATGGCCTGGAAGTGGCGTTGCCGGCGGTGCGCGAGCGCAGTGACAAGGCGGCGTTGCTGGACTTCCTGTTACGCCAGGAGGCACAAGGGCAGCGTGTTCAGCTGGCGGCAGAGGCGCGCCAGGCGCTGTTGGACTTCGCTTGGCCTGGGAACGTGCGGCAGATGCGCAATGTATTGCGGACCCTGGTGGCGCTGTGCGAAGACGCCCTTATAGCGCTCTCGGATCTCCCCGCAATCATTCGAAGCGACGCGGGCCCTGTAGGAGCGGCCTTGTGTCGCGAAAGGGCCGCGCGGCGGCCCCAGGATCTCACCGGTGACGCTCAGCCCTTTCGCGACACAAGGCCGCTCCTACACGCCGAGCATCAGGCGCTCATGGACGTACTGGAGGCAAAACACTGGCACCTCACGCGTGTCGCCGAGCACCTGGGCATCAGCCGCAATACCTTGTATCGAAAACTGCGCAAGCACGGCATCGCCAGGGGCGCCTGAGCAAAACACCGGGTGCGATTTCCCGCGCCCTGGGCTACCCTGCCTCGACGTTTTGCGAGGTCGATCATGCACATTCATATTCTCGGTATTTGCGGCACTTTCATGGGTTCGCTGGCGGTGCTGGCCAAGGAGCTGGGCCACCGCGTCACTGGTTCGGACGCCAACGTCTACCCGCCGATGAGCACGCAGCTCCAAGCCCAGGGCATCGAACTGACCCAGGGCTACGACCCGGTCCAGCTGGAGCCGGCACCCGACCTGGTGGTGATCGGCAACGCCATGTCGCGGGGCAACCCGGCGGTGGAGTACGTGCTGAACAAGGGCCTGCCCTATGTCTCCGGCCCGCAGTGGCTGGCCGACCATGTGCTGCAGGGCCGTTGGGTCCTGGCCGTGGCCGGAACCCACGGCAAGACCACCACCAGCAGCATGTTGGCCTGGGTACTGGAGCACGCTGGCATGAGCCCGGGCTTCCTGATCGGCGGCGTGCCGCAGAACTTCTCGGTGTCGGCGCGTCTGGGCGGCACGCCATTCTTCGTGGTCGAGGCCGACGAATACGACAGCGCCTTCTTCGACAAGCGCTCGAAGTTCGTGCACTACCACCCGCGCACCGCGATCCTCAACAACCTGGAGTTCGATCACGCAGACATTTTCCCCGATCTGGCGGCCATCGAGCGGCAGTTCCACCACCTGGTAAGGACTATCCCCAGCGAAGGCCTGGTGATTCACCCGACCGCCGAACAGGCGTTGGAGCGGGTGATCGGCATGGGTTGCTGGACCCCGGTGCAGACCACCGGCGTGGGTGGCCAATGGCAGGCGCGCCTGCTCAGTGCCGACGGTTCGCGCTTCGAAGTGCTGTTCGAGGGCCAGGCCCAGGGCGTGGTGGACTGGGCCCTGACCGGCCAGCATAACGTCGCCAATGCCCTGGCCACTCTGGCCGCCGCCCGCCATGTCGGCGTGGCGCCGGCCATGGCGGTCGAAGGCCTGAGCGCGTTCAAGAGCGTCAAGCGGCGCATGGAGAAGGTCGCCGAGGTGCAGGGCGTGACCATCTACGATGATTTCGCCCACCACCCGACTGCCATCGCCACCACCCTCGACGGCCTGCGCAAGCGCGTTGGCGAGGCGCCGGTGATCGCGGTAATCGAGCCGCGCTCCAACTCCATGAAACTTGGCGCCCACCGCGACGGCCTGCCGGAGAGCGTCAACGACGCCGACCAGGTGATCTGGTACGCACCGCCCAACCTGGGCTGGGACCTGGCCGGCACCGCGGCTCAGTGCAAGGTGCCGAGTGTGGTCGCCGACAGCCTCGAGGCGATCATCGAGCGCATCAAGGGCCAGGCCCGCCCCGGCACCCATGTGGTGATCATGAGCAACGGCGGCTTCGGCGGCCTGCACGGCAAGTTGGCCGAGGCCCTGAAGTGAGCGGGCCCGAGCGCATCACCCTGGCCATGACCGGCGCCTCCGGGGCGCAGTATGGCCTGCGCTTGCTCGATTGCCTGGTGCGCGAGGAGCGCGAGGTGCACTTTCTCATCTCCAAGGCCGCGCAACTGGTGATGGCTACAGAGACCGACGTTGTGTTGCCAGCCAAGCCCCAGGCCATGCAGGCGTTCCTGACCGAGTACACCGGCGCGGCCGACGGGCAGATCCGCGTGTATGGCAAGGAAGACTGGATGTCGCCGGTGGCCTCGGGCTCCGGCGCGCCGGCGGCGATGGTGGTGGTGCCGTGTTCCACCGGTACCCTGTCGGCGATTGCCACCGGGGCCTGCAACAACCTGATCGAGCGGGCGGCTGACGTGACCCTCAAGGAGCGTCGTCAGTTGATCCTGGTTCCGCGCGAGGCACCATTCTCGACCATCCACCTGGAGAACATGCTCAAGCTGTCGCAGATGGGCGCGGTGATCCTGCCGGCGGCGCCGGGGTTCTATCACCAGCCGCAGAGCATCGACGACCTGGTCGATTTTGTCGTGGCGCGGATTCTCAACTTGTTGAATATCCCCCAGGATATGTTGCCGCGCTGGGGCGAGCATCACTATGGGGTCGATGATTGAAGCGCACCCTGGCAGGGCTGTTGCTGTTGGCCCACCTCGGCGGCTGCGCCACGGTGCGCACGTTGGATGGCAACAAGCCGGGGGCGCCGGTGGTGTATGCCGGGACCCGGCTTGACCTGTATGTGATGAATGGCGGGTGCTGCCCGGAGGATCGCTTCGGCGCTACTGCGCCGGCTTATCCAGGGCTGGACCTGCCGGGCAGCGCGTTGCTCGATACCGTGCTGCTGCCGTTGTCGTTGTTGACGGCGGCGGGAGTGGGCTTCAACGCCACAGGCGGCCTGTAGCAAAGCAATCGCGGGGCAAGCCCGCTCCCACGTCTTGATTGCCAAGCTAGGAGGGAGCGGGCTTGCCCCGCGATGAGACCGGTACTGCTGCGCTACTTTTTGCCCAGCTTGCGCAATTCATCCGACTCGACCACGCGGATTCCGTCTTCCTCTTCCAGTGCCAGGCGCCAAAGCGCCCGGGCCAGGGTACAGGCCTCGATGCCACGGTACTTGCCCGGTATCAGTCGCGAGAACGGCGCCGCCAGGCGCTCGCCCAGGCGTGGCTCGATACGCTCGCCCAACAGCAGCGAAGGCCGCACGATGGTCAACTGCGGCCAGTCCTGCTGCCTGAGCGCTTCTTCCATTTCGCCCTTGACCCGGTTGTAGAAGATCGACGACTTCGCATCGGCGCCCAGCGCGCTGATCACCAGCAGGTGTCGCGCACCCATCTCCCGGGCGCGTTTGCTGAAGGCCACGACCATGTCCAGGTCGACCGCGCGGAAGGCGTTTTCCGACCCTGCCTGCTTGAGCGTGGTGCCCAGGCAGCAGAATGCGATATCGACGCGGCCGGCCAGTTGCGGGAGAAACACGGCCGGGTCGCCCACCGGATTTTCCAGGTGTGGGTGCTCGGCCAGCGGCCGACGGGTCGGTGCCAATACGCGGCTGATGGTGGGCTCGTTGAGCAGGCGGTCGAGCAGGTGTTCACCCGTCAGACCCGTGGCACCGGCAAGCAGGACATGCTGAGGCGTCAAATACATGATGTCTCTCCCTCGTTACTACTGAGCTTAGTGGGCCCCAGGTGTTTTCGCCTGTTCCCCCGAAGCTGGCTGGGCTTCATTGCGCAAGGCTTGCTTGGCCTGTTGTCGGCGCAGGCGCTGCCAGTGGCTGACTACCGCAGGCGGCGCCCAGAGCTGCGGCTGCGAGGCTTCGAAGCCTTCCCTTCGTTCTCTTTCGGCAACGCTTTGTCGCGCCAGTTCAAACGCTTGTTTCAGATCGTCGGTCTGGTTCAGCGCCTGGGCGAACAGGGCATCGCCGAAATAGGTGAAGTCGGCCTCCTCCGAGCAGCCGAACGAGACTCGGTCCGGGCGCGCGGCGGTCATGATCAGGGTGCGTTGGTCCTTGAGCGGGGCGATGTAGCCCCCGGAGTAGCAGGCGGAAATGACCACGACCTTGTCGCGATCTTTCAGCGGCGCCAGGGCGCTGGCCAGTTCATCGGCGGACAGGTCGGCCAGTTGCAGGCGTGGCTGGTCGAGTACCAGTTGGTGATCATGGCTGCCGTGGCTGGTCAGGTAGATGAATACCAAGTCTTCCGGGCCGCTGCGCTCGGCCAGGGTACGCGCGGCGCGGGTGATGTTTTCGCGGGTGGCCATGGGCCGGTCGGCCAGGTGGTCGCGATGGTTGACCAGGGTGACCTGGCCATGGGCGCCGAAGCGCACCTTGAGCATGTTGCTGACATAGTCGGCTTCGCGCAGGAACACGCTCTGCTGGCCATCGCCGGCCACCACCAGGCTGTACAACTGCACCGGCGGTAGCGTGCGTGGCACCTTGGCCAGGGCATCCTCCAGCAGCTTGCCCTGGCTGAGCAGGGCCAGGTCGAGGGGGTCGGGCAGCAGCGTGCCATGCTCGTCGCGCACCCGCACGCCATTGACCCAGGTGCCTGCTTCGACGCGGCCGTCGGGATGGGTCAGGCGACCATGGCCATGGTAGGCGTCGTCGGCAAAGCCGCCGGCGTACTGGCTGCCGTCGGCCAGTTGCAAGGTGCCCAGGCCGCTGAAGCGCCAGTCGCGAAAGCCGCCTTTGTAGCGGCTGCCATCGCTGCCCAGCAGCTCACCCTCGCCAACCAGCGAGCCGTCCTTGAAGTCGCCGATCCACACGTCGCCATCAGCGCTTTCGTAGCGGCCGCGGCCCTCGAGACGGTTGTCCTTGAATTCGCCGATGTACTGCTCGCCGTCGGCGCTGTCGTAGGTGCCGGCGCCTTGCAGTTGGCCATCGATGAAGTGGCCGCTGAACTGGTTGTCGCTGGCGTCGCTGCGCACGCCCGCGCCATTGGGCTTGCCCCGGGCGAACAGGCCCTGGTAACGGCTACCGTCGGCCAGTTCGAGCTGGCCGGCGCCGTCGTACTGGTCGTCCTTGAATTGGCCGCGGTAGGTCTGGTCGTGTTGCTTTAGGGTTCCCTCGCCATCGCGGCGGCCGTGCTTGAACGTGCCGGCGTAGTGGCTGCCAGGGGTGGTCAGCTCGCCCAGGCCCTGGAACAGGCCTTCGCTGAACTGGCCTCGGTAAACCTCGCCATTGCTGCCGTGCCATTCGCCCTGGCCGTGCCATTGGCCATCCTTGAAACTACCGGCGTACCAACTGCCGTTGGGATAGTCGATGCGCCCCTCGCCTTGTAGCAGGCCGTTCACCACCTGGCCGCGGTAGCGGCCGCCGTCCGGCAGGCGCGCGTCCGGCGGCGCCAGGGGCTCACCTTCGCCGCAAGCGGCGAGTAGCAGGATCAAAGTCAGGGGCAGCAGGGGGCGCATGGCGGCTTCCGCGAAAAACGATGCGCCGAGTATGCCGCAGAATGCCAGGAGGCGTGAATTGGGCCGCGAAGGCCGGTGTGGGAGCCGGCCTCGTCGGCAAATACCGGCATCGCCGGTGCGGTTCGCCAGCAAGCTGGCTGCTACGCAAGATCAGACGAAACAGAGCGACAGCGGTTCGGCGATATAGGCGGGCTTCTCTTCACCTTCGATCTCGAGGGTGGCAGTGGCCTTGAGCAGCCACTGGCCTGGCTTCTTCTCGGTGGCGTCGACCAGGTCCACCTTCAACCGCACCTGGCTGTCGACCTTCACCGGCTGGATGAAGCGCACGCTGTCCAGTCCGTAGTTGACCACCATCTTCAGCCCCTCGGGGAGTACCAGGATGTCCTCCATCAACTTGGGGATCAGCGACAAGGTGAGGAAGCCATGGGCGATGGTGGTGCCAAACGGAGTTTTGGCCGCCTTCACCGGGTCGACATGGATGAACTGGAAATCGCCGGTGGCTTCGGCGAACAGGTTGATGCGTTCTTGGTCGATCTTCAGCCATTGGGAACGGCCCAGCTCCTTGCCAACGTACTGCGAAAGCTCTGTAACGGGTACATAGGGCATCGCGACATCTCCAGATTGTCATTTGGTACGAAGGTGCAAGATCAGCACGGCCATGGGGATCAGTCAAGTTGCCAGCATTTCGCCGAACATCGCCTTATAGCCAGTTGCTTAGCGTGCTTATAATGGCCGCCATGCTCTGAGGGAGGTCTTTATGCTGCTGCGTGGTTTGACCTGGCTGGTGCTGTTCCAGTTGCTGGGGACGGCAATCAATCACCTGTTCCTGCACATTCTGCCTGGGCCGATCATCGGCCTGTTGCTGCTGCTGGCATACCTCATGCTGCGCGGCGAGGTGGGCGAACCGCTCAACGAGGCCGCCAGCAGCCTGCTGCGCTACCTGCCATTGCTGCTGGTGCCGCCAGCGGTGGGTGTGATGGTCTATGCCAGGGACATCGCCGCCGACTTCTGGGCCATCGTCGGGGCGCTGTTGATCTCCTGCCTGGCGACCCTGGTGTTCGTCGGCGTGCTGATGCAGAAGCTCATCCAGCGCCAGGGCAAGCACGAGGAGCAGCCATGACCCTCGATTGGCACGGCGCGCTCGACGCGGTCATCCACCATCCACTGTTCGGTATCGGCATCACCCTGGCCGCTTACCAGCTGGTGCTGGCAGGTTATGAAAAGACCCGCTGGATCTTCCTGCAACCGGTGCTGGTTTCGATGCTGGTGGTGATCGGCATCCTGCTTGTCTGCGGCATCGACTACGCCGAGTACCGCAAGAGCACCGAGATCATGAACATCCTCCTGGGTCCGGCCACCGTGGCCCTGGCGGTGCCGCTCTACCTTAACCTGCGGCGGATCCGCCAGCTGTTCTGGCCGACATTTACTACGCTGGTAATCGGAGGCCTGTTCGCCACGGTGGCATGCCTGGCGCTGGGCTGGTGGTTTGGCGCCGAGCACATGATCCTGATGACCATGGCGCCGAAGTCGGTCACCTCGCCGATCGCCATGTTGGTGGCCGAGCAGATTGGCGGCGTGGCGGCCCTGGCGGCGGTGTTCGTGCTGATCACCGGGGTGATCGGGGCTATCTTCGGCCCGGCGTTGCTCAGCCGCTGCGGCGTGCTCAGCGCCGAGGCTCGGGGCATGGCGCTGGGTGTGACCGCCCATGCGGTGGGCACTTCGGTGGCCTTGCAGGAAAGTGACGAATGCGGCGCCTTCGCCGCGCTGGCGATGAGCCTGATGGGGGTGGCCACGGCGGTGTTCCTGCCGTTGGCGGTCAGCCTGGTGGCTTGAGGAGCAAAGATGACGCTACCGCTGTTTCCCCTCAATACCGTGCTGTTTCCCGGTTGCCTGCTCGACTTGCAGATCTTCGAGGCACGCTACCTGGACATGATCGGCCGCTGCATGAAGCAGGGCGAAGGCTTTGGCGTGGTATGCATCCTGGAAGGCGAGCAGGTGGGCAAGGCGGCGCCGGTGGTGGCGTCGGTCGGCTGCGAGGCACTGATCCGCGATTTCGTGCAGCAGGACAATGGCCTGTTGGGCATCCGCGTCGAAGGCGTGCGGCGTTTTCGTGTCGAGCGCACCGAGGTGCAGAAGGACCAGTTGATGGTCGGCCAGGTGCAGTGGCTGTCGGAGCTGGCGGACGGGCCGCTGCAGGAGCAGGACGATGACCTGCTGGCGCTGCTGCTGGCCCTGGGCGAACACCCGATGGTCGAGGCGCTGGACATGCCGCGGGATGTCGACGGGCGACAGGCGTTGGCCAACCAGTTGGCCTACCTGTTGCCGTTCGTGGAAGAGGACAAGCTCGACCTGCTGGCGATCGACTCGCCGCAGCTCAGGCTGGAGGCGATCCAGGCGTTGCTCGAGCGTATCCAGGGCGAGTTGTTCGCCTGATCAGCGGCCGATGCGATCCCTGTAGGAGCGGCCTTGCGTCGCGAAAGGGCTGCGTAGCAGCCCCGGCGATCGCCAATACGGCCAAAATCCCGGGGCCGCTTCGCGCCCCTTTCGCGACGCAAGGCCGCTCCTACAGGGATTCGCGGTGCCGCAAAATGGCCGTCTCAGTACTGGTAGCGCAACAACGCCTTGGGCAGCGCATGCAGGGCGAAGAACGCCAGCAACGCGATGCATGCCGGCAGCACCAGCCACCATACCCGTTGCGACAGTGCCGTAAGCGGCTGGCGATACTGCGCCAGGGTCAGGCTCAGCGCGCACACACAGCAGGCCAGCAACGCCCCGGCGAGGATATCGGTCGGCCAGTGCGCCCCCAGGTACACCCGCGACAGGGCGATGGCCAGGGCCGGGATGCAACCCAGTAGCACCCAGGTCAGGCGCATGCGCGGCGGTTGGCCGCGCCCGGCCAGCAACGCCAGTACCAGGAAGAAGGCGAACGACGCCGAGCTGTGCCCGCTGGGCATGCTGTAGCTGGTCAGCGGGTCGGCCAGCACCTCGGGGCGGGCGCGGGCGAACAGCCACTTGAGCGAGCCGTTGGCCAGGGCCGTGCCGATCAGCGCGCTGCCGGCGAACAGCGCATGGCGCCACTGCCGGGCCAGCAACAGCAGGCCGGTCAGCAGGCCGCCGAGGAAGAACTGGGTGCGAAAGTCGCCCAGCCGGGTCACCACCACCACCGCGCCGTCGATAACCTGGCTGCGGTGTTCCTGCACCAGGGTCATCACGCCCTGGTCGAGTGCGCTCAGGTAAGGCCAGCCAACGAACAGCGCCGCCACCGCCACGCCGCTCAGCGCGGCGATCAGGCGCGTGCCGTGGCGCTGGTCGCGGATGCTGCTGTTCAGGCTCAGGCCGATCAGCACCGCAAGGGTGCCCACGACGATCCCAGCATCCAGCCAGAAGCCTTCCGGCAGCGGCAGGCGCATCGCCGCGCCGGTGGCCCAGCCGGGCAGCAGGTAGGCCACCGCCCAGCCCGCCCCGGCCACCAGGCTGACAGCGATGAAGCGTGGCAAGGGCATGTCGAACATGCCGGCGACCATTGGCAGCATCGGCCGCAAGGGACCGATGAAGCGCCCGACCAGCAGGCTGGCGATGCCATAGCGCTGGAAGTAAGCCTCGGCGCCGCCGATCCATTGCGGGTGGCTGCGCAGTAGCGGCAGGCGCCGGATGTTCTGGTGAAAATACTTGCCCACGGTATACGACAACGCATCGCCGAGCAGGCCGCCGAGAAAGCCCAGCAGCAAGGTTTCGCCCAGGCTCAGGGCGCCGCTGCCGGCCAGCACGGCGACGGCGAACAGCAGCACGGTGCCGGGTACGATGATGCCGGCAATTGCCAGGCACTCGACGCAGGCGATGATGAAGACCGCCAGGCCGAGCCACTGTGGATGAGCGCCAAGCCAGGCGGTCAGGCTATCGAGCCATTGGCCCATGTTTCAGTTTCCTTGTTCGAGCATGAAAAAATCCTTGCCTTCGACCTGGCCGCGGCGCAATGGGTTGCGGGTGCAGAAGCGCGCGTAGTCGGCATCGACGAAGCGGTAGGGCAGGTGTTCGTCGCGGCCGTGGGGAATGCCCAGGCGGGTGGTCTGGATCACCCGTGGCACGGCGATGGCGCAATCCTCGACGTACAGCCGCTGGGGGTCGAAGCGCTGGGCGTCCCACTGGGTCACCTTCAGGCCCAGGGCCCGACACAGCAGAGTCTGGCCGTTGCACAGGCGCTCGGGCGGGCGCAGGTTGCCGCTGGCGTCGGGGTTGTTCAGCTGCATCTGCGCCAGGCTGTTGTCGCCCGACAGTGCGTCGCTCCAGGGGAACGCCGACTTGATCAGCACCGCGTTGCCGGGGCCATGGGCGCTGAAATTGAGCGAATCGCCACCGCGGGCGTAATACATGTAGATGTGCCCGCCGTCGAGGAACAGCGCCTTGCGCTTCTCGGTGAAGCCGAGGGAGGCATGGCTGCCTTTGTCACTGAGGTAGTAGGCCTCGGTCTCGATGATGCGCGCGGCCAGCCACAAATCGCCATGGCGATGGCGAATGATCTTGCCCAGCAGATCGCGGGCGAGGGTCTGGGCATCGCGGTCGAAGAAGCTGTCGGGCAGGGCGCGGGCCGGGCAGGGGGCTTGTTCGGGCATGCGGGCGGGGTTCGTGTTGGTGAAGGCGGGGATGATAGCAATGAATGGCTTAAGCGAGGCTGAATCAGGTTGTCCCGCGATGGCTAGGTGAAAATTCCGATACGGGCGGTTACATCTTTCCTGCACTTGGACGCCAACCATTTTCGACCATCCGCCACCCGCCGCTGGGCGTACCCGAGCGCGCCAGTTATAATCAGCCGATTTCCCCTTTGCCAAGACACCGAACCCATGACCGAGTCCGTTCTTGACTACATGACCCGCCTGGGTCGCGCCGCCCGTGAGGCCTCGCGGGTGATCGGCCGTGCCAGCACCGCGCAGAAGAACCGCGCCCTGCAGGCCGCCGCCGACGCCCTCGACGCGGCCCGCGACGTGCTCACAGCAGCCAATGAACAGGACCTGGCCAATGGCCGCAAGAACGGCCTGGAGCCAGCCTTGCTCGAGCGCCTGGCGCTCACCCCGGCGCGCATCGACGGCATGATCACCGGCCTGCGCCAGGTGGCCAGCCTGCCGGACCCGGTCGGCGCCATCCGCGATATGAGCTACCGCCCGTCAGGCATCCAGGTCGGCAAGATGCGCGTGCCACTGGGGGTGATCGGCATCATCTACGAGTCACGCCCCAACGTGACCATCGACGCCGCCAGCCTGTGCCTGAAGTCGGGCAACGCCACCATCCTGCGTGGCGGCTCCGAGGCCATCCACTCCAACCGTGCCATCGCCACCTGCATCCAGCGTGGCCTGGCCGAGGCCGGCCTGCCGCCAGCGGTGGTGCAGGTGGTCGAGACCACTGACCGTGAGGCGGTCGGCGCGTTGATCAGCATGCCGGAGTTCGTCGACGTCATCGTCCCGCGCGGTGGCCGTGGCCTGATCGAGCGCATCAGCCGTGATGCCCGGGTGCCGGTGATCAAGCACCTGGACGGCATCTGCCACGTTTTCGTCGACGAGCACGCCGACCTGGACAAGGCCTGGCGTGTCGCCTTCAACGCCAAGACCTACCGCTATGGCATCTGCGGCGCCATGGAAACGCTGCTGGTCGACCAGCGCGTGGCCGAGCGCTTCCTGCCGGAGATGGCCCGCCGCTTCCAGGAAAAAGGTGTCGAGCTGCGCGGCTGCGAGCGCACCCAAGCGATCATCGCGGCGACGCCGGCCAGCGAAACCGACTGGCACACCGAATACCTCGACGCGATCCTGTCGATCCGTGTCGTCGACGGCCTGGAGCAGGCCATCGAGCACATCAACCATCACGGCTCGCACCACACCGATTCGATCATCACCGAACACCAGGGCCAGGCCCGGCGCTTCATGGCCGAGGTCGACTCGGCGTCGGTCATGCTCAACACCCCGACCTGCTTCGCCGACGGTTTCGAGTACGGCCTGGGCGCGGAGATCGGTATTTCCACCGACAAGCTGCACGCCCGTGGCCCGGTCGGCCTGGAAGGCCTGACCTGCGAGAAGTACGTGGTGATCGGCGACGGCCAGCTGCGCGGCCAGGAGTCCTGCTGAGTTGAGCGAGCCTGTGGCCGTCCGCCGCGTCGGCATTCTCGGCGGCACCTTCGACCCGGTGCATATCGGTCACCTGCGCAGTGCGCTGGAAGTGGCCGAATTCATGTGCCTGGACGAACTGCGCCTGCTGCCCAATGCGCGTCCGCCGCACCGCGACGCGCCACAGGTATCGGCCCAGGACCGCCTGGCCATGGTGCGCGGCGCGGTGGCCGGGGTTGGCTGCCTGAGTGTCGATGATCGTGAGCTGGCTCGCGACAAACCGTCGTACACCATCGACACCCTCGAGTCGATTCGTGCTGAACTGAACAGGCATGACCAGTTGTTCCTGGTGCTGGGCTGGGATGCCTTCTGTGGCCTGCCCAGCTGGCATCGCTGGGAAGAACTGCTGCAACACTGTCACATCCTGGTGCTGCAACGCCCGGATGCCGATGTCGAACCCCCTGACGAGCTGCGCAACCTGCTGGCGGCGCGCTCGGAGAGCGATCCCACCGCCATGTCCGGCCCGGCGGGGCACATTTCGTTCGTCTGGCAGACCCCGCTCGCGGTGTCCGCCACGCAGATCCGACAGCTGCTGGCCAGCGGCAAGTCGGCGCGGTTCCTGGTGCCGGACGCAGTACTGGCCTACATCGAGGCGCACGACCTGTATCGTGCGTCCAACTGACGGCGCCCGTGGGCGCCTCAATCAATGAGTTGAACGAGTTTTATATGACCAAGCAGAAAATCAACGGCATCAGCGGCGAAGAACTGGTCGAACTGACCAAGGCCGCGCTGGAAGACGTCAAGGCCCAGGACATCCAGGTCATCGACGTGCGTGAAAAGCACAGCCTGACCGACTACATGATCATCGCCACCGGTACTTCCAACCGCCAGATCAGCGCGATGCTGGAAAAGGTCCGCGAAGCGGTCAAGGCCAAGGGCGTGCAGCCGCTGGGCGAAGAAGGCAAGGGCGACAGCGACTGGGTGCTGCTGGACCTGAACGACGTCATCGTGCACATGATGACCGCCGCCGCCCGCCAGTTCTACGACCTGGAACGCCTGTGGCTGGGCGCCGAGCAGAGCCGCGCCAACGACGGCAAGCACCACAGCCCGGAGCACGCTCACGAGTACTCCGACAAGCTCAAGGACCGGGAATAAGGAAGCGTCGTGCGTCTGCGCCTGATCGCGGTCGGCTCGCGCATGCCCAAGTGGGTCGAGGAAGGCTGGCATGAGTATGCCAAGCGCCTGCCCCCGGAGCTTGCGCTGGAGCTGGTGGAAATCCCGCTGAACACCCGCGGCAAGAACGCCGATGTCGCCCGCCTGATCCGTCAGGAGGGCGAGGCGATGCTGAGCAAGGTGCAGCCCGGGGAACGCATCGTCACCCTTGAGGTCCATGGCAAGCCCTGGAGCACCGAGCAACTGGCGGGCGAGCTGGACCGTTGGCGCCTGGACGCGCGTACGGTCAACCTGATGGTGGGCGGCCCGGAAGGGCTGGCGCCGGAAGTCTGCGCGCGCAGCGAACAGCGCTGGTCGTTGTCGCCGCTGACGCTGCCGCACCCGTTGGTAAGGATACTCATCGGCGAGCAGATCTACCGCGCCTGGACCGTGTTGTCCGGGCATCCCTACCACAAATGAACCTGTAAGCCTGTCCGATGCCGCAGCAGATCCGCCTCAAGGACCACGAGAAAGACGCCCGCCTGGTGCGCAACCGCGTCGTCGTGGGCGCCGTGGCGGTGGTGCTGCTCGTCTGCGTGCTGATCGCCCGGCTGTACTACCTGCAGGTCATCCAGTACGACTACCACTCGACGCTGTCGGAGAACAACCGGGTGCACGTGCAGCCGATTCCGCCGACCCGTGGCCTGATCTTCGACCGCAACGGCGTGGTGGTGGCGGACAACCGGCCAAGCTTCAGCCTGGTGATGACCCGCGAGCGCGCGGGCAACGCCGGCAAGTGGCAGGAGGTGCTGGATGTGATCGTCGAGGTGCTGCAGCTCACCGCGGATGACCGCGCCCTGTTCGAAAAACGCATGAAGCAGGGGCGCCGGCCGTTCGAGCCGGTGCCGATCCTGTTCGAACTGACCGAGGAGCAGATCGCCCGTATCGCCGTGAACCAGTTCCGCCTGCCCGGCGTGGAAGTGGCCGCGCAACTGGTGCGGCACTACCCTCAGGGCGCGCATTTCGCCCACTCGGTGGGCTATGTGGGGCGGATCAACGAGAAGGAGCTCAAGACCCTCGACACGGTGAACTACAGCGGTACCCACCATATCGGCAAGACCGGCATCGAGCGCTTCTACGAAGACGAGCTGCATGGCCAGGTGGGTTACGAGGAAGTCGAGACCAATGCCCGCGGCCGTGTGCTGCGGGTGCTCAAGCGCACCGACCCGAAACCGGGCAAGGACATTGTCCTGAGCCTGGACATCAAGCTGCAGGAAGCCGCCGAGCAGGCCCTGGGCGGGCGTCGTGGCGCCCTGGTCGCCCTCGATCCACGCACCGGAGAGGTGCTGGCGATGGTCAGCCAGCCAAGTTTCGACCCCAACCTGTTCGTCACCGGCATCAGCTTCAAGGCCTATGCCGAACTGCGTGATTCGATCGACCGGCCGTTGTTCAACCGGGTGTTGCGCGGCCTGTATCCGCCGGGCTCGACCATCAAGCCGGCGGTGGCCATCGCCGGCCTGGACAGCGGCGTGGTCACCGCTTCGAGCCGGGTGTTCGACCCTGGCTACTACCAGTTGCCCAACTATGACCACAAGTACCGCAACTGGAACCGCTACGGTGACGGCTGGGTAGACCTCGATGTGGCGATCATGCGCTCGAACGACACGTATTTCTACGATCTTGCGCACAAGATGGGTATCGATCGGTTGTCCACCTACATGAACAAGTTCGGTATCGGGCAAAAGGTCGCGCTGGACATGTTCGAGGAGTCCCCCGGGCTGATGCCGTCGCGCGAATGGAAACGCGCCACCCGTCGCCAGGCCTGGTTCCCCGGCGAAACCCTGATCCTCGGCATCGGCCAGGGCTACATGCAGGCCACGCCCCTGCAACTGGCCCAGGCCACGGCGCTGATCGCCAACAAAGGGGTATGGAACCGCCCGCACCTGGCCAAGACTATCGAAGGCCAGCCGCCGGTGGACGACAATCCGATGGAGAACATCGTCCTGCGCGACAAGTCCGACTGGGCCAAGGTCACCCACGGCATGGAGCAGGTGATGCACGGTGCCCGCGGTACCGCGCGCAAGGCCGCGATCGGCTCGCCGTACCGGATCGCCGGCAAGAGCGGCACGGCCCAGGTGGTGGCGATCAAGCAGGGCGAGAAGTACGACCGCAATAAACTCCAGGAACGTCACCGCGACCACGCATTGTTCGTCGCCTTCGCCCCGGCCGACGATCCGAAGATCGTGGTCTCGGTGATGGTCGAGAACGGCGAGTCTGGCTCCGGCGTCGCCGCCCCCGTGGTCCGCCAGGTCATGGACGCCTGGCTGCTCGATGAAAACGGCCGGCTCAAGCCCGAGTTCGCCCCCGCCACCGTTGCCCAGGAATCGGCCCCGTGAAGAACAATTTCGATCGCATGCTCTCCAGCGAGGACGTGATGCGCCGGCGCGCCAGCTTCCTGCAGCGCATCCATATCGACGGCCCCTTGCTGCTCATCCTCCTGACCCTGGCCGCCGGCAGCCTGTTTGTGCTGTATTCGGCCAGTGGCAAGAACTGGGACCTGCTGATGAAGCAGGCCACCTCGTTCGGCATCGGCCTGGTGTCGATGTTCGTCATTGCCCAGCTCGAACCGCGCTTCATGGCGCGTTGGGTGCCACTTGCCTATGTGGTCGGGGTGGTGTTGTTGATCGTGGTGGACGTCATGGGCCATAACGCCATGGGCGCCACGCGCTGGATCAACATCCCCGGGGTGATCCGCTTCCAGCCCTCGGAATTCCTCAAGATCATCATGCCGGCGACCATCGCCTGGTACCTGTCCAAGCGCACCCTGCCGCCGCACCTCAAGCATGTGGCGATCAGCCTGGTGATGATCGGTGTACCGTTCATCCTCATCGTGCGCCAGCCCGACCTGGGTACCGCGTTGTTGATCCTCGCCTCCGGCGCATTCGTGCTGTTCATGGGCGGGCTGCGCTGGCGCTGGATCGTCAGCGTGGTGGCGGCGGCGGTGCCGGTGGCGGTGGCGATGTGGTTCTTCGTCATGCACGACTACCAGAAGCAGCGCGTGCTGACCTTCCTCGACCCCGAGAGCGACCCGCTGGGCACCGGCTGGAACATTATCCAGTCCAAGGCGGCGATCGGTTCCGGCGGGGTGTTTGGCAAGGGCTGGCTGCTGGGCACCCAGTCGCACCTGGACTTCCTGCCCGAGAGCCACACCGACTTCATCATCGCCGTGCTCGGCGAGGAGTTCGGCCTGGTGGGCATCTGCCTGCTGCTGCTGATCTACGTCCTGCTGATCGGCCGTGGGCTGATGATCACCGCCCAGGCCCAGACCCTGTTCGGCAAGCTGCTCGCTGGCAGCCTGACCATGACCTTCTTTGTTTATGTGTTCGTCAATATCGGTATGGTCAGCGGCCTACTGCCCGTGGTGGGCGTGCCGCTGCCCTTCATCAGCTATGGCGGAACTTCGTTGGTGACGCTGCTGTCAGCGTTTGGCGTTCTGATGTCGATCCATACGCACCGCAAATGGATCGCACAGGTTTGAAAAAGGTGAAGAATTGCATGCAAGCAGTACGTGGTTGGGCGGCCCGTTGGGTACCGTGGATAGGCGCGATAAGCCTGTGCGGCGCGATCCAGCAGGCCAATGCCGGTGACTACGACGGCTCGCCCCAGGTGGCCGAGTTCGTCGGCGAGATGACCCGCGACTACGGTTTTGCCAGTGAGCAACTGCTGGGCGTGTTCGCCGAGGTGCAGCGCAAGCAGTCGATCCTCGATGCGATCTCGCGGCCGGCCGAACGGGTCAAGCCGTGGAAGGAATACCGGCCGATGTTCATCAGCGACGCGCGCATCGCCCGCGGGGTGGACTTCTGGCGCCAGCACGAAGCGGTGCTGGCTCGCGCCGAGCAGGAGTACGGCGTGCCGGCGCAGTACATCGTGGCGATCATCGGCGTGGAGACGTTCTTCGGTCGCAACACCGGCAACTACCGGGTCATCGATGCCCTGTCGACCCTGGGCTTCGACTACCCGCCGCGTGCCGAATTCTTCCGCAAGGAGCTGCGCGAGTTCCTCCTGCTGGCGCGTGAAGAGCAACTCGACCCGCTGACCCTCAAGGGCTCGTACGCTGGCGCCATGGGCCTGCCGCAATTCATGCCGAGCAGCTTTCGCAACTATGCGGTGGACTTCGACGGCGACGGCCACATCAATATCTGGAACAACCCGGACGACGCCATCGGCAGCGTTGCCAGTTATTTCAAGCGCCATGGCTGGGTTGCCGGCGAGCCTGTGGTCAGCCGCGCGCAGGTGCGCGGCGAGCGTGTCGACGAAGGCCTGACCAGCGGTATCGAGCCGGTCAGGACCGTGGCGCAGTTGCGAGCGCTGGGCTGGTCGGGCGATGATGCGCTGCGCGATGATCAAGCGGTCACCGCTTTCCGTCTGGAGGGCGAAAACGGCCCGGAATACTGGATGGGCCTGAAGAACTTCTACGCGATCACTCGCTACAACCGCAGCGTGATGTATGCCATGGCGGTGCATCAGCTATCCGAACAGCTGGTTCTGGCACGGGGCGTCAAGTAAATGCGCGAACTCTTTACAGCCAATGGCTTCAAACTGCTGACCTGCGTCGCCGTCGGCCTGGTCCTGGCCAGTTGCTCGTCGAGCCGGCCCAGCAGCCCGCAGGGCGGCAATACCAATACCGTGCGCGCGCAGCCGGGCCTGGACATCAACCGGGCCCACAAGGACGGCGCGCCCTGGTGGGACGTCGACGTCAACAAGATCCCCGACGCCACCCCGACGGTGCATACCGGTAATTACAAGGCCAACCCCTATACCGTGCTGGGCAAGACCTACTACCCGATGCAGGACTCGCGCAGCTACCGCGCCGAGGGCACCGCGTCGTGGTACGGCACCAAGTTCCACGGGCAGAATACCGCCAACGGCGAGCTCTACGACCTCTACGGCATGAGCGCGGCGCACAAGACCCTGCCGCTGCCGGCCTATGTGCGGGTGACCAACCTGGCCAACGGCCGTAGCGTGATCCTGCGGGTCAACGACCGTGGCCCGTTCTACTCCGACCGCATCATCGACCTGTCCTACGCGGCGGCGAAGAAGCTTGGTTACGCCGAGATCGGTACCGCCCATGTCCGCGTCGAGGGCATCGACCCGCAGCAATGGTGGGCGCAGCGCGGCCAGCAGCCGCCGATGATGCTCAAGGAGCCGCAGGTGGCCCAGGCCCAGCCGATCGCGGCCAGCAGCGGACGGGTCGAGCAATGGACCCCGCCACCGCAGCAGCACGCGGCGCCGGTGGTGCCGGTGCAGGTGGGTGGCAACAATGTACCGGCGGGCAACGGCGGCAGCTTCCTGCAGGTCGGTGCCTTCGCCAACCCGGACGCCGCCGAGCTGTTGCGCTCGAAACTGAGCAGCATGGTCAGCGCGCCGGTGTTCATCAGCTCCATCGTGCGCAACCAGCAGACGCTGCACCGTGTGCGCCTGGGGCCGATCAACAGCCAGGGCGAGATCCAGCAGACCCAGGACAGCATTCGCCTGGCCAATCTGGGTCAAGCCAAAGTAGTCACCGACTGAAGGCTGTGCGCTTACTGTAGGAGCGGCCTTGTGCCGCGAAGGGCCGTGAAGCGGCCCCAGGTCTCAGCGTCACCGCAAATATCGCCGGGGCTGCTGCGCAGCCCTTTCGCGGCACAAGGCCGCTCCTACAGGGAGCGCGCCTGAGTCGAAGTCGGCGAAACAGACAACGCCGACCTGTCGGTTTGTTCATGAATTACCGGGCGTTGCCATGTACAATGCCCGCTTTTGCCCGCAGCGGCATTAGGTCGCACTTTTGCGGGCCAGGCCACAGGCCATATAACCAGACTGACGGGGCGTAGGGCACACGACGTGGCCCACGGAACATCAGACCATTAGCGATTTACGAGAGACGGATGAACATCACCAACCTTGCCAAACGACTTTGCCTGCCCGTTCTGCTGATGATCACGCCTGCTGCCTTCGCAGCGGAGCAGATGATGCCAGCACCACCGCAACTGGCCGCCAAGTCCTATGTACTCATGGACGCGTCCAGCGGCAACGTGCTGGTCGAGAACAACGGTGACGAGCGCCTGCCGCCAGCCAGCCTGACCAAGCTGATGACCGCCTACATCGCCACCCTGGACATCCGTCGTGGCCAGATCGGCGAGAACGACCCGGTCACCGTCAGCGAGAACGCCTGGCGCACCGGCGGGTCGCGCATGTTCATCAAGGTCGGCAGCCAGGTCACTGTCAGCGACCTGCTGCACGGCATCATCATCCAGTCGGGCAACGATGCCTCGGTCGCCCTGTCCGAGCACATCGCCGGCAGCGAAGACGCCTTCGCCGACATGATGAACAAGACCGCCGCCGATCTGGGCATGTCCAACAGCCACTTCATGAACCCGACCGGCCTGCCGAACCCGGAGCACTACTCTTCGGCCCACGACATGGCCACCCTGGCCCGGGCGATCATCAACGAAGACCCGGCGCACTACGCCATCTACTCGCAGAAAGAGTTCTTCTGGAACAACATCAAGCAGCCCAACCGCAACCTGCTGCTGTGGCGCGACAAGACCGTCGACGGCCTGAAGACCGGCCACACCGACGAAGCCGGCTACTGCATGGTCGCCTCGGCCGTGCGTGATGGCCAGCGCCTGATCGCCGTGGTATTCGGCACCAACAGCGAACAGTCCCGCGCTGCCGAGACCCAGAAGCTGCTGACCTATGGTTTCCGCTTCTTCGAAACCCAGACCTTCTACCAGAAGGGTACCGAGCTGACTCAAGCCCAGGTATGGAAAGGCGCGACCAACCAGGTCAAAGCCGGTCTGGCCAACGACCTGACCATGACCATGCCTAAAGGCCAATTGAAGCGCCTCCAGGCTTCGATGACCATGAACCCGCAACTGACCGCTCCGATCGCCAAAGGTGACGTGATCGGTAAAGTGGAAGTCAAACTGGACGAGAAGGTGGTTCACAGCGCCGACCTCATCGCCCTGGATGGTGTCGAGGAAGCTGGTTTCTTCGGCCGTATGTGGGACAGCATTCGCCTGTTCTTCTACGGTTTGTTCAACTGATACGTGACTTGCACGCCCCCGTGAACCAGGCGGGGGCGCTGCTGCCACGGCTTACGAGGCCGTTACCGCCATGAGCGAAGAAGACGTCAAGTCGCACAAGATCGAATTCCCCTGCGAGGATTACCCGATCAAGGTGATCGGTGACACCGTTGTCGGTTTCAAGGACACGGTGATCGAGATCCTCAGCAAGTACGCCAAGGTCGACCTCTCGACCCTGGCCGAGCGCCAGAGCAAGGAAGGCAAGTACACCACGGTGCAGTTGCATATCGTTGCCACCGGTGAGGACCAACTGCACGACATCAACAGCGCCCTGCGCGCTACCGGCATCGTGAAAATGGTGCTGTGATGCCCGCTTGTCTCGGTTTTCGCGATCTTGGTCTGCAGCCCTATGAACCGGTGCTGGAGGCCATGCGTCGCTTTACCGAGCAGCGCGGCCCGGACAGCCTGGACGAAGTCTGGCTGGTCGAGCATCCTCCGGTGTTCACCCAGGGCCAGGCCGGCAAGGCCGAGCACCTGCTGGTCCCCGGCGAGATACCGGTGGTGCAGACCGACCGCGGTGGCCAGGTCACCTACCATGGCCCCGGCCAGTTGGTGGCCTACCTGCTGCTGGACGTGCGCCGCCTGAGTATCGGCGTGCGCGAGCTGGTCAGCCGCATCGAGCAGACCCTCATCGATCTGCTCGCCAGCTATGGTGTGCAGGCGGTGGCCAAGCCCGACGCCCCAGGCGTCTATGTCGATGGCGCGAAGATCGCGTCCCTTGGCCTTCGAATCCGCAATGGCCGTTCGTTCCACGGCCTTGCCCTGAACGTGGACATGGACCTTGCGCCATTCCGCCGAATCAACCCCTGTGGGTATGCGGGGCTGGCGATGACCCAGCTGCGCGACCTGGCAGGCCCGATCGAACTCATTGAGGTCAGGACAAGGCTGCGCGGACAGCTGGTCAAGCACCTCGACTATGCTGAGCAGACGACCCTGACGGGCGGAATCGACTGATTATGACAACTGTGCAAGAAGCCGTGCCGAACCTGATCCCGACGCAAGACGTCACCCCGCGCCCTGCTCCTAAAAAAGTGGAAGCCGGCGTGAAGCTGCGTGGCGCCGACAAAGTGGCGCGTATCCCGGTGAAGATCATCCCCACCGAAGAGCTGCCGAAAAAGCCCGACTGGATCCGCGTGCGCATTCCGGTATCCCCGGAAGTCGACCGTATCAAGCAGCTGCTGCGCAAGCACAAGCTGCACAGCGTATGCGAAGAGGCCTCCTGCCCGAACCTGGGCGAGTGTTTCTCTGGCGGTACCGCCACCTTCATGATCATGGGCGATATCTGCACCCGTCGTTGCCCGTTCTGCGATGTCGGCCATGGCCGACCGAAGCCATTGGACCTGGACGAGCCGAAGAACCTGGCCGTGGCCATCGCCGACCTGCGCCTGAAGTACGTGGTGATTACCTCGGTGGACCGCGACGACCTGCGTGATGGCGGCGCCCAGCACTTCGCCGACTGCATCCGCGAGATCCGCGCGCTGTCGCCGGGCGTGCAGCTGGAGACCCTGGTGCCGGACTACCGCGGGCGCATGGACGTGGCGCTGGAAATTACCGCGCAGACCCCGCCGGATGTGTTCAACCACAACCTCGAGACCGTGCCGCGCCTGTACAAGGCAGCGCGCCCGGGGTCGGACTACGACTGGTCGCTGGACCTGCTGCAGAAGTTCAAGCAGATGGTCCCGCACGTGCCGACCAAGTCCGGCCTGATGCTCGGCCTGGGCGAGACCGACGAAGAAGTGATCGAGGTGATGCAGCGCATGCGCGAGCACGACATCGACATGCTCACCCTGGGCCAGTACCTGCAACCGTCGCGCAACCACCTGCCGGTGCAACGCTTCGTGCACCCGGACACCTTTGCCTGGTTCGCCGAGGAAGGCTACAAGATGGGCTTCAAGAACGTCGCCTCCGGCCCGTTGGTGCGTTCCTCGTACCACGCCGACCAGCAGGCCCACGAAGCCAAGATCAAGCTCTGACGCGAGCTTGAGCGGAACATGCCGATGCGCGCTGGAAGGCGGCATCGGCATTTTTTTTGAGCTACAAGTCTCAAGCGACAAGCTGCAAGGAGTGGCGCGATGAATTGCCTGGAAACTGCCCAATACCTGTTGCCCAAGGCCCTGCCTGACAACGCCTGTTTCGCCATCGTTGCCCCAGCTGGGCCGGCGCGGCTCGATACCGACAAGGCCCGTCAGTGGTTCGCAGACCGTGGCCAGCAGTGCCGCATCTACCCCGGGGTGTTGCAGGCGGATGGCTACCTTGCCGGCAGCGACGAGCAACGCCTGCGCGACTTGCACGATGCATTCAGCGCCCCGGACATCGACGCTGTCCTGTGCATGCGCGGCGGTTACGGCAGCATGCGCCTGCTGGACCGTATCGATTTCGAACTGATCCGACGCCATCCCAAGCCGCTGGTGGGTTACAGCGACATTACCGCCCTGCATTCGGCGCTCAACCGACATGCGGGGATGCTGGCCTTCCATGGCGCAATGCTCAATGCCGACCTGCTGGGGGGCAAGCTCGAGCCTACCATCAGCTCACTGTTCGGGCAGTTGCGGGGGCGGCTGGGCGCGGGTGATGTGATTGCCCATCCTGCGGCGTTTGCGCTCACCGGCGTGGTACCTGGGGTTGCCAGCGGGCGCCTGGTCGGCGGCAACCTGTCGCTGCTCGGCTCCACGCTGGGGACGCTGGCGGAAGTCGACACCCAGGACAGCATCCTGTTCATCGAGGACGTCAACGAGCCACTGTACCGCGTCGACCGGTTGCTGACGCAGTTGCGCCTGGCCGGCAAACTTGAGGGGGTACGTGGCGTGCTGGTGGGGGATTTTGCCGGGATCACCGTGGCGGCGATCACGCCGCTGCTGCTGGATATCTTCGGCCCGCTCGGAGTGCCGGTGCTGGCCGGGTGGCGCAGCGGGCATTGTGATCCGAATGTGTGCTTGCCGTTGGGGGCAAGCGTGCGACTGGATGCCGAAGAGCAGAGTCTGGTGCTGTTGCAGGATCTGTTCAGAGTTTGAGATCGCCGGGGCTGCTTTGCAGCCCATCGCGACACAAGGCCGCTCCTACAGGGGGCACGTTATCGCGAATTTCGCGATTGCTTGTAGGAGCGGCCTTGTGTCGCGAAAGGGCCGCGCAGCGGCCCCAAAATTCTCAGCGCTGACGCAGGCTGTCGAGCAGCTTGTGCGTCGGATAGCCATCGGCCGGCCAGCCCTGCGCCTGCTGCGCATTGCGGATGGCCTTGCGGGTGTTGGCGCCGATGATCCCGTCGGGGTTGCCCGCTTCATGCCCGCTGGCATTGAGCAAGGTCTGCAGCTCGATACGTTCGCTACGGCTCAGCGGCAAGTCCTCCTTCGGCCAGTTGCCGGCGATGAAGCCCCAGCCCGAGAAGCGATCGCCCAGCAGGCTCACGGCCAGGGCATAGGACGACGAATTGTTGTACTTGAGGATCGCGCGGAAGTTGTCCAGCACCAGGAACGCCGGGCCACGGGCGCCGGCGGGCAGCAGCAGGGCGGCGGACAGCTGGTTGCTGCCGGCGGGCAGTTGCGTGCCGGCGGGCAGCTTGACGCCCAGTTGCAGCCATTCGCTGACACTCTTGCGCTGGCTGCCGTCGGCCAGCCACCAGTCGAACCCGGCCGGCACCTGTACCTCGAAGCCCCACGGCTGGCCACGCTTCCAGCCGGACGCCTGCAGGTAGTGCGCGGTCGACGCCAGGGCGTCGGCGGTGCTGTTCCAGATATCGCGGCGACCATCGCCGTCGAAGTCCACGGCGTGGGTGAGGTAGGTGGTGGGGATGAACTGGGTCTGGCCCATGGCGCCGGCCCACGAGCCACGCATGGCATCGGGCTGGATGTCGCCGTTCTGCAGGATCTGCAGGGCGGCGATCAGTTGGTCCTGGGCGAACTGTGGGCGGCGGCCTTCATAAGCCAGGGTGGCCAGCGAGCGGATCACCGACTTGCTGCCCTGGAACTGGCCGAAGTTGCTCTCCATGCCCCATACCGATACCAGCACCTGGCGGTCGACCCCATAGCGCTGTTCGATGCGGCCCAGCAACTCGGCATTTTGCTCCAGCAGCTTCTTGCCGTTGCGCACGCGCAGAGGCGACAGGGCGCCGTCGAGGTATTCCCACACCGGGCGGGTGAATTCGGGTTGGCTGCGGTCGGCCTTGATCACGTCCATGTCCGGGGTGACACCGAGGAAGGCGCGATCGAACAGGCTGGGGCTGATGCCGGCTTGCAGGGCTTGCTGGCGGAAGTTCGCCTGCCATTGGGCGAAGGTCTGCAAGGGC
>NZ_SOZA01000023.1 GCF_004519305.1 Pseudomonas sp. RIT623 | reverse complement strand
AACGATGCAGTCGGGTCTTTGCGTCGCTGCAATGATCGTGTCGGCAGAGGTACGGTTGGCCGAACAGCAGCCTTGGAACTGCTTAAACCATCTCCAGAAACGTAGCCACCACCCGCCGCATCCGTTGCTCTCTCAGGCAAACCAGGGTTTCGGTCAAATGCCGCTGGCAATCGACAATCGGCAACGCGCACACCCGCGCATCGGCGCCGAACTCCGCCGCCGAAACCACCCCGACGCCGATCCCCACCACCACCGCCTCACGCGCGGCCTCACGGCCTTCGACCTGGATCGCCGGGCGAATCCGCAACCCCGCTCGCTGCATCTCCTCTTCCAGGGTCTGGCGCGTCACCGACCCCGGCTCGCGCAGCACCAACGGCGTGTCGTCCAGGTCCGCCAGGTTGATTGAACCGCGGCTGGCCCAGGGGTGCTGGTGCGAGACGAATGCCACCATCGGGTCACGGCGGATGGGCACGCAGTGCAGCCGTTCATCATCGACATCACGCCCGAGCAACGCCAGGTCGGCCTGGTAGCTGAACAACCGCGCCAGCGATTCATCGGTATTGCCCGTCTCGATCTTCACCTGGATCCCTGGATAACGCTGGCAGAACCGCGCCACCTGCGGCAGCACATGCACCGGCGCGTCCACCGCCAAGGTCAGGCTGCCGGTGTGCAAGGCCCGGGAGTCCTGCAGCAACTCCACAGCCTCGGCCTCGCAGGCGAACAGGCGCTGGGTCACACCCAGCAGGCGCTCGCCCAGGTCGGTCAGTTGCACCGAACGCTTGTTGCGCTGGAACAGCAACACCCCGAAGCGTTCCTCGAGCTTGCGCACCTGGTCGGACACCGCCGGCTGGGTGAGGAACAGCTTTTGTGCCGCACGGGTGAAGCTGCCCTGTTCGGCAACGGCGTGGAAGGCCTTGAGTTGAGCATGGGAAACCGACATCGAACACTCCGCTTACAAGCTGGGCTTATGTGTGAAATACGATAAATCGATTTTATTTATCAGTCAGCAGCTGTTTCCATGTGTTTCAACCCGACGCCTCTGCCACGAGCAGCGGGATGTCGGCCATGGCGGCACCACCGCCATCTGACCAAGTGACGTCCCTCCGTCACGCAGTGCGCAACACAACAACAAGACAGGCGTTTCTTCACATTCTGCCGGCACACTCAAACAAGAGGTCAGAGTCACATGAATCAATCCCTGGGCGCCATCAAACGCTGGCGCGTGCAGATTTTCGCGATCACCTGGCTGGCCTACGCCGCCTTCTACTTCACTCGCAAGGCCTTTTCGGTGGCCAAGCTTGGCATCGGCGAAGACCCATCGTTCATGCTCGACAAGGCGGCCATGGCCAACCTCGACGCCATCTACCTGGCCGCCTACGCCGTGGGCCAGTTCACCTGGGGCATGCTTGCCGACCGCTTCGGGCCACGGGTAGTGGTGCTGGGCGGGTTGCTGATTTCGGCCGCCGCCGCCGTGGCGATGGGCAGCTACGCGACTTTCCCGATCTTCGCCACCTGCATGCTGATCCAGGGCCTGGCCCAGTCCACCGGCTGGGCGGGGCTGTGCAAGAACATCGGCAGTTTCTTCCCAGCGTCCCAGCGTGGACGGGTGCTGGGGCTGTGGAGCTCGTGCTACGCCTTCGGCGGCCTGGTCGCCTCGCCGTTTGCTGGCTGGTGGGCCTACACCCTGGTCGGCAGCTGGCACGCGGCATTTTTCTCCAGTGCCGTGGTGGTGGCCGCGGTGGCGGTGCTGTTTTTCATCTTCCAGCGCAACAAACCCGAGGACGTCGGCCTGCCGGCGGTGGAGCCCGAACCGCAGAGCATGGCCGCGGGGGCGAACCTGTGCAGCGTCTGGGCACCGCTGCGCGAGATCCTGCGCAACCGCACGGTGCTGACCCTGGGCCTGGCCTACTTCATGCTCAAGCCCGCGCGCTACGCCATTCTGCTATGGGGGCCGGTGATTGTCTTCGAACAGATGCCCTCGGTGGGCAAGGTTGGCGCGGCGATCATCCCCACTGCCTTCGAGCTGGCCGGGCTGCTCGGGCCGATCCTCATCGGCCTGGCCTCGGACAAGCTGTTCGGCGCCCGGCGCATGCCGGCCTGCGTGATCAGCCTGGTATTGCTGACTTTGACCCTGGCCGGTTTCATGGCGGCGATGCACAGCGGCAGCGTGGTGCTGGTAGTGGCCTTGCTGTTCGTCATGGGCCTGACCCTGTACGGCCCGGACTCGATGATCAGCGGCGCCGCGGCCATCGACTTCGGCACGGCCAAGGCCGGCGCCACCGCGGCCGGCTTCGTCAACGGCTGCGGCTCGGTGGGCGCGGTGCTTGGCGGCTTGCTGCCGGGCTACTTCGACAGCGTCACGGTATTCATCGTCTTCGCCGGCACCGCGCTGTTCTCCGCCCTGGTGCTGCTGCCGCACTGGAACAGCCGTCCGGCAACGACACCCCAGGCCACCGACGTGGCGCCCAATACCGGCATGGCGATCAAGCCACTGCGGACCTAGAGGAAAACGAGCAGATGAGACCCTTCTGGCTGCAACAGGCTCTGGACCAGGAACAGGCGGCCCCATGCCCACCGCTGGCCGGCGACGCCCGCTGCGATGTGTGCATCGTCGGCGGCGGCTACACCGGGCTATGGACGGCCTTGATGCTCAAGGAACAGGCACCGCAGCTGGATGTGTTGTTGATCGAGGCCGACATCTGCGGCGCCGGGGCCAGCGGGCGCAATGGCGGCTGCGCGCTGTCCTGGTCGGCCAAGTACTTCACCCTCGCACGGCTGTTCGGGGAGCAGGAGGCGCTGCGCCTGGTGCGCGAGTCGGAGCAGAGCGTCGCGGCCATTGGCGCGTTCTGCGCCAGCAACGACATTGACTGCGACTACCGCATGGACGGTACCTTGTATACCGCCACCAACCGCGCACAGCTCGGCGCTACCGACGCGGTGATCGCGGCGCTGGAGCAACAGGGGATCAATTCCTTCCAGCGCTTGCCCCTGGAGCAGTTGCAGCGTCGGGCCGGTTCCGCGCGCCATCTCGAAGGCTGGTACTCGCCGGCAGCCGCCACGGTGCAGCCGGGGCGCCTGGTGCGTGGCCTGCGGCGGGTGGCGCTGGAGCGTGGGGTGCGTATTCACGAGGGCACGGCAATGACCGGCCTGGAGCATGGCGCGCCGGTGCAGGTGCGCACCCGCGCCGGCACTGTTCGCGCCGACCGCGTGGTGCTCGGCCTCAATGCCTGGATGGCGCGGGCCTTCCCACAGTTCGAGCGTAGCGTGGCGATCGTCTCCAGCGACATGGTGATCACCGAGCCGTGCCCCGAACTGCTGCGCCAGATCGGCCTGGACAGCGGCGTCAGCGTGCTCGACTCGCGGATCTTCGTGCACTACTACCACAACACCTCCGATGGCCGGCTGATGCTCGGCAAGGGCGGCAATACCTTCGCCTACGGCGGGCGCATGCTGCCGGTGTTCGACCAGCCGTCGCCGTATCAGCCGTTGCTGCGTGACAGCCTGGCGGAGTTCTTCCCGGCGTTGACCGAGGTACCGCTGGCGGCGAGCTGGAACGGACCGTCGGATCGCTCGGTGACCGGCTTGCCATTCTTTGGCCGGCTCGATGGCCAGGGCAACGTGTTCTACGGCTTCGGCTATTCGGGCAGCGGGGTAGGGCCGTGCCACATGGGCGGGCAGATCCTCGCGTCGCTGGCCTTGGGGCAGTCCAATGCCTGGACCCGCTCGCCGCTGGTCAAGGGCCCGCTGGGGCGTTTCCCGCCGGAGCCGGTGCGCTACCTGGGGTCGCTGATGGTGCGCAACGCCATCCGCCGCAAGGAGCGCGCCGAAGACCGCGGCGTGCGTCCGCGCGGGCTGGATGTGCGCCTGGCGAAGTTCGCGGCGGCGGCGGGGAAGGCCGACAAGGGCTGAAGCTGATGCGATTTCTTGTCGAACCCGGTGCGCAGGGCGTATAAACTCTCCCCACTTTTTGGCCGGTCGCTTCCTGAACCGGCCGCTGAAACAAAGAGAGTCGATATGGGCGCACAGTGGAAAGCCAAGCATAGAGAAACGGCGGCCAACGCCAAGGGCAAGATCATGGGCAAGCTGGCCAAGGAGATCCAGATCGCCGCCAAGTCCGGCGCCGACCCGGACATGAACCCGCGCCTGCGCCTGGCCATCGTCCAGGCCAAGAAAGCCTCGATGACCCGTGAGACCCTGGAACGCGCCATCAAGAAAGGCGCCGGCCTGGACGGCGAGGCCGTGCAGTACCATGCGGTCAGCTACGAAGGCTTCGCTCCGCACCAGGTGCCGCTGATCGTCGAGTGCCTGACCGACAACGTCAACCGTACCGTGGCGCAGATCCGCGTGCTGTTCCGCAAGGGCCAGTTGGGTGCCAGCGGCTCGGTGGCCTGGGACTTCAACCACGTCGGCCTGATCGAGGCGACTCCGGAAGGCGACGCCGACCCGGAAATGGCAGCCATTGAAGCCGGTGCCCAGGACTTCGAGGACGGTGAGGAAGAGGGTTCGACCTTGTTCATCACCGACACCACCGACCTGGACGCCGTGCAGAAAGCCCTGCCGGAGCATGGTTTCACCGTGACTTCGGCGAAGATAGGCTATACCCCGAAGAACCCGGTGAGCGCCGCCAGCCTGAGCGCCGAAGCGCTGGCCGAAGTCGAGGCCTTCCTCGAAGCCATCGACGAGAACGAAGACGTACAGAACGTCTATGTCGGCCTGACTGACTGAGCCGCGCGTTATCCTCGCGGGGCAAGCCCTCTCCCAGTGCGTCTGTGGGAGCGGGCTTGCCCCGCGAACATTTGCGGACCTGCGCCATGCACCCCACCTTCGCCTCCCTCAGCCTTGCCCACCTGCGCTCCCTCGACTGCCTCCTGCAGTTGAAGAACCTCAGCCACGCCGCCGAGCGCCTGGGTTGCAGCCAACCGGCGCTGAGCCGCCAGCTGGCCAGCCTGCGCGATGCCTTCGACGACCCGCTGCTGGTGCGCCAGGGGCGTGGCTACGTGCTCAGCGAACACGCCGAAACGCTGGTCGAGCCATTGCGCCAAGTGCTGGACGAGCTCAACGCCCTGCGCCAGCCCGCGGCATTCGACCCGGCGCGCTGCGAGCGGCGTTTCTGCCTGGCGGCCTCGGACTATGTGGCCGAACACATGCTGCCGCAGCTGGTGAAAGCGTTGGAGCAGGAAGCGCCGGGGGTGTCGCTGGAGTACCGCACCTGGCAGGCCGGGCAGTACGCCTTGCTCGCCGGCGGCGAGATCGACCTGGCCACCACGCTGTTCGACGAGTCGCCACCCAACCTGCACGGCCGGCTGCTGGGCGAGGACCGGGCGGTGTGCCTGATGCGCCATGACCATCCATTGAGTATTCGCGCCGAACTGAGCCAGGAAGACTACCTGGCCTTCAAGCACGTGCGGGTGTCCGGTGGCGGCGACAAGGACAGCTTCATCGACCGCCATCTGCGCGCCCAGGGGCTGCAGCGCCGCGTCACGCTGGAGGTGCCGTTCTTCAGCGCGATGGTCCAGGTGGTCGGCAACGGCCAGGCATTGGCCACGGTGCCCGAGCATATCGCCCGGCAACTGGCGCGGTTGCATGGCCTGAGCTGGCGGCCGATGGGCTTTGTCGAGCATACCCAGCGCTACTGGGTGGTGTGGCACCAGCGCCTGCAGGCCTCGGCAGAGCATCGTTGGCTGCGCAATCGGGTGTTCGAGGTGTGGCGCCAGTCGCACTTCGGCGTACAGGGCGGGCATGCGCCTTTGCCATAGCAGCTATGCGCGAAGCGGGGTTCTTTAGCCTGTGAGGGGCACCTAGACTGCGAGGCAATTGTGCAGCCAGGAGACCGCCCATGACCCCCGAACAATTCCGCCAATACGGCCACCAACTGATCGACCTGATCGCCGACTACCGCCAGAGCGTCGGCGAGCGCCCGGTCATGGCCCAGGTCGAGCCCGGCTACCTCAAGGCCGCGCTGCCCCAGGGCGCGCCTCGGCAAGGCGAGCCGTTCGAGGCCATCCTCGCCGACGTCGACAAGCTGGTCATGCCCGGCCTATCGCACTGGCAGCACCCGGATTTCTATGGCTACTTCCCCTCCAACGGCACCTTGTCCTCGGTGCTGGGCGACTTCCTCAGCACCGGCCTGGGCGTGCTCGGCCTGTCGTGGCAGTCCAGCCCGGCCCTGAGCGAGCTGGAGGAGACCACCCTCGACTGGCTGCGCCAGTTGCTGGGCCTCAGTGACCAGTGGAGCGGAGTGATTCAGGACACCGCCTCGACCAGCACCCTGGTGGCGCTGATCTGCGCCCGCGAGCGTGCCACCGACCATGCCCAGGTGCGTGGCGGCCTGCAGGGCCAGGCCAAGCCGTTGATCGTCTACGTCAGCGCCCACGCCCACAGCTCGGTGGACAAGGCCGCGCTGCTGGCGGGCTTTGGTCGTGACAACATCCGCCTGATCCCTACCGATGAGCAGTTCGCCATGCGTCCCGAGGCGCTGGAGGCGGCCATCGCCAAGGACCTGGTCGCCGGCAACCAGCCCTGCGCGGTGGTCGCCACCACCGGTACCACCACTACCACGGCATTGGACCCGCTGCGCGCGATCGGTGAAATCGCCCAGGCCAACCAGCTGTGGCTGCATGTAGACTCGGCCATGGCCGGCTCGGCGATGATCCTCCCGGAATGCCGCTGGATGTGGGACGGCATCGAGCTGGCCGACTCGGTGGTGGTCAATGCCCATAAATGGCTGGGCGTGGCTTTCGATTGCTCGATCTACTACGTGCGCGATCCACAGCACCTGATCCGGGTGATGAGCACCAACCCCAGCTACCTGCAATCGGCGGTCGACGGCGAGGTGAAGAACCTGCGTGACTGGGGCATCCCGCTGGGGCGTCGGTTCCGAGCGTTGAAACTGTGGTTCATGCTGCGCAGCGAGGGTGTCGAAGCCTTGCAGCAGCGTCTGCGCCGCGACCTGGACAATGCCCGCTGGCTGGCCGAGCAGGTCGCGGCGAGTGGCGACTGGGAGCTGCTGGCGCCGGTGCAGTTGCAGACCTTGTGCGTTCGCCATCGCCCAGCCGGGGTTGAGGGTGAGGCGCTGGATCGTCATACCCGCGCCTGGGCCGAACGCTTGAATGCCTCGGGTGAGGCCTATGTCACCCCTGCAACCTTGAACGGGGGCTGGATGGTGCGGGTGTCGGTCGGGGCGCTGCCGACCGAGCGCGAGCATGTGCAACGGTTGTGGCAGCGCCTGCAAGCTGTGGTGGCTTGAGCGACTGTTCGCCAGCAGGCTGGCTGCCACGGCAAGCCTTGCTGGCGAACAGCACCATAGTGGCTATCGGCCTGGTTGATGATTGTCTGTTCGCCGCCTGGGTGAAAGAGCCAGGCTATCGCTGTGCAACAGCGCCTCTATTAGACCTCTGGGCAGGCTCGACTAGTCTTTGTGCTGGTCCCGCGAAAAGCCGCTGCGCTCAAGCGCCTGGCGCCGCCGGCCAACCCTGATGAGGAGCAGGCTCACGCCTTGGCCGTGGCCGCTCCAAGACCTGGCAGCGCAACGACAACAACGCCCGGAAATCTGGACAGACCCGAACCAAAGGTAGACGCAGATGGCCAACGAATCGAAATGCCCGTTCCATCAAACCGCCGGTGGCGGCACCAGCAACCGTGACTGGTGGCCTGACCAGCTCAACCTGAAGATCCTTCACCAGCATTCGTCCAAGTCCGACCCCATGGACCCGGACTTCGACTATGCCAAGGCGTTCAAGAGCCTCGACTTCCAGGCCCTGAAGCAAGACCTGACCGCCTTGATGACCGATTCCCAGGACTGGTGGCCCGCCGACTTCGGCCACTACGGCCCGTTGTTCATTCGCATGGCCTGGCACAGTGCCGGCACCTACCGTATCGGCGATGGGCGTGGCGGCGCCGGTTCCGGCCAGCAACGCTTCGCCCCGCTCAACAGCTGGCCCGACAACGTCAGCCTGGACAAGGCCCGGCGCCTGCTGTGGCCGATCAAGCAGAAGTATGGCAACAAGATCTCCTGGGCCGACCTGATCGTGCTCACCGGCAACGTGGCCCTGGAGTCGATGGGCTTCAAGACCTTCGGTTTCTCTGGCGGGCGCTCCGATGTGTGGGAGCCGGACGAGGATGTCTACTGGGGCTCGGAGAAGGTCTGGCTGGGCGGCGATACCCGCTACGGCAAGGCCGAGCCGGCGGGCAAGGGCGACCTGGTGGCCGAGCCTGCCAAGCGCCCCGAGGAGCAGAGCCGCAACTTGGCGGGCGAGCGCAACCTGGAAAATCCCCTGGCCGCAGTGCAGATGGGGCTGATCTACGTCAACCCAGAGGGGCCGGACGGCACGCCGGACCCGGTCGCATCGGGCAAGGACATCCGCGACACCTTTGGCCGCATGGCCATGAACGATGAAGAGACCGTGGCGCTGATCGCCGGCGGCCACGCCTTCGGCAAGACCCATGGCGCAGGCCCTGCCGACAACGTCGGTGCCGAACCGGAGGCCGCGGGGCTGGAGCAGCAGGGGCTGGGCTGGGCCAACAAGTTCGGCACCGGCAAAGGCGGTGACACCATCACCAGCGGCCTGGAAGTAATCTGGACCTCGACGCCCACGCGCTGGAGCAACGAGTACCTGAACAACCTGTTCAACTTCGAATGGGAACTGACCAAGAGCCCGGCGGGTGCCCATCAGTGGCGGCCCAAGGATGGCAAGGGCGCAGGTACGGTGCCGGATGCCCACGATGCGTCGAAACGGCATGCGCCCTCGATGCTCACCTCTGACCTGGCGCTGCGCTTCGACCCGATCTACGAACCCATCGCCCGCCGCTTCAAGGACAACCCCGAGCAGTTGGCCGATGCCTTCGCCCGCGCCTGGTACAAACTGATCCACCGCGACATGGGCCCGCTGGCGCGTTACCTCGGCCCGGAAATGCCCAACGAGGAACTGCTCTGGCAAGACCCACTGCCCAAGGCCGGCGCGCAGCCCAGCGAGGCTGATATCGCCGCGTTGAAAGCCAAGGTCCTGGCCTCGGGCCTGAGCGTGGCCGAGCTGGTTTCCACTGCCTGGGCCTCGGCTTCGACCTTCCGCGGTTCCGACAAGCGCGGCGGGGCCAATGGCGCGCGTCTGCGCCTGGCGCCGCAAAAGGGCTGGGCCGCGAACCAGGGCGTGGACAAGGTACTCACGGCGTTGGAAAAAATCCGCGCCGAGGGTGGCAACAAGATATCGCTGGCCGACCTGATCGTCCTGGCCGGTAGCGCGGCGGTGGAAAAAGCCGCCAAGGACGCCGGGCATGACCTTAGCGTGCCGTTCCGCCCGGGGCGGGTGGATGCTTCGCAGGCGCAAACCGACGTCGAGTCGTTCGCCGTGCTCGAACCCCTGGCTGACGGTTTCCGTAATTTCAGCAAGGCGCGCTACAGCGTCAAGGCCGAAAAACTGCTGCTGGACAAAGCCCAGTTGCTGACCCTGACCGCGCCTGAGCTGGCGGTGTTGGTTGGCGGCCTGCGGGTGCTGGGCGCCAACCATGGCGCCAGCAAGGAGGGCGTGTTCACCGACAAGGTCGGGGTGCTCAGCAACGATTTCTTCCGCCACCTGTTGGACATGGGCGTGGAGTGGAAGCCGACCACGGCGGACAACGAAACCTTCGAGGGCCGCGAGCGCAAGACCGGGCAAGTGAAGTGGATTGCCAGCCGGGTCGATCTGGTGTTCGGCTCCCACGCCCAGTTGCGGGCCATCAGCGAGGTCTACGGCAGCAGTGACGGCGGGCAGAAATTTGCCAAGGACTTTATCGCCGCCTGGGTGAAAGTCATGGAACTGGATAGGTTCGATCTGTAGCCGGTTCCACGCACCGCGTTGCCTGCTTCGCCAGCAAGGCTGGCTCCTACAGGACGTAGGAGCCGGCTTGCCGGCGAACGCCGGCGCCGCCGGTGCCATCCACCGCGGGCTGAAATGCCTAGTGAACCGCTTCGCTCGCCACCTCACCTTGCGCTGTATCGCCGGGCTCGTCATGCAGCGATATCCGCGACGTCTCCGGCAACGCCAACCCCCCTAGCAATGCCAGCAAGGCGATTGCCACCAGGTAGAACGCCGGCGCCAGGCGGCTGCCGCTTTGCTCGATCAACCAGGTCGCCAGCAACGGTGCAGTGCCGCCGAACAGGGTGTAGGCCAGGTTGTAGGTGATCGCCGAGGCGGTATAACGGCTGCGGGTCGGGAAGCACTCCGACAGCAGCGCTGCGGTGACCACACCACTCATCAGCGCGCCAACGGCCAGCAGGATCACCCCCAGCAAGGCCCCGGCCAGCGAACCGGAGCTGGCCAGCCAGTAGGCAGGCAATACCGCGAACATCACCCACAGGCAGGTAAAGCCAATGGTCCGTCGACGCCCGACCCGGTCGGAGAATGCCCCGGCCAGCGGGCAGCCAGCGGCGGCGAACAACAGCGCCACGGTGGACACCAGCAAGGCTTGGGCCCGGCTGAGCTGGCCGACGGTTTGCAGGTAGGTGGCGAAGTAGGTGGTGAACATGTAGAACGACAGCGCCGTCAGCGAGATGAACGCGCCCAGGTTGCGGATCGTGCGGCCATGGTGACGCAGGGTGTCGCCCAGCGGCGAGTGCGCATGGCGCTTGCCCTCGGCCATGGCCTGGCGGAAGGCCGGGGTTTCCTCCATACGCCAGCGCAGATACAAGCCGACCAGTCCCAGGGGCGCGGCGATCAGGAACGGGATGCGCCAGCCCCAGGCGCTCATCGCCTCGGGCGTCAGGCTCGCCTCCAGGGCGTAGGCGATCACTGCCGCGCAGGCGAAGGCGCTGAAGGTCGAGACCGGCACGAAGCTGCCATAGAATGCGCGCCGCTGTTGCGGCGCATGCTCCATCAGGTAGGCGCAGGCCCCGGCATACTCGCCGCCGGCGCTGAACCCCTGCAGGCAGCGAGCCAGGGTCAGCAGCAGCGGGGCCAGCACCCCGATGCTGGCGTAGGTGGGCAGCAGGCCGATCAAGGTGGTGGAGCCGGCCATCAGCAGGATGGTCAACGACAGAATACGCTTGCGCCCAAGGCGGTCGCCCAGGGCGCCGAACACGATGCCGCCCAAGGGGCGCAGGGCGAAGGCCACGGCGAACACGGCGAAGGTCTTGAGCAGGGCGACGCTGGCGTTTTCACCGGTGAAGAACTGGCTGGCGATCAGCGTGGCGAGGAAACCGTAGACGGCGAAGTCGAACCATTCGACGAAGTTGCCGATGGCCGAGGCGGCGATCACCCGTCGCAGGGTCGCGGGCGGAACCTCATGGGGGATGGACATGGACGTGCTCTCCGGTGGTCTGGCAGCCTGGACGAACGCACCGCGCTCATGGCGCGCCGTCATTGTTGTCAAGGCAGTAGACAGGCCAGCGGCAGAGGGTGTTGTGTCGAGGGCGACACCGGGATGCCTATTAGGGCCTGGAGGGGCAGGGCACAAGCCCGTGCCCATGCATCATTCCCGATCACACCCCGCCGTTACCGGCCAGGTATGCATCGGCCGCAAGTCCTTGACCAGGTCGGGCACATCGATCGGCGCCTCGCCCGCCCCAAGCAGCGCCTCTATCTCATGCACGCTGCGCAGGTATGGGTCCAGGTTGGTGCCCAGCCCAGCCTCGTGGGGAATCCACCAGCCGATGACCTGGGGCTGGCCCTGGTCATCCTCGGTCAGCAGCACTTTCCAGAATGCCTCCGGGGTCGCGATGCCGTGGGAAGCGACGAAGTGATCGTTATCCGGCGCCTGGCCCGAGTGCCCGAACACCACGCCGCCGATCACCGTCACCGGGTGCCGGTCGCGGTAGCACTCGGTCAGCAGCTCGGTCTGGTACCAGGTGCGGCTGTTGTGCGCGGCCAACTGCGGGACGATGTTGCTCATCAGGTTGGAGGCGTCCATCGCCGCGCGATCGTCGTCGAAATGGTTGTTCGCCGCCAGGTGACCACGGTGATAACCCTTGGGCGATGAATAGGCCTTGGCTGAGTGTTGGCCCTTGCAGCCCGCGGGCAGGCCGCGGTCGATGCGGAAGTTGTCGATACGCGGCAGATGGCCTTCGTCCCGGCCCAGGGTAAAGGCGAAGCGGTGCGGCTCGCCGCGCTGGCAGTCGTACCAGAGCTGGAAGCGACCCTGGTCGAGCAGGGTGAGCGCTGTGAAGGCGGGCGTTGGCGCCGGAGGCGATGGCAGGCGCGGTGCGCAGGATGTGAGGCTGAGCAGGAACAGCAGGAACAGCAAACGCATGCCGCGTCATCCATGAGAAAAGCGGCGAATCCTACAGCATGGCCGGGGCGATCTGTAGCCTGGGGCGCGACCAGGCCTAGGCCGCCCGTTCAAGCACATCCAGCAGCTCGACGAACTCCCGCGTCAAGCGATGCCGGGGAGCCAGGTGCACCAGGGGCACCGCCGCCTCGTGGGACTCGCGCATCTTGATCGAGCTGCTCAGGTATATCGGCAGTACCGGCAGGCCCTCGCCGCGCAATTGTTCGACCAGGGTCTGGTGCATCGCCGTGCGCCCGGCGAACTGGTTGACCACCACGCCCTCGACCGCCAGCCCGGCATTGTGCGCCTGGCGCAGTTCCTCGACCTCGGCCATCACCTTGTGCAGGGCCTGGCGCGAAAAACTGTCGCAATCGTAGGGGATCAGCAACCGTTCGGCCGCGATCAGGGCACTGAAGGTATAGAAGTTGAGCGCAGGCGGGGTGTCGATGTAAATGCGTTCATAGTCGCCCGACAGCGCCACCAGCAACTTGCGCAGCTTGTTGATCTTGAACTTGCTTTGCAGCTTGCCTTGCAGGTCGGCCAGGTCGGGGCTGGCGGTGACCAGGTGCAGGTTGGCGTAGCGGGTTTCGGTAATGGCCACCCGATGGCGCTTGCCGCTGGCCGGGTTGGGCGCCAGGGTCTGGCGGAAGAAGTCGGTGATGCCCGCCGGGATCGCGCCGGCACTGAGACCGGTGAGGTAATAGGTAGCATTGGCTTGCGGGTCAAGGTCCACCAGCAAGGTCCGGTAGCCTTCTGCGGCGCTGGCAGCGGCCAGGTTGCAGGCGATGCTGGACTTGCCGACCCCACCTTTCTGGTTGAACACGACACGACGCATGGCAGTCATCCTTGAATGGAAAATGTCAGAGCGCGGTCAATCCTATGACTGTAACGTGACAGTTTTAAGACAGTGCTTGTTACATTGCCCCCCGAGTATCAGGATGGCGGCTCACATCAGCGCCAGGAGGCAACCATGGGCATGCGCGGCAACGACCGGCAGATCGACAACATCGAGTTCAACGTGGCCGATATCGCCCGCAGCAAGGCGTTCTATGGCCAGGTGTTCGGCTGGACCTTCACCGACTTCGGGCCAAGCTACACCGAGTTCAGCGATGGCCGCTTGACAGGCGGTTTCACTACCGGGGAGCCGGTACGCCCCGGCGGGCCGCTGGTGATTCTTTATGCCGATGACCTGGCCGAGGCACAGCGCCGCGTCGAGGCGGCGCAAGGGCGGATCAGCCGGGCGGTGTTCGCCTTTCCAGGTGGGCGGCGCTTTCACTTCATCGACCCGGATGGCTACGAACTGGCGGTGTGGTCGAGCAGTTGAGCTTTACTCGCCGGATGCTTCGGGGCCTGCACTGCCGACTTGATTGCGACCGTTCTGCTTGGCCATGTAGAGGGCATCGTCCGCACGCTTGAGCACGGCTGATGGCACTTCATGTTCGGTGGCGAGCCAATGGGCCACGCCCAGGGATATGGTCAAGCGTCCGACTGGTGCGAAAAACGTTTGCTCCACTGACAGGCGAAGACGTTCGGCCACGTTGCCGGCTGCTGTCAGGCTGGCGCCGGGCAACAGCATCAGAAACTCCTCGCCGCCGGTGCGGCACAGCACATCGCCTTCCCGGCAGGCGCCGCGCATCAGCTCGGCCAGGCGTCGCAGCACGGCGTCGCCAACATCGTGCCCGTGGGTGTCATTGACCTGTTTGAAATGGTCCACGTCCAGCACGATGGCGGCGAACGGCTGCGCCTCGGCTTGCCAGTGGCTCAAGGTGGTGGCCAGCCCGCGGCGGTTGACCAGCCCGGTCAGCGGATCGGTCTGGGCGTCGCGGTTCAGGCGGCCGATGCGCTCCTGCAGCAGGTTCAGGCCGAACAGCAGGGCGCGCTTGAGCTCGGCGGCTTCGAAGTACCAGGCGCGGACCCGGTGGATGCGCTCGGCGGTGCTGGCGCGGTCCAGGCTGCGTGCGGCCGCGGCCAACTGCCACAGCGGGCGGACGATGATCAGCGCCAGCCACCACAACAGCAGACAGCCGAGCAGCGCCAGCGGCGCGGAAATACCGATCACGTTGAGAATCAGGTGGTGCATCGGTGCGACGGTCGCCGCCAGCGGCTGCTGCGCCACCACGCTCCAGCCGCTACTCGGCACGCTGGCGAAGCCGGCCAGCATCTCCACGCCCTGGCTGTTGATCACCCGCCGGGTGCCACTGCCCAGGGTGGCCAGTTCATCCACCAGGCTGTTACCGGCCACCAGCGTGCCGACACGGTCGCTGTCGGGGTGGTACAACAGGCGGTGGTTGCGGTCGACCACGTAGAGGTATGAGCCGTCCTGGTAGAAGTGCTCACCCAACAAGCCCTTGAGGATATTGCGCTCACGCAGGTACAGGCTGCCGCCGACATAGCCCAGGTAGTGCCCTTGGGCGTCATAGATTGGTTGCGACAGGGCCACCACCAGGTTGTTGGCCGCTGAAAGGTACGCCGGGGACACCAGCGTGCGCTGTTCGCGCAGGGCTTGCAGGGCGCCGGGGGAGGTGGAAGGGGTACCGATGAGGTGGCGCAACGAGGCGGGTGAAATTGCCCGCAGGGTGCCCCGGGCATCGACCATGAAGGTGGAGTTGAAGGCGCTGCTTTGGCGCAGCACGCGTTCGGTCTCGGCCTGCAAGGCCGCGTCGTCGTTCAGTTGGCGGCCTTGTACCTCGGCGCTGAACGCAAGCTGTTGCAAGGCATTGCCCAGGGACGTCTCGGTGATGGCGGCCAGCTTGGCGGCATACACGCGGTTGGCCTCCAGCGCGTGATCGATCAGCAACTGGCGCTGCACCCGGTAGCTGGCGAAATAGCTGCTCAGCAGCATCACCACGGCGGTCAGCGCGCAGAGAACGAGGATAAGCGTGCGCAGGTCCAGGCGCAGGCCATGCTTGGCGTGTGGCAATCCAGGTCTCACCGACGGTAAAAGGGGATCAACCTTACTCGTTTACCTCTTGGGGAACCATGGGCGACCCGCGCTTTTTCTGCAGGAAAACGCCTCAGCCCAAGCTGCGCTCGATAGCGCCTTGTACCAGGCTTTGCATCAGGCTCAACCCTTCGACCTCGCTCAGGGCCCGTGCGCGCAGCATGCCCGGCAGCTGGTTGAGCAAGGTCGCCAGCACATGCCCGGTGGCCGCCAGCGCTTCACCGCTGCGGCGCGCTTGCGGTGCGACCAGGCGTAGCAGGCCAGCCTCGTAGCGTTCGCGCAAGGCGCCCAGGCGTGCCTGTTGCTCGATGCTCAGGCAGCAGAAGTCGCGTTCGGCCAGGCGGAACTGCATCGGTCGTTCGGCCTGCAACTGCCAGTGCGCGCCGATCAGGCAGGGCAGTACCGGACTGCCCTGGGCCCGGGCCCGGCGGCCTTGCTCCAGGGTGGCCTGCAGTTCCTCGTAGAGCTCCTCGATCAGGTCGTAGAGCAGGTCCTGCTTGCTGGGGAAGTGGTGATACAGCGAGCCCGCGGTCAGGCCCACGTGCGCTGCCAGCTCACGCATGCTGACCTGGCCGAAACCCTTCTCGGCGAACAGGGCCATGGCCCGGTCGCGCCGTTCCTCGAAATTGGCGCAGCGCAGCGCCGCGTTGACCGGGGGCATGGCCTGCGCTCCTCAGTAGCTGAAGAAGCCGCGGCCGCTCTTGCGCCCGAGGTAGCCGGCGGCGACCATCTCCTTGAGCAGCGGGGCGGGGCGGTACTTGCTGTCGTTGAAGCCCTCATGGAAGGCCTCCATGATCGCCAGCAGGGTGTCCAGGCCCACCAGGTCGGCCAGGGCCAGCGGGCCGATCGGCTGGTTGCAGCCCAGGCGCATGCCGGTGTCGATGTCCTCGGCGCTGGCCAGGCCTTCCTGGCGCACGAAGATCGCCTCGTTGATCATCGGCACCAGGATGCGGTTGACCACAAAGCCTGGGCGGTTGCCGGCGGTGATCGGCGTCTTGCCGAGCTTTTCGGTCACCAGCAGCGCCTGGGCGTAGGTGCTGTCGCTGGTCTGCAGGCCGCGGATGATCTCGACCAGGGCCATCATCGGCACTGGGTTGAAGAAGTGCACGCCGATGAAGCGCTGCGGGTTGTCGATGCTGGCGGCCAGTTGGGTCACAGACAGCGACGAGGTGTTGGTGGCGATCAGACAGTCGGCGCTCACGTTGGCCGCCACCTGCTGGAGAATGCGTTGCTTGAGGGCCAGGTTCTCGGTGGCCGCCTCGATCACCAGTTGTGCATCGGCCAGCTTCGCGTAATCGGTGCTGGTGCGGATACGCGCCTTGGCCGCATCGGCCTTGTCGGCCTCGACGGTGCCTTTGCTGACCTGGCGCTCGAGGTTCTTGCCCAGGGTGGCCAGGCCCCGCTCCAGGGCCGCCTCGGCCACGTCCACCAGCAAAACCTGGTAACCGGCCAGGGCGCAGACCTGGGCGATACCGTTGCCCATGGTGCCGGCGCCAATCACGGCGATCTGTTCGATAGTCATCCTGCTGGCTCCTTAAACGCGTTCGAAGACGATGGCGATGCCCTGGCCGCCGCCGATGCACATGGTCGCCAGGGCGTAGCGGCCTTGGGTGCGGTGCAGTTCGTGAATGGCCTTGGTGGCGATGATTGCGCCCGTGGCGCCGACCGGGTGGCCGAGGGAGATGCCCGAGCCGTTGGGGTTGACCTTTTCCGGGTCGAAGCCCAGCGTGCGGGCCACGGCGCAGGCCTGGGAGGCGAAGGCCTCGTTGGACTCGATCACGTCCAGGTCGGCCACCTTCAGGCCAGCTTTTTCCAGCACCTTCTGGGTCGCTGGAATCGGCCCCAGGCCCATCAGCGCCGGCTCGACACCGGCATGGGCGTAGGCCACCAGGCGCGCCAGTGGTTTAAGGCCCAGGCGCTGCACCGCATCGCCCGTGGCCAGCACCAGGGCGGCGGCGCCGTCGTTGATGCTGCTGGCGTTGCCGGCGGTGACGGTGCCGTCCTTCTTGAACACCGCCTTCATGGCGGCGAGTTGTTCGGCGCTGGCGTCGGCGCGCACGTTCTCGTCCACGGCGAACTGCACGGTGCCTTTGCGGGTTTTCAGCTCGATGGGCACGATCTGGCTGTCGAAGCGGCCTTCGGCGATGGCGCGGGCAGCGCGATGCTGGCTGGTCAGGGCCAGTTCATCCTGCATTTCGCGGGTGATGCCATGGGCCGCGGCGACGTTCTCGGCGGTGATGCCCATGTGGAAGTGTTCGAACGGGTCCTGAAGAATGCCAACCATGTAGTCGATGCCTTGCAGGTCGCCCATGCGCGCGCCCCACCGGGCTTGCGGCAGCAGGTACGGGCCGCGGCTCATGGATTCGGCGCCGGCGGCCAGGGCGATGTCGCTGTCGCCCAGCAGCAGGCCCTGGGCGGCCGAAACGATCGCCTGCAGGCCCGAGCCGCACAGGCGGTTGACACTGAACGCCGGGGTTTCCTTGGGGATGCCGGCGTTCATGGCCGCCACCCGGCCCAGGTAGGCGTCGCGCGGTTCGGTGGGGATCACGTTGCCCATCACCACATGGCCGATCTGCTCGGCGGGCACGCCTGAGCGTTCGATGGCGGCACGGCTCACCTGGGTGGCCAGGTCGGCCAGGGGCAGGTCCTTGAGCGAACCGCCGAAGCTGCCGATGGCCGAGCGTACCGCGCTGACGACGTAGATTTCTGTGCTGCTCATGAAGGGCTCCGTGTGCGAAGGCATGGCGAGGTGGGGCGAGGCTCTGCGACAATGCGCGCCAGCTTCTTGCAACCCCGTGGGTGGGTCGAGTCTAGGCAATGGCCCGCCAGCGGCCTATGCCGGATCTGCTCAGCCAGCCTGGCATTTTTTGCCACTCAGTCCAGACAGCGAGCTACTTGGCGATGCGCGATAGCGATACGGTCGCGGTGTACTTTCTCAATGCCATGCTGCATGCCCTGCGCGAGCGCCCGGCGGCGCGCGACGCGCACCTGCGCGCGGTGGGTATCGACCCGGCGGTGCTGGCCCAGCCCCAGGCGCGGGTGCCGGCCAAGGCTTTCGCCCAGCTGTGGCTGGCGCTGATCGACCAATTACACGACGAGTTCTTCCACCTCGACCGCCACGGCATGCCGCTGGGCAGTTTCGCCCTGATTTGCCGCGGGCTGATCCAGGAGCCGGACCTGGGCAAGGCCTTGCGCCAGTGTCTGGGCAACTTCGGCCTGTTCCTGCGCGACCTGCGTGGCAGTGTCAGCGTGCGCGGCGCCCGGGCGGTGATCAGCGTGACCTCGAGCATCGACGATCCCTTGACCCGGGTGTATGCCGAGGAAACCTACCTGGTGCTGGTGGTTGGCCTGCTGTGCTGGCTGGCCGGGCGGCGTATCGCCATCGACCGTACTGAACTTGCGTTGGCGCGCCCGGCCCAGGAGGACGACGCCCTGCTCTGGGGGCCGGACCTGCGCCTGGGCAGCGGGCGTACCGAGGTGGAGTTCGACAGCGCCTGGTTGCGCCTGCCGGTGGTACAGGACCTGGCAGCGCTGAAGACCTTCTTGCGCAGCGCGCCGCAGGGGCTGGTGATCCGCTTTCGCAACCAGAACGGCCTGGTGGCGGAGGTCTACCGGCACCTGCGCGCCCGCCACTACGGGCAGTGGCCGACCCTAAACGCCATGGCCGAGCGCCAGCGGCTCAGCGCCAGCAGCTTTCGCCGGCAACTGGAGCGCGAAGGGCGCTCGTACCAGCAGATCAAGGACGAGGTGCGCCGGGCCATGGCCTTCGAGCTGCTTCGCGAAGGGCGCCTGAGTATTGCCGAGATCGCCGGGCAGACTGGCTTCCAGGAGCCGAGCGCGTTTCACCGGGCGTTCAAGAAGTGGACCGGGCAGAGCCCGGGCAGCTACCGGGCACGGGTGTCAGCCGGCGGCCAGACGCCTTGACGGCTGGCCGTGTCAGGCCGGCACCATGGCAAAGCCCACGCCGAAGCGGTTCCAGGCATTGATGGTGGCGATGGCCAGGGTCAGGTTGGCGATTTCAGTGGCATCGAAGTGCTCCAGCAACGCCGAGTACTCCGCCTGCGGCGCGCCGCGTTCGGGCAGGCGGGTCAGGCTTTCGACCCAGGCCAGGGCGGCCCGTTCACGCGGGCTGAAATAGCGGGTTTCGCGCCAGACGCTCAAGGTCTGCAGGCGCGCCTCGGTTTCGCCGGCCTTGCGCGCATCGTTGGCATGCATGTTCACGCAGTAGGCGCAGCCGTTGATCTGCGAGGCGCGCAGGCGCACCAGCTCCAGCAGCGAGTGCTCCAGGCCCGAGCTGACCAGCGCTTGCTCGAGGCCGACCATGGCCTTGTAGGCCAGCGGCGAGTGTTTGGCCCATTCGATTCGGTCGTGCATGTCCAGGCTCCAGTGATTGAGGGTAAGTGGCGTTACCTTAGCGCCAGCGCGGGCGACGCCGAATAGCCAATGCAGCGCTTTATCGGGAGGCCAATGCCGCCATTCAGGTGGCCACTGACAGGCATCCAATCTCTTCATTTCTGCCCGGGCGGTGGAGCCGGGATAATGGCCAGGTCTTCACTGGAGTAACGCTGTATGCCCACCGAACACTTCATGCGCGAAGCCATCGACCTGGCCCGCGCCAATATCCAGGCCGGCGGCCGCCCATTCGGCGCGGTGCTGGTGTACCAGGGCCAGGTCGTCGCCCGGGCCGTCAACGAAATCCACAGCACCCAGGACCCGACCAGCCACGCCGAAATGCAGGCCATTCGCAAGGCCGCCCAGGCCCTGGGCCGCGCGCGCCTGGACGGCGCCGAAATCTATGCCAGCGGCCATCCGTGCCCAATGTGCCTGGCAGCCATGCACCTGTGCGGCATCGAGCGCGCCTGGTTCGCCTACGACAACGACGAGGGCGAGCCCTATGGCTTGTCCACCGCCGCGGTGTACGCGCAGATGGCCAGGCCTGCGCAACAGCAAAGCCTGGCGTTGCGCCCACTCAAGCCTGTCGGCGAAGCGGGCCTGTACGCCGAATGGCAGCAGGCCCGCCAGGCATGAGGAACGCACTGAACTTGCTGTTGGTCATACTGCTGGCACTGAACCTACGGCCGATGCTCACCAGCATCGGACCGTTGCTCGAACCCATGCGCCAGAGCACCGGGTTGGGCTACCAGCAAGCGGCGTTGCTGACCGCGCTGCCGGTGCTGTGCATGGGCCTGGTGCCATTGCTGCAGCCCTGGCTGCGGCGCTGGTTGAGCGAACATGGCGGCATGCTCGCGGGCCTTGCGGCCATCGCCGCGGCCTGCCTGTGGCGGTTGCAGCTGGACAGCGCCTGGGCGCTGATCGCCAGCGCGGTGATCGCCGGCTTGGGCGTGGCGCTGGTGCAGGGCATGATGCCGGGGCTGGTCAACCGCTGGTTCCCGACCCGCCTGGCTGCGACCATGGGCCTGTATTCGGCGGCGTTGATGAGCGGTGGTGGCCTGGCAGCGGTCTTGGGACCATCGATCACCGCCTACAGCGGCCAGTGGCAGGTGGGGCTGGGGGTATGGGCGTTGCCCGCGCTGCTGGCCCTGCTGGCCTGGCTCACCCTGCGCCCGCGACATGACCTGCCGACGTTGGGCGGCACCACTGGCGGCCACTGGTTCGGCAACCGCCGCGCCTGGCTGCTGGCGCTGTACTTCGGCTTGATCAACGGCGGTTATACCAGCATGGTCGCCTGGCTGCCGGCTTATCACCTGGAGCACGGCGGCACGGCCCAAGGCGGCGGCGAGCTGGTCGGGCTGATGACCCTGTTCCAGGTTAGCGGTGCCCTGGGGCTGCCCTTGCTGTTGCGCCGCCTGGCCGATCGCCGCCCGGGGTTGTGGCTGGCGCTGGCGATCCAGCTGGGTGGTTTCCTCGGCCTGTTGCTGGCGCCGGCCATGGCCATGGGGCTGTGGGTGGCGATGATCGGCCTGGGCCTGGGGGCCTGCTTCAGCCTCAGCCTGACCTTGACCCTGGAGCACCTGCGCACGCCGGCCGAGGCCGGCAGCCTGGCGGGGTTCGTGCAGGGGGTGGGCTTCATCATCACCGGGACCGTGCCCTACATCACTGGCTGGCTGCGTGATGTCAGCGGCGACTTCCAGGCCTCGTGGACATTGCTGACCTGCACCGTGCTGGCCATGTTGCTGGTGACCCTGCGTTTCACCCCGTGCGGCTACGCCAAGGCCATCGCCCGGCCCGGCCAGGCCGGCGCGGCAGCGGCGCTCAACTGAGGCGCTGCAGGGTATCGCGAACCCGATCCAGGGCCGGGTCGATATCCAGCAGCTCGATGGCGCCGAAGCCCAGTAGCAGCCCCGGCCTGACCGGGGCCTCGCTGAAGAACGGCGCCAGCGAGTACAACCCCACCTCGACCTTGCGCGCCAGGGTGATCAGCAGCTCCACATCCACCCCCGGTTTGGCCAGCGCGCTCAGGTGAAACCCGGCACTGGCCGGTACCGCGTCGAACCAGGGCGCCAGGTCGCCGTCCAGGCGCGCCAGGATGCGCGCGCGACGGGCGCTGTACACCTCATGGCTGCGGCGGATGTGCTTGTTCAGGTGGCCTTCGCCGATGAACCTTGCCAGTGCCCATTGCTGCAGGGTCGGGCTGTGCCAGTCGCTCAGGTGCTTGGCCACGCAGGCTGCCTGCAACACGGCCGGCGGCAGCACCGCGTATCCCAGGCGCAACTCCGGCAACAGGGTCTTGGAGAAGGTGCCGACATAGGCCACCAGCCCGTGGCGGTCCAGGCGTTGCAGGGCCTCGGCGGCGGGGCCCTGGTAGCGAAACTCGCAATCGTAGTCATCCTCGATGACCAGCGCGCCCAGCTCGGCGGCCCGGGCCAGCAGCGCCTGGCGTCGTGCGTCGGCCATGGGCATGCCCAGCGGGAACTGGTGTGACGGGGTGACGTAGATCAGCCGGGTGCCATCCTCGATCTGCGCCACGCACAGCCCTTGCTCATCCACCGGCACCGCTTGCAAGCGGGCGCCCAGGGCCAGGAACAATTGCCGAGCCGGTGGGTAGCCGGGGTCTTCCATGGCCACCTTGCAACCTGGCTCGATCAACACCCGGGCGATCAGGTCCAAGGCCTGCTGGGCACCGTTGCACACCAGCACCTCGGCCGGGCTGCATTGCACGCCGCGGGCGAAGGCGATGTGATGGGCGATGGCCTCGCGCAGTTCGGGCAGGCCCTGGGCCGGGAATTGCCGTTCGTTGTGGCGCTGGCTACGGCGCAGGGCATGGTTCAGGCAACTGCGCCACTGGTCGTAGGGGAACTGCGCCTTGTTCGAGGCACCGCCGACGAAGTCGTAGCGCGAGGGCGCATCCAGTGCCCGTTGGCCGAGGATCGTCGTCCGTTGGCGCCAGCGCTCTAGGGTGGCAGCAGCGGCCAGTGGCGCCGCATCGGCGTTATCGGCGCGCAATGGCAGGCGCGGGGTGATGAAGGTGCCACGGCCGACCACGCCGCTGAGCAGGTTGTCGTAGGTCAACCGTGAATAGGCCTCGGCCACGGTCTTGCGCGACACGCCCAGTTGCTCGGCGAGCAAGCGGGTAGGCGGCAGTTGGGTGCCGGCGGCCAGGTGACCGCTGTCGATACCGGCGCGCAGTTGCTGGTAGAGCTGGTCGGCGAGGCCTTTGCGGCCATCGAGGCGGATGTGCAGTTCCATGGGGGGGTCCGAAGCGCGGGGATGGTCAAGCTTCGGGGGTTGCGCGGGAAGGTGCAAGAGGGGCAGGTTTATTGGCGGGCCGGGCAGGGCTTGCAGGTGTTCACCGCAAGGCCATCGGCGAATCCCCTCAAAGCCGCGCCGCACTGATGGTGATGTACCCCTTGTCAGGCAGCGCGATCCGTATCACCGTTTCATCCTCGGCCACCTTGCGCTTTTGCTTGATGCACACGCCATCGATGGCGGCATCGCGCATGCGCGCCGCGATAGCGCGCCCATTGGCATCGAAGAACGCCTCGCTGGCGAGCAGCTCGACCTGCTCTATCAACTGCCGGGTATGTTCGTCGGTCGCACAGAAGAACCGCACGCCCGACAGGTGCGGGTTGTCATCGGGGTTGCTGACCTCATGGGCCATCAGCTGGCGCAAGGTATGGCGCAGTTCACGGGTAGGGTGGTTGTCGTTGGGCATGGCATGGCCTCGTCTGGCAGGGCTGCCGCGGTGGGCGGTGGTGGCGTCTCCAGGCCGGATGATGGTTTGCCGAAGGTGGGGCAACAATCACGAAGCGTCCGTACTTGTGGTAGGAGGTTTCCGAAAATAAAGGTAGCGGCCTGAACTGTGCCTTGATCCCCGTCAGCCACGCGCCAGGTACGCCGCACTTTTTCGCTCAGGCTGGCGTGCAAGGCCGGTGCCTACAGGGCGGCTTCGACAATCTCGATCCAGTGCCGCACCGGGGTGCGCCCAGCGCCGCCGAGGTGCAGTTGGCAGCCGATGTTGGCGGTGGCGATAAGGTTCGGGCTGCCACTCTCCAGCGCGGCAAGACGGTTGTCGCGCAATTGCCGCGACAGGACCGGCTGGGTCAGCGAGTAGGTGCCGGCCGAACCGCAGCACAGGTGGCCGTCGGGCACATCGGTGAGGTGAAAGCCCAAGCGCGTCAGCAGGCGTTCGACCGCGCCGCCGAGCTTGAGCGCGTGTTGCAAGGTACAGGGGCAGTGCACGGCCAGGCGTTGCTCGGCGCACAAGCCTAGCTGTTCAACCGGCTCGGCTTCGAGCACCTGCACCAGGTCACGCGACAGCGCACTGACACGGGCGGCCTTGGCGGCATAGCCGGGGTCGTGCGCCAGCAGGTGAGCATAGTCGCGCACGAACGCGCCACAGCCGCTGGCCGTTTGCACGATGGCCTCGGCGCCGCCCTCGATGGCCGGCCACCAGGCGTCGATATTGCGCCGTGCCCGCGCCAGCCCCTGGGCCTGGGCGTCCAGGTGGTAGTCTACGGCGCCACAGCAGCCGGCCTCGGTAATCGGCTCGACACTGATGCCCAGGCGATCGAGCAAACGGCTGGCGGCGGCATTGGTGCTGGGCGCCAGCACCTGTTGCACGCAGCCTTCAAGCAATAGGACGCGCCGGGGGTGACGGGGCGCGGGGCGTCGCCCGCCAGCGTTGGCCGGTAGCTTGGCCTTGAGGCTGCTAGGCAGCAGCGGCCTCAGCGCTTGGCCGGCGCGGACCAGTGCCTTGAACAGCGCCGGCCGCGGCACCACGGCGCGCAGGCTGTGGCGCAGCAGGCGCTGGGCCAGTGGTCGGGCAACCTGCTGGTCGACCACGGCGCGGCCTATGTCCAGCAGGTTGTGGTACTCCACCCCCGACGGGCAGGTGGTCTCGCAGCTGCGACAACTCAGGCAGCGGTCCAGGTGACGTTGGCTGCTGGCCGTGACCGTCGCGCCTTCGAGCGCCTGCTTGATCAGGTAGATGCGCCCGCGCGGCCCATCCAGCTCGTCGCCGAGCAGTTGGTAGGTGGGGCAGGTGGCGGTGCAAAAACCGCAGTGCACGCATGTGCGCAGGATGCGCTCGGCTTCCTCGGCGCGGGGCAGTTGGCGGGCGGCGTCGCTCATGTGGGTTTGCATGGTGGGGCCTCACAGGTCGGCATACAGGCGGCCCGGGTTGAACAGGCCCTGGGGGTCCAGTCGCGCCTTGAGTGCCTGGTGATAGCGCAGCAGGGCCGGGGCCAGTGGCGCGCTGCTGTGGTCGCCTGGGGTATAGGCGGTGGCATGGCCACCGACCTTGGCTAGCCGCTGGCGGATCAGCGCGGCCGGCGCGGCGGACTTGAGCCAGCGCTGGGCGCCGGCCCAATCGAGCAGTTGTTGTCCGGGCAGGTCCAGCAGCCCGGTGCCTATCGGCAGCGACAGGCGCCACAGGGGGGCCGGGTCGTCGAAAAACGCCAGGCGCTGTTCGCGCAAGTGTTGCCAGAAGTTATTATCGATCACTTCACCGCCCAGCCGCTCATGGGCCGAGCGGACCGACCCCGGCCCGCCTTCGAGGCGCAGGTGCAACGCCTCGCCGGCATGGCAGGCGGCGCTGATCGGCAGTGGCTGCTGGCCCCACTGCGCCAACGCGGCCAAGGCCTGCTGCGCCGGCATCGGTAGGCGCAGGCTCAGGCACCGGCGTGGCTTGGGCAGTACCTTGAACGAGACTTCGGTCAGCAGCCCCAGGCAGCCGAAGCTGCCGGCCATCAGCCGCGAGACGTCGTAGCCGGCAACGTTCTTCATTACTTCGCCGCCCAAACGCAGCAACTTGCCGTGGCCACTGATCAAGCGTATACCCAGCACCAGGTCGCGGACCGCGCCGGCCCAGGGCCGACGCGGCCCCGACAGCCCGGCGGCGACCATGCCACCGAGGGTGGCGTGCGGTCCAAGATGCGGTGGCTCGCAGCTCAGCATCTGCCCGGCCTGCTCCAGCGCCGCCTCGATTTCCCGCAGTGGCGTGCCCGCGCGGGCGGTCAGCACCAGTTCGCTCGGGTGGTAGCTGAGGATACCGCGATGGTCGCGCAAGTCGACGATTTCGCCGGCCACCGGTCGGCCCAGCATGGCCTTGCTGTTGCCGCCCTGGATGCGCAGTGGCGTGCTCAGGTTCAGCGCCTGGTTGACTTGCTCCAGCAGGTGTCTGCTGTGGTCGGCATCCATTAGAAACGCTCCAGGTCAGGGAAGGGCAATTGCCCCTGATGCACGTGCAGGGCGCCGAATTCGGCGCAACGCTGCAGGGTCGGGATGTGCTTGCCGGGGTTGAGCAGCCCCTTGGGGTCGAAGGCGGCTTTTACCGCGTGGAACAGGCTGATCTCGTCGTGGTTGAACTGGACGCACATCTGGTTGATCTTCTCGCGGCCCACGCCGTGTTCGCCGGTGATGCTGCCGCCCACTGCCACGCACAACTCGAGAATCTTGCCGCCGATGGCCTCGGCGCGCGCCAGCTCGCCCGGCTGGTTGGCGTCGAACAGGATCAGTGGGTGCATGTTGCCGTCGCCGGCGTGGAACACATTGGCCACCCGCAGCCGATACTGCTCGGCCAGCGCGGCGATGCCGCGCAGTACCCTTGGCAGTTCCCGGCGCGGGATGGTGCCGTCCATGCAGTAGTAATCCGGCGAGATCCGCCCGACGGCCGGGAAGGCATTCTTGCGCCCGGCCCAGAAGCGCGCGCGCTCGCTTTCGTCGCAGGCCAGCCGTACTTCGCGGGCGCCTGCCCGGCGCAGCACGGCATCGACCCGCGTGCAATCGTCGTGCACATCGGCCTCGACGCCGTCCAGCTCGCACAGCAGGATCGCCGCGGCGTCCAGCGGGTAACCGGCCTGGATGAACGCCTCGGCGGCACGGATCGCCAGGTTGTCCATCATCTCCAGCCCTGCGGGGATGATGCCGGCGGCGATGATCTCGGCCACCGCGCGGCCGGCGTCCTCGACACTGGCGAAACTGGCCAGCAGCACCCGCGCCAGCGGTGGACGGGGCAGCAGCTTGACGGTCACTTCGGTGACGATGCCAAGCAGGCCCTCGGAACCGGTGAACAGCGCCAGCAGGTCGAAGCCGGGGCTGTCCAGGGCGTCGCTGCCCAGTTCCAGGCGTTCGCCCTCGATGGTGAGGATCTGCACTTTGAGCAGATTGTGCACGGTCAGGCCGTATTTCAGGCAATGCACGCCACCGGCGTTCTCGGCGACATTGCCGCCGATCGAGCAGGCGATCTGCGACGAGGGGTCCGGCGCGTAGTACAGCCCATGGGGCGCCGCCGCCTGGGAGATCGCCAGGTTGCGCACCCCAGGCTGGACCCGGGCGAAGCGCCCTTGTGGGTTGATTTCGAGGATGCGGTTGAAGCGTGCCATCACCAGCAGGATGCCCTGGCTCAGGGGCAGCGCGCCGCCGGACAGGCCAGTACCGGCACCGCGGGCAACCACCGGCACGCCGCGCTGGTGGCACAGTTGCAGCAGCGCTTGCACCTGCTCCAGGCGTTCGGGCAGCACCACCAGCAGCGGTAGCGTGCGGTAGGCTGAGAGACCGTCGCATTCATAGGGCTTGAGCTCTTCGTCGCGGTGGAGGATTTCCAGGTCGGGCAGGGCCGCGCGCAGGGCCGCCAGCAACGCGGGCTTGTCGACCACCGGCAGCGCGCCGTCGATGCGCTGGTCGTGGAGGATGCTCATGCTGTTGGCGTGGCTCACTGCCCCAGCGCCCGAATCAGTGCCACGCTCAAGTACAAGCGCGGCGCCACGCTGTCGACTTCGATGTACTCGTCGTCGCCGTGCAGCCCGGCCCCTACCACGCCCAGGGTTTCCAGCACCGCCGGCTTGTCGCTGCCCGGCACGTAGGCGTAGCCGGCATCGGTGCCGAAGCGCATGGCGATGGGCTCGAGGCTGCGGTCGATCTTGCGGTAGAGCTGGTGCGCCGTAGCTGCCAATTGTGTCGACGCTGGGTTCTGCGCCAGCGGCGGCCGGCCTTTTTCCAGCACCAGGCTGACCTGGGTGTCGGCAATCCGCCGTTGCCCGATGATCCGTTGGGCATCGGCTTGCACCCGCGCGGTCTCGGCCAGGTCGGTGTAGCGCATGTCCGCTTCGGCGCTGGCCAGGGCCGGGATGATGTTGGCTTTTTCACCGGCCTTGGCCAGGGTCCAGTTGACCGTGGTGCCCTTGGCCTGGTCGCCCAGCGCATCGAGTTGCAGCAGCTGGTTCGCCAGTTCCAGCAGCGCATTGCGCCCCTCTTCGGGGGCTGAACCGGCATGTGAGGCGCGCCCCTTGACCTCGAGTTTCAGACGGTTGATGCCGTTGGTGGCCACGGTCACGGCGTCCTTGTCGGGTGGCTCGTAGGAAAAGACGAAATCATGCTGGCGCGCCAGTTCGCCGATCAGTGCCTTCGAGCCCGCCGAGCCCATTTCCTCGTCGGGGTTGAACAGCACGGTCAGGGTGCGGTAGCCCTTGAACTGTTGGGTCTGCAACAGATTCAGCGCATGCAGGATCATCGCCACGCCACCCTTGGCGTCGGCCACGCCGGGGCCATAGGCGCGCGCGCCGTCCAGGCGCAACGGGCGCTTGGCCGCAGTGCCGGGGGCGAACACCGTGTCGTAGTGGACCATCAGCAGAAAGTCCTTGCTGCCGCTGCCCTTGAAGGTGCCGACGATGTTGTCGCCCACCGAGGGCGTGGCCGCTGTGGCTTTCACCTCGGCGCCCAGGGCCTCGAGGCGTTTGGCCAATTCGGCGCCGACCTGCTTGAGGCCGGCTTCGGTACCGGTGCCGGTGTCTACCGCGACCAGGTTCTTGAGGGTTTCCAGGTAGTGGGATTGTTCGGCCTGGGCCTGCTTGAACAGGTCTTGTGGCGTGATGTCGGCGGCCTGGGCGCTGGCCAGGGCAAGGCTGAGGGTGGTGGCTAGCAAACGCATGGGCAAGGCCTCGGTCCATGATGAATGGCGTGGTCATGAACCGTTCAGCGTAGACCCTGAACGCCCGGTGGGGGCCAGTTTGCAGGCGAGTCAGTGGCCGCAACGGCTACGAGGGCGTCCAGGGCAATACCGAAAAAGCCGGGCCAGCAAGCTCGGCGGGACGCATCAATCCTGCGAGAGCAGGGCGCGGGCCAGGTCTTCGTCGCTGATCTGCATGCCCGGGTGCGCCTGGCGCGCCTGATCCAGCGCCGACTCCAGGTACGCCCCACGGATGGCCCCGCCGCTGGCGACGAAGGCCGCCAGTTCGTCGCGGGCGGGGATGATGCGTTTGTCGTCCTTGAAGGTCGAGTACAACGAGGCGGAGACCCCGGCCGAGGTGGCGACGTCACCGGCATCGACGCGGGCCAGCGCGGCGCCGGCAGGGAGCAGCAGCAACAGCGAAGCAACAAGCAGTAAACGGCGCATGGTGAGTCCTCCAACAGGGTGAAGCCCAAGGGAATTACTGCATGTTGTTAAGAACCTTAGCCTTGCCCGGGAGTTCCCGGGCCCCTCGCGGGGCGCCCCACCTAGCATTTTTACCAGTAGGTTTGCCGCGCTCCAGGCACTAATTTGTACCCAAAGCATTTGGATGCCTGCCCTGTGTAGGCCTGTGCACATTGGTGGAGGCACGGTGGTGGAAAAAGCTGACAACAATCGCAAGGAATCGGTGGTGGGGCGTGTGCTGAATACGCTGCCTGGCCTGCCGGACACGTTGGATAGCCAGGTCCTCGTCCAGGACTCGATGTTCAATTGGCAGCGGGCAGACCTGGGATACTTGATGGCTCGCCTGCCAGGGCTCGACGCCAATCAGGCCAAGCAACTGAGCGAGCGCTTGAATGTGACGTTCTTCGCCCTGATGCGCAGGTTCAGGGAGGCGCGCCTGAGCGCAGGCAGCGGCCAGGCAGGGGACCAACGCAAAGGTCTCTTGGCGCAGCCAGCCGCGCCGGTCCTGGAACAGTTGCTTGGCTACGGGTGGAACGGTCAGGTCAAGCCTAGTGCTATGGAAAGTACCGATTCGCCGACGGCCTGGCTGGTCGATCTGCAGTTGCTCATGCGTGAGCTCGAGAAGCGCGCCAATCCGCGCACCGCTGTGACGTTCGCCCAGCGTCGGCCTGATGTGCTCAGCCTGGTGCTCGATGAGCGCGCAGTCAATCGTGTGGTCACCCAGGTCGAGGTGGTCATCAACATGCTCAAGTATGCCATCGCCGGCAACTCGGATACCGGCACCTACGACCCCATCGCGGTACAGGACAAACTGCTCGCGGTGCGCCACCCCTACCAGCGGTTTCCCTATGAGTTCTATACCGAACAGGTCAAAACCGTACTGGCGCACAACCAGTTGCATATCAGCGACCTGGAGGCAGTGGGGGACATCGACTTCCCTTATTTCATTCACTCCGGCGTGCATGCGCGGTGGTCGGATACGGCGTTGCAGCAATATTCGGGCCTGGGGCCGATTCTGCGGGGCATGCTGCTTGACGATCCGTACTTCGGTGAAGGTGTGGCGCTTCATGAAGATCAGGCGCAGGCGCAGGCCGATGGCAGATTTTTCAAGGAAAATTTTGGCATCCAGAGCTATGCGGACCTTCAGACAACGCAGGGCTTCTGCCAAGTGCTGAACATGGACGAAGACCAGATGAACGCCGTGTTCGCGCTGGCCGAGCATACGCCCATAGTCTCTGGCAATCTGCGGCCGCCGCCCATGGTGAAGGCCTCGATGCAGTTTGGCGCACGCTTCATCAACAGCGATGGTGCAGATCCTGTCGCGGTGGCACGCCCCATCAAGAAGGAGGAGGACAGCAATGACAACGACAACCACTTCCTCGGCTTGACCCCGGCACGTTGCGATCGTCTCAACCGCCTGATACGGGTGGCCAATGCCATGCAGCTGTCACCCGCGCAGGCGGACCAGGTGCTCTGCGCGGCCATCGATGCGCAACGACGTGGCGAACCCACGAGGCGCCGAGCCCGGGTCGAGGCCACGCCGTTGCGCATTGGCACCGCTACCCTTCGTGCCTTGGGGCTGTTCCAGTACCTGCGGGAACAGTTCGCTTGCACGGCAGAGGACTTCGCCACCTTGCTTGGCGATATCGCGGTGTACGGCCCAGGCGAAACACCCAGCCATTTCGATCGGGTCTTCAATTTCGACGACAGCGTACCGCTGGTGCTGGACGACGAGCCGTTCAGCCTGGCGGGCAGCGACGACGACAGCATGCGGACTGTGCAGCAATTGTGCCGGGGCCTGCGCTTGAACATGGAGGCGTTCCGCTACCTGGCGCGGGCGATCATGCAGTTCCATGAGGGATCGGTGTTGAAACGCTCCGTGCAAACGGTGAGCACCTTCTACCGGGTGACCTTGCTGGCCCGCTTGCTCGGTATCAGCGTGATCGAGCTGCTGGCCTTGCTAGAAGTGCTTAGCCCTGATGGTCGGGTCCTCAAGCAGTTGACCGGCCAGGTGCATAACACCCCGTACCAGTCTTCCTCGCACACCGACACGGTCAGTGTCATTCATGCAGTCAGCCAATGCGTGCTGTGGTGTCGCGAGGAAGGGTTGCAGGTTAGCTGGCTGGTGCAGCAGCTCATGCCGCTGGAAACATTGGATGTCATTCCGGTTGAGGTCAGCGAGTTGCTCATCGAGTTGGCCAACCAGGTGTCGCCGTTCACGGATATTGACAAGCTGTTGTTGGAGGCTGGCGTTCCAGCACTGGAGGGCAAGCGTTGGCAAGCCCGGCTGGAAAGGGTCGTCGATGCCCTCGGCCTGGTTATCAGAAGCGGTCCTGGGACGCGGGATTTCGACCCGGTCCTGTACGAGAACTTTGCCAAGCGGGAAATCCAGGTGGTGGTCGAGGTCGCGCTGGGTGACGAAGATAGCGAGCGGGTCGTCGAGCTGATCCTGGGCGTTGTGTTGCGTGTTCGCACGCAGCAGTGGGGTTTGGTACAGCAGAGTGTTTCCCAGTTGCTTGGCGTTGACCCGACCTTGGCGGTGCCGATCCTGTATTGGGCCGCTGGTACGGTGCATGAGCTGTTGGCCCTTGCGGTCGAATTCGTCCCCACGCGCCGCATTTCCGAGACGATGAAGGACATTTTACCGTTGGTGCGACGGATGCAACGGCTGGCACAGGTCGTTGTGCAGTTCGACTTGAGTCCGGCAATGCTCACCAGCCTGCTGACACGCCAACAGCGTACGCACTTCAGCCTTCTCTCCCTCGACCTGACCCTGCACACCCTGTACTTCCTGTCACGCTATACCCGCTGTGTGCGTCAGGCACGCAAGAGCGAAGACGCTGTGCTGGACTACTTCAGGTTGATCGAGGAGCTGGGCCCGCTGAGTGGAAACGAACTGCGCTTGGTGCGCGAGGCTGCCGCCGAGGAAGTGGCTGCCTTGCTGGGCTGGGGTATCAACGAAGTGTTCGACGTTGCCAAGCAGGCCAGCGACGATGGCATCGTGCGCAATGTGGCGCAGTTGTGGATGGTGGCGCGTATCCAGCAGTTTTGCGCAAAGACCGGCCTGAGCGCCGCGTCGGTGATGAAACTGAGTCGGCTCGGCATGCATGACAACCACCAGCTTTACCGTGAGGCTGCGCAAGAAATGCTGGTGAGCCTGGAACGCCCGGTCAGCGCAGCGGTTAACGACGCAGAGTTGCGTCAAAGCCAATTGCCGTCCTGCAAGCCCTGGCAAGATTATCTCATCGCCAACCCTAAGGTGACTGCCGCCACGCAAATCACTTTCAGCTTGCTCGACAGGGATGGGGTTCCGGTCTCGGGTATTCGTGTGAACTGGGCTACCAACCTGGGGATCTTGAAGGACGACTTCAGCTACACCGACAGCGATGGCGTAGCCCAAGTCATTTTTGATGCCGGTAGCAAGATGGGCGTAGCCACCATCACCGCGACGTACCTGCTGGGTCGACAGGTGAGCACTGCGGTGACCGTTGGCTACGATGCTGACAACCTGGTGCTGGATGATCTCGAGAGTCGTCCCCGTGAGCCCTGGCCACTGTCAGGCAACCGGGGTACTCACTTGCTGCGTGTAAGAGTGATGGACATACACGCAAACCCGGCGGCTGACCAGGAAGTCATCTGGACCACGCAAAGGGATGACTGGACGTTCCGCGATAGCACCGGGCGCACGCTTACGGATCATGAGGGCTTCAGTACGGTCAGGGTGAGAGGCCTTGGCAAAGGGACAGGGGGCGTTCTCTACCATTGCCCGGCTATCGAAAACTCATTGCAGGAAGTCACCGTAGGTTTTGCCGACCAGCCGTATGTAAGTGCGTTCAAGCAGACCACCCACGCCGTTGTTGGCGAAGACATAATGGTTCGGGCCATGCTCTCTAGCCTGGATGGTGAACCGGCCGTGGGAATAGTCGTCTCCTGGGATGTGCCGGCGGGTATGGCTATCAAAGACGCGCGCAGTGAAAGCGATGCCTCGGGATGGGTTAGCGCAACGTTGGTCGCCAGCGTTGCCAGCACATTGACGGTCACCGTAAAACCTGAAGGGGGCCACGCGGATTCGGAGGGCAGTCTGGCGATAGACGTCTTGAAAGACGTCGCGCAGATCGATTGGGTTGATCCGACAACATGGCCGGTACGTGAAGGCGATGATGTTGTCAGGTATGCCGTGAAGGTGTTCAGCTCTGATGGCCGGCCAGTGGTCAATTTCCCCGTGGTCTTTTCTACTCGTACCGTAGCTGCTGTCAATGCCTTGGTTGGCCCCGATGGTTATGCCCACGCACAGTTCATTGCACGTCGAGAACCGGCATTAACGCAGGAGATGGATGGACACCTGCGTAAGTGGAATTCGACGCCCGATTATAGCTTCCCGTCAATTCCGATCGTGCCTGCCCTGGATGAGCAGATCGAATGGTTCAACGGAGTAGAGCCGGTCGGCGAAGGCCCGTCGTTCACCCTCTATGAGCCGAAAGAGGACATCCAAACCTACTATCTGGATTTTGTCCTGCCAGATGGGCATCGGTTGCTGGAGCTCGGGGAGAACGTGCGCCTTGCATCCGGAGAAGGCCCCTCCGCAGGGTCGTTGGGTCTGGAATTCGACCCGGTCCTGGGCGATTGGCAGAAGCTCGAGAAGGGCGAGCCCAGGCTGCGCTGGAAAATCGACAGCAAAAACGTGGATTTGGAATTCACCACCACGATGCGTTTCGCCGTTCGCTTCGAACATGCCCAGAAGACCATCCCGTGCCAGATCACGGTGATACCCGCTGCCGAGGCGCCCGCAACGGCGCGCCACCACTAAGCCTGCAGCATCTTGCGAGGTCACCATGGACACAGCACTGCGCAATCTATTGAACGAGCACGAGCGGGATGCCTTGTGCGATCTGTTTATGCACCATTACATGCCGGACATTCTGGGCGTATCGGGGTTGAATATGATCACGCCCGATCATCTGGATCGTTATTTCAAGACCGACACCCAAGCCACGTCGGCGGTCACCACCAGTTTCGTGGCCGAGGCACAGGCCTGCACGGTCAGCCATATCCACTCGATCTTCGACAATATCGAGCCCGGTTACGACGCGGACTTCCCTGCGGAACTGAAAGTGTTCTGGGAACAGGCCATGTCGAATTACTCGATGTGGGCGGCGTATCAGAAACTGGAAGATTACCCAGAAAACTACATTCGCTACGACCTGCGTCTGGATGCCACGGAGTTGTTCAAGCAGTTGACGGTCGATCTAGGCCAGGGACGCCTCAAGGACGAGACGATCTACACTGCCGTGCGCACCTACCTTAAAGGGTATGAACAGCAAAACAGTATCCGTGCCCAGTCCGGTTTCATCGACTATCGGGGGGGCTACCAGGATGGCGACCACTATACCGGCTATACCTTTGCCAACTCGGACTATTACTTGCTGGGCAGCGACAACGCCAGCCCGCCTCGTTACTACTGGCGCAAGGTCAAGGTACGCTTGGATCGGAGCTCCACGCATATCCTGCCGGATGCCTGGAGCGAATGGCAGGAGATCAAGGTGCCCACGGGTGGCACGCTGCTCGAGGCACGGCTGCTGTGGTTTGCTGGACGGTTGCAGTTGGTTTGGCTACAGCATGATGCGCGTGTCGAGGTGCCGGTGGAGCCGCCTGAAGATCCGCCAAAGGATCCGGACAAGCTCTGGCGTTACCCGCTGAAGCTGCAGCTTATCTATGTGGGCCTGGACAAGCAGTGGTCCGCGCCGGAGGTGCTGTGGGCGCGTGATGAGTTTGTGACGGTAAAGCAGAAGGACGGCGAAGAGCTGGCGCCCACGTTCGTCACGCAACTCGTGGCCACGGCGGTGGAGCGCGTTCGTGGCAGTGATGACCAGATGTTCGTTGCCCTCAAGTTCGGTGTTAACGTCGAGATGGCTAACGCCACGGAAGTGTTCAGCCTTCAGCGTGATGTGCTCAAGCGTGTCATATCAGACGACGCGTTCGTGGTTGGTGCCAGGAACAAGTTGTTTGACTACTTCTTTCCCTCGAGTAAAACGCACGCCGGCAAGCGCTACCTGCAGCGTCGTCTTGCGGACGCCGAGTATGAGCTGACGTCCGTCAAGCGCGATCCTCCAATTGATCCATTGAAACCTAGAAACCCCTACCTGAGCCTGGAGGCTTACCTCGAACAGCGCGGCGCGAAGCACTGGCTGTCCTTGCGTGGCCGCAGCAGTGAAGTACGGACAGTTCAGCAGCCGGCATGGGTGTACCTGTCTCACGTCACAACCATCGAGGACGGCAATCAGGTGCGCGTTGAAGTCAGCACCGGTCCGAACAATGAGCTGCGGTTCAGTTGCGCCCTTGCCAAGGAAACAGAGGGGTTGGCGGTGGTGCTCAAGCACGCCGAGTTGGCAACCGAGCTGATCCTGGACGAATTCAATGGCACCGCTTATGGCTGGTTGCAGTCCCAGAAGCCGGTCAAGCTGAAGAACCCGCGTCAGCTTGCCACCTATACCTTGCAGCAAATCAAAGACGGTGCGGGTTTCACGTTCAAGGTCGGAGGCGGCGACTGGACACCGCTGGTCAACGGCAACAACTTCATCACGGTGCACCCGCAAAACGATGCATCCGAAAAAATGAAGCTGAGCATAGGCTCCAGGCAGTGGGAAAATGAGCTGACGCTCAACGGTGCCGCGGCCACGGACTGGGTGGAATATGAAGTCTCGCAATTCGGATCACTCAATGTCACCTGGAGGCCCAGCGCAGACAACAGCCCGGATAACGACTTCAGCGTGACCGTGGCCGTCTATACAGACCCCACAGGCGCCTGGGTGCCCTATCTCGAATCGCAGGGCAGCGGCGTTGATTTCCTGGTCTTCGACAATCTAGGCAGTTCGGCAAACAAACTGACCGTTCGCCTCAACTCGCAGCAAGTCACGGACTTGATCAATCGAGCCGAAGTCTCGCCCCAGGCAGTGTTTGCCTGGGAAGCGCAACACCTGCGTGAGCCTGTCTACATGCCAACGCTCCGGGGGGATACCTACTTGGGCTGGCAGCGTAGCGACGAGGATCCTGCCCTGGGTTATTTCGATGCCTACGGTCTTTACCTGCGCGAGCTGTTTTTCTATGTCCCCCATGCCATCGCCTCGCGTTTGCAGGAAGAACAGCGCTTCGCCGAGGCCCGTGACTGGCTGGGGCTGATCTTCAATCCGCAGCGCCGGCAGCCACCAACCGAAGTGGTGGGCGTCGACTACTGGGGGTGTGCCTGGTTGTTGCACGACGATACCGACGCCCCCGGCCTCGAGCATCAGCTGGTCGATCCCCACGTCATTGCCTTGCACGCGCCCTCTCATTACCGCAAGGCAGTATTCATCCAGTACGTGCAGTTGCTGATCGATGAAGCGGACCTGGAATACCGTCAGCAGACGCGCGCCAGCCTGGCCAGGGCCTGGGACCTGTATCGCCGAGCCTCGGACTTGATGGGCGAGACCCCTGATGCCCGAACGATCAGCACCTGGGAACCGCAAACGCTCGCACAACTGCTCGAGGCCGGGCTCGATGAGCACGCGCTGTTGCGCCACGAACAGGCGGTGCAGCCCGCGGACCTGCCCAAGCGCCTGGACACCTTCCTTTGGGTTGGCGCAGCGGCGCATCCTGCGTTTCGGCTACCCATCAACCAGCAATTGCTGGATGTATGGCAAGTGCTCGACCATCGTCAATACAACCTGCGGCATTTCCTCAGTATCGACGGCAACCTGATGCAACTGCCGTTGTACGACCCGGTGGCCAACCCCTTCGACCTGTTGTTGGCGCGCATGGGTGGTGCTGGTGGCCCCTCGCACCTGCAAGGTCATCGCATGCTGGTGCCGCCGTACCGCTTCCGCGTGGTGGTTGCCAAAGCCCAGGAGACCGTGACGGCGCTGATGCAGTTCGGCGAGCAACTGCGCGGTTTCATGGAGATGGAGGAGCGCACCCAGCTCGAAGCCTTGCAGTTCGAGCATGCTGCGCAGATCGCCGGTTATGTCATCGGTATTCAGGAGCAGCTCTACGAACAGCAAGCGAAAACCCTGGAGGCCCTGGAAGCACAGCGCAGTGTTGTTACAGTGCAACGCGATCATTACCAGGCCCTGCTCGAAAAAGGCTTGAGTGCCCAGGAAATCGCGGCGATGGTCCTGGCTGGCCACGCCCGGTTGACGTCTACGGGCGCTGGTGTGTTGCAGTCGGCCGGGCAAATGCTGACCATGGCGCCCAATGTATTCGGGCTGGCCAATGGCGGGATGAATTTCGGCGCCGCCTTGATGGCCTTGGGTTATGGCGGGCAGATCTTGGCGGGCGCCGAGGACGTTGCGGCGGGCATACTGCGCGAAACGGCAGGCTACCAGCGTCGTGAGCAGGATTGGCGCTTGCAGTTCGCCCTGGCGGAAAAGAACCTGCTGGCCATCGACAAGCAACTGCAGGCGCAGAAACACGCTACCTTGGCCGCCAACCGCGCGCTGTTGCATAGCCGTCAGTTACTGGCACATGCCCAGCAGCTTCACGAGTTCTATCAGAACAAGTCGACCAGCGCGTCGCTTTACAGTTGGCTACGGGCGCAGGCCTCTGGTTGGTATGCGACCTGTTTCGATGTGGCCGTCAGCCTGTGCAATGCCGCCGAGGCCTGTTGGCAATTCGAAACCGGTCGCTATGACACGCGGATCCTGCGTCCGGTGGTGTGGCGCGCCGACCGCTACGGCCTGAATGCCTTCGGCGACCTGAAGATGGACCTGGAGCGCTTGCTGCAAGAGTGGTTGATGCGTAATGAGCGGCAACTGGAGATCCGCAAGGACGTGTCGCTGCAAGCATTGCTCCAGGAGGGCTTGGTGTGCGATGAGAACGGTACGGCGTATGACCCGGCAAAGGACACCGTGCAATCGATCCTCACCGGCAAAGGCGAGTTGTGGTTCACGCTGTCCGAAGACCTCTACAACCAAGACTACCCCGGTCATTACCAACGCCGATTGCACAGTGTGGCCTTGAGCATGCCGGCATTGCTGGGCCCCTACGAGAATGTACGCGTCGAGTTGCGCCAAAGCCAAAGTCGGTTGTTGATCGAGGCGGATATCGACGGCGTGAAGCACCTTTCGGCAAAAACTCCAGGCTCGGGTGACGATCGCTACGTGAGGCTGAGCCTGCGTCCGGGGCAGCGTACCTGTCACTCCATGGCAGACCGTGACACCGGAATGTTCAACTTCGACCCGTCCGATGAACGCTACCTACCGTACGAGGGCTGCGGGGCAGTGTCGACATGGCATCTGCACTTGCCGCTGCATGACCGTCAAGGCGGCATGCTCGCGAGTCTGAGCGACGTCATCGTCCATGTCGCCTATTACGCTTTGCGTGGAGATAGACAATTTGAACAGGACGTTAAACAGTTGCTCGAGACCGTGTCGCCGAGGGTAGCGAGTGATTCTGCGGCTTATTGAAAAGTGCCAGGTTCGGCGCCCCAGTTGGCGCGGACAAACCGGCGATGACGGATTGGGAACAAGGGAACGGACATGTCCAACATTAATGAACTGCAAGGCGCCAGCAACGTCGATGATGCTGCGAAAACACCGGGTCACAATATTGTCCTGGCGCCTAACTTCCCACCGGACAGCATTGATTGGCCGAACTCATGGTTCATGCGCGTGTTGCGTTCGCTCCTGAGCTTAGGGTCGTTCCGCTCACAACGGCAAACGACCGCGAACAAACCCTGGTTATGCAAGAGTTCGAGGTTCTCGACCGGGCCAGCCGACGATCCCTACATCAGAATTGGCGCGGATACCTGGGTTCGACAGGATATCGATCTGCCCATTGCCTATGAGCCCGGGGCCCAGGCTCAACCTGTGTACTACTTTGGCTGCAAGTACGATGTCGAGCGTTTCGACACCTGCTACGTGACCGTCTGGGCGCTAAGGGGCGATGCAGTCGGCGAGCAATTGTTGCGTCAGCCCTTGCAAGGCCTTGGCACGGCAGGAGAGCGGGAACAGGCACGTGCTTGGCAAAGGCTGACGCCATCAGCCTTGGATACGAGCAAGGTAACGGAAAAGCTAGAACGTGTCCGGGTACAGTTCGAAACACCCCGTCAAAACGGGGTGTCTTATCTGTACCTCACCGATGTGCAATTGCATGCGCACCTTGGCGAGCTCCGCCTGGAGAAACTGACGCTGCGCACCGATGACCCTGACGCGGCCGTGCCTGATCAGACCAAGGCACCTTATCTGCTGTGTCATGGTACCTCGTCGATCTTGAGCGTACAGGTTGCCAAGGATGATGCCTGGGAGGAACAGGGCTGCAGTTTGCAATGGCTGGGTGAGAGCAGCTTGCCACCTGAGCGCTATGGCGTGACGACGAGCCCATTACTCAATGTCAACGACGCCGATAAGCTCGACTCCTACCAGCCGTTGTCCGCTGGCGCGGATACAGATTGGCAACTCGAGCTGAGCGACGGATCTTGGCTGCAGTCCGGTGCGACCACCCTTGGCTTTGGCAGTTATTGGGTGGCCCCCAAGCATTCGTTTGCGGTGCAGATCGGCCACTTCCGACATGCCATCGGCAAGCTGGATGCCAGCAATGCCGCGCTGGTAATCGACCAGGGCGATAAAGCACAAGTGACCGCTAGGGTGAAGTCGCCATTTTCCGACGCTGGCCTGGCAGGTATCGAGGTGCACTGGAAAATCAATGGCAGTGACTACACAACGATCGTCACAGACGACAAGGGACAGTCGCTATTTGAGTACCCGCCGACCCGCGAGGATATCGATAGCAACGGCCAGATGGTGATCGAAGCCGAGTGTACCGATGTCTTCGGCCTGCCAAGCAGAGCCGCTCATGTATTCAATGTTTTCGAGACCAGTCCATGGCCTGCGCAAATGGAGTTCCTGCTCGATGGCGAGCGGATCGAAGCGTTCGAATGGGGGGAATTGCAGTTGATCTGCGGGGAGCAATACACGCTGACGCTGCGCCCCAAAGATAAAGAAAAGGACTTCCTTGGGAAGAAGGTGTGGCTGGACTGGCCGGACGGTGAAACCCTGGGGATCGACCTGGGCTCCAATGAGCCACGGGAGATGCTTACGACCGGGTTGGAGTGGACGATTACGGCTGGCTCGACTGAGCGTGGCATCTTTACGCTGCAAGCGCTGGTTGAAGATCTGAAAGTAGGCTTCGGGCTCAAGGGCGTGCAGATGCGTCCGTTGGCGGAGGAGCTCGAAGCTTTCGCCGCGCCGGTCTGTCGCAGAGGTGTTGCTTATACCCTGACGTTGCATGCCTTGGCTGATAGCCCGTTGACCCAGTTGCCACTCGAGGCGCGCCTGGTGTTCGAAAAGGATGGTGCGTTGGATGCCGGGGATATCAAGCCCGATTCCGCATTTACCACGTGGGCTCCGTTCGTGGCTGGGACTGCCGAGTGGGCGCTTACCGGCGAACCGAAAAGCGGTTGGTTCAAGTTGCACATCGAGACCATGGGCCTAGGTTCGGTCACCTTGCCGCGTTGCGCGATGATCTCGCCGCGTCTGGAGGATGAGTTCGTGATCACGCTGGGCGAATCGTCCGCCACGGAGCCGTTCATCCTCAGGTATGGCGACACGGCGAGTGCGCAGACCTTGAGCATTACGGCCAGGAGCGACAGCCCGGTGGCAGGGCTGGGTTTCGATTACCACCTGCAATTCGACGAACAAACCGATACGACGCGCAAAGAACATGTCGAAGCGATCCCCAGCTATGAAGTACCGCAAAGGTTGACGGAGGATGCCGAGCAATGGCACGCGCAATGGCAATTGACGGGTAAACGGGGAGCTGGAGTACTGCCGAGCGGTAAGTATAACTTAATCCTGGGCAGTGCCGGGTTTGTGCAGCCCTGTGTGGTGCGCGATGCGATCCTGATGTCTGAAGATCTGACGGACGAGGCCGTCCTGACATCGGTTGGCGACAACATCAATGGCACCGAGATCTACTGGAGCGAAGAAACCAGGGTGCTGAAATTGGAGCCCCGCAATGGAAGCCCCTTGGCTGAGCTGGGGGGGGAGGCGTCGCTCGAGTTTGTCAAGACCGGTTACCTTGATGCGACAGACGTGGGTGCGATCCCCGATTATGGCACGTTCAGAAAGTTAGGAGAGGACCTGGCCTGGGACATTACCGGGCAAATGGAAGGCGGAGAGTTTTCGCTGTTTGTCAAAATGCTGGGGTTTAAAAAGCCACTGTTGTGGAAAAAGTGTGCGGTGTTGTCCAGAAACCTGGGGCATGAAGGCGTACTGGTGGTAACCGGCTCTGAGGCATTGGCAGGCGGGTGTTTCTGGCTGGGAGAAATAGGCGAGATTAAGTATATCCCCCGCAAAGGCAGTGCGCTTTATGAGTTGGGCCTCAAAGCGAAACTACATTTTGTCAGCGTAGCGAATGGTGGGGTGGGCAGCGGCGATATAACGCCCACGCCAGGCTATGGCAGCGACAATGCGATTGAATTAAATGGCGTGACATGGAAAATGCAACCCATGACACAAACGGGTGGAGTTTTTAACTTGGAACTCGAACTGGAGAAGTTTTCGCAGCGGCTCAGGTTACCCGTGGCGGTATTGATGTCGAATGACTTGGCGAAAGAAATAGAATGGGTGCCTGATTATGAACCTCTTATCAGCCATCTGCCTCGCGATCTGCTCGTCAAGCATAAGAAGAATTCGCCTTTGGCAGCGCTTAAGTTGAGCCTGGTGCTGACAATCAAAGATGACAAGTACCCGACGAGTTGGAAGGCGGTGCCAGAGCTTGGCGGGAACAATGCAGTGGATGCGACAAAGGATTCTACCCTGTGGCGTGTGACTGGCACGGCACATGGCGGGAAGGGGGAGTTGAGCTTTAGTTGTTCACTGTTCAAAACACCGATCAAGGCTGGGACTCTTCATGTGCTTTGAGGCGCGATTGTATCTCCTTGGCGCATGCCTGCGCTAAACGCTGTTCATTACCTTGCCTGTGCTGGAGTCGAACATGCTGGAACCAGTGAGCGCCGTAGCCCCTGTCGCGGATGAGCGTGGATTTTCAGGTTCATCCACACTTGCCTTGCCCAAAGGTGGCGGCACCGTCTCCATCGGTGGCGGCATGTTGTCCGCCGGTGGCCCCGACGGTGCCGCCAGCTGGCAATTGCCGCTGCCATCGCCCAAGGGGCGGGCCTTGTCCGCCGAGCTGACGCTGCAGTATTCCTCCGGGGGCGGCAATGGGGCCTTCGGTGCGGGTTGGAACTGCCCGTTGCCCGCGGTCCTGCACATGACCCGCTTCGGTTTCCCGAAGTACGACGGCAACGATCGAATGTTCGGGCCCAATGGCGAGGAGATCCTGCGCGCAGGTGACGGCAAAACGAGGCAGTTACCGTTCTGGCCGGACTCACCGGACTTCACTGTCACCCCTTGGCGGGCGCGTACCGGCGGCCCAGCACAGTGCTTGGAGCATTGGGTGGCGAAAGACGTGGCTCAGGATCCGGGCTTCTGGTTGCAAAGATCGCCGGACGGCAGCCTGTCGCTGTATGGCTGGTCGGACACCGCGCGCCTGCGTGACCCGCAGGCGGCTGCACGTGTGGCCGGCTGGTACCTGGAGGAGGCCGTCTCGGCTGTCGGCGAGCACGTGGTGTATTGCTACCGCCTGGAGGACGAAGAGGGCTGCGACGCCGACGAGCGTGCCGCCCATCCACAGGTTCGCCATGTCTACCTCGATGCAGTGTATGCCAAGCCAATTTCCCCGTCGGACGCCTTGTTGCTGCCACAGAACGCCTTCGACCCAGGTCAGTTCAAGGAATTCACGCTGTTCGATTACGGCGAGCGCGGCGCCGATACCAGTGCGCCACCCTTGCTGGAAACCGACCAGAAGTGGCCGGTGCGCCAGGACCTGCATTCGTTCTGGCGCTATGGCTTCGAGGTGCGGATCCGCCGCCTGTGCCGCGACGTGCTGTTGTGGCGGCGCATGGGCACGACGCCGTATGAGGAAGGGAACACCCCGGTACTGGTTGAACGGCTGCACCTGAAATACGCCGAAGGCAGTGTGACCAGCTTGCTGGAATCTGCGCAGCAGGTCACCTACGACGCCCATACCCGGATGCCGCCGATGGAGTTCCAGATGATCCTCCCAGGCCGGGGGGCGCCTCGCTGGGAGGCCATGCCGGCCCTGGAGGGGTTCTGGGAGCAGGCCTGGCAACTGGTGGACTTGTTTGGTGACGGTGTACCGGGTCTGCTGTACAAAGGCAGCGGTGCCTGGATGTATCGTCGGCCGCAACGCCTGAGCACGCCAATCTGGCGTGGATTGACACCCGTGCGCGACGTTCCGTGGCGCTATGCGATCTTTCAGCGTTTGGAGGCGCGTGCGTTTGCTCGGTGGTTGGCCTCCAAGCCTGGCAGGGTGGAGCCCAAGGACGCGATCACTTGGGGCCCACCACAGCTGTTGCCGCTGCACCCCAGCATGAACGGCACCTTGACCGATCTGGATGGCGATGGTCGGCCGGAGTGGCTGGTCACCGGTAGCGTCCGTGGCAGCATCACCTTCAATCCGGACGGGCAGTGGAGCGCGCTGACCTCGCTGAAGGTGCCCGCGGAACTCGGCCACCCCCAGGCGCGGCTGGCCGACCTGACCGGCAACGGCCTGCAAGATGTCGTGCTGCTGCCGCTAGGCCCCCGGACGGTACGGGTTTACCCCGCCAATGGCAAGGCTGGCTGGTCTGCCGCAGTCACCCAGCAGTACCAGGGCAAACAGCGCTTGCCGTCGCTGGCCGCATCCGAACTGCAACTGGTGGCGTTCGCCGACCCGTGCGGCAGCGGCCAGCAGCATTTGCTGCGGATCACCGGCGAGGGGGTGACCCTGTGGCCGTCGCTGGGCCACGGCAAGTTCGCCGAAGCCGTGGCGATTCCTGGTTTCGCCGTGGCCAAGTTCAATGCCTCGCGGGTATGGCTGGCTGACACCGACGGCGCCGGTACCACGGATATCCTGTATCTGGAGCCAGAGCGCATCCGGGTGTTCGTCAGCCAATGTGGCAACCGCTATGTCGAAGGTAACAGTATCCCGGCCCCGGCCGGGGTGAGGTTCGATGCGACGTGCCAGTTGCAGGTTGCCGATATCCGCGGGCAGGGCACCGCCGACCTGCTGCTGACCGTGCCCCATGGCGGACCTGGCCTGCGGCCACGCAGCTGGTTGTTCCGCTTCAACGACCGGCGACCCTGGCTGCTCGAGCAGGTCGTGGACAATGCCGGTTCGCGCACCTTGCTCGAGTACCGCAGCTCGGCACAGGCCTGGCTGGACGAAAAGGCAGCGGCCGGCACGGGCACGCCTGCGGTCAGCTACCTGCCGTTCCCTGTGCACACCGTCCGCCGCGTGACCACGGTCAACGACATCACCGGGCTGTGCCTGGGCAGCGAGGCCACCTACCTGGGCGGTGTCTGGGATGCCGAGGAGCGCGAGTTCGCCGGCTTCAGCCGGCTGGTGCAGGTCGACAGTCATGACCGGGCAAGCATCACTGCCGCCGAGCTGTCGCCGCCGATGCGCACCTGCACCTGGTTCTACACCGGCCTGGAGGCGCACGACGGCAGCGCACAGGGGGCTTTCACCGACATGGAGAAAGACTTCGCCCCTGACACCGTGCGTTTCACGAGCTGGACCCTGGAGGGCGAGCAGGATGATGTACCTGCCCCGAATTCGGCCTTGCGGGCCTGGCTGTACCGGGCCGTGCGCGGCCAGGTGATGCGTACCGAGGTGTATGGGCAAGATGGCGCCGACCGCGCCGACCGGCCCTACAGTGTCACCCGCCAGCGCCTGCAGATTCGCGCCCACGCGCTGCCCGACACGCAACGTCCTACAGCGCTGGTCAGCACCGTGCAAGCGCTGTCGTTCGCCTGTGAGCGCATCACCGAGGATCCGCAGATTACCCAAACCCTCACGCTGAAGGCGGATGAATACGGCAACCCGCTGCAGAGTGTCGTCATTCATTACCCACGGCGGTTGACCGAGAAGGACCTGGCAGACGAGGAGCGTGACCGCAAGGTTTATCCGAAAGACCTACCGCAAGGGCTGATCGTCGACAGCATCGATCCCCAGCAATACACCTGTTGGCTCAACCTGACCTGGGCCACGCTGCACAATCTGGTGGCGAGCGACGACTTCGTCATCGGCCTGCCGGGGGCGACGCGTCGAGATGTGGTTCGACTGGAAGTGGCTGAGGTGCCCAAGGCAGGCTTCACCGTGGAAGGGTTGGCTGACTTCAAGTGGGATGATCCCAGTCGCACCAGCTTCGCCGGTTATGAAAAGGTCATCTGGCGCAAGGCCGATGGCACGGGCGTGAGCAGTACGCCATCGCGCCAGGCGCTCAAGGCCTACACCCGTACCGCGATGCTCGACAAGGCCGCGCTCGACGTGCTGCGGCCCACCTTTACCCAGACCTTGCGACAACTGGTCAAGGATGGGCTGGACAGGTCGGACACTGCCATGGACATGCTCGAGCGGATGCGCCTGCGTGTGCCCCGCCCACAGCCTGATGTGTTGTACGCGCTGGTGGCCGCCTATGCGCCAGTAGGGGCGCAGGATGAAGCGGCTTGTCGGGCGCTGCGCGGCGCACTGAAATCAGCCATTTCAGTGCAATCCTTGCAGCAACTGTTGCTCGAGACCGAAGCGCAAGAGCTGCCACAAGGGCTACAAGCGCGCCTGCGCGGGACTAGTCGCGTGCCGGATGATGCGCTATGGGCAGTAGTGACCTGGTACCTCGACCAGGAAGCTGGCGTGCGTGCGGGAATCGAAGCCCACCTCGATCTATTGGCTGGCGAACCGGACGAGGCAGAGCACCTGCAAACGTTGCGCGCCACGCTGTCCAATCGGCTGGCGCAGAGTTACGCCAGCCAAGAAGGTTTTCTTGCTCAATTGGACAACGCGCTCCAAGCGCCAGAGGTATTCTGGCCGATCGTGCTCTGGGTGTCGGAACGGGCGGATGCCGACCTGCAAGCGCAGGCCAGAAGCTGGCTGGACGACGTTGCGCAGGTGCTGGATAGCCGAGTGCAGGAGGAGTCGCTGGAGGCGTTGCTCAAGCGTGGCGGCTATGTCGCCATGAACCGCCCGCCCGAGGATGGGGAACTGGAAGATCCCCATGACCCAGACGATCGCGGCGCACCGGGCATCCCCTGGGGGCCTGCGATCGAGGAGGCTTATTGCGGCCATCACGATATTACCGGGTACCTGCCTGCTGAGCGCTTCTGGTTGCCAGCGCGCACCCAGGGCAGCACCCAGGTCGGCCCCAGCGAGTTGCGCTACAGCACCCACGATATAGCCGTGCAGGCAGTGATCGATGCGGCAGGCCTGACGACCAGCGTCGAGGCGTACGACTGGCGCTTCGTCGTCCCGGTGCGGATCAAGGATCCCAACGACAATACCCATGAGGTTGAGCTGGACGCATTGGGTCGGGTCATGTCGACACGGTTCTACGGCACTGAAACCCCAGCGGGTAGTGATAAGCCTGTCGAGGTAGGTTACAGCAAAGATGTTGTGTTCCTGGCGCCGCTCACCGTCGACGCCGCGGTCGCGTTGAACGACAGCAAGCAGGTCCCGGTGGCCGAGGCGTTTACCTATGTCGCCGATACCTGGATGCCATGGGCGCTGCGCGCAGATGGCAGTGTCGACCGTGAGCGGCGCTATGGTGCACTGGCCTGGCAACGCGATGCACAGCGCCTGCGCAAGGATGGCATCGTGCCACAGATGAGCGGGCAAGCACCGCCCCATGTGATCCATATCCAGACCGATCGCTACGACCTCGACCCCGAGCAACAGGTGCGTGTGGCGGTGCTGCTCAATGGTGGCGGGCAATTGTTGCAGACCGCTCGGCTCAACCCACCCGGCGAAGCCTATGTGCGCACCGAGGCAGGCGGCCTGCAACTGGATGATCAGGGCCGCGTGGTGCTGGCGGATACGCCTGTGCGTTGGGCCGTCAGCGGCAAGACCGAGTACGACAACAAGGGCCAGGCGGTGCGCCAGTGGCTGCCGTTTTACCTGGATGACTGGCGTTGGCTGCGTGATGACAGCGCGCGTGAGGGGATCTACGCCGACACCCATGTGTATGATGCCCTGGGGCGCGAGACCAGGGTCGTGCGCGCCAACGGCGAACAGGTTGGCGAAACCTGGGTGAACTACGAATACCGCACGCGGCTGTATCCCTGGTTCACCGTGGTGTACGACGAAAACGACACCTGGGCCGAGGTCATCGAGCGAGCGGGAAACATATGATCACCGCCAAGGGCCGGTAACAACGGTCGAGTACCTGGTGGCCGGGAGCTGGGCACCTTGGACGTTGCGCGACGCATGCTGGGCAAGGGTTCCCTCTGCTCAGAAGGTTTGCGCGGTAATGCAATGCAAGCTCCCTTTGACGGAGATTTGCAAATGTACCCGTACCAACGCCTTACCCCATGGGCACGGGGCCTGCTTGGCCTGACGTGGGTGTGCATAAGCGCCGTTTCCCAGGCTGGCGCTCTATCAGCAGCGGATCCTTTTGACCAGGCGCTGCAGGCGCGCATGGACCAATGTCAGCAACGCTTGGCCATCCTCGAGCGATCGATGATCGAGTTCCTCGAGGATATCGAGCAGCGCTTTGGCGCCGAACTACGCCGCAAGGCGCAGTTGCAACATTTGGAACGTGACATGCTGGAAAAAATCAAAGCGGCGAAGGCCCTGTATGGAAATCCACCCAACCGACCCGAGCATCGTCTGTATATTCAAGGCCTTGAAAGCGAGCACAGTCAGATCCAACGTAGCTTGCGCGCGGCGCTGGATGCCGAGAAACGGGTGGCGGCAGTCAAGCCCTGGCAAAGCTTGGCGCGGGTGCGCAGCCATGGCAATGGTACGGTACTGGACGATTGGGGCTTCGCCGTCCAGCAATGCGCCCGTCAGCCGAGCAATCAAGCGCGCTGCCGCGTCCAGGAAGTTCAGCCGTTGCAACAGCAGCTCAGCCGTGCATTGAGCGAAAGTTACCAGCTGCTCTATGACGCCGAACCGCCTCTGCGCCGCGTGGCTTTCCAGTTCTCCTCGAGCTGGCCCAACGATTGCACTGCCGTCACGCCTTGATCTCAGGGCCCGCCGTGGATCTTGCGGCGGGCCCCACCTATCGCCGCAATGTCTTTCCCGCTGACCGGGGCTCCGGTTGTTCGCGGGCCGCTTGCTGATGTCGCAGCTTGGGCTTGATGCCGTTCCGTCCGTGCTTTTCGCTGGTTTCCTACGCCGTGCGACCGACGCTACTTACGCTCGATGGGATTTGTTCCTGCTGATCCAAGAGGTCCGCCAGCGCGCACAGTGGCGCTGCCAAGAAGTAGTCAATAAACACGAGCTGCTAAGCCTGGCAAGCCTGGCAAGCCGGGCGAGGCTCGAGCTACTGCCTGAAGCGCGATCGATACTCGACCGAAAAGGAATGACCTCATGTCCGAAATTGTCTCTTACACCAACCGCAACATCCTGCTGGAAAGCCAGATTGATGAGCAAGTCGAGGCCCTCATCCGCGCCAACCCGCTGCAGTTGCCAGCGGCCAACGCACCGTTGGTTACTACCTTCAAGAAAAAGCTGGAGGGCAACTATGAGATTGCCCGTGCCAAGACTGATACCGATCACGCAATCGAACTGCTGTATATCGCCTATAACACCACCCCTCAGGAACAAGGCGCCATCCGTATCAGAATCGCGAGGATCATGAATGAGTTGATCCGCGCGCAGCAGGACAGCGAGCGCACCATCAAGGGCGCCGCACGTATCGCCGCACGTATCGGTCGACAACTCAACGATCAGTTGCCGGACTGGCTGGATGTGCGCGAAGAGGCTGACGCGGCAGAAATCCGTGCCTTTGTCAGCGGCGATCTGCTCGAGCTGGCCAAGGGGATCGTCGATGATGCGGCGACCGTGCAGTTCAGCCTGGGTACCATTGTCGACCGCTACGAGCAAATTCTGCGTGATGTAGAGGCGGTGATGGCCGATAGCGAGCTGGCCCTGAGCGAGACCATCGAAGCCAACCAGCGGATCAAGAAGGAGATCGTCGAATCGACGGCCAAGCGTGAACAACTGGACAAGCTGGTCAGCGAGCTCAAACAGCAGGTCGACAGATTCGAAAAGCTGGCCAGCCAATATGGCGCGCAAGCCGACAGCGCCGAGAAGAAAGCATTCTGGGCCTCGCTGCTGAAAAACCTGACCCAGGTATTGGCTGCCGTGGTTCCGCTGGCTGCCATTGGCGCCTCGGGCGGAGCGGGCGCGCTGATGGGGGCCGCCACGGTCGGCTCGTTGGGCCGTCAGTCCAATGGCAGTGTCGACCCCGGCAAACTGGTGGAAAAGGCCAGGCTGGAAGGCCTGCGTGATAGTCAGGCTGATATCGTCGAGGCGTTGTCGCGTAAAGTCGACGAGCTGAATGCGCAGCGCGAGGCAGCCACCAGCGAGTTGGAGAGGGAAACGTTGGACAAGAGCCTGGCGCAAGCACGTGCCGAGCTGGAGGCGGCCAAGAAGAAACTGGGTGGCCTCGAGCAGCAAGTGGCCGGACTGTTGCGTGAGCTGTCGGACGCCGCCGCCGATTTTGGCGAGCAGATGAAAGAGCAGGCCATGACACTGCGTGAGCTGGAGCGGCAAATGCTCGACAACGTGGAGAAATACGAAAACGCGAGGCGCGAGCAGGCCGCCGAGCTGGTTCGTATCACCATTCTGCTCAATGGCCAGCGCGACGAGCAGCAGAGCATCGAGTTGGCGGTGAAGTCGCTGAACCTCAGTGTTGCGGCGCTCAAGCGCAGCAAGGAAATCGTCGAGGAAATCGCCTTCTTCTTCAAATCCTTCGCGGACTTCATGCAACTGATCATCGATGACGCGCAGGAGCGTGTGGACGATTATGATCGGGCGGGCAGCAGTGAATCGCTGCGTCGCAACCGCCTCAATCAGCTGATTGCCACCACCGATCGTTTCTTCGTCACCCAGGCAGGCCAATGGCATGCGGTCGGCGCCGTGTCTGCCGAGTTCGCGCAAATCTTCAACGACGGCTGGAGCAAGTTGAACAAGCTGTCGGGCAGTTACATCACGGGCGACGAACTGAAGGCTTATCTGGTTCAGGCCTCTCACCAGCTCAAGGTGATTGCCGAGGATCGAGAGGCGGCCAGCAACCAACGTATCGCCTCGCTCAACGACTACCGTGCTGAGTTGGAACGCAGGGCTTCCCAGGGTTGAGGGCCTGTGGGTCATCGAGAAACCGCCTTCGAGGCGGTTTCTGTTTTTTCACGTCGGGCTTGCGCAGGCCTGTTTCAATAACGCAGTTCCACGCCTACATACGCCCCGATCCCATCCCCGGGCCAGAACGATGCAGTGTCTTGCCCCTGGGCGTTGTACACCGGCGTCACCGCCGTGACGTAGGCCTTGTTCGCCAGGTTCTTCAGGTCCAGCGAGACTTTCCAATTGCCCTTGGGCGCTTCATAGCCCAGGTTCGCCCCCCAGATTGTGTAGGACGGCGCATACAGGCTGTTGGCATAGTCCACCGCCGTGCGTGACGCCGACTGCACATTGATGCCGGTGTACCAGCCGCTGTGGTCCTGGTACTGCAACTCGCCCTGGTAGATGTGCTTGGGCACGCCAGGCAACTGGTTGTCGCCGAAGGTGGTGTCGTGCCGGTAGTAGAAGTCGTTGTAGGTGTAGGCCTGGCGCCAGCGCAGCAGGTCGCCCTGGTCGTTTTCCCACAGTCGTGTGTTGAGCCCGGCCTCGATGCCCTGGTGAATGGTCGGCGAGGCGTTGAACGCGCCGGTGACCGCGGCCGAGGTGGCGCTGGCGGGGATGATCTGCACGTTCAGCAGTTCGTCGTGGATCCACGAACGGTACAGCGCCAGGCTGCCGTCGAAGATGCCATGAGAGCCCTTGATGCCGACCTCGAAGGTGTTGGCCTTCTGCTCCACCAGCGGGCGCACGTAGGGCAGGGTCGGGCCGGAGCCGGAGTACTCCCAGGTGGCGGGCGGATCGATGCTGCGGCTGAAGTTGCTGAACACCTGCAGGTTCGGCGCGAATTCGTAGCGCAGGCCGATGCGCGGGGCGACGCTCCAGTTGTCGTAGTCGACGTGCTGCGGGAAGTCGGTGCGGTTGGCGTTCACCGCGTAGTCGATGTCGATCTTGCGCCGCACATTGATGAACGACACGCCGCTGGTCAGCCACAGGCCGTCGACCAGGTTGAGGTCGTTGCCCAGGGCGATGACCCGGTCGAACGAGTCGGTGTAGTCGACTTTCTTCAGCGGCACTTTGTCGCCGGTGGCCGAGTTGACCCCGCCGCGCAGGTGCTGGGTGGAGGTGAAGGCGATATTGCTGCGGCTTTCATGGCCGAACAGGTAGTCGGTGCGGTCGTAGCCCAGCAGCAGGCCGAGGTCGTGCCAGTCCCAGTAGCTGGGGTTGCTCGGGCTGCGCGGGCTGTTGGCGTGGCGGTAGTCGTGGTAGGACAGGCCGACGGTCAGGCGGGCGTCGTCGTCGAAGGTGTAGGTGGTCTTGCTGCCCAGCCAGATGCTGCCGGGGCGGCGGGCGCCGTTGCCGCTGCTTTCGGCGGTGGCGCTGGCACGGCGCGGGTGATGCAGGGCGGCATCCAGGGTGGTGGCGCTGGGGTCGTTGTGCACTTCGTCGCGATAGCGCAGCAGCACGCGGGTCTCGAGTTTCGGGCTGAAGCGGTAGCCGGCGTTGGCGACGATGCCAGAGCTTTGCGACAGGCTGTAGTCGCGGTAGCCGTCGTTGCGGTAGTTGTCGGCCTGCAGGTAATAGTCGAGGTCGCCCTCGACGCCGCCGTAGCTGATGCTCTGCTTCTGGTAGCGGTAGCTGCCGGCCTCGGCGCGCAGGCGCAGGCCGGGGGCGGTGTAGCCGCTGTGGTTGACGAAGTTGACCGCGCCGCCGAGGGTCAGGGCGCCGTACTGGAAGGCGTTGGCGCCGCGCAGGATTTCGGTGTAGTTGACGCCGCTGGCGTTGAGGAACTCATAGGGGGTGCCGCCGGGGCCGGTCAGCGGCAGGCCATCGAAGAGGAACTTGAGCCCTTCGCGAAAGTAGCCCGGGGAGGTGTTGGCGCCCGAGCCGCGCACCGAGATCTTCGCCGCGTCGTTGCCGCCGGTGGATTGCACGAACACACCGGGCTGGTAGGCGAGGGTGTCCTGCAGGGTGGCGGTACGGCCTTTGCCCACTTCTTCGCTGTCGGCCACGCTGGTACCGCCGGGTACCTCGGCCAGGACGCTGCTGGCTTTTTGTACTTCAGTCTGCTTGGCGCCTTGCACCGTCACCGTGCCGAGGGTCGGGTCGGCGGCCAGCACCGGGAGCGGTGCCAGCAGCGCGGTGGTGGCCAGGGCGGCGCGGCGGATCGCCAGGCGCAAGGGGAGGGGATGGATCGCACGCATCGTTGTATTCCTTGTAAAACATCGTAGGTCCTCGGCGTTCTATGGGAATAGTCAGGCCAGTCGGAGAAGGTACAGAGCAGGTTCTGTGCCAGATGAGTGGCTGCCCTGAAGTTATGGGCAGTCACCCTGTTGTCGAACAATAAGCCTGAACAGTCAGCGACGAATTGTTGAACGGATGTTGTTTGGCGAACAGCCGCGGTTATATATAAATGCCCAAATTGTTCGCGATCTTTTTTGCCGCTCCTGGTTTTCTGTCGTGCCATGAAAGTATTGCCGTAGAGCGGTCTGGGCGGGTGGTTTGGATGTTGACCAGGCAACACCGATTGAACAGTTTGTCGTGTTTAAAGATGGTGTGCGCATCGCCTGATCAATAAATAAGGCTTTTTAACCCTGGCACGACTAGTGCAATACCCCAGCTGTCGATCAGCGAAAGTGTGGGTATTACATGAGGCACTTTATTCATCGAGCCACATTGGCCAGTCTGTTCTGCCTGGCCACTTGCTCCCCCGCCACGCCAGCGGACACCGCCAGCGGCCTGAAGGGCGAGGCGGTCAGCGAGGCGAGCGGCGTGCTGCGCTATCCCGCCAGCGACTTCGTCGAACAGCGCCCCGGTGTGCGTGGCGGCACCTTGCGCGTTTCCGCCGCCAGTGATGCCGGCAGCTTCGATATCCATGCCTTGTCCAACGGTAATATCCAGTGGCTGGGCCGCATCCTGTTCGACTGCCTGGTATACCAGGCCGAGGACGGCAGCCTCACGCCGTGGCTGGCGAAAAGCTGGGACATCAGCGCCGATGGCCTGACCTACACCTTCCACCTGCGCGACGACGTCACCTTCAGCGACGGCGAGCGCTTCAATGCCGAGGCGGTGCGGGTCAACCTCGAGCACATGCGCGACCCACGCACCAAATCGCCCCTGACCGCCGCCTACATCGCGCCCTACCTGAGCGGCCGGGTGATCGATGAATACACTTTCGAAGCGACCTTGCGCGCGCCTTATGCGCCGTTCCTCGATGTGCTGGCCCAGGCCTGGCTGGGGATGATCTCGCCGCGGCAGATCCTCGAGGCGCCAAAGACCATCGCCAGCCAGCCGATCGGCACCGGGCCGTTCGTGCTCGGCGCCTGGACCCGCGACCAGGGTGCGCGCTTCGAGCGGCGTGAGGGTTATCGCTGGGCGCCCGCGGCGATCAACCACCCTGGCGAGGCTTACCTGGACCGCATCGAGCTGAGCTACGTGCCCGAAGCGATGATCCGCTATACCGCGCTGGAGGCCGCCGACAGCGACATGGCCCTGGACGCCCCGGCACAGAACGCCGCCGCGATACGCGCCAACCCGGCGCTGACCCTGCGCAACCGTATCCGCAAGGGCAATCCGTCGCGCAGCATCACCTTCAACGTCGAGCGACCACCGTTCGACGATGTACGGGTACGCCAGGCGGTGGCCAAGGCCATCGACCGCGACGGGCTGGCGTGGATCTCGGGCTTTGGCGAATACCTGGCCAAGGGCGACTTCCTCGCCGTCAACACCCCGGGCTACGACCCGGTGGCCCGCGATGCGCTGGCCTACGATCCGCTGGCCGCCGGCCGCCTGCTTGATGCCGCAGGCTGGACCGGACGTGACCGTGAGGGCTTTCGTACCCGTGACGGCCAACGCTTGCGCGCCACCTTGCTGACCTATGACAACCCGGCGTTCCCGGCCAATGTCCCGGTCGCCGCCCAGGCTGATTTGCGCAAGATCGGCTTTGACCTGCAGATCGAGCTCCTGCCCATCTCCAAGGTCATGGAACTGCGCTATGCAGGCCAGTTCGACGCCTTTGGCGGCGGCTACTGGCATACCAACACTGCCGATGGGCTGTTCATTCTCTACCACAGCGATTCGATTCCCTCGGCACGGATGCTGGGCCAGAACGTCGGCCATTTCCGCGACGCCAGCCTCGACCGCCTGCTCGGCGAGGCCCGTCGCAGCACCGATCCGGCGCAACGTCGCGCGCTGTATCGCCAGGCCCAGCAGCGCCTGGGCGAGACCGTGCCGGCGGTGCCCTCGGTGGAAAGCCAGATGCTGGTGGCCTACCGCAACGCGGTGGGTGGCGTGCTGTTCGACGGTTCGCACAACGTTCCCCTGTTCACCAGCGTGTGGCTGGCCAAGGAGCAACCATGAACGTGCTGATGATTTTTCTACGCCGCCTGCGCGACGGCGTGATCGTGCTGTGGGCGGCGGCCAGCCTGACCTTCCTCGGCGTGCAGCACAGTGGTGGCGACACCGCGCTGGCCATCCTCGGCGGCCCGGATGCCATGCCCACCCCAGAAATGCTCGCCCAGGTGCGCGCCGAGTACGGCCTCGACCAACCGCTGTGGGTGCAATACGGCCGCTACGTGGCGCGCCTGGCCCAGGGCGATCTGGGCGAGTCGTACCGCTTGCGGGTACCGGTGGGCCAGGCCATCGGCGAGCAGGTCGGCGCGACCCTGGCCCTGGCCAGCAGCGCGGCATTGCTCGCGGTCTTGCTGGCGCTGTGCTCGGCGCTGCTCACCGCCAACCGCGGGCGACGTCTGCGCGCGCTGGTCTCGGGTATCGAGCTGGTGCTGTCGTCTGCGCCCAACTTCGTCATCGGCACGCTGCTGTTGCTGGCGTTTGCCTTCCACTTCCACCTGTTGCCGCCGTCCGGCTCGCGCGGTTGGCGCTCGCTGGTGCTACCCAGCGTGGCCCTGGCGCTGCCGATCGCGGCGGTGCTGGCCCAGGTGCTGCGCCAGTCCCTGGAACAGGTGCTCGAGCAGCCCTTCATCACCCAGGCCCGCGCCCGTGGCATGGGCGACACCGCCGTGCGCCTGCGCCATGCCCTGCGCCACGCCCTGGTGCCGCTGGTGACCTTGGCCGGTTTCGTCTTCGCCAGCCTGCTCGGCGGCGCGGTGGTGCTGGAGCTGCTGTTCGGCCGGCAGGGCATTGGCCGGCTGATGCTCGACGCCACCACCAACAAGGACGTGCCACTGGTGCTTGGCGTGACCCTGCTGGCGGCGACCCTCTACGTGCTGGTCAACCTGCTGGTGGACTTGGCGACCCAGGCCATCGACCCGCGCACCGCGCGCCACTGATTTCAGACAAAGGAACCCCCATGAGCCAACTTGCCATTACCGACGTCGAGCTGGATGCCCGCTTCGCGCCGATCTACCAACGTATCGCCGAGGGCGCGGTGGCCCGCGAGCAGCAACGCAGCCTGGCCCACGAACCCGTGGCCTGGCTGCGCCAAGCCGGTCTCGGCGCGATCCGCGTGCCGCGCAGCCACGGCGGCCTGGGCGCGAGCCTGCCCCAACTGCTGCGCCAACTGGTGCGCCTGGGCCAGGCCGATTCCAACCTGCCACAGATCTTCCGCGCCCATTTCGGCTTCGTCGAAGGGCGTCTGGCCGCCAACGACGCCGCCTCCCAGGACTACTGGTTCGCCCGGGTGGTGGCCGGCGAGCTGTGGGGCGCGGCGATGGCCGAGCGTACCGACAGCACCGGCAATAGCGTGCAACTGAGTGATGACGGTGACGGCTACCGGCTCGATGGCGAGAAGTTCTACTGCACTGGCACGCTGTATGCCGACTGGGTGGCGGCGGTGGCCAACCACGGCGATGAGTTGGTCAGCCTGGCGGTGTCGACCCGGGCGCCCGGGGTGGAGGTGCTCGACGACTGGGACGGCTTCGGCCAACGCCTGACCGGCAGCGGCACGACGCGCTTCAAGCAGGTCCGCGTGCCGCGCGAGCATGTGCTGCGGCGCTTCGCCAAGGGCGAGCTGCGTGCCGAGTCTTACCTCACCGCCTTCTACCAGGCCGTGCACCTGGCCACCCTGGCGGGCATTGCCCGGGCCGTGCTGGCCGATGCCGTGGCCTTTGTCCAGGGCCGCAGCCGTGCCTTCGGCGTGCCGGGCCAGTCGCGACCGGCCGCCGATCCCCTGGTGCAAGCCGTGGTCGGCAACCTGTCGAGCCTGGCCTTCGCCGCCGAGGCCCAGGTTGCGGCCGTGGGCCAGGGCCTGCAAGTGGTGTACGAGGCCGGGCAGCAGGGCGCGGTGCCCGAACAGTTGTATACCGATGCTGAAATCCAGGCGTTCCAGGCGCAGCAGATCGTCCTGCCGCAGGTGCTCGAAGCCAGCACTTTGCTGTTCGAAGTGGGCGGCGCCTCGGCCACCAGCAACAACCGCCGCCTCGATCGCCACTGGCGCAACGCCCGCACCCTGGCCTCGCACAACCCGGCGATCTACCGCGAACAGGCGCTGGGCGACTATTACCTCAACGGCATCAGCCCGGCCCAGGCCTGGCGTGCCCGGCATGCCGCGGCCAGCGAAGGGCAGGGCGCGGGCGACGAAGCCAGCGCGGTCTGAACAGGAGAACCTGAATGTCTGACCAACAGATGAGCCTGGGCATGAACATCCTTGGCTTCGGTGCCCACTCCGGTGCCTGGCGCCAGGGCGAGGCAGCCTTGGATGCCTATATCGATGTCGGCTATTACCGCGATATCGCCCGGTTTTCCGAACGTGGTTGCCTGGACGCGATCTTCCTCGCCGATGGCCCGGCGCTGCCACCGGACGTCGCCAGCCAGCCGGGCGGGCGCCTGGAACCGACCGTGTTGCTGACCGCGGTGGCCGCGGCCACCGAGCGCATCGGCGTGATCGCCACCTGCTCGAGCACCTACAACGAACCCTTCAACCTGGCGCGGCGCATCGCCTCGCTGGACCATGTCAGCGGCGGGCGCGCGGCCTGGAACGTGGTCACCAATGCCGGCGACGCGGCGGCGCAGAACTTTGGCCTGAGCGGCGCGCCGGTGCATGTGGATCGCTATGGCCGCGCCGAGGAATTCGTCGATGTGACCCTCAAGCTGTGGGACAGCTGGGAGGACGACGCGATCATCGGCGATCGCGCCGCCGGCCGCTTCGCCGACCCGCGCAAGGTCCACACCCTGGACTTCCAGGGCAAGCACTTTCAGGTCAAGGGACCGCTGAACCTGCCGCGCTCGCCCCAGGGGCGGCCAGTGCTGGTGCAGGCCGGTTCGTCCGAAGGTGGCAAGGCGCTGGGCTCGCGCTACGCCGATGCGATCTTCACCACCCAGACCACCCTGGCCGATGGCCTGGCGTTCTACCGCGAGATGAAAGCCCGGGCCAAGGCCTGGGGGCGCGACCCCCAGCACCTGAAGATCATGCCGGGCCTGTCGACCGTGATCGGCAGCAGCGAGGCCGAGGCCCATGCGCGTTTCGACGCGCTCAATGCCTGGCATGGCGAGCATGGCTTGCTGCAGCAGGTGGCCGGGCGCATCGGTATCGACGCCAGCGAGCTGGACCCGGACGCGCCGTTGCCCTGGGCGCGTATTGGCGCGGTGGCGGAGTTCGAGCGGGGCTCGCATGGCTTTCTCGAGGCGCAGCTGAACCTGGCGCGCCGCGAGAACCTGAGCATTCGCCAGTTGTCGCGGCGCATCCTGGTCGGTCATCGCCTGGCCGTGGGCACTCCGGAGCAGGTCGCCGACACCTTGGCCGAGTGGTTCCTGGCTGGCGCCGGGGATGGCTTCAACATCATGCCCGACATGTTTCCCTCCGGGGCGCGGGTGTTCGTCGAGGAGGTGGTGCCGTTGTTGCAGAAGCGCGGGCTGTTCCGCACCGAATACACCGGCACCACCCTGCGCGAGCACCTGGGATTGCCCAAGGCGCAGAACCAGTTCGCTGCCCAGCAGGCGCCGCTGCGCGAGCCCTTGTAGGAGCGGCCTGGTGCCGCGAAAGGGCTGCGCAGCAGCCCCAGGGCCTCAAGCCCAAACCCCATTCATCAGGAGGCCTTCATGCACTACCGCCCACTCGGCCACACCAACCTCCAGGTCAGCCTGCTCAGCCTGGGCAGCATGACCTGGGGCCACCAGAACACCGAGCAGGATGCCCACCAGCAACTGGATGCCGCCCTCGATGCCGGCATCAACCTGATCGACACCGCTGAGATGTACCCCACGCCCACCCGCGCCGACACCTGGACCACCACCGAGCGCTACATCGGCACTTGGCTGGCCAGTCGTGGCCGGCGTGACAGGCTGGTCCTGGCCAGCAAGATCGCCGGCCCGTCCCGCGAGCCCGGGGCCCAGGCACATATTCGCGATGGCCTGTCGCACCACGACCGCAAGAACATCGTCGCGGCCCTGGACGGCAGCCTGCGCCGGCTGCGCACCGACTACCTGGACCTTTACCAGTTGCACTGGCCCGACCGCAGCAGCAACTTCTTCGGCATCCGCGAATACCCCTATGTCGATGACCACCCGCAAACCGCCGCCATTGAAGAAACCCTTGCGGTGCTGGATGAGCAGGTCAAGGCCGGCAAGGTGCGCCATATCGGTGTGTCCAACGAGACGCCCTGGGGCGTGGCGCAGTTTCTGCGGCACAGCGAAGAGAGGCACCTGGCGCGTATCGCCAGCATCCAGAACCCGTACAGCCTGCTCAACCGCCTGTACGAAAACGGCCTGTCGGAGTTCAGCCATCGCGAGGGGGTCGGCTTGCTGGCCTATTCGCCACTGGCCTTCGGCGCGTTGACCGGCAAGTACCTCGATGGGGCCAGGCCGGAGGGTTCCCGGTTGTCATCGGTGTACCGCACGTTCAACCGCTATGGCAGCGACGAGGCCGACAGCGCCATTGGCAGCTATGTGCAGATTGCCCGCGCGCATGGGCTGACCCCGGCGCAACTGGCGCTGGCCTTCGTCATTCGCCAGCCGTTCGTGGCCAGCGCGATTACCGGGCAGACCAGCTTGGCGCAGTTGCAGGAAAACATCAGTGCACTGGATGTGCAGCTCAGTGACGAGGTGCTGGCCGAGATCCAGGCCGTGCACCAGCGCATTCCAAACCCGGCTCCGTAGCCCGCTGCCACAGGGATCTCACCGGCTCCGGGCTGGTGGTGATCCTGTGGGAGCGGGCTTGCCCGCGAAGAGGCCGGAACAGACAACCCAGAAGGACCGTCATGAACGCGATCATATCGACACCCAGCACCTTGTTCAGCAGGCAGGGTTTGCAATTGCGCCCGGGCCTGTTATTGGCCTGGACCACTCTGGGCTTACTGCTGCTGGCAGTGGCTTTCCCCAACTGGCTATCGCCCGTCGACCCCCTGGCCGCCGACGCGCGCCTGGCCTACCAGCCCCCAAGCCCGGCGTTTTGGCTGGGCACCGATGAAAATGGCCGCGATGTCCTCAGCCGCCTGATCCATGGCGCCCGGCCATCGCTGTTCATTGGCCTGGCCGCCACCCTGGTCGGCCTGGGCGCAGGCACGTTGCTGGGGTTGCTTGCCGGTCTCGCGCCGGCCTGGCTGGACAACCTGCTGATGCGCGCCGTCGATGTGCTGCTGGCGTTCCCCGACCTGCTGCTGGCGCTGGTGATCATCACCCTGTTCGGCCAGGGCACCAGCAACCTGATCCTGGCCGTGGGCATCGCCTCGGTGCCGCGCTATGCCCGGCTGGTCCGCGCCCAGACCCTGAGCATCCGTCACGTCGGCTTCGTCGAGGCCGCGGTGACCCTGGGCCGGCGGCCACTGGCGGTGGTTGCCTGGCATGTGCTGCCCAATGCCGTGCAACCAGTGCTGATCCTCGCTTGCCTGGGCCTGGGTGGCGCGATCACCGCCGCCGCGGTGCTCAGTTTCCTTGGTTTCGGCGCGCCGCCACCGGCGCCGGAATGGGGCGCGATGATGGCCGTGGCACGCAACTTCATGGCCAACGCGCCCTGGCTGATGGCCTGGCCTGCGTTGGCGATCACCCTGACCGTCATTGCCATCAGCGTCATTGGCCGTGACTGGCTGCGCCGTAGCGAGGGCAGAAGCCTATGAGCATCTTCGAGAACATCCCGGCACCGCTGGTGGATATCCAGGACCTGCGGGTGAGTTTCCACGGCGTGCCGGTGGTGCATGGCGTCGACCTGCAAGTGCAGGCCGGCCAATGCCTGGCCCTGGTCGGTGAGTCGGGTTCGGGCAAGAGCGTGACCGCCCGGACCCTGGTGGGGCTGACCGGGGCCGGCGCCCAGGTTCGGGCCCGTCACCTGGCGTTTGCCGGCCAGGATTTGCAGGGGCTGTCCGAAGCCGCCTGGCAGCGGCTCAGGGGTGGGCGTATCGGCTTCGTCATGCAGGACGCCCTCGGCTCGCTCGACCCGTTGCGCCGAGTCGGCGCCGAAGTCGAGGAGCCCCTGCGGCTGCATACTCCGCTGGGGGCCGAACAGCGGCACCAGCGGGTCCTGGCGCTGTTGCGCGAGGTGGGGGTGCCCGAGCCCGAGGTTCGCGCGCAACAGTATCCGTGGCAGTTGTCTGGTGGCCTGCGCCAGCGCGCGCTGATCGCCTCGGCGATCGCCTGCCAGCCGCGCCTGCTGATCGCCGACGAGCCGACCACCGCGCTCGACGCCACGGTGCAGGCGCAGATTCTCGACCTGCTGGAGCAACTGCGCGAGCGCGACAACAGCCTGTTGATGGTCAGCCATGACCTGGCGGTGGTCGCGCGCCTGGCCGACCGGGTGCTGGTGATGCGCCATGGCCGAGTGGTGGAGCAGGGCAGTGCCGAACAGATCCTGCTGGACCCGCAGGACCCCTATACCCAACGCCTGCTGAGCGCGGCGCGGGTGGTGCATTTCCAGCGCCCGGCGGCGCCTGTGCTGGCGCTGGTGGAGGACGCTGTGGAGGAACGACCGGTGGTGCTGGAAGCGCAAGGCCTGAACAAGGCGTTTGTCGGGCCCGATGGCCAACCGCGACCTGTGCTGCAGGATGTGTCGCTGCAGCTGCGGGCCGGGCAGACCCTGGGCGTGGTGGGCGAATCCGGGTCCGGCAAGAGCACCCTGGGCCGCATCCTGCTCGGCCTTGAGCGTCCAGAGCAAGGCCAGGTGCGCTTGGCCGGGCAAGACTGGCTGGCGCTCTCGGCGGCGCAGCGCCGGCAGGCTCGGCAAGGTATCCAGGTAGTGTTCCAGGATCCACTGGCCTCGTTCGACCCGCGTTACACCGTGCTCAGGGTGCTGGCCGAGGCCCTGGCCCAGGTCGGCGTGCCTCGCGGGTTGCGGCGGACCGAGGCGGCCGCGCTGCTGGAACGGGTGCAGTTGCCGGTGGCCTTGCTCGACCGCCGGCCGCTGGAGTTGTCCGGTGGCCAGCGGCAACGCATTGCCATTGCCCGCGCCTTGGCCATGAAGCCCAAGGTACTGGTGCTGGACGAGCCAGTGTCGGCGCTGGATGTGTCGGTGCAGGCGCGGATCCTGGCGTTGCTCGCCGAACTCAAGGCCGAACTGAACCTGGCCTGCCTGTTCATCTCCCATGACCTTGGCGTGGTCGAGCAGGTCAGTGACCAGGTGCTGGTGATGCAGGGCGGACGGGTGGTGGAGCAGGGCGCGGCGCGCCAGGTACTGAGCCAGCCGCGGCATGCCTATACCCGCGCGCTGCTGGAGGCGGTGCCGCACCTGCCCGCGGCGCGACCGGCCTGGGCCCGCAGGATCGCGGTATGACCACCAAGCGCGATCCCTGTGGGAGATTGCCCAGCCCTTTGGGCTGCGTTGGCGCACAGGGAGCAGTCCCGCTGTAGGAGCGGCCTTGCGTCGCGAAAGGGCTGCGCAGCAGCCCCCTGCAATTTCGAGGGTGGCTCGGAATCTGGGGCCGCTGGGCGCCTCTTTCCGACCGGCCCGCCCTCTCTACCAGCCTCAGCGCTTTCACCAACTCCAGCCAATGGACAGAACATGACCACCTTCCAACGTTTCTCCAGCCAACCGCCAGCCCCCGACATCAATGCGCTCAAGGCGCGCATCGTGGCATTGCTGCCCGACATCGGCGCGGGCGCCGCCCAGCGCGAACGTGAACGCCAGCTGCCTCACGAAGCCATCGCCCGACTCGCCGCCGCCGGGCTTTACACCGTGCGCATTCCCAAGCGGTACGGCGGCCCTGGCGGCAGTGTCAGCGATGTGATCGAGCTGCTGCTGCAGATTGCCGCGGTCGATTCCAATATCGCCCAGGCCCTGCGCCCGGGTTTCGCTTTCGTCGAAGGGCTGCTGGTGGCGCAGGACGAGGGCGCCGAACAGGAACGCGAGCGCTGGTTCGCGCGTTACCTCGACGGCGTGGTGATCGGCAACGCCGGCTGGGAGCTGGGCGGTGCCAACGGTGTCATCGCTGCGCGCCTGGTGCGCGAAGGCCGGCACTATCGCGCCAACGGCAGCAAGTTCTACAGTACCGGCGCGCTGTTTGCCGACTATGTCAGTGCCGTGGCCCTGGACGAGGACGAGCAGCCGGTGTCGTTCGTGCTGCCGCGTGATCGCGAAGGCCTGGAGCTGGTCGACGACTTCGATGCCATGGGCCAGCGCCTTACCGCCAGTGGCACCACCCACTTGCGTGATGTGCGGGTCGAGGCCAGCGAGATTCGCACGCGCACCGTGGAGGAGGGCAAGCGCACCCTTGTCACGCCATTCCTGCAACTGTTCCTCGCCACCGTGCTGGCCGGTATCGCCCGCAATGCGCTGGACGACGCCACGCGATTCGCCCGCGAACATGCCCGGCCCATCAAGCACAGCACGGCCAGTCGCTCGGTGGATGACCCGTACGTGGCGCTGGCGGTGGGCGATATTGCCGCCCGTGCCTATGGCGCCGAGGCGCTGGTGCTCAAGGCCGCGGCCAGTATCGACCGGGCCTGGGCCGCGCAATTGGCCGAACCTGCGGTGGAGCAGGCCGCCATCGAAGTGGCCCAGGCGCAGTACCTGGTCGCCGAGTTGGCGCTCAAGGCCGCCGAGACCTTGTTCGAGGTCGGTGGCGCCTCCACCACCGGCCGCCAGCACAACCTCGATCGCCATTGGCGCAACGCCCGTACCGTGGCCAATCACAACCCGCGCCAGTGGAAGGCGGCGGTAGTCGGTGCCTGGCAACTCAAGGGCATCCGACCACCTGTCTCGGGGCTGTTTTGACCGCCCAGTCGGCGCCCTTCGCCGGCCAGGCGCAAAGCCCCAAGGTGCCGGTGATCGTCGGCGCGGCATTGTTCATGGAGCTGGTCGACGGCACGGCGGTATTGACCGCCTTGCCGCAGATGGCCCGCGATTTCGGCGAGCCCGGGCTGCGCATGAACCTGGTAGTGTCGCTGTACATGCTCGCCCTGGCGTTGTGCGTGCCGCTCAGTGGCTGGGCCGCCGAGCGTTTTCGGCCACGTCGGGTGATGCTCGTGGCCATGGCACTGTTCACCCTGGCGTCGCTGGCCTGCGCCCTGGCCGGATCGCTCTGGCAACTGTGCCTGGGGCGCATGCTGCAAGGGGCGGCGGGGGCGCTGATGACCCCGGTGGGCCAGGTGATCATCCTGCGCTGGTCGAGCCGACAGCAACTGCTGCAGGCCATGTCCTGGCTGGCCTTGCCGGCGCTGCTCGGGCCCTTGGTCGGGCCCTTGCTGGGCGGGCTGCTGGTGACGGTGTTGTCATGGCACTGGATCTTCCTGATCAACCTGCCGATCTGCCTGCTGGGCAGCTGGCTGATCCTGCGCCATGTGCCGGACTACCCGGCACGCCCAGTACCGCCATTGGACCTGCGTGGCCTGTTGCTCAGCGGCGGCGCCCTGGCGCTGCTGGTGTTCGGCCTGGAATCGTTGGGCCTGGGCCAACTGCCTTGGCCCTGGGCGCTGGCGCTGGTGGCCGGCGGCGTGGCCTGTGCGCTGGGCTACCTGCTGCATGCCCGCGGCCATCCCGCGCCGTTGCTCGACCTGACGCTGTTGCGCCTGCGCAGCTTTGGCGTGGCCCAGGCCGGTGGCGGGTTGTTTCGCCTGGGGTCCGCCGCGCAGCCCTTCCTGCTGGTGCTGTTGCTGCAGAATTGCCTGGGCATGAGCCCGCTGGCGGCCGGCTGGCTGGTGGTCAGCGGCGGTGTCGGCGCGTTGCTGATGAAACTGTTGGCGGTGCCACTGGTGCGCCGTTACGGCTATCGCCGGGTGCTGAGCTGCAACGCGCTGTTGAGCGGCCTGGGGATCGCCGCCTGCGCGGCCTTCGACCAGGACACCGCGCCCTGGCTGATGGCGCTGGTGCTGTTCGGCGCGGGGCTGGTGCGTTCGTTGCAGTTTTCCACCTTGGGCGCTGCCAGCTACCAGGACGTGCCCGGCGAGCGCTCGGCGGCGGCCAGTTCGTTGTCGGCCATGTCGGTGCAGTTGACCATGGCCATGGCGGTAAGCCTGGCGGGGGTGCTGCTCAGTGTCCTCGCCGGCCTGGACGGGCGCGGTGAAACCTCGGTGGGCGACATCACCACGGTGATGCTGCTGTGTGCGTTGCTGTGCGGGGCCTCGGGGCTGGTGTTCCGGCGCCTGGCGGGCTGATTACCGCCGGGCTGCGCAGGCACGGATTCAAATCGACAAGCGCACCACCCGGCTATCGAGGGCGGGTGGTACTTCTGCCCGGCGCTTGTTCACCACCAGCTCGCCAATGGCGATCAGCCGGGTGCGCGTGACATTGCGTGACAGCCCGAGCAGCTGCGCGGTGTGCACCTGGTTGTAATGGCAGAACTGATACGCTGAACGCAGCAGCGCCTGCTCGACCTTTTCGTATAGATCGCCCGGTTGTTCCTCGTACAGCCGGCTGAAAGCTTGTTGCAGCAGGTCTTCGACGGTGTTGCCGGTACCGGCGGGAGTGTGCTGGCGTTCCAGGCGCAGGTTGGACAGGCGCAGGTCCTGGGCGTGGATCACGCCAGCGGCGCAGGTCAGCAGGCTGTGGTGGATCACGTTCTCCAGTTCGCGGATATTGCCCGGCCAAGCGTAGTCGACCAGCTTGGCCTGCGCGCCGGCGCTGAGCTCCACGGCCCCATAGCCCAGGCGCTCGCTGTAGCTGCGAATGAAATGCCGGGCCAGTGGCAGGATGTCGCCGGGGCGATCGCGCAGCGGGTGCAGGCGCAGGCTCACCACATTCAGCCGGTAGTAGAGGTCCTCGCGGAAGTGCCCGGCGTTGATGGCTTTCTCCAGTTGCACGTTGGTCGCCGCCAGCACCCGCACATTGATCGGCAGGCTTTTGCGCGAGCCCAGGCGTACCACCTCGCGCTCTTGCAGTACGCGCAGCAGCTTGACCTGGATGGGCAGTGGCAGGTCGCCGATCTCGTCGAGGAACAGCGTGCCGCCGTTGGCCTCCTCGAACCAGCCGGCCTTGGCCGCGAGGGCGCCGGTGAAGGCGCCTTTCTCATGGCCGAACAGCTCGGCCTCGACCAGCGACTCGGAGAACGCGCCGCAATTGACCGCGACAAACGGGCCGTTACGCCGACCGCTGAGGTCGTGGATGTGGCGCGCGACCAGCTCCTTGCCCGTGCCGGTTTCGCCGATGATCAGCACGCTGGCCTCGCTGGGCGCGACCTGCTGCAGGTGGGCGAGCAGTGCCTGCGACCTGGGGTCTTCGAAGACCTGCGCGGTGGCCCTGATCGAGGTGGCCAATGACGGCGACGGGGGGAGGGTCAGCAGTTGCATGGGCAGTCCTTAGGAATAGAAAGAGGGGACGGGGCGCTTGCCGCCGAGGGCCCATTCACCGAGCTCGTGGATGCGGTAGTCCACCGGGTCGTGCAGGGTTTGCGTCCTCAGGTTGCGCCAGTGGCGATCGAAGCGCAGCGAAGCATGGGTGGCGCGGGCGCCGGTCACCTCGAACAGGCGGTTGCAGATATCCAGGCCGTGACGGGTGGCCGCGACCTTGGCGGCGCCGATGGCCAGGGCCAGGTCGCCGCGGGCCTCGGCACCCAGGGCATGCTCATGGGCCCAGGCGGCGTCCAGTTGCTCGAGGGCGCGCTCGAGCAACAGGCGCACGCTCTCCAGGCCGACCCAGAACTCGCCATAGTGGCGCAGCACATAAGGGTCCTCGGCGCTGCTGGCGGCGTTGGAGCGGAACCACGGCCGGCTTTCCTTGAGCGTATATTGGCGGGCTTCGTCGAAGGCGCCCTCGGCGATGCCGAGGAACAGGTTGGCGAAGTGCAACTGGGCGATCAGTGGGCGCAGGGCGGCGAATGGCGTGCTCAGCGGACCAGGGTCGAGCAGCAACTCGTCGTGTTCGACCCGGACCCGTTCGAAGCTGGCGCTGCCGCTGTCGGTCTGGCGCTGGCCGATGTTGCGCCAGTCGTCGTGCAGGGTGATGCCGGTGCGTCCGCTGGGGATGGCGGCGATCAGCAGCTTGCCGCCGGCGCGCTCGTCCACCGCCGAGGCGATCAGCATTTCCGAATCGCTGGCGCCGGAGCAGAAGCTTTTCTTGCCGGAGAACTCGCACCAGCCGTCGAAATGCTTGACCAGGGTGCGGGTGTCCAGCGGGTTGAGGGCGTTGCCCCAGAACCATTGCTTGCGGGCAGTCTGCTCGAACCAGGGTTGCCACTGTTCGGGGCGGGAGAACAGGCGCACGGTGGCCAGCATCAGGTGGTGAAAGCCGAACACATGGGCGATGGAGCTGTCGACGCGGGCGAAGGTACGCACCACTTCGAAGGTGTCGCGCCAGCTGGCGCCCTGGCCACCCTGGGCCTGGGGAATGGCCAACGACAGCAGGCCGCTGGCGCGCAAGGCGTCGCGCTCGGCCTTGGGGGTGCCGCCGCGTTCGTCGCGTTCCACGGCGCTGGCGGCGAACTGCCCGGCCAGTTCACGGGCAACGACCAGTGGCGGGCGTCGGGTTGCGGTCACAGGTGCGTTCATGATCGCTCCTCAGGCGCTCTTGCGCAGCGCATGGTGGGCGGCGAAAAACGGCACGGCGCGTTCGGCGGCCAGGCGCAGTTGCTGCTCCACGGTATCGGGCAGCTCGCCACGCCACAGCGCGGCACCCAGCGCTCGGGCGATATCGCCCAGTTCGATCAGCTGCGGCTTGATGTGCAGGTGCTGGCCCAACTCGGCGAGGAAAGCTTCGGTGTGGGCCAGGGTGCGCGATGGGCGGGCAGTGCCGCCGGACAGGGCGACGACGTTCAACGGGGTGCTCATGGGGCAGGTCTCCGGTTCTTGGTGAGCGGGGGACTTTGCTTGAGCAATCGTCGTGCCGGGTTGTTATTGCTTTATGGATCAAAAGGTTGCGGTCTTCGGCTGGCGACCGCTGTAGCCGGGTGGGCGTTGCCTGTTGAACAAGTGTTGCGCTGCGAACAGTTGACCGGGTGTTGGCGGCTGTACAGTTGCAGACGTTATAGAGGGTTTGTTGATCGATAAAAAAGAATAAGAATTTATATTCTTATATGTTTTGATTTAGGTGTGCGGCACGGCATGGGCCTGCGCCGCACCGGCATACTGCGCTTTCAGGCGCCCTTGCTCATCCAGCAGGTAGGCATCCATCACCTCGCGCACCACCGGCCCGGCCACCCGGCCACCGGCCTCGCCGTTCTCGATCATCACCGCCACCACCAGCGCCGGATGCTCGGCCGGGGCGAAACCGACGAACAGGGCGTTATCGCGATGCCGCTCGAGGGTCTTGTCGCGGTTGTAGCGCTCGCCCTGCTTGATGGCCACCACCTGCGCCGTGCCGCTCTTGCCGGCGATGCGGTACTGGGCGCCGGCGGCGGCGGCGCGGGCGATGCCGCGCGGGTCGTGCATGACCATCTGCATGCCCTGGCTGACCTGGTCCCAGGCGTGCCTGTCGTGCAGCACGATGTCCGGCATCGGGTTGGGGTCGACCGGCTTGGCGCCGCCGACGGTCATGGCCAGGTGCGGACGGTGCCAGGCGCCCTTGCTGGCCAGCAGGCTGGTGGCTTGGGCCAGTTGCAGTGGGGTGACCTGCATGTAGCCCTGGCCGATGCCGAGGATCAGCGTCTCGCCGGGGAACCAGGCCTGGCGCCGGGTGGCGCGCTTCCAGGCCTGGGACGGCATCAACCCGGGGGCTTCCTCGAACATGTCCAACGACACTTTCTGGCCCAGGCCGAACTCGGCCATGTAGTCGTGCAGGCGGTCGATGCCCAGCTTGTGCGCCAGGTCGTAGAAGTAGGTGTCGTTGGAGCGCATGATCGCGCTGTACAGGTCGACCCAGCCATCGCCGCTGCGGTTCCAGTTGCGGTACTTGTGGTCGTAGTTGGGCAGCTCGTAGTAGCCGGGGTCGAACACCCGGCTGCCGGGGGTGATCACGCCGCTGTCCAGGCCGGCGATGGCCACCTCCGGCTTGACCGTCGAACCCGGCGCGTACAGGCCGCGCAGCACGCGGTTGAACAGCGGTCGGTCGATGGAGTCGCGTAACGCCGCGTATTGTTTGTAGCTGATGCCCTTGACGAACAGGTTGGGGTCGAAGCTGGGGTTGCTGACCATCGCCAGTACGTCGCCGTTGGCCGGGTCTAGCACCACCACCGCGCCACGGCGCTCGCCCAGGGCCTTTTCGGCGGCCTGTTGCAAGTGGGCGTCGAGGCTCAGCACGATATCCTTGCCCGGCACTGGGGCGTGATGGCGCAGCACGCGCATCACCCGGCCCTGGGCGTTGGTCTCGACCTCCTCGTAGCCCACCTGGCCATGCAACTGTTGTTCGTAGAAACGTTCGATGCCGGTCTTGCCGACCGACTGGGTGCCCCGATATTCAGTGCTGTCGAGGGTCTTGGCTTCTTTCTCGTTGATGCGCCCAACGTAACCCACCGAGTGGGCGAAATGCTCGGCCAGCGGGTATTCACGGATGAACTGCGGCTCGACCTCCAACCCAGGCAGGCGGAACTGGTTGACCGCGATCAGGGCGATCTGCTCCTCGCTCAGGCCCACCAGCAGGGTGACTGGTTCGAAGGGCTTGCGGCCTCGGCGCAAGTCTTTGTCGAACTGCTGACGATCGTCCTCGGACAAGCCGAGAACCTGTCTCAGACTGTCCAGCACCTTGGCCGAGTCGCCGGCGCGTTCGCGGGTCATGGTGAGGTTGAAACTGGGCTTGTTGTCGGCCAGCACCACGCCGTTGCGGTCGTAGATCAGCCCGCGTTCGGGCGGGATAGGCAGCACGTGCACGCGGTTGTTTTCCGACACCGCGCTTTGCTGGTCGTGTTGCAGCACCTGCAGCACATAGAGACGCCCCACCAGCACCGCGCACAGGGAGATCACCAGGATGGCGCAGGCCAGTAGCCGGCGGTTGACCAGGTGCTTTTCCGTTTCGTGGTCCTTGAGGGGGATGGGTTGGGGCATGGGGGCTCGTGAGGTCGCGCCTGCCCGCTCCAGAAGAGGCACGGGCGTTGTTCGGGGCGGCGATGCTACGCAAGCCGGTGCGCCGGCTCAAGGCAAGCCGCCCTGGGGGACGGTGGCTTGCCCTGCTTGCGCCCCGGCTGACCGGGGGCTTTGGCCAACATGAAAGTTCCTTCACCTTCCCGGCGGTCATTATTCTTGCGGTTCTGCCGGCAGGTCCCGCGCCACTTCGTCATGCTTGCCGAACCAGACCTCGATCACGCCTTTGGAACCTTTGAAGGCGCTGGAAAGTGGCTCCAGGCGCCAGCTGACGCCTGATTCCTGGTTCACCCGCTTGACGATGGCGTCCGCGCAGGCGGCCCCTTGCGAATCGTGGTAACGCACGGTCGTGGTCTGGACCTGCGCCGGCGCGGGCCGGGCGGCGCGGTAGGCAGTGGCGGTCACGTCCTCGATGGGGGGCACACTGGCTTTCCACTTGCCATGCCACCATGGCCTGAATGCGCGTACCTCATCGCGCATTTCAGGTCCGTAGATCTGCATGTAGATGGTCGTGTCCTTGCAGATGTCGCTGGCCTCGATCTGATAGCGAGGCGCAGGCGCAGGCGCAGGCGCAGGCGCAGGTGCAGGTGCAGGTGCAGGTGCAGGTGCAGGTGCCGCCGGTTCGGCTTCGCTGCTGCTTGCCATGGTGATGGTGCCAGGTAGGGTAGCATCGTCGGATCTTTCTCTTTCCGGATCACGGCATCCCGCCTGTAGCTCAGCCAACTCCTTCGCTGAATGCGAGTCATCTGCCACGATCCAGTAGGTTTCGCTGAAGCTCTGGTTACGTTCTACCATCTCATTGCGCCGAAATGCGCAGGGGTGCAACCTTTCCCAAAGGCCCTGCACGCTGTAATCGTGCCCCCAGTACACCGCAGGTGAACGCGGTGGCGCCTGGACCAGGCAAGCTCCCGCATCCAACGATTCCAGCCCCGCTCGGGCCTCGACCAGTGCCTGACAGGCGCGTCCCATGTTCTGCTTCAGTGCCGAGCAGGTCGCGACCACATCCTGGATTACCCGCTTGCCCAACTCGGACTGGATGAGCCAGCCAGCCTCGCCCTTCATGCAATACGCGTCCGCGTTGCGCAGCAGCTCGACGGCAAGCCGGTTGGCCGTGCTGGCGCTGTCCGCATGCTGTTCACCGCGAGGCAGTTGGCCCCAAAGTCGCGAGATTTCCTGCAGCGCCTGGCGCTCGCCGGCGAGACGTGCGTTCAGCGATGCGCGGTAACCGTCATAGGCTTGCCAGCCAGCGACTGCCAGCGACAGCACGACACCGGCGCCGACGGTCGCGCCGACAGTGCCGACCTGACGTCCCCAGATGCTTCGGGAGGCTTGGTCGGCCAGTGACTTGCCGGGTACGCTTGGATGCGAGGTGATCTTGCTGGGGTCCAGGTCGAACAGCAATTTCAGGTGCAGCTTGAGCAGTGTGAACAGTTCGCTCGAGAGGTGCTTGCCCAGGTCGCTTCCCAAGGCGAAATAGGACTCCCACTGGCTTTCGCTGAAGAACTGGTCGCCCGTGGTTTCTTGCGGGAACACCGGGTTCTGGCGCTTGTAGTTGGCCACATCCATTGGCACGGAGCGGCAGATGTTCGGTTTGACCAGGATGAGAATGGCCGGCCGGGGGGAGGTATCGTCCGGGTAGTCGATGGTGGCCAGCGCCAGGCAGGTTTCGTTGTCGTCCTTGGCCAGATCCTGCAGCGTGCCGAAGTACTTCCTGCACTCGCGCCATTTATCCATGAGTTCACGGGGAATGCTCGAACCCCAGAACGCGGCGTCATGGGGACGGCGGAACGTGATGCTGACACCCATGTCGATGCGTGCCTTGCGTACCAGGTTCTCGACGTCCTCGAACGAGAAACCTGGATCGGCGCCGCAATCGGCGAGAACGATGACACGTGCCCGTTCGAGCAACAGCGGGTAGACCCCGGTATTTTCGAAGTGCCCGCCATCGGTGATGAACCAGTTGTCCTTGGGGCCCGCGTCGAACGTTGCGGACAACTCCGACAGCAGCGCGTTGGACTTTGCGAACCTTCGGCCAATGATGCTACCCGCGATCTCGGCGCCGCCCCGTTCATGTTGCGTCAGCCAATAGCCTAGCCGCACACCTGCGAAAGTGAGCAGCGCCGCCAGGCCGCGTTGAGTGCGATAACCAAGCCCAGGCGCCGCCGCCGCGCCCGAGATCGCCATCCAGGCACCCAGGCTGAGCCGGCCGATACCGGTGAATTCCTGGCGCCAGCCTTCCTGGCTCAAGCGCGAGCCTCCGCCGGCACGCACGCTCAGCAGCAGCCCCTTGCGGTCGCGATTGAACAACCGGCCTTTCGGGTCCGCGGTCTGGTTCACGCAGGTGTTGATGATGTGGACCGGCCCGCCGGCTTCATGCGGCGCGTAATCCGCAAGGGCGACATCGTCGTTGGGGGCTACCCGGCCGACATTGCGTATCTTGCTGGTGGTCTGATCGTGCGGGTCGATGGGGTCGAGGGCCGAGACGCTGCGCTCCTCGCTGAAACGCCAGTCGTTGGCCGCGCCGAGGTAGCTGCGCACCAGTCGCGCCTTGTAGAAGGTATGCAGGGACGAAAGGTTGAGAAACCCCAGGTTGGTTCCGGTCGCGGCCACGTAGAGTGCTGGAGGCATGCACAGGTACAGCAGCGCCAACCAGCCTGCGGCAAACTGCGGCGCAATGAGGTCCGGCGACGAGCCGTCGGATCTGATCAGTTCCGGAAAGACCGGGGTGAAGATGATTTTCAGGACCAGCGACAGCCACCAGACGAGCAACGCGGCGGTGAGCAGGTAGCCCACCAGCTGTAGCACGAGCGGCAGCAGGCGACTGGGTGCCTTGCCGTCTTGCTGCTGTCCTTTGGCCGTCCTGAGGTTGAGCATCAGCGCCTGGGCGACGGCCGATACGACCGCCAATGTGATCCCCAGGTCGACTGTCTCGAAGCTCCGGGTCTGGAAAGCCAGCAGCCAGGCCAGGCGTTCGGCGATGCCCAGTACCAGGACCAGCAGACTGAACCTCAGGCAGTACATCAAGTACAAGGTCAAACGGTTGCGCAGCTCGGCCATCGCATCCATTTCCGGTTTGCCGCTGCCAAGCCGTTGTTCATTCTTTTCGAGCAAGGCCTTCAAGGCCAGGCAGCAGTGCGACAACGAGGTGAAGGACAGTACGACGACTACCCCGGCAAGCGTGGGCAGCAAGATGTCCAGGCCTTCGGTGCCAGGGCCTGGGTCGAAGTGCCGCAATGTCTGGCCGAGTTGCCAGGCTGCGGCCAGCAGTACCCCGGCGCCTGCGACTTTCGCGGCGCAATAGCAGCCAAGTCGCCGCTGTATCCACTGTGAGTCCCAGTAGGTGAACACCAGGTGCAGTGCCACTGGAATCACCAGTACCAGTATCAGCCAGGCGGTCGGGAGCCAGGGTCGCAGGAGGCTCAATCCGTCGAACAGGGCGGGGGTGGCCGCCCGAGTGCCCAATTCGCTGAGGGTCCCCCACACAAGCAGGTCGAATGCTGCCAGCACGCCACCGAGCAGGACGGCCAGCAGACCGAACTCGAAGTGCAACGCCAACAGGTTGCGCAGGTAAAGCGTGATGGCAAACAGTCGGTCGACGAACCCTGCTGGCGCAAGGTAGCGGCCGTTGGTGCGCATCCACCAGCCGAACCAGCGACGATCGGCCTGCGCCACAGCTTCCTGCACCCGGTCGGCGGCCGCCGTGCCGCTGTGCTGGGACGGTTGTTGGCGGGTGCGGTCGTAGAGGCGTCCCAGCATGCTGCCCACGTAGCTCCCGCCCGAGACCGTCGAGAGCACGTCGAAGCGATTGAGTAGCTTGCGTTTGGCAAGCCCGCGCAACAAACCCAGGCTGAACGTCGCGCTGCGAATGCCGCCGCCGGACAACGCCAGTCCCCAGACGTCCGCCCCATTACCCCGTAGTTTGTCGGCGATGCAGGCACCGTCCTGATCCAGCTTCGTGCGCCGAATCTTGATCAGGTCGGCGCAGTGATTGGGCGGCGACGGGTTGGCAGGGGGCGTCGGGTTTGCAGGTGGAGGGACGCTGTCATTCATGGCTGACTCCTTCGCCAGTGTGCCGGGAACGCCAGTCGGGTCTGCTCGAATGCCATGGCAGCTACCGGTCGGCGGGGAGGGTTAGCGGTGCAGGCAGGGCCATGCGCGTGAACGGGCTGGGTAGATACACCGTGGCCGGTGGTGTCTGCTGGCGTGCAAGGTCTTCGACGGTGGCTTGCATCTCGGCGACTTCCTGCCCTTTCATCGGCTCAGGGGCGTCGGGGTCGTTGCCTAGGAAGTTTTCCCAGTGACCGAGCAGCACCATCCGTGGCCGGGTCGCGGCCAGTACCCGTTGCGGGTAGAGCCTGGCATGGCGCCAGGAGCCCACGCCGAGCACCAGCACATCGACCGGCGTGGCGTCCGGCGGCGTTGGCAGAATGCCGCATGGGGCAGAGGCGGCACTGTCCTGGTATTGAATACGGTAGGCCGGCTTGCCGTCCTCATTGAGCAGGTCGATCAACCAGGCCATGGATTGGCCTTGCTTCCAGCCGAACACGCTGCTGGGCGGCGTGCGCAAGTCGGCGTGGTAGTCGCCCTGGGCGAAGGTATGACCCAGTAGGTGCGAAGCGTGCATGCTCTCGATCGGCATGACGCGGATATGCCCGCCCCTGGAGGTGATCCAGTAACCGGGTCGGGCAGGCGGTTTACGGCCCGCGCAGCCGGGCACGGTTGCCATGTAGCCGCGGGCGCTCCTGACCCGGGCAGGGTCGAGCCAATTGTGTTGGCCGACTTGGCGGGGGTCCTTGAACGCACGCAGCATATGGACCACGGTATCCGAGCCGTAGACTTCGGCGTTGCGCGCGTACCAGTGCATCACCCAAGGCACGTCGAGCAGGTGGTCGTAATGACCGTGGCCGACCAGCAGCAGGGTGACGTCGTCCGCGGGGGCGCGGCGCATGTAGGTATTGATGCGCTGCTTGTCGGCCTTGACCCACAGCGGCGGCACACCCTCGAACAGCGTTGCCGGGTTGCTGAAGGAGGGGGCGAGCATCACGCCTTCACCGCGCCAGTGCATGAGCCAGCCACCCACGCCCAGGTACTGGATGCTCGGTTCGCTGGCGCTGGTGGCCGACCAGACCTGCGGCGGTGCCTCCCGCGCAGCGGCGACGCAGCAAGCACAGAGAAAAAGCAGGGCAAACCCTTTGCCTGCGTGCATGGACGCTACCCCGCAGAGGCGTTTTCAGGTACGGCTAAAGCTCCAGCGTAGGGCAGGCAGGGGCGGGTGGCAAAATGATAGCCGGGGTGGCTGACCGTTTCCGATATATGGTTGTCGGCAAGGTGCTGGAGTGAATTGTGGCGCTATGCCATTATCCGGCGTGGCCTGGCTGCCGACGACGCATTTCGGCCAGCACGATCGCATTGGCTGATTACACTGTTGAAACCGCCACACAGAGAGTACCTGGGATGGGTTGCGTGTTTATTGATCGTGCAGCCTGGCTGGCACCTCGGTGCGCCGTGCTGCAGGCGTGGGGCGAACAGCCATGAACAACCGAGGGCGCAGCATCTCGCTGCAACTGTTGGTGGCATTGGCGATCATGCTGGGCATGCTGGTGCTCGGCGCGGCTCTGGCCTGGCAAGGCTATCTGGGCGTGCGCCAGACCTTGGTGGCAGCTGCGGGCGACGCTGCCCAGCAGGTCGGCAAGACCATCGAGGAGCGCGCTCGCCGCCTGGTCGATCCGGCGCAGAGCAGCCTGCGCCTGCTGGCCGTCGACCCGGTTGCCGGCAACCTTGCGCAACGCCTGGAGCAGTTGCCGCAGTTGGTCGAATGCCTTAACGCCAACCGCATGCTCAGCGCTACCTATGTGGGCTACCCCAACGGTGACTTCCTGCTGGTGCGGCGCTTGCGCGACCCGCAGTTGCTGCAGCGTCTTGAAGCACCGCCGGACACGGCCTTCCTCGTGCAAAGTGTCAGCCACGACGCCGCCGGCACTCCGCTTGGCGAGTGGCGCTTCTATGACCGAGCCCAGGTCTTGCTCAAGACCCAGGTCAAGCCGGACTACCGCTACGATCCGCGCTTGCGCCCGTGGTTCGTCGAGGCCTCGCGGCAAGCGAGCACCGTGCTTACCCGTCCCTACGTGTTTTTCACCACCCGTGAGATCGGCCTGACCATGGCCCTGCGTAGTGCCGATGGCGCGGCGGTGATCGGCATGGATGTCTCGGTCAACGACCTGGCCAGTGAAAGTCGCGACCTGCGTATCACCCCCGGCACCGAGATCGCCGTGGTCGATGACCAGGGTAGCGTGGTGGCGTATCCGGACCTGCAACGGGTGGTGGTGCGCGAGGGCGAGGCGGTGCGCCTGACGCATATCGCCGAGCTTGGGGTGCCGAGCCTGCAGCAGATCCAGGCCGTGCTGCCTGCGGGCGGGCGACCCCAGCCGTACCAGGTGGATGGGCAGACCTGGTACGGCATGCGGGTGCCGCTGGCCTTGGCCGGGCAGAACCTTCAGGTGTTGATTGCGGTGCCGGCCCGCGAGCTGCTGGCCGGTGCGCGCAAGGTACTGTTCGACCAGTTGCTGTGGACAGCGGCGCTGATGGCGCTGCTGTTGTTGCTTGGCGGGCTGCTCGGGCAACGCATCGGTCGCCCGCTGCGGTTGCTGGCTGAACAGGTGCGAGGCCTGGCCGATTTCGATTTCAGCCGCGAGGTGGGTGTGACCTCGCGGGTCAGCGAGGTACGCGAACTGAGCCGCGTGCTCAGCCGCATGTCCGGCACGATCCGCAGCTTCCAGGCGATCACTCTCACGCTCAGCCGCGAGACCCAGCTCGAGCGCATGCTCGACGGTGTGCTGCGTCACCTGGTGGATGCCGCCGGCGTCAGTGCGGGGGCGGTGTACCTGTTCGATGCCGAGCGGGGTGACTTGCACCTGGCCGCAGGCTGTCGAGGCGAAGCCTACCCCAGGCAACTGCGGGTCGAGGCCAACGAGGACCTGGCGGCCAGCGTGACCCAGGCCCTGGCCCTGCAAGGGCAGAGCCTGGCCGTGGTGCTCAACGACCGCAGCGAGCAGTTGCTCGGCATTCTGGCCTTGCAGCTTGAAAACACCCAGGGTGATCCAGGTGAGTTGAGCCAGCCGTTCCGCCGTTTCGTCGAGGAGCTGTCCGGTGCCGCTGCGGTGGCTATCGAGACCCGCCAACTGGTGGAGGCGCAGCAGCGCCTGCTGGACGGCATGATCAAGTTGCTGGCCGACGCCATTGACGCCAAGAGCCCTTACACCGGTGGCCATTGCGAACGCGTGCCGCAATTGGCGCAGATGCTGCTGGACAAGGCGGTGGAGGCCGAGCGTGGCCCCTATGCCGACTTCACCATGAGCGAGGCCGAGCGCTACGAGTTCCGCGTGGCGGCCTGGTTGCATGACTGCGGCAAGGTCACCAGCCCCGAGTACGTGGTGGACAAGGCCACCAAGCTTGAGACCCTGTACAACCGCATCCATGAAGTGCGCATGCGCTTCGAGGTGCTCTGGCGCGACGCCGAGATCGCCTACTGGCAAGGGCTGGCCAATGGCGAGGCGCAGCCTGCGCTGCAGCAGACGCTGGCGCAATGCCGCGCCGAGCTGCACGAGGAATTCGCCTTCGTCGCCAAGGCCAATATCGGTGGCGAGTTCATGGCCGACGACGATGTCGCCCGCTTGCAGCGTATTGGTCAGCGCCGTTGGTGGCGGCACTTCGATAATCGCCTGGGGATCTCCCGTGACGAGGAAAGCCGCTTTGCTGGCCAGGCAAGCGCGCCGCTGCCTGTCGAGGAGCACCTGCTCGCGGACCGCCCTGAGCACCTCGTGCCCTGGGGTGAGCGCAAGCCGCCGGTGGCCAGGGACGACCCGCGCAACACCTGGGGCTTCGACATGCGCCTGCCGGCCAATGCCAGCAACCATGGCGAGCTGTACAACCTGGCGATTCGCCGGGGCACCCTCAATGACGAGGAGCGCTTCAAGGTCAACGAACACATCGTACAGACCATCATCATGCTCACCTCGCTGCCGTTTCCGCGGCAGTTGCGTCGAGTGCCAGCGATCGCTGGCAACCACCACGAGAAGATGGATGGCAACGGCTATCCGCGGCGGCTGGGCGAGGCGCAGTTGGGTATTGCCGAACGGGTGATGGCGATTGCCGATATCTTCGAGGCACTGACTGCAGCGGACCGGCCCTACAAAGCACCGAAGACCTTGTCCGAATCGGTGAAGATCCTGGTGTTCATGGCCCGCGACAATCATATCGACGCCCAGCTGCTGCGGCTGTTCCTCAGCAGTGGCGTGTACCGCGAGTATGCCGAGCGGTTCCTGCGACCCGAGCAGATCGATGAGGTGGATGTGGGCTACTGGCTGGGGCAGATTCAGTCGCAGACGACCAACGCTCCCTCGTGATCGCAGAGCTGGAAACGGAAGTATGACCGTGCAGACATGCCTGCACGGTCTATTCGAACTGCGTCATAATTGGCCCTACTCAGGGTAGTGCCGGATAGATAGGCCTGCCTCCTCAGGCGTCGTTAGTGCCGTACACGTTGAATTCCGTCGCGTCACTCTTTCCGGCAGGGAATACAGCGTTCGCATTCCAGTCAAGTGCGTCCGAGCTCCAAAATCCATTGTAATGCCCACTGACAATTTGGAAACGGCGAATGGAATGGTCGTTTAAGGGTTTATCTACGCGCAGTGTGAACCAACCTGTCTTGTCATTTATAGGGGCAAGGTAGATGGCTTTAAACTTTTTAAGTTGCTCTTTGTTGACAAAGTTACTACCTGCCCTAACGTCTGATTTACCTTCTGGGTTTGAACTTCCGCGGCCGAGATGAGTGAAGCTGATGGTTATTTGCTTGTCATCCATGCTAATAATCCTGGGAGGAAGCTTAGTGGCCGACTTAGTATTATCGTTTTGCGAGGTGATTGAGCTCTTGTGTGTGCTTTCTTCGAGGCCTTCATTTTTTGATTGCTCATCTTTGGTGCTCATGATGTCGCTCCATGATGGTGTATTGGAAGGATGCACAGGAAGTATTGGTGAATCGCTGGTTGGCGGAAACTAGTAATATTGCTAGGTATGAGGGACGACACCTGCGAGAGTAGCTCTTTATTGAGGTTTGGAATAACGTGTGGTATGCACGGTAACAACTGCGATATTAATCGATCGTACACTGCGGGTGCCTGGCACGTTTGCGGATGCGCGCCAGTGTCCCAGGTCGCCGCTTAGGCTTTGTACGAAAAGCCTTGATACTCGTTCATGCTGCGTTGAAAACAGCCTCGCTTGACCTTCGTATCAAGACTTTTCATACACAGCTTAGAGCGGTTGGCTCGCCAGGCGATTACTGACATTGCGCCCCAGCACCAGCACCGTGACGAAACCGCAGCCCACCAGGGCGGTGGCCAGGCTGAACAGCACCGCGCTACCCAACTGGTCGACGATCTGCCCACCGAAGAACGAGCCCAGGGCGATGATCACCTGGAACATGGCGACGAACAGCGGCATGCCGCGTTCGACATCCTTGGGCGCGACGACGAACATCCAGATGCTGGCACAGGCCGGGAAGGCGCCGAAGGCGAAGCCCCACAATGCGATCAGCATGGCGGCGCCGGTGAGGCTGGTGGCGAAGTAGGGGAACAGCGCGGTGCCGACGCCGATCATCAGCGCCACCAGCATCAGGGTGTGGCGCACGCTCTGGTTGGCGGCGAAGCCGGCGAACAGGTTGCCGATCACCCCTGCCACGCCATACAGCAACAGCAGCGAGCCAATCGTCGGCCCATCGAAGCTGGCGTTGTGCTTGAAGAAGGGCGCGACATAGGTATACGCGGCAAAGTGGGCCAAGCCGATCAGCAACACGGCGATCAGGCCGACCCGGGCCAGGGGGTTGACGAACAGTGCCGGCAGGTCCCTGACCTGGATGGCCTTGTCCGGGGTCAGCCGTGGCAGCAACAGGACCTGGGCCAGCAGCACCGGTATACCCAGCAGGGCCGTGACCAGGAAGGTCATGCGCCAGCCCATCAGGCCGCTGAGCCAGGTGCCCACGGGCACGCCCAGCACGGTGGCCAGGGTGACACCGACCATGATGATCGAGGTGGCCTGGGCCACCCCCACGCCCCTGGGCGCGAGGCGGCCGCTCAAGGCAATGGCGGTGGCCCAGAAACCGCCGATGCTGATGCCCAGCAGCACGCGGCCAAGCAGCAGCAGGTTGAAGTCGGTGGCGTAAGCTACCACCGAGTTGGCGATGATCATGATCAGCGTCAGGGCGCTGAGCAGGTAGCGCCGGTCCAGGGTGCCGATGCCTACCGACAGTAGCGGCGCGGCGAGGGCGGCCATGACCCCTGGCAGGGTCACCATCAGGCCGGCGTGGCCGGCGCTGATGCCCAGGTCGCCGGCGACATCGTTGAGCACGCCCACCGGCAGGAATTCACTGGTCACCAGGGCGAAGGCGCCCACGGCGACCGAGAGGATCGCCAGCCAT
>NZ_SOZA01000022.1 GCF_004519305.1 Pseudomonas sp. RIT623 | reverse complement strand
TTTTGAAGTTTTTCGTTTCACTTCAAACACTTGACTCGCTGCGATCTCTCGTAGCGGGAGGCGAATCATACAGCGTTACAACCTGCTGTCAACCACCTTTTTCACCGCTTTCGATTTGAAACCGAAGCCCTTGCAGCTACTTCGAACTCGCTTAACTCGTTGAATCTCAAGGAGTTTCGCGTTCCGTTGTCGCTGGAAGTGGGGCGCATTATAAGGGGATCTGGAAATGCGTCAACCTTTAATTTCAAGAAAATGAAATATTTAGCGAAAAGACCGCGTCAGGGCCGCCAGGGGCCCGCCACAAGCCTTGCAGCGCCAATGAGATCGAGCGCCGCCCGCGAGGCGCTCGATCTACCAGGCGCTGAATGCCTAACGGCGGACACCTCTCACCGTAAACACAACCTCCAGCCAGACACCTCCAAACACCAACATCCCCTCACCACTATCTATATAGCCATAGCAATTGCATCCCCACCCCCAATTGCGCACTATATTGCGCACCTCGCCCGCCCAACCACGGACTCCTCCCAAGCATGAACACCCCCCAACGCAGCCTGGTCGCCACGCTGTTCCCCATCGGCCTGCTACTGATCGCCATGGCCTCCATCCAGTCCGGCGCATCGCTGGCCAAAAGCATGTTCCCCATCGTCGGCGCACAAGGCACCACCACCCTGCGCCTGATCTTCGCCAGCATCATCATGGTGCTGTTGCTGCGCCCCTGGCGCGCACGGCTGGATGCCAGCACCCTGCGCAGCGTGATCATCTACGGCATGGCCCTGGGTGGGATGAACTTCCTTTTCTATATGTCCTTGCGCAGCGTCCCACTCGGCATCGCCGTCGCCCTGGAATTCACCGGCCCGCTCACCGTGGCGTTGCTGGCCTCGCGACGAGCATTGGACTTCGTCTGGATCGCCCTGGCCGTCATCGGCCTGTTGCTGCTGATACCCGTCGGCCAGACCGGCGGCGGCATCGACCCGCTTGGTGCCGGCTACGCGCTGGGGGCCGGCGTGTGCTGGGCGCTGTACATTCTATATGGGCAACGCGCCGGAGCCGAAAACGGTATCCAGACCGCGGCTCTGGGGGTGGTGATCGCCGCGCTGTTCGTCGCCCCCATCGGTATTGTCCATGCCGGCAGCGCCCTGCTGACACCCGCCCTGCTCCCGGTGGCCCTGGCCGTGGCGGTACTCTCCACAGCCCTGCCCTACAGCCTGGAAATGGTCGCCCTGACCCGCATGCCTGCCCGCACCTTCGGCACCCTTATGAGCATCGAGCCGGCCTTCGGCGCGCTGTCCGGGCTGCTGTTCCTCGGTGAGCAGCTCACGCTCTGGCAGTGGCTGGCCATTCTTGCGATTATCACCGCGTCAGTAGGGGCGACCCTGTCAATGAAGCGCGAGAGCAACCCACCGGTGGCCGCCGACTGAATTGAGAAATATTTTCATTTGAATGGTTATTCATCCTTGTACCGCTCAGCTTCGCTGATTAAGCTGTCATAAAATCATAATCATGACGCTATCTACTGGGCGGCAAAGGGAAGCCAGGGAACATCAAGGAAGACACGAAGCGCTGACGACTGGCCCGTAAAGTAGTCGGGCCGCATAAGGACAGGAATGAAACGTATTTTGCTCATCCTGGCCATTCTGGCCATGGCCGGATGCGCCGCAACCGCCAACACCGAGGTGAAGCGGGGGAAAAAAGGCCTGCATATCAACTGCTCGGGGCTCTCCTCGTCGTGGGAGAAGTGCTACAACAAGGCGGCCAGCTCCTGCAGCAGCAAAGGCTACAAGGTTATCGCCCGCTCAGGCGACACGGACGAAGAGCCTGGGGACTATGTTTTTGGCATCAACCCCGCTGGCTACACCAGCCGCAGCATGATCGTGATCTGCAAATAACGAAAAGGGCAGCCAAGGGCTGCCCTTTCAGTTTCAGGTTGGTCTCTTTCAGATCGGCGCAGTACGCCGCTCCAACCATGCCAACGCGTCCCCGGTCAACAACGGGGCCAGTCGTTCGCGCACCCTCTGGTGATAGCGATTCAACCAGGCGATGTCCTCGCCACCGAGCGCCTCGAGCAGCAGGCAGCGCGTGTCGATCGGGCACAGGGTCAGCGTTTCGAACTCGAGGAAGTCACCAAACTCGCTGCTACCCACCTCGCGATTGACCACCAGGTTCTCGATGCGCACGCCCCACTCCCCCGGCCGGTAGGTGCCCGGCTCGATCGAGCTGATCATCCCCGGTTGCATCGCCGTCTGCGGCGCTGGAGCGGCCTGGTAGGCAATCACCTGCGGCCCCTCATGCACATTCATGAAGTAGCCGACACCATGGCCGGTGCCGTGTCCATAGTCGACCCGGTCCGCCCAGATCGGCGCTCGAGCAATGGCATCGAGCAGCGGCGAAAGGATGCCCCGGGGGAAACGCGCCCGCGACAAGGCGATCATGCCCTTGAGTACTCTTGAGCAGTCAGCCTTTTGCGCCTGGCTCGGCTCGCCGACCGGCACCATGCGGGTAATGTCGGTGGTACCACCGAGATATTGGCCACCTGAATCGATCAGCAACAGGCCATTGCCCTCGATCACGGCGTGGGATTCTTCCGTGGCGCGGTAATGCGGCATCGCGCCATTGGCGTTGTAGGCGGCAATCGTGGAGAAGCTCAGCGACACATAGCCAGGGCGACGCGCTCGCGCCGCGCTCAGTTGCTCGTCGATGGTCAGCTCGGTGATCCGCCCCTGCCCTTGATGCGCTTCGAACCAGGCGAAGAACTCGCACAGCGCCGCGCCGTCCTGCTCCATGGCCTGACGGATATGGGCGAGATCCCCTTCCCCCTTGCGCGACTTGCTCAAGGTCGTCGGATTGATGCCCTCGACCAGCCGCACCTGCTCGTGCAGATGGTCCAGCAGCCCACGGGTGACCCGTGCCGGATCCACTAGCAGGCTGGCCGTGGCCGGGATTGCCGCCAGCGCCTCGCCGACCGCTACGTAGTCACGAACCTCGATACCATCGGCCGCCAATACCTGGCGCAGGTGCCCATCGACCTTGTCGCGCCCGACGAACAGGTACGCCTTGTCCTGGCTGAGCAACGCGAAAGAGACGAACACGGGGTTGTAGGAAACATCGCTGCCACGCAGGTTGAACAGCCAGGCGATATCGTCCAGCGTGGCAATGAAATGCCAGTCGGCGCCTTTTTCCTGCAGGGTGCCCCGCAACTCGGCGAGCTTTTGCGCACGATTGACCGTGGCATGGGGTGGCAGGTGCTGGTAGACCGGATTGCCCGGCAACGATGGGCGGTCGCTCCAGACCTCGGCCAGCAGATCGATATCCGTACGCAGCTTTGCGCCCCGCGCCTGCAGACGCTCGCTCAACTGGCGGGCAGCGGCCACTGCCATGACCGCACCATCCACCACCACGGTACCGTCGACCTGCGCACCCAACCACTCCAACGCGCCTGGCTGCCCGGGCCGCAGCTTCATCAGCTCGATGCCACTGCCGGCCAGCTCCTTGTTCGCCTGCTCCCAATAGCGACTGTCAGCCCAGAGCCCAGCGAAATCAGCCGTGACCACCAGCGTGCCCACCGACCCCTCGAAACCGGACAACCATTGCCGCCCCTGCCAATAGCCAGGCAGGTACTCGGACAGATGCGGGTCGGCCGAGGGCACCAGCAGGGCAGCAACGCCCTCCCGGGCCATGGCCTCGCGCACGCGGGCCAGGCGCGCTGGTACGGATTCGTGAAGCGGGGACTGACTGTTCATGCGCACTCCTGCGGATAGGTGTCGACGGGTCCAGGCCGTCGATAATGAAACAGCTGGCGGGCGCCCGCAATCACCACGACCGTAACAAGGCATGCATTGCCCCAAGTGCCCTGCCGACCGTCGATCCTTCCTCCTGAACTAAACAGCCTGCGCGCCTTCACACCCCTTACACCCCCTGTGAACGCGAGGCTGGCCATGCCCCACTCCCGCGAACCGAAAAGCGCTGTCGTACTGCTCGATACCCGCGAGCACATACCCGGACACGAGCGGGCGACCCAACTGAGGATCGCCGAGTACCTGGCACGCCTGTTGGGCATCGAGCGCGTCGAGCCAGCGCCTATGCCCGACGCCGAAGCATGCTGTTACTACGTGCCGAGCGAAACCTTGGTCGATCCGGCGCGTCAGGCGGTGCTCGGCATCCAGGACGAGAACGACCTTTTTGGCGGAGCCGTCAGTCATCCGCACCTCGCTACCAAGGCCATCTCCCACCCAGTGCCTGCCGACGCCAGCTTTCCGCCCGGCTGGACCGATGCGTTTGCACAGCAAGCCTGCGATGCCCTGCTCCGTGGCTATACGGTGTTTTCCAAGGGCGACGCCCGCCGGGCGGCCGAGTTGCTGTTGCGCGAGGGGCCGGTACGCATCAAACCGGTGCTGGCCTGCGCCGGTCGGGGCCAGCAGGTCATCGCTGACGCCCAGGCCCTGGAACCGTTGCTGGAGGGCATGGACGAACAGACGTTGGCACTGTGGGGCCTGGTCCTGGAAGAAGACCTCGACGACGTCGAGACCTTCAGCGTCGGCCAGGTCCGCGTGGCAGGGCTGACCCTCAGCTACCACGGCATCCAGCACCTGACCCGCGATCACGCTGGCAGCGAGGTGTACGGTGGCTCCGATCTGGTGTTCGTGCGTGGCGACTACCAGAAATTGCTGCAATTACCGCTCGCGGATCACCTACGCCTGGCCATCACCCAGGCCATGGCCTACGAACAAGCCGCCGAACGTTACTTCCCCGGATTTATCGCTTCACGCCGTAACTATGACATCGCCCGCGGCCGTGACAGCCACGGCCATCTGCGCAGTGGCGTGCTCGAACAATCCTGGCGCCTGGGTGGCGCCAGCCCGGCCGAGGTCCTGGCATTGACGGCCTTCGCCGAGGATCCGGCGCTGCAGCGGCTATGCGCATCGACCCACGAGGTGTTCGGCCGGGCGCGACTGCCCGCCGACGCCACACTGTTCTATCAGGGGCACGACAGTGAACTCGGACAACTCAGCAAATATGCACGGATACGCGACCATGACCATCGAGAGTGAAACAGTGGAACTGCACGTCGAAGGGGAAACCATCGCCGGCACCCTGGTCAGCCCCGGCAGCCGCATGCCGGGCATCCTTTTCGTCCATGGCTGGGGTGGCAGCCAGCAACGCGACCTTGCCCGCGCCCGGCAGATCACCGGGCTGGGTTGTGTGTGCATGACCTTCGACCTGCGCGGTCACGAAAAAACCGAAAGCCAGCGTCTGACCGTCACCCGCGAACAGAACCTCGACGACTTGCTGGCCGCCTACGACCGCCTGGTCGGCCACCCCGCGGTAGACCCCAGCGCCGTCGCCGTGATCGGCAGCAGCTACGGCGGTTACCTGGCGACACTGCTGAGCACCCGCAGGGCCGTGAAGTGGCTGGCCCTGCGGGTGCCGGCGCTGTATTGGGACGATGAATGGAACACGCCCAAGCAGGGCCTCGACCGCCAACGCCTGAGCGCTTATCGCCTGCGCAGCCTGGGCCCGGCCGACAACCGCGCCCTGGCGGCATGCGCCGAATTCGGCGGCGACGTGCTGCTGGTGGAGTCGGAGCAAGACGACTACGTGCCACACAGCACACTAATGAGCTACCGCGCGGCCTTCGTCAGCGCCCATTCGATGACTCATCGCCTGGTCGATGGCGCCGACCATGCACTGTCGAGCGAGCAGAGCCAGAAGGCCTACAGCGCGATCCTCACCGCCTGGATCGGCGAGATGGTCATCGGCGCGCGCCTCGACCGCTACCCGCACTACGCGCCTTGGTACGCCTGAGCCACGCCAACTTGGCAATGCAAGCCGCCATCCGCGCCGCGCACCAGGCTGCGCAATGTCTGGTAGGCGGCGAAGTTCACCCCGCGGGCCTGGTACTGGCACAACAGGTCGAGGAACGGCTCCTCGACAAAATAGCCCGCTGCCGCCGCCCAGGCCTGGCGTGACTGCCACTGCAGGTGCTGCAGCACCCGCTGGCCGTCGTCACTGACCTGGATACTGACGTTAAGCAACCCGGCGCAGCGTTGCGCCAACTGCTCGCTACGGGTGACCAGGGCCTCGGCCAGCGCCTCCTGGCGCAGCGCGGGCACGTTGTACTCGATCATCTGGGTGAACCACAGGGAATGGGTGTTGGCCGCCATCGCGGATCTCCTCGTTTCGGACACTTGCAGCAGATGGTCGAGGAGGGTAAAACCTCCAGTTAACTCAAGGTCAAGGATTTTCTTGCCGATGAAATCGCCTTCCTCCCAGGACCGCCTGCTCAGCGTCGGTCAACTAGCGGCACGCAGCGGCGTGGCTGTGACCGCCCTGCACTTCTATGAAACCAAGGGGCTGATCCACAGTACCCGCAATGCCGGCAACCAGCGCCGTTACCCGCGGGCGGTGCTACGCCGGGTGGCGGTGATCAAGATGGCCCAGCGCCTGGGTATTCCCCTGGGCGACATCGCCAGGGCCCTGGATACCCTGCCCTGCGACCACACCCCCACCGCCGGTGACTGGCAGCGCCTGTCGGCGCAATGGCGCGAGGACCTGACCCGGCGCATCGACGAAATGCTCATGCTGCGTGACCAGCTCGATGGCTGTATTGGCTGTGGCTGCATGTCGCTGAAAGAGTGCCCGCTGCGCAATCACCATGACCGCCTGGCCGACGAAGGCCCAGGGCCGCATCCGCCCAGCCAGGCCTGAGGCTCAGCCGCAGATCACCGCGAACCGTCGCCGGTAGTCGCTGGGGGTCATCCCGGTCAGGCGCTGGAACACCTTGCGAAAGGCGCCGGGGTCCTGGTAGCCGACGCCCCAGGCGATCTGTTCGACGCTGCGTCGGGTGAACTCCAGCAAGCGGCAAGCGCGCCCCACCCGGACTTGCTGGGCATACTCGGTGGGGCGCAGGCCGGTGGCGGCGCGAAAACGGCGCAGGAAGGTGCGAGGCTCCAGGCCCGCGCAATGCGCCATGTCCGCCAGGCTGGCAGTTCGGGCTTCATCGCCTTGCAGCCAGTGCTGAACCTTCAGCACCGCCTCATCGCCATGCTCCAGCCGGGGCTGGAACAGCGCCCCGGGCAACGGCGCGGGCGCGGGCTCGACCGACAGGTAGCGCGCGGTTTCGCGGGCCAGGCCATGGCCGACGAAACGTTCGATAAGGTGCAAGCCCAGATCAGTCCAGGCCATCAGCCCGGCTGAGGTGATGATATCGCCATCATCGAGCAGCGGCTGACTCCCCTGCACCCGCACCCGGGGGAAGCGCTCGCTCAAGGCCTGCGCGTAGTTCCAGTGAGTGCATGCCGGGCGCCCGTCGAGCAGGCCGCTGCCGGCGATGAGGAATACGCCGATGCACACCGAGGCCAACACCGCGCCCTGGGCATGCAACGCACACAGCGCCGCGCGATGGGCCTGCAGTAACTCGGCCGATGGCGTGGCCGCCAGGCTCGGCGGGATCATCAGCGCGCGCAGGGCATGCCCAGGGCCAGGGTGAGTATCCTCGATCACTTGCAACTGCCCACTGGCATCGAGCTGCCAATGGCTGACCCGAAGCGCCGGCAGGTCGTGATCACCCAACTGCCCGGCCACCCGATTGGCCACCGCGAACAGGTCGGTCATGCCGTGCACGGCCGCACTTTGCGCGCCGAGGTAGCACAGCACGCCGATTTCCAGGCTGTCAGTTTTTGCCGTCATTGTGTCGCTCGCGCCAATCCTCAAACAGATCGGTCAAGCCTATAACTATCGGCAGTTCATCACTACTGCCGCAGGAGGCACCATGAGCAAGCAGGCCCTGATCATCATCGATATCCAGAACGACTACTTCCCCGGCGGCAAATGGACCCTGGACGGTGCCGACGCCGCCGCCGACAACGCAGCGCGCCTGCTGGCCACAGCGCGTGAACGGGGCGATCTGGTGGTGCATGTGCGCCATGAGTTCACCAACAGCGATGCGCCATTCTTCGCCCCGGGTTCGGCGGGGGCGCGGATCCACCCCAAGGTGGCGCCGGCGTCGGGTGAGCCGGTGGTACTCAAGCAGCAGGTGAACGCCTTTCGCGACACCGAGCTGAAGGCGGTACTTGATCAGCACGGCGTTACCGCCCTGAGCATCGTTGGCAGCATGAGCCATATGTGTATCGATGCAGCCGTACGCGCCGCGGCGGACTTCGGTTACGCCGTCAAGGTGGCCCACGACGCCTGCGCTACCCTGGCCTTGGACTTCGCTGGCAAGCAGGTAGCCGCAGCGGATGTACAGGCCGCGTCGATGGCGGCGCTGGCGTTTGCCTATGCCGAGGTGGTGAGCACCGACGAGCTGCTGCGCGCCTGAGAGCCTCGCCAGCGCAATACCGGCACGGCCGGTGCCCACAGTTGGCCGTTGGCCAAGCGTTCAGATCACCACGTTGCGGACAAAGCGCACGCTCACCTCGCCGTCATTGCGGTAGGCGTAGCGGCAATCGCTGGGGAAGACAAAGAACTCGCCCCGGGCCAACTGCCGCTCGCCGCCCTCAATGATCAGGGTCAGGCAGCCTTCGGCCACATAGATCTGCTCGCTCCAGCCGGCCGCGTCGGCTTCGCTGGCGTAGCATTCGCCAGGCGCCAGGGTCCACTCCCACAGCTCCACCTCGCGCCGTGCCGGGCTGCTGCCCAGCAATACGGCTCGGCTGGCGGGGTGCTCGCCAGCCCAGGCCAGCTCGTCGATACGGCTGGGATCTCGGTGCTCTGGCGCCTGGATCAACGTACTGAATGCCACCCCCAGCGCTTCGGCGATCAGGTCAAGGGTGGTCAGGCTGACATTCTTCTCGCCCGCCTCGATGGCCACCAGCATTCGCCGGCTGACCCCGGAACGCTCGGCCAGGACGCTCTGGCTCAGACCAGCATCGCTACGCAGGCGGCGAACGTTCTGGCTGACATGCTGCAGCACCGAAGCACGGTGCTCGGAATTTTTGTGCACTATATTGCTCACTGGTAGGGGCTGCGCAGTATACTGCCCACTTTGCGGCGAATTGTGCGCCGCCCCTTCCGAGCACGCAAGACCATGAGCCAGACCGCCCCCAGCACAGCCGCCATCACCTTCCGCCTGAGCAAGGCCGAACTGGTGCTGGTGTTCATCACCATGCTCTGGGGCGGCACCTTCCTCATCGTGCACAACGTCATGACCGTCAGCGGGCCGATGTTCTTCGTCGGCCTGCGCTTCGCCGCCGCCGCCCTGTTCGTCGGGCTGGTTTCGGCGCGCTCGTTGCCGGGGCTGACCTTCACCGAGCTCAAGGCCGGATTGCTCATCGGCGTGTCGATCATGCTCGGCTACGGCCTGCAGACCATGGGCCTGCAAACCATCAGCAGCAGCCAGTCGGCCTTTATTACCGCGCTGTACGTGCCGTTCGTGCCGCTGCTGCAATGGCTGGTGCTGGGGCGTCGCCCGGGATTGATGCCGAGCATCGGCATCTGCCTGGCGTTCGTCGGCCTGATGCTGCTGGCCGGCCCCGAGGGCGGCTCGCTGCATTTCAGCGAGGGTGAACTGGTGACCCTGGTCAGCGCCGTGGCGATCGCCGGCGAGATCATCCTGATCAGCCGCTACGCCGGCAAGGTGGACGTGCGTCGGGTCACCGTGGTGCAACTGGCCACCGCCTCGGCGCTGGCATTCCTGATGATCGTGCCGACCCAGGAGCGCATTGCCGATTTTTCCTGGTTGCTGGTGGCCAGCGCCGTGGGCCTGGGGGCGATGAGCGCGGTGATCCAGGTGGCGATGAATTGGGCGCAGAAGTCGGTTTCGCCGACCCGCGCCACGCTGATCTATGCCGGCGAACCGGTATGGGCCGGGATTGTCGGGCGTATTGCCGGCGAACGCCTGCCTGGCGTGGCCCTGATCGGCGGCCTGCTGATCGTGCTGGCGGTGGTGGTGAGCGAGTTGAAGATTCGCCGTCAGGATCAAGCCGACGCCTTGCAGGACGATGAGCCGCGTCAGCGCGAGGCGGGACTGTAGCCCACACGACGACCCCAGCAGCCTCATGCCTTGAACCAGACCTGTGGCAGCCGGCTTGCTGGCGATGGGCTGCAAAGCAGCCCCACGGGCGCGCGCTCAGCCGCTATGCTCTGTAAAAAACTGTTATAAAAAAACAGCGTGTCACAGCACATTTGTAGGATCCTGCAACCGCTTGCGTGTTGGTGATCAACCGACCGGCACGTATGATCCTTGGCAAACTTCTCCAGAATAAAACGCTATGTCATTGATTGTGCTATTGCTTCTGCCCTTCGTGGGCAGTTGCCTGGCGGCTGTACTGCCGCACAACGCACGTAACGCCGAGTCCATCCTCGCTGGGCTCGTGGCCCTGGTCGGCACCGTCCAGGTAGCGTTGCTGTACCCGCAAGTCGCCCACGGCGGGGTCATTCGCGAGGAGCTGCTGTGGCTGCCCAGCCTGGGTATGAACCTGGTCCTGCGCATGGATGGCTTCGCCTGGCTGTTCAGCCTGCTGGTGCTGGGCATTGGCACCCTGGTGTCGCTGTACGCCCGCTACTACATGTCGCCACAAGACCCGGTGCCGCGGTTCTTCGCGTTCTTCCTGGCGTTCATGGGCGCCATGCTCGGCCTGGTGATCTCCGGCAACCTGATCCAGCTGGTGTTCTTCTGGGAGTTGACCAGCCTGTTCTCGTTCCTGCTGATCGGCTACTGGCACCATCGCGCCGACGCCCGCCGCGGTGCCTACATGGCCCTGATGGTCACCGGGGCCGGCGGCTTGTGCCTGCTGGTCGGAGCCCTGCTGCTCGGCCATGTGGTCGGCAGCTATGACCTGGACAAGGTCCTGGCTGCCGGCGACACCATCCGCCAGCATGCGCTGTACCCGGTGCTGCTGCCCCTGATCCTGCTCGGTGCGTTGAGTAAAAGCGCGCAATTCCCCTTCCAGTTCTGGCTGCCCCATGCCATGGCGGCGCCCACCCCCGTCTCGGCTTACCTGCACTCGGCGACCATGGTCAAGGCCGGGGTGTTCCTGCTCGCGCGCCTGTGGCCGGTGCTCTCGGGCAGCGAGGAATGGTTCTGGATCGTCGGCGGCGCCGGCGCCGCCACCTTGCTGCTCGGTGCCTTCGCCGCGATGTTCCAGAACGACCTCAAGGGTCTTCTGGCCTACTCGACCATCAGCCACCTGGGCCTGATCACCCTGCTGCTGGGCCTGAACAGCCCGCTGGCCGCCGTGGCCGCGGTGTTCCACATCCTCAACCACGCCACCTTCAAGGCCTCGCTGTTCATGGCCGCGGGGATCATCGACCACGAGAGCGGCACCCGCGACATCCGCCGCCTCAGCGGCCTGTTCCGGCTGGTGCCGTTCACCGCCACCCTGGCCATGGTCGCCAGTGCCTCGATGGCCGGCGTGCCATTGATGAACGGCTTCCTGTCCAAGGAGATGTTCTTCGCCGAGACCGTGTTCATCAGCTCCACCGCCTGGGTCGAGGCCGCGCTGCCGGTGATCGCCACCCTGGCCGGGACCTTCAGCGTGGCCTACGCGCTGCGTTTCACGGTCGATGTGTTCTTCGGCCCGCCGGCCCAGGACTTGCCGCACACCCCCCACGAACCGCCGCGCTGGATGCGCGCGCCGGTCGAGCTGCTGGTGCTCACCTGCCTGGTGGTCGGCATCTTCCCGGCACAATCGGTCGGCCCGCTGCTGGCCGCCGCCGCGCTGCCGGTGGTCGGCGGTACCCTGCCCGAGTACAGCCTGGCCATCTGGCACGGCTGGAACGCCCCGCTGATCATGAGCCTGATCGCCATGTGCGGCGGCATCGTCCTCTACCTGCTGCTGCGCAAGCAGTTGCAACGCGGCCGCTTCCCCTACCCGCCGCTGATCGAGCGGTTCAACGGCAAGCGCCTGTTCGAACACGGCCTGGTCCGCCTGATGCTGCTGGCCCGCCACCTCGAACGGCTGCTGACCACCCGCCGCCTGCAGACCCAGCTGTTCATGCTGGTGCTGGCGGCCTTCATCGCCGGCCTGGTGCCGCTGCTATACAGTGGCCTGAGCTGGGGCGACCGGCCGAAGATCCCCGGTTCCGGCGTGTTCGTCGCGCTGTGGTTGATCGCCATTGCCTGCGCCATTGGCGCCGCCTACCAGGCCAAGTACCACCGCCTGGCGGCGCTGATCATGGTCGGCGTCTGCGGCCTGATGACCTGCATCACCTTCGTCTGGTTCTCCGCCCCCGACCTGGCCCTGACCCAGTTGGCGGTCGAGGTGGTGACCACCGTGCTGATCCTGCTTGGCCTGCGCTGGCTGCCCCGGCGTATCGAAGGCGTCTCGCCACTGCCCGGCAGCCAGGAGCGCGCGCGCCTGCGGCGCCTGCGCGACCTGGTGCTGGCGGTGCTGGTGGGAGGCGGCATGGCGCTGTTGTCCTACGCCATGCTCACCCGCCCAACGCCAAACGACATCTCCTCGTTCTACCTCAGCCGCGCCCTGCCGCAAGGTGGCGGCACCAATGTGGTGAACGTGATGCTGGTGGACTTCCGCGGCTTCGACACCCTCGGCGAGATCACCGTGCTGGTGGCGGTGGCACTGACCGTGTTCGCCCTGCTGCGCCGCTTCCGCCCACCCAAGGAGAGTATGCAGTTGCCAGCCCAGCAGCGTCAGCTGGCACCGGACGTGGTCACCGACCTGGTCAACCCCCGCCATGCCACCGATACCGCGCTGGGCTTCATGATGGTGCCGGCCGCGCTGGTGCGGCTGCTGCTGCCGATCGCCCTGCTGGTTTCGATGTACCTGTTCATGCGCGGCCACAACCAACCGGGCGGCGGCTTCGTCGCCGGCTTGGTGATGTCGGTGGCGTTCATCCTCCAGTACATGGTCGCCGGCACCCAGTGGGTCGAGGCGCAGATGAGCCTGCGCCCTCTGCGCTGGATGGGTACTGGCCTGCTCTGCGCCACCCTCACTGGCGCCGGGGCGATGCTGCTCGGCTACCCGTTCCTGACCACCCACACCGCCCACCTGCACCTGCCGCTGCTGGGTGACGTGCACGTGGCCAGCGCACTGTTCTTCGACATCGGCGTGTACACCGTGGTGGTCGGTTCGACCCTGCTAATCCTCACCGCCCTGGCGCACCAGTCGGTGCGCGCCTACCGCCCGGGCAATCCCGGCAAATCCAGCCAAGCAGGAGCCGCCTGATGGAAGAAGTCATTGCAGTCGCCATCGGCGTGCTGGCCGCCTCCGGGGTATGGCTGGTACTGCGCCCACGTACCTACCAGGTGATCATGGGCCTGTGCCTGCTGTCCTACGGCGTCAACCTGTTCATCTTCAGCATGGGCAGCCTGTTCATCGGCCGTGAGCCGATCATCAAGGACGGCGTGCCGCAAGATCTGCTGCACTACACCGACCCGTTGCCCCAGGCGTTGGTGCTGACCGCCATCGTCATCAGCTTTGCCATGACCGCGCTGTTCCTGGTGGTGCTGCTGGCATCGCGCGGGCTGACCGGCACCGACCACGTCGACGGCCGGGAGCGTGAAGAATGAGCGGGACGAGCCAACTGATCATTGCCCCGATCCTGCTGCCGCTGATCACCGCGGCGCTAATGCTGCTGATCGGCGAAAAACACCGCTGGCTCAAGGCACGGCTGAACCTGCTGTCCACCTTCGCCGGGCTCGGCATCGCCATCACCCTGCTGACCTGGGTGCGCACCCAGGGCCAGGCCGAGTCCATCGGTGTCTACCTGCCGGGCAACTGGCCGGTGCCGTTCGGCATCGTGCTGGTGGTCGACCACCTTTCAGCGCTGCTGCTGGTGCTGACCGGCATCGTCGGCAGCAGCGCGCTGCTGTTCGCCCGCGCCCGCTGGGATGGTGCCGGGGCCAGCTTCCACGCGCTGTTCCAGATCCAGCTCATGGGCCTGTACGGCGCGTTCCTCACCGCCGACCTGTTCAACCTGTTCGTGTTCTTCGAAGTGCTGCTGGCAGCCTCCTACGGCTTGCTGTTGCACGGCTCGGGGCGCGCACGGGTCAAGGCCGGCCTGCACTACATTGCCATCAACCTGTTCGCCTCATCGCTGTTCCTGGTGGGCGCAGCCATGCTCTATGGCGTGACCGGCACCCTGAACATGGCTGACCTGGCACTGAAGGTGCCACTGGTCCCCGAGGCCGACCGCGGCCTGCTGCACGCCGGCGCGGCGATCCTGGCCATCGCCTTCCTGGCCAAGGCCGGGATCTGGCCGCTGAACTTCTGGTTGGTGCCGGCCTACTCCTCGGCCAGCGCACCGGTGGCCGCGCTGTTCGCGATCATGACCAAGGTTGGCCTGTACGCCGTGCTGCGCCTGTGGAGCTTGCTGTTCTCCAGCCAAGCCGGGGCCTCGGCGCAGTTCGGTGGCGAATGGTTGGTGTACGGTGGCCTGGCGACCCTGGCCGTGGCCGCGGCGTCGATCCTCGCCGCCCAGCGCCTGGAGCGTCTGGCGGCCCTGAGCATCCTGGTCTCGGCCGGCACCCTGATGGCCGCCATCGGCTTCGGCCAAGCGGTACTGACCGGCGCCGCGCTGTTCTACCTGGCCAGCTCCACCCTGGCGCTGTGCGCGCTGTTCCTGCTGGCCGAGCTGGTCGAGCGCTCGCGCTCGGCCAACGAGGCGCCGCTGGATGACGAAGAAGATGTGATGCCCTCACCGCTCGAGTCACTGCACCCACCCAAGGGCATCAACCTCGACGACGAGCAGAAGGCGGTGATCGGCCAGATCATTCCCTGGACCATGGCCTTCCTCGGCCTGAGCTTCATTGCCTGCGCCCTGTTGATCATCGGCATGCCGCCGCTGTCGGGCTTCATCGGCAAGCTCAACCTGATCAGCGCGCTGTTCAATCCCAACGGCCTGGGTATCGCCCCCGAGCAACCGTTGGGCGCGGCGGGCTGGGCCTTGGTCAGCCTGCTGATTCTCTCGGGCATGGCTTCGCTGATCGCCTTTGGCCGCGTCGGCATCCAACGCTTCTGGAAGCCCGAGGAGCGTCCTTCGCCAGTGTTGCGCCGCTACGAGTGCCTGCCCATCGTCATGCTCCTGGGCCTGTGCATCTTCCTCAGTCTCAAGGCCGAGCCGCTGCTGCGCTATACCCAGGACACCGCCGCCAACCTGCAGGCGCCTGACCGCTACATCGAAGCAGTAATGGCGACCCGGCCGCAGCCCGGCCCGACCACCGCCAGCGCCGAGGTGACGCCATGAACCGCCTGTTCCCCGCGCCGCTGCTGTCGCTGGCGCTGTTCGCCCTGTGGCTGCTACTGAACCTGTCGATGAGCCCGGGCAACCTGCTGTTGGCTGCCGCGCTGGGGGTGCTGGCGCCCATCCTGATGGCGCCACTGCGCCCGCAGCATGCCCACGTCCGCCGGCCACTGACGATCGCCCGGCTGATCTGCCGGGTCGGTACCGATGTGATCCTCTCCAACCTGCAGGTGGCCCGTGGCGTGCTGCGCGCCGGTAGTACGCCGCCGCGCTCAGCGTTCGTGCACATTCCGCTGACGCTGCGCGATGCCCATGGGCTGGCAGCCTTGTCGATGATCACTACAGTGGTACCGGGCACGGTCTGGTCGGAACTGGCGCTGGACCGCAGCGTACTACTCCTGCATGTGTTCGACCTGGAGGACGAGGCGGCTTTCATCGCGCACTTCAAGCACACCTACGAACGCCCGTTGATGGAGATCTTCGAATGAACGGCCTGCTTGCCAATGCCGTCCTCGCCAGCCTGTTCATCTTCGCCTTGGCCATGGGCCTGGCGCTAATCCGGCTGTTCCGCGGGCCTTCCGCCCAGGACCGGGTGCTGGCGCTGGACTACCTGTACATCCTGGGCATGTTGATGATGCTGGTGCTGGGCATTCGCTACGCCAGTGATACCTACTTCGAGGGCGCGCTGCTGATCGCCCTGTTCGGCTTTGTCGGCTCGTTCGCCCTGGCCAAGTTCCTGCTGCGTGGCGAGGTGATCGAATGAGTGAAACCGTCGAACTGCCGTTCTGGCTGGAGTTGCTGGTGTCTGCCCTGCTATTGCTGGGCAGCCTGTTCGCCCTGATCGGCGCCATCGGCATGCTGCGCCTGAAGGATTTCTTCCAACGCATGCATCCGCCCGCGCTGGCCTCGACCATCGGCGCCTGGTGCGTGGCGCTGGCCTCGATCCTGTACTTTTCGCTGCTCAAGCAAAGCCCGGTGCTGCACGCCTGGCTGATTCCGATCCTGCTGTCGATCACCGTGCCGGTCACCACACTGTTGCTGGCGCGAGCGGCACTGTTTCGCAAGCGCACCTCGGGCGAAGCAGTGCCCGAGGAAGTCAGCAGTGGCCGGGATCGGGGTAATTGACCAGGTGCTCACAGCCTTTGTGGCAGCGCCGAGGCTTGGAGAACAGGCATATCCCGCGTCATTCAGGATGAGCGGGCCTGGCTCAAACGCTGCAGCTCACGCCGCACCATCGCCGCATAGGGCGCAGGCTTGAGCCGATACAACTCACCCGCCACCCAGTCGAGCCAGGCGCCCTGCAGTGCATCACGCCGCGCCAGCAGCCGCTCGGCCTCCTGGTTCGCCTGGGCCTGATACTGTCGGTGAAAGTCCGCCCGGGACTCGCTCACTCGCTGGCCTTAAAGGTGGTCAGCTCGCCTTTGCGCCACTTGGCGACCTTGCCGGTCACCGCCTTGAGCAACTTGCCCAGGCCTTCCTGTACCTGTTGCTGCGCGGCAAATACCAGCATCACGCCGTGACCGTCGCGAAACACGATCCCATCGCCCTCCGGCACCGAGACAAAGGCGTAATCGCCCTGGCCGTAGACGTTCAACTTGATCTCGCGAAAACGCAGCTCCAGCTTGCCGCCTTCGCGGCTGGGCAGCACGGCGGCGCGAAAGTGGTCACCCACTTTCAGCTCCAGGCGTTGCTTGTCATCGACCACCATCGCGTCATCGGTGTCGATCTCGGCCATGTACAGACCTTCCGGGTTCTGCTCGGTGACATAGATGAAACGCCCATGGAACAGCTTGACCAACTTGGCGCGCAAGTCGCCCAAGGCGAACAGGGCATGGGTATCCAGAGTACTGACTGCCAATGAAAGGCTCCTCACATCGATTGCAATCGGCCACGCCACATACGCCTGTCGCGTCAGGTGGCTGCCACTTAAAAGTCAGGCCCGAAGGGCCGTGAAACCAGGCCGCGAAGCATCCACCCGGCAAACCTTGCGAGCAATCGGGAAAGGATTCACCCAGCCACTGCAAGGCGGCGCGAAGTAAGCTTCGGCATGATTCCGTAATAGGAAACGTAATGTCTGACAGTAAAAAGGCCAGAAAGGATGCGACAAACAGTGTCACCGCTTTCGCCAGAAAGGGCCGCTGAGCTTCAGTCGCGCATTACAGGGGAACGAATATGCACGAAAACACTGAAATCCGTCGAGAGGCACGCAACAATTCGTGTCTGGGAATACCTCGTTACATCGTCATTCCCGCCGGTATTGCCTTTTATCATATCGCCGAACGCGACACAGGCCGAGTGAGAGGGTTTCGCCAGCGCCACAAAGATGCCTGCGAGCTGGCTCGCCACTTCGAACGCCGAATTCAGGCCGCCTGACACCTGGCCAGTTGCGCCTGCCAGGCCGCCTGGCACTCCAGCGCCTCGTCGCGGCTGGCGAACGCCGTGCCGCGGCGTTCGCCATCGACCAGCACCACCCAGCACAGCCGCCAGCCCAGCGCCTGGAACGACCGCGGTACACCACTACCGATCATCACCGCCACATCGACTCGGCTATTCATCATCCCCTCCGGAATTTAATTAGCAACCTAACGATGTGCACATGATACGGCCTGCCGGGAGCAAAGAACAGCACCTGCCAGTACAGCTGTATTGCAGCCAAGGCAACAAAGGTACGTCAATCCAGCCCCGGTTCCGGACGATAACCCAGGCGCAGCCCACCCCAGTGCCGCCCCAGGACAAAGATCGGTACCGACAGGTCGTGCATCAGCTCACCCGTATCGCGGGTATAGGTTTGCAACAACAGCCGCTGTTGGTGGCTACCGCAGCGAATGCCAGTGCGATCGTCGAAGGTGCGTTTGCTGCGGTTGTGCGCGGTGTCGTGCTGCGTATCACCGGTCAACGACTGGTTGAACGCATTGTTATGGGTGGGGACATAGCCCTGCTGGGTACAGGCGATGGCATAAACCACCCCCTCATGCTGCAACAGCGGCTCCTGGATCTGCGGCAACACCTTGTCGGTGTACTGATCGAAACGCGTGGTGTAGCGCGGCGGCTGCATACCGGGGATCGGCCGATAGTGGCGATCGAACAAATCGTCGAGACTGATCCGCCCCTGCTCGATATCGGCCTCGAAGCGCTCGCCGATTTGCCGCACGCCCTCCTGGGCCAGCTCGAAAACCCGCTGGTGATAGGCGTCCAGCCCGACTTCGGCCAGGCGCTCGCTGAGGTTTTCGACCTGCCCCTCCATTTGCACCGCGGCCTTGGCCAGGCGCCGAGTCTGCTGGTCGCTGACTTCAAGGTCGCTGCGCACTTGGGCCACGGCCTGGAACAAGGTATCGAGCTGGGCCTGGTTGGTCTGCGTACCTTCGGCGATCTCACCCACCTGCCCTTCGACACTGGCCGCCAACTCGGCGATCTGCGTCAACTGCCCGCCGGTGTGCTCGACTTGCTCGACGCCAAGGCCAAGGTCATCGGCCAGCCCACGGATCTGCGCCACCACCTGGGCTGTACGCGCCTGGATGTCCGCCACCATCTGCCCGACCTCCTCGGTGGCACTGGCAGTGCGTCCGGCCAGGCCACGCACTTCGTCGGCGACCACCGCGAAGCCACGCCCGTGCTCGCCGGCACGCGCCGCTTCGATGGCAGCGTTAAGGGCCAGCAGGTTGGTCTGGCTGGCAATGGCCTGGATCACCAAGGTGACCCGGGCGATGTCCTCGCTGCGCTGGTGCAATGCTTCTATCAGCTCACGGCTGGCGCTGGCCCGTGCGCTCAGGTCTCGCATGCTCTGCATCGACTCGGCGAGCACCAGGCTGCCCGCCACACTGCTGCGATGGGCCGAACGCGCGGCATCCAGGGCTTGTTGGCTGAGCTGGGCGGTGGCCTGTTCGGTGCTGATCATGATCTCGGCGCTGCCGACGATCTCTTGGGCGGCGCCCAGTTGCGACTGCACCCGAGCCGCCAATTGCTGCACAGAGTGGGCCACCGCCGCCGCCGACAGGGCGTTGTGGCTGGTACCGCGCGCCAGTTCCTGTAGCAAGTCACTGCTCTTGCCATCCGCAGGGGTTGCCTGCACCGGCGCCGGGCGCCACCCCTGGGGAAGCCATAGCACCAACAGCCCCAGGGGTATGGCCAGGTACAAGGCCAGCCCAGCGTAGGCCATGGCTGTCAGCAGCGCGCGCACAGCCACCCCCTGCATCAGGGCGATACCGGTAAGGGTTCGCGCAGGCACTGGCTGCACGGGCTCTACCGTCGACAGAGATCCTTCTCGCATCATCTTCGTGGTCCATCCGCATGTCGTTTTTGTGACCTCATTAAACGCCACTATAACGCCATTATCCAAGCGCCCTCAGGCACAAGACAGCCACGCTTGATGCAAGACAAGAAAACACGAAGGCCCCAGGGATCGCTCCGTGGGGCCTTGCGCAAGGCGCTGGATCAGATCTGCCGCTGGTGGCGGTCGAGCTGTTCGTGACGCTCCTGGGCTTCGATGCAGTACTTGGTGGTCGGGCTGATCAGCAGGCGCTTCAAGCCAATCGGCTCGCCGCTGTCGTCACACCAGCCAAAGCTTTCGTCGCTGATGCGGTCCAGGGCCATCTCCAACTGCGGCAGCAGGCGCTGGTCGCGGTCGATGGCGTTTACCAGCCAAGTGCGTTCCTCTTCCACCGACGCCACGTCGGCAGGGTCCGACGGGCTGTCCAGGCTTTCGATGGAAGTACGGCTAAGTTCGATGCGCTCGTGGGTTTCGACTTTCATCGCCTGCAGCAGCGCGGTGAAGAACGCGAGCTGTTCGGCGTTCATGTAGTCATCGGCCGACATGGCCAGCAACTGTTCCTTGGTCATCGATTTCTCTATGAAAAAATGTGCATATGGGCGATTCGGGTGCCGCCGACGCTGCTGCGTCAGCGGCGGAATTCTTCAAGCGCCAAGTGGCACTCTTTTACAGGGGGCGGAAGTCTAAGGTGCCAAGCGGCGGTGGGCAACAGAAATGACTGTCGATTTGAGCGAAACCGCCAGGAATCCGCCCACTGGTGCCGTACTTTCCAGCGACGAAGCACTGGAAAAGCACAACCAGCAATACGCCGCAACAAATGTCGTAATACCCGTAAGGATGCGAGCCGACCTCAACAGCCAAATTCGTGCGGGTAGTAGCCCATTAGTGTCTGCCTGCGCGCCTGACGGGGCTTCATGAACCTTTCCCATCAGGCCCATCATCATGACCGACAACCTGCATCAGCGCCTGGCGCAATTCAGCAACCTCGAGTGCGAAGTCGCCAAACGCTTCATTGACCGCCCCACCCTCATGGAAAGCGCCGACACCCTTTTGCTCGATCAATGGCGACAGCGCTTGCCACTGAGCCAGCACGACCCACGCCAGCTATATCTGGATAGCCGCCACCCGCGCACCGACCAGGCCTGGATCCGCCCCCTTGGCCAGGTACTGATCGAACGCTATTGCCAACGCGAAACCCTCAACCTCAATGACGATGCTGACTTTCTCACCACCCGCCTGGACAGCGACCCGGCCGCCAGGCTCGCCATCGACCTGCATGAGGTCGAATTGCTGATCAACGAAGCGGGACCGCTGCTACTGAACGCCTATCAACAACAGCTGGTGGGCTACTGGCACCGCTTCGACGACAAGGGCCAAACGCCCTGGCGCTGGTACGCCGACTATCTGAGCAAGCACATGCTGGAGGCCATCGATAACAAGGCCAAGACCGGCGAGTGGCCCAGCTTTGCCTTGGCCGCCGCCAGGTTGGTGCATACCTATCCTGAGGCGGCGACCCGCAGCAAGTGGCAGAATACCCAGGCGCTCAACGTGGCCGGCCTGGCCGCCGACTTTTCCGCCGACGGCGACCTGGATATCGACCTGGCCAGCACCCTGCTGATCGAACACGTCGATACCGATCCCACACGCAACCTGACACTGCTCTACACCCTGAGCGGCAAGTTGCTCAGATTCGAGTCACGGCAAACCATCCTGGCGGGGATCCGCGACTACCGTAACAGCCTGCAATTCGGCAGCCCCTATCGCGTCGAGATCGACTACCAATTCCCTTCAGTCTTCGAAAACCAGGCGCTGGGGTTACTACGCCAGCAACTGCGGGTTATCGAACAGACCGCCAGCACCTACCAGGGTACGTTCGACGCCATCACGATGAGTATGGACATGGATCGCCTCACCTCGTTGATCGACATGTGCAGCGAGACCGAGGCCGCCCAGCGCCGGGCGCTCGACGCGCAGTTGCCCGACTGGCTACAGAACGCCAAGAGTCGCCCGTTGATGCGCTACAGCACGCTGCTGGTCAATGTTGCGCAAACCTACCAACAGGCCGACGGCCAATCCTGGCTGAAGGATGTACCGGACGCTGAAACATTCGCCAACCAGCAATTGAACGCGCGCTTCGCCGCGGACCACCCGGGTACGGCCTGTACCGCCGAACAGGTTCGAATCACCAATTATCAGGTCATTGCCGCGGCACTCCCCGTCCAAGGCTCTATCGTATCCTCCAACGACGAGACCCCCGTCACGTTCACCTGCGCTCAGTTGGCCATCGGCAACCTGGGCCAACTCCAAGCTGGGCGCGTCACCCTGACGTCCACCACCGCGACGCCACTGCCGGCCTGGATGAGCGAGCGCTATCTGCGAAAATTGGTCACCGAATTGGATATTGGCACCGCGTATCCCGCCTTGTTGCGCCGCAAGCTGCTGGAGGATACCGAGCAACATGCCGAACGCCAGCGCCTGCTGCTGGCACAGTTACGCGCACAACTGCCGGCATTGGCCATGGAGTTGCACCTGCAAGGCCAGATACCCGATCCAGACGTTGCCGAGCGCATCGCCGAGGCGCTTGCCCAGACCTCGGCGCCCGATAGCACTCGATGGGTGATACGACGCCTGGGCTTCATCAAGGCGCCTGGTCGCGCGGTGGACTCACCGCGCAATACCTGGTTGATCGAGGCGCAGGTGCCCGCCGGCGCGGCGTGCCTGTTGTATCGACCGCTACACAAGGACTCGCTGCTGTACTTCAAGGATCGGCTGGCGCTGTTTGTCGCCATCAGTACGCCAGGCCAATTGCAGGACGACCTGCTGGAGCGCTTGCCTGCCGAGGATCGCAGGCCCTATGCCCATGGTGGTTTCCTCGAGCCTCATCTCTTCCTGCCCATGGATGACACCAGCGCCATACCGTTCGGCAAACCAGCTGCAGTCACCTTCCCCGTCGAGCCACCACCGGCCAATCTGGGCGAGGCGCTCTACCTGGCCTGTGTCAATGAGTCAATCGCACGCTTCGAAGAAGCCTCCGTCAGTAGCGCGCAAGCACGCTGGAACCGATGGGTAAACCTTGGCTGGTTGCTGTTCAATACCTTGCTGCCCCTGGCTGGCAGCACCTTGGGCAAGGTGGCCTGGCTTGCGCAAATGGAAGTTGCGCTCGCTCAGTTCGTGGACACCGACGCCGAGCACGAGCCGACCCACCATCGATTGGCCATGGTCAACCTGCTGGTGAACATCGCCATGTTGTTGTTTTCCCATTCGCTGTTTCGTCGACGGCTGGAGGAGGAAGCCATGCCTCCTGCCTTGACGCCTCCGCTCGCCGATCCTGATCCTGCAGCACCTGAGCTTCCTGTCACCGCTCAATTGGTCACGGCCCTGGAGCCATTGGACTTCAGTTGGTCCACCCCCGACAGAAGCCTCAGCAACAGCCAGCAAGGGCAACTGGACCTGTTGCAGGCCGATGTCAAGGAATCTGGGTTGGGTACACCTACCCCAACCGGCGAACTGCAAGGGCTCTACCTTCACAACAACCGGCTCTACACGGTACTCACCCATACCCAGCTCCAGACCCGAGACGGCAAGCCCTACCGCCAACCGATACGTCAGGTGTACGAAGTACAGCGGGACCCGGACCGATTGCAGATGCGGATCGTGGGTCCGGACCTCAAACCTGGCCCCTGGGTGCAGCGCGATGAACTAGGGCGCTGGAGGCTGGATCTCTCCGTGTACTTCAAAGGCAAGGGCGGCATGCCGATTACCGAGCAGTTGAACCAAATGCGCCTGGACAAACAGGCGGCACTGGCAGCTGCCGATGCCTTGATCAGAGCGGACAAGGCCCTTTACGAGGCAAAAGCGCGGGAGATGGTCACCATCGAAGGACTGATCTCCACCACCCAGGATGACACCGTACTCAGCTCATGCCAGGCCAAGCTCAGCGCCATTGTCACGTTCTGGACCGATCACCTGGAGCACATCAAAACACGCAACGCCCTGGAGCCTGTAAAAAACTACAGGATGGCTCACGCCGCCGCGCTGCGTCAGGAAAATTTTTGTCAGTTGGTACTGCATAAGATCCTCAAGCAACGCTTCACGCCCGGTCGCAAACAGCTGTTGGCGCTTGTCGAGCAACAACAATGGGGGCAAACGCTTACCGAGGCAGACGTGCGTATTGCCACCCAGCGCTTGAACCAACAGTCCCTGTTGATCGAACAGATGCTCAAAAACAATGCGAGCCTGCGTTACGGCCATACGGAGCTCAGTAAACTGGCAGGGCCTCGCTTCGAAAAGATCGTCACATGGCGCAACCTGGCTGCCAGTGTGCCCGCCAACGCACAAACGGAACTCACGCTGCGTTTCCGTCAGATGGAGAATCATGTCAGTCGCTTGAAGTTACTGCATCCACTGTCCTCCATGGCCGCCTCCTGGCGTGACCGGTTCTGGAACAATCTCCAACTGGGTATTACCCAACTCAAGACCGTCCTTGGTTTGTCCGGCGAAAATGACGAGGCCAAGATCCGGTTGCTGTACAGCATCAAGGAACAGTTGCAGACAGCCAAGCGTCAGTTGGCCAACCTGCGCAAGGAGGTGACAGACGCTGCAACCCTGGAAACGCTCCAACACCTGCAAGGCGGGCTGGAGCACGTCCAACAAGAGACCTCGCGCGAGCTCTCCGAGCTACCCGACTATCCACCGACCAGTACCTTTGAACAGTTGCGTCACCGACTACCTGGGCTGATCGATACCAATGAACATGGCGTGTTGCTGACCCGCCCTCGCCCAGGGCAGGCCACAACAGTGGACCTGGTTGGACCAGACGGTGAGGGGACCAACCGAACCTTTCACCTCGAAGACGACAGGTGGGTGGAGCACCAACCTGTCAGGGCCGCACCAGGTCCATCCCTCCCCAGCCTCAAGCGCTTGCTGAAGCAAGGCGCCACGCTGTTGAACGAAGTGCGGGAACAGGTGGATAAAGTGCGTCGCGCCAGCAGTGCTTACCTGCCAATCGAAATCGAAGAGTCCATACTCCATCAGCGTGACCGACTGACTGCGCAAGCCGATGCCATCGAGACCCGGCTGACCCGAGACAATGCTACCGACGAGGGCATCGAAGGTACGGATGCCGAAGGCACCGCCAAGGCGCTACGCACCCTGGCCGAGGCCGTGCAAGGACAGGCCACGGAGCTGCGCATCGAAACTGCCCTGGCGCAGGCGCCGCGTATGCCCGAAGTACTGTTTCTGCTCGAACAGGGGCAGATACAGTTGGCTCGCGTGGGTGTCCGCGTGCGTCTGGCCAGGGTCAAGGGACGCCCCGCCGACTTTCTCGACGAATACAGCATCAGCCATGACGGCAAGGTATTGTGGTACGCCCACTTCCACTATCCGGCCATGGACACCAACAGGGCCGACTTCACCGCAGGCCACTTGAAAACCCGCGCCCAACGTCACGCGGCGGGATCGCGGGTGACCGAGGCCAACGGTAAGGTCACCGAAGTCTATCGCGCGCCGATCACCACCACGGCGGCCAGCGCGCACTTCTTCAACCTTTGACCCCAATGGGCGCTGGCCGGCCAGCGCCCCATCGGCCTCAACGGTCCTTGAACTGCGCCTCGCGCTTGGCGATGAACGCCGCCATGCCTTCCTTCTGGTCTTCGGTGGCGAACGCGGCATGGAACACCCGGCGCTCGAAGCGCACGCCTTCGCTCAAGGTCACTTCGAAGGCACGGTTGACGCTCTCCTTGACCATCATGCTCACCGGGGCCGACTTGCCAGCGATGGTCGCGGCCACCTTCAGCGCCTCTTCCAGCAGCTCGGCCTGCGGCACGATCCGCGCCACCAAACCTGCACGCTCTGCCTCCTCGGCGCCCATCAGGCGACCAGTCAGGCACAGTTCCATGGCCTTGGCCTTGCCCACCGCGCGGGTCAAACGTTGGGTACCGCCCATGCCCGGCAGCACGCCGAGGTTGATTTCCGGCTGACCGAACCTGGCATTGTCGGCGGCGAGGATGAAATCGCACATCATCGCCAGCTCGCAACCACCGCCCAGGGCGAAGCCGGACACTGCGGCGATGATCGGCTTGCGTCGGTTGGCGATGCGGTCGGCGTCGCTGAACAGGTCATCGACGTAGATCTGCGGGTACTGCAGCTCGGCCATTTCCTTGATGTCGGCGCCAGCCGCGAAGGCCTTGGCAGAACCGGTCAGCACCACGCAACCGATGTTCGGGTCCTTTTCCAGTTGATCCAGCGCCTGGTTGATCTCGCCGACGATCTGCGCGTTCAGGGCGTTGAGCGCCTGCGGGCGGTTGAGGGTGATCAGGCCGACCTTGCCATGGATGTCCAACAGGATGGTTTCGAATGCCATGCAGACTGCTCCTTCAAAGATTACGCGCAATGACCATGCGCTGAATGTCGCTGGTGCCTTCGTAGATCTGGCAGACCCGCACATCGCGATAGATGCGCTCCAGCGGGAAGTCGCTCAGATAGCCATAACCACCAAGCGTCTGCAAGGCATCCGAACAGACCTTTTCGGCCATTTCCGAGGCGAAAAGCTTGGCCATCGAAGCCTCCACCAGCGCCGGGCGCCCAGCATCGCGCAACGCGGCGGCGTGCAGCACCATCTGCCGGGCCACGGCGATCTTGGTTGCCATGTCGGCCAGGCGGAAAGCCACGGCCTGGTGCTCGATCAGCGGTTTGCCGAAGGTCTGGCGTTCGTTGGCGTAGTCACGGGCCACTTCGAAGGCGGCACGGGCCATGCCCACCGACTGCGAGGCGATACCGATCCGTCCGCCTTCGAGGTTGGCCAAGGCGATCTTGTAGCCCTGCCCTTGCTCACCGAGGCGGTTGGCCACCGGCACGCGCACGTTGTCGAAGACGATCTGGCAGGTGTCGGAGGCATGCTGGCCGAGTTTGTCCTCGACCCGCGCCACCTGGTACCCCGGTGAATCGGTGGGCACGATGAAGGCCGTGATGCCGCGCTTGCCGGCGTCCGGGTCGGTGACGGCGAAGACGATCACCACCCCGGCGTTCTGCCCGGAAGTAATGAATTGCTTGCTGCCGTTGAGCACATAGTGGTCGCCATCCAGGCGGGCGCGGGTCTTCAGGCTGCTGGCGTCGGAGCCGGCCTGCGGTTCGGTCAGGGCGAACGCGCCGAGCATCGCGCCGCTGGCCAGCGGCGCGAGGAATTGCTGCTTCTGCGCCTCGCTGCCGAACTTGAGGATCGGCACGCAGCCCACCGAGTTGTGCACGCTCATGATGGTCGAACAGGCACCGTCGCCGGCGGCGATCTCTTCCAGGGCCATGGCATAGGCAACGTAGCCGGTGTCGCTACCACCGTATTGCTCCGGCACCAGCATGCCGAACAGGCCCAGCCCGGCCATCTCCTCGATGGCCTCCTTAGGGAAGCGGTGTTCCTTGTCCCACTGCTCGGCGAACGGCTTCAGCCGCTCCTGGGCGAACGCCCGCACCGCATCGGCGATCTGTTGTTGCTCGTCAGTTACCAGCATGCTTCACCTCAGTACAGGCATTCGATGGCCATGGCCGTGGCCTCGCCACCGCCAATGCAGATGGCCGCCACGCCACGGCGCAGGTTGTTCTGGCGCAAGGCCGACAGCAGGGTCACCAGGATACGCGCGCCCGAGGCGCCGATCGGGTGGCCCAGGGCGCAGGCGCCGCCATGGATGTTGACCTTGTCATGGGGCAGGTCGAGGTGCTTCATGGCCGCCAGGGTGACCACGGCGAACGCTTCGTTGATCTCGAACAGGTCCACCTCGGCCAGGTTCCAGCCGGTGCGCTTGAGCAGCTTGTCGATGGCGCCAATCGGCGCGGTGGGGAACAGCGCCGGAGTGTCGGCGAAGGCGGCGTGACCATGGATCAACGCCAGCGGCTTGAGGCCGCGCTTCTGGGCCTCGGAGCGGCGCATCAGCACCAGCGCCGCGGCGCCGTCGGAGATGGAGCTGGAGTTGGCGGCGGTGACGGTGCCGCCTTCGCGGAAGGCCGGTTTAAGCTGAGGGATCTTGTCCAGGCGCGCCTTGGGCGGCTGCTCGTCATCCTTGATGACGCGCTTCTCCTTGCCCTCGGTAACTTCCACCGGGACGATCTCGGCTGCGAAACGGCCGCTCTTGATCGCATCCTGCGCCCGGGTCAGCGAGGCGATGGCAAAGGCATCCTGGGCTTGGCGGCTGAAATCGCCTTTCTGCGCGCAGTCTTCGGCGAAGGTTCCCATCAGCCGCCCTTTGTCGTAGGCGTCCTCGAGGCCGTCCATGAACATGTGGTCGATGATCTTGCCGTGGCCCATGCGATAGCCACCACGGGCTTTATCAAGCAGATACGGGGCGTTGGTCATGCTCTCCATGCCACCGGCGACGATCACCTCGGCGCTGCCGGCCAGCAACTGGTCGTGGGCCAGAATAGCGGCCTGCATGCCCGAGCCGCACATCTTGTTCAGCGTGGTGCAGGTGGTGTGCTTGTCCAGCCCGGCGCCGAGTGCCGCCTGGCGTGCCGGAGCTTGGCCCTGACCTGCAGGCAGCACGCAGCCGAACAATACTTCCTGGACGCTGGCGGCATCGATACCGGCGCGCTCGACGGCGGCACGAATCGCCGCGCTGCCTAGCTGCGCGGCGGTCAGGCTCTTGAGGTCGCCCTGCAGGCCGCCCATGGGCGTACGCACGGCGCTGACGATAACGATCGGATCATTGGCGAGGGTCATGTGCATTTCTCCTTACTTGGCAGCCATGCGCAGCGCGCCGTCGAGGCGGATCACCTCGCCGTTGAGCATGCTGTTCTCGATGATGTGGCGGGCCAGCGCGGCGTACTCCTGCGGACGGCCCAGGCGTGGTGGGAACGGCACCCCGGCGGCCAGCGAGGCACGCACCTCCTCGGTCATGCCGGCCATCATCGGGGTTTCGAAGATGCCAGGGGCGATGGTCATCACGCGGATGCCAAAGCGTGCCAGCTCGCGGGCGGCTGGGAGCGTGAGGCTGGCGATGGCGCCCTTGGAGGCGGCGTAGGCGGCCTGACCGATCTGGCCGTCATAGGCAGCAATGGACGCGGTATTGATGATCACCCCGCGCTCGCCCTGTTCGTCCGCCACGCCTTCGGCCATGGCCGCTGCCGCCAGGCGCAGCAGGTTGAAGCTACCGATCAGGTTGACGTTGATGACCTTGGCGAAGCTGCCCAAGGCGTGCGGACCGTTCTTGCCCAGGACCTTCTCGGCACCGACGATGCCAGCGCAGTTGATCAGACCATGCAGGCCGCCGAAGGCGCTGACGGCGGCATCGACGGCCGCCTTGGCCGCCTGTTCGTCGCTGATGTCGGCCACCGCGAATCGGGCATTTGTGCCCAGCTCGGCGGCCTTGGCCTCAACTGCCTCTGCGTTCAGGTCGACCAGCATGACCTTGGCGCCGGCCTCGATGAGCATCTGCGCGGTGGCGGCGCCCAGGCCCGAGGCCGCGCCGCTGACGATGAAGTGTCTGTTCTGGATTTGCATGGTGATTTTCCTTCAGGCGCCGGCAGCGATCGGCTGCGCGGCTTGTTGTCGGGCGATTTCCTGGTTGCGCAGGATGAAGCGTTGCAGCTTGCCGCTCGGGGTCTTGGGCAGCTCGCCGACGAATTCGATTTCACGCGGGTAGGCGTGGGCGTACAGGCGCTGGCGCACGTGTTGACGCAGGGCTTCCTCCAGCTCGGCACTCCCTTGATAGCCCTGGCCGAGCACCACGAAGGCCTTGATCAGTTCGGTGCGCTGCGGGTCAGGCTTGCCGATCACCGCCGCCTCGACCACCGCCGGGTGCTCGATCAGCGCGCTCTCCACGTCGAACGGACCGACGCGATAGCCGGAAGTGGTGATCACATCATCGCTGCGACCGACGAAACTGATACTGCCGTCCGAGTTCAGCTCGACGGTGTCGCCACTGAGGTAGTACTTGCCCTTGAACGCCTTGGTCGGCAGGCCGTGGTACCCCGCGAACCAGCACAGCGGCGACTGTTCACGGTCCACCGCGAGGATCCCCGGCTGGCCGGCAGGCAGTTCGTTGCCCTGCTCGTCCACCACCACGATGCGGTGGCCGGGAATGGCGAAGCCAGCCGAACCCTGCAACACCGGGTGCTGCAGGGCGTGGTGGTTGCACAGCACCATGCCCAGCTCGGTCTGGCCGTAGTGATCGTGGATGGTCACGCCGAGCTCGTCGGCGAACCAGCGAATCACTTCGGGGTTCAGGGGTTCACCGGCGCTGCTGACCACCCGCAAGCGGCCCTTGACCGGTGTCGAGAAGGCATCGCCAGCGGCAATCAGCAGACGATAGGCCGTGGGTGACCCAGCCAGGTTGGTGATGCCCAGCTTGGCGATGACCCGCGCGCAGCTCTCCACGTTGAAGGGGCCGTCGTAAAAGGTGGTGGCATGGCCCAGCGACAGCGGTCCGGTAACCGCGTAATACAAGCCATAGGCCCACCCCGGGTCGGCCAGGTTCCAGAAGTTGTCGTCCGGACGCAGGCCTACCGCATCGCGCAGGTAGCCCTGGAAGGCGACGATGGCCCGCAGCGGCACCTCCAGCGGCTTGGCAGGACCAGTGGTGCCGGAAGTGAACATCAGCAAGAACGGATCGTCACCACGGCGCATGACCGGCGCGCAAACTGCCTGCGCCGCCTCCAGCGCCCGCTGGAAGTCCAGCTCACCAGCGTCGGCGCCGACCGTGACGAGAATGGGGCAGCCAGCCACCTGATCCAGCTTGGGCCGGTTGTTACGGTCGCTGACCACCACCTTGGCCCGAGACTGCTGCAGGCGGTGCTCGATGGCCTTGGGGCCAAAGGCCGTGAACAGTGGCTGATACACCGCACCCAGGCGCCAGGTGGCAAGAATGGTGACCAACAGTTCGGGCGTGCGCGGCATCAGCCCGGCAACCCGATCACCGGCCTGAACACCTTGGTTTTTGAGGACATTGGCAAAACGGGCAGACAGGGCCTGAAGCTGCTCGAAGGTGTAGCGATCACCCTGGCCGTCCTGGCCCTCCCAGATCAAGGCGGGCCGGTTACTGCCGATGTGCCGGTCACAGCACTCGACACAGGCGTTGAGGGACTCGAGGTTGCCATGCAGCGCCGCCGCGGCGGCCTGGGCAGGGTCGAACGCACGAGCGGCCTCGGCGTAATCACGCATCGTCGGACTCCTGGTTTCTTGTTTTTGGAGTGGAACCATCGGTCCGACGATGTTCGCGCCGCGTCTACGTCGCGGCAATGGCCAAAGCTGTCAATCTGGATGACCGGTTTGGCCGCTACCCGCTAGCGCCCCACGCCACGCTCGCTATCGTCTTCGATACGCGCCATGCGCTGCATGAACTCCAGGGTCAGACGCTCGCGCAGGGGCTGGCGATCGGCTGCCGGGGCAAGGGCGGCGAACGCCGCCGAGTCGTATCGCTCGACGAAGCGCTGCCAGAACAGATAGCGGCACAGGTGCGGGGCCAGGACCTGTGGTGTGATCGCGGCCTCCACGGCATTACGAGCCGCGTCCAACTGTGCCTGCTCGACGCTCGGCACGCCGACCTCATAGAGGCGATAAGGCTGAAACGGCAAGGCCAACGCGCGACGCAGCCGGACCCGGTAGCGCAGGGCCAACATCCCCTGCACGTCCTGCGCGAGGTTCACACCACGCGCCGGGATATCTGCCCGCACAAAGGACTCCAGCCGTGCCAGGCGGAACAACCCTTTGCCGAGCGCCAGCAACTGCGCGCCGGACAGCGAGGTATTGGGAGCCTCTGCCTGGCTCTCGGCGTGCCGCTGCAACAACCGGCTGAACTGCTCGATGACGCGGTTGTTACCCACCGGTTCAGGCTGCAGCAAACCATGAACCGTCTGCGCAAACCCGGCGTCCGCGTGCATCAGCGCGAGGATGCGCCAGACATGTTCGTCGAGGAAGGCTTTCGGCCAGCTATGCTCTGCAACCTGCTCCAACCCTTCGAGCAAGTTGAACACAGGAACATTTCCCGCCTGTGCTTGCAATGCGTCCCAAATTTTCCCGCGAGCCACCCCGCGCGACCCCGTCCCGACCCATCCAGCACGACCTTGCTCGTACTCCGGTGCCTCGCGGATAGGATCGAATGCAGCCAGGTTGGCAAGCTCGGTCATGCTCATGCGGTTGCCCTCCACAAGGAACCCCTCGCGAAACGCCTGAGGCATGTTCAGGATCTCCCGTGGCGCGCCCCGCAATGCGTTATTGCGCAAATCCACCAAGGTAAGCTGATCGCACAGCGCGATATCCTTGGGCCAGGAGCTCAATCCGCAACGACGCATGCGCAGTTCGATCAACTGCGACAGGTGCTGAAAAGGCAGGGCGAATGCGCCGACCGCGCGATTGTCGCTCAGGTCGAGATGACTCAACATGGGCAGGCGGCTCAGGGCCTCCACCGCATTGGCATCGAGGTGGATCTGGTTGCTTACCAGCCGCAAGCGGCGCAGATTGATCAGATAGCCCAACCCATCCGGACATCGCAGCAGGTGATTGTGGCTCAGGTCGAGCCGCTGTACGTCGGTGAAGGCGCGGATGAACCCCGCGTGCACATGGCTAAGTGGAGCGTCGGTAATCACCAGTGCTTTCACATGGAAGAAATCGACTTGCAGGGGCAGCTCCGGCAAAGTGGCAACCGGTAGGTCGGAGAACGACAGCCGCAAACCCAACCGTTGCTCCGCCGCGCCGTGCATGGGCATATCGCCGACGCCTCGCCATGCCCGCAGCAGACGCTCGGCGAACATCTGGCGGGTATGCCGGGAAACGTCATCGAGGGCAAAGCCGACCCAATCATTGACGCTCCGGGTCAACTGCGCCAGGTCATCCTCCAGCGCCCCCAGCACCGCTTCTACCCGCACGCCTCGACGCCACCTGATCTGCAATTCCAGCTCCAGCTGGGCATCGTTGAGCCCAGGGAAATACTGGCGCAGACCATCACGCAATATCGCTCGCTGCGACAATCGCCCCGCCCCCCGCCCACTGAGCGGGTAACCGACACGCCCATCAGCCAAGCGCCGCCCGGGATTGAACCAGGTGTGCTGCCCGGGCCAGCCGAGCAGGCTGGCAACCCCCTGTCGCGTCTCGGGCAACTGTGCCAGGAGCTTGTCACGCAACTGTGCCGCGGCCTGCTCGCCCTCAAGCTGCAGGGTGCTCGACAACTGGCGTGCATCGAGCACGCCCACCAATGCCGCGAAAATGTCATCGCTCGCCGCCACCTCGCGCTGTGCCCCCGTGTCGTCGAACACCTTGAACACACCCTGGTCGCGCACCAACAACCAGTGTTCGGCACTGTCGTCCTCGGCCCCGACGGCGGCCAGCGCTACGGACTGCTCGATATCCTTGCCCAAGGTCAACCGTAGGCCAGCAACCTGCAGCTTGTCGAGCAACGTCATGGCCAACACGCCAGTATCATCGGTATAGGCGCTGGGCGCATACAGACCTGTCATGGCCCGATTGAAACGGGCCATGCGCGCCAGAGCCAACGCGCGAGTCTGCGTCTCCAGGGATAGACGGTCCTGGGCCAAGGCTTGCTCACGCTGTGAAGCGCTGAGTTCGCTGGCCAATGCCTGGGCATGGGCCTCCGGCAGGCTCGCAATCGTCTTGCTCAACAGCTGGACCAGTTCATCATCCCCGGCAGGCGCTTGCGTCAAATGCTCGAACAATGCGCCCCGCAACTCAGACTGCCTGGCCAGGATCTGCGTCGCATCGGCAACCTCGGGGCGCGCCAGGCACTCACGCAGCAGCGCTTGATCACTCACGCTAGCCGGTAGCTGCCGCAAACTCTGGAAGAAGGCCTCGATGCGGGCATCGGCGGCGAAACGCTCCAGCGTGTCGCGCAAGTTGATCGGGGTGCGCCGGTTCTCGACCAGCAGGCCGCGCAACGCGTCTTCATCGACATCCGCCGCGCGCATGATCCAGCGCGCCTGCGCGGCACTGCGCAACTGCGCTTCTGGCCACAAGGTATCGAGCATCCGCGCCGCGCCTGTCTCGGCCTGCGCACGGTGGTACAACAGCTGCCAGCAACGCTCGCCATTGTGCAGCACCACAGGCTCGTAGGCCCCAGGACGTGACGGGTGGCGCAAACGGTACACGCCGTTGGGCTCGGCCTGGTATAGCTCGTGCAGACGCTGACCAACGCGTATCCAATGGCGCTGACCATCGCTGAAACGCCCGTCGGCCTGCAACGTGACATGCTCAGGGGACACGGCGAAGGCTTCCAGGTCGTTCGGCCACAGCCGCAGCGTTTCGCCATCGCTGCTGACCCATTCCATGGCCTCCAGATAGGCACAGCGCACGAAGGCTACCGCCGCGACCGTGCCAGCCGTGGCGACCAGCGTGGCCGCCACCCCGAGCAGATGCTCCAGCGCCTCGTGCTGGTGGCCAAGGGACCACTCCGACACGCCTTCGAATACCGCGCCCAGGGTTTGCGTCACGACGCCGGCCAAGAGCAGCGCGCCAACCGCTGGCAGGAACAGCCCGCTCAGGTTCAGCAGATCCAGGCCGGCCGCTTTCCAGGCATCGCGGCGTGCCTTGGCGGCCACCGCATCGGCATTGGCGGTGGGCACCAGGAGCAGCCGGGCATCGTCCTGCAAGCGTTGTACCTGCTCGGAGGCCATGGCCTGGAACACATCGCCGGTTTGCACCCGGCCCTCCAGTTGCAAGTCCGCAACGTTATCCTGCAAGCGCTTGGCCAAGGTGTCGACGAATTCGGCCCGTCGTTCGAGGCTGATCAGCCGCGTGAAGTGAGCCCGATAGCCTGGCGCTTTCAGCTCGACGGCCAGCGCCGCGTTCATCGCCGCGCTGGAGGCATAGCGCCGCAACGGCTGGATAGGATCGCTGGGCAGGTAGGCCAGCACGCCCCGCTCGGCGCCATGACGGTCACGCAGGTGGATCAGCACGCCATCGGCAACCGGTTGCCCGAGCATCTGCATCAAGCCCGGGTACCCCTTGAGCTCGTATTGGGTATGGACCTGCTCGGTATCGAGCAATTCCCGCAGGGCGAGTTGCTCGGCGGCGCTGATCTGGCCATTGAGGGCGGCCATTTCCGTTGCCAGGCGAAGCCCGGAGCGTTTGTCCTGCGCCAACAACTCCTGGGTCGCCGCATCGTAGGTTCGCGCAAGTTCGAGCTGATACAGGCGGCCCACGTCCAGCTGGCGGCATGCCTGAACCAGCTCGTTGCCGGGCTTGGACAGCACCTCGCTCTGGCCCGCCGCTACCAACCCAGAGCCGTCGTAGAAAGAGGTACCGTCCGCGAAGTTGTGCATCAACCGCAGCAGACCGCTTTCGCGCGTTTCGCGCGGCCCATACGCAGGCATGCCCTGTAGCGGGAGATCAGTGAACTCGGGCAGCACCGTCAGCCACTCGAGTTGCTCGAAAGCCACGCCGTCAGGCAAGGGTTTGGCCAACAGCGTGGCGAAGTGCTGTTTGGCGAAGCGCTGCAACGGCGGCAGTTGGAGGGTGCGCCCGCGCAGGCGTGCCTGACTGGCCTGGTGTGCGCTCAACGCTTCGCGCAGGCGCCTGATCTGGTTGCTGGAGGCACGCTTGAGCCAGTCTGGCAAGCGTGTCCCGATGAAATCATCGAGGGCATTGTCCGTTTCAGGGGGCGGTGTTTGCGGGGACGGGGAGTCCAACAGGTGCATGGCATGATCCTTGGCCAATGGTCGGTCCACCATGCTGCTGCTTTTGGACGTGACACATCAGCGGGAAACCCACCAGCCGACACCCTACCTTCAACGCCCGCCATCGCGCGCCTGAATCAGCGCGCGGTAGTGCCCCGGATTACAGCCGAACCACTTGCGAAAGGCCTTGTAGAACGAACTGCTATCGGCAAAGCCCAAGCGCTCGGCGATCTCGCCCATGGCCAGGTGGTCCTGGCTCAGCCAGGCGATTGCCAACTCCCGCCGCACGCTATCCTTAAGGCCCTGGTAATTTTGCCCTTCCTCGGCCAGGCGCCGACGCAGGGTCGAAGGCGACAGGCATAGCTGGCGCGCCAGCTCATCGGCATCCGGCCAACTGCCTGGGTCCAGGCGCAGCAGGTCGGTACGGATGCGCCGGCCCAGGCTGGCGGGGTCGCGGTACTTGACCAGGATGTTACCCGGCGCCTCGGCGAGAAAACGCTGCAGTTCTTCCTCACTGCGACGCAGCGGCAAGTCCAGGCAATCGGCGGCGATGATCATCCGCGTGCGCGGGCGCTCGAACTGCAGGTTTTCCGAAAACATCACCCGGTAGTCGTCGCAGAACGGCGGCTCGGCGCAGCGCAGGTCGATGGCCAGGATCGGGATGCGCCGCCCTGCCAGCCAGCAGGCCACGCCATGCACGATCATCCAGAAGGTGAAGTATGTGAAAGCGCGGCGCGGTTCATCGCGCGGCTCATTGATGACGATCTCGGCCAGCCCCTCCTGGCGCAGCAGGCCAGGCTGCAGGTCGTCGAGCATCAGCGACAGGAACGCCAACGCCGTTTCCAGCCCCGCGCCCAGGGTTGGCTGGGCCATGCTCGCCCGACACAGGAATGCCAGGCTGCCGCCGCGCAGGCCGCGCGGGTCCATGGCGAAGAACTCGTCGTTGCAGCGCCGCGCCAGCAAGCGCCAGAGCCGGGCATAGGACTCGGCGCTGACCCGCGCCGCGGGCAGGTGCAACTGCTCGACGGCAATGCCGGCGCGGGCCAACAAGCCGGCATCGGGCTCGCCGTGCGGGCAGGTCTGCAACAAGGCTTCACGCACCAGCTGCATGGAAATGGTGTCTTTCTCGCTCATCGATGGTCCTGTCGTTGCAGTGCCGGCCATCTTAGGCCGGGCCTTTATAAACAACCATCACAGGCCTGTCGCCAAACCCAGGAAGGCCTGGATCAGCCGCAGCTCCCGACGTCGCTCCAGGCATCCGACCAGGTGCTGGTTGACCAGGCCGGCCCCAGCCAAGGGGCGCGCTACCACCCGCGGGTCATGGGCCACCTCGGTGGACGACACCACCCCGATGCCCAGTTGCGCCGCCACCGCCTCGGTGACGGCTTCGCGGCTGTCCAACTCCAGTAGCACCCGCGGCTGCACGCAGGCATCGGCGCAGGCCTTGTCGAACGTGCGCCGGGTAGTGGAGCTGGGCTCGCGCAACACCATGATCTGCTTGTCCAGCGCCATCAGCGGTAAGTCGCCAGTGGCGCTGGCCCAAGGGTGCCCCACCGGCAGCAAGGCACACAGGCGCGACTCGCACAGGCTTTGCAAATGCAGGCCCTTGCGCGGCTCGATCTCGGTCAGCACCGCCACGTCGGCATGTTCCGACAATAGTGCGGCAAGGGTTTCCTGGGCGTTGCCCAAACGCAGGTTGACGGTGATACCAGGGTAACGCTCACGCAACTGCGCCAGCATCGGCATGACCCGGTGCGGTCCGTCGGCGGCGACCTCCAGGCGCCCGGTGAGCAACTGGCGGTTGGCCTCGAGCATCGCCTGGGCTTCCTCGGCCAGGCTGAACATCGCCCGGGTGATAGCCGCCAGGCGCGTGCCCTCCGCGGTCAGCTCGACCCGCCGCGCGGTGCGCCGCAGCAGGGTGATCTGGTAGTGCTCCTCCAGTGCCTTGACGTGCCCGGTGACCGCCGGCTGGCTGATGAACAGGCGCTCGGCGGCGCGGGTAAAGCTGCCCTCGCGGGCAACGGCATCGAAGGCACGGAGCTGGAACAGGTTCATATCTATCGGCCCTGCTTATGGCTGGCATATCTACAAACAATTTGATTGATGATTCAGCGAATTGCAACCTAGCCCCACTAGTTTCCAGCCCACCGCAAGTGAGGAACCACGGAATGAGCAACGCCCCGATCCTGCTGACCCCCGGTCCATTGACCACTTCTCTGCGCACCCGCCAGGCCATGCTCATGGACTGGGGCTCCTGGGACCGCGACTTCAACCAGTTGACCGCCAGCCTGTGCGAGCAATTGCTGGCAATCGTCGACGGCGCCGCCAGCCATCACTGCGTGCCCCTGCAAGGCAGCGGCACCTTCGCCGTGGAAGCGGCCATCGGCACCCTGGTGCCGCGCGACGGCAAGGTGCTGGTGCTGATCAACGGCGCCTACGGCCAGCGCCTGGCGAAGATCTGCAAGGTCCTGGGCCGCACCTACAGCACCTTCGAGACCGCCGAGGACCAACCAACCACCGCCGAGGATGTCGAGCGTCTGCTAGCCGCCGACCCGACCGTGACCCACGTCGCGCTGATCCACTGCGAAACCAGTACCGGCATCCTCAACCCGCTACCGGCAATTGCCCAGGTGATCAAGGCCCATGGCAAGCGCCTGATCATCGACGCCATGAGTTCGTTCGGCGCACTGCCGATCGATGCCCGCGAGGTGCAATTCGAGGCGCTGATCGCCGCCTCCGGCAAGTGCCTGGAAGGCGTGCCGGGCATGGGTTTTGTCTTCGCCGAGAAAACCGCCCTGGCCGCCGCCGAAGGTAACGCCCACTCGCTGGCCATGGACCTGCACGACCAGCACGCCTACATGGCCAAGACCGGCCAATGGCGCTTCACCCCACCGACCCACGTGGTCGCCGCCCTGCACGAAGCATTGCTGCAGTACAACGAGGAAGGCGGCCTGCCCGCCCGCCACCAACGTTATGCCGACAACTGCAAGACCTTGCTCGACGGCATGGCCAGGATCGGCCTGCGCAGTTTCCTGCCCACCGCGATCCAGGCACCGATCATCGTCACCTTCCATGCCCCGAAAGACCCCCGCTATCAGTTCAAGGACTTCTACGAGCGGGTCAAGGCCAAGGGCTTCATCCTCTACCCGGGCAAGCTGACCCAAGTCGAGACCTTCCGCGTCGGCTGCATCGGCGTGGTCGGCGCCGCCGGCATGCAAGCCGCCGTGGACGCCGTGGCCGACGTGCTGCGGGAAATGGAAGTGTTGGATATCTGACCCCTGCCTAGCCAATTCAAGGAAACTGCGCCCATGAACTACAACAACCCCACCCAGCTACAAGCCGCCATCCTCGACTGGGCCGGCACCGTGGTCGACTTCGGCTCATTCGCCCCCACGCAGATCTTCGTCGAGGCCTTCGCCGAGTTCGACGTGCAGGTGTCCATCGAAGAAGCCCGCGGCCCCATGGGCATGGGCAAGTGGGACCACATCCGCACCCTGTGCGACGTGCCGGCAATCGCCGAGCGCTACCGCCAGGTGTTCGGCCGCACGCCGACCGACGACGACGTCACCGCCATCTATGAACGCTTCATGCCACTGCAGATCGAGAAAATCGCCTTGCACTCGGCGCTGATCCCCGGCGCCCTGGAGACCCTGACCGGGCTGCGCCAGGACGGCTTGAAGATCGGCTCGTGCTCGGGCTACCCCAAGGTGGTGATGGACAAGGTGGTGGAACTGGCGGCGCGAAACGGTTATGTGGCCGACCACGTGGTGGCCACCGACGAGACTCCGAACGGCCGCCCATGGCCGGCCCAGGCCCTGGCCAACGTGATTGCCCTGGGGATAGACGATGTGGCGGCCTGCGTGAAGGTCGACGACACCGTGCCGGGTATTCTCGAAGGCCGCCGTGCCGGGATGTGGACCGTGGCCTTGGTGTGCTCGGGCAATGCCCTGGGGCTGACCTGGGAAGGTTACCGCGCCTTGAGCGCGGAAAAGCTGGAGAGCGAGCGCAAGCGTATTCACGCGATGTTTGCAGGGTCGCGCCCGCACTACCTGATTGACACCATCAACGAGCTACCCGAGGTGATCGCCGATATCAACCGGCGGCTGGCCAAGGGGGAGATGCCGCAGGGCGCCTGATCCTGATGTCGAGAATCAGCGCGGGGCAAGTCGCGGCGGCGGTTCGCCGCTGCGACTTGCCCCGCGATGCCTGGCGGCTCAGACCGCCCGGTTCAGCTTCACCCACGAGGCAAACTTGTCGATGAACCCCTGCAGGAACGGCCGGGTCTTGTCATTCAGCTTGCCACTGTCATCGAACAGCGTCGCGGCCCCGCCGATATACGCCTCGGGCATTTGCATGCACGGCATGTCGAGAAACACCAGCGATTGGCGCAGCGCATGGTTGGCGCCAAAGCCGCCGATCGCCCCCGGCGAGACGCTGGCCACCGCCGCCGGCTTGCCGCTCCAAACGCTCTGGCCATAGGGCCGCGAGCCGACGTCAATGGCGTTCTTCAGCCCGCCCGGCACCGAACGGTTGTATTCCGGGGTCACGAACAACACCGCGTCACTGCGACGGATCTCGTCGCGAAAACGCTTCCACGCCTCGGGGGCGCCCTCGGCCTCGACATCCTCGTTGTACAACGGCAGGTCGCCAATCTCGACGATCCTCAGGGCCAGGCTGGACGGCGCCAGCTCGGCCAACGCGCGGGCCACCTTGCGGTTGTAGGAGTCCTTGCGCAGGCTGCCGACGACAACCGCTACCGAATAGACCTGGCTCATGGCGTTTTGCAACCTCTACTGGGGGATTGGGACCTAGTAGTTATAGATGACCGTTCCTCGGCCCCAGGTTTTTTTTCCGCCCGGCGGAAAACTTCCCGGGCGTTTCGCTGGTCTATGGGTACAGACATTTCCTACACGTTTCAGAGGTTTCCACCTAAATGGCAGCAGTAATGGTCGGCCAGTTCCACGCCCGCGACGCCGAAGGCCGCATCTATCCCGTGCATGAGTTTCAGGAGTCGACCCTGCAGGCCGATGGCAGCACCTTGGGCGCGCCGATCACCAGTTACCGGCTGGCCATCGGCGACCGTGTCAACCACCTGGGCGAGGATCGCTTCGAACTGGCCCAGACCGGCGTCGAGATCATTCGCATTCCTTGACGCAGTCCACCGTATACAACTGCCCCGCGCGTTGCAGGCCGTGCACGTCGGCGACGAAGCCTGGGAAGCCCTGGTCGAAAGCCCGGGCACAGGCCAGGTAGTCGAGAATCGTCCGGCTTGCCTCGGTAAAACGCTCACCCGGCATGATCAGCGCAATGCCCGGTGGATACGGCACCAGCATCACCGCTGAAACACGCCCCAGCAGTTGCTCGATCGGCACCGCCTCCACCTCCCCGCGCACCATCTGGTCGTAAGCCCTGGCCGGGGTCATCGCCACCTCTGGCAGCACCGTGAACACAGGCTTGAGCTGCCGGGCCGTGGCATTGCCCTGGTAAAAACCGTGCAACTGCGCGCACAGGTCGCGTAACCCCAGGCCCTGGTAGCGCGCTGGCTGCTGCGCCACCACACTGGGCAGGCTTTCGCTCAATGGGGTATTGCCGTCGTAGTGGCGCTTGAACTCCAACAGTTCGGTGAGCAGGGTGCTCCACTTGCCCTTGGTGATACCCATCGAGAACAGCACAAGGAAGCTGTACAGCCCGGTCTTCTCCACCACCAGCCCACGCTCCCAGAGAAACTTGCTGACCACCGCCGCCGGGATGCCATGCTCGCCCTGCGCGGGCATCACCAGGGTGACCTTGAGCGGGTCGAGCAGTACATAGTCGTCGCTGACCTCGGCAAAGCCATGCCACGGCGCGCCCGGATGCAGCAGCCAATCCGCCGCATCCATGCCTTGCATCGCCGGTGGCTGCCAGATACTGAACCACCAGTCATCGCCAGCGAGGTGCTCACGCAGGTTGGCCAGGGCGCGGCGAAAGCTCAGGGCCTCGTCGAACATCTCTTGCAGCAGCGAACGGCCCGCCGGCCCTTCCATCATTGCCGAAGCCACATCCAGCGAAGCAAGGATGCTGTACTGCGGCGAAGTCGAGATATGCATCATGAATGCTTCGTTGAAGCGGTCGCGATCCAGCTGCCGGGCCGCGCCGTCCTGCACATGAATCATCGACGCCTGGCTGAAGGCGGCCAGCAGCTTGTGGGTGGAATGGGTGCTGAACAGCAGTGGGTCGCCTGCCGCCCGTGCCGTGCCCATGGCATAGCGGTCGGCGAAGAATTCGTGAAAGGCGGCGTAGGCGAACCAGGCCTCATCGAAGTGCAGCACTTCGACACTGGCGCCAAGCAGTTGCTTGATCAGCCCGGCGTGGTAGCACAACCCGTCGTAGGTGGAGTTGGTCACCACCGCCAGGCGGATCTTCGCCGTACGTCCTCGAGCCAACGGATGGGCCTGGATTTTCGCCTGGATCGATGCCGGGCTGAACTCGCTGAGCGGGATCGGCCCAATGATGCCCAGTTCGTTGCGCTCAGGACACAGGTAGATCGGAATGGCGCCGGTCATGATGATCGCGTGCACCACCGACTTGTGGCAGTTGCGGTCCACCAGCACCAGCTCGTCGCGGCCGACCATGGCGTGCCAGACGATCTTGTTGGCGGTGGAGGTGCCGTTGATGACGAAAAACGTGTGGTCGGCGCCGAAGTTGCGTGCCGCCCGGGCTTCGGCGGCGGCCAGGGGGCCGGTGTGATCGAGCAGAGAACCCAGCTCCGGCACCGACACCGAAAGGTCCGAGCGCAGGGTGTTCTCGCCGAAAAACTGGTGAAACGCCTGCCCTACCGGGCTCTTGCGATAGGCCACGCCACCGCCGTGGCCCGGGGTATGCCAGGAATAATTGGACTGCGCGGTATGCTGCACCAGGGCCTTGAAGAACGGCGGCAGCAGGCCGTCGAGGTAGTTGTGCGCAGCCCGCGCCACCTGGCGGGCGAGAAACGGCACGGTGTCTTCGAACAGGTAGAGAATGCCGCGCAACTGGTTGAGCTCGCCCATGGCTTCGGCCGGGGCGTTCTCCAGGGTGACCTGCTCACCAAGGGCGAAGATCGGCAGGTTGGGCGCGCGCAGGCGGGCCAGGCGGATCAGCTCGGCCATGTTCTGCAGCAGGCGGCTGTTGTCGCCGGCGCCCTCGGCGGCGATCAGCATGCAGGCCAGGCCGTGGTGGGTGGCGGCCACCAGGCGCGCTTCGGCCTGGTCGGCGGCGGCGAGGATGGTGAAGCCGTCCTGGGCGAGTTCCTCGGCGATGCCGCGCACTCGCTCGCCAGCAACGCTGTCGGCCTTGATCGCCCGGTGGACTATAAGAATTGGGAACTTGAGGTCCTTGTACATCGGGCGGCTACCTCTGCGGGTAATTTCCCTCAGGGTAGTCGATGCAGTCGCGGGGCAAGTCGCAGCGGCGCACCGCCGCTCCCACAAGCCCTGGACTGTCACCAAGGGCTGGGGGGGGGACCCGCGATAAGGCCGGTACTGTTCAGTGCATCAGCTGGCGGCTGGCTCGGTCAGCACCTGCCACATCGCCGGCCCACCGGCCGACTTGGCAATGGCCGCCAAGCGCTCGGCATGGGCTGCGAGCTCTTCCTCGCTGGCCACGATCACCCGCCCCGGCGCACGCCCGCTGATGCGGCGGATCTCGCTGCCGGTACTGCCCTGGCCATCCTCGCCGCCGGCCCCCTCGCCGGCCAGCGACAGGCTGGTCTGGCCACCGGTCATCGCCAGGTAGACGTCGGCCAGCAGTTCCGAGTCGAGCAGCGCGCCGTGCAGTTCACGGCCAGAGTTGTCGATGCCGTAGCGTTTACACAACGCATCGAGGCTGTTGCGCTGCCCTGGGTGGCGCGAGCGCGCCATCATCAGGGTATCGAGAATGGTGCAGTGCTGGGTGATGTCGGCCCGGTCGTGCTGGCCCTGCAGGGCGAATTCGTTGTTGAGGAAGCCAACGTCGAACGCTGCGTTGTGGATGACCAGGGTGGCGCCCTGGATGAATTCGAAGAACTCGTCCGCCACATCGCCGAAACGCGGCTTGCCAACCAGGAAGGCGTCGGTGATACCGTGAACGCCGATGGCGCCCTCGTCACTTTCGCGATCCGGTTGCAGGTAGACGTGGAAATGCCGCCCAGTCAGGCGCCGGCCCATGACCTCGACGCAACCGATCTCGACGATGCGGTGGCCTTCGCCCACCGGCATGCCGGTGGTTTCGGTATCGAGGATGACCAGGCGCTGGTCTTGCTGCTGTTCCACGGGTGACTCCAACTGGCGGGGCTTGAATTCGGAGCGGGAGTATAACTCAAGCGGCAAGCTTCAAGCTTCAAGCCACAAGAAAGAGCAGCCACACATCAGACCCGCTGTTACTTGTGGCTTGCCGCTTGAAGCTTGTAACTGCTTTCAGCGCTGGGCCCGAACCTCGTCGACGCCACGGTTGGCCAACTGGTCGGCGCGCTCGTTGCCTGGGTGGCCGATATGCCCGCGCACCCACTTCCAGGTCACCTTGTGCCGGTTGACCTGTTCATCGAGCTGCACCCACAGGTCGGCGTTTTTCACCGGTTCCTTGGCCGCGGTTTTCCAGCCGCGCTTTTTCCAGTTGGCCATCCATTCGTTGATGCCCTTCATGACGTACTGCGAGTCGGTGGTCAGCACCACCTCGCACTCGCGCTTGAGTGCCTTCAGGCCCTCGATCGCCGCCATCAGCTCCATGCGGTTGTTGGTGGTCTCGCGCTCGCCGCCCCACAGCTCCTTCTCGACGCCCTTGAAAACCATCAGCACGCCCCAGCCGCCCGGGCCAGGGTTGCCCTTGCAGGCACCATCGGTGTAGATCTCGACGCTATCGCTCATGTACCACTCGTGTTCAGTGCTTTTCGGAATCGGGATGGGTGGCACTGCGGTTGACCTTGGCCAGCGGCAGCGGCAGCAGCTTGCCCATCGGTTCACGGCGCTCCGGGCGCAGCGGCCGCAGGCCCACCACCATCTTGCGCGCCACCAGCAGGTAAACCCCGCCACCGGCAGCCTGCCAACCTCCGGCCACGCGCTCCCAGCCAGCCAGGCGCTGCTGCCAGGCCGGCGAGGCAAGCGGCGGACGATAACACCCAAAGCGGCGTTTCTCCAGCGCGAAGCCCAGCAGGTTGAGCCAGTCGCCGACCCGCGACGGCGAGATGCAACGGGCCTTGCGCAAGGCCCCATGGCTGAAGAAATGGCGCACGCCCCAACTGCTCCAGGGGTTGATCCCGATGATCAGCAGATGGCCACCCGGGCGCACGGAACTGGCGGCCTCACGCAACAGCCCGTGGGGGGACAGGCTGAAGTCCAGGCCATGCTGCAGCACCACCACGTCGGCGGCGTGCTCCGACAGCGGCCAGGCCTGCTCCTCGCAGACGATCTCCACCCCCGGCAACGGCGCGCCCAGGCGCACGTTGCGCTGCACCTGCGGGGCGCTGGGCGGGGTTTCGGCGCAGGGTCCGTAGTGCACCAGGTAACCACCGAAGAAGCGTCGCAGTTCTTCTTCGAGCAACTTTTCCTCTTCCTTGAGCATCAACTGCCCAAGAGGCCCCTCGAACCAGTCGCGGGCCAGGCGGATCAGCTCGACCCAGTCGGGGTCGGCCTGGGCGAAGGCTTGGTCGGTCATTGCGTTCTCCCTCGAAGGTTCTCCGCGCGCGCCATCGCGGCTAAGATGCCTTCAATGTCCAGGCTTGGCGATACGGATCCGCACATGATACAGATCGATGCCCTACCCGCTTTCTCCGACAACTACATCTGGTTGTTACAGGATACTGCCAATCGCCGCTGCGCGGTGGTCGATCCCGGTGATGCCGGGCCGGTGCTGACCTGGCTCGGCCAGCATCGCGACTGGGTGCTGGAGGCTATCCTCGTCACCCACCACCACCATGACCACGTCGGCGGCGTCGAAGCCTTGAAACAGGCCACCGGCGCCCAGGTGTACGGCCCGGCCAGCGAACGTATTCCGGGTCGCGACATCGCCCTGGAAGACGACGCCCGCATCGAGGTGCTGGGCCTGGCCTTCGAGGTCCTGGCCATGCCCGGCCACACCCTGGGGCACATCGCCTATTACACTGCGCAATCGGCCACGCCGCTACTGTTCAGTGGCGACACCCTGTTCGCCGCCGGTTGCGGGCGCCTGTTCGAAGGCACGCCCGAGCAGATGCACCGCTCGCTGCAACGCCTGGCCGCGCTGCCCGTCGCTACCGAAGTGTACTGCGCCCACGAATACACCCTGAGCAACCTGCGCTTCGCCCGCGCCGTGGAACCCGACAGCGAACACGTTCGCCAACGCTTCGAGGACGTTACCCGGTTGCGCGCCGACAATCGCATCACCTTGCCGTCAACCATCGGCATGGAGCGCCTGACCAACCCCTTCCTGCGCACTGCCGAAACATCCGTTAAACAAAAAGCAGACGAATGGAAGGGACATTCCAAGCCAAGCCAAGCCACTGTTTTTGCTGCCTTGAGGTCTTGGAAAGACGTGTTCTGATAACCTCACGATATATCGCAATGTGACCCTAAAGGTTGACCCGGCCGGGGCCGGTTTCTAGAATCGCCCAACTTTTTTGCCCGGATAACCGTTCCCGCCGATGTCTTCACGTAGCCGCAGAACCGCTCATTCGGTCGCCCTGACGCGACTGGCACAGATCAGTGCACTGGCGCTGGCCGCCACCCTGGTCGGCTGCCAGAGCACCCGTCAGCTCGACGAATCCGACAGCGTTCGCGCGCACAGTTACCAGGCGCGGATCAAGCACAAGCCCGCCCCGCTGGTGGTCAAGGCCAAGGAGCAGGCACCGCCCCAGGACGTCTGGGAGCGCATGCGCCAGGGCTTCGCCCTGCAGGACGGCATGGACGTCAACCCACGTATCGAGCAACAGCGCCTGTGGTTCGCCAGCAACCCGTCGTTCCTCGAGAACGCCGGCGAGCGCGGTAGCCTCTACCTGCACTACATCGTCGAGCGCCTCGAAGAACGCGACATGCCACTGGAGCTGGCTCTGCTGCCGGCCATCGAGAGCGCCTACAACCCCATGGCCTACTCGCGCGCGCATGCCGCCGGCATGTGGCAGTTCATTCCGTCCACCGGGCGCCACTTCAACCTGCGCCAGACCAACTTCTACGACGGTCGGCGCGACGTCACCGCCTCGACCAACGCCGCGCTGGACTACCTGAACCGCCTGCACGACATGTTCAACGGCGACTGGCTGCTGGCCCTGGCGGCCTACAACGCCGGTGAAGGCACGGTCAGCCGGGCCATCGAGCGCAACGAGCGCCTGGGCCTGCCGACCGACTACTGGAACCTGCCGCTGCCACAGGAAACCCGCGACTACGTGCCCAAGCTGCTGGCCCTGTCGCAGGTGGTCAACACCCCCGACGCCTACGGCGTCAACCTCAACCCGATCGCCAACGAGCCGTACTTCGAAGCCGTCGCCATCAACGATCGCCTCGACCTGTCCCGCGTGGCCGCCTTCGCCGACATCGACGAAGACGAACTGATCCAGCTCAATCCCGCGTTCAAGAAGCGCATGACCGTGGACGGTCCACAGCAACTGCTGGTGCCCACCGCCAAGGCGCAACTGCTCAGCGACCGCATGTCCAACCTCAAGCCCGAGGAACTGGTCAGCCTGCAACCGAACAAGGCCGTGTTCCAGGCCGCCCTGGCCGAGGCCAAGGCACCGGCGGCGCGCAGCTACCGGGTCAAGCGTGGCGACAACCTGGGCAGCATCGCCAAGGCCAACCGGGTGTCGGTCAAGCAGCTGCAAAGCTGGAACCGCATCCGTGGCAACAACCTCAAGGTCGGCCAGGTGCTGGCGCTGCGTGGCGGCAGCGCGCCGAGCACGGCGGCCAACCGCGTGGCTGACTCGAAGCAGCGCTCCACCCAGTACAAAGTGCGCAAGGGCGACTCGTACTACCTGGTGGCCAAGCGCTTCAACGTCGAGATGAAGCACCTCAAGCGCTGGAACCCGCGCACCGGGCATGCGCTCAAGCCAGGCCAGACCCTGACCGTCTACCTGTCGCGTTGATGTGAATCCTGGGGGGCGCTTCGCGCCCCAATCAGTCACATCCATCTGACCGACTCGCACCCTTTTTCCATTCCAGACAAGCTGTTACTGTACCCCGAACCAAGCCCAACGCCCTCTGGATCGGATGCCGACTTGATACGTCCCCTCCTGCTGTCACTCAGCCTGGCCTTGAGCTTCCCCGCCGTCGCGATGGTGAGCGAAAGCCACGGATACGCGCAGTTCGGCACGCTCAAGTACCCGGCCAGCTTCACCCATTTCGACTGGGCCAACCCGCAAGCCCCCAAAGGCGGCACCTTGCGGGCCATGGCCTTCGGCACCTTCGACACGCTCAACCCTTACACCTTCAAGGGCTCGAGCCCAGTCACCACGCCTAATTTCCTGCAGTACGGCATCAACGAGCTCAACGAGCCGCTGATGGTCGGCACCGGCATGTACGACCCCTCGGGCGACGAACCCACCTCCAGCTACGGCCTGATCGCCCGCTCGGTCGAGTACAGCGAGGACCGCAGCTGGGTGGTGTTCAACCTGCGTCCCGAGGCGCGCTTCCACGACGGCGTGCCGATCACCGCGCAGGATGTGGCGTTTTCCTACCGCACCCTGCTCAAGGACGGCCACCCGATCTACCGCACCAACCTGCAGGAGGTAGCCCGGGTCGATATCCTCGGCCCGCTGCGCATTCGCTTCGTGTTCAAGCGCGCCGGCAACCCGCTGTTGATCCTGCGCCTGGGCGAGATGCCGGTGCTGCCCAAGCACTACTGGGCCAAGCGCGACTTCAAGGCCACCACCTTCGAGCCACCGCTGGGCAGCGGCCCCTACCGCGTCACCGAGGTGCAGCCGGGCCGGCGGCTGGTGTTCGAGCGGGTGAAGAACTACTGGGGCAAGGACTTGGCGGTGAACCGCGGCAAGTACAACTTCAACCGCGTCGAGTACGAGTTCTACCGTGACGCCACCGTGGCCTTCGAGGCGTTCAAGGCCGGTGAATTCGACATCTACATCGAGCACCAGGCCAAGAACTGGGCCAACGGCTACCAGTTCCCCGCCGTGCGTCGGGGCGAGGTGATCAAGGCGCAGATCCCGCACCAAATCCCCACGCAAACCCAAGGCCTGTTCATGAACAGCCGCCGCGCCGCGTTCAGCGACCCACGGGTGCGCCAGGCCCTGGGCCTGATGCTCGACTTCGAGTGGACCAACCGCGCCCTGTTCAACGGCGCCTACCGCCGCGCCACCAGCTACTACCCCAACAGTGAGTTCAGCGCCAGCGGCCTGCCTACCGGCAAGGAGTGGCTGCTGCTCAAGCCGTTTCGCGACCAGTTGCCCGAGAAACTGTTCACCCAGCCCTACCAGGTCAGCCATACCAACGGTAGCGGCATCAGCCGCCAGGCCCTGCGCCAGGCCCTGGACCTGTTCGCCCAAGCCGGCTGGAAGCTCAACGGCCAACGCCTGGCCGACAGCAAGGGCCAACCGTTCAGGATGGAGCTGCTGCTGGTCAACCCGAACCTCGAACGCATCCTGCAACCTTATGTCGAAAATCTGGCCAGCATCGGCATCGATGCGCGCTTGCGCACCGTGGATCGGGCCCAGTACAAACAACGGCTCGACCAGTTCGATTTCGACATGATCCTGATGACCCTCAACCAGACCCTGAGCCCGGGCCTCGAGCAGTGGCTGTATTTCCACTCCAGCCAAGCCGCCACCAAGGGCAGCAAGAACTATGCTGGCGTGAAGGACCCGGTGGTCGACCACCTGCTCGACACCCTACTCGCCGCCCGCAGCCGCGATGACCAGGTGGCCGCCGCCCGCGCCCTGGACCGCGTGCTCTCATGGCAGTACTACATGATTCCCAACTGGTACCTCGACAATCACCGCCTGGCCTACCGCAACCGGTTCGCCTTCGTCGCCACCCCGCCCTACACGCTGGGGCTGAACAGTTGGTGGATCAAGAAGACTTCGGAGAAAGCCAAATGACGCCCACCCTGCGCCACCTGGCCGCCAGCCTGCTGCTGGCTTGCCTCACGCTCCCGGCCGTGGCCGCCCCGCAACACGCCCTGACCCTGTACGACGAGCCGCCGAAGTACCCGGCCAACTTCAAGCACTTCGAGTATGTGAACCCCGACGCGCCCAAGGGCGGCACCTTCCGCCAGTCCAGCTTCGGCGGCTTCGACAGCCTCAACCCGTTCATCAACAAGGGCGTGCCCGCCGAAAACATCGGCAGCATCTACGACACCCTGATGCGCCAGAGCCTGGACGAGCCGTTCACCGAGTACGGCCTGGTGGCCGGCAAGATCGAAAAGGCCCCGGACAACAGCTGGGTGCGTTTCTACCTGCGCCCCGAGGCCCGCTTCCACGACGGCCACCCCATGCGCGCCGAAGACGTGGTATTCACCTTCAACGCCCTGATCAAGGACGGCGCGCCGCTATACCGCCAGTACTACGGCGATGTCGCCGAAGTGGTCGCCGAAGACCCGCTCAGGGTGCTGTTCAAGTTCAAGCACGGCAACAACCGCGAGCTGCCGCTGATCCTCGGCCAACTGCCGGTACTGCCCAAGCACTGGTACGAAGGCCGCGATTTCAACCGCGGCAACCTGGAAATCCCGCTGGGCAGCGGTCCCTACCAGGTCACCGAAGTGAAGGCCGGTCGCTCGATCCGCTATGAACGGGTCAAGGACTACTGGGCCAAGGACCTGCCGATCAACCGCGGCCTGTTCAACTTCGACGTGATGACCTTCGATTCGTACCGCGACAACACCGTCGCCCTCGAAGCGCTCAAGGCCGGGCAGTTCGACTACGCCCTGGAGGTGAGCGCGAAGAACTGGGCCACCGCCTACGACGTGCCTGCCGTGCGCGACGGCCGCCTGATCAAGGAAGAGATCCCCAATGGCAACCCGGTGGGCATGCAGGGTTTCATCTTCAACCTGCGCAAGCCGCTGTTCCAGGACGTGCGTGTGCGCCACGCCATCAGCCTGCTGATGGACTTCGAATGGACCAACAAGCAGCTGTTCAACGGCGCCTACACCCGCACCGACAGCTACTTCGAGAACTCCGAGATGGCCGCCAGCGGCCTGCCCACCCCGGCCGAGCTGAAGATCCTCGAGCCACTGCGCGGCAAGGTGCCCGACGAGGTGTTCAACGGCGCCTTCCACAACCCGGTCACCGACGGCAGCGGCATGATCCGCGAGCAGCAGCGCCAGGCCTACAAGCTGCTGCAGGAGGCCGGCTGGAAGATCGTCGACGACAAGATGGTCGACCAGAACGGCAAGCCGGTAACCATCGAATTCCTGCTTGCCCAGACCCAGTTCGAGCGCGTGCTGCTGCCATTCAAGCGCAACCTCGCCGACCTGGGGATCAACTTCGAGCTCCGCCGGGTGGACGTGTCGCAGTACATCACCCGCCTGCGCTCGCGCGATTACGACATGATCGTCGGCGGTTTCGCCCAGTCCAACTCCCCCGGCAACGAGCAACGCGAGTTCTGGTCCAGCGCCGCCGCCGACAACCCCGGCAGCCGCAACTTCATCGGCCTGCGCGACCCGGCCATCGACCAGTTGGTGGAGCAGTTGATCAACGCCGACTCGCGCCAGAGCCTGATCGACCACTGCCGCGCCCTGGATCGCGTGCTGCTGTGGGGCTACTACGTGATCCCCAACTGGCATATCAAGACCTCCCGCGTGGCCTACTGGAACCACATCGGCCACCCGGCCAAGTCGCCCAAGTACGACGTCGGTATCGACACCTGGTGGATCAAGCCCGATGTCACTCCCGCGGTAAGCGAAGCCGCCGCAGCGGACGAGGCCCACTGACATGCTGGCCTATATCCTGCGGCGCCTGCTGCTGATCATCCCCACCCTGTTCGGCATCCTGATCATCAACTTCATCATCGTCCAGGCCGCCCCCGGCGGCCCGGTGGAGCAGATGATCGCCAAGCTCGAAGGCTTCGACGGCGCCACCAGCCGCATCGCCGGCGGCGGCGCCGAGGTGTCGGTGGCCGGTTCCAACTACCGTGGCGCGCAAGGGCTGGACCCAGCGCTGATCGCCGAGATCGAGCGCATGTACGGCTTCGACAAGTCGGCGCCCGAGCGGCTGTGGATCATGGTCAAGAACTACGCCCAGCTGGACTTTGGCAACAGTTTCTTCCGCGACGCCAAGGTCATCGACCTGATCGCCGAGAAGATGCCCGTGTCCATCTCGCTGGGGCTGTGGAGCACGCTGATCATGTACCTGGTGTCGATCCCCCTGGGGATCGCCAAGGCCGTGCGCCACGGCAGCCACTTCGACGTGTGGACCAGCTCGGCGATCATCGTCGGCTACGCCATCCCCGCGTTCCTGTTCGCCATCCTGCTGATCGTGCTGTTCGCCGGTGGCAGCTACTTCGACTGGTTCCCGCTGCGTGGGCTCACCTCCAACAACTTCGACGAGCTGAGCACCACCGGCAAGGTGCTCGACTACTTCTGGCACCTGGTGCTGCCCATCACCGCCCTGGTGATCGGCAACTTCGCCACCATGACCCTGCTGACCAAGAACAGCTTCCTCGACGAGATCAACAAGCAGTACGTGGTCACCGCCAAGGCCAAGGGCCTGAGCCGCACCCGCGTGCTCTACGGCCATGTGTTCCGCAACGCCATGCTGCTGGTGATCGCCGGCTTCCCCTCAGCGTTCATCGGCATCTTCTTCACCGGCTCCCTGCTGATCGAGGTGATCTTCAGCCTCGACGGCCTGGGCCTGATGAGTTTCGAAGCGGCGATCAACCGCGACTACCCGGTGGTGTTCGGCACCTTGTTCATCTTCACCCTGCTCGGGCTGGTGGTGAAGCTGATTGGCGACCTCACCTACACCCTGGTCGATCCGCGCATCGACTTCGCCAGCCGGGAGCACTGACATGGCCCTCTCTCCCCTCAATCGCCGGCGCTTCGAGCGTTTCAAGGCCAACCGCCGTGGCTGGTGGTCGCTGTGGTTGTTCCTGGTGCTGTTCACCCTGAGCCTAGGCGCCGAGTTCATCGCCAACGACAAACCCATCGCCGTGCGCTACGACGGCGAGTGGTACTTCCCGGCCTTCAAGCGCTACCCCGAGACCACCTTCGGCGGTGAGTTCCCGCTGGAGGCCAACTACAAAAGCCCGTACATCCGCGAATTGCTGGCCAAGAAAGACGCCTTCGTGCTGTGGGCGCCGATCCCCTACAGCTACCAGAGCATCAACTACGACCTGAAGGTGCCCGCCCCCGCGCCGCCCTCCACCGACAACCTGCTGGGCACCGACGACCAGGGCCGCGATGTGCTGGCCCGGGTAATCTACGGCTTCCGCATCTCGGTGCTGTTCGCCCTGACGCTGACCATCGCCAGCTCGATCATCGGCGTGATCGCCGGCGCCTTGCAGGGCTTCTATGGCGGCTGGGTCGACCTGGCCGGGCAGCGCTTCCTGGAGATCTGGTCCGGCCTGCCGGTGCTGTACCTGCTGATCATCCTCGCCAGCTTCGTGCAGCCCAACTTCTGGTGGTTGCTGGGCATCATGCTGCTGTTCTCATGGATGAGCCTGGTGGACGTGGTGCGCGCCGAGTTCCTCCGTGGGCGCAACCTTGAGTACGTGCGCGCCGCCCGCGCGCTGGGCATGCGCAACGGCCCGATCATGTTCCGGCATATCCTGCCCAACGCCATGATCTCGACCATGACCTTCATGCCGTTCATCCTCACCGGCGCCATCGGCACCCTCACCGCCCTGGACTTCCTCGGCTTCGGCCTGCCCGCCGGCTCCCCTTCGCTGGGCGAGCTGGTGGCCCAGGGCAAGTCCAACCTGCAAGCCCCCTGGCTGGGCATCAGCGCCTTCGCCGTGCTGGCGGTGATGTTGAGCCTGCTGGTATTCATCGGCGAATCCGCCCGCGACGCCTTCGACCCGAGGAAATGACATGAGCCAAGACACCCTGATCGAAGTCCGCGACCTGGCGGTGGAGTTCGTCACTGGCGAGCAGGTCAACCGCGTGGTCGACGGCATCAGCTTCGACATCCGCAAGGGCGAGACCCTGGCCCTGGTCGGCGAAAGCGGTTCGGGCAAGTCGGTGACCGCCCACTCGATCCTGCGCCTGCTGCCCTACCCCCTGGCGCGGCACCCGAGCGGCAGCATCCAGTACGACGGCAAGGACCTGCTGCACCTGGGCGAGAAGCCCATGCAGCGCATTCGCGGCAATCGCATCGCGATGATCTTCCAGGAGCCGATGACCTCGCTGAACCCGCTGCACAGCATCGAGAAGCAGATCAACGAGATCCTCTTGCTGCACAAGGGCCTCACCGGCAAGGCCGCCACGGCGCGCACCCTGGAGCTGCTGGAGCTGGTCGGCATTCCCGAGCCGCAGAAGCGCCTGAAAGCCCTGCCCCACGAGCTGTCCGGTGGCCAGCGCCAGCGGGTGATGATCGCCATGGCCCTGGCCAACGAACCCGAACTGCTGATCGCCGACGAACCCACCACGGCGCTCGACGTGACCGTGCAGTTGAAGATCCTCGACCTGCTCAAGGAGCTGCAGGCGCGCCTCGGCATGGCCCTGCTGCTGATCAGCCATGACCTCAACCTGGTGCGCCGCATCGCCCACCGCGTGTGCGTGATGCAGTGCGGCAAGATCGTCGAGCAGGCCGATTGCGCCACACTGTTCAGCAAGCCGCAGCATCCGTATACGCAGATGCTGATCAACGCCGAGCCCAGCGGCGCACCGGCTGCGAATGCCGAAGGCGCGCCGTTGCTGGAGGTGAAGGACCTGAAGGTGTGGTTCCCGATCAAGAAGGGGCTGCTGCGCCGCACCGTGGACCATGTGAAGGCCGTGGACGGGGTGAACTTCAGCCTGCCCCAGGGGCAGACGCTGGGCATCGTTGGCGAGAGTGGCTCGGGTAAGTCCACCTTGGGGCTGGCCATCTTGCGATTGATTTCCAGCCAGGGCGGGATTCGCTTCCACGGGCAGAATCTTGAGGGGCTGAACCAGAAGGAAGTGCGGCCTCTGCGGCGAGAGATGCAGGTGGTGTTCCAGGACCCCTTTGGCAGCCTGAGCCCGCGCATGTGCGTGGCGGATATCGTTGGCGAGGGGTTACGGATTCACAAGATCGGCACGCCGGCCGAGCAGGAAGCGGCGATTATCGCGGCGTTGGAGGAAGTGGGGCTGGATCCGCGGACGCGGCATCGGTATCCCCATGAGTTTTCCGGCGGGCAGCGGCAGCGGATTGCGATTGCGCGGGCGTTGGTGTTGAAGCCGGCGTTGATTCTGCTGGATGAGCCGACCTCGGCGCTGGACCGGACGGTGCAGCGGCAGGTGGTGGAGCTTTTGCGGAATTTGCAGGTTAAGTACAACCTGACTTATCTGTTTATCAGCCATGACCTGGCAGTGGTCAAGGCGTTGAGTCATCAGTTGATGGTGATCAAGCATGGGCAGGTGGTTGAGCAGGGGGATGCGGGGGCTATATTTCATGAGCCGCGGCATGGGTATACGCGGCAATTGCTGGAGGCGGCGTTCTTGGGCACGAGCTCGGTTGTCTGAAGCAGCATGGGCTACGACCTGCCTGGGAGTGGCCGGTATATCACCGATTTATAGACATGCACCAAAACGGACAGTGGAGACCTCACAGGCATAATTAGCCCGAAACAAACTGTAGGAGCCGGCTTGCCGGCGAAGCACCGCGCGGGCGGCGCTCGATCTCAAGAACGCTATAAAAACACCGGCAAGCACCTGGTGGCCCTCACTCGATATCCAGACATGTGCCACCAGGTCAGCGCGCAATTCTGCTTATGCACATCCAGCAGTGTGGCGCTTAGGAGCCTGTCTTGGGACCGCATGACGGCCACCAAGTGCCTGCCGACAGGTTTGCAGCGCCCATGAGATCGAGCGCCGCCCGCGCGGCGCTTCGCCGGCAAGCCGGCTCCTACGTTAGTTTCGGGCCAGTTATGTCTGCGCCGCCGCGGCTGTGCGCCTTGTTCGCATTACGCGGATCGGCGTTGATTCAGGTGCAGATACCGCCGGTAGAGCCTCGGACGTTGCACTAGGGCTTTAGTCATTTGTTGGCAGGGCTGACGCAATCGCGGGGCAAGCCCCACACCACAGTGGGCAAGACCCGGTTCTACCAGGGCCAAGGGCAGACCAACCCGCTGTTCTGCATCGAGCCCGGCATCCCGTGCCAGCATGCGCGGGACCAGGCCTCGGAATTGATGGGCTGCGTGTGCGACCTGACCATCAGCGGGATCATGGAGGAACGACCGCAGATGCTGTGGGCGGCGTATTACCTGAGCGCGCTGGCCAAGGCGCTGATGGATGATGCGGAGTTGGGGATGAAGCACTGACTTCACAAGTAACGCGGGTCCTGTGTAGGAGCGGCCTTGTGTCGCGAAAGGGGTGCGAAGCAGCCCCAGCACTCTTCGCAACACACCAGAAACCAGGGGCCGCCTTGCGGCCCTTTCGCGACACAAGGCCGCTCCTACACGGGCTAGGCTTGGCGGCATAAATTCGGGATATATCCATGGCATGTCATATCCGCCGCGCTCAGCGCGAAGACGCAGAAGCCATCAGCCGCCTCGTGATCGCGGCGCTGCGCGAATCCAACTCGCAGGATTACCCGGCAGAGGTGATAGCCCAGGTAGAACAGAGCTTTTCACCAGCGGCGGTCAGTGTATTGCTCGATAGCCGAGTGGTATTCGTGGCGGTCAAGCAGAACCATCTGCTGGGGACGGCAAGCCTCGATGGCGAGGTTGTCAGGACAGTGTTTGTCGCGCCCACCCACCATGGGACAGGTATCGGCAGACTACTGATGGAGACCATCCATACAGCGGCGATCAAGGCAGGCGTCACGGCGTTGCGCGTGCCTTCGTCCATTACTGCCGAGGGGTTCTACGCACGCTTGGGTTATCAGAAGCTACGCGACGAATTCCACGGTGGGGAGCGCACCATCATCATGGAAAAGCCCGATCTATCCCAGCAGGGCGCACCCACCTAGTATTCCCGGGGCATTACCGTATGCCGCAACCCCCAAATCGCCCGCCTCGATGCAGACCATAGCCCCAAGGCCGTCAACCACAACACAAACACCCCGTCACCAATGGCTGATCCGGATCATTATCGACAAAGGTAACCACCACCCCCATGCCCACCTGCAACTGCGGGGTTGCGCACTGCCAATCGGTCGCCACTGGCAGCCAGCAACTGCTCTTGTCATCGAACCAGCCATCGGGGTCCCAGGGCAACTGCACCTTGACCCTTGCCAGGCCCCTCTCCCTGCGGGCCACTTCATCCTCCAACGCCAGCACCACGGCGGTCTGCCCATCCGGCACCTGGGGCTTGCTGTGCACCACCGGCGGGCGGTAAAGCACGCCCCACGGCAACACCGCCTGGCCATCGGCCAACACCAGCACATGGCCCTGGGGGCTGTGCTGGAAATAAAAACGGATACCTGCTTGCTCGCACAAGCGCTGCATGAAATGCAGATCGGTCTCGTCATACTGGGTGCAGTAGTCCAGCTCGGGGTAGCACGCGCCGAGCTCGAAGCGATAAGCATCACCGACGATACCGTGCTCCTCCAGGATCAAGGCGACGATCTTCGGCACCGACAGCCGTTGATAGATCCTGCGGTTGATACGGTGGCGCAAATAGGACAAGTGCGGCACGAGGGCCAAGTGGTAGCGTGTCGAACGCGCCCCCCGAGGACGTTGCGCGATATGGTAGATCCGTCCGTGAATGCCCTGGCCACGCGGGTCAAAGCTGAAATACGCCGCGCGGTCGACATAGCCTTGCAGCTTCGCCTCTGGCCACTCGCTGGCCAGCTCCAGGTTGAAGAAGTACGGCCTGTTGGCCACCTCTTCCCCGGTGTAGCCAAGCACCTGGAAAGCATGCGCCACACCTTCGATGGTCAAACTCAAGTGGGTCTTATGGGCTGGGCTGAACATCCGCTGTTCTCCTCCTGCATAAGATGGGTGAGGCACGCGAAACCAGCACCCCGCCGCGCAGGACAGCCGGGCGCCGAGGGGCGATGCTTCGCGGGATGCTTGAATCAACAGGCCGCGCACGCGCTGCCCGGGCCATACCGGCCTCGAGCAGCTGGCGGCACCTGGGCTCAGCTCAAACGCCGCTCTTGACCTTGGTCCAGACCCGGGTACGGATCCGCTCCAGCTTCAACGGCAGCGGCTCGAGCGGAATCAGCGTGGCGACCGTCTTCTTGTCGGGGTAGATCCACGGGTTGTCCCGCAGCACCTGCTCGACGAACTGGGTGGCGTCCTTGTTGGCGTTGGGGTACAGCGTGTGGTTGGAGGTCTTGGCGATCACTTCCGGGCGCATCATGTAGTTGATGAACGCCATGCCTTCCTTGGGATGCGGCGCATCCTTGAGCAACACCAGGTTTTCCGACCACACCAGCGCGCCTTCGCGCGGCAGGCTGTAGCTGATCCTGCGCCCGGTGTTGTTCTTCTCGTTGAGCGCCTGCGCGGCCAGCGCGCCGTTGGCCCAACCCACCACCGCGCAGATATTGCCGTCGGCCATGTCGGTGTCGATGCGCGATGAGTCGAAATACAGCACGTAGGGGCGGATTTTCAGCAGCAGCGCTTGGGCCTTCTGGTAATCCTCCGGGTTAGTGCTGTTGCTGGGCAGGCCGAGGTAGTTCAGGGCAATCGAGATGATCTCGCTGGGCGAGTCGAGCATGGCCACGCCGCACGACTTCAGCTTGCTGATGTTCTCTTCCTTGAAGATCAGGTCCCAGCTATCCACCGGCGCCTGGTCGCCCAGGGCCGACTTGACCTTGTCGACGTCGTAGCCGATGCCGGTGGTGCCCCACAGGTAAGGCACCGCGTAGCGGTTGCCGGGGTCGTTGACCGCCAGCTGGGCGAGGATATCGGGGTCGATATGCGCGAGGTTGCCCAGTTGCTCGCGGTCCAGCGGTTGCAGCACGCCGGCCTGGATCAGGCTGGGCAGCACATTGGAGGTGGCCACCACCACGTCATAGCCGGTGCGCCCGGCCATCACCTTGCTCTGCATGATGTCGGCACTGTCGAAGGCATCCATGTGCACGCGGGTGCCGGTTTCCTGCTCGAAGGCCTTGGGGGTCTCTGGCGCGAGCAGCCCGAACCAGTTGTACAGGTGCATCGCCGGCTGCGCGGCGGCGGCCGTGGTGCTGATGGCCGTACCGAGCAGCGAAGCCGCAAAAAGGGTTCGCAAACGTGATCTTCTCATGCAACATCCTTATCCAAAGCATGTATCTTCTGGCCCTTCCTGGGCCCAGACAGCGACTATACCGGGCATGCTCGCAGAGTAAATACCCAAGAATACTTAGCCCTGACCCACGACTCCCTAACCCAAAAGGGGTAGAAAATGCCGTTCGACCTACATGGACTGGCCTGGCACCGATCGATCGGCAAACTCATCCTGCAACTGGACCGCCCCGCATTCTGGAGTTCACTGGTGCGGGTCTTGAACGAGTACGTGCAGATCGACAACTGGGTGGTGCTGATCTTCAGCCACCAGCAAGTGGAAGTGGTGAGCTTTCCCGAAGTGGCGGATGCGCAAGAGGTCGATGCGCTCATTCATCGCTACGTGAAGGGGCTGTACCTGCTCGACCCGTTCTACATCGCCAACCGCGAGCAGCCGCAGAGCGGCTTTTTCCACCTGCTGGATATCGCCCCGGAATACTTTCTCGACACCGAGTACTACCACCAGTATTTCGCCCAATATATTTCCACCGACGAAGCGCAGTACAACGTCCAGCTCGACGCGGACAGAACCCTGTGCCTGTCCATTGGCAGCAAGACCCGCTTCAGCCAGGAGCAGATCACCGTGCTCGACCTGATCAAGCCCTGGGTGACCGCGCTCATGCGCCAGCGCATGAACTTTGAAGTCGATGGCGAGAAGAACCTCGGTGAACCGCCGCCCTGGCAAGCAACACTCGCCCAGCTCGGCACCCAGATCACCACCCGCGAAAGCGATGTGTTGCGCTTGTTGCTCAGTGGTTTTTCCAACAAGGAAATCGCCGGCAAGCTGTCATTGTCGACGGAAACCATCAAGGTCCACCGGCGCAACCTCTACGCGAAGTTGAACATCAAGTCGCAGTCGGAGCTGTTTGCCCGCTTCTTCATGGCCAGGCAGGAAACGCACCCGGCCAGTTGACCTCAGCGCTTGCCCAGCAGGGCCTGGCGCTCGCGCCAGATCTCCTGCACGAACGGATCGGTGACGCCGTACAGGCCATGCCCGCGGCGGATGATCAGGTTGGCGGCCAGCAGGTCATTGGCCACCGGCTGCACCTCCTCCACGCGCACCTCGCGCCCGACGAACCTCGAATACTCCGCCGCCGCCTCGCTGGAAAACACCCCGCGGGTCTCGCCATCTACCGAGGCGATGCGGGCGAAGATGGCCTGGGCCAGCACACCCAGCTCCTCGACCTTCATCAGCTCCAGGTCCGCCGCCGCCGAACGCAGGGTGGCCGCGATCACTGGCAGCACCAGATCCGCGCCGGAGCTCAGGCTTGGCGAATGAATCAACTGGCGCAAGGCACGGATGAATTCCTCGGGCCGGCTGCCCAGGGTGGCGAACGCCTCGCTCGCCACCGCCAGCGACGGTAGGTTATCCAGGCCATCGGCCGCAAGCCGTTCGAGCCAGAACGCGACATAGTCCTCGCCCAGCACCGGGTAGGCCACGTTGGTCGCGCCGGCGAACGCCTGGTTACGCCGAGCAGTCAGTTCGTTGACCATCGCCCGGTGCGAGCCGGTGCCGATGAACAGGAAATGCCCCGCCGGGGCTGGCCGCGGGTTGATGGCGTCACGCGCGGCCTTGAGCGCCAGCATCATCTGCTGGCCGTCCTCGGTGGTGATGGCGTGCTGCACTTCGTCGACGATCAACACCACATTGGCCTTGGCCTGGTCCACCACCTCGCCCAACGCCTGGGCCAGCGTCACGCCGCCCGCTTCGCCCAGGGTGTCGAGGTTGAAACCGAACTTGAAGCCGGCCAGTTCCACCTCGGCGCCGCGCAGGGCCCGTAGCCGCTGCATGAACGACGAGGCAGGGGTCTGCAGTTCGTGCAGGGCCTTGCGCACGGCGGCCAGCACCAACTTGACCGGGCTGGTCTGGGTATCGCTCCACAGGTCGACGTAGATCACCAGCGCGCCCCTGGTCTCCAGCGCGGGGATCAGGTCGTTCTTGAGGAAAGTGGTCTTGCCCGTGCGCCGTAGGCCAGACAGGAATAACCCGGAGCGCAGGCCGATATCCAACGCGGACGGCTCGAGCAGCTGTCGCGCCATGTCGGCGGCCAGTTCAGGGCGCAGGAAGATGTCAGCCATTGGATTACCCCAAATTATTCGTTGCCAATAATTATTGGCGTGGAATAATTCCATGTAAAGTCACGGTTGCCACACCTGCACGGTGATCCAACCCGCCAACCCGAGCAACCACCGGGCAACCACCGGGCAACCACGCCATGACTCATGGGTACGCCACCGCTGCCGTTGCGCCAGGCAGGTCGATGCATGCAGCACCCTGGCCAGGGTGAACAGCCCGCCCAACCCTGTAATCAACGCTGCCAGCGTCTCGAGCGACACCAGGCCGGCATAGACCGCCAGGCCCGCGCGCATGCTGTGGACCTTGCAGCTCTTGATCACGATGCACTACAGCCGCCCCATCGACACGAATACCAGCGTGAATTGCGCTAGAGCGCCCGGAGCCAGTACGCCAAGCCTCTGCCTTGCATGGACAGGGCCTGTTCATCAGCGATATTGTTCCCCCGCAACTTCCCTCTCATTGCCGGGCGGAACGTACAGGGAGCAGAACGCATGTGGGTACTGGGCAAAGGACAAAAACCCTTCCTTGAGCTTTTACGAAACCTGTCCATACAGTTCATCATCACCAGTTTCATTGCCTTGCTGGCATACAAAGCCGGACACGCCTTCGATACCCACAGAAGTGCCGATGGATGGGTGTTGATCTTTGTGCTGTCGGTGTTGAGCGCGATCCTGGGACTGGCCGTCATCGCCAACTTGAAGCCGTTCTTCGCCGCCTTCATCCACGATGAAGCCGCCGGTTTTCACGCGCACAAGGCAAGTTTGCCGGACATGCCGCGCGGAGCACGGTTCAAAAGTTGCGCCCTGTTCCTCGTCAAGCAGTGCAAACTCGCCCTTTTTGAATCTGTACTACTCGTGCTGGGCATTTATCTTGCTTCGATCATTGGGCTTTTTGTTGCCATCAACAGTGCGGCCAGCGCCTTTGGCAAATGACCCCATCCTGATCCGGGCGCTCATGCGCGCAGGCCTGCATGGTTTTACCGTACAGACTAGGTTAACGTGGCGCCCCCTTTGCAGACCATCCAAGGAGAGCCCGTGTCTGACACCTTCTACAACGCGCCGCAAACAGAGCGCACCTTCCCCACGCAAGAAGCCGAACAAGCGCCTTTCTACGTGGTTTCTCGCGGCAAGTTCCTCACCCTGTTCATTCTCACCTTCAGCCTTTACCAGTTGTACTGGGCCTACAAGAACTGGAAGCAGTACAAGCTCAGCAGCGGTGAAAACCTGTGGCCGGTCGCCCGGGCGATCTTCGCCATTTTCTTCACCCATGCGCTGTACCGCGCGGCCGATGCCCGTCTCAAGCGCGATGGCCGCGACATTCACTGGCCGCACCGCAGCCTGGCGACCCTGTTCGTGGTGATGCTGATCATCAGCAATATCATCGACAGCCTGGTGCGCAAGAATATCGGCTACCCGATGCTGGATGCCGTCAGCCTGGCAATGCTTCCGGTCATGGGCTGGATCACCTGGCTCGGCCAGCAGGGCCTGAACGCCGCCGCAGGTGACCCGCAGGGCCAAAGCAACGCCCGTTTCACGGTGCTCAACTATGTCTTCATCGTGCTGGGGGCCGCGCTGCTGGCGCTGGCATGCTTTGGCTTGACGCTACCGCCGGAGTGATTGGCGGCTTTCAATCCGCTCGCGGCTGTTCTCAGAACAGCCCGCCCACGGTCAATGTGGCCCCGCCGCCGGCCTGCACCCCAGCGTTGAACCCCAGCGAAAAGATCACGCCCTTGGCCGAGCGCAACAGGCGCGGATAGATTTCCAGGGGCGGGATTGCCCCGCTGCTACCCAGCGCCGCAGTCCCCAGGATCAGCAGCTTGGGGTCGAGGCCGAACAAGACGCCTGAGCCAGCACCACCGCCGACCAGGCCCAAGCCGGCCTCGAAGAACACACAGCCGCCCTTGAAGTCGTCACGCGTCAAGCCTCCGCGCGCAGCGACCGAGTCCGCCACCAGCACCGCACCGATCGCCGGGAAGTCTTCGTTCGCCCCCGCCACGCCAACGCTGCGCCCCCGCACCTGCAAGTTGATCTTGCCGATACGCGGCAGACGCGCGCCAGCGCCCGCGCCAAGGCCAAGCGAGCCGTAGCGGAACTGCTGCTCGACCTTGCTGGGATCGGTCAGGGTCAGCAAACCCGCGGTGCCAGCGGCGCACATCACGGTCAGCCCGCCACCGCTGGCCGTCTTGTATCTCCAGTCGCTGACACTCAAGGGTAATGTGATCTGCATGTGAACCTCCTTGTATTGGCAGCGCTTGCCAGCGCTGGGGCATCCCCGTGCCCAGACCCAATGCAGCATAGCAACCCACCCAGCGCCGCTCCCATAGCCACTATCAGCTATTGCCCGGAGCCAGAAACCGTGCTTTACAGCCCCTGCGAGGCGCTGGATGGGCCGGTGCTAGAACGCGTAGACCAAGGTGGCCGTGGCGCTGCGCGGGGTGCCGTACCAGCCACGCGCGCCGATCGCGGTGTAGTACTTCTCGTCGAACAGGTTGTTGAGGTTCAGCGACACGCTGGTTTGCGGCGTGAACGCATACTGCGCCATCGCATCGACCACGCTGTAGGCGCCCTGGCTGAAGGTTTCGCCATGCGGCCCAGCGTCCTTCTTGTACTCCATGCCCTGCCAGCGCACCCCACCGCCGATTTTCAGTTGCGGCAAGGATTGCAGGCGATAGCTGGTGAACAGCTTGAAGGTATCGCGCGGCACTTCGGTGAGCAGGCGCTTGCCGTCGGAGTCCTCGGCCTGGGCATAGGTGTAGCTGGCGGAGACCTGCCAATCGGGCAGGATCTGCCCGGCCATTTCCATCTCGAAACCACGGGTCGTGGTGCCGGACTCGGCGCGGAAGGCTTGGTTGCCGTCTGGCGCCAGCTTGTCACCGTCAGCCACCGCGAGATTGTCCTGTTGCACTTCGAAGACACTCAGCCCGGTGGTCAGGCGCTTGTCCCAGAACTCGCCCTTGACCCCCAACTCATAGTTCACGCCCTCCAGCGGCTCAAGATAGCCCCCCGTGGCATCCTGCTTGCTTTGTGGCTTGAAGATGGTGGTGTAGCTGGCATAGGCCGACCAGTGCTCGTCGATGTCATAGACCAGCCCCAGGTACGGCGTGACCACCCCGCTCTCGCTACGCGAGGTGCGCGTGGTGGCGCCTGTGGCCAAGGTGGTATGGCTCTCGTCGCGCTTCCAGTCGATCACCCGCGCGCCGGTGATCAGCGACAGGTCGTCGGTCAGGCTCCAGCGCACCGAGGCCACCAGGCCGTCCTGGGTTTCATCCAGGGCATCTTCGGTGGTCTTGTTGTAGATGGCATCCGGGATCGCCAGCGAGCCGTCCCAGGTATGGATATTGTCGATAGCCTGGCTCGTCCACAGGTGGTAACCGGGGTTACGGTAGTACGCCTGATAGTGGCTGGCCCCAAGATAGCCCTGGTGTTCCCGGGAAAACAGCTCGAACGGGCCGGCAGCCGACAGATCGAACGAGGTCTGCCGCGGGTCGCCAGCCCAGCGTCCACTCCAGGTCTTCAGGCCACTGCCGTCGGGGTTGACGGTACCGGCGGCGGCAGTGGCGAAGGTGTCGTCGTAGTGGCGGCGACTGTGTTCGGCGTTCAGCTTCAGTTGCCAGCCGTTGTCCAGCTGGTGCTCCAGGGTGGTGAACAGGGTTTTGCTGCGGCGCTTGTGGTAGCTCCAGTCCGCCGCCGAGTTGAACGAGCGCGACGGCTTGAAGTGGCTGCCATCGGTATTGAACAGCGGGAAGCCATGGTTGCCGGCCCCGTCGTTGTCCATCTCGGAATATTCCGCGCCCACGGTCAGCATCGTGCTGTCGCTGAGGTCCCATTCAACCACCCCATAGGCCACCTGCTTTTCCAGCGACTGGCGATCGATGTGGCTCTTGTTGTCGGTGGTCGAGGCGACGAAACGCCCGCGCACATGGCCGCTCTGCGACAACTTGCCAGACACATCCAGTTCGGTGCGGTAGCTGTCCCAGGAGCCGGCCTTGAGGGTCAGCTTGCGCTGGGTGTCGAAGGTCGGTTTCTTACGGATCAGGTTGATGGTCGCGCCCGGGTCGCCGGTGCCCGACATCAGGCCCGTGGCCCCACGGACGACCTCCACCCGGTCATAGGACACCATGTCGGCCAGGTCGTCGCGAAAGCCGAAGGAGTCGGGACGGTTGAGGCCATCGACCTGGATGCTGCTGACCTCGAAACCGCGCACATAGATGTGGTTGGCATCGCTACCCGCCGGCCCCATACTGTCGACCACCACGCCCGGCGTCTGCTCCAGGACCTGGGTCACATCCGTGAGGTTCTGGTCTTCGATCTGCTGGCGAGTGACCACGCTGACCGACTGCGGCGTTTCGCGGGCAGAGAGGCGCAAGCCGGTGGCGGTGTTGGCAGCGCCGGTGGTGTAGCTGCCAGTGCCTTCACTGGTACTGCCCAGGCCTGTGGCATCGATGCTGGTCGCACCCAGTTCGATGGCATCGCCGCTTTGCACCTTGTCCAGCACATAGCGCTTCTCCCCCACCTGCAGCACGCGCAAGCCACTGCCCCGCAACAAGGCAGCGAAGCCTTGCTCGAGCTCGAAGCTGCCTTGCAACCCGGACGACTGCAACCCGCTGGTTTCGCTGTGGCTGAAGCTGATGGTGACGCCACTGGCGGCGGCGAACTGGCTGACCGCGGCGGCCAGGCTACCGGCCGGAATATCGTAGCGCTGCGCGGCGGCCCAGGCAGTGGTGGTCGCCAGCGCGGTACCGCAAAGGCTCAGCGCGAGGGTCGCCTGGCGAATGCAGCAGGCTAGCGAAGTACGGCGTGCGGACATGAAAAGGGGTTCCTGTACTGGGTGGGCTTGGGCACGGCTGATGCGCGCGCCCTGAAGAGCCGAAGCAGGACAGAAAATCTGCTACCCCAAATGCGAAAAATTCTCGAAAAGTTGAATCAGTGGCGAGCGCGGTTTGCCGTGGCAGCGGGCTTGCCTTCGATGCAATGGCGGTTTCAACCGACCTCGACAGGCTCCAACCGCACCCAATAACGGGTCAGCCGCCGCGCACGCACCGGCAAGGCATCTTCCAGGCTGGCCAGGGCAATATCGGTATCGTCAAGGTTGAAGGCGCCAGACAGCCGCAGCCCAGCCACCTCCCGCGCGCAGCCGAGGTAACCGGGGCGGTAACGCGCCAGCGCCTCGACCACATCGCCCAGGCGCCAGTCGACGCTGACCAGCATGCCCTGCGCCCAGGCCTGTGCTCCCGGCGCCAAGGGCAGCAGCGGGCCCACCGCGTCAGCACTGAATTGCAAGCCGTAGCCACTATCGATGCGCACCACCTGCGAGGTGCCACTGGGCCGCACTTGCACGGCATGGGCGGCCACCGCGACCTGGCTCACCCCGGCGCCCTGGCGCACGCTGAAGCGCGTGCCCAGGGCAAGGACCTCGCCTTCGCCAGTGCGCACGCTAAGAGGGCGCGGATCCTTGGCGGTTTCCACCAGGATCTCGCCCCGGCGCAGGTGGATCAGGCGCTGGCTCGCGTCATAGCGGATATCCACACGGCTGTCGGTGTTGAGGTCCAGGCGCGTGCCATCGGCCAGGGTGAGTTGCCGGCGCTCGCCGATACGCGTCGCGTAATCGGCACTCCAGGGCGAAACCCGGTAGCCCTGCCACCCCACCACCCCGACCCCAAGCAACAGGGCCAAGGCCTTGACCGCGTGGCGGCGATCGCGTCGGGCGCTCGCCAATGTGCGCGCGGCGCCACTGGGGGCATTGTCCAGCCGACCCTGCAACTGCTCCAGCCGCGCCCAGGCCGCGGCATGGCGCGGGTCGGCGCCATGCCAGGCCTGCCAGGCGGCGTGGGTAGCGACGTCGACGTGGCTGTCGTGCAAGCGCACGTACCAGTCCACGGCATCGCTGAGAATCGCCTTCATGCGTCCTCGAACAACAGGCAGTGCATCAGCCCGCGCGCCAAGTGCTTGCGCACCGTGCTCACCGACACGCCCAGACGCTCAGCGGCTTTCTCGTAGCTCAGACCATCGAGCTGCACCGCCAGGAAAATCGCTCGCGTACGCGGGCCGAGGCCATCGAGCATGCGGTCGATGGCCATCAAGGTATCGAGAATGGCCGCGCGGGCTTCGGCGGAAGGCGCGTAGTGCTCCGGCTGCAGGGCCAGGGTGTCGAGGTAGGCGGTTTCCAGGCTGCGCCGGCGGTAAAGATCGATAACCAGGCCCCGGGCGATGGTGGCCAGGTAGTGACGGGGTTGGTTGAGGGTGGCGGCAGTGCGGGCCAGCAGTACCCGGATAAAGGTGTCCTGGGCCAGGTCGGCGGCATCGGCAGCGTTGTTCAGGCGTTGCCGCAGCCAGCCATGAAGCCAGCTGTTGTGCTCCCGGTAGAGCGTTTCCAGGCCTTTGTGCGCAGCGCCGTCGGTAGCAACGGTGGACATCGTGCCGCTTCCCCTCGAAAGATTTACAGATGCAAATAAGAATGTATCGCAAGTGTACTCAGAGAGGAGCAAATTGGGAATGCCGCAATTCGTGCGTGAACTGATTTGTAACCCCATGTGGGTGAGCCATACCCCTACAGGCCAGGGTTTCGACAATCAGAGGCAGCATGAACACCGCTATCAAGCGCCGCAGCCGCTAGCCTGGCTACCTCAAGCCTGCTGCCCGGCTCGAGACCATCCTCGATCATCCAGGTTGCCGATAACCCAGCCCATGCCAGCACCCATTGCAAGAGCCTGTGGCGATCAAGGTCGGCAGCGTCCGAGATGATCGCTATCCGCCGCGCGAAGCTCCCCGGTGCCAGCGCGCTTGCATCGTCCGGGTTGCAGAGGATATTGGCGTAGTCGAAACCTCGCTCGCCGCATAGCCCCTTGGGATCGATGGCAAGCCAACCGCACGCCCCGAAATCCAGGACATTGCCGTGATGCATGTCACCGTGCAACACCACCATATCGCGCGGAGCAGCCAAAAGCGCCCTCGCCGCCCTTGCGCTGTATTCAAGCACCCCACCGTGAGCCGCCGCCGCGCCCCACAGTGCTTCGAACCATTGTGCCAGCGGCACCAGCACCGGCGGTGATGCCGGGCGTGGCGCATGAAGACGGGCCACCACCGCGCAGAGGATGCGAGTGGCTTCGTCATCCCGGCCACCTGCGACCTTCTGTGCAAGCGATGCCGAGCCTTGCGCGCGCACCATCAACAACGCTTCGTCATCGTGAGCCAGCACGGGCGCCGCACCCTCGCCTGCCCACCAGGCCATCAACTGGTTACCGGCCCTCTCTTCCGCAGATTGGGCGATTTTCAGCATGGCGGGCGTGTCGCCCTGGCGTACGGGGAGAAGATTGCCGTTCAACGAAACGAACGCTTCCCCATCGACGGTGAGCCGCCATCGTTTCAGGTATTGCTCAAACATGGCTGCTATTACTCACTTATGCCCAACGACTGTTCGCTACCGAAGCATTGCAGCACAGATCGAACGACATGCCGAGCGCAAGACACCATTCCACGCGGGCGCGGGCCAATAACCTGGCATTTCGGGGCAGTAGTCGAACGCCGCATGGCAATTGGCCCCTGGTGCCGATGCATGACAACGCCTTATCGTCGATCGGTTCGGACGAATCACGCCACGCTTGGTAAACTGGCGACCATTCACTCTTCCCATCGCCTGCCAGCGCCCCGCCGCCTGGCTTCGCTGAGTTCGTCCCGCACACTTATGCATTCTCAAGCCGTTACACCCACAGCCCCGCGCCCCGGGCCCTCCCGCCGCTTCTCCGTGGCGCCGATGATGGATTGGGCAGGCATTACCACCCCCCCTTGATTTACAAGGCCTCTAGCACACTGCATATCAGTCAGTACCAATTATGTACCAATCACTGCTTTAACAACGGGGAGAACAATCAGTTTTCTGCCGTTATTCCGGCGCTTGCTCATCGGCCTATTATGGCCTTGAGCGACCCAATTATTACCCGAAATTTGCCCTAAGAATGCCCGCTCATTCGTCCGCTCGGTTACCATCGGCCCCTGGCAGACGCATCACGTCAATGGCCTGACTGGCACTGCGCACTCACTGATAATCGACATCCTTGGAGGCGATGCTCAAAGCTTCGCACTCTAACCGGCGTCAAATACACTGCCAAAGCCATCGAATCAAACCAACAAATATTCACACATGGGGCATGATATGGCTGTACATTTAGATGAAGCCGAAAAACAGATTCTCGGAGCTCTACTTGCAGACTTCACCGAGCGCGCACTTAGTGCCGAATCACTTAAAAGACTCTATGAAGGCCCCAAAGTTTCCGATCTATCTAATGCCATCTGCACCGGAGAAGAAATAACTAGCGTCGACTTTGACCTAGCAATCAAAGATCTAGAAAAGAAAAAACTAATCAAAACCGGGCCTTATCAAGCATATAGCAACAAACCTGGTAGCGGGATGTTCATTATGGGAGGTTACAGCCTAAGAGAATATGCCAGCCTTACTGAACAAGGGTACAAAACTGCCAAGCAACCGCCTAATCGCCCAACCAAATCTCAGCGAATAGTCAACAACGTACACATTTCAGGCGGAAACTTTAATAATATGCAGCTTGCTGCAGGTGAAGTAATCTCACAAAAATTACAAATAACCTCCGAGACTGATTCGGAAACTTTAGTTAAGCTCATATCTATTCTAGAAGGCCATGGCCGCTCAGTAACCGAAGAGCAGCAGCGCGATTTACTCACAGCGATAGAACAGGCGAAAGACGGCAACGGCAAAGCTGCTAAGTCGCTACTAGAAAAAGTCTGCGGCCCTGCATGGGACGCAGCACAACCAGTAATGTGGCCAATTCTCGGAGAAATTGTCAAACAGAGCTTAGGAATCTGACTGCCTACCACGATTGTGCTGCTGCATGTGAAGAATGGCGCCTAAGCCCTGGAACTCGTCGGGCTTGGGCGACATCTACACTTTAGCATAATTTCATAACTGGACGTCGACCGGCATAGGATGGCATGCGGCTCTCCCCACTTCCGCCGCAATACTAGTGCTATGCTTATAACAAAGCGAAGACAATGTAAGGCGGCACGTATCAATAGCGATTAATCAAGAGATAAAACGCTTGAAACCGTCGGTTGCGAATGTAGCCAAAACACTAATAACAAAGGCTATCGCAACACCCCACAGCCATTTCTCACGAACTCTCACAAGGCTATGGTGGGAAGAAGCCGCCTTTCCCCAACAAAAGATATTTCTAGGAAAAACTTTATCAAAAAATGAACCTGAGAAAATTACGCAAAGAAATAGACCAAGGACACCCAGCATAGGGTAGAGCATACGACCGGCGCTTAGCTGCTGCCTCGACTCAATAATGTAATTGAGCTTACCTGCTATATCATCTGAAGCAACAACTCTAGCAGCCTCATTTTCGTGACTTCCAGAGACCGCGCCGAACGTCATTGCCACCATAATCAACATCATAAACAATGGAGCCATAAGCTTCGAACCCAGCAAGCTTTCAAAACTTGCCGACCGAAACTTAAGAATTTCCGAATTCAGATACTCTTTAATATCAGAAAAAAGAAGATAGGCCAAATCACGATCATCAGATTCAATCTCTAGCTCAACCGCTTTTTTTGGATCAAAAATCAGCTGGAACTTACTCCCCTCTGAATATGACACCTCCAATCTACTAATGGCATTTCTACTAGAGTTCTCTTCTGACACCACTTCAGCCGGAGTATCAAACTCAAGCAACATCCCATCAACACGAAACACTTTATACTTGAGAGTTCTAGAAGGCTCAGTGGAAAAAAGCCGCTTCCTGACAATATCATCAAGCTTTATCAGGCCTTCCTCCTCTAATAAAAAACCTTTTTTGAAACTGGTTTCCAAATAAGCCTTCATGATTCACTCACGTAAATTTATAAATAATGTGGATTTAAAGCCACGCACCCCTACAAGCAGATAGGCATTTTGCCATCATGCTTTTCATATTACGAGTGCAGCCAGTAATTCACACCACACCCCGATTGTGCTGGAGTATTGACGAGAACAAGCGCCAAAGCCCCACGTACAAAGGGCTTGGGCGCTTTTCTATACCTGCTGGTGAAGATCCTAAAGGGCATAGAGGGGCATGGAATGGCGCCCAGTTTGCCCCATTTTTGCCCCATGATCTGGCCCTTCTACCTGACTCGCCATAGCTGATCGATCCGCGTTGTATAAGAACGACTCATCATCTCGCGCCGCATCCCCCAGTCAGGGGTGCCGGGGACGCTGGCCGTGCGCATCGTTCCTCGGCCGTACTTGCCGTTGATTTCGTCCAGCATCGACATCAACCGATCGCAAGCCGCCGGCTGAGTCACTGCGAACAGATCATCGCTGAACTCCCCCGGCTGACGCAGATCCATCAGCAATACCTCGGCCTTGCTATAGCGGAAACCCGAGCGGTAGACCTGCGCCGCCGCTTCGGTGGCCGCCCTGGTGAGCAGCAGCGTGTCGTTGGTTGGATATGGCAGCTCGACCAAGGCGCCCTTGGCATACTTGGCTTCGTCCGGATTGAACATCCCGGTGCGGATGCTGACCCGCATGCGCTTGCATACCGATCCCTGGGCGCGCAGCTTCTCCGCCGCTCGCGCCGTGTAGGTGGCCACCGCTTGCTTGATCGGTGCCAGCGCCGTCAGCCGCTTGCCAAACATCCGACTGCAGCAGATCTCCTGTTTCGGAGGGTCAGCCTCATCCAGCTCGAGGCAAGGGGTCCCGGCGAGCTCGCGCGCAGTCTTCTCCACCACCACGCTGAACTTGTCGCGCAGCACCCGCGGGTCTGCCTTCGCCAGGTCCATGGCCGTGCGGATGCCCATCGCCTCGAGGTGCACCGTCATCCGCTGGCCAATGCCCCACACCTCCTTCACCTCGGTGTTGCGCAGTACCCAATCTCGCTTGAAATCGTCAGTGATATCGACCACCCCGCCCGTATGCGCCTGCAGGCGCTTGGCCGTGTGGTTGGCGAGCTTCGCAAGGGTCTTAGTGCGGGCGATCCCCACACCTACAGGGATGCCGGTGCAACGCAGCACCTTGGCACGGACATCCCGGCCGAACTGTGTCAGGCTCCCACGCACGCCAGTGAGGTCAGCGAAGCATTCGTCGATCGAGTAGACCTCGGCTGCGGGTACCATCGACTCGATCAGCGACATCACTCGCTCGCTCATGTCGCCATAAAGCGCGTAGTTCGAAGAGAATGCCACGATGCTATGCCGACGCAGCTTCTCCTTGGCCTGGAAATAGGGCTCGCCCATCTTCACGTAGGGCTTGGCGTCATATGACCGGGCGATCACACAGCCGTCTGAATATCTGAATGACACTAACAGTTAGCAACATATAAGTCATTGATTTATATACAAATTGTCTATCTAACAGTTTCAAGAATTTAGTATCGACGCTACCGTCTAGGTGACGCGCTCGAAGGAGTAAGAGCTCGCGCAATGTTTCTACAGGTGGGTAGCAGACGCCTGCCAACCCGTGTTCCTGTCGAACGGATCATGCTTCCCCATCTCTAGAGAAATGCCCATCCAAACAACGTTCACATATGCAGGCGCCTCGAAATCGGCTTCAATAGCATTGATGGCTCAATGCCACCCGCACCGGAAGTAGAAAACAGCCAAACTCGAAAGCTTGCAACTCTAAAATGGATGATTTGAAGTGAATAAGACTTACCCAAAAGGATCGGAATGGCGCAAATGGGATCTTCACGTGCACACCCCTGCCTCTGTGCTCAGAAATGAATTTGGCCAAGATTGGGACAGATATGTAACTGAACTCTTCACGCGGGCTATTGCATCCGGAGTTAGCGCAATTGGTGTTACCGATTATTATCTACCAGAAGGGTACAAGATTCTTAAACAGAATTATTTAGACAACCCTGAAAAGATGCAGGAACTTTTTGATGCCCAAGCTCTTCTTGCTATTAACGAAATCAAAGTATTCCCCAACATAGAGTTCCGAATTAACAAATTGGTTATTGGCAAAGAATCCGATCTTTCCTGGAATCGAAAGGTTAACTACCACGTTCTATTATCCGATGAAATACCTGTAGAAAAAATTGAAAGCGATTTCATTTCGCAGATCCAGATTTTTTTCAATGCTACCGTTGGCAGCCAAATTGAGCGCCGTCCACTTACAAGATCTAATCTTGAAGAACTCGGTCAGCGTCTGATTGCAGAACACCCACCATTCGCAACGAGTGGTAGCGCATTATTCGTTGGAATGATGTGCGCATCTGTAGATGAAGATGAAATTTCGAAGCTTCTTAATCAGAATGCTTTTTTTAGAGAAAGGTACCTGACAGCTCTTCCGTGCGACGAAGACCTTAGCGATGTCAACTGGAACTCACAGGGACACAATTTACGCAAAAACCTTATAAAACAGGCGCACTTCATATTTTCGTCAAATCAAAAAACCGCAGCATTCTTTCTTGGTGGCAAAGAAAAAGCCTCCTTCATAAAAGAGTTTGGAGCAATTAAAGCTTGTTTATGGGGCTCCGACGCACATAAATGGGATGAGCTATTCAACCCCGCCAAAAAAAGACATACATGGGTCAAAGGTGATTTAACTTTTTCAGGCTTAAAACAGGTAATTTACGATCCTAGCTCAAGGGTTGCGATACAAGAGCTCTCACCGCAGCAAAAAAGCCCGTACCAGACCATTGAAAAAGTTCGCTTCTTAAACAATGGGCAGCAAAAGCTATTCAGCGAGAAATGGCAAGAACTCAATCCAGATCTGAATACGATCATAGGAGGAAAATCTTCCGGAAAATCTTTATTGCTCTATCATATTGCCAAAGCGGTAAATGCAGAAGAAGTTGACAGTAAAATACAGTTAGCCAAGGCGTCGACTTACACGGGATTACCGTCTCTTGACTTTGAAGTGCACTGGTCTAACGGTGATGTTAGCCGGCTTTCAGAAACCTCAGAGAAAAAGCCCATAACATATATACCTCAGCTCTATATTAACCATCTCGCCGAGGAAGATGGAAGATCCCAGCTCAACACGCTAGTTCAGGACATACTTCTACAAAACTCAACATTTCAACAGTTTTCTGAAAACCAAGAAAGAAAAATAGCTACAACCAACAAAGATATAAATCAAAAGATCGACTCTTTTTTTGAGCTTAGAGCCAAGTACAGCTCTCTAAATAAGGAGGCAGAAGCAATTGGAACGCGACCTGCTATTACGGCCGAGATCGAAAGATTGCAGGCTGAAATTAAAACTTTGCGCGAAAAATCCGGCTTCTCCGATTTGGAGGAGCAAAAATACAAGCGTCTTTCGACTCGCAAATCAAGCCTTGATAAGCGGGAAGCTATTATTTCCAAAATTGAGACTGGGTGTCAGCAGATAACCGCGTCTGTCACAAGTAGATTTAATGCCCAAATCGAAACCCTTAAAGACTCGATACTTGCTGATATAGATCTGCCAAGCGAGTCAACGTTTGCAAGCAATGCTCTTGATTCTTTAGAGCAAAAACTCTTGCGCGCAGTCGAAAACTTTAAGCAAGAACTATCTCACAGCATTCAAAGCATACCAGCATTAAATACAAAAATAGCAACTGAATCCAGCAAAATCGACAAAGAACTTCAACCTCTTTTAATTAAAATCACTGACCAGGCAACACTTGACCTTGCAACCAAAAAGCTAAAAGTAGAGGAAGGAAAGCTAAAACAGCTAGATGATATTGCCGAGAAACAAACATCAATAAAAACACAAGGACTAGATTGCAAGCAAGAGCTAACCAATCTATACACCCAACTTATACAGACCTATTACGATTATGCTAAAGAAACCTCAAAGCCGGATTATCAATTTGAAGACGACATTGCGGTATCAGCAGAAGTCATGCTGAACGAGGATAAATTCAACGAGTTCTCCCTGTTATTTGATCGGCGCGGTAATATGGGTGCTTTATTAGGTGATCTGGTACTACCCACGGGCGAGCTAAACTTCAATATCGAAACTCATGCAGAACGCATCACAAACACACACTCTACCTACATCAAAAAGATCAATATTCCCGCGACTCGAAAAGGCATAGAAGACATTGAGGTAATTAGAAAGCTTTATAGCGATTGCTTTTATATAAACTATGTCGTTCATTATAAAAGCGATGATATTGCAACCATGTCACCAGGCAAGCGTGGATTGGTGCTATTAAATTTGATTTTGCACTTAAGCAACGCATCACATCCAATTCTTATCGATCAGCCAGAAGACAACTTAGATAACAGAACCATTTACGACCAACTGAAAGATTTTATCAGACAGAAAAAAAGAAAACGCCAAATAATTATGGTCACTCACAACGCGAACCTAGTGGTAGCAGCTGATGCGGAGTGCGTAATTGTAGCGAACCAAGCAGGCCAACAATCGGACAGCACTGTAGACAACTATCGATTCGAATACTTCAGTGGAAGCTTAGAGTGCTCTTATGAGGCACCGCTGACAGGCGGCCCATTGAGATCTCAGGGCATCCGTCAGCATGTATGCGAGATCCTGGAAGGCGGAGTTACGGCCTTCAAGGAACGGGAACTAAAATATGGCTTTAAAATTTAGCTATTATCAAATAAGACGTGAAGCATTTTTCCTTTACCTTTGTCTGATCGCAGATCTGTTAAGTTTAAAAACGGAAAAATAAAAAGGAAGAACAACACACTCAATCAGGGGCCTTTCCGTTAGGGGGCCCTGACTTCGGTACAAAGGTGACAACTTTACCGTCAACGACCCCCTTCAAGTGGGCCATTTCAAGTATCAAAACCTGATTTACAGATGCCAATCGGGCGAGCTCTTCCAAAAGCTGCTCGTTTTCCGCACGGAGGGCACGATTTTTCTCCTTCTCAACCATCAGCGCCTGGTGTTTCGAATCACGCTGGGCGCGTACTGACTTGCCCATGAGCGTGCGAATTCTCTCCGCTACCGCAGGGTACGTGTTGTGAATGAGGCCAGGTGTAACCCCTGCTGCTCGGGCAACCGACGCGATGGAAATCTTCTCGTTACCCGCGACGAGGCCATCAATGACTTTATCAAGCGCATCTAGTGTTTTTGACCGCGAACGGCCAGGGGCCTGCCCCTCAGTCGGCTTAATAGGCATTCCCAGCCTCGTTAATGTCGTTATTGATGGGAGATAGGCCTAAGCTTTTGATGACATCCAGTGCAACCTGCATGTCGCGCTCTGCTCGCTGCCTGACAGCAGGGCCTGCATCTACGATTTTGATCAGCTCCAGCTGTTGGCTGTAAATATCCTGCCACGTGCCAGCGAAAAACTCATCAATCACCGAGCTTTTGCATCCAGGGCAGCGTGTAGCTTCGTATAGCCCAGCTCCACCGCAGCCCCGCTCCGTCGCAATGCACCAGCCGTGGCCAGTTGCACGAATGTTGGCATGTGGGGCCGTTTGGGCAAGTAGAGCGGCCCTGTCTTTGATAGGGATAGCCCGCATCTCCACGATCTTTTCGCCCGCCCCGCCAGCTAATGGCTGATCGTCGAGCCATGACTCGATCAGGTCGATTTTGAATTCGGTCATTTGCTGGAAGATTTCGTCAAAAAGGCCTAGATCTTGTTGCGGATTCGATGCATAGAGTTGAGTCATGCTCATGCTGGTATGTTTGAACTGCCATTTTAAATAGATCAATGAGGTGCGACCCATACGGGATTCCACAAAGCATCGAGCATAAGTTCGTCTACATTGGTGCGTCCTCAGTGGCCAACTGCTCCCAGCAGCTTTGGCTAACCGATCAAATGCATAATTGGATGCTTGCCCGCTAAGGGCTTCAACATATTGATCCTGGAGTCTTCCGCCCGGAGCGTGCCGTCCAAGAAATAGCTTTTTCGAGTCCCTTCTCGCCTTTTCCAGCCGGAGCAGGTGTTCGGCGGGGGCATCTGGATCGGTAACTTTTTCAAGAAGCCTGATCTCTTGATCTAGTTCCTTTCTGATAGTTACTGAATATTTTGCTAAGATTTCAAGCGCGTTCAGAGTTAACTCAGGGACGAGATACTCTACACGCCCTTTCCCGGTTTTGTGCTCTATCGTGGAAACCCAGCAAAACAAAACTCCGTCTTTAACAACACGGCGCCAAGCTCCAATTTCGATCCCAATAGCCTCATCATTACGCATGCCGCTAGTTATTGAAACTATAAAAAGTACCGCATCTCTGCAAAGCACTGATAGCTGATCATCGCTAGGGTTGTATCCAATGCCATTTAGCGAAAGCTCGGTTTTCATACCCTGAACGACAGTCTCGGAAAAATTGAATATTTTCGATAGATCTTCAGGCGGAATTATACTGGTTCGACCTAAGTTCTTGTTAGCAGCGCCAAGACCTTTTATCTTACCAATTCCACATATTCGCCATAGTGTAGAGTTACCCCACGGATAACTCTGAAGCGGGAACAGCATATCGGCAGCGAAAACCCAAAGGAAATCAATAATACGTAGTCGCCCATTCAACGGTAGCGGTCTCAATTTCAGATCATGCTTACAATGATGGATATAATTACTGATATGGATTGGACGGACATCAGAGAATCTCGCGATACCAAGTTCTTTAAGCCAGCGCAAAAACGGCATAACGCTTCCTACCGCCAAAGTTGTAATACCTCTGGCGATAGGTGGTTTTGAACTGGGCATACCCCTTTTAAACCACGCATAAGTCACGGCTTTGCAATCATCAATGAGCGCTTGAGGAATGTTCGTATCCCAGTTTATGAATTTAAAGTATTCGGCAACATTGGCCTGATCAAAAAACGGTCGAAGATCCCACTTGGAATCCCCGAGCCTGCTGAGAACTAGCGTTTCACCATGTTCGTCAACAATTGCGCTCACGATAATAGCGTCTCGCTCTGCGGGACTCAGGCCATTGGCTGTAACTGGCTGCGCAATGAGGACATCATACGCCTTCAAAACCGCATTCGAGCTCCTGATATTCAAACCCTGCCATCCCTTCTTTTTTTCATGAACTCAATTTTTTTGCCCAAAACAAATGCGGAGATACTTCCGCCTTAACCTTTGCTCGGGCAACCAAAGCCGGATCAAATTTTTGTAGAGTAAATGTATCTATTAGCTGTATGTAGTTGAACTGGCGCTTGCGCCATGCCTCCCACTCATCCGTCAGATAGTATTCAACCTCCGCATAGAGGAATTGCTGGTAGCTGAATAGGCGATACAAATCCTCAAGTGTCCCGACGATGGCATAGCTAGGGCACCCAAGGCAGTGGATGAATTCAGAGCAATGATTTATCCCATCCTTAGGTGCCATATTGCCGTACAGGCTGTCTTGGCAACCTCCAGGAGGAGTAGGTGTAACGTGGGTTCCACGTAGCTTGTCAGGAAAGGCTTCACCAACAAAAATAGCTCCCTCAGCCTTGATTTCGTCGCTGATCTTTAAATAGTGGTTATCTGCAACCTGTGGTGTATGTCCCATGACTGATGAAACTTCGAGAATGTTCCCTCCGCTTAGCTTCCAAAGACGGCTTTCCATTGTCTTTCTCAATCGGCTGAGGGTGACATTCAATCGATTTCCTTGATCATCTTGGAGCGCATGTCGTTCGCAAATACTCCTGGTCGACGAAAAAACTGCACTTGGAGTTAGAGTTACAATTTCGTCAAAGCGGCCCGGCTGGCCAGAACGGTATAACCATACGCATGAGGAGATATCCTTCGATGCGAGCGGCACAAGCGTTTTACTCATCTCAAGAGCTTTATTCAGGACAGCAACGCCATCTAGTGGTATAGCGCTGTACTCATCCAGCAGATTGGTTTGGCGTATCGTTTTGCTCTGCGCACCGTTGCCCCGTCGCTTTATCGTAGTAATCAAACGCAGACTAGGAACAAATGGGTGAGGCTTTAAAGCATCCCTTTTCATTTCTAGCAGTGGCGTAGTATTGATGCCCGATCTTGCGGCGATAATTATTAACATCACTGTCATCGCCTCGGCGCCATTACCTAAAAAGGTTCCTTTATGAATCGCGACGAGATCGGTCTTCAATGCACCTAGCAGCCTTTGCATTTCCCCAATGGTTAGGGGGTCTGCATCTTTGGTGACTTTAGCATTGTTTGGAAACGGGTTTGGTGGCAGCAGGTCATCAAGATCGCCTTCTACGAAACCGTAATCAGCCATGACAATCACGAGCGACTTGAAGCTAGTGTAGTAGTTCTTGGCTGTCGATCCGTTCGGATATTTCAGTTTAAGCCAAGAGACGAAACGCTCCAAATGACGCTTGGTTAGATTATTAGGTGTAGCAGGAGGTGGCTCGACCGTTCCACCGGCCAAGAACGTTAAAAAATACCGCAGCCCATTTGAAGAGTAACCTATCAAGGTCGCCACAGAGAAATTTCCTCCGTGAAGCAATATCCTTATTACATGCAGACTCTGAATTGCCCAGGCATCAAAACCCATGCCCAGGTATTTTTCATGGTCTAGTTTTTTATGGTTTCTAGGGTTTTCGGAAGATCAATGCAGATATTGTTTTCAACAGCCTCGAATCCCTCTGTGACAGACTTCAACGATGCCGTGTAGTTTTTTGCCTTGCCAATGTAACTACCTCAGTTCTGCCTCATAGAACTAGCCATAAACATCATGTCAATCTCGTCCTCATGCGCAAGGACGGATTGAGCCTCAAGCTGATTGATTAGATGAAGGTATATCATTGTTGTTTGGACGTCGGAATGGCCCAATCTGTCTCTTACGTACAGCAACGGCTCCCCTTCAAAGTCTTTACTTTTCCGAAGAGCTAGCAGCGTGTAAGTACCATAGGTGTGGCGAAGCATATGTGCACGGACATAGAAGCCGCACTTACGCTCATAAGACTTCATGACATCCACAACAGAATCCTTGGAGTAGTGTCTGCCTTCATTGGTAAGCAAGAGCGCCGTCACAGATCCATCACCTTGCGATTTACGAATCGCACGCTGATGAAGGGAATAAGACCACATGTCCTCCATCAGCGACCAAGGCACATCAATGGTTCTCGGGCGGTCGTACTTGATATGCATGTCAGAAGGATCAAGAGCAATGCTTATCATCTGCCCAGCGCGCAGCCCCTTTTTTAATCTAGGATTGAAAACGTACTTTAGGGGGAATGACCTTACCTCGCAGGAGCGAAGCCCAGTACGAACCATGAGATGGAACAGTATTTGGTGACTAGGGTCAGTATCTGCTGCAAGGCATACCTTGACCTGATCTTTGGTCAAAAATTTTGTCGGTCGCTTACGGTCACGCACCATCACCGACACTTTAGTATTCTCGGCTCCTGGCCTCGCAACGTGCGAAAGGAGTCCGTGGTGAGAGGCCGCTCTCACCCTTTTCTCTCCAAAGGGAAGAATGGTGATAAGGCCGCGCTGTTTGGCCCATCGGTAGAACCTCACTACCAAAGCGAGGCGATTATTCACTGTGCCAGGATCAAGAGATAATTCTCCGCTAGACCAATCCCTGTACCTGGAGAGAACGCTGAGCCCATGGGCCGGGCTTTCTTCGTTCCATGCCAAACCATTGGCGTCTAGGAAGGCGAAGTAATCGAATAGACGGCGTCCGTAGGCTTCCCACGTCAGATCGCTCAGAGACTCCCCTGACTCAATGAGTGCTTGCCAAAGAAAGGTTTGTGCTGGCTCAACTGGCCATCCCTCAGGCCCAATCAGCAACGGAAAGCCTTCGAAGGATCTACCTGCCAGGGTTAGGTCTTTTGTAGCGAATACGAGCCTCATGCCGCTGCCTTAAGCCAGTGCTAATGGTTCCCTCTAGGAGGCGGGAAACGGCTGTCCCAGACGGTTCAGAAGGAGGCGCGGACTGTACAGGATTTACTAACGGTTACCACCCCTCAGATCGTTGTTGCTCAGTACCACGATGGGAGTCTTGGCCAGATCCGGCCGGAACACGCGCTCGCAGCTCGCGTAGAACGAGTTGCAATCGATCAGGGCGAACACCTGGTCACTGGGCATGATCGCGCACGCTGTAGCGAACCACACCCCAGATGACCAGGTCGTCGCCTTCCATGACGTGCCGCGGTGGGTAGGCGGGATTCTCCGATTGCAGGATCAGCACCCCATTGCGCCGGTACAGGCGCTTGCAGACGGGCTCGGCGTTGATCGCGGCAATCACGATATCGCCATGCTCGGCTTCGGTACTGCGGTCTACGATGAGAAGGTCGCCCGAGTAAATTCCAGCTCCCTGCATGCTGTCACCCTCCACCTGGACCAGGTACACGTGCGGGGCACGCAGGTCGAACAGCTCGTCCAGGGAAATATGGCGCTCCAGATGATCCGCCGCCGGCGAAGGGGAAGCGGCCCGACCCGCTCAATGCGCGGGCCGAGACGGTGATGACGGGGAAGTTCTTCAAGTCGCTTTGGCTAAATGGCCGAGCCTTGGCGCCGGCTAATGGCTGGTTCGAGTGGATACCCGATCCTGCGGACCTGAAGCGCAAGCAACCCTACTACATCCATGCAGGGACGAGGCCCCGCTGTTCTTCGCGACGCTGGCTGAAGTCCACCCCGGTAGCGGGCCAGATGAGCGCGATGGTTTCGTGATCATCACCGCAGCAGCTGACCAAGGCCTTGTCGATATACACGACCGCAAACCGCTTGTGCTCGCGCCTGACGTTGCTTGTGAGTGGATCTCGCCAAGTACCTCGATTGAGCGCGCAGAAGAGATAGTAAGAACCGGTTGCCGAGCCGCCGGTGATTTCAAGTGGCATGCAGTTCGTAAGGAGGTGGGCAGTGTCCGTAACCAAGGACCTGAATTGATAATACCTGCGAGCTGAATGAACCGCAGCCAAACTTCGAACAGGAAATTTTAGCGGCTAAAATTATGATACCGCCACCTACTAGCGACACGTTTAGCTAAAGAATTGAAGAAATATTCAAACCCACCTCCCGACCATTTTCAAACGAAAAGCACGGTTTAACCGTTTAACCGTTTAACCGTTTAACCGTTTAACTTTATAGCCCCCCGAAGCACAGCTATGCGGCTAGCGGCAATACCGCAGCCACCGACTACCCCAAACAAATAACCATTGACAAGAAATCAAAAACTCATATTAAATCCACCACCAACGCAGGATAAAACCATCTCACACAACCGCTGAGCGCTTTAGCTCATCCTGGAGAAAGTATGTCGACCTTCAACTTGCTTCTTATTCTTTGCATTGAAGTTGTTCGATGGCTTCACCTACTACAACTAGAAAAGTTGCTCCAGTACTGAAGACTGCCAATTCATGCTCACCAGCTCGCCAGTCACCTCGGCCTTTCACTGCCGCTGGTTGGTGCTGCTACAGCGAATGTCAAGGGACTCGAAGTGGAAGCCGTCGAAGACGCGCCGAATGTCTGGGTAGTCGTTGATGCTGACCATGCCCCGGCCTTTGCAGCACCTCATGCAGTCGGCCAACCGCTCGCGCTCTTCGAACGGGAAGTCAACGCGCTAGCTCGCTTTGCGTGCAAGGGAGATGCCGCAGCTGGACTTGCAGGAATGGGCTGCGGGCTCGCCGGGCCGGGCTGGACGTTGGCACAACCAGCCGGATCGCCTCTTTACGGCGAAGAACAACACACTTGAAGTGCTGGAAAGCTACTCAAGCGAGCAAGCAGAGATGGCCACGAAGCGAAGGCCCCCGCCGCGGGCATTCTGGATCGGAGGTTGATTTCAAGCCAGCACTGTAAAAGCACTGGCTCGACGCAACGTTCCTACTGTTTGGAAAGCAACTGAGCAGGGCAACTCCAATTTTGTACTTTCTCTTCCTCACCCAAAGAAATCACCTTCAAACAGCCGTCCACTGGCGGATTCTTGCCGAGGGAGGTTTCAATGTAGGTGACTGCGGCCGGCGCCGTGTCAATTTGCTCCTGACAGCCCTGCGCTTCCTTCACGTATGCATTCAAAGCGTCTTCTGGCGTTTGCGTGCGTATAGTTCCTGCCACCGTCAACCAATACTCTTGGGCTTTGTACCCTATACCACGACACTGGGACAGCGGAGAGAGCATACCGAATGCATCCCCCTCTGATTTGAGAGCCAACATCTTTTTACTCTTAGCAACTAACTCTGGGCCCACTGGCAGAGCAGCCAGCCCTCGGATTTCACCGACGTAGACTGTAGTCTTCAGGAGGTAGGCGATCGCGTCCCCGCGTTGCTCCTGATACTGAGTGATCTCTTTCTTGTTGTCGCCAGTGACCTTGTAGCCTTGGTCATTGCAACCGACCAATGCCGCTGTTGCCAAGAGGGCTGCAGAGGCCCAAAAAACAGGACGTTGATGCTTCTTCTTCACATTCCCTACCTTTTCTAATTATCCCTAATCCCAAGGTGATGCCCTTGAGGCGATCCATCGTACAAGATGGCCACCTCGACGAACAAAACCTCTCGCTACCTGGCGATCTCATTAACGTGTGCCTGGCAGGCCCTGAGCGCGATTAGCCCCCGATCGCGTTGATCGGTGATCGCGAGAATTTTTGAAGGAAAACGGGGACAGACTTGTTTTTCTGCTATGCGCTTCAAACCTGCAAGCACAGGCACAGCCAGCAGTTGCCTGCCCCCAAGGGTCAAGCTCTCCTACAAAGCGAACAGGCCAGAAAAGAGTCGATGAATGTCATCAACAATCAGATTTTCTCCCTTCCTTGTAGTCCATTTCCCAAACATACTTCTGCCGCCTGTTTTCCGTTGCGGCTGCTCTATGGGCGCTCTAGTCTCGGCCTGTCGTTGCACATCAACGACACAGCTTTGACAGGCTGTGACGAAAAATCGTGTATAGCTTGCCTTTATGGCGGCTGTACGTGCGGGCACGCTTGCGTGCGCCGGAATTTTACGATTTTCGCCGGTCTGTCAACCCACGTACAGCTGCCACCCTTCTGTTTGACAGCAGGCAGGTGACCGCATCATTGAGGAAAATCGTGATGTTGAAGATCGTCCCCGACCCACCCCACAACAAGCACTCTCTCGAAGACACCCTTATCCAGGCCACCGAGCACGCCCTGTGCGCGCAGAGCGTGGCGCATCAGGCTGTTCTGCTGCAGCCCAAGTCACCCGCCTCGATTCTGATGCTGGCTTCCATGCATGAGATGGAGGCACTGCGCGTGCTGCTGGAGTCGGCATTGATCCAGGTACAGATGCAGAACACGCAGTCGCGCCCATTGCACTAAATCACAAGGCACGTGACGCCTGAGCTGACGTCATCGCGGGGCAAGCCCGCTCCCACGCCACGTTGCGTCCCGACGTGGGAGCGGGCTTGCCCCGCGATAGCGGAAGACCAGGCAGCGGAACACTTCAGGGAGATTCAACAATGACCACAGCTATCACCCCGCCCCACACCACTGTGGGCAAGACCAAGTTCTACCAGGGCGAAGGCCAGACCGACCCGCTGTTCTGCATCGAACCCGGCATCCCTTGCCAGCATGCGCGAGACCAGGCTTCGGAATTAATGGGCTGCGTACGCGACCTGACCATCGCCGGCATCATGGAGGAAAAGCCCCAACTGCTCTGGGCGTCGTACTACCTGAGCGCGCTGGCCAAGGCATTGATGGACGATGCGGAGTTGGGAATGAGCCGCTAGGCAAAAAGGCTGATCGGCCGGTGCCAGAAGCCAAGGCACCGGCTGCCGGCAAGCCGGTTCCCACGGCTACCGAGGGACGGTTTGCGCGGGATGTTTGGTTTGGCGGACAAGCCCGCTCTATACGCGTAACGCTTGTAACGCTGCTCACATTCGAACCGGCCGGCACTTGATCGCCGATCAAACCGGACGAATCCT
>NZ_SOZA01000021.1 GCF_004519305.1 Pseudomonas sp. RIT623 | reverse complement strand
CATGCAGTTGGCCATCGTTGCCGTGGCCGTGGTGCGCGTCGTGCCCCTGGGCCATGGGCATGTTCATCGACATGTCCATGGGCATGGCCATGCCGGCGTGGTGCTCCATCGGCATCGACTGGGAAACCAGCGGGCCGATGAAGATCATCCACATGGCGAACAGGCTCAGCCAGCCGCCACCGACGCGCCTGCGATCAGGGCGGGTGCTGCGGGCGGAGCTGTAGCGCGGCAGGCTCATGGCGAGCGCCTGTCAGTCGGTCAGTGCGCGTGCTCGTGCGCTGCGCCTTGCTCGGCCGGCGGCTGCTTCTGCACGGCGACATCGACGGTGACGTCACCGGCTTTCTCGAAGTGCAGGGTCAGCGGGAAGCGCTTGCCGTCGGTCAGCAGGCTGCGGTCCTTGGGCTGCATGATCATCACGTGGTAGGCGCTGGGGGCGAAGGTCAGGTCCTTGCCGGCGGGTACCACCACGCTCTGCACCTGCTGCATCTTCATGGCACCGGCGGCGCTCATCACGTGCTCGTGCAACTGGGCGTCGTCGGTGAGCGGGCTGTTTACCGAGAGCAGGCGGTCGTCGGCCTTGCCGTTGTTGTGCATCACGAAATAGGCCGCCACGTTAGGCGCGTTCGGCGGCAGTTCCAGCGACCAGGGGTGGGCGATGTGCAGGTCGCCGACGCTGTACTCGTGGGCGTTGGCGTAGGCGCCGGGCAGCAGCAGGGCGGCCAGGACGAGGGCTTGCTTGAGCATGGTGAATCTCCGGTCTGTTCAGGTTCTGAAGGACAGCGTAGTGAACTCAGGCCAGCGGAGAGGCACGGGGATTGAGCGCGGGCCAGAGCTGGCGCGGCGTGGGTTGGTAGTCGGCGAGGTGCCGCAGGTGCCCGGCGATCAGAAGCGGCGGGTTGTGCAACTGTGGCGGGTAGCTGGGCAAGGCTAGCAGTGGCGCTGCACCCAGGCAGCACCAACAGTTCATCATGCTGGCGCTGTCGTCGCTTTGCTGCCCCAGGTCGATCTTGGCCAGGGCCTGGACATCGACCTTGGCCTTGTTGGCCATGCTGGAGCAGAAAGCCCCCCACAGCAGCTGCTCGGCCGGGCCCTTGGGCGCGGCAGAAGACAGCGGCATGGCCAGCAGGTTGAACAGCACTGCAAGGCAGGCTATCCAGGCAATGTGCCGACGTGGGGGCATGGAGAGATCCGGTCAGGAATCGTGATGGCTATTGTACGGCGGAGTATAGGTAAAAACGCCGGGGTGCGGTGAAGTGCCGCACCTGGGGGCGAGTGGTTCGCCGGCAAGCCGGCTCCTACAGAGAACCCCGTAGGAGCCGGCTTGCCGGCGAACCCGCGCTATCAGGCCTTGCTGCGGCCCAGCAGCCCGCGCACGGTCTCTTGCAGGTCGGCCGGCAGCACCACCACCTTGGCGTTGTCGCTACCCGCCAGATTCTCCATCGCGCCAATGTAGCGCTCACCCAGCAGGTACATGGCCGGCACGGTCTCGCTGCCCACCGCCTCCTTGACCAGGGTGATCGCCCGCGCCGAGGCTTCTGCCAGGTTGACCTGGGCCTCGGCATCCAGCTTGGCCGCTTGCAGGCGCGCCTCGGCCTCGAGGATCGCCGCCTGCTTGTTGCCTTCGGCGCGGGTCACGTCGGCTTTACGCTCGCGCTCGGCGGCGGCCTGGCGCTCCATGGCGGTCTGCATGCTCGGCGACGGCTTGATGTCCTGGATCTCCACCGAGCGCACGGTCACGCCCCAGTCTTCGGTCTGCTCGGACATCGCCTCGCGCAGGCGCGCCTTGATCTGCTCGCGGCTGGACAGCGCCTCGTCCAGGTCCATGGCGCCGACGATGGCGCGCAGCGAGGTCATGGTCAGGCTGGTGACGGCGAACGAGAAGTTCTGCACGCCGTAGGAGGCCTTCTGCGGGTCGACCACCTTGGCGAAGCACAGGGCGTTGGCGACGATCACCGCGTTGTCCTTGGTGATGATTTCCTGCTGCTGCACGTCGAGGATGATGTCCTTGGTCGGCAGGCGATAGGCGACCACGTCCATGTACGGAATGACGATGTTCAGGCCCGGTTTGAGGGTGCTGTGGTAACGACCCAGGCGCTCGACGATCCATTCCTCGCCCTGGGGCACGATGCGCACGCCCTTGAACACGGTGATCAGTACGAATGCGGCGAGGGTGCCGACGACGATGAGGCTGGTCATGCTTGCGAACTTCCTTTTAGTGCGGATTCAGGCCCGGGTGACCCGGGCGGTGTTGCCTTCGATGGCGGCCAGGCGCACGCGCTCGCCGGCGGGGATATCGCTGTCCGAGATACAGGTCCATTCCTCGTTGCCGAGGATCGGTTTCTGGAAACGCACGCGGCCTTTCTGGAACTGCGACACGGCGCTGGTCAGCAGGCCGACCTCACCGATCACGCTGTCGGCGGTCCAGCGCACGTCCGCTTTCTTGCGCCGGAACACCTTGAACCAGAGCACGGTGGTGATCGACGAAAACACCACCCACAGCAAACCCTGCATATCGAGTTGCAGGCTGGGGGCGAGCAGCGAGACGAACGACACCAGCACGGCGCCGATGCCGAACCAGAGAATGAAGAAGGTGGGGAGCACCAGTTCCAGCAGGATCAGGGCCACGCCGAAGACGAGCCAGATCCACCATTGCATTTCCATATGGGCGGAGCCTTCCAGAAGGGGGAAGGTGATTGTACGGCAGGATAAAGGCACAGGGCCATTTACCTGTCCTTACAAACTCTGCTGGAGAGTGTGTCGCGACGCTGATCGGCCAGCTGTTCGCGCTGAATGATGAAGTCGCTGGTCACACCGTCATTTGCAAACCAGGTGTCCCAATCGCTTTTGAGGACAGGGGGAGCACTTTCATAAGCTGTGTCTGGGGGGCGTTTGGGCGTATCTGGCATGAGGTGGCTCCATTCGAAGTACCTGGGAAGGGCTACACCTTGCTTAATCTTGTGGAGCGATGACAGCATCAATGTGTTTCGGAAGATGCCGAGTTATTCAGGACGGAAGCTCAGAGCCTCAAATAGCCGTTTCGGATCAGGGAAAGTTCGATCCACCTCCGGCAGCACCGGCCGCTTGAGCACCAGCACTGGAATCCCGCGCTCCCTTGCCACTTCCAGCTTCGGCTCGGTGGCCGTGCTGCCACTGTTCTTGCTCACCAGCACGTCGATCCGTCGACGTTCGAACAGGGCACGCTCATCGTCGATGAGGAATGGTCCGCGAGCACCGATCACCTCGCAGCGTTCATTGCCGGGACACGCTTCGAGGGCGCGCAGGGTCCAGAACTGGTGAGGGGGGATTTCGTCCAGATGTTGCAGGGGTTCCCGGCCAAGGGTGAACAAGGGGCGCTCGAACGGGGTCAGCGCCTCGATCAGCCCGGCCCAATCCTCGACTTCGCGCCAGTCATCGCCAAGCTGCGCCTGCCACGCCGGACGGCGCAGGGCCCAGCAGGGAATGCCAGCGCTGCGTGCGGCGAGGGCGGCGTTGCGGCTGATCTGCGCGGCATAGGGATGGGTGGCGTCGATCAGCAAGTCGATGCCTTCGACACGCAGGTACTCGGCCAGTCCTGCGGCGCCGCCATAACCGCCAACCCGCACCTGGCAAGCCAGGTCCTGGGGAACGCGGCCGATGCCGGCGAGGCTGTAGACATGCTGCGGACCCAGCTGGCGGGCGATGGCCAGGGCTTCGGTAACGCCGCCGAGTAGCAGGATGCGCCCTTTCATGCCACGCCTGCCTTGCCGACGATACCGCCCTGGCGGTCGATGGCGAACACTTCGACTTGCACTTGGGCCGGCACCACGCTGCGGGCGAAGAGCAGGGCGTGACGGCAGACCTCGTCGCCCAGCGCGATACCGGCGGCGTGGGCCATAGCCAGCGCCTGCTGGCTGGTGTTGGCGCCGACGATGGCTTGTTGCAGCGTGGTATCGGCGCCGATGGCCGCTGCCCAGCCCGCCAGCTGCGGCAGGTCGATGCTCGAATGGCGGCTGTGCAGGTCCATGTGCCCGGCGGCCAGCTTGCTGATCTTGCCGAAGCCACCGCATAGCGTAAGGCGCGGCACCGGCACTTTACGCAGGTGTTTGAGCACCGCGCCGACGAAGTCGCCCATCTCGATCAGGGCGATCTCCGGCAGGTCGTAGACCCGGCGCATGGTGTCTTCGCTGGCGTTGCCGGTGCAGGCGGCGATATGCATGTAGCCGTTGGTGTGGGCGACGTCGATGCCCTGGTGGATCGAGGCGATGTAGGCCGAGCAGGAAAACGGCCGGACGATGCCGCTGGTGCCGAGGATCGACAGTCCGCCGAGGATGCCCAGGCGTGGATTCATGGTCTTCAGGGCCAGCGACTCACCGCCCTGGACATTGACCGTCACTTCGAAGCCGCCGCCATAGCCGCACTCGACCGCCAGCTGTTGCAGGTGATCGCTGATCATCCTGCGCGGCACCGGGTTGATCGCCGGCTCGCCGACGCCCAGCACCAGCCCCGGACGGGTCACGGTCCCCACGCCTTGCCCGGCGACAAAGCGAATGCCAGGCTCGGCCAGCAGGCGTACCTGGCTGTAGAGCAGGGCGCCATGGGTGACATCGGGGTCGTCGCCGGCATCTTTCAGGGTGCCGGCTTCGGCGGCTTCGCCTTTGAGATGGCAGAACTCCAGGCGCATCTCTACCACCTTGCCCTTGGGCAGGGTGATGCGCACCGCGTCATTGTGCTGGCCGGTCAGCAGCAGGCGCGCCGCCGCCAGGCTGGTGGCGGTGGCGCAGCTGCCGGTGGTCAGGCCGCTGCGCAGGGGCGCGGGCTGTTCGCGGGTTTCTTCACGCATCGACGGGCTTCACCACGTCGAGCAAAGTGATCGGCAGGGCCTGGCGCCAGGTGTCGAAGCTGCCCAGTGGCTGGGTGTGGGCGATATGGATACGGGTCAGCTCGCCGCCGTGTTGGTCGCGGAACTGCGCCAGGGTGACTTCGCTTTGCAGCGTGACGGCGTTGGCAACCAGGCGTCCGCCTGGCAGCAGGCGCTCCCAGCACAGGTCGAGCATGCCTTCGCGGGTGACGCCGCCGCCGATGAAGATCGCGTCCGGACGTTCCAGGCCGGCCAACGCTTCGGGTGCCTTGCCGCGGATCAGTTGCAGGCCGGGCACGCCGAGGGTGTCGCGGTTGCATTCGATGTAGCCCTGGCGGCCCTCGTCAGCCTCGATCGCAAGGGTGCGGCAGCTGGGGTGGGCGCGCATCCATTCGATGCCGATGGAGCCGCAACCGGCGCCTACGTCCCACAGCAGCTCACCCGGTTGCGGTGCCAGGCGGGCCAAGGTGATTGCTCGCACGTCGCGCTTGGTCAGCTGGCCGTCGTGACGGAAAGCGCTGTCAGGCAGGCCGGCCACGCGCGGCAGGCGCGGGGCGTCAAGCGAGGCCTGGCATTCGATGGCGACCAGGTTGAGTAGAGCGATGTCGGTATGTGGCCAGTCGTCGGCGGTACCGCTCAGCGTTCGTTCCTGTGGGCCGCCGAGGTGTTCGAGCACCTGCAGACGGCTGGGGCCGAAGCCACGTTCGCGCAGCTGCGCGGCAATGGCCGCCGGGCTGCTTTCGTCGTTGCTCAGCACCAGCAGGCGCATGCCGCTGTACAGGTGGGCATTGAGCGCCGCCAGTGGGCGGGCGACCACCGAGACCACCTGCACGTCCTGCAGCGGCCAGCCCAGGCGGGCGGCGGCGAGGGCGCAGGAGGAGGGCATCGGCAGCACTTGCAGTTCGTCGGCGGGCAGCTGGCGCGCCAGGCTGGCGCCGACGCCGTAGAACATCGGGTCGCCGCTGGCCAATACGCATACCGGCGCGCCGCGCAGGGCCAGGACCGGGGCCAGGGAGAAGGGGCTGGGCCAGTGCAGTTGCTCGGCGGTGACGCAGCGGGGCAGCAGGGCCAGCTGGCGCGGGGCACCGATGATGCGCGTGGCCGACAGCAGGGCGCGCCGGGCCTGTTTGCCCAGGCCGCTGAAGCCGTCTTCGCCGATGCCTATTACTGTCAGCCAGGGGGCCATCTGTTCCTCGTACCGTTCATTGATCGCGGGGCGTTCGACCACCGGTTTTTCATGCCGCCGGACAAAGCAGGCATAATACCGCGCCTTCTACACTGAAGCGCACTTTCACGATTGCCGGATGCCCCTTTGACGCCGCCCCTACCTTCCGAAGTTTCGCCCCGCCCCTCGGCCTGCCCGGGGTTGTGGCGCATCGTCGCCGCGCGCGATGGCGGCATTTGCCGGATCAAGCTGCCCGGTGGCCTGCTGCTGGCCGACCAGGCCGACGCCGTTGCCGACGCCTCCGAGCGTTTTGCCGCAGGCGTGATCGAGGCGACCAACCGCGCCAATCTGCAGATTCGTGGCGTAGGCCAGGATCACAGCGGGCTGGTCGAGCATCTGCTGGCTGCCGGGCTCGGCCCACGTGACGCGGCCGGTGATGATGTGCGCAACCTCATGCTCAGCCCACTGGCCGGGCTTGATCCGGCCATGTTGTGCGACACCCGGCCATTGGCCGGGCAAATCCTCGACCTGCTGGAAAGCACCCCCAGGTTCCACAAGCTGTCGGCCAAGTTCGCCGTGCAACTCGATGGCGGCGAAGCGTTGGCGATGCTCGAGCACGCCCATGATTTGTGGCTGTCCGCGATGCCACGCGCAGGCCGTGTCTGGCTGCGCTTCGGACTCGCGAGCAGCCTGTCGAGCGGCCAGGTGCTGGGGGCTGTGCCGGTGGAGCAAGGGCTGGCGCTGGTGCGCGCGGTACTGGAGCGCTTCCTCGACCTGGCGACGCCCGAGCAGTCGCGCATGCGTCAATTGCTGCAGACGTGCCCGGTGGAGCATTTTCTGGAAGGGCTGGCGATCCAGGTCGAGACCACCGCGGTGGCCTGGCAGCGCCCGACGACGACAAGCCCATGGTTGGGCGTGCTGCCCCAGCGCCAGGGCATGGCGCTGGGCGTCGCGCCACCCCTGGGGCGCCTGACGCCGGCAATGCTGCGCGGTGCCGCGCGTATCGCCCGGCAATGGGGCGATGGCAGCTTGCGGCTGAGCCCTTGGCAGAGCCTGGTGCTGACCTCCCTCGAGCCGGCGGAGCTGGAAAACGCACGCGCGCAACTGATGGCCTGCGGCATGCTGTGCCACAGCGAGCACCCGCTGGCGCGGGTCGTCGCCTGCACCGGCTCCAGCGGGTGCGCCAAGGCCCAGGCCGACACCAAGGCCGATGCCGTGACCCTGGCCGGCCTGTTGCCGCAAGGCGCCCCGGGCAGCGTGCACCTGTCCGCCTGCCCACGTTCCTGTGCCATGGCCCACCCAGCTGCGGCCACCCTGCTGGCCCGTGCCCCGGGTCGTTATGATCTTTACTTGCGCGATGCGCGCCAGCCGGGTTTCGGCAGGCTGCGCGCAGCCAACCTCACCGCAGAAGAAGCAGGCGTCATGCTCGACCTGCCGACGGAGCACCTTGATGATTGACTACATCCGCGATGGTCAGGAGATCTATCGCAATTCCTTCCGGATTATCCGCGAGGAAGCCCGCCTTGAACGTATTCCCGCCGATCTGGAAAAGCTCGCCGTGCGGGTGATCCATGCCTGCGGCATGGTCGAGGCCATCGATGGCCTGCAGTTCTCCGAAGGCGCGGGCAGCGCTGGTCGTGTGGCCCTGGCCAAGGGCGCGCCGATACTCTGCGACGCGCATATGGTCGCCGAGGGCATCACCCGTGCACGCCTGCCGGCCAATAACCCGGTGATCTGCACCCTGCGCGACCCGAGCGTGCCGGACTTGGCCAAGGCCGAAGGCAACACCCGCTCCGCCGTGGCCCTGGAACTGTGGCGCCCGCACCTGGAAGGCAGTGTGGTGGTGATTGGCAACGCGCCGACCGCGCTGTTCTACCTGCTGGAAATGCTCGATGCCGGTGCGCCGAAGCCGGCGTTGATCCTCGGCTTTCCGGTCGGTTTTGTCGGCGCCGCCGAATCCAAGGCCATGCTTGCCGCCGACAGCCGTGGCGTGCCGTTCGTGATCATGCAGGGCCGCCTGGGCGGCAGCGCGATGGCTGCCGCCGCGGTCAACGCCCTGGCCACGGAGGTGGAATGATGCACGCACGCGGACGACTGCTGGGCCTGGGCGTAGGCCCGGGCGACCCTGAGCTGATCACGGTCAAGGCCCTGCGCCTGCTGCGCGAGGCACCCGTGGTGGCGTATTTCGTGGCCAAGGGCAAGCGCGGCAATGCCTTCGGTATCATCGAGACGCACCTGCAAGCCGAGCAGACCCTGCTGCCGCTGGTCTACCCGGTGACCACCGAGGTACTGCCGGCGCCGCTGTCCTACGAGCAGGTGATCAGCGACTTCTACGACGAAGCCAGCGTGCAGGTGGCCGAACACTTGGACGCCGGCCGCGACGTGGCGGTGATCTGCGAAGGGGACCCATTCTTCTACGGCTCCTACATGTACCTGCACGATCGCCTGGCGCCACGCTACGAGGCACAGGTGATTCCGGGCGTCTGCTCGATGCTTGGAGGCGCCTCGGTGCTCGGCGCGCCGCTGGTGTATCGCAACCAGACCCTCACCGTGCTCTCCGGTGTATTGCCCCATGAAGAGCTCAAGCAGCGCCTGGCTGCTGCCGACGCGGCTGTGATCATGAAGCTGGGACGCAACTTCCCCAAGGTACGCCAGGTGCTCGGCGAGCTGGGCCTGGATGGCCGTGCGCTGTACGTGGAGCGGGCGACCATGGCCAACCAGAAGATCGTCGCGCTGGACGCGGTCGACCCACAGTCCTCGCCATACTTCTCGCTGATCATCGTGCCGGGTGAGAAATGGCAGGGATGAGAGCACCGGCAATCGTCATTCTCGGCCCAGGCAGCCTGGCCACCGCGCAGCGTATCCAGCAACGCTATCCGCAGGCCAAGATCCATGGCCTGCAAGGGCGCGTGGAGGGGGCCGACCATTACTACGCAGTCTTCGGCGACACCCTGCGCGAGCTGTATCGGCAAGACACGCCGATCATCGCCCTGTGCGCGGCGGGTATTGTCATTCGCACCCTGGCGCCGCTGTTGAGCGAAAAAGGTGTCGAGCCACCGGTACTGGCCGTGGCCGAGGACGGCAGCGCCGTGGTGCCACTGCTCGGGGGCCTGGGTGGGGTCAACGTCATGGCCCGAGAGATCGGTGAGGCGCTGGGCGTGGGTGCGGCGATCACCACCAGTGGCGAGCTGCGCTTTGGCACCTGCCTGCTCAACCCGCCCGAGGGTTACGCGCTGACGGACCTGGAGCAGGGCAAGCGGTTCGTCTCCGACCTGCTGGCGGGCGAGGCGGTGCGTGTCGAAGGCGACGCGCCGTGGCTCGAACAGGCGCAGCTGCCCGCCAGTGACGATGCGCAACGCACTATCCACGTGGGCAGCGCACTGCGCCCGGCCAGCCGGGACGAACTGCTGATCCATGCGCGTTGCGTGGTGGTGGCGGTCACGGCCGGTAGCGCCGACCTGGTGCACCAGGTACGCGAGGAACTGCTGCGGGCGAACATCGCCGAGCCCGCGCTGGCCTGCCTGATGGCGAGCGAAACCGAGATGGCGGAGCCGGCCCTGCACGAAGCTGCACAGGCACTGAATGTCGCCCTGCGCTTCGCTCCGGCCGCCGAGAGCCTGGAGCGGATGCTGGCTGATGCAGTGCCGCAAGCGCGGGTAGGTTCGTCCGTGGGGCTCGCCCATGCCGTTTGCCCGGCACCTGTCGACATCGACCGCATTGGCCGGCGCCGTGGTCGCCTGGCCGTGATCGGCCTGGGCCCTGGTGCCGCCGAGCTGATGGTGCCGGCGGTCAAGGCGGAACTGGCGCGTGCGCAGGATGTGCTGGGTTACGAAACCTACGTGCGCATGGCCGGCCCTTTGCGCGACGATCAGGTGCTGCATTGCACCGACAACCGCGAAGAAATGCAGCGCGCTCGCCATGCCTTCGAGCTGGCGGCACAAGGGCGTTCGGTGGTGGTGGTATCGTCGGGCGATCCGGGCGTGTTCGCCATGGCCGCCGCAGTGCTCGAAGCGCTCCACGAATCCAGTGACCCGGCCTGGCAGCGGGTCGATCTGGAGATCCTGCCCGGCGTTTCGGCCTCGCTGGCTACCGCCGCCCAGGCGGGGGCGCCACTGGGCCACGACTTCTGCGTGATGTCGCTGTCGGACAACCTCAAGCCCTGGTCGATCATCGAGAAACGCCTCGACCTGGCGGCCCAGGCGGATCTGGTGCTGGCGTTCTACAACCCGATCTCCAAGGCCCGGCCGCATCAGCTGGGTGTGGCACTGGAGGTGGTACGCCGCCATCGCGACGCAGGCACTCCCGTGGTGCTGGGCCGTGATATCGGCCGGCCGGGGCAGACCCTGCGGGTGGTGACCTTGGGCGAGCTGGCGCCCGAGATGGTCGACATGCGCACCATGGTGCTGGTCGGCTCCTCGACCACCTGTACCTTTCCCCGCGCCGACGGTGGCGAGTGGGTTTACACCCCGCGCTGGTACCCGGCCAAGCCCTGAAGCGATCCGGGATCAGGGCACCAGGTAGCCCTTGATCCCGGTGAAGATGATCTGCGCCGCCAGGGCGCAGACAAACAGCCCCATCAAGCGGCTGACGATCTGCAAGCCCTGGTCGCCGAGCAACCGCTCGATGCGGTGCGAGAGGTACAGCACCAGACCCACGGTGAAGCTGGCCAGGGCGATGCTGACGATGGCCAGCAGCTTGTCGTCCCAGTGCGGCTGGCCAACGCCCATCACCAGCAGCGCGCCGATGGTGCCGGGGCCCACGGTCAGCGGGATGGTCAGCGGCACGATGGTCACATCCTGCTGCACGTTGTCGGTCTGTACCGCCGACTTGCCCTGGGCCATGCCCAGTGCCGAGATGAACAGCACCGAACCTGCGCCGATGCGAAAGGCGTCGGCAGTGATGCCGAACACACCAAAAATCACCCGCCCGAACAGGTACAGCAGCACGCTGGCGATCAGCGTGGCGATGGCCACGCGCCAGGCCAGTTGCTTGCGTTCCTTGCTGGAGTGGCCGCGGGTCAGGCCGATGAAGCACGACAGCACGAAGAACGGGCTGTAGAGCACGAGCATTTTCAGATAGACGCTGAACAACTCATGGAGCATGGCGGTAGGTCCGCGGCCGGAAGATGCCACTGTATAGCACGGATCCTGTAGGAGCGGCCTTGTGCCGCGAAAGGGCTGCGCAGCGGCCCCAGGATCCGAGTCATCGCGAAAATGGCCGCAGGCCGCTGCGTGCTCCATTCGGGACGCAAGGCCGCTCCTGCACCTGCGGCTTTTCAGTCGAGGGGATCGGTAACCACCTGCCGCTGCCCCGCCCAGAACTGCACCAGCTCGCGCAACTGCGACAGCTCCACCGGCTTGGCCATGTGCCCGTCCATGCCGGCCAGGCGCGCACGCTCCTTGTGCTCGGTGAGGATGTGCGCGGTCAACGCCACCACCGGTGTGCGCGGACGCTGGTTGGCGGTTTCCCAGGCGCGGATCTGCTGGGTGGCGGAGAAGCCATCGAGGATCGGCATCTCGCAGTCCATCAGCACCAGGTCGTAGCGCCGCGCCTTCATCGCCTGCAAGGCTTCCTCGCCGTTGGCGGCGGTGTCTGGTTCGAGGTTGAGCTTGCCGAGCATGCCACGGATGACCTTGGTCGAGATGCTGTTGTCCTCGGCCACCAGGATACGGAAGTCGCGGGGCAGGTCCAGCGCAGGCGCAGTGCCCATTGGCACGCTCGGCATGGCCAGCTCGCGGCCGCGCAGCGCCAGTTCCTCGGCCAATGTGGTCTTGAGCGTGTAGCCGGCTACCGGCTTGGCGAGGATGCGCTTGACCCCGGCATTGCGCGCGATGATCTTGCTCGGCGCATTGCTGATGCCGGTGAGCATCACCACCAGTATGTCGTGGTTCAGGCTCGGGTCTTCCTTGATCTTCGCCGCCAGCTGCATGCCGGTCATGCCGGGCATGTTCTGGTCCAGCAGCACGGCGTCGAAGTAGTCGCGCAGGTGCGCCTTGGTGCGCAGCAGGGCCAGGGCTTCCTTGCCGGAAGGCACCGCGCTGACGTTCATGCCCCAGGCGCTGCATTGCTGCACCAGGACCTTGCGGCAGGTATCGTTGTCGTCGACCACCAGCACCCGGGCATCGCGCAGCGGGCCGTCGAGGTCGGTGGGTGGCTGCTCCAGGCGTTGCGGATCCAGCGGCAGGGTCAGCCACAGGGTGTTGCCCATGTTGGCGCTGGTCTTGATGCCGAATTCGCCTTGCATCAGGCCGATCAGTTGCTTGGCGATCACCAGGCCGAGGTGGCCGCCCAGCTTGTTGCTGGACAGGAAGTGGCGGCTGTGCAGTTCGGCTTGCAGCAGGGCATCGCGCTCGGCCGGTGGCATTGGCTCGCCGCTGTCCTGCACGGCGATCCGCAGGCGTGGGGTGTCACCGCGCTGGTCGAGGGCCACCACCAGCAGGATTTCGCCCTGCTCGGTGTTCTTCAGCGCGTTGTCGAGCAAGCTCGACAAGGCCTGGCGCAGGCGCGTCGGATCGCCGCTGACCACCCGTGGCACCTGGGGTTGGGTGAAGCTGATCAGCTCGATGTTCTGCTGCTCGGCCTTGGCCCGGAAAATGTTCAGGCAGTCCTCGATCAGCGCGTTGAGGTCGAACTGCACGTCGTCCAGCTCGATCTGCCGCGACTCGAGCTTGGAGATGTCGAGGATCTCGTTGATCAGCGTCAGCAGTTCGTTGCCGGCGCTGTGGATGGTCTGCACGTAGTCGCGTTGCTTGACCGACAGCGGCGTGCCCAGCAGCAGCTCGGTCATGCCCAGCACGCCGTTCATGGGGGTGCGGATCTCGTGGCTGATCTTGGCCAGGAACTCGGCCTTGGCGTTGATCTCGGCGTCGCTGGCGGCTAGGGCGCGGCTGGCGCTGAAGCGCTCCTCGCTGATCCGTCGCAGGCGTTCGCTGACAGCCAGGTTGAGCAACAGGCCGCTGACCACGGTGAGCGCCAGCAGCACGCACAGCAGCCAGGGCGTGGAGGTGCGGGTGAGGCCGAGCAGGGCCGGCAGCAACACCAGGCCGCCAAGGTTGAACACCAGCATGGCCAGGGTGAACAGCCGCGCCGGGGTGTAGCCCTGGTACCAGTGGTAGCTGCTGATCAGCAGCATGCTCAGGCTGCCCAGGGCGAGCAGGGCATAGGTCATCAGGTTCAGCGGCAAGGTGTCGACGAACAGCAGCACCAGGCCGCTGACCCCGGCCACCAGCATCTCCATGTGCAGCAGGCGGTTCAACCTGGCCGAGCTGCGTGGGGTGAAGAAGTGCAGGGTGAAGAACAGCCCAGCCAGCCCGGCCAGCACCAGGGTCAGGTAGGCTGCTGGGGTCTGGGCGCTGTACCACAGGTGCCACCAGGGGCCGCTTAGGTTCAGCAGGATCAGCGCGCTGAGCAGCATCAGGGCGTGGTACAGCGCCAGGGTCAGGGTGGTGCTGGAGCGGGTGTAGGCGAAGCGGATCAGGTTGTGCAGGATCAGCATCACCAGGCCGCCGAACAACAGGCCGAACAGCAGCGGCTGGCGCTGGTCGGCGGCAGCCTTGGCCGCCGGCTCCAGGCTGATCGCCGGGCGTAGCTGGTGTTCCGACACCAGGCGCAGGTAGACATCCACTGCCTGGCTGCTGCGCGGCAGCGGCAGCACATGGTCGCTGCCATGTAGGGTAGGGCTGGCATTATCGCCCTGTCGGCCGTGGTGCAGCTGGCGTAGCAGCTTGTCGCCCTCGAGGGCGTAGAGGTCCAGGCGGGACAGGTCGGGGGCGAATATACGGACCAGTTGCTCCTGCTCGCCGGGTTCGAGGCGATAGTGCAGCCACAAGGCCTGGTCGGGGAGGGCGGCATCCAGCTCGTTCAGCGCCAGGGGGCTGAACTGGTTGCGGTAGCGCTCGGAGCGCACGTCGGAGAGCTGCAGGCTGGCCTGCTCGTCGAGCAGCGCCGACCAACCAGTGCCCGGTTCGGCTTGCGCCGGAAGCAGGCAGAGCAGGGTCAGCAGGCTGACGATGAGGGCAGTGGCAATCCGAAGCCGACGCACGACGAAATCCTTTCTTAGCTGATGTGCCGGAGCACAACTATGCGCGGCGCGCCGACGCGAAGGCAAGGCCCCAAGGGAGCCTTGGCGACGAGCCGAAGGCCGGGCGCGCGGGCGCCACGGCCATTGGCGGCAAGGTTACTGCTGGTGTTCACCGCGCTCGCGGGCGATGGCCCGATAGCCGATGTCGCTGCGGTAGAAGCTGCCTTCCCACTTGACCTGCTCGGCCAGGCGGTAGGCTTGCTGCTGGGCGGCCTCGACGGTGACGCCCATGGCGGTGGCGCAAAGCACGCGGCCGCCGGCGGTTACCACCTGGCCATCCTTGAGTGCGGTGCCAGCATGGAACACCTTGCCTTCGAGCTTGGCCGCGGCGTCCAGGCCACTGATCGCGGCACCCTTGGCGTAGTCGCCCGGGTAGCCACCGGCAGCCAGGACCACGCCCAGGCTCGGGCACGGGTCCCACTGTGCTTCGACCTTGTCCAGGGCCTTGGCGAAGGCTGCTTCGATCAGCAGCACCAGGCTCGACTCCAGGCGCAGCATGACCGGCTGGGTTTCCGGGTCGCCGAAGCGGCAGTTGAACTCGATGACCTTGGGGTTGCCCGCCTTGTCGATCATCAGGCCGGCATACAGGAAGCCGGTGTAGACATTGCCTTCCTCGGCCATGCCACGCACGGTCGGCCAGATCACCTGGTCCATCACCCGCTGGTGCACGTCGGCGGTGACCACCGGGGCTGGCGAATAGGCGCCCATGCCGCCGGTGTTCGGGCCGGTGTCCTGGTCGCCGACGCGCTTGTGGTCCTGGCTGGTGGCCATCGGCAGCACGTTGTGGCCGTCGACCATGACGATGAAGCTGGCTTCCTCGCCGTCGAGGAATTCTTCGATCACCACGCGCGAGCCGGCATCGCCGAAGGCGTTGCCGGCGAGCATGTCGCGCACGGCGTCTTCGGCTTCCTGCAGGCTCATGGCGACGATCACGCCCTTGCCGGCGGCCAGGCCATCGGCCTTGATCACGATCGGCGCGCCTTTTTCACGCAGGTAGGCCAGGGCCGGCTCGATCTCGGTGAAGTTCTGGTAGTCGGCGGTGGGGATCTTGTGGCGCGCCAGGAAGTCCTTGGTGAATGCCTTGGAGCCTTCCAGCTGGGCCGCGCCCTTGGTTGGGCCGAAGCAGTCCAGGCCGCGGCTGCGGAACAGGTCGACGACGCCGATGACCAGTGGCGCTTCCGGGCCGACGATGGTCAGGTCGACGTTCTGCTCGGCGAAGTCGGCCAGTTGCTCCAGGGCGGTGACGTCGATGGCGACGTTTTCGCACTTGGCTTCGCTGGCGGTGCCGGCGTTACCGGGGGCCACGAAGATTTTCTCGACCCGTGGGTCCTGGGCGACTTTCCAGGCCAGGGCGTGTTCGCGACCGCCGCTGCCGATGATCAAAACTTTCATGTCAAAACCTCGAAATCTGTCGAACGAGAGGCAACACCCCTCGCTGTACGAGGTCGCAATGAAGCAGGTAGATGCAAGGCGGGGACGGTTCCGATGAGCGCAGTTGCCTTATGGCAATGAGCATCAGCGGAACCGGCCCCAACGCAGCAGATGCCTGCTTCAGTGCGGCCGATTGCCATAATCAGTGGCGGAAGTGGCGCATGCCGGTGAAGACCATGGCGATACCGGCTTCGTCGGCGGCGGCAATCACCTCGGCATCACGCATCGAGCCACCCGGCTGGATCACGGCGCTGATACCCACTTTAGCCGCGTTGTCGATGCCATCTCGGAACGGGAAGAACGCATCCGACGCCATGACCGCGCCCTGCACCTGCAGGCCCGCGTGTTCGGCCTTGATCGCGGCAATGCGCGCGGAGTTGACCCGGCTCATCTGGCCGGCGCCGACACCGATGGTCTGGCGCTGCTTGGCGTAGACGATGGCGTTGGACTTGACGAACTTGGCCACTTTCCAGGCGAACACCAGGTCGTGGATCTCTTGCTCGGTCGGGGCACGCTTGGTGACGATCTTCAGGTCATCGGCGCTGATCATGCCGATATCGCGGCTCTGCACCAGCAGGCCACCGTTGACGCGCTTGAAGTCCCAGCCGCCAGCGCGCTCGGCTGGCCACTCGCCGCATTCCAGCAGGCGCACGTTCTGCTTGGCGGCAACCACGTCGCGAGCGGCCTGGGAGATTTTCGGGGCGATGATCACTTCGACGAACTGGCGCTCGACGATGGCCTGGGCGGTTTCGCCGTCCAGTTCGCGGTTGAAGGCGATGATGCCGCCGAAGGCCGACTCGGTGTCAGTGGCGTAGGCCAGGTCATAGGCCTTGCGGATGCCGCCTTCGTCTTCAGGCACGACCGCCACGCCGCATGGGTTGGCATGCTTGACGATGACGCAGGCCGGCTTGACGAAGCTCTTCACGCACTCCAGCGCGGCGTCGGTGTCGGCCACGTTGTTGAACGACAGTTCCTTGCCCTGCAGCTGCACGGCGGTGGAAATGCTGGCTTCACCTTTCTTGGCTTCGACGTAGAACGCCGCGCTCTGGTGCGGGTTCTCGCCGTAGCGCATTTCCTGGGCCTTGACGAACTGGCTGTTGAAGGTGCGCGGGAACTCGCTGCGGTCTTCGGTGGACAGGGTGTCCTTGGCCTGGTCGATGGTGCCCATGTAGTTGGCGATCATGCCGTCGTAGGCGGCAGTGTGCTCGAACGCCTTGAGCATCAGGTCGAAGCGCTGGGCGTAGGTCAGGCCGCCGGCCTTCAGGCCTTCGACGATGCCGGCGTAGTCGCTGGCGTTGACCACGATGGCGACATCCTTGTGGTTCTTCGCCGCCGAGCGGACCATGGTCGGGCCGCCGATGTCGATATTCTCGATGGCGGTCGGCAGGTCGCAGCCTGGCTTGTTGATGGTGGCTTCGAACGGATACAGGTTGACCGCAACCAGGTCGATCGGCTTGATGCCGTGCTCGTTCATGATGGCGTCGTCGGTGCCGCGACGGCCGAGGATGCCGCCGTGGATCTTCGGATGCAGGGTCTTGACCCGGCCGTCCATCATTTCGGCGAAGCCGGTGTAGTCGGCCACTTCCACCGCGTTGACGCCGTTGTCCTTGAGCAGCTTGTAGGTGCCGCCGGTGGACAGGATCTCGACACCGAGCAGTTGCAGCTCACGGGCGAATTCGAGGATCCCGGTCTTGTCGGAGACGCTGATCAGGGCGCGGCGGATCGGCAGGCGGGTAGTCTGGTCGGTCATTTCAGATTCCATAACGCGGTGGAGTCAGCAAAAAAGGCGCCTCGTGACGAGCGCCTTTTTGGTTGGGGTTCTGGCCTTACAACAGATCGTACTGCTTGAGCTTCTTGCGCAGCGTGCCTCGGTTGAGCCCGAGCATCTCGCTGGCCTTGGTCTGGTTGCCCTTGACGTAGTTCATCACGCTTTCGAGCAGCGGCGCCTCGACCTCCGAGAGCACCAGGTTGTACACGTCCGTGACGGTAGCGCCTTCCAGGTGGGCGAAGTAGTTGTGCAACGCCTTCTCGACGCTGCCGCGCAGGGTCTGGCCCTCCTCGCTCGGCGTGTTCAGGTGCTGCTTGAGGTTGACGTTGTCGCTCACGGGCGTTGTTCCACTCACTAATGTCTCGGTCATCATCGTCATGCGGCCACCCCTTGTTCGTCCTCTGTCCCAAGGCTCTGTCGACGTTCGGCGAAAAACGCCTGAACGTTGGCGCACTGCGCTTGTGTATCTTGCAAAGCGTTGAACCGGCTGCGGAACTCCTTGCCGCCGGGTCGGGTCGCCAGGTACCAGCCAACGTGCTTGCGGGCGATACGCACGCCCATCACATCGCCATAAAAGGCATGCAGCGCGGCCAGGTGTTCCAGCAGAATGCGTTCCACTTCGTCCAGCGCCGGGGCAGGCAGGTGCTCGCCCGTGCGCAGGTAATGCTCGATCTCGCGGAAGATCCACGGCCGCCCTTGGGCGGCACGGCCGATCAGCAGGCCGTCGGCACCGGTGGCATGCAGCACCGCCCGGGCCTTTTCCGGCGAGGTGATGTCGCCGTTGGCGAACACCGGGATCGACACCGCCTGCTTGATCGCCGCGATGGTGTCGTACTCGGCGTCACCGGTGTACAGGTCGGCGCGTGTGCGGCCATGCACCGCCAGCGCCTGGATGCCGGCCTGCTCGGCGATCCTCGCCACATCCAGGCCGTTCTTGTTCGCCCGGTCCCAGCCGGTGCGAATCTTCAGGGTCACCGGCACGTCCACGGCGCCGACGACGGCATGGAGGATCTCGCTGACCAAGGCTTCATCTCTCAATAAAGCAGAGCCGGCGGCCTTGTTGCAGACTTTTTTCGCCGGGCAGCCCATGTTGATGTCGATGATCTGCGCGCCCGCGGCGACGTTGGCGCGCGCGGCCTCGGCCATCATCTGCGCGTCGCCGCCGGCGATCTGTACCGAGCGCGGCTCGGGATCGTCTTCATGGATGCGCCGCAGGCTCGACTTGCGGCTGTTCCACAGGCGCATGTCGCTGGAAACCATCTCCGACACCACCATGCCCGCCCCGAGGCGTTTGCACAGGGTACGGAAAGGCTGGTCCGTGACACCGGCCATGGGGGCCAGGATCAGGTTGTTCTGCAGTGTGTAAGGGCCGATGCGTACCGCCGACATAGGTGTTCCCTGTTGTGGGGCCGAATCATTGGAGTTCGAAAAAGGGTTGGCATGATACCCGCTCTCGATGACCGGATAAAGATGAATCTGGATAAAATCTGAACAGTTGCGGCGTTATGACGCCCAGTGCCAAGCGGCAAGCTTCAAGCTGCAAGAGGCCTGCAGGCAGGCTTTTACTTGCGGCTTGAAGCTTGCCGCTTGTCGCTTACTCCGGCGAGCGGAAGCTCAGGCTGTAGTTCACCGCCTTCGGCCCGGGGTCGAGGATATCCAGGGCGATGTGGATCGGGGTTTGGCTGGGCATCTCGCCGCGGCCGGCCAGTTCGCCCGACAGGTATTCGCTGGGCTTGAAGCGGCGGCTGGCGATCAGCTGGCCGCTGAGGTCGGCGAAGCGCAGTTCCAGCAGCGGGAAAGGCTGGGCGAACGGAGCGCGGTTGTAGATGATCGCATCGACGATCAGCGCGCCCTTGAAGTCGGGGTGGCTGCGCACCACCAGGTTGCTGCTCTTGATCCGCGAAATGTCGACGCGGGTCGGCACCTGGCAGCCGAACATCGGGCACAGTTGCTGGAACCACGGGCGGTACTGGTCCTGGCGGGCCATCTCGTCGAAGTGGTACCAGACGTACTGGAACGCCAGCAGGCCGGCGGCGAGCAGGGTCAGCACGCCCCACAGCAGGCGCTTGCCCCAGTTGGGCGCGGGCTTTTCCCAGCCCAATTGCAACGGGTCGTCGACCACGTCGATCAGCGGCTCCTTGCGCGGGCGCTCGGCCTTTGCTACCGGGCTCGGCGCCAGGCGCACCTCGGCTTCGTCCTCGTCGCGGGCGGATAGACGTTCGCCGCGTACATCGTCGTCCAGGGCCGACAAGCCCCGTTCTGGCACGGGGTCGTCGTGGTTGGAGAGGGGCGGGTTGTTTAAATCGCTGTCGGCCGACGGATGGCGCACGGACGGTTCGTCGTCCAGGTCCAGGTCGGTGGCGCCGAGGGTCGGCTCCGTGCGCGCGTCGACGACGGGTTCCAGGTCCAGCGCCTCTTGTTCGAGCAGTACCGGCGCCTCCTCGGGTTCCGCTGCGGGCTCGGGACGCTCGTCGGTTGCGGTGCCGAATGGTTTGGCGTCGGCTTCGTCCGCGCCCTGGTCGTCACGGCGGGCCTGCAGCACGCCTTGTGCAGGCGCCTGGCGGCGGTCGCCGGGGCTGCGGCGTTCGAGGCGCGCCAGTTCCTGGTCGAGGTCCAGTGCGTCCAGCTGCTCGGCGGTGACGGCCCAGTCCTCTTCGCTCATCGGCGCCCGCTCGCTGGCCACCGGCGCCGGCGGCTCGCTGGGCGGCTGCACGGTTGCTGGCGCTGGCGGCTCTACAGGCTGCCCGCCGGCGCGGTTCTGCTCCAGCAGTTGCTTGGCCGCGTTGAACACCTGCAGGCAGTTGCCGCAGCGCACCACGCCGCGCGCCACGCTCAACTGGTGATGAGTGACGCGAAAGCTGGTCTGGCAATGCGGGCACTGGGTGACGAAACTGTCGGTCATGCGGCGATCCGGAGGCTGGGCAGGTGTTGAGTCTAGGCGCGCTTAGCGGCGGCGACCACTGATGCGTACCCAGCCGTCGCGCACGACGATAGGGTCCAGGTCGAAGTCGGCGGCGTAGGCGGCTGCCACTTCCTCGCCCTGCTCGGCGAGGATGCCCGACAACGCCAGCAGGCCACCGGGGCGGACCAGGCTGGACAGTTGCGGCGCCAATGCCACCAGCGGGCCGGCGAGGATGTTGGCGACCAGCACGTCGGCCTGCATGGCCGGCATCTGTTCGGGCAGGTACAGGTCGAACTTGTCGTCGGCGATACCATTGCGCTGGGCATTGTCACGGGAGGCCTCGATGGCCTGCACGTCGATGTCGGTGCCGACCGCCTGGCGGGCGCCGAGCAGCAGCGCGGCGATGGCCAGGATGCCCGAGCCGCAGCCGAAGTCCAGTACCTGGGTGCCTTGCAGCTGTTGGCCGTCGAGCCACTCCAGGCACAGCGCGGTGGTCGGGTGGGTGCCAGTGCCGAAGGCCAGGCCCGGGTCGAGCAGCAGGTTGACCGCATCTTTTTCCGGGGCTTCGTGCCAGCTTGGCACGATCCACAGGCGCTGGCCGAAACGCATGGGCTGGAAGTTGTCCATCCAGCTGCGTTCCCAGTCCTGGTCCTCGATCACCTCGGCTTCATGTTCGGGCAGCTCGGTTCCTGTCAGCAGGCGCAGGTGGGCGAATACCTGCTCAGGTTCGGCGTCGGCCTCGAACAGGGCCAGCAGGTGAGTGTGCGACCACAGGGGGGTGGTGTTGAGGTCCGGTTCGAAGATCGGCTGGTCTTCGGCATCCATGAAGGTCACCGAGACGGCCCCAACTTCCAGCAGGGCGTCTTCGTAGGTTTCGGCTTGTTCCGGGCTGATGGCCAGGCGTACTTGCAGCCAGGGCATGGCGGGCACCTTTGGTAAATCGACAGGGGCAGCCCGAGGCTGCGCGAAAAGGCCGCCAGTTTACGCGAGTGTGGGGGGTTTGTAGAGAAGCCAGAAGGTGGCAGGGTCTTGTGTAGGAGCGGCCTTGTGCCGCGAAAGGACTGCGGAGCAGTCCCAAGGTTTCAATGTGGGGCATGGATTCGCGGCGCAAGGCCGCTCCTACACGGGGCCTTGCAAGCCTGGGGGCAATAAAAAACCCCGGCGCTGGGCCGGGGTTTTTCTGCATCACGCTAACGCGATCACTCCTGGTTGGCCAGTTTGTGCTCGAGGTAGTGGATGTTGACGCCGCCTTTGCAGAAACCTTCATCACGCACCAGGTCGCGGTGCAGCGGGATGTTGGTCTTGATGCCGTCGACGACGATCTCGTCCAGGGCATTGCGCATGCGCGCCATGGCTTCGTCGCGGTCCTTGCCGTAGGTGATCAGCTTGCCGATCAACGAATCGTAGTTCGGCGGAACCGAGTAGCCGCTGTACAGGTGCGAATCGACGCGCACGCCGTTGCCGCCCGGGGCGTGGAAGTGCTTGACCTTGCCTGGGCTCGGGATGAACTTCTTCGGGTCTTCGGCGTTGATCCGGCACTCCAGCGAGTGGCCACGGATGACCACGTCTTCCTGGCGGAACGACAGCTTGTTGCCAGCGGCGATGCTGAGCATCTCCTTGACGATGTCGATGCCGGTGACCATTTCCGAGACCGGGTGCTCGACCTGGACGCGGGTGTTCATCTCGATGAAGTAGAAGCGGCCGTTCTCGTACAGGAACTCGAAGGTGCCTGCACCGCGGTAGCCGATTTCGATGCACGCGTCGACGCAACGCTTGAAGACTTCCTGACGGGCCTTCTCGTCGATGCCCGGAGCCGGGGCTTCTTCCAGTACCTTCTGGTGGCGGCGCTGCAGCGAGCAGTCACGGTCGCCCAGGTGGATGGCGTTGCCCTGGCCGTCGGACAGCACCTGGACTTCCACGTGACGTGGGTTGGTCAGGAACTTCTCCAGGTAGACCATCGGGTTGCCGAAGGCGGCACCGGCTTCGGTGCGGGTCAGCTTGGCCGAGGCGATCAGGTCCTCTTCCTTGTGCACCACACGCATGCCGCGACCACCACCGCCACCGGCGGCCTTGATGATCACCGGGTAGCCAACCTCACGGGCAATGGCCAGCGCGGTTTCTTCGTCTTCCGGCAGCGGGCCGTCGGAGCCCGGTACGGTCGGTACGCCCGACTTGATCATCGCGTCCTTGGCCGAGACCTTGTCGCCCATCAGGCGAATGGTGTCGGCTTTCGGGCCGATGAAGGCGAAGCCGGACTTTTCCACCTGCTCGGCGAAGTCGGCGTTTTCCGCGAGGAACCCGTAGCCTGGGTGGATGGCGGTGGCGCCAGTCACTTCGGCAGCGGCGATGATCGCTGGAATGTGCAGGTAGGAATCCTTGGACGATGCAGGGCCGATGCAGACCGACTCGTCTGCCAGGCCCAGGTGCATCAGTTCACGGTCGGCCGTGGAGTGCACGGCGACGGTCTTGATGCCCAGCTCTTTGCAGGCACGCAGGATCCGCAGGGCAATTTCCCCGCGGTTGGCGATCAGAACTTTTTCGAGCTTCCCAGACATCGTTGGCTCTCCGCGAATCAAACGATGGTGAACAGCGGCTGGTCGAACTCAACCGGCTGGCCGTCTTCCACCAGGATGGCGTCGATCACACCGCCGATGTCGGCTTCGATGTGGTTCATCATCTTCATGGCTTCGACGATGCACAGGGTGTCGCCTTTCTTCACGGCCTGGCCCACTTCAGCGAAGTTCGGCGAGGTCGGCGATGGCTTGCGGTAGAAGGTACCGACCATCGGCGAGCGGATCACGGTGCCTTTCAGCGCTGGGGCGGCAGCTTCAGCGGCTGGCGCGGCAGCGGCGGCGACCGGGGCGGCAGCGGCAACCGGAGCGGCCATCGGTGCTGGGGCGGCGAAGTACTGGGCGCCGGCCGGGGTCTTGCTGTGACGGCTGATGCGAACGGACTCTTCGCCTTCCTTGATCTCCAGTTCGTCGATGCCGGACTCTTCCAGCAGTTCGATCAGCTTTTTGACTTTACGGATATCCATTAATCAGCAACTCCCAAGGTTCGGTCGGGGACGTAATTTAAAACGTGTCGAAAACGTTTCTGCCGGACCTCGGCCCATTGGGGCCAAGGCCTTGTGTCATCAGGGCTGTGCGTTGGCAGCCAGGTGTTCCAGCGCGGACTCCAGGGCCAGCCGGTAGCCGGTGGCGCCCAGGCCGCAGATCACCCCTACGGCGACATCGGAAAAGTAGGAGTGGTGGCGGAACGGTTCACGCTTGTGCACGTTGGACAAGTGCACTTCGATGAATGGGATGCTCACCGCGAGCAACGCGTCACGTAATGCGACGCTGGTATGCGTGAAAGCGGCCGGATTGATCAGGATGAAGTCCACGCCTTCGTTGCGCGCGGCGTGGATCCGGTCGATCAATTCGTATTCGGCATTGCTCTGCAGGTACTGCAGATGGTGGCCGGCGGCGCGGGCGCGCTGCTCCAGGTCCTGATTGATCTGGGCGAGGGTGGCCGCGCCGTAGTGGCCCGGTTCACGGGTGCCGAGCAGGTTCAGGTTGGGGCCGTGCAGCACCAGTAGGGTTGCCATCTGCGGTTCCTTGGTTTTTGTAGGGCAATTCGACATAGCGCGGCGACTATGCCGGAACGGGCGCTGGGTGTCCAGTTCCCGGCAATAGCCAGCACGATGTCCGAGATTCGCGCAAAGTATGTGACTGGATGATTAACTTTGGTCACCGGATTGCCGATTTTTCCCAGGCTGCGGGAAGTTATAGACCGAGTTGGCCGCGCACGCGGGCCAGTACCTGGGCAAAATCGCCGGCGTTTATCTCGCCGATCACCCGATCGCCAGTCATTTCGCTGCCGTTCGCCGCAAAGAACATCAGCGCCGGCGGGCCGAACAGCTGGTAGCGATCGAGCAGCGCGCGCTGCGCGGCGTCGCTCGCGGTGATGTCCAGGCGCAACAGGCGGAACGCGCCCAGTTGCGCTTGCACCGGTGGCGCCGTGAGCACGTCGTGTTCGATCACCTTGCAGCTGATGCACCAGTCGGCGTACCAGTCCAGCAGCACCGGCTGGCCGGCGGCCTTGGCCTCGGCCAGGGCGGCGTCGAGCTCGGCCGGGCTGGTGAGGGTCTGCCAGGCATCGGCCTTGGCCACGGCAGCGGTGCCGGCCACGGGTGGCGGTAACGGCCGCAGGGGATCGCCCTGGCCGCTCAGGGCACCGTACCAACAGGCCAGGGCATAGACCAGCAGCGCCAGGCCGAGCAGTTGCGCCAAGCGCTCGCGCGCAGGCTTGACCACGAATTCCAGGGCGCCGAGGAACAGCGCCACGCCGGCGGCCAGCAGGCCGATCAGCAGCAGCGTGACCGGCCCTGGCAGCACCCGGCTGAGCAGGCCGATGGCCAGGCCCAGCAGCAGCACGCCGATGGCGTTCTTGACGGTATTCATCCACGGGCCGCTCCTGGGCAGCCAGGCCGCGCCACCGGTCGCCACCAGCAGCAGCGGGGCGCCCATGCCCAGGCCCAGAGCGAACAGCTTGAGCGCGCCGCCGAGGGCATCGCCGCTGGCGCTGATGTACAGCAGCGCGCCGGCCAGCGGTGCCGACACGCAAGGCGACACCAACAGGCTGGACAATACGCCGAGGATCGCCGCGCCCAGCAGCGAACCGCCTTGGGTGCGGTTGGCGACCTTGTCCAGGCGGGTGCTCAGGGCCTGGGGCAGCTTGATCTCGAACAGGCCGAACATGGCCAGGGCGAACAGCACGAAGAACGCCGCGAACGGCACCAGCACCCAGGCCGACTGCAGCCGTGCCTGCAGGTTCAGGCCGGCGCCGAACAGCCCCATCAGCGCGCCGAGCACGGCGAAGCTGGCGGCCATCGGCAGCACGTATGCCAGCGACAGCGACAAGCCGCGCAGGCCGCCGACCTGGCCGCGCAGGACCACGCCCGAGAGGATCGGCAGCATGGGCAGCACGCAGGGGGTGAAGGTCAGGCCGACCCCGGCGAGGAAGAACAGCGCCAGGGATTTCCAGCTCCAGCCCTGCTCGGCGCCGCCCGGCTGCGCCGGGCCGTCGCCGCCGATGCCCAGCCGCTCGGTTTGCGGCGGGTAGCACAGGCCCTTGTCGGCGCAGCCCTGGTAGCCCACCAGCAAGGTGAAGGCGCGCGGGTCGTTGCGCGGCAGCTCGATGTCGAGCACGCCGTGGTAGACCTCGACATCGCCGAAGAACTCGTCGTGCTTGGCTTCGCCCGCGGGGATGTGTGGCGTGCCCAGCTTGATGTCTGCCGGTTCCGTGCGGAACTGCAAGCGGTGGCGGTACAGGTAGTAGCCGTCGGTGGCGACGAAGCGCAGCTTGACGGTGTGGGCGTCGGCCTGGACCAGGCTGAGCTTGAAGGCCTCGTGCACCGGCAGGAATTCGGCGCTGTTGCTGACGGCGCCGAGGGTGGCGCTGGGGCGGTTGTCGAGCAGGCCCGTGGCGAACACGGGGCTGGCCAGCAGCAGGAACAACAGGAAAAACAGGCGGCGCATGACGGACTCGCGAGGTGGAACCTGGCGGCATGATAGCGGAGTTGGCCGAAATTGGGGCCGCTGCGCGGCCCATCGCGACACAAGGCCGCTTCTACAGGGGAGCGCGGTTTCCTGTAGGAGCGGCCTTGTGTCGCGATCGAGGGCAGAGCCCTCGCAATCCAGGCCATGCCGATGTCATAGCCTGAACGCCCGCACTGCCGTATTCAACTCGCCCCCCAGCTTGAGCAACTGCTCGCCCTGCTGGCGTCCTTCGCCGATGCGTTGCAGGTTGTCCTCGCCCAGCGCGTGAATGCGCTCGCTGTGATCGCGAATCTCGCTCACCGCGCCGGTTTGCTGGGCGGTCACCTCGGCGATGCGCAGCGCGGTCCCGGCGATAGTGCCGATGGCGTTGACGATCGCCTCCAGCGCGCCATCGGCCGACTGCGCCTGGCTGGCGGTGGCCTCGGCATGCTCCAGCTGCGTGCGCATGCCGTCCACCGAGTCGCGTGCGGCCTGTTGCAGGCGGTCGATCAGGGCCTGGATCTCGCCGGTGGCGCCGGTGGTGCGCTGGGCCAGCGAGCGTACTTCATCGGCGACCACGGCGAAGCCGCGGCCCATTTCGCCAGCCCGGGCGGCCTCGATGGCGGCGTTGAGCGCCAGCAGGTTGGTCTGCTCGGCGATCGCGCGGATCACCGTGAGCACGCCGCCGATGGTGGCCGATTCCTCGGCCAGTTGTTCGATCATGCGCGCATTGCCCTGCACCTCGTCGACCAGGGCGCGCAGGCCGGACAGGCTCTGGCCGATCACCGTCTGGCCCCGTTCGACGGCCTGGCCGGCATCGCGGCTGGCGTCGGCGGCGGCGCTGGCGTCGCCGGCCACCTGCTGGATGGTCGCCTCCAGCTCGCCCAGGGCGTCGCGGATCTGCGCGGTGTCGCCGGCCTGGCGTTCGGCGCCGTCGTGCAAGGCGCTGCTCATGCCCGCCAGGGCGCGGCTGCTGCCGGCCACCTGTTCGGCGTTGCGGCGCAGGGTGCCGACCAGCTCCACCAGGTACTGGCGCAGGCGGTTGAGCGATTCCTCGATGTCATGCAGCTCGCGGTTGGTCCGGCCCAGGTCGATGGCATGGGCGAAGTCGCCCTCGGCCCAGCGCGACAGCGCCGGCGCCAGGCCGGTCAGGGTGCGGGCCAGGCGCCGTTGCAGGGTGTCGATGAGCAGGGCGATGAGCAGGATCAGGCCGATCATCAGGCCCTGCATGATGCGCACCTCTGCGGCGATCTTGCCGTGCTGGGCGCGTACCTGCGGCTCCAGGCCGGCGATGGCGTGTTGCACGGCCTCCAGGCGCTCGCCGGTGCTGGCGGCCAGGGCGGCGCGGCGCTCGATCTGCTCGCGGGTGCGCTGCAGTTCGGCGGGGTAGCGGCCCAGCAGGCTCTGCAGTTCGCGCTTGAGGCCGACGGCGACGTCCTCCTGCTGCTCGCTGGCCTGGGATTGCAGGCCCATCATGGCGGCGAAGTCGTCGGCATTGGACTCGGCGGCGCGGGTCACGCCCAGCAAGGGTAGGGCGTCGATCACCTGGGCCTGGGCGCGGATCGGTTGCAGCTCGCGCTCGACTTCGTCGGCCAGTTCCGCGCGCCCGCTGTTGACCAGCTTGTCACGGGCCAGCGCCAGCCGACCCAGGTGCACCGCGGCGTCGAGCAGCGGCGCCTGGTAGCGGGCGGCATCGCTGCTGCCGCTGTCGCGGGCGTAAGCCGACAGCTGTTCGAAGTTCGCTCCCAATTCACGTTCGGCCTGCAGCAACAGGGCTTGCGGGTCGCCTGCCAGCTTGCCGGCGGCGAGCAGTTCGTTGCCGGTGAAGGCCTGCAGGCTGTCCAGGCTCGGGCGCAGCTTGGCCGAAAGGTCCTCGGGCCAGTCCGCCAATGCCCCCTGGAGCTGCTGGGTGGCTTGCACTGCCGCGGAATGGCGCAGGGCATCGCCGCTGGCCAGGTATGCCTGGACGTTGCGCGCGGTGTCGTTCTGGAACTGTTGCGACAAGCCCAGGTAGCGCTCCATCAACTGGTAGGGGCGTTCCAGGGCGCGTTGCGACCACCACAGGGTCGCGCCCAGGGCGATACACACGGTCACCAGCAACAGGGTGTTGAAATTGGTCAGCCACTTCAGGCGCATAGCCGCGAACTTCCTGCGGGGGGAGGCGCCTGAAGTTATTGCCGTTTTGTGACGACGTGATGACGACGGCAGCTTGGCGCGATAAAAAAGTGGCACAGTGCCGGTATTGTTAGCCGGTTGCTGTCTGTAGGAGCGGCCTTGTGCCGCGAAAGGGCTGCGCAGCAGCCCCTGGATTTCAGCTACCAGGCAGAAATTGCCGGGGCCGCCTCGCGGCCCTTTCGCGGCGCAAGGCCGCTCCTACATATACACACACACACCGGCCCGTGTCGGCGGCTAAGGCTCGACCCTGACCACGCAATTGCGCCCGGCATGCTTGGCCCGGTACAGCGCCTCGTCCGCGGCGCTGGCCATGGTCAGGGCATCGAGCGCGTCATCCAGTTGCACCACCCCGGCGCTGAAGGTGCATTGCAGGTCATGGGGTTGCGCCGGGTAGTGGATCTCGGCAAAGCGCCGGCGGATTTCGTCGAGCACCTTGTGCGCGGCTGCAAGCCCGGTATTGGGCATGACGATGGCGAACTCCTCGCCGCCGTAGCGGCCGATGAAGTCGGTCTTGCGCAAGCGCTGCTTGAGGAACAATGCCAGGCTCTTGATCACCCGGTCGCCCATGGGGTGGCCATGGCGGTCGTTGATCTTCTTGAAGTGGTCAATATCGAGCATGGCGAAACTCAATGGCTGCGCTTCGCGCCGGGCGCGGAAGCTGCAATCCTCGAGCAATTGCAGGATATGGGTGTGGTTGTACAGCCCGGTAAGGCTATCGCGGACCATCCGCGCCTTGAGATGGCGGGCGCGGGCGGCGCGGTTGCGCACGGTGGTGACCAGGTGGCGGGCGCGGATCGGCTTGGTGAGGAAGTCGTCGCCGCCTTCGCTCATGGCATCGAGCTGCTTGTCCAGGTCGTCCTCGGCCGACAGGTAGATGATCGGCACGCTGACGTAGCGGTCGTTGTGGCGGATCACCTTGGCCAGCTCCGTGCCGGTGCAGGCGGGCATGTACATGTCGAGGATGATCAGGTCGGGCTGGAAGTCCGCCAGCTCGCTCATGGTGCGGATCGGCTCGGTGAGCGTGCGGGTGATGATCCCGGCGCTGTTGAGCAGGCGCTCGGTGTGCAGGGCCTGGGCGCGGGAGTCGTCTATCACCAGCACGCGAAACGGCTCGTACTGGGTGGCGCTGGTCAGCAGCTCGAGTTTTTCCAGCAGGCTGGAAGCATCCAGGGCGCCGGTGAGGAATTCCTGGCCGCCGGCGCGCACGGCGGCCAGGCGGGTCGGGGTGTCGGTTTCGTGGAGGCTGAAGAACAGCAGCGGGATGTGCAGTTCCAGCCCCTGCTGGGCCTGGGCCGCCAAGTGCAGGCCGAGGCCGGCGCCGGTGAAGTCGACGTCCATCACTATGGCCGACGGCAGGCGTTCGCTCATCGAGGCCTGGAACGCCTCGGCGCTGCACAGCGCCTGCACGCTCAGGCCAAAGAACTCCAGCTGCTGGGCCAGGCGCTCGGCGCGCTCGTGGTCCTGCAGGACGATATACACCGGCTTGCGCAGCGGTGGCAGGGGCACGTTGTCGAGCTGGTCGCCCTTGCGCAGGCCGGTGCGCGACAGGCGCTGCATCAGGCGGTTGAGTTCGCTGATCAGCTCCGAGTTGAGCCGCGCGCTGTTGGCTTCGATGGCGCGCAGGGTCTGGCCGATGGCCAGCGACAGGCTGCCGTGCTCGGGCTGTTCGAAGCGTTCGGCGTAGCGTTGCAGGCGCAGGTTGGCCTCGCACAGCTCGCCCAGGCCGCCGCTGGACCACTCGCCACGTTGCAGGCGCTGCCAGATTTCCAGGATCTGCCGGGCCTGGTGGATCACCCGCTGGGCAAAATGCTGCTTGAGGCGTTCGTGGCTGGGCTCGGCTGGCTGGGTCATGTCCTGACTACTTATAGGGGGGAGGGTGCAGGTTCGATGATGGCTCTATGCTAGCACTGCTTTCTGGCAAGCGAGTGCCTGGGGTCAACAAAGTGTTTACGGAATTATTATTCAGTTGCTGACCTGATGGTCGCTTATACGAATGGCGACGTCTGCTTTATAGTGCTTCCACGCGGGCTTGCCGTGGCACCCTGGCGTACGCCTGTGGTCCAAGCCCCTAACCGTCGTGATTGATCAAGGACAATTGCCATGCTGGATTGGAAAAACCGCGAGGCCAAGGCCGAACCCCGTGAGCGGGTCGACACCCGTGGCGCCGCCACCCGCAGCTATCTGGGCGGCCTGTGGAGCCGTGCCCTGGGTACGTTGATCGGCCTGTACCTGCTGGTGTGCATCGGCCTGGGTTGGTACTGGAGCCAGGAGCCGGCGCTGTTCCCGGTGCAGAACAACGCCCAGGCCGCCGCCGAACGCAACGGCCAGCAGATGGTGATTGGCTATACCACCGTCGAGACCCTCAAGACCGTGGCCAGCACCCTGCTCGACAAGCCTGGTGGCTATATTTCCAACGACCGTTTCCCGCCGGGCCTGTGGATGGACAACATGCCGAGCTGGGAGTATGGCGTGCTGGTCCAGGTGCGCGACCTGTCTCGTGCCCTGCGCAAGGACTTCGCCCGTTCGCAGTCGCAGTCCACCGAGGACGCCGACCTGGCCAAGGCCGAGCCGCGCTTCAACTTCGACAACAAGAGCTGGATCCTGCCCTCGAGCGAGTCGGAGTTCGAAGAAGGCATCAAATCGCTGACCCGCTACCAGACTCGCCTGGCCAAGGGCGACCAGGGCGCGATCTTCTATACTCGCGCCGACAACCTGAACAACTGGCTGGGTGACGTCGCCACTCGCCTGGGCTCGCTGTCGCAGCGCCTGTCGGCCAGCGTCGGCCGGGTCAAGCTGAACAACACCCTCAAGACCGAGTCCGTGGCCCCGGGCCAGGCGCCGCAGGTCGACGAGGAAGTGGTCGAGACTCCATGGCTGCAGATCGACAACGTGTTCTACGAGGCCCGTGGCCAGGCCTGGGCGCTGTCGCATCTGCTGCGCGCCATCGAGGTGGACTTCGCCGACGTGCTGGCGAAGAAGAACGCCACGGTCAGCGTGCGGCAGATCATCCGCGAGCTGGAAGCCTCGCAGGAAGCGCTGTGGAGCCCGATGGTGCTCAATGGCAGCGGCTTCGGCATGTGGGCCAACCACTCGCTGGTGATGGCCAACTACATCTCCCGGGCCAACGCCGCGGTCATCGACCTGCGCCAGCTGCTGTCCCAGGGCTGATATGCCGGTCAGTCCCGCCGAGGTCGCGCACCGCGCGGCCTCCGACGCCGAGCTGGTGGCCTGGGTCGATGAGCATGACCAACCACTCGGCGCCCTGCCACGGGCCGAATTGCGCGAGCGCGGCCTGATCGGGCGCTGCACCTTCATCCTGCTGTTCAACAGCGCGGGCGACTTGTGCGTGCACCGGCGCACCCTGAGCAAGGCGCTGTATCCCGGTTACTGGGATGTGGCAGCGGGGGGGATGGTCGGGGTTGGTGAAGGCTATGCCGCCTCCGCCGCCCGCGAGCTCGAGGAGGAGCTGGGCGTGAGCGGCGTCGAGCTGCGTTTCCACGAGACCTTCTACTTCGAGCAACCCGACAACCGGCTGTGGTGCGCGGTGTTCTCGGCCGTGTGGGACGGGCCGTTGTGCTTGCAGCCGGAAGAGGTCAGCGAGGCCAGGTTCATCAGCATGGAGCAGGCCGAGCAGGAGAGCGCGAAGCTTGCGTACTGCCCGGATTCGTTGGCGGCGTTGCAGCGCTACAAGGCCAGCCATGGGTGATGGTGCCCGGCCTGTTCGCCGGCAAGCCGGCTCCTACGGCGCATGATGACCCCGTAGGAGCCGGCTTGCCGGCGAACAATGGCCGCGAGGTCGCAAAACATTGGTAAATTGGCGCATTCCTGTACTTAGCAAGCGCCGGTTTTATCGTTACACTGCGCGCCCTTTTCGGGATGTCGCACAACCTTGCGGCAGTAGCGCCGCCCCTGCCAGAGTGGGGCTTCGCGGTCGGCTCCCGCCGACCAGTTTTTTGTCCTCGGCACAGAGGAACAAAAGTGGCCAAGAAAGCTTCTTCCTTTTCCGCCCTGGGCGGTCTCGTCTTTTCCACCGATGCCGGTCGGCACTGTCCCGACTGCAGCAAACCGGTGGACGACTGTATCTGCAAGCAGCAGGTCATCCCCGAGGGGGATGGCATTGCCCGCGTGCGCCGTGAAAGCAAAGGCCGTGGCGGCAAGACCGTGACCACCATCACGGGCGTCCCCCTGGCCCTGGAACCGCTCAAGGAGCTCGCCAGCACGCTCAAGCGTCGTTGCGGCACCGGCGGCGCGCTCAAGGATGGGGTCATTGAAATCCAGGGCGATCACGTCGAGCTGCTGCTCGCCGAGCTGATCAAGCAGGGTTTCAAGGCGAAGAAATCCGGCGGCTGAGTGTAGCTGCGCGATTTTTTGCCCAGCGCTTTCTAAACTCGTTCCCGTGGGCAGGGTCTATGCCTGACACGGAAGAATCGTCATTTTCAGTATTTACACTGCCAGCGCCCCGAGGTGGGGCAGTGTTTCGACTTTTCATACAGGGGACTTGAATGTCCGTACGACGCACACGCAAAGACGATGGTAGCCAATGGACCGTGGCCGATAGCCGCAGTGTTTACGGCATCCGCCATTGGGGCGCGGGTTATTTCGCCATCAATGAAGCCGGGCGCGTCGAAGTGCGCCCCAACGGACCGGCCAGCGCGCCGATCGACCTCTTCGAGCAGGTCCAGGAGTTGCGCCAGAGCGGCCTGTCGCTGCCGCTGCTGGTGCGTTTTCCGGACATCCTGCAGGACCGCGTGCGCCAGCTGACCGGTGCCTTCGACGCCAACATCGCGCGCCTTGAATACCAGAGCCAGTACACCGCGCTGTACCCGATCAAGGTCAACCAGCAAGAGGCGGTGGTGGAGAACATCATCGCCACCCAGAACGTCTCCATCGGCCTGGAAGCCGGCTCCAAGCCCGAGCTGCTGGCGGTGCTGGCGCTGGCGCCGAAAGGCGGCACCATCGTCTGCAACGGCTACAAGGACCGTGAGTTCATTCGCCTGGCGCTGATGGGCCAGAAGCTCGGCCACAATGTGTTCATCGTCATCGAGAAGGAATCCGAAGTCGCCCTGGTGATCGAGGAAGCCGCTGACCTCAAGGTCAAGCCGCAGGTGGGCCTGCGCGTGCGCCTGTCGTCGCTGGCCTCGAGCAAATGGGCCGACACCGGGGGCGAGAAGTCCAAGTTCGGCTTGTCCGCCGCCCAGCTGATCTCGGTGGTGCAGCGCTTCCGTGACGCGGGCCTGGACCAGGGCATCCGCCTGCTGCACTTCCACATGGGCTCGCAGATCGCCAACCTGGCCGACTACCAGCACGGGTTCAAGGAAGCCATCCGTTACTACGGCGAGCTGCGCGCCCTGGGCCTGCCGGTCGACCATATTGACGTCGGCGGCGGCCTGGGCGTGGACTACGACGGTACCCACTCGCGCAATGCCAGCTCGATCAACTACGACATGGACGACTACGCCGGTGTGGTGGTTGGGATGCTCAAGGAGTTCTGCGATGCGCAGGGCCTGCCGCACCCGCACATCTTCTCCGAGAGTGGCCGCTCGTTGACCGCGCACCATGCCATGCTGGTGATCCAGGTGACCGACGTCGAGAGCCACAACGACGAAGTGCCGACCATCGAAAACAAGGAAAGCCTGCCCGAGACCGTGCAGTGGCTGGCCGACCTGCTCGGCCCGACCGATATCGAGATGGTCACCGAGACCTACTGGCGCGCCACCCACTACATGGGCGACGTGGCCGCGCAGTATGCCGACGGCAAGCTGACCCTGGCCGAGAAGGCCCTGGCCGAGCAGTGCTACTTCGCCGTGTGCCGGCGCCTGCATAACTCGCTGAAGGCCCGCCAGCGCTCGCACCGCCAGGTGCTGGACGAGCTCAACGACAAGCTGGCCGACAAGTACATCTGCAACTTCTCGGTGTTCCAGAGCCTGCCGGACACCTGGGCCATCGGCCAGGTGCTGCCGATCATCCCGCTGCACCGCCTGGACGAAGAACCGATGCGTCGGGCAGTGCTGCAGGACCTGACCTGCGACTCCGACGGCAAGATCAACCAGTACGTCGACGAGCAGAGCATCGAGACCAGCATGCCGGTGCATGCGGTCAAGGAAGGCGAGGACTACCTGCTGGGTGTGTTCCTGGTCGGCGCCTACCAGGAAATCCTCGGCGACATGCACAACCTGTTCGGCGACACCGACTCGGTGAACATCTACCAGAACGCCGATGGCAGCGTGTACCACGCCGGTATCGAGACCCACGACACCATCGAGGACATGCTGCGTTACGTGCACCTGTCGCCGGAGGAGTTGATGACCCACTATCGCGACAAGGTCGCCAGCGCCAAGATCAGCGCGCGCGAGCGTACGCAGTTCCTTGATGCGTTGCGCCTTGGGTTGACTCGGTCTTCGTACCTGTCTTCGTAATCCCCGGGGCCGCTTTGCGGCCCTTTCGCGGCACAAGGCCGCTCCTACAGGGAGAATGCATACCCCTGTAGGAGCGGCCTTGTGCCGCGAAAGGGCCTTAGCAAACTCACAATCTGAAACGCTTTCTTCTAAAGCTGCCCCCCCATGCGGCTACCTTTGAATGCAAGGTTCAAAGGAGTGACGCATGGAGCATCAAGGCAACCACCGCCTGCGCATTGGACGCTTTTCAGAGGCTGGTCGTTCATACCTGCTTACGACCACTACCCGCAATCGCGCGCCACTGTTCGCTCACCTGCGCTTTGCCAGGGCAGTTATCCAGCAACTGCGCTTGAGCGAGCAGGAGGGCACTTGCCAGTCCTTGGCTTGGGTACTCATGCCTGATCACCTGCACTGGCTGGTCGAACTCAGACAAGGCAGTTTGAGCAGTCTGATGCGTGCGTTCAAATCCAGAAGCAGTTGCGCACTCTTTCGTGCCGGAACGGATCGTCAACGTGTCTGGCAGCCCGGTTATCATGATCGGGCTTTGCGTCGAGATGAAGACGTCAAGGCCGCTGCCCGCTACATCATCGCCAATCCTATTCGTGCCGGGCTGGTACGGCGTGCTGGCGAGTATTCACATTGGGATTGTGTTTGGCTGTGAGTCAGCTGGTGAGGGCTGCGCCCTCATTTCGCGACACAAGGCCGCTCCTACAGACGACCGCGATCTCCTGTGGGTACGGTCTTGTGTCGCGAAAGGGCCGCAACGCGCCCCCTGCTTCACCGAACCCAACGATCTCGCTGCTGCAACCGCCACCCGACCCATCCCAGCGTCCCCGCCCGCAACGCCATGAACCCCAGAAACGCCAACCACAACCCATGGTTGCCGAACCCACGCATGACAACCGCCACAGGCAACGCGATCACCACCGACACCAGCATCGCATTGCGCATCTCCCGCGCCCGCGTCGCGCCGATGAACAGCCCATCGAGCAGGTAGCTCCATACCGCCACCAACGGCAGCAGCGCCAGGTAAGGCAGGAAGGGATACGCCGCCGCGCGCACGCTGGCGATGTCGGTCTGCATATCGATGAATACGTGCCCGCCCAGCACGAACAGCACCGCGAACCCCAGGCTTACGATCAGCGACCAGCCACAGGCCACCACTAATGTACGCCGCAACGACTGGCGATCGCGGGCGCCGATGGCATGGCCGCACAGGGCCTCGACCGCATGGGCCAGGCCGTCGAGGGCATAGGCGGTGAGCAGCAGGCCATTGAGCAGCAGGGCGTTGGCCGCCACCGTGGCCTCGCCCAGGCGCGCGCCTTGCACGGTCAGCAGCAGGAACACCAGTTGCAGCGCCAGGCTGCGCAGGAAGATATCGCGGTTGACCGCCAGCAGCGGGCGCCAGGCCTGCCAGCGCTTGAGCGCGGCCCAGGCGGCATGCCCGGGGTAGGCGCGCAGCGCCGGACGGGTGAGGGCCAGGCCGAGCAGCGCGGCGCTCCATTCGGCGATCACCGAGGCCCGCGCCGAACCGACCACGCCCCAATCCAGACCGAGCACGAACCACAGGTTCAAGGCAATGTTCAACAGGTTGGTGGTCAACAGGATGGCCAGCGGCGCCCGGGCGTTCTGGGTGCCGAGGAACCAGCCGACCAGGGCATAGCTGGCCAGCGCCGCCGGCAGGCCGAGCAGGCGGGTGTGGAAAAAGGCTTCGGTCGATGCCTGCAGCGCCTCGCTCGGCTGCATGGCGTGCAGGGCGAGCTGGCTGAAGGGCAGGGCGAGCAGGCCGATCAGCACGGCCAGGCCGAACGCCAGTAGCAGCCCCTGGGCCAGCACCTGGCGCAGCGCGGCGCCATCGGCGCGGCCGGCGGCCTGGGCGGCAAAGCCGGTGGAACCCATACGCAGGAAACCCAGCAGCCCGACCATGAAGGTGAACAGCGTGGCGCCCACCGCCACCGCGCCCAGTTGGTGGGCATGGGGCAAGTGGCCGATCACCGTGCTGTCGACCAGCGCCACCAGTGGCACCGAGATGTTGGACAGGATCATCGGCGCAGCCAGGGCCCAGACCTTGCGGTGGGTGAGGCGGTCGCGCCAGGCGGTGGACAGTGACGACATGCAGGCTCCAGCAGGGTAATCGTGGGGCGTGGGAGCGGGCTTGCCCCGCGATTGCAAAACGATTGTACCGACCCGGCAACCAATCCGCGCGAACAGGGTCTCACTTGCCGCGCATCGCCAGGTAAGCCAGCAGCCGTTGCGCTATAGTTGCCCCTCCTCATGTACACGCTGCCGAAGAGTTCCCACTCAAATGCTCAACAAAGGATTGTTGCTGGCCTGCGCGCTGGCCTTGCTCAGTGCCTGTGATTCCTCCACGCCGGACAAGCCAGCGGCGCCGGCCGACGCCGCCACTGCCGTCGCGCCCGCCGAAACCAAGACCGCCAAGCGCGAAGACCCCGCCGTACTCGCCAAGCGCTACGCCGGTCGCGAGCTGACCGTGCTGGATGTCTCGGAAGTCCAGCTCGACGGAGCCAGCACCCTGTCGGTCAGCGTCTCCGCGCCGCTGGATGCCAACCAGGACTTCGCCGCCAGGCTGCACCTGGTCGATACCGTCAAGGGCAAGGTCGATGGCGCCTGGGAACTCTCCGACAACCAGATGGAACTGCGCCTGCGCCACCTCGAACCGCAGCGCAAGATGGTCCTGACCATCGACAAGGGCCTGCTGTCGGTCAACGGCAACACGCTCGCGGCCGAATCGGTCAGCCGCTTCGAAACCCGTGACATGCAACCTACCGTGGGCTTTGCCAGCCGCGGCTCGTTGCTACCCACGCGCCTGGCCGAAGGCCTGCCGGTGATCGCCCTGAACGTCGATAAGGTCGATGTCGAGTTCTTCCGGGTCAAGCCCGAGATGCTCTCGACCTTCCTGGTCAACTGGGGCCGCAACGCCAGCCTGTACTACTACCAGTCCAGGGAAACCCTGGACATGGCCGAGCTGGTCTACAGCGGCCGCTTCGACCTCAACCCGGCGCGCAACACCCGCGAGACCGTGCTGCTGCCGATCGCCGGGATCAAGCCTTTGCAAGAGCCGGGTGTCTACCTGGCGGTGATGCGTGCATCCGGCACCTATGACTACTCGCAGCCGGCGACCCTGTTCACCCTCAGCGATATCGGCGTGTCCGCCCACCGATACCGCGACCGCCTCGATGTGTTCACGCAGGCCCTCGAGGGCGGCAAGGCGCTCAACGGTGTCAACCTCGAGCTGCATGACGACAAGGGCAAGCTGCTGGCCCAGGCCAAGACCGACGGCGACGGCCACGCGCAGTTGCCGATCACCGCCAAGGCCGACACCCTGATCGCCACCCAGGGCGTGCACACCACCCTGCTGCGCCTGAACACCGCGGCCCTGGACCTGGCCGAGTTCGACATCACCGGGCCGCAGGCCAACCCTTTGCAGTTCTTCATCTTCGGCCCGCGTGACCTGTATCGCCCGGGCGAGACGGTGCTGCTCAACGGCCTGCTGCGCGACCAGGACGGCAAGCCGGTCAAGGCCCAGCCGGTGACCGTGGAAGTACGCCGCCCGGACGAGCAGGTCAGCCGCAAGTTCGTCTGGGAAGCCGACCAGAACGGCCTGTTCCAATACCAGTTGCAACTGGCCACTGAGGCCCCGACCGGCCGCTGGCAACTGCTGCTCGACTTGGGCGGGGGTCGCAAACAGGTCTACGAATTCCTCGTCGAGGACTTCCTCCCCGAGCGCCTGGCGCTGGAGCTCAAGGGCAGCGCCGCGCCGCTGACGCCGGAACAGACCGCCAGCATCCAGGTCAATGGCCGCTACCTCTATGGCGCGCCGGCCGCCGGCAATCGCCTCAGCGGCCAGGCTTACCTGCGTCCGCTGCGCGAAGCGGTGCCGGCGCTGCCGGGTTACCAGTTCGGCGCGGTCACCGAGACCGAGCTGAACCAGGACCTGGAACTCGACGAAATCACCCTCGACCAGAACGGCAAGGCGCGCATCGATATCGAGAGCCGCTGGAGCGAAGCCCGTTCGCCTTTGCAACTGACCGTGCAGGCCAGCCTGCAAGAGTCCGGTGGCCGGCCAATCACCCGCCGCCTGGAACAGCCGATCTGGCCTGCCGACCGTCTGCCAGGCCTGCGCGGCCTGTTCGACGGCGAGGAAACCGACAGTGACGCTCCGGTGCAGTTCGAGTTCCTGGTCGCCGACCGCAACGGCAAGAAGCTCGCCGCCGACAACCTGAAGGTACGGCTGATCCGCGAGCGCCGCGACTACTACTGGAACTACTCGCAGGGCGACGGCTGGAGCTACAACTACAACGAGAAGTTTCTCACCCAGGCTGAAGAAACCATCAGCGTGAAGGCCGGCTCCACCGCCAAGCTGAGCTTCCAGGTCGAGTGGGGCCCGTACCGCGTCGAGGTGGAAGATCCGCAGACCGGACTGGTTTCCAGCGCGCGCTTCTGGGCCGGCTACCGCGCCCAGGACAACGCCGAGGGCGGCGCCGTGCGCCCCGACCAGGTGAAGATCGCCCTGGACAAACCGGCCTACGCCGACGGTGCCACCGCCAAGGTCACCGTCACCCCGCCGGCCGCCGGCACGGGCTACCTGATGGTCGAGTCCGCCGATGGCCCGCTGTGGTGGCAGGAGATCGAGGTGCCCGCCGAGGGCAAGACCTTCGAGGTCGAACTGGACAAGAAGTGGACACGTCACGACCTGTACATCAGCGCCCTGGTGATTCGCCCGGGCGAGCGCAAGGCCAATGCCACGCCCAAGCGCGCCGTGGGCGTGCTGCACCTGCCGCTGAACCGCGCCGAGCGCAAGCTCGCCGTGACCTTGCAGGCGCCGGAGAAGATGCGTCCCAAGCAGCCGCTGACGGTGAAGTTCAAGGCCGCCAACGCCGATGGCAGCGTGCCCAAGCAGATCCACGTGCTGCTGTCCGCCGTGGACGTGGGCATCCTCAATATCACCGACTTCAAGACCCCCGACCCGTTCGCCAGCCTGTTCGGGCGCAAGGCCTATGGCGCTGACCAACTGGACATCTACGGGCAACTGATCGAAGCCGGGCAGGGGCGCCTGGCCAGCCTGGCGTTCGGCGGCGATGCCGCCATGGCCAAGGGTGGCAAGCGCCCCAACACCACGGTGACCATCGTCGCCCAGCAGAGCGTGCCGGTGACCCTGGATGACCAGGGCCAAGGGCAAGCCACAGTCGAGATCCCCGATTTCAACGGCGAACTGCGGCTGATGGCCCAGGCCTGGACCGAGGAACACTTCGGCATGGCCGAGGGCAAGACGGTGGTTGCCGCGCCGTTGATCGCCGAGCTGTCGGCGCCGCGCTTCCTTGCCGGTGGCGACCGCACCAACCTGGCGCTGGACCTGGCCAACCTGTCCGGGCGCGCCCAGCAACTGAGCGTGCAACTGGCTGGCGAAGGCCAGCTGAGCCTGGTCGGTGGCGCGCAGCAGAATGTCACCCTGGCCGAGGGTCAGCGCAGCACCTTGCTGATCCCGGTGCTGGCCCAGGGCGGCCTGGGCCAGGGCAAGGTGCGGGTACGGGTCGATGGCTTGCAACTGCCGGGCGAGCCGGGCACTGCCTTCGAACGTGAATGGACCTTGGGCGTGCGCCCGGCCTATCCGGCCATGCTCAAGCACTATCGCGTGGCCCTGAAGGACCAGCCCTGGAGCCTGCCGGACAGCGACCTGGCCGAGTTCGAGCCGGCCGGCCTCGAGGCCAGCCTGGCGCTGTCGAGCCGCCCGCCACTGAACCTCGCCGAGCAAATTCGTGCCCTCGAGGCCTATCCCTACGGCTGCCTGGAACAGACCACCAGCGGTTTGTACCCATCGCTGTACGCCGATGCCGACAGCCTCAAACGCCTGGGCATCAAGGGCGAACCGGCCGAGGTGCGCAAGCGCAAGATCGAGATGGGCATCGAGCACCTGCTGGGCATGCAGCGCTACAACGGCAGCTTCGGCCTGTGGAGCTCGGACAGCGAGGAAGAGTACTGGCTGAGCGCCTATGTCACCGACTTCCTGCTGCGTGCCCGTGAGCAGGGCTACGGTGTACCGGCCGAAGTCGTGAAGAAGGCCAGCGAGCGCTTGCTGCGCTACGTGCAGGAACGCAACCTGATCGAGGTCGACTACAGCGACAACGCCGAGCATACCCGCTTCGCCGTGCAGGCCTATGCCGGGCTGGTGCTGGCGCGCAGCCAACAGGCGCCGCTGGGTGCCCTGCGCAGCCTGTTCGAACGCCGCGCCGACGCCCGCTCCGGCCTACCGCTGGTGCAACTGGCGGTAGCGCTGGACAAGATGGGCGACAAGACCCGCTCGCAGCAGGCCCTGCAGGCAGGCCTCGCGGTCAGCCGCGGCAAGGGCTGGATGGCCGACTACGGCAGCGCGCTACGCGACCAGGCGCTGATCCTGGCGCTGTTGCAGGAGAACAACCTGGCCGGCAACCAGGTCGATCAGCGCCTGTTCGCCTTGTCCGATGAACTGGCGGCCAACCGCTGGCTGTCGACCCAGGAACGCAACGCGCTGTTCCTCGCCGGCCGTGGCCTGCTGGGCAAGCCGGAAGGCAACTGGAAGGCGCGCCTGGACAGCGCCGGCGAAGTGCGTGAATTCAACAACGGCGATACCGGCATGAAGCTCGAAGGCCCACTGTTGGCCGCGCCGTTGACCGTGCAGAACGAAAGCAGCGAGACCCTGTACCAGCAGCTAACCTTGTCCGGCTACCCGCGCCAGGCCCCGGCCGCCGCTGGCAACGGCATGGAGATCCGCCGCGAGTACCTGGGCATGAACGGCCAGGCCCTGGATGTGCGCAACCTGCGCAGTGGCGACCTGGTGCTGGTGCACCTGGCGCTCAAGGCCCAGGCCCCTGTGCCGGACGCCCTGGTGGTGGACCTGCTGCCGGCGGGCCTGGAGCTGGAGAACCAGAATCTGGCGCAGAGCGCGGCCAGCCTGGACAACGCCAGCAGCGCGGTGAAGCAGTGGCGCGAGTCGATGCAGAACGCCAGCGTGGTGCACCAGGAGTACCGCGACGACCGCTATGTGGCCGCACTCAAGCTCGACAGCTACGGCACTACCCACCTGCTGTACCTGGCACGCGCGGTGACCCCGGGCAGCTATCGCATTCCGCCGCCGCAGGTGGAGTCGATGTACCGGCCCAACCTGCAGGCGATTGGCGAAAGCCAAGGTGAAATGGTGGTGCGCGCTCGCTGAGTTCATGTGCCTTTTGTAGGAGCGGCCTTGTGTCGCGATAGGGCTGCAAAGCAGCCCCGGGGTATCAGCGTCGACGCAGAAATTTGCGGGGCCGCTGCGCGGCCCTATCGCGACGCAAGGCCGCTCCTACAGAGCTTTCAATGCACCACCCAGCTCAACACCCACAAGCCCAGCAGCGCCCAGATGATCCCGAGGATGATCGATGCCCGCATGAACGCGCGGACCGCCGAGTACAGCAGCATCAGGCCAACGATGAGCGCAAGGATGCTGACCAGCGAGGTGTCCATGCCCAGCGTGCGCGCCAGGCCGTCGATGAAATTGCCACCGGCGTTGGCCAGCAGGTTGAACAACCCGCTCAAGCCATCGACGATGAAACGGATCACCGCCCCCAGCGCCTGTCCCAGCCACTCGAAAAAACCTTCTACATGCATAGTCGCTTCCTGATGAACGAATCGGTGATATCCAGCCTTTGGCCATCACCTGGCCCGCTCGGTTCCCGATGCCAAGCTTAGCGCGCCCGCTGCGCCGTGTGGCGATTGCGCTGTTGGCGATCCTGGCTCTGGTATGGCTGGCCGATCGCTTGTGGCCGTTGCCGATGCCCGGCGACGACCTGGCACGGGTGGTCCTGGCCGAGGACGGCACGCCGTTGTGGCGCTTCGCCGATGCCGACGGCGTGTGGCGCTATCCGGTCAGCCCAGACGAAGTCTCGCCGCTGTACCTGGAGGCCTTGCTCGCCTACGAGGACCGCTGGTTCTATCAGCACCCCGGGGTCAACCCCATGGCCCTGGCCCGGGCAGCCTGGCTCAACCTGCGTGGCGGGCGGGTGGTGTCCGGTGGCAGCACGTTGTCGATGCAGGTGGCGCGCTTGCTCGAGCCGCACGACCGCACGCTGCCGGGCAAGCTGCGCCAGCTGTGGCGCACGGCGCAGCTGGAATGGCACCTGTCCAAGCGCGAGATCCTCCAGCTGTACCTCAACCGCGCGCCGTTCGGCGGCACGTTGCAGGGGGTGGCGGCGGCCAGCTGGGCATACCTGGGCAAGTCACCCAGGCACCTGACCCCGGCCGAGGCGGCGTTGCTCGCCGTACTGCCCCAGGCGCCCAGCCGGCTGCGCCCGGACCGCCATCCCGCGCGTGCCCAACGGGCCCGCGACAAGGTGCTGCAGCGCCTGGCCGAGTACCAGGTATGGCCGAGCCAGCGCATCGCCGAAGCCCGTGAAGAACCTTTGTTGCTGGCACCGCGCCAGGAGCCGGCACTGGCGCCGTTGTTGGCGCGGCGGCTGAACACTGCGAGCAGCCCGCCGCTGATTCGCACCACCATCGATGCTGCCCTGCAACGGCGACTTGAGGACCTGCTGCTGGGCTGGCGCGCGCGCCTGCCCGAGCGCACCTCGGCGGCACTGTTGGTGGTGGAAACCCAGAGCATGGCGGTGCGCGCCTACTTGGGCTCGATCGACCTCGGCGATCAACGCCGTTTCGGCCACGTGGACATGATCCATGCCCTGCGCTCGCCCGGCTCGACCCTCAAGCCGTTCCTCTACGCCATGGCCATGGACGATGGCCTGATCCATTCCGAGTCGCTGTTGCAGGATGTGCCGCGGCGCTACGGCGACTATCGCCCCGGCAACTTCTCCATGGGCTTCAGTGGCCCGGTGTCGGCCAGTTCGGCGCTGGCGTTGTCGCTCAACCTGCCCGCGGTGCAACTGCTCGAGGCCTACGGGCCCAAGCGCTTCGCCGCGCAGATGCGCATGGGTGGCATGCCGTTGCTGTTGCCGCCGCTGGCCGAACCGAACCTGTCGTTGATCCTCGGCGGCGCGGGCAGCCGCCTGGAAGACCTGGTCGGCGGCTACGCCGCGTTCGCCCGGGGTGGACACAGCGCGAAGATCCGCCTGCAACCCGAGGACCCGTTGCTCGAGCGCCGCCTGCTGTCGCCGGGCTCGGCGTGGATCACCCGGCGCATCCTCAGCGGCCTGGCCCGCCCGGACCGTGACCCCAATGCCGAGCTGGTGCAGCGCCCGCAACTGGCATGGAAGACCGGCACCAGCTATGGCTTTCGCGATGCCTGGTCGGTGGGCGTCGGTCCGCGCTACCTGATTGGCGTGTGGATCGGTCGCCCCGACGGCACCCCGGTGCCAGGCCAGTTCGGCCTGGCCTCGGCGGCGCCGCTGATGCTGCAGGTGCACGACCTGCTCAGCAACCGCGACAGCCAGCGCGGCATCGAGGTGCCGGTGGCGGCGGTACCGGCCTCGGTGGGGGTGGCGGCGATCTGTTGGCCGCTGGGCCAGCCCATGAACCGCCAGGACGACAACTGCCGGCGGCAGCGTTTTGCCTGGACCCTCGACAACACCACCCCGCCGACCTTGCAGGCGGCCGACCAGCCGTTGGGCTTGGGCCTGCGCGAAACGGTGTGGCTCAACGAGCAGGGGCTGCGTGTAGACGCCGGTTGCCCCGGCGCCAAAGCCCGCGATATCGCCCTGTGGCCAGCAGCGCTGGAGCCCTGGCTGCCGCGCCTGGAGCGGCGTGCCGCGCGCTTGCCGGCGCTGGACCCAAGCTGCCCGCCGCATGTGGCGCCCAGCGCGCCGCCGTTGTCGATTGTCGGTGTGCGCCCCGGCGACAACCTGCGCCGCCCGGCGACCAGCAGCGAGCCGTTGCAATTGCGGGTTTCGGCCTTGGGCGGTGGTGGCCAGCGCTGGTGGTTTGTCAATGGCCAGCCGTTGGGCGAGACCCAGGGGCAGGACAGCCTGCTGGTGCGCTTCGAGCAAGCCGGGCGGATCGAGCTCAGTGCCCTGGATGTCAGCGGCGAAACGGCGCGGGTGGAGTTCCAGGTCAGCGAGTAGGGCGCTGCTGGGCCGGACACCGGCGTTGCCGGTGTTCGCCAGCAAGGCGGGGCTCCCAGGCCTGACGCGGTACTAATGACATGGGTTTATATCCTTGGTGAGCGTTGCCCGAGCGATTTTGCAAGGTTATGAAACTACTGCGCTTTTCGCCGTGTCTGGAGCCCTAACCTGGGTACTAATACCAACTTGTGAGCTACCCCTTTACAACCCTCGGGCCTTCACTGCTGAACGTAGGGCGACGATGCCGTCGACCCAACCACACGAGCAGCAGGAGTCATTCCCATGAACACTCAAGCGTGGAGCAGAACCGCCACGGCGCTGGCGATGATCATGGCGCTGGGCCTGGCAGGTTGCAGCAGTGGCGGCGGTGGACACCACAGCGAGGTCGACGGCTCGTCTGCCGATGGCACTGCGGCGGCCGGTGGCAGTGGCGATGGTTCAGGCGGCTCGGGAGGTACAGGCGGCACCACACCCGGTGATGGGAGTGCCGGTACCGGTGGTGGCACAGCAGGCGGAGCCACGCCCGGCGGTGGAACAGGTGGTGGCACCACACCGGGTGGTGGCGGCGGCGGTACGGGCGGTGGGTCTACCACTGCGCCGCTGGTCACTGGCCAGGTGGTCGATCAACTGGGCAATACCGTCTCCGGTGTCGGTGACGGTGTCAGTAACCTGGGCCAGCTGATTGGCGGCTTGCCCATCGTTGGCAGCACCTCGTTGGGCGCTGGGGTGGGCGCGCTGGTGTCGTCCACCGGCGCTGCCGTGAACAGCGTCGGCAGCGGCCTGAGCGATGGTCTCGGGCAACTGGGTACAGGCAACAATGCCGTCGGCACCACGGTGGGCGTGCTCGGTGCCGCCACGGCGGACTTGGGCACCGGTGTCTCTGGCCTGGGCCAGGGCGTGGCCGGGCTTGCCAGCAGCGGGCCGGTCGAGCAGGTGCCGCTGGTCAACCAGGTGGTCGCGGGCGCCGGGCAGGGCGTCGACCGGGTCGGCCAGGCGGTGACCATGCTGGGCGACACCCTGACGCCAATCGGCAGCAGTGGCCCGTTGGCGGGCACCAGCCAAGGGCTGAGCGACGCGGTGGTGCCGGTGGTCTCGCTGGTGGAGAACACGGCAGCGAATGCCACCCGCCAGACCGGGCTCGCGGCACCGCTGAACCAGACCCTCAACCAGGTGGGCGGGGCATTGACCCAGGCTGGCCAGCAGGTCGCCGGCAACGGCAATCCGTTGGCGGCCAGCGTCGGCCAGCTGGTCGCCAATGCCGGCACCACCGTCAGCACCAGCAGCGGTCTGGCGCCCATTACCGGCGGCCCACGCAGCGGCTTGCTGGAAACCGTCGGCGGCGTGGTGGCCGGTGCCGGTAGCGGCCTGGCCAGCAGCACCGGCAATCCGGCGGTGGCGGCCATCAGCACCAGCACGGTACAAACCGGCAATACCGTCGCCAGCCTGGGAACAGTGCTGGGCGGCAATGGTCTGACCAACACCGCGGCCGGGGCGCCGCTGGCCGCCGTGACCCAGCAAGTGGGCACGGGGCTGGCGCCGGTGGTTTCCGGGGTGGCCAGCGTGACGCAGCAGGTCGGCACCAGTACCGGTGCAGGCGCCCCGGTGGCGGGGTTGTTGAATCAGGTCGGCGGCGCTGTCGGCACGCTCGGCACGCAACTGGCCGGCGCATCGGCCAATCCTGTGGTGAGTCAGCTCGGCACCACGGTCACTGCCGTTGGTGGCACGCTCGGCCAGGCCGGCAGCCTGGTCAATGGCGGCGCAGGGCAACCCAGCGGGCTGGGCGGCGCACTCAATGGCGTGACCGGCGCCCTGGCTGGCGGGCAACGCTGAGGCGACGGGCTACGCTCTAGGTGAGGTGCCTGGGCGGCAGGGTCGTCCAGGCACCGTTGCCAACACAGGATCATGGAGTGTCCCGATGCGTCTATTGCTGGTGACGATGTTGGCGCTGAGCTGGGCCGGCCTGGCCGGCGCCGAACCGCTGCCGAGTTTCCTCAACAGCAACGACACCGAACGCCGCCTGCCCACTCCCAACCTGCCGTTGGACGCCTATCGCCCAGGCGCTGGCGCCGCGCAACTGCCGCAGACGCAGCCGAGCGCCCAGCAGCCCTTGTTGATGAGCACCCGGGTCGCGGTACGCAAGGTGCGCTTCGAAGGGGGGACGGTGTATCCGCTGAGCGAGCTGCGCGAGCATTACCAGCCGCTGATTGGCCGCGAGGTTGCCCTGGCCGAACTGATCGACGTCACCCGCCGCCTCACCCAGCGCTACCAGCAGGATGGCTACCTGCTGTCCTATGCCTACTTGCCGCCCCAGGACTTCGCCGATGGCCGGGTGCGCGTGGTGCTGGTGGAAGGCTATATCCGCGATGTCCAGATCGACGGCGAGATCGGCGGGGCACGAGCTTATCTCGAGCAGTTGCTCGACAAGCTCAAGGCCGAACGCCCGCTGAGCCGGCAGAGCTTCGAGCGCTACACCAGCCTGGCCGGGCGCATCCCCGGCGTGACTTTCCAGGCCCAGGTGCCGCCGCCCGGCACCACCGATGGCGCGACCCGGCTGGTCGCCCAGGTTTCACGCCAGCCGTTCACCACCAGCATGAACCTCAACGATGGCAGCCGCGACGACCTGCAGGCGTTGCTCGGCGCCAGTAGCAATGCGCAGACCCGTTTCGGCGAGCAATTGGGTGCCAGCGTGCTGCTGCCGCCCGGCGAAGACAAGGAACACTACTACCGCCTCGACTACAGTCAGTTCCTCGACGCCGAGGGCTCGCGCCTGCTGCTGTCGGCTTCGCGCTATCGCAGCGATCCCAAGGCGCGCATCCGCCTGGACAACGGCATCGACCTGACCCAGCACCGGGAGAACGAACGCTATTCGGTCGGGCTCAGCCAGTCGCTGATTGCTTCGCCCAGCGAATGGCTGGAGGTGGTGGGGCGCTTCTACGTGGTCAACGACCGCATCGACTACCAGGTCGTGGGTTTTCCACTGCGGTTGGACAGCCGCACCGACCTGCGCGCGCTGTCCTTCGAGGGCGACTGGCGCAAGGCCGAGGCGCGGCGGCTGCGGATCATCAGCGCCGGTGTGTACCAGGGGTTGGACTACTTCGGTGCGCGGAGCAACGCTGACTATGACCTGGACTTCCTGCGCCTGCGCTTGTCCGGGGTGCAGAGCGACGATTTTGGCGACCACTGGCAAGGCGTGATCTCGGCGGCGGGTTACTGGAGCAACGACAGCCTGCCCGACAGTGAGCGCGCGGTGTTTGGCGGGCAGAACTTCGGGCGCGGCTACCCCAGCGACCAGGGCTCCGGCGACAAGGGTTGGGGGCTGGCCTACGAGGTCAACTACAGCTTCAAGCGCGAGGGCGCCTGGCTCAAGGTCGTGCAGCCCTATATCGCGCTGGATGCAGCGCGGGCCTGGTTCAATGAGCTCGAGGTACGGAAGGCGAAAATGTCATCGGCGGCCCTGGGGCTGCGCTTTGGCGATGCGCGCTATTACAACGTCGCGGTGGAGGTGGCCAAGCCGATGTCGGATATCGCCTTGGACAGCCTCAACCGACGACCACGGTTGAACCTGAGTTTCAGTTATCAGTTGTAGAAGGCTACGCACTTCTTTGTGGGAGCGGCCTAGTGTAGTCCCAGCTATTTAACGGCCTGCATCAACGGCTTGGGGAACAGATTGTCCAGCGTTTCCAGCAGGCGCGCGTGATAGATCGGTTTGCGAAACAGGTCCAGCACCTGCAAGCGCAGCAGGTCGCTGACATCGTCCATGTCGGCATGCCCGGACATCACGATCACGGGCAGGTGCTGGCGTGCGGTGTGCTCGCGCAAGCGCCGAACCAGGCCGATGCCGCTTTCCTCTGGCATGCGCAAGTCGGTGATCACCAGCGCCACGTCCGGGTGTCGGGTCAGTTGCTGCAGGGCCGCTTTCACCGAGGCGGCCGTGTGGCAATTGAACCCTTCGTTCTCCAGCAACTCGGCCAGCTCCAGCAACGCCTCTTCCTCGTCGTCTACCAGCAGGATCTGTTGCCGCAAGGAAGAGGTGGGCATGGTCGGCTCCTGTTCAGGGGACTACAGGTCATGCTGGCTTCAGCTGATCAGGGGGTGATCGCGTCCTTGATGGTGTTCATGATCGTTTTGACCTGGGTCGAGATGGGGTCGACGAAACCGGCCAGCACCACCGCCACCATGGCAGCGATCACGGCGTACTCGATGCCGGATGCGCCTTCCTTGCTCTGCAGGAAGACCTTGCAATGGATGAACAGCTTCTGAAGCAGCAGCATGGCATTTCTCCTCGCGCTCGTTGGGCGCCGGTAATCGGGGCTTGTTGAGTGATACCCCTTTGCCATCAGAGCATCGCCAAGCCGTGGCAGGCTGCAAATGTAAGAAGGTGATAACTCGAAAGTATTGGTACGGATCAGGCAATCCAAGTGCCTGTTTTGGCAGCGCGTCAATTTCATGGCTCGAAAAAAACGGCACAGGTAATGGCGAAAGATTACGGCTCAGCTACCGTCCAATAGCGAAATAGTTTCCTTTTGCCATCATTGGTTGCGGGCATGGAGGGAGAGCGGAAATGAGTAGTCGCCTGACCCTGATCCTCGCCGGCCTGTTCCTCCTGGCAGCCTTGCTCGCCGGTTATTGGGGCCTGCGCCTGAGCCGCCCGAGCGAGTTGCCGCCCGCGCCGGCCGTGGCCCCCAGCGAGGCCGCCGTTCCAGCCCCGGTGGTAGCTGCCGCGCCCCCCGAGCCTGCGCGTTCGCCTATTGTCGTTGTGCGCCGGTCGGTACCGGCCAATATCCCGCTGACCGAAGAGGATGTACTGGTAGACCGACTGCAAGTGGTGCCTGCCGGGGCCTTCCAGCGCTTAGATCAGGTGCTTGGGCGCAGCAGTACGCGGCCGCTTTCGGCAGGGAGTTGGCTGGATGAATCGAGCTTCCAGGCCGGTGGCCCGTTGGCGCGGATGATTCGCCCCCATGAGCGCGCGGTGGCGGTGGCCGTGGATGACGTGATTGGCGCCGGCGGCCAGCTACGCCCAGGTGACTTCGTCGATGTGCTGCTGTTCCTGCGTGAAGAGAACAACAACCCGCAGTCCTCCGCCCAGGTGGTGCTGCCGGCCCTGCGTGTGCTCAGCGTCGACCAGCAGACCGGGTTGGCCAACGATGGCCGGCCGGCACAGACCGCCGAGGAGCAGAAGGCCCGTCGCGACCAGCAGTCGCTGAACAGCAACGCCACCCGCACGGTTGGCTTGGCGGTGCCCGAAGCCCTGGCCAGCCGCCTGATGCTGGCGGCCCAGGCCGGCACCTTGCGCCTGGCGGTGCGCAGCGCCGATGAACAGCGCTTGGCGGCGTACTGGTCCGGCCAGGCCGCCAGCCCGCAGCTGGACAGCGCCAAGCGCGAGCTCTACCGCTTCAGCCAATTGTCCCAGGTGCCCGCGGCCAGTTCCGCCGCGATGGCTGCTGCCGGCGCGCCGGCCATGCAGATCATCCGTGGCTCGCAGAGCGGCGATAACAACAAGACTCCCTGACCGGCAAGGATGCGATCCATGCGTAGTTCTTTGCGTGTTCTTCCCTGTGCCTGGCTGCTCGGCCTGGCCATGCTGGCACCTTTCGCGCAGGCGGCCAGCGGCTGTGCGGCCTTTGGCCAGTTGCCCTCGGTGATCGAGCTGGACCAGGGCTTGCAGCAGGAGCTGCGCTTGCCAGTGGCGATCACCCGTGCCGCGGTGGGTGAGCCGAAGGTCGCCGATGTGCAGCCCAGCGGCGAGCGCGCGGTGCTGCTGACGGCGGTGGCCCAAGGCAGCACCAGCCTGATGCTGTGGACCGACTGCGCCGCGCAGCCGCACCGCGCCATGCTGTTCGTCAAAGGCCGGGCCAGCGCCGACATGACCGAGACCGCGCAACTACCGTCGGCGCAAGCCGATTTGCCGGTGCAGGTGCAGGCTGACATCCGCTTCGTCGAGGTGCGCCGGCTCAAGTACAAGGAGGCCGGCGCGCGGTTGTTCTTCAAGGGCTCCAATAGCCTGGTCGGTGCGCCCGGCACGGTGCCCGGGGCCACGGTACGTCCGACCGACCTGCCCGGCGTGGGGCTGAACGACAATGTCTTCAACATCGTCCTGGGCGGCAACAATGGGCGCTTCATGGCGATGATCAACGCCTTGGAGAACAGCGGCTTCGCCTACACCCTGGCACGCCCCAGCCTCACCGTGCTCAGCGGCTTGACCGCAAGCTTCCTGGCCGGTGGCGAGATTCCCATTCCGGTGCCCAGCAGCGGCAGCGACAACGTGTCGATCGAGTACAAGGAGTTCGGCGTGCGCCTGGCGCTGACCCCCACGGTGGTCAGCCGTGACCGCATCACCCTGAAGGTGGCCCCCGAGGTCAGTGAGCTCGACTACAACAACGCGGTGGTCATCGCCGGCACCCGGGTGCCGGGGTTGAGCGTGCGGCGCACCGATACCAGCATTTCTCTGGCCGATGGCGAGAGCTTCATCATCAGCGGCCTGATCACCAGCAACGTGCGTTCGGGCGTGGACAAGATGCCGGGGCTGGGCAATTTACCGATCATCGGCGCGTTCTTCCGTCAGTCGGCGCTCAACCGCGAGGAGACCGAACTGCTGATGATCGTGACCCCGCATCTGGTCCAGCCGCTGGCCGCCAACGCGCGCCTGCCCGAGTTGCCCGGCGAGCGCCTGCGTACCTACGACCCTAGCTGGGGTCGCCTGTTCTTCATGGAAAACGGCAACTTCGAAGGCCGTGGCGGGTTGTCCCAATGAGCGAAAGCCTGAATCACACCTACCTGGCCCTGACCCGCAACGAGGAAGACCTGCACTGGTTGCAGGGCGCCCTGGCGCCGCTTGGCCAGGTGATCGGCGCCAGCAGCCCAGGCCTCGACGAATTGCTGGCCTTGGTCGACATGACTTTCAGCAACCTGGTGTTCATCGGCCTGGACCGCGAGCAGTTGATCGGCCAGTGCGCGCTGATCGAGGGCCTGCTGGAGGCCAAGCCAATGCTGGCGATCGTCGCCCTTGGCGATGGCATGGATAACCAGCTGGTGCTGCATGCCATGCGTGCCGGTGCCCGCGACTTCGTCGCCTACGGCTCGCGCGCCAGCGAGGTGGCCGGCCTGGTGCGGCGCCTGGGCAAGCGCCTGCCGACGGTGGCCAGCAACCCCAACCTGGGGGGCCTGAGCGTGCTGTATGGCGCCCAGCACGGCGCCGATGGCGCGTTGCTCACCACTCATCTGGCGCGGGTGGTGCAGGACAGCGGCCAGCAAACCCTGTTGCTCGACCTTGGTCTGCCCCGTGGCGACAGCCTGGCACTGCTGGGGCTGGAGGCCTCGTTCCATTTCGGCGATGCCTTGCGTCACTTGCGCCGCCTTGACGCGACCCTGATCGACAGCGCCTTCAGCCGCGACAAGGGCGGCCTGCGCATCCTCGCCTATGCCGACAACGACGATGCCCTCGGCCAGACCAGCGCCGCCGAGGTGTACATGCTGCTCGGCGCCCTGCGCCAGCACTTCCAGCACATCGTCGTGAACCTCACCGGACAGGGCGACAGCGAGGCGTTGCGCACCATCGTCAGCCACTGCGACAAGCTGATCCTGTACACCGACCAGAACATCCTCGATTGCCGGCGCAACCTCGACCTGCTCGAGCAGTGGCGTGATCGCGGGATCAAGCTCGAGCACGCCAGCTTGCTGGTCGACCGCTACCTGCGCCAGGTGGCGCCGGATGCCGAGACCTTGGCCAAGCGCTACGGCTTGCCGTTGCTCAATGTCATGCCGCATAGCCCGGAGGTGCGTCTGAACGCCAAGAACCAGGGCCTGAGCCTGTTCGAGCTGGCCCCGCGCGAAAGCCTGACCCAGGCCTTGCGCGGCCTCGGTGAGCGCCTGGCGCGTCGCTCGGAAAACCTGGCGCCGCCGGCCCATGCCTGGTTGCGCCGGCTGTGGGGCAACCGATGAGCCTCGAAGAACCCTTTGGCGGACCGCGCCATGCCGCAAGCGATCCGCAGGTGCTCAAGCGCGCCTTGCATCGGCACGTCATCGACGCTATCGAGGACAGCGGCCGCAACCTGCTCGAAGGCCCGCGCCCGGCACTGGCACAGTTCGTCCTCGAACAGGTCGGCGACTATGTCGCCCGGCTGCGCCTGGCGCTTTCGCGCTACGAGATGGAGCGTCTGGCCGAGGAGATCGTCGACGAGTTGACCGGCTACGGGCCGCTGGAAGTGCTGCTGCGCGACCCGAGCGTCACCGAGATCCTGGTCAACGGCCCTTACCGGGTGTTCGTCGAGCGCGCCGGTTTGTTGCAGCAGACCGACCTGCGCTTCATCGATGCGCACCATGTCGAGCGGGTGATGCAGCGCATCCTCGCGCCGCTGGGCCGGCGCCTGGACGAGTCGTCGCCGATGGTCGACGCGCGCATGCCCGACGGCAGCCGGGTCAACGCGATCATTCCACCGGTGGCGCTGGACGGGCCGTGCCTGTCGATCCGCAAGTTCCGCCAGGACATGCTCAAGAGCGCCGACCTGCTGGCCACGCGGGCCATCGACCAGGCCATCTACGACTTTCTCGAACGGGCCGTGGCCCGACGTTGCAATATCCTGGTCAGCGGCGGCACCGGCACCGGCAAGACCACGCTGCTGAACATCCTCAGCCAGATGATCGCGCCCCAGGAGCGCCTGGTGACCATCGAGGACGTGGCCGAACTGCAACTGCACCACCCCCACGTGGTGCGCCTGGAGACCCGCCCGCCGAATGCCGAGGGCCATGGCGAGATCAAGGCCAGCGAGCTGATCCGCAATGCCCTGCGCATGCGCCCCGACCGCATCATCCTCGGCGAGATTCGCGGCGCCGAGGTGCTCGATGTGATGACCGCGATGAACACCGGCCACGACGGGTCGATGAGCACCGTGCATGCCAACACCGCCCAGGATGCCTTGCTGCGCCTGGAGACCCTGGTCGGCCTGACGGGGCGCCAGGTTGCCGAGAAGACCTTGCGGCAGATGATCTGCGCGGCCTTGGACGTGGTGATCCAGCTGACTCGCCTGGCCGATGGCCGGCGCTGCGTGAGCGAGGTGCTGGAAGTGGTAGGCGTGCGCGACGACGTATATGTCACCAATACCTTGTTCCGTCTCGACCGGCGCAGCGGCGACGGCTTTTTGCGCGAGGCGCCGAACCCGGCGGGCAGCAAGCTGCGCCACGAGGGGGTGTTGTGATGGGGCCGCTGCTGCTGGCGTTGTCGCCGTTGCTGCTGGGCATGGCGCTGCTGCTGTTGCGTCTGGGCCTGTACAAGCGTGGCGAGGAGCGCATCCTCCAGCGCCTTGGCCGGGCCTATCGCGCAGTGCGTAATGCCAATGCCCGGCGCGACTGGCTCGATCCGCTGTTGCAACGCGCGGGCTTGGCGCATGCCGACTTCTCGCCGCGTCCGTGGCTGGCGGCCTGGCTGGCGTTGACGCTGCTGGCAGGCCTGGTCGCCGGCTGGGTGGCGGCATTGATGACGCTGTTGGGCCTGCCATTGCTCGGGCATTTCTACCTGAGCTGGCGCTGCCGCCATCGCCTGCAGCGAATCATTCAGCAACTGCCGGGGCTGCTCGACTACAGCGTGCGCAGCCTCAAGGCCGGGCGCACCCTTAGCGAAGCGGTACTGGGTGGCGTCGACAGCACGCGCGAGCCGCTGCGTTCGGCGATGCTGCGAGTACGGCGCAACGTGCAGTTGGGCGTGCCGCTGGAGGACGCAGTCAGCGAACTGGCCGAACTGTATGGCCAGGCCGAGCTGCGCATGTTCGCCCTGGGGCTGCGCATCAACCAGCGCCATGGCGGTAACGCCAGCGAACTGCTGGAGAACCTGATCAAGTTGATTCGCGAGCACGAGCAGGGCGACCGCCAACTGCGCGCGATGACCGGTGAAACGCGGGTCACCGCGTGGATCCTTGGCGCGCTGCCGCTGACCATGGTCGGTTACTTCCTGATCGCCAACCCCGGCTATTTACTGGCCATGTGGCGCGACAGTCACGGGCAGATGATGCTGCTGTTCGCCTTTGCCTTGCAGGCGGTTGGCTGCCTGGTGCTATGGCGCATGATGAGGAGTTTGTGACCATGGCCCTGATGCTCAGCGCCCTGTGTTTGTTCGTCGCTTTTTCCTTGCTGGCCTGGCAGGGCGCCCGGCAGGTGCAGGCCCGACAACGCGTGCTGCGACGCCTGCAGGGACGGTTGGGGCGGGACGAGCGCTTGGGCGACTGGTTGCAATGGCTGGGCAGCAGTCCTTTGGGGCGGCGCCTGCAACGGCTCGACGGCGAGACCCAGGCGCTGCTCGACCGGGTCGGTTGGCGTCGCAGCCGGCAACGCGCGCTGTTCGCCGCGGTGCAGCTGGGGTTACCGCTGTTGGCGGTAGGCGTGGTGCTGTTGCTGGCGCACGGCGTGCCGGGGGAAAACCGCGGGCATTGGGGCGTGCTGGTGCTGTGCGGCCTGGGCGTGGGGTATCTGTTGCCCAAGCGCTTGCTGGTGATCGCGGCGGCGCGCCGGCAGCGACAGATTGCCGAGGAAGTCAGTTTGTTGATTCCGCTGTTGCGCATTCTGTTCGAGACCGGCCTGGCAGTGGAGCAGGCCTTGCGGGTGCTGGCCCACGAGGGGCGCAGCCTGGTGCCGAACATCAGTGATGAACTGCGCCTGGTGTTGCAACGGGTCGACTCTGGCTTGGCCCTGGGGCCGGAACTGGAAAAGAGCGCGCGGTTGCTGGCGGTGGACGAGCTGATCGACACCTGCGTGATCCTCCAGCAGTTGCTGGTGCAGGGTAGCGGCTCGATGAAGTCGCTGCTGGCGCTCAAGGACCTGCTCGACGATCGGCGCCTGACCGGCTTGCAGGAGCGGGTCTCGAAGATGTCGGCGAAGATGTCGGCGGTGATGATGGTATTCCTGTTCCCGGCCTTGCTCATAGTCCTGGCCGGGCCGGGCTTTTCTGCGCTGGCGCGGGCGCTGGGGTCGTGAATGGCGACCGCCCAGGCCGTTGCCGTCAAGTCCAGTGCAGAGGTTTTGATCCGCGAGAGAAGGATGTTTTCGTTCAGGGGAGAGACGCGATGAAAGCGATCCTGTTGTTCAGCAGCCTGTTGCTGCTCGCCGGTTGCGCCGGTCAGCAGCCCGAGGGCCTGGCCCGCCTGCTCGGTGGCGGCAGTTGCGGCAAGCCCGACACCGACCAGCAACTGAGCCTGGACATGGCCGACCAGATGATCAACGAAGGCCGCCCCCATGCCGGGTTGGCCCACCTCGAGCAATTACCCGACACCCTCGACCAGGTGCGCCTGCGCAAGGCCAAGGTGCTGCGCGTGCTGGGACGCAGCGAAGCCGAGCCGCTGTACCGCAGCCTGCTCGGCGGTTGCCTGGCGGCCGAGGGCGAGCACGGCCTGGGGCAACTGGCCGCCGCCCGTGGCGACGACGCTCAGGCCCTGCGCAACCTGCAACGGGCCGTGCGCCTGGCGCCGACCGACGAGAACGTGCGCAACGACCTGGGTGTGGTGCAGATGAACCTGGGCAACCACGAGCAGGCGCGCTTCGAGTTCCTCACCGCTCTTGAGCTCAGGGACGACAACCCGTTACCGGCGGTGAACCTGGTGACCTTGTCGCTGCTGCAGGACCACTGGGACCAGGCCGAGGACCTGGTCAAGCGCCTGCACGTGCAACCTGAGCAGTTCGCCGAGGCCCGGGCCCGGGCGCAACGTATCCGTGCCAGTGGGCGCGGGCCGCTTGCGGCGAGCGGGGCTTCGGCCCCCGCGCTGCTCAACTGACTGGAGGTGAGTATGTTCAAGCACTGCATCGCTGTCGGCTGTCTGCTCATGCCCTTGCTGGCGGCGGCCGAGGATCCCGCGCGTCCACCGCGGGCGCCAACCGCCACGGAAACCTTGCTGCAGCTGCAGGCAAGCAATCGCCAGGCCTCCCCGGTGCGCCAGGTGCAGACGGACAAGGAGCGCGACCAGTCCATGCAGCGCTGGCTGGACAGCTACAAGTACGCGATCCCGGATTTTTACCGGTGGACCAAGATCAATTCGTCGAACAACGGCGGCTGATGCGATCGTGGCCGGTAGTCCTCGCGCTCCCACGTCGGTTGGTCGAGATCGAGTCAATGCGTGGTAAAGCGCTGATGCACCGGCGACGAGCGTGGGGTCAGTGCCAGCGCCAGCTGGGTGCGGTTGTGCATGTGGGTCAGGCGCAGCACCTGCGACACATACAGCTTCACGGTGTTCTCGGTGATGCCCAGCTCGCAGGCAATCTGGTAGTTGGTCTTGCCCTTGCTCACCAGCCGGGCGACCTCCAGTTGCCGCGGCGACAGCTTCTCGAACGCCGCGGGTAGCTCCGGTTCGCCTTCCTCGGCATCGCTGGCGCGCCGGTGGGCGCCCTGGCCACGGGCTTTCTCCAGGTCTTGATAAAGGTCGTCGATGGACTCGGCCAGCTCTTGCAGGCGCTGATTGAGGCTGCCCAGCTCGCGGAAGTTGCGACGCCGCTCCAGCAGCGCGGCTTCTTGCCGACGCACGCCCTCGAGCAGTTCGTCGAGGTCCATGGGCTTCTGGTAGTAGTCGGCGAACCCCTCGCGCAGGGCGCGAATCACGTCCTGCTTGTCGGCGCGCCCAGTCAGCATGATGGCTTCGAACAGGCGTTGTTGCCCGGCAACCTGTTTCAGCGCGCGGACCAGCTCGATGCCATCGCGCTCGGGCATGTGCAGGTCGCAAAGTACCAGGCCGATGGCTTCGTCGGCTTTATAGCAGTCAATGGCCTGGCCCGTTGAGTGCGCCGGGATACAGCGGTAACCCTCGCTTTCGAGGAACTCGCATAACTCTTCGACGATCAGCGGCTGGTCGTCGACAACCAGAATCTTCACCTCACTGACGGACTTGTTCACGATCAACTCCCTGTTGTATCGGCCCTGCTCCCGGGCCAGACGCTCTGGCAGGTAGAAAAGTAGTCGCACTTTGCAATTATGTACATTGGCCTCGCGCCTTATTCGACCGTACGGTCGTCTATTGGATCCAAACGGCTGTCAGCAGGAAGCCGGCCAGTACGTACGGGGCGAACGGCTGCTTGTCACCGACCTGTTCGGCCAGCGCTTGCATGCGCTTTTTCACCTTGGGGTTGAGCAGGGTCCACAGGCGGCGGCGACCGAATAGCCAGGCCAGCACCGTGACCCCGGCGCCGATGAAGGTGCCGAGCACGTACTGCGGGCTGGTGGCCAGGGCCAGGGCGCCCATCAACTTGACGTCGCCGGCGCCGAAGCGGCCGAGCATGTAGCCGGGCAGGGTGAGCAGCATGACGATGGCCAGTGCCCAGCCCGCCTCGCTGGCCTCGGCGCCGATCCAGCTGCGCCCGGTGGCGAACAGCCAGACCAGGGCACAGGCAGCGACTCCGAGGGTGAGGGTGTTGGAGATTTGTCGTTCACGGACATCTTGTTCGGTGCACAAGGCAAGCCACATCAGAAGAACAATGCTGTGCATTGGCAAATGGCCATCCCTATTCGTTGAACGGATCTATGCTTTTATCCAAGTCTCAGACTCAGGGTAGACGCGATCATGCAAGCAAGCCCGGCGCGGCAGCAAAAAGGCGCGGCAGCCATCGAGTTTGTCGCGGTATTCATGGTGTTTTTCGCGGTGTTCTACGGTTTGGTCAGCTACGCCTTGCCGATGCTGATGCTGCAATCGTTCAACCAGGCCAGCAGCGAGGCGGTGCGCCGCTGCGTGGCGGTGGACCCGAGCAGCCAGACCTACGCCCTGGATGTGCAGGGCCTGGCCCGCCAGGTGATCGCCCAGCAGTTGGCGTGGATGCCCAATGCCCTGGGCTTTAGCGTGATCACCGACACCCGGGTCAGCGTTGGCGCCGACAAGGTGCTGACGGTGGTCATCGACTACCCGCGCGACCGGCTCACACGAGTCTTGCCGACCCTGGTGCTGCCCCTGGTCGGCGAGGTGCCTAAGCTGCCCGCGCGCTTGCAGGCCCAGGCGAGCCTGCAACTGTGAGTGGCGGCTTGTTCGATCGCTGGCGCACGGCGCCCACCCCGCTGCCCGAACCGCAGGTGCCGCCAGCGGTCGGCCTGCAACTGTGGCTCGACGACCAGGCCCGGGTGCAGCGCCTGGCCGGCCCGCTGCGGACCTTGCTGGCGCTGCCCGGGCAGGCCGGTGGGCGGGTGCACGATTACCTGCTCAGGCACAGCTGGGTGGTGCTCGAAGGCGAGCCCGCCGACTGGCAGGGACAGCCGCTGGACCTGGATTTCCACACGGTTGTCGGCCAGGCCCTGCACACCCGTGGCTGGCTGCTGCGCCAGGCCCAGGGTTGGCTGTTGCAGCTGTTCGATATCGGCGACCTGCTGCGCGAGCAGCGCTGGGACCGGCAGCGGCCATTGCTCGGCGAGATCGGCCATGCCCTGCGTGAGTGCGGCGCGGCGCGCCTGGTGCAGACCACCGAGGAGCAGTTGCAACGGCTTGCCGAGCACTGGCAGGCCCGCTCGTTGCGTTTGCTGCTGCGCGAGGCCGATGGCTGGCGACACTACGCCAGCAGCGAGGGCGCCTGGCCCTGGCCCGCTGACCGCGCCTTGCAGGCGCGGCTGCAGGCATGGCCGGCCCAGGGCCTGGTCGAGGCCAATGACGACCTGGAGCTGCTGGCGCTGTGCGGTGGGGTGTCGTTGTTCCTGGTGCCTTGCCGTCTGGGCCAGGATGCCGAGGCGTGGTTGCTGTGCGCTGGCGCCCCCCAGGTGCCGCCGGCCGACATGGCGCTGGCATTGCTGCGGACCCTGGCCGAGCCGTTGCTGGTGCGCCATCGCCGCCAGCAGTTGCACGAGCAGGCCGCCCACCTCGACGATTTGCAGCAGCAGTTGGGCGCGGGCTGGTGGCAATGGCCGGCGCAAGGTGACTTGCAACTGGACCCGAGCCTGGCCGCCGCTCTCGAGCTGCCGCGCCGTGCCAGCGAGCAGCAGTGGCTGGCATGCCTGCACCCCGCCGACCGTGAGCCGGCGCAACTGGCCCTGGCCCAGGCCCGTGACGGGCATGCACTGAGCCTGAATGTGCGGGTGCTGGGCAGCGACGTGCAGGCGCCGTCGCGCTGGCTGCATTGGGCCGGCCATGGGCGGGACGGGCAGGTGCGTGGTTTTTTGCTCGATATCAGCGCGCTCAAGGCCCAGGAGCAACAAGCCGGCGCTGCGCGCGCCCGGCTGGAAAACCTGATCGCCAGCTCGCCGGCGGTGATCTACGTGCAACGCTATGCCGAGGGCGCGTTGCACAGTGAGTTCTTCAGCGCCAGCCTGGCGCCTCTGCTGGGTTGGGCGCCGGACAGCGAGCAGGCACGTCAGCCCGGCCTGGCGGTGCATCCGCAGGACCGTGCGCTGTGGCTGGAACGTACCCGCAGCTTGATGCGCGAGGGCCAGGTGCGGTGCCGCTACCGTCTGCGCGACCAGCTGGGGGGCTATCACTGGATGCTCGATGAGGCGCGCTTGCTGCGTGACGATCTTGGCCAGCCGCTGGAAGTGGTCGGCCTATGGCTGGATGTCAGCGAGGCCACCGAAGCCGCCGAGCGCATGCGCCAGAGCGAGGAGCGCTACCGGGTACTGGTCGAGGACTCACCGGCGATGATCTGCCGTTACCGTCCAGACCTGACCTTGCTGTTCGGCAACCGGCCCCTGGCCGACTACCTGGGCTGCGCGCCTGCGCAGCTCGAGGGCGCGGACCTGGGGCAGTGGCTGTCCGAAGAGCAGCGCGAAGCGTTCCTGCTGCGTCTGCGCGCGCTCACGCCCGAGCACCCGGTGAGTAGCGCGCAAATCTGCCTGCAACTGCCAGGGCGCGAGCATGCCTGGTGGGTGTGGGCCGACCGCGGGCTGTTCGATGAGCAGGGCCGTCTGCTCGAAGTCCAGGCCGTTGGCCGCGACAATACCGAGGTGCGGCGCAGCCAGCAGCAGCTGTTGCAAGGCGCCAAGATGGCCACCCTGGGCGAGTTGGCCACCGGCCTGGTGCACGAGATCAACCAGCCGCTCAACGTGATGCGCATGGCCGTGGCCAACACGCTCAAGCGCCTGGACAACGGCGCCGCCGACCCGGCTTACCTTGCGGACAAGCTGCGCCGCATCGAAGCCCAGGTCGAGCGTGCCGCGCGGCTGGTGGAGCACATGCGCGTGTATGGCCGGCGCTCGGCGCTCGAGCATGCGCCGTTCACCGCCTGGGCCGCCGTGGAGGGCGCGCGGGCGTTGCTGGAAGAAGGCTTGCGCGGCAAGGGTGTGGTGCTGCAGATCGAATGCCCCGGCGAGCAGCCGTGGGTACTCGGGCACCAGGACCAGTTGGAGCAGGTGTTGATCAACCTGATGGTCAATGCCCGCGATGCCTTGCTCGAGCAGGGCCAGGAGCACCCTTGGATTCGCGTGCGCCAAGTGCTGGAGCGCGGGCGCCTGTGCCTGCTGGTGGACGACAACGCTGGCGGCATCGACCCGCTTCTGCACGAGCGCATCTTCGAGCCGTTCTTCACCACCAAGCCGGCTGGGGTCGGCACCGGGTTGGGGCTGTCGGTGAGCCACGGGATCGTCGCGCACATGGGCGGCAGCCTGACGGTGGCCAACGCTGGCGAAGGGGCGTGCTTTCGGGTCGAGTTGCCGCTTCACATCACCAGTTGAGCGTGGCCGCTGGAGCAACTGAGGTTGGCGCCCACTTCGGCGCTGGCGAGGTCGATGCCAAGCACTTTGAGCAGCACATTGAGCAGCGGATCAAGCAAGGGACTGAGCAGGTTTTTGATCAAGGGTTCGAGGATGGCTTTGACCGAGCTGAGCGTACCAGCCACCAAGGCCATGACGTCAGAGAAGACGTTGCCAACAGCGGGTTTGTAGGCTTCGATCTGTACGCCTGCGAGCGTGCTGGAGAGGCTGCCGACGACATCTTGCGTGCTCATGCGTAGATAGTCGGGCGTTTTGCCGATATCGGGTGGGGTGACGAACAGCAATGCCGTCGTTTCGCTGCGCAGAATCGGTGCACTGGCCTTCAGGCCAATGCCACCGCCTGCAAAGGCTACCCGAGTGCAGGCGGCGCCCAGTGGGCCGCATGTCTTGATACCAATATCGACAAGCGGCAAAGGCGTGAAGGCTGCCGCGCTATCCTTGAAGAACGCCGCCGAGTCCTTGGCCTTGCCGATCGAGACAACTGCCGCCGCGCTTTGCGTCGCCACCGTCAGGCTCTTTTGTGCTCCACATCGGTGATCGGTAACCAAGCTCTGTGCCCTGGCCACGTCGACTCCGATATCCAAGGACAACTTGTCCGGTACCGGTAGGACATCCAAGTATTTGCATTGACTGAGCCCAAGCGAGCAGGTCAAACCTTGCAGGACATCCACCAGATTAAGGTGCAGAAGGCTGTTGAGCACGGAGGTCAAGGGCGCGGCTAGGCCAAGCACGGTGTTCAGCAAACCGAGGACGCCGTTGAGCAGTGGCAGGTCCAGCGAAACCAGCGCCTGGACTTGGGCGGTGTGCACTTCGATCCGGTCGGTCGCCGGATTGCCCACTGCTGAAAATTGTTCCGGTTGGATCACCTTCATCTGGATGCGGCCATTGACCAGCCCGAGCACACTGATGGGCAGATCAACGGTGGCGGCGCTATTGCTGACAGCCAACTGAATCATGCCCTGGACCAGTTGCAGTAGTTGGATGCTGGTATCCAGCCCAGCCTGTGCTGTGCCGTTCTGTATTGCCAGAATGTCTCCCAGGTTCAGGAGCGTGCCGTTTGCTGTACCAAGCGCGAGCTTACCCAGGTTGGTGGCGACGTCGGCGGCGGCACCACTTTGTTGCAGGACGCGCACGGCGGCATCGAGCAGTTTGCTGAGGGTGGCATCCGTGCTGAGCAGCTTGTCGTAATCGCCGACCTTCACTCCCAGGTCGATGGCTAGCTGGTCGGCGTACTTGAGCAGATTGATCTGTGTGGCGGCGATACCCTGCCAGCTAGCCAGGTCGAGCTGAAGGTTGCCACCGAGGCTGCGCACGAGGGCATTGAGCAAGGCCGAGTGACGTGAGTCCAGGCTCACCAGGCTACTGCGAATGCTCAACATCGCCTGGGGCGGCCCTGGACTGGCCGCTACCGCGCTAGCGCGCAAGGTGGTGGTGGGCGCCAATGCGCCGCCCTGTACCAGGGCATAGATCCCTCCGGCCACGCTGGTGACCACGATATTGCTGACCTCGACCTTGATCGCTTCGTTGCGCGTGGCATCGGCGGTGAACACGCGCAGGTTGTCATTGCCGGTGCGCAGGTAGCCACAGCTGGCGATCAGTGGATTGAGCGGGGCGTGGCCATTGCGGGTGGCAGCGGTCCGCGCCAATGCGCTGGCCTGGGGGCCGTTGCCGCCGCACTGGCCGCCATGTTCGGCGGCCTCGAGCGCGGCCATGTCGGCGATGCGCTGCAGCTTGCGTTGCTCAAGATACAGCCGCCCGCCGTCGACCGTCAGCAGCATGAACATCAGCGCCAGGCCCAGGGTCATTACGGCCATCAGACCGATCGCGCCGCGTTGGCGCACAGCGGAACGGGTAACCACAGGCACTCCTTTGCCGGCCAGAGGCCCGGCAGCACGGCGGCGGTGCAGGGAGTGTAGCCAAGGTGATGGCGATTTGCCTTGTTTTAGTCCGGCACTGGAAGTGCCGGCCTTGTCGGTGCCATCCATCGCGTCGCCTGGTTCGCCAGCAAGCTGGCTCCTACAGGCAGGCGCGGTCTGGCGTTGCGCACCTCAATGCGGCGGATAGTTGCTCAACACCTGGGTCACGGTCTTGTGGATCGCCGCGTTGCGCTCCTGCGGGCTGGGTGGGTAGTTGTTCATGATCTGCTCGGCGCTGCCGCGCCACACCAGCTTGCCGTCGCGGCCATCGAACAGGTCGACCTGGATAGTCGCCACCTTGTAGTCGACGCTGCGGGTCTCGTTGTACATCGGTCCGCCCCAGTAGCCCCCCCAGTAACCGCCCCAGGCACCACCATAGTTGGTGGTGATCTGCTGCTGGCGTTCTTCGACGATCAGGTAGGCGCGCACTTTCACATCGGGTCGGGCATTGCCCTGCGCCGGGCGCAGGCCGCGCTGGTCGAGCTGTCCGGTCACGGCCTGGCGGATACGCTGTTCGGTCAGGTCGCTCTTGATGCGTGGGTCGTCCGGGCGGTATTGCAGGGCCGGCTCCTGCCAGGCCCAACTGCGATAGGCGGCGAAGTCGCGGCTGGCATCGAAGTCCTGTTGCACGTTGTTGCTCGAACAGGCCGCCAGCAACAGGGCGAGTGACAGTGGAACGAGACGGCGCAACATGATGGTTCTCCGGTTCAAGGTTAACTGGGAGGATAGCCGCTGAGCGCCTTGCCCACCGATTCACGCAGGGCGCTTTCGCGTTCACGCGGCGAGTCCTTGTCGCTGCCACTTTCGGCGCTGGCGCTCCAGACCGGCTGGCCGTCGCGGGCGTCGAACAGGTCGATGCGCACCACCATCACCTCGACCTCGTAGGTACGCACGATCGGCACGCTGGCATAGCCGCCGTAACCGTTGCGATAGCCGCCGTAGCCGATGCCGCCGTAGGGGCCGTAGTAGGGATCGTAGTCGTAGTCCCGCACCTGGCGCAGGCGCCGCTCCAGGCGCACTTTGGCGCTTACCAGCAGGTCGGCGGCGGCGCCTCGGGCCGGGCGCAGGCCGTGCTGGTCGAGCGCGTTGCTGACCGCGTCCGCCAACTGCCCGGGGGCCGCGTTCAGCGGGCCCTGCGGCAACTGGTCGTCGCGCCAGCGCCAGCTGCGATAGCGGCCATAGTCGCGCGCCGGCGCCGGGTAGGCGCTGCTGTCGAAGGTGGTGGCGGCCTGGGGCGGTGCCGGCGGCAGCGGCTTGCTGCTGGCGACATAAGGGTTGCTGCCCTGGCAGGCGGCCAGGGCGAAGGGCAACAGGGCCAGACACAACAGGCGGTACGCCATGAGTCCTCCTGGCGGATGCTTCAGTGAGGCCGGCAGATCCAGTGCAGGTAGCGGCCGAGTCCAGCGAAACTGGGGTGGCGGCGGTGCGCCAGTTCCATCTCCAGCAAGTCGAGCAGCTCGGCCTGGGCCTGGAATTCCTTGGGCATGTAGTCGTGGAACACCCTCACGCCGCTTTCGCTTTCGACCTGCCAGTAAGGCCCAAGTTGCGCCTTGAGCTCACGGGGATCAAGCGGTTTCTGTGGGGTCAGGCTCTGCTTTTCTCCGGCCAGGCGGTTGCTGCGCAGCTTGCGGAAATGGCCCTTGAGCAGGTTGCGGTAGACCAGCGCGTCGCGGTTGTAGAACGCCAGTGAAAGCCAGCCACCCGGGGCGGTCAGCTGGTGCAGCACCGGCAGGATACTCTCGGGCTCGGCCAGCCATTCGAGCACGGCATGGCACAGCACCAGGTCGTAGGGCTCGGTGAGCTGGCCGAGCAGGTCCTGCCATGGCGCCTGGATGAAGGTCGCCGTCGCGCCGGCTTCGGTGAAGCGCGCGCGGGCACCGTCGAGCATCGGCGCGGCGGGTTCGGCCAGGGTCAGGTGGTGCCCGCGCTGGGCCAGCCACAGCGCCATATGGCCAAGGCCGGCACCGATGTCGAGCACGCGCAGGGGGCGGTCGGGCAAGGTTTCGGCCAGGTCGGCCTGAAGCACGGCCAGGCGGATCGCACCCTTGGCACCGCCGTAGATTTTCTCGGCGAAGCGGCTGGCCAGTTCATCGAAGTGACGGTCGTTCATTTGGCGAAGCGCCTCTCGCTGTCGGCCAGCTTGGCCCGTACCACGGCGTCCATGTCCAGCCCCAGCTCGCTGCACAGCAGCAACAGGTAGAGGACGATATCGCCGACTTCCTGGCCGGCGTGGGCGAGCTGGTCGGCGGGCAGTTGGCGCGACTGCTCCTCGGTCAGCCACTGGAAGATTTCCACCAGTTCGGCCATTTCGACGCTGGCGGCCATGGCCAGGTTCTTGGGGCTGTGGAAACCGCGCCAGTCGTTGTTGTCGCGGATGCGATGCAGGCGTTCGGTCAGTTCTTGCAGGTTCATTGGGCTCTCCTCGTGGCGCATAGCTTCCGGCGAGGCCCGTTGCAAAGCAAGCCGGTTTATCCGGCAACCAGGTGGCAAGCCAACTTCCACAAGGCCCGAGGTTCAGAGTGAATGCCAGCCTCCGAGCATATGCACCAGGCCGCCATGGCCGTCGAGCCTGAGCACGCCGCTGGGGCCGGCCTCGCTGGCGCTGAGCAGCACTTCCGAGGGCAGGCGCACCGGCTTGAGAAAGTCGACCTCGAACGCATAGCTCGCCCTGGGCAGGTGTCCTTGCAGCGCCGCCAAGGCCATGGCCTGGCTCCACATGCCATGGGCGATGGCCCTGGGGAAGCCGAACAGCCGCGCACTCAGGCGGCTTAGGTGGATCGGGTTGTAGTCGCCACAGACCCGCGCATAGCGTCGGCCGATGTCGCTGTCGGCGTACCAGCGGGTAGCCTCCGGCAATGCGTCGGGTTGCGCCTCGGGTGCTTGCTCGACCTGCTGCTCAGGCTTCAGACCGCGCACCAGCATGCGGCTGGTTTCGCGCCACAGCGGGCCTAGCCCGTCCTCGGCCTCGGTGATCAGGTCGAAGGTGCCGCCCTTGGCATGGGCTTGCAGGTTGTCGGCATGTACCGCAAAGCGCAAGCCATCGATGCCGCCCAGCGGGCGCAGGACCTGCAGGCTGTTGCGCAGGTGCACCAGGCCGAGCAACGGAAAAGGGAAGTCATGGGCGCTGAGCAATTGTAATTGCAGGCTGAAGGCCATGACGTGCGGATAAGTGCCAGGCAGGCGTCCGTCATCGGCGAAATGGCAGAGCCGACGATAGGCCGCCAGGTTGTCGTGATCTACCCGTAAATAGCAGCGCAAGCCTTGCGCCGGCAGTTGGCTGCCAGTGATCCGGCGTTTGCCGAGGGCGCGCAGGTACAGGCCCAAGCGGCTGTCGGGGCGGTGCAGGTCGTGCCATGGACGGTTCATGTTCACGCTCCCATCAGGGCCTGGCCGCAGACCCGCAAGGCCTGGCCGTTGATCGCCCCCGAACCCGGCTGGCTGAGCCAGGCGATGGCTTCGGCGACATCCTGCGGCAGGCCGCCCTGGCCCAGTGAACTCAGGCGCCGACCCGCCTCGCGCAGGGCCATGGGCATGGCCGCGGTCATGTGGGTCTCGATGAAGCCCGGCGCCACCGCGTTGATACTGGCGCCCTGGGTAGCCAGGCGTGGCGCCCAGGCCTGGGCGAAGCCGATCAGCCCTGCCTTGCTGGCGGCATAGTTGGCCTGGCCACGGTTGCCGGCAATGCCGCTGACCGATGCCAGCAAGGTAATGCGGGCGTTGTCGTGCAGCATGCCGGCCTCGAATAGCGCCTGGGTCAGCACCTGGGGCGCCTTGAGGTTGACCGCCAGCACCGCGTCCCAGTATTCCGGGGTCATGTTGGCGAGGGTCTTGTCGCGAGTGATGCCGGCATTGTGCACGACGATGTCCAGGCCTTCCGGCAGGGCGTCGATCAGTTGCGCGGCGGCATCGGCGGCGCAGATGTCCAGGCCCAGGGCGCGGCCACCCAGGCGCGCGGCCACAGCATCGAGATCGCGCTGGGCCTGGGGCACGTCGAGCAAGGTGACCTCGGCACCATCGCGTGCCAGGGTTTCGGCGATGGCCGCGCCGATACCGCGGGCGGCACCTGTGACCAGGGCCCGGCGCCCGGCCAGTGGGCGGGTCCAGTCCTCGACCTGGGCGGCGCAGGCTGCCAGGCGCAGCACCTGGCCGCTGACGAACGCACTCTTGGGCGAGAGGAAGAAGCGCAGGGCACCTTCGAGTTGCGTCTGGGCGCCTTCGCCGACATACAGCAGGTTGGCCGTGGCGCCGTTGCGCAGCTCCTTGCCCAGCGAGCGGCTGAAGCCCTCCAGGGCGCCCTGGGCGACGCTGGCCAGCGGATCGGCGAGGTGTTCGGGGGCACGACCAAGGATCAGTACATGGGCACTGGGCGCGAGACTGCGCAGCAGGGGTTGGAAGAACTCACGCAACTGCTTGAGCATGTCGCTGTCGGATAACGCGCTGGCATCGAACACCACCGCCTTGAGCTTCGGCCCAAGGCCGGCTACCCAGGCCGGCGCTGGCAGCAAGTCGCTGTTGAAGCTGTAGCAATCGGCCGTGAGTCGGGGAGCGATGGCGGCGACTTGCGCGGCCAGCGGCCCTCCACCGAGCACCAGCGCGCCCTCGATCGGGCGCAACCGGCCGGCCTGCCAGCGCTCCAGCGGGACTGGGCGCGGCAGGCCCAAAGCATCGACCAACTTGCGGCCAAGAGTGGAGTTGGCAAAGCCCAGATAACGATCGCTCATGTACGGTTCTCCCTGAAGGCAAGCTTGCAAGTGTGGACCAGTTTTACCCAGGGGGCGTTCGAATCGCTGGAAACGGCCTACGCTTACGGATCAAATCGTTTCAGGAGGAACAGGCATGCATTCCATTCGCCGGGTCGCGATCCTGGGCGGCAACCGGATACCTTTCGCCCGCTCCAACGGCGCCTATGCCAAGGCCAGCAACCAGGCGATGCTTACCGCGACCCTCGAAGGGCTGGTCGAGCGCTATCGCTTGCATGGCCTGCGCCTGGGCGAGGTGGTGGCAGGAGCGGTACTCAAGCAATCGCGTGACATGAACCTGACCCGCGAATGCGTGCTGGGCTCGCGGTTGTCGCCGCAAACCCCGGCCTACGATATCCAGCAAGCCTGCGGCACAGGGCTGGAGGCGGCCTTGCTGGTGGCCAACAAGATCGCCCTGGGGCAGATCGACAGTGCGATCGCCGGTGGGGTGGATACCACCTCGGACGCCCCAATCGCGGTCAACGAAGGGCTGCGGCAGATCCTGCTGCAAGCCAACCGCGGTAGAACCCTGGGCGAACGCCTCAAACCGTTTCTGAAACTGCGCCCGCATCATTTGCGGCCCGAATTGCCGCGTAATGGCGAGCCGCGCACCGGGCTGTCGATGGGCGAGCATTGCGAGCGCATGGCGCAAACCTGGCAAATCGAGCGCGGCGACCAGGATGCGCTGGCGCTGCTCAGCCACCAGCACTTGGCGGCGGCCTACGCCGAAGGCTGGCACGACGACCTGCTGACGCCCTACCTTGGCCTGACGCGCGACAATAACCTGCGCGCGGACCTGACGCTGGCGCAACTGGCCAAGCTCAAGCCGGTATTCGACCGCAGCGGCCTGGGCACGCTCACCCCGGGCAACTCCACGCCACTGACCGACGGCGCCTCGTTGGTGCTTCTGGGCAGCGAGGACTGGGCACAGGAGCAGGGCCTTGCGGTGCAGGCGTACCTGGTGGATGGCGAGGCGGCGGCGGTGGACTTCGTCCACGGCCAGGAGGGTTTGCTGATGGCGCCGGTGTACGCGGTGCCGCGGTTGTTGGCGCGTAATGGCCTGAGCTTGCAGGACTTCGACTACTACGAAATCCATGAAGCGTTTGCCGCCCAGGTGTTGTGCACCCTCAAGGCCTGGGAAGACCCGACCTATTGCCAGTCGCGCCTGGGGCTGGACGCAGCGCTGGGCGCCATCGACCGCAGCAAGTTGAACGTGAAGGGCAGCTCGCTGGCGGCAGGCCACCCGTTCGCCGCGACCGGTGGGCGGATCCTGGCGAACATGGCCAAGCTGCTGAAGGCGCGTGGCAAGGGGCGGGGGTTGATTTCCATCTGCGCGGCGGGTGGGCAGGGGGTAACGGCGATCATCGAGCGTTAGCGCAGGTAGCCGCCTGGCTTGTGGGCTTACCCCGCGATGACCAGCGCCAGCCAGCTCGCGGGGCGCGCGGCTGGTATTGTGTCCGTCTCGCATTATTGGGCAGTATCAATGTCTACCACTGGACCACGTGCCATCCCCACCCTGAGCCACTTGCCCAGGCCGCTCTATGCGCGCGCCGAGAGCCTGGACGCCGGCTCGTGGACCACCCGCCATCATCACGACTGGGTGCAGTTCTCCTACGCCATCAGTGGCGTGCTGGGCGTCTACACCAGTACGGGCAGCTATTTCGCCCCACCGCAATGGGGCGTGTGGATCCCGGCAGGCATCGAGCATGAGGTGGTGACCTCGATGCAGGCCGAGATGCGTAGCCTCTATGTGCGTCGCGATGCTTGCCCCTGGGCCGTGGAGCAATGCCGGGTATTGCAGGTCACGCCGCTGGTGCGCGAGTTGATCAAGCAGTTCTGCACCTTCGCCGTGGACTACCCGACTGGAGACAGCGTAGAGGCGCGGCTGGTGGCGGTGCTGCTGGACCAACTGCGCGCCCTGCCAGACGTAGGTTTCTCGCTGCCACTGCCACGTCACCCGGGGTTGTTGGCGCTGTGCAATGGGTTGATCGCCGCGCCCGACCAAGTACAGACCCTCCAGCAATGGGCTGGGCAGTTGGGTGTGTCGGAGAAAACCTTGATGCGCCTGTTCCAGCGCGAGACGGGCCTGAGCTTTCGCAACTGGCGCCAGCGCATGCGCCTGCTGTCATCGCTGGCGCTGCTGGAGGCAGGGGAGAGTGTTACCCAGGCGGCGCTGGGCTGCGGTTATGACTCGACCTCGGCGTTCATCGCCGCTTTCAAGCAGCTGTTTGGGGCGACGCCGGGCGAGCTCCGCCTCTGAGCGCCCCCGGCGGGTCGGCCTTGCCTCAGTGGCAGCAACCGCCGCCATTGGCCAGGTCCTTGAGGATCGGGCAATCCGGCCGATCGTCACCCTGGCAGTGCGCGACCAGTTCGCCCAAGGTGTCGCGCAGGCTTACCAGCTCCTCGATGCGCCGGTTCAGCTCATCGATATGCTGCATCGCCAGGGCCTTCACATCGGCACTGGCGCGCTGGCGATCCTGCCAGAGGGTCAATAGCTTCGCCACTTCCTCCAGGGAGAAGCCCAGGTCGCGCGAGCGCTTGATGAACGCCAGGCTGTGCAGGTCTTCCTGCTGGTACAGGCGATAACCGCTGTCGCTGCGCTGGGCCGGGCGCAGCAAGCCAATGGCCTCGTAGTAGCGGATCATCTTGGCGCTGAGCCCGCTGCGGCGGGCGGCCTGGCCGATGTTCATGGCAGCTCCTGATGGTCGGCGGTGGGTTTCCAGGTCTTCAGCCACAGCGCATTGCTCACCACGCTGACGCTGGACAGGGCCATGGCGGCGCCGGCGAGCACGGGATTGAGATAACCGAGCGCGGCCAGGGGGATGCCGACCAGGTTGTAGATGAAGGCCCAGAACAAGTTCTGGCGAATCTTCGCGTAGGTCTTGCGGCTGATTTCCAGGGCCGCAGGCACCAGGCGTGGGTCGCCGCGCATCAGGGTGATGCCGGCGGCCTGCATGGCCACGTCGGTGCCACCACCCATGGCGATGCCGATATCGGCGGCGGCCAGGGCCGGGGCGTCGTTGATGCCGTCGCCGACCATGGCCACCACGCCATCGCGCTTGAGCGCCGCCACTGTGGCGGCCTTGTCGGCCGGCAGCACTTCGGCATGCACGTCGTCAATCCCCAGGGCCTCGGCCACCACCTTGGCGCTGCCGCGGTTGTCGCCGGTCAGCAGGTGGCTGCTGATGCCACGCCGGTGCAGCGCGGCAATGGCGACGTCGGCGCCGGCCTTGAGGCTGTCGCCGAAGGCGAACAGGCCCAGCACCCGCGGTTGGCTGCCAAGCTCGACCAACCAGGACAAGGTGCGTCCCTCGGCCTCCCAGGCTGTGGCGTTGCTGGTCAGTGCGCCGGGAGACAAGGCGCTTTCGTCGAGCAGGCGGCGATTACCCAGGGCCAGTTCACGGCCGTCCACCTGCCCGGCGATACCCCGGCCGGTGAGCGATTGGCTGGCCACCACCTGCGGCACGTCGATGCCTTGTTCGGCGCAGGCGTCGAGCACGGCCTTGGCCAGCGGATGTTCGCTGCCGCGCTGCAAGGCGCCGGCCAGGCGCAACAGTTCGCCATCGTCAGCTGTCGCGGATTGGCTGTGAACGATGCGCGGGCTGCCCGAGGTCAGGGTGCCGGTCTTGTCGAACACCACGCGATTCACCGCATGGGCGCGCTCCAGGGCTTCGGCGTCCTTGATCAGGATGCCGTGGCGGGCGGCGACGCCGGTTCCGGCCATGATCGCCGCCGGCGTGGCCAGGCCGAGGGCGCAAGGGCAGGCGATCACCAGGACCGCGACGGCGTTGATCAGGGCGGTTTCCAGTGGCGCGCCGGCCAGCCACCAGCCGAGCAAGGTGATCAGCGCCAATACCAGCACCGCCGGAACGAACACCTGGCTGACCCGATCGACCAGTTTCTGGATCGGCGCCTTGGCCGCCTGGGCATCCTCGACCAGGCGGATGATGCGGGCCAGGACGGTCTCGGTGCCGAGCGCCCGGGTTTCCACCAGCAGGCGGCCTTCGCCGTTGATGGCGCCGCCGGTGACGGCGTCACCGGGCTGCTTGGGCACCGGCAGGCTCTCGCCGCTGATCAGCGCTTCGTCGGCGTGGCTGCTGCCTTCGAGCACTTCACCATCGACGGGGAAGCGCTCGCCGGGCTTGACCAGCACCTGGTCGCCCAGGCGCAGTTGGCTGATCGCGACGTCTTCCTCGCGTCCGTCGCGTACCCGTACCGCGCGCTCCGGGCGCAAGGCTTCGAGGGCGCGGATGGCGCTGGCGGTCTGACGTTTGGCGCGGCTCTCCAGGTACTTGCCCAGCAACACCAGGGCAATCACCACCGCCGAGGCTTCGAAGTACAGGTGCGGCTCCATGCCGGCAGCGGCATTGGCCCATTGATACAGGCTCAGGCCGTAACCGGCGCTGGTACCCAGGGCGACCAGCAGGTCCATGTTGCCGGCGCCGGCGCGTACGGCTTTCCAGGCTGCGACATAAAAGCGCGCACCGAGGATGAACTGCACAGGGGTGGCCAGGAGGAACTGCGCCCAGGCCGGCAGCATCCAGTGCAGGCCGAAGGGTTGTACCAGCATCGGCAGTACCAGGGGCAGGGCCAGCAGCAGGGCGGCGCCGACCGCCAGGCGTTCGTTGCGCAAACGCCGCTGTGCCTGGGCTTGGTCGTCCTGGCGGGCGCGTGGCAGGCTGGCGCTGTAGCCGGCCTTTTCGACCGCGCCGATCAGGGTGTCGTCAGCGAGCGCCTCGAGCACTTCCAGGTGGGCGCGTTCGTTGGCCAGGTTGACACTGACCTGCTGCACCCCCGGCAACTTGGCCAGGGCGCGTTCGACACGGCCGACGCAACTGGCGCAGGTCATGCCGCCGATCTGCAGTTCGAGGGTGCGGGTCGGCACGCTGTAACCAGCGTCGCGCACGGCGTCGACCAATGCCGGCAGGCTGTCGGCCGGGGCCTGGACGCGGGCCTGCTCGGTGGCGAGGTTGACGCTGACGTGTTCGGTACCGGTGACCTTGCGCAAGGCGCGTTCGACCCGACCTGCGCAACTGGCGCAGGTCATGCCAGCGATCGGCAGGTCGAAGGTGGTGGATGCGGGCATGGCTCTCTCCTCCGTGGACTGGCCTGCAGCATCAACCTTGCCATGCGGGCAAGGTCAATAGCCCAAGCCGGCTCGCTTCAGCACCAGGCCATTTTGTCCCATCGCAATGCGGTATTTGTTGATCTGGCCCGCCTGCAGGGTGAGTCGCGTGCTGCGTTGGTCCTCGATCCCTGGCGCGCAGCCGGGTACCTGCCCTGGCAGCAGGCGCAGGCGCACGTCCACAGGGCCCGGCGGCAGGTTGAACGAGGTCGCCTGCTCCTGGAACAGACGGCCAGCCAACTGATCGTTGAGGTAGATGCCGATCTCGCAACTGCTGGCCACTTCCAGGCGTTCCCGGGAAATCATCAGCACGCTGTAGTCCGCGTTGCCCTCGGCGCTGGCCGTTGGCACCCCGGCGAGCGCGCCCAGTAGCCCGACAAGGCCCAATGCTGCCCTGATCATGAAGAATCTCCTGCTTGGCAAAAACGTCAAAGGCGCAGCTTGGCCGAGCCGCGCGCGGATTTCCAGCCCGGCCGTTGCCGGCAGAACTTGACCTTGCCCCGATGGCAAGGATGAGACTGGGCAAAACCCACCAGGAGGTAACCTAGATGCAAGTTTTCAATGTACAAGGCATGACCTGCGGCCATTGCGTGAAAGGCGTGACCCGAGCGGTGCAGGAGCAGGATGGCGCGGCGCGGGTGGAAGTGGACCTGGCGGCGCGACAGGTGCGGGTGGAAAGTGCCTTGGCGGCGGAGCAGATCCTGGCCGCGATTCGCCAGGAGGGATATCAGGCCGAAGTGGCCTGATCAGGGTTTGACCCTGTAAACCTCATGCCATAGGTGCCAGCCTTGCTGGCGAACCAGGCGCCTGGCCGGATGGCACCGGCTGTGCCGGTGTTCGCCGGCAAGCCGGCTTCTACGGGGAAAAATCGGCGGCAATTATTACGAAGGTTTTCATCGCCAGGGCACCCAGTACAGGTAGACTTAAGCGCTTGCTTAGCCTGCTATGGATTCTCCATGAACCTGCGAACCCTGCTGATTCTCGGCGCCCTGAGTGCGTTCGGGCCCTTGGCGATCGACTTCTATCTGCCTGCTTTCCCGGCCATGGCGCACGCTTTCGCCACCGATGAAAAGCACGTGCAGACCACCCTGGCTGCCTACTTCCTCGGCCTGTCCCTTGGCCAGTTGGCCTACGGCCCGGTGGCCGACCGTTTCGGCCGGCGCGTCCCGCTGCTGTTCGGCGTCGGCCTGTTCACCCTGGCGTCGCTGGCCTGCGCTTACGCGCCGAACCTCGACAGCCTGATCGTGGCGCGTTTCGTCCAGGCGCTAGGTGGCTGTGCCGGCATGGTGCTGTCGCGGGCGATCGTCAGTGACAAGTGCGACGCAGTGGCTTCGGCCAAGGTGTTCTCGCAATTGATGCTGGTGATGGGCCTGGCGCCGATTCTGGCGCCGATGCTCGGCGGCGTGCTGGTCAACGTGGCCGGCTGGCAGTCGATCTTCCTGGCCTTGAGCCTGTTCAGCGCCGCCTGCCTGGTGGCCGTCGGCCTGGGGCTGCCGGAAAGCCTGCCGACGCATGTGCCGCGCCAGCCGCTATCGGGTGCATTGCGCCAGTACCTGCGCCTGCTCGGTGACCGCGTGTTCGTGGGTCATGCCCTGACTGGCGGGGTCGCCATAGCCGGTATGTTCGCTTACATCGCCGGTTCGCCCTTTGTCTTCATCAAGCTGTACGGCGTGCCTGCCGAACACTATGGCTGGCTGTTCGGCACCAATGCCGCTGGTTTCATCCTGATGGCCCAGGTCAATGCGCGCCTTTTGGCCAAGCGTGGGCCGGCGTTCTTGCTGGCGCGCGCAGTCTGGCTGTACCTGGCCGCGGCGCTGGCGCTGCTGCTGGTGGCGGCGCTGCGTCCCGTGACGCTTTGGCCGTTGCTGGTGCCGCTGTTCGTCTGCATCGCCAGCCTCGGCTGCATCATTCCCAACGCCTCGGCGTGCGCCATGAGTGGCCAGGGGGCCCGGGCAGGCAGTGCTTCGGCATTGATGGGCTGCCTGCAGTTCAGCGTTGCGGCGGCCGCGGCCGCTCTGGTCGGCGTGCTGCATGACGGCAGCGCGGTGCCCATGGCCCTGGTGATCAGTTTGTGTGGGGCCGTGGTGGTCAGTGTCGCAATGTTGACCCGGCGCTTGCAGGCCAGGCGCTCGGTGTAAGGGCATGAGGCGCGTTCAGGCGCGTCTCCAGCAAGGCCACGAAGGCCCGTGCCTCGGCTTCGTTGCGGAAACTTACCACGTGCTGGTCCAACTGGACCTGCCAAGGGCAAGCAGGGTTTCGGTTCGACGCACTGACGACAATCTTCATCGCGATTCACCTCCAGTGAGCGAGAGCGGATGAAGTTTAGCGCCAGTCCAGGCAATCGGCATGACCAGGATCAGTACCCTGACTGACGGTCATGGCGGGTTTGGAGAGGGGAGCTTTCTGCATCGCGCCTGGTAATTGTTGAGCGCATCTATAGGACTTTTTGACGACTCCGGTAAGGCGACTTGGCCCTGTGCTGCCATAGCGGCGGAATCACAGGCTAACAGCCGATTTGGCCTGCGTTCGCAAGGGAGGGGACAGGGCGGTCGGGAGCTGTCCTACAGGGCTCGGCAAGTCAACCACGAGTGGTTTTATACTGCCCCGGCATAGCGCCATTTCCCCGCCTACCAGCCGAGATACATCAGGGAGCGTCAGGTTCATGAACGAAGTCTGCAGCATCAGCCAGGTCGCTGGCCTGATGGCCGACCCCAAGCGTAGTGCCATGTTATGGGCGCTGATCGATGGCACGCCGCGGGCGGCGGATGAACTGGCGCTGCTCACCGGCCTCAGTACGTCGTCAGCCTGTGCACATCTTTCGTTGCTGTCAACGGCGGGGCTACTGCGCTTCGAGCCTCGTGGGCGCAAGCGCTATTTCCGCTTGGCCACCCCCGAGGTGGGTGCGGCAGTGGAGGCGCTTGCCAGCGTGCAATTGCAGGTGCGTGACGCTGGGCGCAAAGCGGATGCCTTGCAGATCCCGCTGTCCATGCGCAAGGCGCGTCTATGTGGCGACCACCTGGGCGGCGAGGTGGCGGCCGACCTGTTCCAGCGCATGCTCGCCGACGGCTGGCTCGAGGGCAGCGAGCAGCAGTTGTGCGTGAGTGTCGCAGGCAAAGCGCGATTGGCAGCCCTGGGGGTCTTCATCGACGCCTTGGTGCCTGATGGCAAGCGCGGTTGCATCATTTGCCATTGCACCGAGTGGAGCGACCAAAGACCGCATCTGGGGGGGCGCCTGGGGCAGGCGCTGTTGCGGTTGTTCCAGCAGTCGGGTTGGGTGCGTGAGCTGGAAGGCAACCGGGCGGTACAGCTTACGCCGCCCGGGTTGCAGCACATCAACGCTATCGCGCGGCTGCCGACACGACAGGTGGGTTAGCGCACCAGACGTGCGTCGAGGCTGTTCTGTGCCAGGCGACGGGCCTGGTCCTGGGTCATGCCCAGGTGCTCGTGCAGGGCGTGGAAGTTCTCGGTGACGTAGCCGCCGAAGTAGGCTGGGTCATCGGAGTTGACCGTGACCTTCACGCCGCGCTCGAGCATGTCGAGGATGTTGTGCTGGCTCATGTGGTCGAACACGCACAGCTTGGTGTTGGACAGCGGGCAGACGGTCAGCGGGATCTGCTCGTCGATGATGCGCTGCATCAGCCGCTCGTCCTCGATGGCGCGCACGCCATGGTCAATACGCTGGATCTTCAGCAGGTCAAGTGCTTCCCAGATGTATTCGGGCGGGCCTTCCTCGCCGGCATGGGCAACGGTCAGCAAGCCCTCGCTGCGGGCGCGGTCGAACACGCGCTGGAACTTGCTTGGCGGGTGGCCTCTTTCCGAGCTGTCCAGGCCTACGGCGACGAAGGCGTCACGGAACGGCAGGGCCTGGTCGAGGGTTCTCTGGGCTTCATCTTCGCTCAGGTGGCGCAGGAAACTGAGGATCAGGCCGCTGCCGATCCCCAGTTGTTCACGGCCATCCTTGAGCGCCTGGTTGATGCCGTTCAGCACTACTTCAAAAGGGATGCCACGGTCGGTGTGGGTCTGTGGATCGAAGAACGGCTCGGTATGAATCACGTTCTGCGCCTTGCAGCGTTGCAGGTAGGCCCAGGTCAGGTCGTAGAAGTCCTGCTCGGTGCGCAAGACATCGGCGCCTTGGTAATAAAGATCGAGGAATTCCTGCAGGTTGTTGAAGGCGTAGGCGCCGCGCAGGGTTTCCACATCGGCCCAGGGCAGGGCGACTTTGTTGCGTTCGGCCAGGGCGAACAGCAGTTCGGGCTCCAGGGAACCCTCCAGGTGCATGTGCAGTTCCGCCTTGGGCAAGGCGTTCAGCCAGTCATACATGTGTGCAATCTCGATCAGGTACGGTTGGCCGCCATTCTACAGAGCCTGGCCGGGCAATGCGCCCGCCCAGGCCTTGGTTCATCAACCGGCGATCAGTTGGGCGGCGGCCTGGCGATGGTTGGCGATCAGGCCCTGCACGTCCAGGCCCTCGATCTGGCCGTCGATGACCCGCCACTGGCCGCCGACCATCACCCGGTCGGCACGGTCGGCGCCACACAGCAGCAGGGCTGAAAGTGGGTCGTGGCTGCCGGAGAAACGCAGTTCATCGAGCTTGAACAGCGCAAGGTCGGCCTGCTTGCCCAGGGCCAGTTCGCCGATATCTCCGCGCCCCAGCAACTTGGCCGAGCCGCGGGTCGCCCAGCCCAGCGCGCGTTCCGGCGTGATCCGTTCGGCGCCGTAGCGCAAGCGCTGCAGGTACAGGGCCTGGCGCGCCTCGAGGATCATGTTCGAGGCGTCGTTGGAGGCCGAACCGTCCACCCCCAGGCCAACCGTCGCACCCGCGGCATCCAGCTCCACGGTCGGGCAGATGCCCGAAGCCAGGCGCATGTTCGAGCTGGGGCAGTGGCAGATGCCGGTCCCGGCAGCGCCGAGGCGGGTGATCTCGTCGGGGTTGAAGTGGATGCCGTGGGCCAGCCAGGTGCGTGGGCCGAGCCAGCCGACGCTGTCGAGGTAGTCGACGGTGCGCAGGCCAAAGCGCTGCAGGCAGAAGTCTTCTTCATCGAGGGTTTCGGCCAGGTGGGTGTGCAGACGCACGTCCAGTTCCTCGGCAAGCTCGGCGCTGGCCCGCATGATCTCTGGGGTGACCGAGAACGGTGAGCAGGGCGCCAGGGCAATCTGGATGCGCGCGCCGTCGCCACGCTCGTGGTAGCTGTGGATAAGCCGCTGACTGTCGGCGAGGATCACCTCGCCTTGTTGCACGGTCTGTTGCGGCGGCAGGCCGCCGTCCTTCTCGCCCAGGCTCATCGAGCCGCGGGTGAGCATGGCGCGCATGCCCAGCTTGCGAACGGCCTCGACCTGCACGTCGATGGCGTTGTCCAGGCCTTCGGGGAACAGGTAGTGGTGGTCGGCGGCAGTGGTGCAGCCAGACAACAGTAGTTCGGCCAGTGCTACCTGGCTGGCCAGCTCGAGCTTGGCCGGGGTCAGGCGCGCCCACACCGGGTAAAGGGTTTTCAGCCAAGGGAACAACGGCTGGTTGACCACCGGCGCCCAGGCGCGGGTAAGTGTTTGGTAGAAGTGATGATGGGTGTTGATCAGGCCAGGCAGCACTACATGTTCACGGGCATCGAACACTTGATCACAGGGTGTGCTGGGCGTTTGGCCGGCGGCCAGCAGCTCGGTGATGCGGCCGTCTTCGATCACCAGGCCAGCGCTGGCATCGGCGTCGTTGGCAGTGAAGATGGCAAGGGGGGATTTCAACCAGGTACGGGTCGCAGGCATGGTGCCGGCTCCTCTGAAAGTGGGTTCAGGTAAGCCAGCTCAGTGTTGCCCTGTCTGCTGATCCAGGTTCGCCGCGGGGGCGAGGCTTGAAGTCTACTGCCTCGCCACGCGGCTTTCAATTCACCAGGTCAGCGCCTCGCCCTGGTAGTTGATGAAGCGCAGACCACCTTTGCCGCTTTGCGCCTTGATCTGCGCGAGCATGCCGCGGGTGCTGGTGAGCACGTCGATCTCGGCGTTGTCGCCACCCATGTCGGTCTTCACCCAGCCCGGGTGCATGGCCAGCACGCACAGGTCGGGGCGCTGCAGTTCGACCACGAAGCTGTTGATCATCGAGTTGAGCGCGGCCTTGCTGGCCTTGTACAGGCAGATCTCGCCACCGTCGGGAATGGTCACGCTGCCCAGGATCGAGCTCATGAACGCCAGTACACCGCTGCCTTGGCGTACCTGGCCGGCCAGGCGGCGGGCGACCCGGATCGGCGCCACGGCGTTGGTCATGAACAGCTCGCCGACTTCCTGCGCCTGGACGCGCTCCAGGTCCTGCGGTAGCGGGCCCATGACTCCGGCGTTGACGAATACCAGGTCGAATACCTCACCTTGCAGGCGTTGCTTGAGGCCGTCAAGCTGCGCGGTGTCGTTCATTTCCAGGCGTTCGATGCGCACACCAGGTACCTCGGCCAGCGCGCCGGGATTTTGCGGATCACGCACGGTGGCGACGACGTTCCAGCCGTCCTCGCGCAGGCGCTGCACCAGGCCGAGGCCCAGGCCACGTGAGGCGCCGATGATCAGGGCGGTTTTCTGTGCGGTCATTGCGGGGCTCCTGAAAAGGTGGGTGCTGGCTCAGGAGCATACTCCAGACCAGGGCTCGATGCCCGGCCTGGTCAGAAAATGATCAGTTCGGCGCAAGCCCCGTGATTACGGGGTCTGGCGCATCGCCGCACGGGTTATCCACAAGCTGCTCCACAGTATCTGTGTGCAAGCGCAACGTCTTGAAACAGCAGGTGGCGGGCGCAGTTCTGCTCAACGCCTGGGGATAACTAACTGATCCCGTTCGGTTTGCACGCCTGTCATACGGCTGTGATCAAAATATGCTCAAAGCCTTGCAGGCCTTGTCGGTAAAGGCCTGCACTAAAATGCCCAAAGCTTATCCACAGGCACGCCCACAGTAGTTGTGGGCAACCTTCAGCGGCGTTCGAGCAGGATCCGCCCACGGCTGAGGTCGGCCAACTGCTGTTGCAGGGTATTGAGGTGTGCGTCCCCCAGGGCGATCTGCAGGTCGACGCCATTGGCGGTGAACCGTTCGTCCAGTACCAGCCCATCCGCCTCGGCCAGGCGCAGCTTGAGCAACGCCAGCTCGCTGAAGCTGCAACTGCAGCTGAATTCGCTGCGTTGCACCAGCAGCCGCTTCGGCGCCTGTTGCAGGCACTTGTTGGCACCACCGCCATAGGCGCGGGCCAGGCCGCCGGTGCCCAACTGAATGCCTCCGTACCAACGGATCACCAGGACGACCACCTGGTCGCAATCCTGGGCCTCGATGGCGGCGAGGATCGGCCGGCCGGCAGTGCCGCCGGGTTCGCCATCGTCACTGCTGCGGTACTGGGCGCCGAGTTTCCAGGCCCAGCAGTTGTGGGTGGCCGCCAGGTCGCTGTGGCGTTCGATGAAGGCCATCGCCTCGGCGGCGCTGCTGATCGGGCCGGCGAGGGTGATGAAGCGGCTCTTGCGAATGTCCTCGCGGAACTCGCAGAGCTCGAGCAGGGTAGAAGGCATAGGTCCGGGTCAGGCGGGCGTGGTGATGCCGCAGCCTTTGAGAATGATGTGGATAAGGTTGTTGCTGGCGTCTTCCATGTCCTGCTTGGTCAGGCGGCTGCGGCCGGTGACCTGGCAGATCTGGGTGGCGAAGTCGGCATAGTGCTGGGTGCTGCCCCAGAGCAGGAAGATCAGGTGCACCGGGTCGACCCGGTCCATCTTGCCGGCGTCGATCCAGGCTTGGAAAACCGCGGCGCGGCCACGGAACCAGTCGCGGTAGTCGGCGCTGAAGTACTCGCTCAGGCACTCGCCGCCGCTGATTACTTCCATGGCGAAGATCCGCGAGGCTTGCGGGTTGCGCCGGGAGAACTCCATCTTGGTGCGAATGTAGTGGCTCAGCGCTTCGGCCGGGTCGTCCTCGACGTTCAAGGCGTTGAAGGTGCTGTCCCACAACTCGATGATGTTGCTCAGCACGGCGATGTACAGGCCCAGCTTGTTGGTGAAGTAGTAGTGCAGGTTGGCCTTGGGCAAGCCGGCCTTGAGCGCGATGGTGTTCATGCTCGTGCCCTTGTAGCCGTGGCGGGCGAACTCGTCTTCGGCGGCCTGGATGATGGCCTGCTCGTTCTTCTGGCGGATGCGGCCGGCGGGCTTGCCCGAGGCGGGGGAGCGATGCGCAGGGACTTCTAGGGTCATGGACGATTCCGGACGGGTCGTTACGAATGTCCGACAGATTACCTGCCTGTGCCGAAGTGACAAGCATTTGCGGCTCAGATGGGTATCAACGCGTCGCAGCCAGGTTTTCCAAAAAGCTTTCCAGCACCAGGTTCGGTCGCCGTCCCTTGCGCGTCACCCAGCTCAGGCCCAGGTCGTAGAAGCGCTGCGCAGGCTTGAGCGCGCGCAGGCGGCCTTGTTGCACCCAGAAGCTGGCGTAGTGGTCGGGCAGGTAGCCAATGTAGCGCCCGGTGAGGATCAGGAAGGCCATGCCTTCACGGTCCGAGGCGCTGGCGGTGCAGTGCAGGGCCTGGTAGTGCGCCTGGATATCGGCGGGCAGGCGGAAGGTTGGGGCGATGGCATCCTGGCTGTTCAGGCGCAGGTCGTCGATTTGTTGGTCGTCGGCGTAGAACAGCGGGTGGCCGACCGCGCAGTAGAGCAGCGAGCGCTCACTGTACAGCGGCTGATACTCAAGTCCCGACAGCGGGCTGGTCTGTGGCACCACGCCGACATGCAGGCTGCCGTCGAGCACGCCCTGCTCTACCTGGCTCGGGGCGATCATGCGGATCTGGATGCGCACGTCCGGGCCGCGGTCCTTCAACTCGGCCAGGGCGTGGGTGATACGCATGTGCGGCAGGGTTACCAGGTTGTCGGTGAGGCCGATGTTCAGTTCACCGCGCAAATGCTGGTGTAGCCCGTTGACCTCGGTGCGAAAGCTTTCCAGGGCGCTGAGCAGTTGCAGGGCCGAGTGGTAAACCTCGCGACCTTCCTCGGTCAGCGAAAACCCCGCGCGCCCGCGCTGGCACAGGCGCAGGCCAAGACGTTGCTCCAGGTCGTTCATCTGCTGGCTGATCGCCGAACGGCCGATGCCCAGAACATTTTCAGCCGCCGAGAAGCCGCCGCATTCCACCACGCTGCGGTAGATTTTCAGCAAGCGGATATCAAAATCGCTGACCTGGGCGAGGGGATCGGGACGTCGGCTCATATGTTTAGCACGCTGCGGAATGAAGGTTAGAAATGTTGGGTTTTCTGGACTTTATCGCCGTGCCAATTTAGCTGCAACAACATCCATCGTTGCCTAATCGTCTTTCGAGGAACCGCCCGATGAACATGCCCGAGACCGCCCATACCGGTATCGCCAGCCAGCTCAAGCTGGACGCCCACTGGATGCCCTACACCGCCAACCGCAACTTCCAGCGCGACCCGCGCCTGATCGTCGCGGCCGAAGGCAATTACCTGGTCGACGACAAGGGCCGCAAGGTGTTCGACGCCCTGTCGGGCCTGTGGACCTGCGGCGCCGGGCACACCCGCAAGGAGATCAGCGAGGCGGTCGCCCGCCAGGTCGCGACCCTGGACTACTCGCCGGCCTTTCAGTTTGGCCACCCGCTGGCGTTCCAGTTGGCTGAGAAAATCGCCAACCTGGTGCCGGGTGACCTCAACCACGTGTTCTTCACCAACTCCGGCTCCGAGTGCGCCGACACCGCGCTGAAGATGGTGCGTGCCTACTGGCGCCTGAAAGGCCAGGCCACCAAGACCAAGATCATCGGCCGTGCCCGCGGCTACCATGGAGTGAACATCGCCGGCACCAGCCTGGGCGGCGTCAACGGCAACCGCAAGCTGTTCGGCCAGCTGCTGGACGTCGATCACCTGCCGCACACCGTGCTGCCGGCCAACGTGTTCAGCAAGGGCATGCCGGAAGAGGGCGGTATCGCCCTGGCTGACGAAATGCTCAAGCTGATCGAGCTGCACGACGCCTCGAACATCGCCGCGGTGATCGTCGAGCCGCTGGCCGGCTCGGCTGGCGTGTTGCCGCCGCCCAAGGGTTACCTCAAGCGCCTGCGTGAAATCTGCACCCAGCACAATATCCTGCTGATCTTCGACGAAGTGATCACCGGCTTTGGCCGCATGGGCGCGATGACCGGCGCTGAAGCCTTCGGCGTGACCCCGGACCTGATGTGCATCGCCAAGCAGGTCACCAACGGCGCCATCCCGATGGGCGCGGTGATCGCCACCGGCGAGATCTACCAGACCTTCATGAACCAGCCGACGCCCGAGTACGCGGTGGAATTCCCCCACGGCTACACCTATTCGGCGCACCCGGTGGCTTGCGCCGCCGGTATCGCCGCGCTGGACTTGCTGCAAAAGGAAAACCTGGTGCAGTCCGCCGCCGAGCTGGCGCCGCACTTCGAGCAGCTGTTGCACGGGCTCAAGGGCAGCAAGAACATCGTCGACATCCGCAACTACGGCCTGGCCGGCGCCATCCAGATCGCCGCGCGCGACGGTGACGCCATCGTGCGCCCATATGAGGCGGCGATGAAACTGTGGCAAGCCGGCTTCTATGTGCGCTACGGCGGCGACACCCTGCAATTCGGGCCGACCTTCAATACCCAGCCGCAGGAGCTGGACCGTCTGTTCGATGCCGTAGGCGAAGCCCTGAACAAGGTCGACTGATCTTTCCGCTTTTGACGTCAGGCGCGTGAATTGCGCGCCTGCTTCTACTTTCTTTATCTGGAGTTCTGCATGAGCATTGTTCAGCACCTGATCCACGGCGAGCTGGTCACCAAGGGCGAGCGCACCGCCGAGGTCTTCAATCCGTCCACCGGGCAGGCCGTGCGCAAGGTCGAACTGGCCAGCCGTGCCACCGTCCAGCAGGCCATCGACTCGGCCAAGGCCGCTTTCCCGGCTTGGCGCAACACTCCGCCGGCCAAGCGCGCCCAGGTGATGTTCCGCTTCAAGCAGCTGCTTGAGCAGAACGAGGCGAAGATATCGCAGATGATCAGCGAGGAGCACGGCAAGACCCTGGAGGACGCCGCCGGCGAGCTCAAGCGTGGTATCGAGAACGTCGAGTTCGCCTGCGCGGCTCCGGAAGTGCTCAAAGGCGAGTACAGCCGTAATGTCGGGCCGAACATCGATGCCTGGTCGGATTTCCAGCCGCTGGGCATCGTTGCCGGTATCACCCCGTTCAACTTCCCGGCCATGGTGCCGCTGTGGATGTACCCGCTGGCGATCGCCTGTGGTAACGCATTTATTCTCAAACCTTCCGAGCGTGACCCAAGCTCTACGCTGTTCATCGCGCAACTGCTGCTCGAAGCTGGCCTGCCGAAGGGCATCCTGAACGTCGTGCATGGCGACAAAGAGGCGGTCGATGCGCTGATCGAGGCGCCGGAGGTCAAGGCGCTGAGCTTCGTCGGTTCGACCCCGATCGCCGAGTACATCTATGCCGAGGGCACCAAGCGCGGCAAGCGTGTGCAGGCCCTGGGCGGCGCGAAGAACCACGCGGTACTGATGCCCGATGCCGACCTGGACAATGCGGTCAGCGCGCTGATGGGCGCTGCCTATGGTTCGTGCGGCGAGCGTTGCATGGCTATCTCGGTGGCGGTCTGCGTGGGCGACCAGGTGGCCGATGCCCTGATCGCCAAGCTGGAACCGCAGATCAAGGCGTTGAAGATTGGTGCCGGTACTTCCTGTGGGTTGGACATGGGGCCGTTGGTGACTGCCGCGGCCCGCGACAAGGTAGTTGGCTACATCGATGAGGGTGTTGCCGCTGGCGCCAAGCTGGTGGTCGATGGTCGTGGCTATCGTGTGGCAGGTAACGAGGATGGCTACTTTGTCGGTGGCACGCTGTTCGACAATGTCACGCCTGAGATGCGCATCTATAAGGAAGAGATCTTCGGCCCGGTGCTGTGTGTTGTTCGTGTGAACAGCCTGGAGCAGGCGATGCAGCTGATCAACGAGCACGAGTACGGTAATGGCACCTGCATCTTTACCCGTGACGGTGAGGCGGCGCGGTTGTTCTGCGATGAGATCGAGGTGGGCATGGTTGGGGTGAACGTACCGCTGCCGGTGCCGGTGGCTTATCACAGCTTTGGTGGGTGGAAGCGGTCGTTGTTCGGTGACTTGCATGCCTATGGTCCGGATGGGGTGCGCTTCTATACCCGGCGCAAGGCGATTACCCAGCGCTGGCCGCAGCGGGCCAGCCATGAGGCGTCGCAGTTTGCGTTTCCTAGCTTGTAAGGGGTAGGGAAGTGGCGACGGGGGCTTGGGGTTGAGAGGTGTCCGTCTGGAAGTTGTGTTTGCGGTGAGAGGTGTCCGCCGTTAGGCATTCAGCGCCTATGAGATCGAGCGCCGCCCGCGCGGCGCTTCGCCGGCAAGCCGGCTCCTACAGGTTTGTTTCGGGCCAGTCTCTTCTGCGCCATCACCTAGTCCGCCTTGTTGGTACCGACTCACGACAAGCACCAAGGCAGGCGCCGATACTTTCACAGGCATAACTGGCCCGAAACAAACTGTAGGAGCCGGCTTGCCGGCGAAGCGCCGCGCGGGCGGCGCTCGATCTGCTAGGCGCTGCAAGGGTTGTGGCAGGCCCCTGGCGGCCC
>NZ_SOZA01000020.1 GCF_004519305.1 Pseudomonas sp. RIT623 | reverse complement strand
GTGGGGCCGAAGGCCTGCAACTGGCCGCCCTTGAGCATCAACAGGTTGTCCAGGCCGGCCAGCAGCGATGACTTGTGAGTAATCAGGATCAGCGTGCGCTTGTGCTCGCGCAGCCTGGCGATGGCCTCGACCAGCGCCCGCTCACCGGCGTCATCGAGGTTGGAGTTGGGTTCGTCGAGCACGATCAGCGCCGGCAGCCCGTACAGCGCGCGTGCCAGGCCGATGCGCTGGCGCTGACCACCGGAAAGCCCCATGCCGCCCTCCCCCAACAGCGTGTCATAGCCGCCCGGCAAGGCGAGGATCATGTCGTGCACGCCCGCCAGCTGCGCCGCGGCGACCACCTGCTGGGCGTCTATAAGGCCCAGGCGGGCGATATTGTCGGCAATGCTGCCGGCGAACAGCTGCACATCCTGCGGCAGGTAGCCGATGTGCTGGCCCAGCGCGCCACGGTCCCAGGTCCGCAGGTCGGCGCCGTCCAGGCGCACCTTGCCGGTGATCGGCGCGCCGGCGCCGACCAGCAGCCGCGCCAGGGTCGACTTGCCCGACCCGGAAGGGCCAATGATCCCCAGCGACTCGCCCGCCGGCAGCTCGAAACCCAGGTTGTTCAGGCACAGGCGACTGCTGCCCGGTTGCGTCGCGCCCACCTGCTCGACGGTGAGTTTGCCCAGCGGGGCCGGCAGCGGCATGCCAGCCGGGCGCGGCGGCTGGGCCTGCAGCAACTCGCTCAGGCGCTCATAGGCCAGGCGCGCACCGCTCCATTGGCGCCAGGCGCCGATCAACTGGTCGATCGGCGCCAGCACGCGGGCCATGAGGATGGAGCCGGCGATCATCATCCCTGGGGTGATCAACTGTTCGATGGCCAGCCAGGCGCCCAGTCCGAGCACCAGCGACTGCAAGGCCAGGCGCACGGTCTTGGTCAGCGCGGTGACCGCCGCGGTACGCTCGCTGCCCAGGTTCTGCCGGGCCAGGAACCCATGATGCAACCGTGCCCAGCGCTGGCGCACGGCGCCGAGCATGCCCATGGCCTCGATCACTTCGGCATTGCGCAGGTTGGCGCTGGCCTCCAGACCCGCCTGCTGCGACAGCTGCCCGGCTTGCGCAAACGGCGCCTGGGTCAGGCGCTCGTTGACCCACGCCAGCACCGTCAGCAAGACCGCGCCCGCCAGCGCCATCAGGCCCAGCCACGGGCTGAACATGAACATCACCAGCAGGTACACCGGAAACCACGGCGCATCGAAGAAGGCGAACAACGCCTGGCCGGTGGCGAACTGGCGCAGCGCGGTCAGGTCGGCGAGCATCTGCCCCGCCGCACCTTTGTGCCCGGCCAGGCTGGCCTCGTAGGCGGCCTCGAACACCCGCGGGTTTAGGTCCATGTCCATGCGCGTACCCAGGCGGATCACCACCTGGCTGCGCAGCCACTCCAGCAGCCCCATGAAGGCGAACACCCCGAGCACCATGAGGCTGAGCATCAGCAGGGTCATCTCGTTGCGCGACGACAGGACCCGGTCATAGACCTGCAGCATGTAGAGCGCCGGCGCCAGCATCAGCACATTGATCACGGCAGTGAACAACGCGACGTTGCCAAGCCCGGCACGGCAGGCCTTGAGCGCCCGCAGCACTTCACTGGCCGCGGCGGGAGCGGTTCGCATTTGTTGGAAACCTCTTGGAAGGCGCCGACAGGCGATTGCATTCGCGCCATCGTCGCCACAAAATTCGCACCGCCGCAGCCTGGGCCCGGCAAAGACATGGGCTGCGGGGTAAGTGCATCAGATCAGCGAATGGCAGGGTGACCTTCCATTCGCTTTTTCATGCCTGCGCTCAGGCCGCCAGGGCGAGGTCCTCAGGCAGCGCCTGCACGCCGACCGCTTCGGCGGAGGCAGCGTGAGCGGGGCCTGCGGCCAGGGCCGCGTCGATCTCGGCGAAGGTGCTGTTGGTGGACACGCCATAACCTGCCAACAGGTTGTCGAGCACGCCTTCCAGAGCCGAGGTGTTGCCCTGCATCAGGCCGTAGATCACGCTCTGCACTTCGTTGCCGGCACGGCCGGCGCCCTGCGCGGCATCCAGGTCGAGGCCGTTGAAGCTGACCACGTAGTTGCCCAGGGTGAAGTCGCTGCCGCTGCCGCCGCCGAGCACTTCGCCCAGGGAAACGTTGTCCAGCGAGCCCCACAGGTAGTGGTTGAGGTTGTCGCCCGGCGCCTTGGACGGGTCGAACACATAGTGCAGGCCGTTGGCGCTGTCGCTGTCGGCGACGAAGGCGTAGTCGGAATTGTTGCGACCGTGGGTGGCGTACTGGTCGCCATCGAAGGTGCCGTTGCTGAAGCCGCCGGTGTTGCTGTAGCCATGGCCGGCGGTGACGAAGCCTGCGCTCCAGAAGGCCAGGTAATCGTCGACGGTGGAGCTGGCGAAAGCGGCGTCGTAGTTAACGGAAAGGGTCATGACGGTTCCTCGTTGTTGCACAGTGATGACGAAGGCGTACTGCAAGCCTTCGCGTCGCCCGGGATGGGCAAACCCGGTTGGATCAGAAGCGGTACTCGAGCATGCCGCTCAAGGTGCGGCCACGGGCCAGCGACAGGTTGTTACCGTCGCCCATGGCCACGAAGTAGGCCTCGTCGGTGGCGTTTTCCAGCGATAGCGCCAGGTTCAGGCTGGGGGTCATCCAGTAGCTGGCGTACAGGTCGTAGACCGTGTATTGCGGCCACTGGGCCTGGTCGATCTGGTTGTAGGTATGGCTCTTGAGGTTCTCGCCGTTGCCCTCGCTGTAGCGCATGCGCATGCCCACATCCAGGGTGCGGTCGAGCAGGCGCATGCCCAGGGTCAGGGCGCCGCGGTCGGCCGGCATGTACGAGGCGTTGCCCATGATGTCGCCGCAACTGACGATGCTGTTGGTGTCGGCGGCGCCCTCGGCGCGGGACACCCGCACCGGCAACATGATGACGCGGCTGCCCACGCGGACCGGGCGCATGACGGTGCCGGCGCTGACCAGGCGTTGCGCGCCGCCCATGTAGAACTGGTTGGAGCAGAACTTGTTGCTGCCGATCATGTGGGTGTAGCTGAGCTGGCCGTAGTAGGCGCCGGCATCGTAGTCCAGGCTGTATTCCACCCCGCGAAAGCGCGTGGTTTCCAGGTTGTTCTGGTAGGCCGAGCGGCCCATGGCGATACCCGCCACGCTGCCGCCGGGCAGCGAGACGTTGGTGTCGAGGAACGAGAAGTTGTCGATGCGCGTGTCGAAGTAGGCGACCTTGGCGCCGAAGCGGTCGCCGTCGCGCAGCAGCGACTCCTTGAAGATGTTCACCCCCAGCTCCCAGTTGTGCGACTCCTCGGCCTTGAGGAACGGGTTGGGGTAGACCATCTCGGCGCTGCCGCCGGCATGCGGGCGGCCGCTCATGAACACTTCGGTCACCGCCGGTGGGCGCCAGCCACGGCCCCAGCGGGTGTAGAGCTGCAACCAGTCCGGCCCGGGCTTGAGCGCGATGCCGAAGGTCGGCGAGAAACGCCCCTCCTCGGTTTCCTCGTCGAAAAGCATATGGGTCTGCCGACGGGTCAGGCCTACCTCGGTGACGCCTTCGGGGTACATCCAGGTCGTGACCCCGGTCTTGCCGCTCAGGCGGTAACGGTCGTAGCGCAGGCCGGCATCCAGGGTGAGCCAGTCGTCATGCTCGTAGGTGAGGTTGCCGAACAGGCTGGCCATCACCCGCTTGCCCTTGGGGTTGGCGCCCTGCACGTAGGGCAGCGACTCCACTTCGTTGACCGCGGCGATGCGTTCGGTGCTGGGGCGAAAGCTGTCCTGGAACAGCTCGCTGCCATAGTTGAAGCTCAGCGTATCGGCCTGGCCCAGGTGCCAGCGCGAAGTGTTCTGCAACTGCAGGCCCCAGGTGTCGGTCTGGAAGCGGTCGGTGTAGGCCTCGACGCGGTTGCCGGTGCCGACGCTGGACAGGTTGTCGGCGTTCCAGCGGTCCTGGCGAGTGGTGACGAAGTACAGCTTGGCCTTGAAGTCGACCAGGTCGTTGTCCGGGGTGAAGCTGTAGTCCAGCGCGGCGTTCTTGGCGTTGATATCGTTGCTGCCGGTGACCCGGTAGTAATAGCGGTTGATGCTGCTGTCGTTGTAGGTCCAGGCATCCTTGCTGTCGGTGTCGGTCTCGAAGTAGCTGAACTGCAGGCGCTGGTCGTCAGCCAGGTTCAGGCCAAGCTTGAACAGTTGCGAACGGGTGACGCTGTCCATTGCCCCCACTTCGCCGTGCAGCCAGCTCTTCCAGGCTTCGCGGTTCTCCAGCTTGCCGCGGATCTGCGTGCCGAGGTTGTCGGCGTTCTGCGTGCCGCTGCGGTAGTTGCCGAAATGTCGCTCGCTGTGGCCGAGCAGGATGTCGCCGGCCTGGTTGCCCACGGCGAACAGTGCGCTGCCATTGAAATAGGTGCCGTTGCCCAGCTCACCGATGCCGTGGCCGGCACGCAGGCGGCCGCCAATCTCCTTGCCTGGGCCGAGCAGGTCGCGGGCCTCGACCGTGTTGAAGCTGGCGATGCCGCCGATCACCCCGGCGCCGCCCATGCCGGCCGAGGTGCCTTTGTCGATCTCCACGCCCTGGATGAACTCTGGGTCGATGAACATCACGCCGTTGCGTTGCTGGTGGCCGTTGACGTTGAAGTTCTGGCGCATGCCGTCGATGTTCATGTTGACCCGGCCATAGTCCTGCACGCCACGGATGTTCACCGACAGCCCGGGGTCGCGCTGGTTGACGGCGGTGTACACACCCGCCGTCTGCTCGAGCAGGTCGGCGGCATGGCGCGGGGCGCGTTGCTCGATCTGCTCGCGGGTGATCACGCTGACCGAACGCGGCGCCTGGTACACCCAATCGCCATCGCGCTGCGAGTCGACATGGGTGGTGTCCAGTTCCAGCGCCGCGTCGCCATCGGTGACACGCTCAAGGCCGACCTGGCCGGCGGCACTGAAGTGATAACGCACCGGCGTGCCACGCAACAGCTGGCGCAGGCCGTCCTCGATCGGATGGCTGCCCTGCAGCCCGGCGCTGCGCAGCCCCGCCAGCTTGCGGCTGTCGAAGAACACCTGCACCCCGGATTGCTCGGCATAGGCCAGCACCGCGCGGTCGAGCGCCTGGGCCGGGATATCGAAACGGATCAGTTGCCGGCTGCTGCCCTGCGGCTCGGCGGCCTGGGCCATGCCGATCGCCATCGGCAAGGCGCAGCTGCCCAGGGCCAGGCTCCCGGCCAGGGCGAGGTGCCCCAGGGGGCGCATGGATTGTTGTCGTGGGGTGCTCACTGCGATTGCTCGTCCGTTGTTGGCGTTTTCTAGTAATGAAAATCAATATCAACAATCAGACGAGCAACGCGGATAAAGTCAGTAACCGAAAACCAAAGTTTTTTTGCCCAGGCGTTTTTTCAGTAGAGCAACGCCAGCCCCGCCAGCTCGACCAGATTGGCCTGGAGCTCATTGCCGAGGACCGCGGGCACGCTGTCCAGGTTGCCCAGGCGGAACACCCCACTGACCTGGCGCTGCGCCAGTTGCTCGCTGGCCACCACGATACGCCCGGGGCGATATTGGTTGAGCCGCGCCACCACCTCGCCCAGCGGCTGGCGCTCGAACACCAGCACGCCGCGCTGCCAGTCGGTGGCCCGCTGCAAGTCATGCTGCGGCCAGGGGCGCAGCCCCAAGCGCTGGTCGTAGCGCAGGCTCTCGCCCTCCTTCAGCACCTGGCTGGCCCGGCCTTGCTGCGGCGGTGATTGCAGCTCGACCGCGACACTGTGCTCGAGCATGCCGACCCAGCCGCCCTCGCCCGCCGCCCCGACCACGAAACGGGTGCCCAGGGCGCGGCTGCTGGCGCCGGCGTACTCGACCACGAACGGCCGGGTTTCCTGCGCCGTGACTGGCGCGGCGCTGAACACCGCCTCGCCCGACAACAACCGCACCCGGCGTTCCTGATCGTTGAAAGCCAGCTCGATGGCGCTGTGGCTGTCCAGGTCGACCCGGCTACCATCGGCCAAGGTCACCTGGCGCACTTCACCGGCGCGGGTGCTGTAGTCGGCGCGCCAGCCCTGCCAGGCCTGGGGCGCCCAGTGCAACGTCAGTACCGCCAGCAACAGCGCGGCGGCGCTGGCCAAGCCTTGCCGCAAGCGCGGGCGACGGCGCCTGTCCAGGGCACGGGCGGGGGGCGCGAGCGCCAAGGACGGCGCGGCGGCAGGCAAGCCCGCCAGTTGCCCGAGGTCGGCCCAGGTCGCCTGGGCCAACGCATAGGCCCGGGCATGGCGTGGATCACTGCCGCACCACTGCGCCAAGGCCCGCTGCTGCTCCGGGCTCAAGGGGCCGGCGCCCTCCCGCACCACCCACTCGGCGGCCTGCTCGCGGATGGCTTGCTCGTTCTGGCTGCTCACAGGGGTCTCTCGCGATCTGGTTATGTCTGGGCTGACGTCTGAGGCGGCATTTGTCAGTAAACCGTTGGTCATTCGGTTTCCTGCAGGCACTGCATCACATAGGCCAGGGCCTTGGCCAGATGCTTTTGCACGGAACTGTCGGAGATCCCCAGGTGGCGCGCGACCTCGGCGTGGGTCATGCCCTCCAGGCGGTTGAGCCGAAATACCTGACGGGTACGCTCGGGCAGTTCGCCAAGGATCGCCTGCAAGCGGCGCAGGTGCTGCTCGCGGGCGGCCTGCTCCTCGAGCCCGGGGCGCTCCTCGACGATGCCCTCCAGGGCTTCGTGGGGCACCAGGTCGGTCTTGCGCCGCTGTTGCTGGCGCACGTGGTCCACCATCAGGTTGTGCGCGGTGCGGTACAGGTAGGCCTGGGCATTGTCGATCGGGTCGACGCGCTGCTGCTCGGCCAGGCGCAGGAAGCTGTCCTGCACCAGGTCGGCGGCCAACTGCGGGTCGCGCACCTTGCGCGAGAGCAGGCCCTGAAGATTTTTCGCGTGCTTGAGAAACAGCCGCTTGAGGTCTAACTCCGCCACACGCACTCCATGGGGTGGTCGCAAGGTGGCGGTATGCTACTTGTTGTTGAGAATCAGTTGCAAGAAAACGCTACGGGGCAGGTACCGCCTGGTCGCCTTCCCGGTAGGCAAAGACCTCTGGTCCCGACAGGGTCACGCGTACCACCGGAACGACGCGTCTGGTGGATCTGTAAAAGTCTCTCTGGATGTTCCTTGCCGGTTCAAGGCCAGCACCGGTGGTGTAGAAGACTGCCTCCAGCGGCAGGTTGTATGCATTTTGCGCCCAGGTCTTGATCACCACCTCGTTCTGCTGCCAACGGACATTTTCCTGCTCGGGGTTTCCCCGTGCCTGCAAACTCACGCCGAAGCTCTCCTTGTCAGGGCCGAAACTGCACTGACGGTCGTAACGCGCCTCGACCGGTGGATATTGCGTGAAGCTGCGGCGCCATTGCTCCACGTTGGTGATGTCCCGCAACGCGCATCGGCCGCTGCCGGCGTAGCCCTTGTTCTCCCCGCAGCCGTTGTCGGTCCGCGTCGCGGTACCGCCGTCATAGGGGTAGGCGCAAAGCACTTCGAGCGGGAGCAACGGTGCGATCCACCGCTTGCCTTCGGTAAGAATCAGGCCGTGGGTCCGGTTCTCCTGAAGTTTCAGGGTCTTCAGGTCGCGGCGAATGTAGCTGAACGAAACACCACCAAGCTTTTGCGCGCCAGGGCTCGGGTTCCAGGCACGAAATGCCGGCGAGTAATCGACCACACGAACGAACACACCGTTGCATTGGTAGTCCGCCTGGTCGCCCGGACAAGGCGCGGTGTCCTGAAAGCGCGCATTCAGGCCCTGGGCCACCTGGGACCCTGCCACCTGGTCGCGGGTCAGGGCGGATGTCACGGTGACGCTCAATGGCTTGGATACGACCAGCGCCCCAGAACCACCAATCTTGTAGCTATAGGTGAGCTTGATCGAACGCCCGATGTTCTCCAGCACCCAGCCGCGGGGCACGATGAAAGTCAATGGCCCGGCGCCGGTCACGGTCTGGATCAAGGTATCGCGCGTGGCGACACCAGCCAGGCGCACGCCAACCGTGTCACCCGTCGCCATGGCAGCGAACAGCAGCCTCACCCTGACGCTGTCGCCCAAGGCCTCGACCTCCAACGCGCCATCGACCGCCTCCACGACGGCGAATTGCTCCGGTTGTGTGCTGTCGATGCGCACCGGCAATGCAGCAGAGGTGAGCAACGCGCCGCGGCCCTTGACCTTGTGGCTGTAGGTAAAGGTGACCGTGCGTCCCAGGTTTTCGCGTAGCCACGCACGGGGCACGTTGAAGCTCAACACACCCGACGTGGCCACGGTCTGGATGAGCGTGTCGCGCGTGGCCACCCCGGCCAGCCTGACCCCCACCGTGTCACCCGTGCCCATGCCGGTGTAGAACACCTTCAGGGTGGCATCGCCGGTGAACCGCTGCAGATCCAGCTCGTTGCCTGCTGCCTGTTGCAAAACAAACACCGGCTGCCCAGGCAGTGGATCGGCGACCGCAACAATCGACAGCAGCATCAGTGTCAGCACTACAAACGGAAACCTGCGCATGCCTGCATCCTCTTGCACATCAGCGAAGGCGCCCAGCGTCGCAGAGGAGGCCAAAGAGCGAAACTGACAGAAATGCCAGGTGTGCCGATGCCAAGCGTTATTCGAACAAGGCGTCCAATGCCTGCTCCAAGCGGGTCACGGCAATCACTTGCAGGCCGGCCGGGGCGTCCTTCGGCGCGTTGCCCTTGGGCACGATGGCGCGCTTGAAGCCATGCTTGGCGGCTTCCTTCAGGCGCTCCTGGCCGCTGGGCACCGGGCGCACCTCGCCCGACAGGCCGATCTCGCCGAACACCAGAAGGCCGTGGGCCAGCGGGCGGTTGCGCAGGCTCGACATCACCGCCGCCAGCAGCGCCAGGTCGGAGGCGGTCTCCAGCACCTTGACCCCGCCGACCACGTTGAGGAACACGTCCTGGTCGTGGGTGGGGATGCCGCCGTGGCGGTGCAGCACCGCCAGCAGCATGGCCAGGCGGTTCTGGTCCAGGCCCAGGGTGACCCGCCGCGGGTTGGCCAGGTGGCTGTCGTCGACCAGCGCCTGGACCTCCACCAGCATTGGCCGGGTGCCTTCCCAGGTGGCCATGACCACGCTGCCGGGCACTTCTTCCTGGGTGCGGTTGAGGAAGATCGCCGAGGGGTTGGACACCTCCTTCAGGCCACGGTCGGTCATGCCGAAGACGCCCAGTTCGTTGACCGCGCCGAAGCGGTTCTTCACCGCCCGCAGCAAGCGCAGGCGGCCATCGGACTCGCCCTCGAAATACAGCACGGTGTCGACCATGTGCTCGAGCACCCGCGGGCCGGCCAGCGAGCCTTCCTTGGTGACATGGCCAACCAGGAAGATCGCCGTGCCGCTCTGCTTGGCGTAGCGCACCAGCAGCGCGGTGCTCTCGCGCACCTGGGCCACCCCGCCCGGCGCCGATTGCAGTTGCTCGGTGAAGATGGTCTGGATCGAGTCGATAACCATCACCCGCGGTTTTTCCTGGCGGGCGGTGGCGATGATGGTCTCGATGCAGGTTTCGGTCATGACCTTGAGCTGGTCCTGGGGCAGGCCCAGGCGGCGCGAGCGCATGGCCACCTGCTGCTGCGATTCCTCGCCGGTGACGTACAGCGCCGGCATGTGCACGGCGATGTTGCACAGGGTCTGCAGCAGGATGGTCGACTTGCCGATGCCGGGGTCGCCGCCGATCAGCACCACCGAGCCATCCACCAGGCCGCCGCCGAGCACGCGGTCGAGTTCGGTGCTGCTGGTGGTGAAGCGCGGGATCTCCTCGACGCTGACCTCGGCCAGGGTCTTGATCTGCGCCTGCTGCCCGGTCCAGCCGGCACGCCCGCTGGGCGCCGCGGCGCCGCCGCTTTCGATCATGGTCTCGACCAGGGTGTTCCAGGCCCCGCACTCGCCGCACTGGCCAGCCCATTTGGGAAAGGTCGCGCCACACTCGGTGCAGCCATACAAACGCTTGGCCTTGGCCATGGGCGGGGTCTCCTGGAAAAAACCGCCATGATAGCCGAACGCGGACGTGTCCCGGAGCCGTTACCGAGCGACAAAACTATTCGATCTAAGTGCAGTCTGTAGCTGCGAACGTCACGCATGAAGCGTTTTAGTGGCTTACACTGCGTTTACCTCTCCATTCGTAACAAAGGAATACAGCATGGGCATGCTCAGTGAATTCAAGGCCTTCGCGGTCAAGGGAAATGTCGTCGACATGGCGGTGGGTATCATCATCGGCGCGGCCTTCGGCAAGATCGTCTCGTCGTTCGTCGGCGACGTGATCATGCCACCGATCGGCATGCTCATCGGCGGGGTCGACTTCAGCGACCTGGCCATCACCCTCAAGGCCGCCCAGGGTGATGTACCGGCCGTGGTCCTGGCCTATGGCAAGTTCATCCAGACCATCCTCGACTTCATCATCGTCGCCTTCGCCATCTTCATGGGCGTGAAGGCGATCAACCGCCTCAAGCGCGAAGAGGCCGTGGCCCCGAGCGCGCCGCCGGTGCCGAGCGCCGAAGAAACCCTGCTGACGGAAATTCGCGACCTGCTCAAGGCGCAGAATCGCCAGCCCTGAGGCATACGCAGCGGCCACACGGCACAAAGGCGACCCGAGGGTCGCCTTTGTCGTCAAGCACGAGCGAAAACGTTACTTCTTTTTACGCACATACAGGACCAGATTGTGGTCCACCAGCTCGAAACCGTGTTCGGCCACGATCTCCTTCTGGCGCCGCTCGATCTCGGCATCCATGAATTCGATGACTTCGCTGGTATCCACGTTGACCATGTGGTCGTGGTGGCCACCGTCCGCCAATTCGAATACCGCGTGGCCGCCGTCGAAGTTGTGGCGAACCACCAGACCCGCCGCCTCGAACTGGGTCAGGACGCGATACACGGTTGCCAGACCAACGTCCTCGCCAGCCTCCATCAGTGCCTTGTAGACATCCTCGGCACTCATGTGACGCTGCTCGGTGGAGTCGAGCATCTGAAGAATCTTGACCCGAGGCAGGGTTACCTTCAGGCCCGCTTTGCGCAATTCGCTATTTTCAACCATGGTCAGCTTTCTCGCCGATGCTGCTTCGCAGCTTCTCTTAATACGGGTATGATCGGGGTTTACGTTGTCCAGCCAAGATAGTGGAAGTCGCCCACCGATGCAAAACACCAAGCTCTTGCTAACCAGCCTCACCCTCGTGGGACTGCTCGCACTCGCCGGTTGCTCGTTTCCCGGGGTTTACAAAATCGACATCCAGCAGGGCAATGTCGTCACGCAGGACATGATAGACCAATTGCGCCCGGGAATGACCCGCCGGCAAGTAAGGTTTATCATGGGCAACCCACTGCTGCAGGACACCTTCCACACCAATCGCTGGGACTACCTGTACAGCCTGCAGCCAGGCGGCGGCGAGCGTCAGCAGGAACGCATGAGCGTGTTCTTCAACGACAGCGACCAACTGGTCAACCTGTCCGGCGACTTCATGCCGGGCGTCAGCCGCGACCAGGAAATCCTCGGTGGCAGCAGCGACACCACCGTCAGCCCGAACCAACAGCCGAGCCAGGAAAAACCGGCCAAGGCAGGTTCGCTGGAAGATACCCTGCAAAAAGAAATCGACAACGTCGAGACCACCCCGGTGCCGACCCCAGCACCGCTGGAAACCGCCCCGCAGTAAACGCGGCGCGACGAAAAAGCCCGGACCAGGTCCGGGCTTTTTATTGCCTGCAACAAGCGTCAGCCTTCGCGCGCGGCCCTGGCCTTGGCCGCGCGCCGCTTGCGCGCCTCCAGCGGGTCGACCAGCAAGGGCCGATAGACCTCCAGCCGCTCCCCCGCCTGCACCTGGCGAGCCGCCGGATCACTGACCAGCTTGCCGAAAATACCCACCGGGCAATGCGCCAGGTCCAGCCCCGGTACCTGTTCGGCCAAGCCCGACAGGCGCAGCGCCGCGCTCACCGAGGTCCCCGCAGGCACTTCGCAGGCCAGCAGCCACTGACGCTCGGCCGTGGCATAGACCACCTCGATGGCGATGGCCGTCTCAGCCATAAAGCTGCTTGGCGCGCTGGCAGAAGGCATCGACCATGGTGTTGGCCGCCTGGTTGAACAGCGGCCCCAGGGTCGCGCGCACCAACGCGCCGGCGTAGTCGAACGACAGGTCCAGGCTGATCTTGCAGGCCTTCTCGCCCAATGGCTTGAACACCCACAGCCCGTGCAGCTGGGTGAAGGGCCCTTCTTCGAGGTTCATCTCGATCGACTGCCCCGGCACCAGCACGTTGCGCGTGACGAACTGCTGGCTCATGCCCCCCTTGGCCACCTCGAGCTTCGCGCGCATGTGCGTGTCGCTGGCCTCGATCACCGTCGAGGCCGAACACCAGGGCAGGAAGTCCGGGTAGCCGGCCACATCGTTGACCAGGTCGTAGAGCGCCTGGGCAGGGTATGGCAGCAGGGCGGAGCGTTGAATATGGGTAGTCATCCAGGCGTCACTTCCAAACGGGGCGGCGGCGCACGACAGCGCCATGAAAAACCGTTCCGCGCGGCGGAACGAGGCCTGTATTGTCCGGGATTCACCGAACAGGCTCAAGCGCACCTAAACCCCATAGCCGAGCACGCACTGACTGCCTATAATGCCGCCCCTATGGCTAAGCAAAAGAAACATCCGACCGGGACCATCGCGCAGAACAAAAAGGCGCGACACGATTACTTCATCGAACACAAGTTCGAGGCCGGACTGGTCCTGTCCGGTTGGGAAGTAAAGAGCCTGCGGGCCGGCAAGGCGCACCTGACCGACAGCTACGTGCTGCTCAAGGATGGCGAAGCCTGGCTGTTCGGCAGCCACATCACCCCGCTGACCACCGCCAGCACCCACGTCATCGCCGACCCCATCCGCACCCGCAAGCTGCTGCTGAACAAGCGCGAGCTCGAGCGCCTGGAAGCGGCCGTGGCGCAGAAGGGCTACACCTGCGTGGCGATGTCGCTGTACTGGAGCAAGCACCTGATCAAGTGCGAAATCGCGCTGGGCAAGGGCAAGAAGGAGTTCGACAAGCGCGATACCGTGCGCGAGCGCGACTCCAACCGCGAGCTGCAGCGCACCATGCGCAACAAGGGCAAGGAAGAGTAACTCCCGCCCAGCTCGGTCACTGTAGGAGCGGCCTCGTGTCGCGAAAGGGCTGCGAAGCAGCCCCCGACGATCTTGAGTGGTACAAAGATCCCGAGGCCGCTGCGCGCCCTTTTCGCGGCACAAGGCCACTCCTACAAGACCCGCGCCTGCCGCGTCTCAGCGCCCGCTGCGCCGCTCCGCCCGCGCTACCCGCTGGGCCTCCTGCTGCGCCTCCTGCAGCACCTCCTGCACATACAGGATGTGCCGGCTCGACACCTCCCGCGCATCGTCCGCCCGCCCCTCGACAATCGCCAGATACAGCTCGCGATGCTGGCTGATCAGCATGTCGCGGGTCTCGCTGCGTTGCTGGTACATGCCGCCGATGTTGGTCACCACGTTGCGCTTGAGCAGGTCGAACAGCCCGCGGATAGTGTGCAGCAGCACCGCGTTGTGGCTGGCCTCGGCAATGGCCAGGTGGAAACGCGCATCGGCGGCGCCCTCCTCTGCCCGGTCGACCTCGCCAACGCGGTTGTAACAGTCCTGCAGGGCGTCGAACGCCGTCTTCAAGCGCTGCCGATCAGGCTCGGTGGCGCGCTGCGCGGCGTAATAGGCGCAGGACGCCTCCAGGGTATGACGAAACTCCAGCAGGTCGCGCTGCGCCTCGGGGCTGCCTTCGAGCAACTTGAGCAGCGGGTCGCTGAAGGTCGAGCCCAGCGACTCGGCCACATAGTTGCCACCGCCCTGGCGACTGACCAGCAACCCCTTGGCCACCAGCTTCTGGATCGCCTCGCGCAGCGAGGGGCGGGACACGCCGAACTGCTCGGCCAAGGCACGCTCGGCCGGCAGGCGCTGGCCTGAGGTGAGGGTGCCCTCGAGAATCATCCCTTCCAACCGATCGACGATGTCGTCGGACAGGCGCCGCTGTCGGACCTGATCAAAAACCATCACATGCTCTCCACGAACCCCGGGGTGCGGATCCGGGGGCCGCCTATTCTGCGCCTATCGCGCCCAGGCCGACACCCATCAGATAGCGATTTTCAGCACCGCGCAGATGCCCGCTCATCGGCATCCGACCAAAGTTTTCCCCAGGACAAATTGACACACCCGCAATGGCGCTCTTAACCTAGCGACCAGCCATTGTAAATTGGTCTTACCAATTATCCAATGCCAGTGCCTGACCAACAACAATTAGGGGCCACCCCATATGCAAACCTGGCAACAACTCTATAGCCCGCTTGGTAGTCTTGGCCTGTCCGCACTGGCGGCGGTCATCCCCATCGTGTTCTTCTTCCTCGCCCTCGCCGTGTTCCGCCTCAAAGGCCACGTCGCTGGCAGCATCACCCTGGCACTGTCGATCCTGGTGGCCATCTTCGCCTTCCAGATGCCTGTCGACATGGCCCTGGCCGCCGCCGGCTACGGCTTCCTCTACGGCCTGTGGCCGATTGCCTGGATCATCGTCGCGGCGGTGTTCCTCTACAAACTCACGGTCAAGAGCGGCCAGTTCGAAGTGATCCGCAGCTCGGTGCTGTCCATCACCGACGACCAGCGCCTGCAAGTGCTGCTGATCGGCTTCTGCTTCGGTGCCTTCCTCGAAGGCGCGGCCGGCTTCGGCGCGCCGGTGGCGATCACCGCCGCGCTGCTCGTGGGCCTGGGCTTCAACCCGCTGTACGCCGCCGGCCTGTGCCTGATCGCCAACACCGCGCCGGTGGCCTTCGGCGCCCTGGGCATCCCGATCATCGTCGCTGGGCAAGTCACTGGCATCGACGCCTTCCACATTGGCGCCATGACCGGCCGCCAGCTGCCGTTGCTGTCGCTGTTCGTGCCGTTCTGGCTGGTGTTCATGATGGATGGCCTGCGCGGCGTGAAAGAAACCTGGCCCGCCGCGCTGGTGGCCGGCCTGAGCTTCGCCGTCACCCAGTACTTCACCTCCAACTTCATCGGCCCGGAACTGCCCGACATCACCTCGGCCCTGGCCAGCCTGATCGCCCTGACCCTGTTCCTGAAGGTCTGGCAGCCCAAGCGCGCGTTCAGCGAAGCCAAGGGCAGCGTCGGCGCCGCCGTGGCGCAAGCGAGTGGCAGCCAGCCTTCGCCGTACAGCTTCGGCGAGATCTTCAAGGCCTGGTCGCCGTTTTTGATCCTCACCGTGCTGGTGACCATCTGGACCCTCAAGCCATTCAAGGCAGCCTTCGCCCCAGGCGGGGCGATGTACAACTTGGTGTTCAACTTCGCCATCCCGCACCTCGACCAACTGGTGATCAAGACCGCGCCGATCGTCACCGCGCCAACCGCCATGCCGGCGGTGTTCAAGCTCGACCCGATCTCCGCCACCGGCACCGCGATCTTCCTCTCGGCGCTGATTTCCATGGCGGTGCTGAAGATCAACTTAAAAACTGGTCTGACCACTTTGAAAGAGACCTTCTGGGAACTGCGCTGGCCGATCCTGTCGATCGGCATGGTGCTGGCTTTCGCCTTCGTCACCAACTACTCGGGCATGTCCTCGACCATGGCCCTGGTACTGGCCGGCACCGGTGCGGCGTTCCCGTTCTTCTCGCCGTTCCTGGGCTGGCTGGGCGTGTTCCTGACCGGCTCGGACACCTCGTCCAACGCCCTGTTCAGCTCGCTGCAGGCCACCACCGCGCACCAGATCGGGGTCAACGACACCCTGCTGGTGGCCGCCAACACCAGCGGCGGCGTGACCGGCAAGATGATCTCGCCGCAGTCGATCGCCGTGGCCTGCGCCGCCACCGGCCTGGTCGGCAAGGAGTCCGACCTGTTCCGTTTCACCGTCAAGCACAGCCTGTTCTTCGCCACCATCGTCGGCCTGATCACCCTGGTTCAGGCCTATTGGCTGACCGGCATGCTGGTTCATCACTAAAGTGAAAGGGCCCGGGCGCGACCAGCGCCCGGGATCTTCCTTCAACCCACGCTGCGAGAATCCATGATCATTTCCGCCTCCACCGACTATCGCGCCGCGGCCCAACGCAAGCTGCCTCCTTTCCTGTTCCACTACGCCGACGGCGGCGCCTACGCCGAGCACACCCTGCGCCACAACGTCTCGGACCTGGCCAGCATCGCCCTGCGCCAGCGCGTGCTGAACAACATGTCCGAGCTCAGTCTCGAGACCAAGCTGTTCGACGAGACCCTGAGCATGCCCGTGGCCCTGGCCCCGGTCGGCCTCACCGGCATGTACGCTCGTCGCGGCGAAGTGCAGGCCGCCCGCGCCGCCGCCGCCCACGGCATCCCCTTCACCATGTCCACCGTGTCGGTGTGCCCGATCGAAGAAGTGGCCCCGGCCATCGACCGGCCGATGTGGTTCCAGCTGTACGTGCTCAAGGACCGTGGCTTCATGCGCAACGCCCTGGAGCGGGCCAAGGCCGCCGGGGTGAAGACCCTGGTGTTCACCGTCGACATGCCGGTGCCCGGCGCGCGCTACCGCGATGCCCACTCGGGCATGAGCGGCCCGAACGCGCCACTGCGCCGCGTGTGGCAGGCCATGACCCACCCGCAATGGGCCCTGGACGTCGGCCTGCTCGGCCGCCCGCACGACCTGGGCAACATCTCCAAGTACCGTGGCAACCCCACGGGCCTGGCCGACTACATCGGCTGGCTGGGCAACAACTTCGACCCGTCCATCTCCTGGAAGGACCTGGAGTGGATTCGCGAATTCTGGGACGGCCCGATGATCATCAAGGGCATCCTCGACGCCAACGACGCCCGCGACGCGGTCAAGTTCGGCGCCGACGGCATCGTCGTCTCCAACCACGGCGGCCGCCAGCTCGACGGCGTGCTGTCCAGCGCCCGCGCCCTGCCGGCGATCGCCGACGCGGTGAAGGGCGACATCAAGATCCTCGCCGACTCCGGCATCCGCAGCGGCCTCGACGTGGTGCGCATGATCGCCCTGGGCGCCGACACCGTGCTGATCGGCCGCGCCTTCCTCTATGCCCTGGCCACCCATGGCGAGGCCGGGGTGAAGAACCTGCTGGAGCTGTTCGAGAAAGAAATGCGCGTGGCCATGGTGCTGACCGGCGCCAAGTCCATCAGCGAGATCACCCGCGACTCGCTGGTCCGCGAACTGGGCGCCTGAGCGCCCGCCAACGCCTGATTGCCCGGGGCACGCCGCGCGCCAGACGCCGCGGCCCCACGAGGAGACTGCATGAGCCTGCCCGCCGCGTTCCTGCGTGATGCCGAGCGCCTGATCCCCGCCGAACGCCGCTTCGACGACCCCACCTCGACCCTGGCCTTCGGCACCGACGCCAGCTTCTACCGGCTGATTCCCAAGCTGGTGGTGCGTGTCGAGTCCGAGGACGAAGTGGTCGAACTGATCAAGCTGGCCCAGCGCGATCGCGTGCCGGTGACCTTCCGCGCCGCCGGCACCAGCCTGTCTGGCCAGGCCATCAGCGACTCGGTGCTGATCGTGCTTGGCGATAACTGGAACGGTAAGGAGATTCGCGGCCAGGGCGAGCAGATTCGCCTGCAGCCCGGGGTGATCGGCGCCCAGGCCAATGCCTGGCTGGCGCCCTATGGCCGCAAGATCGGCCCGGACCCAGCCTCGATCAACGCCTGCAAGATCGGCGGCATCGTCGCCAACAACGCCAGCGGCATGTGCTGCGGCACCGCGCAGAACACCTACCATACCCTGGCCGGCCTGCGCCTGGTGCTGGCCGACGGCACCCGCCTGGACAGCGAAGACCCGGCCAGTGTCGCCGCCTTCGAAAACAGCCATGCCGATCTGCTGGCAGCGCTCGCCCGCCTTGGTCGCGAGACCCGCGCCAATACCGAACTGGCCGACCGCATCCGGCACAAATACCGCCTCAAGAACACAACCGGTCTGTCACTCAATGCGCTGGTGGACTACGACCAGCCCCTCGATATCCTCCAGCACCTGCTGGTCGGCTCCGAAGGTACCCTGGGCTTCATCAGCGCGGTCACCTACGACACCGTGCCCGACCACCCGCACAAGGCCAGCGCGCTGCTGGTGTTCCCCAGCGTCGAAAGCTGCTGCCGCGCCGTGACCGTGCTCAAGCGCCAGCCGGTGTCGGCGGTGGAACTGCTCGATCGCCGCAGCCTGCGCTCGGTGCAGGCCATGCCGGGCATGCCCGGCTGGGTCAAGGACCTGTCGGCCAACGCCTGCGCCCTGCTGATCGAGTGCCGCGCCGCCAGCCAGAGCCTGCTGCACGAACAGCTCGAGCAGGTGATGGCGTCCATCGCCGACTACCCGCTGGAACAGAAGGTCGCGTTCAGCGAAGACCCAGCGGTGTACAACCAGCTATGGAAAATCCGCAAGGACACCTTCCCCGCCGTCGGCGCCGTGCGCCAGACCGGCACCACGGTGATCATCGAGGACGTCACCTTCCCCATCGAGCAACTGGCCGAAGGCGTCAACCGCCTGATCCAGCTGTTCGACAAGCACCGCTACGACGAGGCGATCATTTTCGGCCACGCCCTGGAAGGCAACCTGCACTTCGTCTTCACCCAGGGCTTCAACAGCGCCGAGGAGGTGGCCCGCTACCAGGCCTTCATGGACGACGTGGCGCAACTGGTGGCGGTGGAGTTCGGTGGCTCGCTCAAGGCCGAGCACGGCACCGGGCGCAACATGGCGCCGTTCGTGGAGCTGGAGTGGGGCCACGATGCCTACCAGCTGATGTGGCAGCTCAAGCGCCTGCTCGACCCCAACGGCATCCTCAACCCCGACGTGGTGCTGAGCGAAGATCCCGACATCCACCTGAAGAACCTCAAGCCGCTGCCCGCCGCCGACGAGATCGTCGACAAGTGCATCGAGTGCGGTTTCTGCGAACCGGTGTGCCCGTCCAAAGGCCTGACCCTCAGCCCGCGCCAGCGCATCGTCATGTGGCGCGACATCCAGGCCAAGCAACGCGCCGGCCTGGACACCCGCGAACTGCTGCAAACCTACCAGTACCAAGGCCTCGACACCTGCGCCGCCACCGGCCTGTGCGCCCAGCGCTGCCCGGTGGGCATCAACACCGGCGAGTTGGTGAAGAAGCTGCGCGCCCAGGCCGCCGACCACACCAAGGCCGCCGACTGGCTGGCCGAGCATTTCCACACAGCCCTGAACGGCGCGCGCTTCACCCTCAGCGCCGCCAACACCGCCCGCAAGCTGCTCGGCGCCCCACGCCTCGGGCGTTTCAGTGCATCACTGAGCAAGGCCAGCAAAGGCCGCCTGCCCCAGTGGACCCCGGCCATGCCCCAGCCGTTGCGCACGATGGACTTCGGCCCAGCGAGCAACGACGCCCGGCCCCGCGTGGTCTACCTCGCCGCCTGTGTTTCGCGCGTGATGGGCCCCGCCTATGCCGACCGCGAGCAGAGCTCACTGCTCGACAAGACCCGCGCCCTGCTGGAAAAGGCCGGCTACCAGGTGGTGTTCCCCGACAACGCCGACAGCCTGTGCTGCGGCCAGCCGTTCGCCTCCAAGGGCTACCCCGAGCAAGCCGAGCACAAGCGCCAGGAACTGATCACCGCGCTGCTGCACGCCAGCCGCGGCGGCCTCGACCCGATCTACTGCGACACCAGCCCCTGCACCCTGCGCCTGGTGCAGGACCTGGGCGAAACCCGGCTCGACCTATACGACCCGGTGCGTTTCATCCGCACCCATCTGCTGGACAAGCTGGAGTTCACCCCCCAGGACGCCCCGGTGGCTGTGCACGTGACCTGCAGCACCCAGCACCTGGGCGAAAGCCAGGCGCTGATCGACCTGGCGCGGCGCTGCAGCAAGCAGGTGGTGATCCCCGAAGGCATCCACTGCTGCGGCTTCGCCGGCGACAAGGGCTTCACCACACCCGAGCTCAACGCCCACTCGCTGCGCACGCTCAAGGACGCGGTGCAGTATTGCGAGGAAGGGATCTCCACCAGCCGCACCTGCGAGATCGGCTTGTCGAGCCATAGCGGCATCGACTACCACGGGCTGGTGTACCTGGTGGACCGGGTGACCCGAGCGCGCAAGGCCTGACATCGCGCCAACCGCTTCGCCAGCAAAGCTGGCTCCTACCTGCTCACGGCAGACTGTAGGAGCCGGCTTGCCGGCGAACCGCCTGCAGACCTTTCGTACAGGTCATTCAGCCCCGGCTGAATAGCCGCGCGTTCCTCCCAGTGGCATCGTTCGATGCCTCGGCTCCTGGCTCCACGGGGCCCGGCAAGGGAAGCACGCATGCAAGTCGACAAGACCTATCGAGTCATTACCCCGCACGGCGTTGTCTTCGACGTGAACGAGTTGGTGATTGCGCCCGAGCAATGCTGTCACCTGCGTACCTTGAGCTTGCCGTTCGTGCACAAGGGGCATTACCAGGTCGTCGAAAAAGTGGCGCAGCTGTACGACAGGATGCTGCCCGGCAAGTTGCCGTGCCATATGCGCGTCGCCGTATCGCGGCCACTCAGTCGTTTGCAGGGGGATCGGTTGCATGAGCAGCGCCACGACATCTTGAACCTGCTGGGTGCCTCAGTAAGCCAAGCGGTAACGACCCTTGTCGGTGGCCCGGCAGGGTTTGCCGCCGGACTGGTTGCCGGAGGCGCAGCCGGTACCACGACTAGCCAGTTGGCCAAAAGCAGGCTGCCCACGTTTCATGCCGGTGATGTGCTGGTTTCACTATATGCCCGAGTTACTGGCGGCATAGGTCCACAAACCTCCTCCATGCTCCTCATAATCTGACCAGGCACGCCATGACGACACTCTACTTCCTCACTTGCTTGATGATCACGGGCGTCTTGCTCGACTGGGCCTTCAAATCAAGAACCATCCGATGCGTGCTTTATGTCGTGCTCACCGCGACCGGCATTACCACCTGCACTCAGCTGCGCGAACAACAGGTGTGGCATCTCGATGGCGGCGACTGGGGAACACTGTTGGCGCTCGTAGGCTATCGATTGCTTTTCAAACGATCGCGCTATTTTTATGAAGATGACGAGTAACAACGTCCAAGGCGCAAACGTAGGAGCGGGCTTGCCCCGCGATACAGCCCTTGCATCGCCGTCCCGCACCAGCGCCCCCTCACGCCGATTGAACCCTCACCCACTGTCGACCGTCCACCGTTCAGGCCCACCTCCAGAGGCCTGCACAAGGAGATTCCCATGAAAGGCACTGCGCTATCCGCCCTGTTCGCGGCCGCGACCCTGCTGGCCTCGCCTGTGTTCGCCGCCGATGACCTGTGCGCCATCAACCTGCAGAAGATCGACGACAGCATGGCCACCGTCGGCGCCACCTCCGAAGGCCTGGACAAGGCCATCACCGAGCACGTCGACAAAGCCAAGGCCGCCCAGGCCGCCGGTGACAACAAGGAGTGCATCGCCATCACCAGCAAGGTGCTCGAACGCCTGGAAAAAACCGAGAAAGGCAGCGGCTCGGCCGGTGGCAGCGGCAGCTGATGCAGCGCCGGGCGGCCCGCCTGTCGACGCCGCTCGCGCAAAGGCGTATACTCCACCTCGCATCCTGTAAAAGGGACGCCAGCTAGAGCTGAGTGTGGGGCCGATTAGGATTCGACGCCGGTAGCGAAACTCTAGGTGCATGCCGAGTTGGTAACAGAACTCGTAAATCCACTGTTGCAACTTTCTATAGTTGCCAATGACGAAAACTACGAGGGCTACGCTCTCGCTGCGTAAGCAGCTGAGCCCGCTCTCCTGGTAGCTTCGGCTCCAGCAATCATCAGGGGATGCCTGTAAACCCGAAATGATTGTCATACAGAACAGGATCGTCGTGCAGCACGTTGGGGGCGAAGCGACTAAAACTTACCCAACTCGTCCAAAGCACCCTGCCCGTCGGGCGGCTGCGGATTAACTCAGTAGACACGGCTAAGCATGTAGTACCGACAGCGGAGTACTGGCGGACGGGGGTTCAAATCCCCCCGGCTCCACCAAATGATCAAAAAAAGACGTCCACGGACGTCTTTTTTTGTGCCTGAAACCCAGTAAATATGCGGCCTCCAGCGCTTTTGCGGTCTTTCGAGAGTTTTTGAGTTCCAGCCATTCGGGTATTCCAGACGGTATTCCATCTCACCCGGTGCTAATCTTTGGAATACCGAATCAGTGCCTGAGGACAATCTCATGCCTGCTCAAAACCTCCGCCTCTCCGATCGACAGCTCAAGGGAGTCAAACCGGCGTCCAAGGATTACGTCCTTACTGACGGTGACGGTTTGCAGCTCCGGGTACGCAGCAACGGCTCGTTGCTGTGGAATTTCAACTACCGCGAACCGGTGACCAAGAAGCGCATCAACATCGGCTTCGGGACCTATCCAGAACTGTCACTGGCGAATGCACGAAAGATGGCAGTCGATGCGCGCGAGCTGCTCGCCCAAGGTATCGATCCGAAGGTGCAGCGCAATACGTTGAATGAAGCCAAGCGCGCAGAAACGGAACACACCTTCGAAAACGTGGCCACCGCCTGGTTCGAGCTCAAGAAAGACTCGGTCACCCCGGCCTACGCCGAGGACATCTGGCGGTCGCTTACACTGCATGTGTTCCCCGACTTGAGAACGACACCACTGGTGAAAATCACCGCGCCGATGGTGATTGGATTACTTCGTCCAATAGAAGCGAAAGGCAGCTTGGAAACGGTCAAGCGTCTTAGCCAGCGGCTGAACGAGATCATGACCTACGGCGTGAATTCCGGTTTGATCTTCGCCAACCCACTCAGCGGTATCAGGGCAGTATTCAAGAAGCCCAAGAAAGAGAACATGGCCGCGCTTCCACCCGAAGAGCTCCCCGAGCTCATGCTGGAGATCGCGAACGCCAGTATCAAACGCACGACCCGCTGCCTGATCGAATGGCAGTTGCACACCATGACTCGCCCTACCGAGGCGGCGACTACTCGCTGGGCAGACATCGACTTTGAAAGGCGTGTCTGGACCATCCCAGCAGAGCGGATGAAGAAGCGCCGCCCTCACAGCATCCCGTTGAGTGATCACGCTGTCGCACTGTTGGAGTCACTGAAGACCCATAGCGGCCATCGCGAATACGTCTTCCCGGCAGACAGAAATCCGCGCACCCACGCCAATAGCCAAACGGCCAACATGGCGTTGAAACGCATGGGCTTCCAGGACCGTTTGGTGAGCCATGGCATGCGTTCGATGGCCAGCACCATCTTGAATGAGCATGGGTGGGATCCGGAGCTCATCGAGGTGGCCCTGGCGCACGTCGACAAGGATGAGGTGCGGAGCGCCTACAACCGAGCCGACTACATCGAGCGCCGTCGCCCGATGATGGCCTGGTGGAGTGAGTACATCCAGAAAGCCGCCACCGGCAGCCTGCTCGCCTCAGCGTACGGCCAAGTCAGAGACAAGAACGTGGTGCCGATACGCTAGCGCTATGCAGGCGCAACAACGGCAGCAACTGAGCGTTCAAGATTCAGGGCAAGCAGCCTCGCTTATCCGCTTCTCAGCGCGGGTCCATCCAAACAGGGCTGCAAAGCCGCCCTGTTTGGATGGACCTTACTTTGAAGAGCTAAAAGCAACGACGTTGTCCGGGATTTACCACGGAATTCCACCAATGGATAACCGCTTTTCACGTCCCCATGAGCGCTGAATCTCGGCCCTTGACCGGGTTTATCCACAGGTGTAGAACTGGCCGTGCAAGCGCTGTCGATGACAGCAACCCAGGTGGCCCGAACCTTGAAGGTCACGCCGCTGCCGCGGTGGTTCTCCCCCCAAATGGCGATTCGCATCCGGCAGCTCGCCCGGTCACCTCCCCGGTGATGGATGCCAACTACATTTCATGGCCCTCGTGCGCCAGACGACACTTCCTATTGCGCTGCCCTGCAGCAACCTATCCGCTTGGCCGAATATTGCGCCAACCTGTGCCCGTCTCTTTCTCCTGGAAAGAGACGGGCACTTCTACCCCTGCTGCAGCCCTGATCGCACATGGCTTTGCGGCACTCCCCCTCGTGACAATCGGCGTGACAAACGCCGATGTCACCAGCAACAGCCATGTAAATGATGGTGCCGCAGACCAGGGAATGGACTGCACCCTGACTGACAGTCAGGCATGCCCCGGTCATCGCATTGCTGCTTGCACCTGGCTCAGGATCTCGCGGCACTGGTCTCGTCAGCCAATGCAGCCTCCACCCGCCCACCGGTAACGGTGCTCAGGAGGCCAGATCATGAGATGCCCTTGCTCCCGGACGTAAGGAGCCGCCAGTCCCGCGTAGTGGACATCCTCACAGGTCGCAGGGGCCTTGATCCCTGATAACACTCAGCATTCCTGGCGGGATGACGTGGGGCGAGGAGTGGAGAGCAAGAGATGAGGTGACCGATATGGCATTGGTGGGTAGACGCGATGGTCGTAATTTCGGCTACGGCAGGCAATTGAGTTACGCAGGACCTCAGGCACTGAAAGACATGTTCGGCGGTGGCCACTACGGCACGGTCAAGGCGCATTGTGATCGCTGGTTAGCGTTCGTGAAGTGGTGCCGCTCCGAACAAGGGCCTGGTATCAACGATGCGCGGCAGGTTGATCGGAAGGTGTTGGCCGACTATGCGGCGTATCTGCGCGACTTGGTAGGGCGCGGTGAGCTCGCCGTCAGCACCGCACAAAACCGGCTATCCAGCGTTAACAGGACCATGGCGGCGCTTCGCGGTGATCAGTACGTGAAGTTGCCCAGCCCAAGCAAGGCGTTGGGTATGCAGCGTACCGGGGTTCGAAAGTCGGTGCCGCAAGGCCAAGACCCCGAACAGGTTAAACAGATCGTCCACGCACTTTGCAGCCGTCATCAGCTACGAGCCGCAGCGATCGTCCTGTTGGCGCGAGCCACCGGCATGCGCTTGCGTGAGGCCATCTTGGCCGACCTGCCACGGCTAAGTCGTGAGGCTGAACAATTAGGCAAGATCAACATCCAGGACGGCACCAAAGGCGGCCGCGCCGGGGCATCGGCAGCCCGTTGGATTAAGGTGGATGAGCATATTCGTGGCGCGATTGAATTTGCAGCGCAGGTGTCGCCGGCGGGTAGCCACAACCTGATTGCACCCAGCGAAAGCTACCGGAGCGTTCTACAGAAAGTTGTCCGTCCTGCGCGGGAAATCCTCCACGGCCACGCCCTCAAAGGTTTTCATGAGCTACGGGCGGCATACGCCTGTGAGCGATACGAGCAAATCACCCAGCACCACGCCCCCATCAACGGCGGTGAGTGTTGCCAGATCGATCAGCGTCTCGACGGCGAGACCCGACGGCAAATCAGCTACGAATTGGGACACGGTAGGCTTGATGTAGTCGGGGCCTACATTGGAGGACGGACATGATCAAGCCATTCGATATGGAGCTATTTTTAGCTGGCGTGCTGAGCGGATCGCACGCGACGCGGCAACGCCATTTGCTGCAGGCAGAGCTTATCCAAATTTCGATTGCAGAACGCTGGCAGCGTGAGACGCCTTGGGCTTGGCAGAGAAAGCATGTTGCTTGGTTTTTAGATCATCGACTGAGTCAGCGCAGCGAGGCGACACGGTACTACTACTTGCTTACAGTGCGACTGCTTACTCGTCGTTTAGAAAAATCATGGGTGTTCAAACTCTGATTGAGGTCTGACTCTGATGTTCACGATCGACAGCAATCGACGCCTAGCTACGCTCAGTAATTGAAGCATAAGGTTCTAATAGACGTTGTTTCGGCGGGGCCTCAACTACACCCCTTCAGTTGTCCCCTAAGGCGAACCCACTAAGGTCGCCTTTTCTTTTGCCAACTTGATCTTAGTTTCACATAGGGTAGAACGATTAAATCTGAGCACACGGCCTCTCAGGTGTGATTCTGTTGTCACATTTTCGTGCCCAAGCACTGCAGATTAGAATTAAATTGATACGGACACTCATCTTCGAAGGGGCTATACCTCGTTGCTAACGGGCATTCCCAAAAAGAACACCCAACCTATGGCTAGACTTATCATGATGAAGTATAGAGAGAAGCGCGAGTAGTAAAAAACTGAGTTCTTAGAAAAAATACACTTTGTCAGGTTAGCTTTTTTATAGTCGATTTCTGAATGGTTTTCGTATTTCTCAAGTATCGAATAATATTTTTCAATGTACTCGTTATACTCTACCGGATTTAAATGTTGATCCCATTTATTTTTAAGCAGGGTTACTAGTTTATTAAGCTCCATACCACAAGCGTGGTGCTGGTGGGATTTAAGACTGAAATCGCTAAGACCGATAGCTATTGAGAGGCTAAGTAACAGTATGGATAGAGAAAGCTGGCCTATGTTAAAAAGGGTTGGATTAACAAGGAATTTATAATTTGCTACTTGGGGAATAGATGTAATAATCAGAACCAGCGAGAAGAAAGAAACGCTAAATAGGGACAAGTAATTGTGCAGCATGAACCTTCGGCTAGCTTGGAAACGGGACGAAGCAGTTTTTGAAATCATTTGCCTAGCTTCGTTGCTGTTGATATATTTTGCCGTCATTGTTGCCTCAATATATGTTAAGGAGTGACGCTGTGATTGAGTCACCTTACACAGTAAGAAATTTAGTGGGATTTATAGCTCGACACCACCAAACTAAAGCTGCTGATCATAAGGCGGAGTATGAAGCTACGGCAAGAGAAATTTTAGCTAAAATTGACAGTAACTCTGTGTTTAAAGGCGCGCTTAATGACTTCACGCTGAATAATAAGGCCGTTTACACATACAACAGTGTGTGTGCCGCAGTCGCGTCAAGATTGATTATAAGAAACCTCAAGCTCAATGCGAGAGTGAAGGCGTTAGGGCGTAGTGAGATTGTATCTTCACTAATATCCTCACTTTCTGACGGTGTACCCTATAAGGTCTATAGATACGATATCGTGTCTTTTTATGAGTCTATAAACAGAGATAAATTACTCTCTCTGATAAGACGCAAGTCTCTTTGCTCAAACAAAACATTGGAATTAATAGAGTCCTTGTTCCAGGTTTTCAATGAAATGGGCGTTCAAGGCTTGCCTCGCGGACTTGATGTGAGCGCCTATCTTTCTGAACTATATTTAGCGGACTTCGATGAGCACGTTAAAAGATTAAGCCATGTAAGTTTCTATGCTAGGTTTGTAGACGATATCGTCGTGATTACAAATCATATTGTTGACGAAGACATTACCAGTGATGTTAGGTCGTTCCTGAGTGATGAACTAACTTTGCATGAAGGTGATGAGTCGTCCTACAAACGTGGTGGATTTGTGATTGGTGCCGCGGAACCTACTGTGCCGCGTGTTGCGGTTTCAAAAAAAATCGATTACCTAGGGTATGAGTTTAAGATTTTTAATTGCTACTCTGAAAGCAAAGATTTTAGACCCAAGAGAAGGATTGAAATAGATATTTCCAGTCACAAAGTAGCAAAAATAAAGTCGCGAATTTCTAAGTCCTTCTTGACTTATTGTCACTCTCGCAAGGCAGCAGCGGACTATAATTTGCTTGCGAGGAGGATAAAAGCTCTTACCGGCAACTATGAGATACACTCCTCCGGCACTAATGTGAAGATAAAGACTGGGATATACTATAACTATCATTTCAAAACGGACCGTGAAAGATGCTCTTTGTATTTGCTTGATGCAATGCTAAAGCGTCTTTTGTTTTCGACATCTCACCCGCTTAATTTGCGTATTGTAAAAGCATTAAGCTTGACAAGAAGACGGGCCTTGTCGAAATTCAGCTTTTATAACGGATTTTACAATAAAATTTACTATTCTTTTAGTTATCAAGAGTTGAAGAAGATTAGAAAGGGATGGAGCTGAATACATGACCAAAAGCATAAGGCGTGTGCGGAAAACTGATTATGATCGTGTTGTGCTTACGGAAACATGCCCTTATGAGGTCCCTATAATATTTGAGAATATTGGGGTGTACAATTTATTGAAAGTTAATTCAGGCGAGCGGGAGGTTGAGCACGGAATAACTAGGAATTTCCTGGCGATAGTGCTTGGCAAGAAAAGAACTGATTTTACCGTCCCTTTTTCTTACAAAATCAGGAAGGATAGTTTTTCATTTCGAGAGGTTTCGCTGTTGCATCCGGCTTCGCAGCTTGAGGTCGTTGAGTTCTATAAAGAGTTCCAGCATAAAATAATAAACGTTTGCAGTGTTAGTGACTTCAGCATTAGAGCCCCGAAGAAGATTGCTGGGAAATATTATCAGCCAAATAACTCCCAACTTACGAATGAATTTAAAAGCGACAAAATGGTTGACTCAAAAAATGAGAATTTATATAAGCATCTGACTTCTTATTTTTCTTATGGCGGCCATCGAAGGCTATACAACTTTTTTGACTCTGCAGAGTTCATGATGCTGGAGCGCAAGTATTCAAATTTTTGGGCTTTGGATGTAAATAAGTGTTTTGACAGCATTTATACGGAGTCTATCAATTGGTCTGTTCATGAAAAGGACTTTTTTAAAATCAATTCCGGAGTAGGAAATACCTTTGGATCTGTTTTTACTAAGTTAATGGAGTCGGCTAACTATAATGACTCATCTGGGATATTGATAGGTCCAGAAGTGAGTCGAATTTTTGCTGAGGTGATATTCCAGCGCATCGATAGGAATGTTAAAGAGTCCTTGGCAGTCAGGAAAGTTATGCAGGGAGTGGACTACGATATCCGTAGGTATGTAGATGATATATATCTGTTCGCCACAGGCGACGAAATCGCCCGGATTGTTTTTGCGGTAATAGAGGAGAAGGTTAAAGAATACAAGCTCAGTCTGAACCACTCAAAAACGATTAAGGTCGGTCGACCATTTGTAACGAAGCAAACGCAAACGATGATGGAGATCAAATCTAGATTCAAGACTCTAGAACGACAGTTGGTGGAGAAAGAAAAGGGGGAGTTAAAATTTGCACCTAAACGTCTTATAAAAAGAAAATACCTTGTTGTATCTTTTGTGAATGAGATTAAGTCCTTGTGCTTTGATGACCCTTCATCTTACACAATGGCTTGCAACTTCTTGATAAAGGCAATTGCAAATCTTATTGTGAAATTCTGCAGAAAAAATATTAAAAGGCAATTGGATGGGGCGGTTGCTGCTCGTTACTCAAGTTTCTTTCTGGTCGTAATTGAATTTGTTTTTCATTTTTATACTGTAAACCCTAGTCACTCTGGGGCTGTTCAATTGTGTAAGATCACGGAGTTTATAGTTAGATTTTGTGATAAAAAATTTAAAGATGAGTCGCCGCTGATTAAAGGTCAAATTCACAGGCGGTGTTTGGAGTTCTTCGAAAGTAGCGAATTTGCGAAACTGTCCCGACAGTATTCTGACTCGGCGTCAATTGAAATCCTAAACATTTTGATCGTCTCGAGTTGCCTAGGTAAAGATTATGGGCTGACTGAAAGTGAGCTTGTGTCAAGCCTTCAGCTCGAGGGTAATCGGCAGTTGGGGTATTTTGAAATATTTGTATTGCTATATTATATTGGTCGTCGTAAGAAATTTTCACTGGTTTACGCAAAAGTCATTGACTCTCTTCGTAGGTATTTGCTCGATTTAAGTGATATTAAATCTTCTGCCCAGAAAGCTTATATATTTTTCGAGGCGATTTCTTGTCCCTATGTGCCATACGACGAAAAGCTAAAATTTGCATCTCTAGCTTTGCAAGCTGTAGGAGGGAGTAATGAACCAAGCTTGGGGTATGATGCAATTCTGCTTGTTCAGGACTTAGAGTGTATAAAGTTTTGTGGTTCTTGGGATAAAGCTGCAATGATGAGTCTGCTGGAAAAAAAGGCCTTGCAGAAAGTATACTAGTTTGGCATCATCGTTCTAGTTGTGCTCGCTGGCTTCACTGGCCTCGCTTTTTGAAAGCCAAGAACGTATTGCAGGCGGTTACTGCAATACCCACTTCGGTGCCCACACACTACAGTCAGCGCAGCACAGCTCCTACACCTGCATTTTTATGTGTTGCGCTTTTTTAGCGGATCACTATGGGGGGGCTTCCGCAAAGCGAGCTCCTCCATTGGTAATGAATAATCGTCAATGATCCTTAGGCTCGCAGCAATTCCGAGCATATCGTTTCATGCTCTACTGGCGAGTGATTTATTCAGATAGTCATCCTGTGCGAACTTTTTTTGCAAAAGCGGTGGCAACCGTCAAATTCCCTGGCTCGATTCCATCGAAAGCCATAACTAGCTTATTAATTTTTAGATACCCTATGAGGTATGTCAAAAAACCCACCAAATTCCAGTCCCGCGAAAACGGGGACTTCACGGCCAACAACCGTCCGTCTGTACCCGCTACCAAGCGCAATATCGGTCATCGACGGAACTACCGTGTGTCGCCGCCAGAGTCACTACGCATTCGTAACGTGCCAAACCAGATACGGCGCAGGTTGTTGCCAGCGTCTCCGCTATCGCCGCTCCACAATTGGAGCTTTCCGACCTCGTACGGCTGGTCGAACAGTTGCAGATGAAGGGGCTTAGTTGCAACGTCAGGTGAACGCCTACCTCATCCGCTCAGCAAAATGGCAGCTGTAGGGGACCGTCAGCCCCACTGGGAAGCGCTGCTGCTCTATCTGCAACAATCGAACGGTGTGAAGAAAAGGACGCTGGCCGGTGGGCATGATCATCATCGCGGCCAACTGAGCTACGCCCGCCGACAGGCACTGGAAGATCGGTTTGCTGACGGCACACTTCGCCTCACTCAAAGCAAATAGCGAACGCCGGCAAGGAATTCGGGCGGCAGACAGCGCGTGAGAGAAAAAACACAAAAAAACCTGCGCAAGCAGCGAAAACTCTTACAATCCAAGGCCGGATTTCCTACACATTTTTTGCCCTCCCCACTGATACCCAAGAGATAGCCCCGTGAGTGACTCAGACAGCTCATCTGCGCCACTGGTTGACGTTGTGAAGCTTGCCGCATCCCTTCAGCGCTTCGCAGATGATCGCGACTGGCAGCAGTTCCACTCCCCCAAAAATCTCATCCTGGCTCTCACTGGCGAGGTAGGAGAGCTGTGCGAGATTTTCCAATGGATGAGCGATCCCGATTCGCTCTCCGCAGCTACAGATCCCGAGATCGGCCAAGCCGTCAAGGACGAATTGGCGGACGTACTGATGTACCTGGTTCGGCTGAGCAGCGTACTCGGGGTTGACCTCAACGAAGCGGTGACACGGAAACTCGCCTCGAACGGCCAGAAATACCCCGTGGATAAAGCCAAAAGCAGCAGCAAAAAGTACGACCGACTCTGATCAACCCGAATCTAAGGACAAACCGTGATCGTTTACGCTGCGACCAAACAGCAATTTCTAAAAGACAACGATAACGATGACATCGAGGACGTGATCCTCAGGCATTACAAGGAAGCCACCGGCAAGACCGTTGGCAGGTCGGAAATCAGGTCGTGGCAAGGATCGCTAACGTACATGGCCAAGGTCCTTAGGGATGAAGGCCTGCCGAGCGACGCGGGCCTCGCCATTGAGCTGCACATTCCGCAGTCGTCGAAGCGAATCGATTTTCTGCTCACCGGTCGCGACGAAAAGCAGGCAAAAAAAGCCGTCTTGATCGAATTGAAGCAATGGAGCAAGGCCAACGCCACTACCAAGGATGCCATCGTCAAAACAGCATTGGGTGGCGGCCTCGTTGAGACCATTCACCCGTCCTATCAGGTTTGGTCATACGCCGCGCTGCTGGAGGGCTTCAACGAAGCGGTGTATGACAAAAGCATCGAGATCCGTCCGTGTGCCTACCTTCATAACTACGTCAGCGACGGCATCATCGACTCAGCTCACTACGAGCCCCACATCAGCAAAGCCCCACTGTTCCTGAAAGGGCCGGACGAGCTCACCAAACTCAGAAGCTTCCTGAAAAAGCATATTGCTCACGGCGACAACAAAGAGGTTCTCTACGAACTGTCCGATGGGAAAATCCGCCCATCCAAAGCGCTAGCCGAAGCCCTCGAAGGGCTGATGACAGGCAAGCCAGAGTTCGTATTGATTGACGATCAGAAAGCAATTTTTGAATCGGCGCTCGCAGCGGCAAGCGAAGCTTCGGAGCAAGCGCCAAAGGTGCTGATTATTGAGGGGGGGCCGGGCACCGGGAAAACTGTTCTGGCTATCAATTTGCTGGTGAGGCTCACAGAATTGAGGCTGTTAAGCAAATATGTCTCGAAGAATGCCGCCCCACGCAAGGTCTACGAAAGCAAACTGGTTGGCACCATCAAACGCAGCCATTTCTCGAATTTCTTTTCAGGCTCTGGGGCGTTCATCGACACTGAGCCCAACACATTCGATGCGCTTATCGTGGACGAAGCTCATCGGCTGAATGAGAAAAGCGGGCTTTATGGAAACCTTGGGGAAAACCAGATCAAGGAGCTGATTGATTCAGCGAAATGCTCAATTTTCTTCATTGATGAAGACCAGCGTGTAACCTTGAGCGATATTGGCAGCAAGCAGGCGATACGCGCCTTTGCAAAAGCCAAGGGTGCTGAGGTTGAAGAACACGTGCTGTCTTCGCAGTTTCGCTGCAGTGGTTCTGACGGTTACCTGGCATGGCTGGATGACACGCTAGGCATTCGTTCGACGGCAAATCCGACGCTTGAGACTCAAGAGTACGAGTTTAAGGTGTTCGACTCACCTCAGGCGATGCATGAAGCAATCAACGAGAAAAACCACGGAAACAAAGCTCGTGTGGTCGCGGGCTATTGCTGGCCTTGGCTGAGCAAGAAAGACTCCACCGCTGCTGATATCGTCATTGGTGACTACAAACGCCAATGGAACCTGGATCAGGATGGCAGCCTATGGATCATCGCTGAGAACTCCATTGAGCAGGTTGGCTGTATTCATACCTGCCAAGGTTTGGAAGTCGACTACATTGGGGTGATCATCGGGCCAGACCTAATCGTACGTGACGGTAAGGTAGTGACATCCCCGGCCGAGCGCGACAAGCACGATAAATCGATTCGCGGCTGGAAAAAAATGATGAAAGAGCAACCTACCCTAGCGAAAAAAGAAACAGACCTGATCATCAAAAATACATACCGAACTCTGATGACACGTGGGATGAAGGGTTGCTACCTGTACTGCACCGACAAAGAGACTGCGCAGTACTTCGAGAGTCGGCTTAGCCAACACAGCAATCATTGACGGTATCGTTTGCTAGGAACCCCTGTACCTGCGAGTGGGGACATCGTACGCGCAGGGGCAACAATCAACAGCGCGACCATTTAGTTGATAGACTCGATCCCGATTCTTTTTTTTGGGCGGAGCTCAAAAAGCACCGTCCATCGGAATCCAGACCACGCAGCGTTCCAACTGGTATTCCAGGCAAGTTGACCAATAAATTATTAATCAGAAAAAACAGATAGATACCGACTTGTTTCAAATTACCCCGGCCCAATAAAAAAGACGCCAAATGGCGCCTTTCTAACTCCCACCCCCCTCAATCCAACGGCTTCCTCAACAAAATATCCACCGCAAACACCCCCAACACCGCCCCGGACACCCACCGCTGGGTCCTCATCGCCGCGGGCCGGGCGGTCAGGAAGCGGCTCACCCGCGCCGCCGCCAGCACGATCAGCCCATTCACCGTCACCGCAATGACGATCTGCACCAACCCCAGTTGCATGTACTGCTGCAAGGTCGACCCCACCGTTGGGTCGATGAACTGCGGAATCAACGCCGAGTACATCAACGCGATCTTCGGGTTCAGCAGGTTGGTCACCAGCCCCATGGTGAACAATTTGCGCGGCGAATGCGGCGGCAGTTCCCGCGCCTCGAAAGGCGAGGCGCCGCGTACCATGTTCCAGGCCAGGTAACCCAGGTAGAAGGCGCCGGCGATGCGCACCACGTCATATGCCACCGGCACGGCCTTGAACAGCGCCGACAGGCCAAGCCCGGAGGCCACCAGGTAGCAGATGAACCCCAGCGCCACGCCGGCCAGGGAGATCATCCCGGCCAGGCGGCCCTGGGAAATCGCCCGGGATGTCAGGTAGACCATGTTCGGGCCGGGGGTCAAGACCATGCCCAGGGCGATGATCGCCACACCTATCAAATTCTCCAACGGCATCTCAACATGCTCCTTCGCATGGCTGGGTGGCCCAACGGCGCTGCAAGGCAGCGCCGCGGCCGGCATCGTTCAATGTAACCAGGGCGCGCGGCGCGGCCCTCATGCTTGCACGCTCCAGGCGTGGGACAACTGCGCGAAGATCGACTCGACATCGCGCTCCAGCGCCTGGCGGTCGAAGCTGCGCAGGCGCAGGCGGGTCTTCGCCCCTTCATAAACACCGCTGGCAGTGCGCTGTAGCTCCTGGGGCAGCGACCAATACAACGTGCCCAGGCCTGCGTCGGGCGTGCTGGCACGCCGGCCAATCACCCAGGCGCCACGCTCGCCATGCAGCGGGCGGCCGTCGCGGCTGCGGCTGCGCGCCTGCTCGCGGTAGCGGCTGGAAGCTTCGGTCTGCAACTCCCAGGCGATGCCCACCAGGTCGATGTCGCGCACCTCGCGCCAAAGGAACGGGATTTCCGCGCCGCCGACGCGGGCGCCGATCTCGAGAAAGCGCAAGGCGTCGCCGTCATCGAACAGTTCCAGGTGGAAGACAATCTCGCGCCCTGGCGCGAAGGCCGCCAGCAGCTCGGCGACGCGGCTGGCGATGCGTCGCTCGTCATCGCCTTCGGCAAGCTCGATGCTGCCCAGCGGGCTGTCCGGGCCGAAGTCGGCGCAGCTGTTCACATAGCGCGATGCGGTCAGCACCACCACCTGCTCGCCATCCCACCAGCCATCCACATGCAAAATCGGCGCGGCGCAGAACACCTGGACCATCATCGGCTCTGGCTGCGCGTCCTGCAGCAGCGCCAGGTCCTGCGCCTGGCGCAGGATCCTGACGCCGCGGCTGGCGGTGCCGAAGCGCGGCTTGAGCACCAGCGGGTAGCCGTGGCTTTGCAGCAACTGGCGCACCCCCTGCGCATCGTCCGCGGCCACCGCCGGCAGCACGGCGATGGCCGTCTGCCGGTTGGCCACCGCGAGCATGCTGAGCTTGTCGCGAAAGCGCTCGACCCAGGCCGGCGCGTCGCCGTGGATGGCCCAGCGCTCGCGAATCGCGGCGGCATTGAGCAGGTCGCCTTCGTTCAACGCCACCACGCGCTCGGGCACGCCGTACTGGGCGATCACCCGCCCAGCCTCGGCCATGACCGCGTCGGCATCGTCCAGCGAGGCCAGCGTCGAGCTCGACGCCAGCCGCGCTGCCGGCAGCGAGCCGAGTGACTCGGGCGTGCAGATCGCCCGAATCACCCTGCCAGCGGGCAGCTCATACTCGTCGTAGAGTGCCTGGCGCCCTACCCAGCGATGCAGGCAGAGCACGTAGCTCATGCCTGGGGCTCCTGGATGAAGTGCACGGCGGCGACCAGTTCATCGCCGATGCGCACCGCGTCCTCGCGCGAGGTGCCGGTGGCCAGCACATAACCGGAAACGCAGTCGGCCACGGTGTCCAGCGGCGGGATCACATCGCCTTCGTGCTTCTGGATGACCACCGCGCGCTCGGCCTCGCCCAGCTCGAACAGGAACGGCAGGAACACCAGCGGCGTCTCGCCTGGGCGGGTGTGGCGCACGTCGACGTCAGGCTTGAGGTCGAGCTCGACCTTGCGCACCTTGCCCGGGGTCGGCACGAAGAACTGGATCGCGGCACCGGCCTTGGGCTCTGGCGACTCCAGCGGCAGTTCGTCGATGCCCAGCGGCACGGTGAGGAACATGCGGTTCAGGTCCAGGCCGAAGGCGCGGCGCACCAGTTCCGGGGCGCCGGAGCCGGCCAGGCGGGCATGGGACTCGAGCACGCGCGGGCCCTTGGCGGTGAGGACGAACTCGCTGTGCGACGGGCCCTCTTCCAGCTCCACCGCGTCGAGCAGGCGGCAGGTCATGTCCTTGAGCTCGGTGAGCCACTGCTTGGCGTCGGTGCTGGGGGTGCTGACTTCCCACTCGACGTACTTGTCGTTCATGCGGTACTGCGAGTAGCCGATCGGCAGGTGGCGGCGCTTGAAGGAGAACGAGTCGACGCTGACCACCGGGCCGTCCAGGTACTCTTCGATGATGATGTGGCGCACCTCGGCGTCCTTGAGCGCCTGCCAGGCACGGGTGGCGCTGGCGGCATCCTCGCAGGGGTGGATGTGCAGGCTGGCGACGCCTTCGGCCGGCTTGAGCACCGAGCGGCCATGCTCGGCGACGAACGCGATGGCGTCCTCGGCGCAGGTGACGTGACGGAAGGCCACCGGGCTCAGGTCGTGCTTGGCCAGCAGCTCGCGCATGGCCACCTTGTCCTTGAGCAGGTGCGCGGTCTTGTAGGAGACACCGGTCAGCTTGAAGTGGTCGACCACCTTGCCGGTGGACTCGCCCGCCACCTCGGTGGTGGTGATGATGCGCTCGAACGGGCGCTCGCGGTGCAGCGGTTCGAGCACCTTGATGATCGCCTCGGCATCGTCGATGCGGGCATGCACCACGCGCTCGCAATGGCTGACGATCTCCTGCTCGTAGTCACCTTCCTGGTGCACCAGCACGACATCGATGCCCATTTCCTTGGCACCGTGGATAGGCGCCGGACGACCACCGATAACTGCAATACGCTTGTTCATGGAAACTCCTTGTTCGTCGTGAGATTTGTCAGCAAAGCATCAGCTGCCGTAGACCCGGCGCAACCAGCGCGCCTGGCCATCGGGCAGGGGTTTGAACGCCTTGCGCCGATGCAGCACGCGGGCGTTCTTGAAAATGAAGAAGTCACCGGGCTGCAGCACCAGCTCTATGCCCTGGATGTCCTTGAGCACCTGGCGCAGCAGGCTGAGCGCGGCCTGGGCGGGCGCGGCGCTGGCGCTGACGATGCCGTCGTCGAAGCGCAGCCGATAGCCGTTGGCGCCACGCTCGAGAATCGGCATCACCCGTTGCTCGCCGTCATGGCCTTCGTTGGAGGCCGGCGCGCCGAAGGCGAAGGCCGGCTGGCTGAGGTGCTCGATGGCCCAGGCCGGCAGGCGTGACAGCACATGGTCGACGCAGACGATGTCGGTGGAGGCCTGCTCGTGGTTACGCACGGCGATGAACGCCAGGTAGTTGGGCACGCTGCGGGCGACATCGCTGGCCTGGTCGTCGAATGGCCAGTTGGGGTTGTCGGTATGCCACGAGAAATCCACATCCGCGCCCCAGGAACTGGTGGTGCCCGCCGCTTGCGCCACCGGCACCACATTGCGCACCAGCTTGCCGTGGTTCTCGTACTCCACGGCGTGGGAGCGCACCCCCAGCAGGTTGAGCATGCCGAAATGCAGCAGGTCGAAATCCAGCACGCACTGGGCATCGGGCAAGAAGCCGTTGCTCGGCGACGGCACCGCGGTGGACAGGCCGATGCCGCGCAACAGCAGGGCCTTGTGGCTGCACCCGGCAAACCCGCGGATGCTCTCGACCAGGGCTGGGCCAAGCAGCGAGCGCAGCCAGTCGGCGCCCACCGCGCCGACGTTGTCGGCGCGGTGCGGCATGCTGGCCAGACGTTCGCGGCAGGCTGCCAGCCCGGACAGGTCGGCATCGCTCACGGTCAGCACCTGGACCACCGAGGCCTGGTGCACATCCAGCGCCATGAGGCTCATGATTGGCGCTTCAGGTAGGACGCGACCTTGGGATCCGGACGATGGGCAAACCGCGCGCCGCGCCGCAGCAACACACCGAGAGGCAAGATCAGGTAGAGCAGAACGTATTCCATGTTGCACCTTCCCTAGTAGATGAAATGTTCAGTCCAGCGGCACGGTCTCGCGCCAGTCGACCGCTTCCTCGAACTGTGGCTGCTGGGCTTTCTCGAGGTAGAAATCGCCGATGGCCAATACGTCCATGTTGGTGCGCATGAAGCAGCGGTAGGCCTCGAACGGCGTGTTGACGATGGGTTCGCCACGCACGTTGAACGAGGTGTTGACCAGCGCCGGGCAGCCGGTGCGCTGGTGGAAGCGTTCGAGCAAGGCGCGAAAACGCGGGTTGCGCTCGCTGTCGACGGTTTGCACCCGCGCCGAGAAGTCGACATGGGTGATCGCCGGCAGGTCGCTGCGCACCACCTTGAGCAGGTCGATGCCGGTCAACTGCGCCTGGTGCCCCGGCACGCTCTTGCGAATCGCCTGGGCCACCGGCGACACCACCAGCATGTAGGGACTCTCCTCGACGATGTCGAAGCAGTCGGCCGCGCGCTCGGCCAGCACCACCGGGGCGAACGGGCGGAACGACTCGCGGAACTTGATGCGCAGGTTCATCGTCGACTGGGTGTCGGAGCGTCGTGGGTCACCGAGGATCGAGCGGTTGCCCAGCGAGCGCGGACCAAACTCCATGCGCCCCTGGAACCAGCCCACCACGCCGCCTTCCTCCATGCTCAGGATCACCCGGTGGTCGAATTCCTCCTGGCTCAGCTGCTGGTACACGGCGCCGCATTCATCCAGCTCGGCGCGGATCTGCTCGGCGCTGTACTGTGGCCCGAGCAGCGAGCCGCTCATGCCATCGACCGCCTCGGGCAGCTCGCGCTGGGTAACCTGGCGCTGCCGGCGATCGGTGAGCAACGCCGCTCCCAGCGAGCCTCCGGCATCACCGGCGGCCGGTTGAATCCACAGGCGCTCGAAGGTCCGCTCGCGGGACACCACGCCGTTGGCCACGCAGTTCAGGGCCACGCCTCCGGCCATGCACAGGTTGCGCTCGCCGGTAAGTTCGCGGGCGGTCTTGGCCAGGCGCGAAACGATCAACTCGGTGACTTTCTGCACCGAGGCCGCGAGGTCGAACTCACGCTCGGTCAGCGGCGCCTCGGGCAAACGCCGCGGGCCGCCGAACAAGCGCACGAAGGCTTCGCCGGTCATCACTTCACCGCGGATGAACTCGAACTTGGTCCAGTCCAGGCGGAAGCTGCCGTCGGGCTTCACATCGATCAGCTCGGCGAGAATGCGCTCGGCGTACACCGGCTTGCCATAGGGCGCCAGGCCCATGAGCTTGTACTCGCCGGAGTCGACCTTGAAGCCGCAGAAGTAGGTGAACGCCGAGTAGAGCAGGCCAAGCGAATGCGGGAACGATAGCTCCGCGACTTTCTCCAGGCCTTCGGGCTTGCCGTGCCAGAGCGTGGTGGTGGCCCATTCGCCGACGCTGTCGATGCACAGGATCGCCGCCCGTTCGAAGGGGCTGGGGAAGAAGGCCGAGGCGGCATGGGAGGCATGGTGGCCATGCACCTCGATGCGTCGGTCGGCGCGGTCGCCCATCTCCTTGAGGTGGCGCAGCACTTCTCGGTCCATGCGCCGCTTGGTGCTGAGCCAGTCGGCCAATACCGGGGCGTAGGTGCGCACCGCCGACAGGCCAGCGACCGCCGCGGTGGACAGCACCCGGCGAAACTTCAGGGCCGGGTCCTCGTAGTAGGCCACGTGGTCGACCTGGTCCAGGCGCAAGCCCGCCTCGGCCAGCACGTAGGCAATGGCCTGGCGCGGGAACCCTGGGTCGTGGCGGATGCGGCTGAAGCGTTCTTCCTGGGCCGCGGCGACGATGCGCCCATCGATCACCAGCGTGGCCGCGCTGTCGTGGTAGAAGGCGGAGATGCCGAGAGTGCAGGTCATAGCAGCGACCTCATGGTTTCCTTGAACTTGTCCAGCATGGTGTCCTCCCTGGGTGGATTGAGCGCGACGTATCCGGTACGGATACGCGCCCATAGTTCGTCGCGGTCGCGTGTGGAAAATGCGCTGAGGTAAGCGTCCAGGCTGGCGGCAGCCCAGGCGCTGTGGCCGGTGGAAATGTTGTCGATGGCGTTGTGCAGGTCGACGAACAGGGTCGGGTAGCCATAGGCGACCAAGGCCTTGTGGGTGCGCCGGTAGCCACCGCCCACGCCGGACAACTCCATCGCCAGGTTGAGCCCGAGGATTTCCGGGCAGTAGCTCTGGGGATAACGGCCGATGGCCAGCCAGAACACCGGCAGCTCGAAGTCCTCGTCGGCGAAACACTCGGCGCCGGCATAGCCTGGCGCGGCGGTGGCCGGTAGTTCGCCATGCACCGCCCGCAGCAACTGGCGGTAGATCACCGGGTGGTTCTGTGCCTCGAGGCCGTTGCCCAGCTCGTCGTACAGGGTCTCGAACAGGCGGCTGCCAAAGGTCGAGGCCGCCAGGGACGGATGGGCGAAACCGGCCAGCCAGGCGCCGTCGATCATGGTCAGCGGCGCCAGGGCGACGATGTCGGCAATCACCTCTTCGCGGCTGGGCAGGTCCTGAGGCTGCTCCAGCGCCTGGTTGGACAACGCGTGCTGCTGTTGCAGCCACTCGCGCAGCACGCCTGGGGCCCAGCGTTCGGGTAGCGGGCAGCGGCCCTTGGCCACCCCGCGGGCGGCCTTGACCAGCCAGCGGTTGACGTAGTGCCGGGCATGGTTCTGCTCGGCTGGGGTCAGCTCGACGTGCAGCAAGCGCGGGTAGGCCTGGCGCGGTGCCAGGCGAGTCGCCAGGATCGGCGCCTCGACCTCCTCGCCCAGCAGCCCGGCCAGCAGGCCGTCATCCTTCCACAGCGCGCGAGCCGGCTGTGGCTGAGGCTGTTCGGCGTAAGGCAGCCCGGCGATCCAGCGCTCGAGGATGGCCAGGTCGTCGCGGCTGAAGATGCGGAACATCTTGCCCCGCGGCGATACCAGGGTGGTCAGCAACGGGCTGCCTTGCGGGTTGCCGGCGCGGACATAGGCACTGGCGGCCAGATGCTCGAGAAACCGCAGCGAGTCATCCTCCTCCAGCAGCGAGCGCATCGGCACTTTGTTCAAGCGGGCTTTCTCGTGGTACTGGCAGGCATCCGGGCGTCGCCGGCTGATCAGGTCACGGGCGGCCTCGCGCGGGTCGAGCCAGCGTTCCAGCACGGCGAGCAGCGCGGTGTTCGCCGACTCGACCTGCCCGCGCGCCCAGCCATACCCCTGGCGCATGCCTTGCTGGGCCTCGGGCGCGGCCTGGGCGAGGTACTCGCGTACCGCGGCCTCGGCCAGCGTTGCCAGGTCTTGCGCCGAACCGCACGGGTCGCGGCGCAGGTCGAGCAGGCGCTCGCGCCCAGGCTGCCCATCGGCGATGAAGGCGAACATCGGCAACACGCCACAATGGCGCAGGTAGAGGTTGGCCCCGAGGATCTGCGGCAACAGCGACTCGGGAAAATGCCCGAGCAGCACCAGCATCGCCGCCAGGTTGAACGCACCGTCGCAGACACTGGAATCGTCACCGATGGACTGGGGATCCTCGCCGGCATCCGACGGCGCCAGCTCACGCATCAGCTCGCGATAACGCTGGATACGGCTGGCGCCGGGCCGGCCACCGCCAACATCCAGCGCATGGACCTGCAACATGGCCATGGCATAGCGCGCTTCGTTGTTCCAACTGGCGCAGACGGCGTGGATCAGGTGCTGGCTGCCAAGCAACAGCGGCGCGGCCTCACGCACGGCCTTGGCGCGCAGCAGCTGGCCCTCGTGCTCGCCGAGACGCTGCTGCAGCTGCCGCCAGCCCTGGCCGATGGCCTGCAAGCGCTGCGCGGCGTCGGCGGCCAGGCCGGCCAGCTGCTGCGGGCAGGCGAAGTCGGCCTCGACCTGCGCGGCGCCGGGCGCGGCGGCAAGGCAGGCGCGCAGGCTGGCGGATGAAAACATCCGCCGGGCCTGGTCCCCCGACTCGGCGCCGAGCAGGCTGGAAAATAACTGCCGATGGTTGTTCATCAGTGCATTGGATAAATAGAGGAATTGTTCTTTTTCTTGGACTTCTTCTTGCGTTTGAAGAGCGATCCGAGGGCCTGGCGAATACGTTTGAACATGGTCTTTTCCTCACATGTCATTGCAGATGGTCATGAATGGCCTGCGCCACTACATCGTTTCCAAGGTCGGTAAAGTGCGCGCGGTCGACAAAGAACCATTCATCCGCCGGGCGCGCTTGCAGCGCGTCGACCAAGTTGCTGAACGGGATGCCCAGGGCATGGCAGCCGCTGGCGAGTTTGTCCGCGTACTGGGCAGCCACCGCCGGGTCGGAAATATCACCGTACAAGTGTTGCCAGGTCCCCAGCCGGGAAATACGGTCCAGTTCGTCAAACAACTTCTGTTCTTCGGCGCAAGGCGAACGCACCCAGGTCGCCAAGGGTTGCATGACGAAGGAAAGTTCCGCACCCAGCGACTGCGCCAGGCACTTCCAGGTTTTCAGGCAGTTCAGCGTATCGGCCGTGGCCCGCGCCAGAGTCTGCGCCACAGGTGGCACCGCGGTGGTTTCATTGGGCCACTTGGGAAGTTTTGCCGGCGGCAGCTTCGCCCCGTGCTCCTCGGCGATCTCGTCGAACTTCTCGTAATATTCGCCGCAGAAATAAAACGCTGGCAGTTCACCGCGGACGAACTCTGGCAGCCGCGCCATCACCAGGGTGTTGAAGCCCCCCATGACCACGATCCGGCGGATTTTCGGCAGCCGGTGCATATGCAGCATGAACAGCGTCAGCTCTTGGGTGGCGTTGAAGCAGTGGCCGGCAAAATTCAGCCAGGGGGTGCCTTGCGGGTCATGCGCCGCGAGCCTGCTGACCACCGAGGCGGCATCGCTGGAAGCCCCATAGCCCAAGGCCGGCGACGCGCCGACAAGAATGTTTACCGGGCCATCGGCACAGTCTTGGAGCTGGCCGGCACTGATCGCCCGGCCTTGCTTGTCGTGGGCGAAGCGAAAGCCCAGGCGGTCGGTGTTGATCGACGCCGATTGATAGCCTGCGGCATTGAAGCTCATGACATAGGGCAGGTATTGCGAACGGCCGCGATTGGCGAAGCGGTCGTAATCGAGCATCTGCGGCGTGAGTTTTACGCGCTCGAGCGAAGGATCATCAAGCGCAACGGGTTTGCGACTCTTGAACATGGTCAAGCCACTCCATTGGATTACAATTCATTCCATTAACGGCGTTGTATTTATTGCGGGCAAACAATAGCCGTCAAAGTATCAATCTACTTTTTTCGAGCACCCAGCACTTGGCAACCCTACCCCAGCGGGCACGGCATACTAAGTTTCAGGCACAATGCGGCCCCACGTCTTTTGTGAAAAGTCAGTGGTCGCGCGATAAATGGGCAGGATTAACTAAAAGGCAGGGTGTGGCGAAAAGGAGGCGTGGTGAGCGGCTATCCGTGCAAGGAAATCCATACTGGAAGCAGTTGTTTTTATTTTCAGGTGCTGCCAAAGACATCCAAGCATTATCATTATCCCTTGTTATATTTTCTTCGGTTCCAACCGAAGCGACGCTCAGGCCACAGATTTTTGAGGAGCCCGCGGCAGCTGTCAATACGTGCAAAGTCGCATTTCATCGATTAAATGAAAAGTTCACGTTCAGTGCACAGGCATAACCACCCAAATGAATAACATTGCGCTTGCGAAGCACACCATTGATTAGCTAAAGCGCTCATGTAACATTCAGATGACATCACGCCAGCGGCAAAAGCATCAGTTCGCCACTACGCCTGGCCGTGATGCTTGGCCCTTGCAAAGGAGTCCGCCAGGATGCGCGTCAGTTGCACCGTAAAAACCTGGAGCATGGCTCTGCTACTGACCTTGTTCAGCAACGTCACCCTGGCGGCGGTGCAAGTGCTGCAGCTTGGCCGGGCCCAGCCCTACGATTTGCTTGCCTACAGCAATGCCGACCAGCTCCGGCCCGAGCTGGCCGAACGTGCCGTGGTGATTGTCCATGGCGTGCGCCGTAATGCCCTGGACTACTACGCTGGCGCGCAGCAGCTGTTGGCCAACGCCGGGCTTGGCGGCCCCGCCGTCTTGCTGATCGCGCCCAATTTCCTCAGCGCCGACGATTCGCCTGCCACCGACGCCATGCCGCTATGGCCCAAGGACCGGTGGATGCAAGGCAGCGAATCGAGCGCCGGTCGCCGCGGCATCGCCACCTTCAGCGTGCTCGACGACCTGCTGGCCTACCTGGCCGACAGCAGGCGCTTCCCGCGTCTCAAGGAAGTCGTGCTGATCGGCCACTCGGCCGGTGCCCAGCTCATGCAGCGCTACGCCGTGCTGGGCAAGGCGGTCGCGGGCCTGCCGGTGCGCTATGTGATTTCCAGCCCATCCTCGTACCTGTACCTGGACGCCAATCGGCCAACGCCCACGGGCTTCGCGCCGCTGCCGGGCAAGCATTGCCCGGGCTACAACCAGTATCGCTATGGCCTCGAGCAGCCTCCCGCCTACCTGGTCAGCCAAGGCCTGGACGCCAAACAGTTGTTTCGCCGCTATGCGGCGCGCAACGTGACCTACCTGGTGGGCGAACGCGATACCCATGCCACCAGCCGCATCATGGACCACAGCTGTGGCGCCGAGGCGCAGGGGCGCGACCGCGTCGAGCGCCAGCTCGGCTATCTGCGTTACGAGAGGTTTGTGTCGCGCGCCTGGGCTGTCGACATCGCTCATCGGCAGTTCGTGGTGCCCGGGGTCGGGCACAATGCCGCGCAGCTGCTGGCCAGCCCGCAGGTGGCTAGCTGGCTGTTTCCCAGCGAGCGTTAGGGGCCAGATAGCAGGCCCCACCTGCGGCCCCGGTCCGCAGGAGCCAGCTTGCTGGCGACGCAGTGCCTGGCACCGGCTACGCCGGTGTTCGCCGGCAAAGCCGGCTCCTACGCAGAGCAACTGCCCGTGCCCTGTAGGAGCCAGCTTGCTGGCGAACCATGCAACACGGTGGATAGCACCGGCTGTGCCGGTGTTCGCCGGCAAGCCGGCTCCTACGCAGAGTGCAGCCTACTTTGCCCTGTAGCAGACAACGCGGTGGATGGCACCGGCGCCTACAGGGTCATGCTTGGGCTGCCACGCTACGGCCGTGGCCGCGGCTGGTGACGATGCCGAGGAACGAAATCAAAATCGCCAGGCTCAAGGTGGCGGTCACCTCGGCGCGGTGCTCCTCGGTGAACATCATCACCGCCAAGGCGCCGCTGATGAACAGGATCACCGCCCAGGTCAGGTAGGGGAACAGCCACATGCGAAACTTCAGGTTGGCGTTCTCGCGCTCCAGGCGCCCACGCATGCGCAACTGCGAAATGGCGATCACCAGGTACACCAGCAAGGCGATGGCGCCGGAACTGGCCAGCAAAAACTCGAACACGCCCTTGGGCGCGAAGTAGTTGAGGATGGCGATGGCCGCGCCGATCAGCGTGCTGCCGAACACCGCCGCGCGCGGTACGCCGACCTTTGAGGTGTGCTTGAGCATGGCCGGGGCGTCACCGCGCTTGGCCAGCGAATACATCATCCGCGAGGCGATGTAGATCGATGAGTTCATGCAACTGGTCACCGCGATCAGCACCACGAAGTCGACCATCAACGCGGCGTTGGAAATGTTCATGATTTCCAGCGCCCGCTGGTACGAACCCACCACGGCCAACTGCGGATCGTTCCACGGCACCACCGAAATGATCACGAAGATCGACAGGATGTAGAAGGTGCTGATGCGCCAGATCACCGAGCGGGTGGCCTTGGCGATGTTGCGCGCCGGGTCGCTGGACTCGGACGCCGCGATGGTCACCGCCTCGGTGCCGATGAAGCTGAACATCACGGTGATGAACGCCCCCACCACCGCCGACCAGCCCTTGGGCGCGAAGCCGCCGTGCTCCTCCATCAGGCTGCTCAGGCCGCTGACCTCGCGCGCGGGCAGCCAGCCCATCAAGGCGGCGAAGCCCAGGCCGATGAAGCCGAGGATCGCGGTGACCTTGAGGATGGCGAACCAGAACTCGAACTCGCCGTACTTGGCCACGCTGAACAGGTTGGTGCAGGCCAGCAGCAACACCGAGCCCAGGGCGAAGATCCAGCTGTCCACCTGGGGGAACCAGGCATTGAGCACATGCCCGGCGGCCAGCGCCTCGATGGGGATCACCAGCACCCAGAACCACCAGTACAACCAGCCGATGGTGTAGCCGGCCCAGCGGCCGATGGCCTGGTCGGCATAGGTGGAAAACGAACCGGTATCGGGGTGGGCCACGGCCATTTCGCCGAGCATGCGCATCACCAGCACCACCAGGGTGCCGGCCACGAAATAGGAAAGAATGGTGGCGGGCCCGGCGGCCGCGATAGCGTGGCCGGAGCCGACGAAAAGTCCGGCACCGATGATGCCGGCGATCGACAGCATCGTTACATGACGTGGCTTGAAACCTTGTGCAAGGTTGCCATCAGTTCCCACGGTGTTCATTGATATTGTTCTCTTTTTGCGGACACAAGGACGGGATGGGCAGGCGTAGGCGAAACAGTATCTCCTTGAAAAGCAATAAGAATGACACGTCGCTCACGCTCTGTTGTTGACCTTGTTCACGCTTTCACAGAGCAACGCACCGGCGATTTCGGGGTTCATTTAAGCCCCCCGGGCGGTGGGAAAATTGTTCGAGAACGTCCCGTAGGTGCGCGATCACGACACCCCATGCCCGATCGCGGCAGATGTCGCGTTCGGCTTGTCCATTTGCGTCAATCCGCGTCGCGCCAGGGATTCCCCCGTCAAGAATGGCTGGCGATGAGCACGCTGCCGGCACTGTCTCGGGGCAAGCCCGCCGCACAAAGCCTTACAGTTTTGCAAACGCGCGGCAGGTAACGTTCATCCCACTTCACCAACAGCAAGGGATGCCATGACCGTCATTCTCGATGACCCCAGCCTGCGCCTGGTCGAGCACTACCGCGACGACCCGCACCTGCGCGGCGCACTCAATGCCCTGACCCAACAGACCTACGGCTTCGATTTCGAAGCCTGGTACCAGGCCGGCTTCTGGCCGGACGACCACCAGCCTTGCTCGCTGGTGCGCCAGGGCCAGATGCTGGCCAACGCCTCGAGCAACCGACTCGACTTCAGCCTCGACGGCCAGCACCTGCGCACCGTGCAGATCGGCACGGTGATGACCGCACCCGAGGCCCAAGGCAATGGCTACAGCCGCTACCTGATGGAGCGCCTGGTGTCGCGCTGGGCCAAGCGCTGCGACCTGCTGTACCTGTTTGCCAACAGCACGGTGCTGGAGCTGTACCCGAAGTTCGGCTTTCGCCGGGTGGTCGAGCACGAGCATTACCTGCCGTGGTCGGCCTCCCCGCGTGCCAGCAGCTTCAAACCGGTTGACCTCGATGCCAGCGATCAACGCCGCCATTTCATGGCAACGGTCGCCAGCAGTTGTCCACAGGCACGTTTGAGCCTGCAGCCGCATGTGTCGCAGACCATGTTCTATTGCCAGGGCCCGTACCGCGAGGCGCTGCACTATTCGACGGCGCATGACGCCTATGTGGTGGTGGAGCACGAGCAAGGCCGGATGCTGCTGGCCGAGGTGTACTGCGCACGGCCGGTCGCGTTGCTGGAGATTGTCGGGGAGTTGGTCCGCGGCGAGACCCGCGAGGTGGTGCTGGGCTTCACGCCGTTGCAGGGCGAAGGGTTCGCCACCCGGCTTGTGGATAACGACGATGCGTTGTTCGTCTGGGGTTCGACCGCCACCGCCCTGCAAGCGCAGCCGCTGATGTTCCCACTGCTCTCACATACCTGAAGCGCTCCTCTTGTAGGCGCCAGCCTTGCTGGCGAACCAGGCGCCGCGGTGTCTGCCACCCGCCGCGCCGGTGTTCGCGGCCCGCTCCTGCAGGGATTGCGCCAGCGAGGACCATGAGATCACCCGCAAGCCATCTGCTGCATCACCAGGTCAGGCAAATCTTGCCGAAATGCCGGTTGCTCTCCTGGTAGCGGAACGCCTCGACGATCTGCTCCAGTTCAAAGTGCTTGTCCACCACCGGCCGCAGGCCATTGGCGTCGATGGCGCGGACCATCGCCTGCTGTTGCGCGCGGCTGCCCACCAGTACCCCTTGCAGGCGGATCTGCCGCACCAGCGCCTGGACCAACGGCAACTGTCCGGCGACACCGGTAAGGATGCCGATCAACGACACATGCCCACCGATGCGCGCGGCGATCATCGATTGCTCCAGAGTGGCCGGGCCGCCGACTTCGATCACATGGTCCACGCCACGTCCAGCAGTGAGCTCACGCACTTTCTCGCCCCATGCCGGCGTGGTCTTGTAGTTGATCAGGTGGTCCGCGCCAAGAGCCTTGAGGCGCTCGAGCTTGGCATCGCTGGACGAAGTGGCGATCACCGTGGCGCCGGCCAGCTTGGCGAACTGCAAGGCGAAGATAGACACGCCACCGGTGCCCTGCACCAGCACGCTGTCACCCGGCTTGAGGTGGTCATCGCTCATCAGCGCGCGCCAGGCCGTGAGCCCGGCGGTGGTCAGGGTCGCCGACTCGGCATGGCTGTAGCCCTTGGGCGCATGGGTGAACGAGGTGGCGCGGGCGGTCACCTGCTCGCGGGCGTAGCCGTCGATGCCATCGCCCGGCACGCTGGCGAAGCCTTCGACCTGGGCCTGGCCGTCGAGCCAGTCGGGGAAGAAGGTGCTGACCACCGCATCGCCGACCTGGAACTCGCTGACACCGGCGCCCACCGCGATGACCTCGCCGGCACCATCGGCCATGGGGATACGGCGCTCGCTCGGCCCCCACATGCCGCTGACCACGGCAAAGTCATGGTAATTGAGGGAACTGGCGTGCAGGCGCACGGTGATTTCGCCGGCCTTGGGCGCGACGGCCTCGCAGGTGCCGACCTGGACCTTGTCGTAGCCGCCGCCGGGTTGGATGTAGATGGCTTTGCTGCTCATGAGAGGCGTCTCCATCGGGGGAAAGGTGCAGTGCAGCTTAGACAGGTCTCCAGCCTGGTGTGCGCCCATCGCCAATGGCGAACCGGCACGGTCCCTGTAGGAGCGGCTTTAGCCGCGAACACCGGCATAGCCGGTGCCATCCTCCGCGTCGCCTGGTTCGCCAGCAAGGCTGGCTCCTACGGGTATTGCAGGCCGTAAGCGTTGTGAACACCGGCGCAGCCGGTGCCATCCTCCGCGTCGCCTGGTTCGCCAGCAAGCTGGCTCCTACGGGTATTGCAGGCCGTAACCGTTGCGAACACCGGCGCCAGGAAAAATCCAGTGTCACTGAGCGTCCAGCAGCAACGCCTTCAACGCCCGGCAATCCGGCGCATGCCAATCGACCAATTGCGGCCAGGGGTTGTCCGGCAGGTTCACCAGCACGGTGCGGGTGCCAGCGGCGCGGCCGCAATCGAGGTCGAAGCGGTAGTCGCCGACCATCACCATCTCGCCAGGCGCCACGCCCCAGGCCCGGGCGATCTGCAGCAGCCCATCCGGGCTGGGCTTGGGCGCGGCCTCGTCACGCCCAAGAATCTGCTCGACCGGGAAGCAGTCGGCCAGGCCGATGGCTTGCAGGGTCACATGGGCCAACTCGCGGGCGTTACGGGTGAGGATCGCCAGCCGGCAATCGCGCGCGGCCAACTCACGCACCAGCTCCACCGCCCCGACCGCGGCCTGCGAGGCCAGCGCCAGGTCGCGCTCGTGCTCCAACAGCCAAGCGTGCTTGGCCGCCGCTTCATCTGCCGGCAACGCGGCCAGGTGGGTGAGGATATCGTGCGTGGCCGGGATGCCCAGCGCCTCGCGAATGGCCGCGAAATCATGCACGGCCACGGTCAGGGTGCCGTCCATGTCGAACACCCAGTGGCGGATCTCGCCCAGGCTCATGCCCAGTCCTGGCGATGGCGGATCAAGCCTTCCTGGGTGGACGAGGCCACCAACTGGCCGGCGCGGTTGAAGATGCTGCCACGGCAGAAGCCACGGGCATTGCCTGCCCAGGGGCTGTCGGTGGCGTACAGCAACCATTCGTCGGCGCGCAGGTCGCGGTGGAACCACAGCGAGTGGTCGAGGCTGGCGATCTGCATGTCCTTCTGCCACACCGAGCGGCCATGGGGCAGCAGCGAGGTGGTCAGCAAGCCGAAGTCCGAGGCGTAGGCCAGCAGGTACTTGTGCAGCGCGGGGATGTCCGGGAGCGTGCCGTCGGCACGGAACCAGGCGTACTTGACCGGGTCGCCCGGCTTGGGGTCGAACGGGTCGCGCTCGGTCACCGGGCGGATCTCGATGGGCTTGGCGCACAGCACTTTCTCGCGGATGCGTTCGGGCAGCTTGTCGGCCAGCTTGTGGGCCAGCTCGACCTCGCTGGGCAGGTTCTCCGGGCCGACCACCTCGGGCATTTGCGCCTGGTGCTCGAAACCCTCCTCGTCGTACTGGAACGACGCGCTGCAGGTGAAGATCGGCTGGCCCTTCTGGATCGCCGTCACCCGCCGGGTGCTGAAACTGCCGCCATCGCGCACGCGGTCCACCGAGTAGACCACCGGCATGCTGGCATCGCCTGGGCGCAGGAAATAGCCATGCAGCGAATGTACATGGCGCGCGTCCTCGACCGTCTGGCTGGCCGCCGACAACGACTGGCCGAGCACCTGGCCACCGTACAGCTGGCGAAAGCCCAGGTCCTGGCTGCGTCCGCGGAACAGGTTCTCCTCGATGGACTCGAGGCTCAGCAAATCGACCAGATCGTCGAGTACATGGCTCATGGGCATCTCCTGGCAAGGCGTCACGGTGCTGTTATGTCGGCAAATGATACAAGGTTTGTCATTCAACCCGTCGAGTGAATACCCGTGCATTCAACCGCGCAGGTTCTGTTGCCAGCGCGCTCGGTCGATGCGATACAGCACATGGGCACGCAATGGATCGCCAACCGCCAGGCGCGGATGCTCGAAGCTGCCGTCCAGGTCCTGGACCATGCCGATGGCCTGCATGACTTTCTGCGAGGGCACGTTGTTTTCGCTGGTGAACGACACCACCTCGTCCAGCTGCAACTGGGCGAAGGCACAGCGCAGGCAGGCCCACGCCGCCTCGCTGGCAAAGCCCAGGCCCCAGTGGCGCCGGGCCAAGCGCCAGCCGATCTCCACGGCCGGGGCGAACGCTGCGTCGAAGCTGACGTTGAGCAGCCCGGTCATGCCGATGAAGGCGCCGCTGTCCTTGCGCTCCAGCGCCCACAAGCCAAAGCCGTATTCGTTGAAGTGGCCACGGATGCGGCCGATCAATGCGGCAGCCTCCACCCGGTTCATCGGCGCGGGGAAATAGCGCATCACCTGCGGATCAGCGCACAGCGCGGCGAATTCGCTCAGGTCGTCGTCCTGCCATTGGCGCAACACCAGGCGCGGGCTTTCCAGTTCGAGGATGGGGGGCATCGCGGGGCTCCAGAATCGCAGTGCGCCAGTGTACAGCGTAGGCCGATCCGCGCGCCCGTACCCAGTGCGATGCTTTTTTCACATCGGCTTCACCGCCCTCCGACAGCCGGCTGCGCAGAATGCTGGCAGACACAGCGGCCACCGTCGACGCCGCACTGCCATCGGAGTGACGCATGCTGCCCAGCAACACCTTGCCCAACCCGGCCATCCTGGCCCGCCCCCGGCGCCGCTGTTCGCCCATGCCCCTCGGCGCCGCCTGCGGCCTGGGCACAATTTGCTGCTGGTGACCCACAACGGCTGCATCGACCATTTCGCCCGCGTGCAGCATGTTCCTGGTGGCGAGCGTGCCAGCGGCTATGCCAGCGCGCTGTTCGTCTCGGTGGATGGTAGCGGCAAGGCGCGCATCCTCGGGCGCCTGAACGAGCCAGACTGGCAGCGGGTGCTGGCCTCCAGCAGCCGCTGAGCCCACACCCCCTGTAGGAGCCAGCTTGCTGGCGAACCCGTCGGCGCGGCGGGTGGCACCGGCTGTGCCACTGTTCGCCGGCAAGCCGACACCAGCCACGCTCGATTGCATTGGCATCGGCGCCAGCAATACTGGCAAGATCGGCACTCGCCCCCACCGCGCCGACACCATGCCCCTGCCGCTGATCTACCACGACGACTACAGCCCTGAATTTCCCCCTGACCATCGCTTCCCGATGGCCAAGTTCCGCCTGCTGCGCGATCACCTGGTGGACAGTGGCCTGACCAGCGACGAGGCCCTGCTGCGTCCTGAAATCTGCCCCAATGACATCCTCGCCCTGGCCCATGACCGCGACTACATCGAGCGCTACATGAATGGCGAGCTGTCCCGCGAGGACCAGCGCCGCCTGGGCCTGCCCTGGAGCGAAGCCCTGGCCCGACGCACCGTGCGCGCGGTCGGCGGCTCGCTGCTGGCCGCCGAGCAGGCGTTGCAGCACGGCATCGCCTGCCACCTGGCCGGCGGCACCCACCATGCCCATTACGATCACCCCGCCGGTTTTTGCATCTTCAACGACCTGGCGGTGATCAGCCAGTACCTGCTGCAGGCCGGGCGGGTGCAGCGGGTGCTGATCTTCGACTGCGACGTGCACCAGGGCGACGGCACCGCGCGCATCCTCCATGACACCCCCGAGGCGATCACCGTGTCGCTGCACTGCGAGCAGAACTTCCCGGCGCGCAAGGCCCAGAGCGACTGGGACATCCCCCTGCCGCGCGGCATGAACGACCAGGCCTACCTCAAGGTGGTGGAAGACGCGCTGAACTACCTGCTGCCGCTGTACCAGCCCGACCTGGTGCTGTACGACGCCGGGGTCGACGTGCACCAGGACGACGCCCTGGGTTACCTGCAGCTGACCGACGCGGGCCTGGCCGCCCGCGACGAGCACGTGCTGCGCCAGTGCCTGGGCCGCGACATCCCGGTGGTGGGGGTGATCGGCGGTGGCTACAGCAAGGACCGCCTCGCCCTGGCCCGGCGCCACGGCATCCTCCATCACAGCGCCGCGCGGGTCATCGGTTGTTCACAATGACTGTGGAACCGCCTGTGGATAACCTGCGGGAAAGCCGCGCCAGCCCTTTAACTGCGTGAGCTGCAAAGGGTTGCTCATTTTTTGAGCAGTACCTGGGCAGGGCGCGCTGGGGTAGAATGCGCGCTCTTTTCCACAGCCTGTCGCCCACCATGAACGATCCCCGCCCCAGTTCCCGTCCCCTTGTCGCCGTGATCGGTGGCGGCCCTGCCGGCCTGATGGCCGCCGAGGCCCTGGCCCGACGCGGGGTGGCGGTCGAGGTGTTCGACGCCATGCCCTCGGTGGGTCGCAAGTTCCTGCTGGCCGGGGTCGGCGGCATGAACATCACCCATTCCGAGCCCTACCCCGCCTTCGTCGGCCGCTACGCCGAACGCCAGGGCGACATCGACGCGCTGCTGCGCGGCTTCGACGCCGAGGCCCTGCGCCAGTGGATTCACGGCCTGGGCATCGAAACCTTCGTCGGTACCTCGGGCCGGGTGTTCCCCCGCGACATGAAGGCCGCGCCGCTGCTGCGCGCCTGGCTCAAGCGCCTGCGCGAGGCCGGGGTGGTTATCCACACCCGTCACCGCTGGTTGGGCTGGAACGCCGATGGCACCTTGCGGATCGCTTATCCACAGGGTGAGTTGCAACTGCGCGCCGACGCCGTGGTGTTGGCCATGGGCGGTGGCAGCTGGGCGCGCCTGGGTTCGGACGGCGCCTGGGTGGCGCTGCTGGCCGAGCGCGGTGTGGATATCTCGCCGTTGCAGGCGAGCAACTGCGGCTTCGAGGTGGCGGGCTGGAGCGACCTGCTCAAGAGTAAGTTCGCCGGCGCGCCGCTGAAGAACATTGCCCTGGCCATGCCAGGCGTCGCGCCGCGCAAGGGTGAATTCATCCTCACCGCCCAGGGCGTGGAAGGCAGCCTGGTGTATGCATGGTCCGCGCCCCTGCGCGAGGCGATCAATCGTGACGGACAGGCCACCCTGCTACTCGACCTGCTACCGGACCGGCCTGTGGACAAGATCGCCCAGGCCCTGGCCAAGCCCCGGGGTTCGCGATCGATGGCCAAGCACCTGCACGGTCAGCTGGGTATCGACGGGGTGAAGGCTGCGCTGTTGCGCGAACTCACCGACCCCGCGACCTTTGCCGAGCCGCAGCGGCTGGCGGCGGCGCTCAAGGCATTGCCGATCACCCTGGTGCGCGCGCGGCCGCTGGACGAAGCGATCAGCAGCGCCGGGGGCGTGCGTTTCGAAGAGTTGGACCCGGGCTTGATGCTGACGGGCTTGCCTGGGGTGTTCTGCGCCGGCGAGATGCTGGACTGGGAGGCGCCAACCGGCGGGTACCTGCTGACGGCGTGTTTCGCCAGTGGTTTGCGCGCGGGAAATGCCGCGGCGGATTGGCTGATGCGCCCGGCGTAAGTCCCTGTTCGCCAGCAAGGCTGGCTCCTACGCAGTCACCTGCAGGAGCCGGCCTTGCCGGCGAAGCGCTTCAGGGCTTGCGCTTGCCCGGCTTCGCGCCGAAGCTCGGGACCTTGCGCACGGCCTTCACCGGCGGCTGCGCGGCGCCAGCCTCGGCGCTGTCCATCCAACGCCCCAGGCCGCGCTTGGCGCTGTTCTCCTTGGGCTTTTTCGGCTTCTTCGGTTTCTTCACCACCTGGCCGCTAGCGTCGATCTGCGGCACCCGGTGGTCGGGGATGAAGTCCGGCTCTTCATGGCGTGGCAACTGCTGGCGAATCAGCGTCTCGATCGAGGCCAGCAGGTTCACCTCATCGGCGCACACCAGCGAGATCGCCTCGCCCTTGTTGCCGGCACGGCCAGTGCGGCCGATACGGTGCACATAGTCCTCGGCGACAATCGGCAGGTCGAGGTTGACCACCAGCGGCAGGTCGTCGATGTCCAGGCCGCGGGCAGCGACATCGGTGGCCACCAGTACCTGGACTTCACGGGCCTTGAAGCTGTCCAGCGCACGCTGGCGGGTCGCTTGCGGGCGATCGCCGTGGATGCCGTCGGCATTCACGCCCTCGGCCAGCAGGCGCTCGACCAGTTGGTCCACGCCATTGCGGGTCTTGGCGAACACCAGCACCTGCTTCCAGCGCTGCTTGCGCAGCAGGTGGCAGAACAGGTCGGCCTTGCGTTTTTTATCCACAGGCACCAGCCACTGCTTGACCGTGCTGGCGGTGGTGTTGCGCGGGCTGACCTCGATGCTCAGCGGGTCGTTCAGGGCCAGGCCGGCGAGCAGGCGGATCTGCTCGGAGAAGGTGGCGGAAAACAGCAGCGTCTGGCGCTTGCGCGGCAGCGCGGCGTACACCGCCTGCAACTCTTCGGCGAAGCCCAGGTCGAGCATGCGGTCGGCTTCGTCGAGCACCAGGGTCTGCACCTGGCCGAACTTGATGGCGTTCTGCCGGAACAGGTCGAGCAACCGCCCTGGGGTGGCCACCAGCAGGTCGACACCACGGCGCAGGCGCATCATCTGCGGGTTGATGCTGACCCCGCCGTACACCGCATAGGTGGACAGCGGCAGGTTCTCGGCATACTCGCGCACATTGGCGTGCACCTGTTCGGCCAGCTCGCGGGTCGGCACCAGCACCAGCGCGCGGATCGAATTGCTGGCCACCTTCTCCCCTTCCAGGGCCAGGCGCTGCAACACCGGCAGGGCGAAGCCGGCGGTCTTGCCGGTACCGGTCTGGGCCGCGGCCATCAGGTCGCGGCCGGCGAGCACGGCGGGAATGGCCTTGGCCTGGACCGGGGTGGGGGTGGTGTAGTCCAGCGTCTGCAGGGTGCGCAGCAGCGGTTCGATCAGGCCGAGTTGGGCGAAGTTCATGGCAATACCGTCAGGGGTTCAGCGAAGGCGGCAAGTTTACCGCAACGTCCCTGCCTACTTGCACATTTCGCCTTTCAACGCTGCCGGCGGCTGCGGCGCCTTGCGCCATTGCGGCAGGCCGATCAGCACCACCGCGCCGATGATCACCGCCATGGCCACGCACTCTTCGGCGCCGATCTGCTCGCCGGCGAACAGAATCCCCAGCAGCACCGCCACCGCCGGGTTGACGTAGGCGTAGCTGGTGGCCGCCGCCGGGCGTACGTGCTTGAGCAGGTACATGTACGAGCTGAACGCCAGGATCGAGCCGAACAACACCAGGTAGGCCAGCGCGCCCCAACCGGCGGCGGTGGGCATCTGGGTCAGGCGCTCGCCGCTCACCGCGCTGCCGATCAGCAATGCGGCGCCACCCACCAGCATTTCTGCGGCGCTGGCCATGGCGCCCTGGGGCAGTGGCAGGCTCTTGCTCCACACCGAACCAAAGGCCCAGGCCGCCGCGGCGAACAGGATCAGCGCCGCGCCCATGGGGCTGGCCTGCAGGTTGGAGCCCATGTTGAGCATGCCGATGCCGACCAGGCCGAGGACGATCCCCGCCCACTCCAGGCGTGAGTTGCGATGGCCGAAGAACAGCCCGAACACCAGGGTGAACAGCGGCACGGTGGCCACCGCCAGGGCGGCCACGCCCGAGGCCACCCCGGCGTGCTCGGCCAGGGTCACGCCACCGTTGCCGCAACTGAGCAGCAAGAAGCCAATGGCCCCGGCCGCACGCCATTGCGGCCAGGTCGGTGCCGGCGCCCCGCGCCAGCGCAAAAAGCCATAGAGCAGGCTGCCGGCAATGACGAAGCGTACCCCGGCCATCAGCATCGGCGGCCAGGACTCCACGCCGATGCGAATGAATAGGTAGGTCGAGCCCCAGACCAGGTACAGGGCTAGGAAGGCACCGATGAGCAACAGCGGGAAGCGACGAGAGGCTGGCATGACGAAGGGCTCGAAATCCGTTTACGGGTGACTTAGTTTAGAAAGGGTCGCCGCCAAACTTAAGTTACAAAACAGCTTTAAAACACCGAAATACTTTGTAATGGATGGTTGTGCGCACGCTTTCCCATCGATTGCAAAGTCACCAGGAATCGCCATGGACAAATACGACCGCATGCTCCTCGCCGCCCTGCTGAAAAACGGCCGGGCCACCTACGCGCAGCTGGCGCGCCAGGTCAACCTGTCTGCCCCGGCGGTGGCCGAGCGGGTGGCCAAGCTTGAGGCCAGCGGGGTGATCAGCGGCTACACGGCCAAGGTCGACCTGGAGAAGATCGGCCTGCCGATCCAGTGCGTGATCGAACTGCGCCTGACCAGCCATGGCAACCAGCAGGCCTACGAGGCATTGGAGAAGATCCCCGAGCTCACCGAGTGCCACCGGGTCACCGGCGACCCCTGTGTGATCATGCAGGCGGCGGTGGCGTCGATGGGCGAGCTGGAAGCCTTGATCAACCGCGTGTCGCAACTGGGCTTCAGCAAGACCTCGATCATCCTGTCGAGCGCGGTGCAGCGGCGGGTGCCGCTAGGGCATCTGGACAGCAAATCGAGCCGATAGGCGGTGCCGCCGATGGTGATATCGCGGCGCCTGGTTCGCCAGCAAGCTGGCTCCTACAGGACCGAGACGGCCGGCAAAACCCGTAGGAGCCGGCTTGCCGGCGAACACCGGCATCGCCGGTGCCAGCCACCGCGGCGCCTGGTTCGCCAGCAAGCTGGCTCCTACAGGACCGAGCCGACCGGCAAACCCGTAGGAGCCGGCTTGCCGGCGAACACCGGCATCGCCGGTGCCAACCTCCGCGGTGCCTGGTTCGCCAGCAAGCTGGCTCCTACAGGACCGAGCCGACCGGCAAACCCGTAGGAGCCGGCTTGCCGACGAACACCGGCATCGCCGGTGCCAGCCTCCGCCGCGCCTGGTTCGTCAGCAAGCTGGCTCCTACAGGACCGAGACGGCCGGCAAACCCGTAGGAGCCGGCTTGCCGGCGAACACCGGCATCGCCGGTGCCAGCCACCGCGGCGCCTGGCTCGCCAGCAAAGCTGGCTCCTACACAGGGGGTCAGCGCAGCAGCAGCTTGCCCTCGATCGGCACATAGCGACTGGCCGCGCGAATCACCGACAACGCCGTCAACCCCGGCACGCCGTACACCACGGTTTCCACGCCATGGCGCTGCATCGCCCGCTCCAGCAGCAGGTCGAAGTCACCGTCGCCGGAAGCCAGTACCACCTGATCGACCCGCGCCGCTGCCTCGATCACATCCAGGGTGATGCCGACGTCCCAGTCGCCCTTGGCCGAACCGTCGGCACGCTGGATATAGGGTTTGAGGCGCACCTCGAAGCCGAGGTTGCGCAAGATCTGCTGGAACTGTTGCTGCTTGCTGTCGCCACGGTCGATGGCATAGGCCAGCGCCTCGACGATCTGCCCTTCGCGGCTGACCTCGGCCCACAGCGCGGCATAGTTGAAGTGGCAGCCATGGCCCTGGCGAACCGTGTAGTAGAGGTTCTGCACGTCGGCGAACAACGCGATTTTCTTCACCTGGGGCTCTCTCTGGCAGTGGAGCAGTATCGCCGGGCAAGCCACTGCCCCGCGATCTGGACCGGCAGTATGCCAGAGCCCTCAGACGTAGTCGTCGTCGGCGAAGAAGCCGCCGCCGTCGCCACTGTAGTCGCTGTCGGCGAAACCGCCCTGGTCATTGCCCCAGCCACCGTTGTCGGCCACCTGGCGCTGGCTGTCCTGATCGCTCCAGCCGCCCTGGTCGCTGGCCGGTGCCGGCTCTTCCTTGATCACCTCGACTACCTCCTCAGGCTGCGAATGGTGGTTGAACAGGCTGCTGATGCCCTGGGCCAGCAACACGCCACCGGCCACGCCTGCGGCGGTCTGCATGGCGCCGCCGAGAAAGCTGCTGGCCCCGCCGCGCGCCGGGGCGGGCGCCGCGCCGAACCCTTGTGCCGCGGCTGGCGGGGCATAGGCCTGGGGCGCCGGGTCACGCCAACCACCGCCGGCGGATGACGTCGGCGCCACCGCGCGCTGCGGCTCTGGCGCTGGGCTGCGGGTGCCGGCACCGAAGATGCTCGAAAGGAAACCGCCACCGCCACTGGGGCTGTTGGCGCGGGTCGCCTCGAGCTGGGCACGGGCCTGCTTGAGCTCGGCCTCGAGCTGCTTGTTCTGTTCGTCCAGGCGCTTGATCGCCGCTTCCTGCACCAGGATCGCCTGGGCCATGTAGTAAGGCGCGGCCGGCTGCTCGCGCAGGTGCTCCTCGATCCGCGCCTGGGCCTGGGCATCGCGCGGCTGGGCCGGATCCTCGGCGTGCTTGAGACGGCCGAACAGGCCATCGATCAGGGTTTGTTCTTCAGTGTTCATCGGGGCGACCTCATGGGCTGAACAGGACATCGGACAGCGTCAAAGATGGGGGCCGGGGGGCGGCGTTGCAATTGCCTGGGCCATGAAACTTTTTTCAGCAAGGGGGCCGACTGGGCTACAGTTACGCCCTGCTTTTTCTGCCATGCGATGTTGACCGATGAATCCGCTGAGCGTTCTGCGCGACTCCCTGTACTTCTTCCGCCGCCACCTGGCGAGCATCCTCCAGCTGTGCCTGCCGCTGGTGGTGCTCGAGGCCCTGGCCAACCAACTGCTCTACCGACAACTGGGCGAACAGGCCTCGCCGGCCTACGGCATGCTGGTCAGCCTGCTGTTCTACCCGCTGTACAGCGCCGCGCTGATCCTTTACCTCGATACCCGCAGCAACGGCCAGAGCATCGCCAAGCGCGACCTGTTCGCCCGCGCCTTGCAGTTGTGGCCAGCGCTGGCGCTGCTGGTGGTGATCAGTTCGCTGCTGATCATGGCGGGCCTGGCGCTGTTCATCTTCCCCGGCGTGTGGATCATGGTGAACCTGGTGTTCGCCGAGTACCTGCTGGTGCTGCGCGGCCTGCCGGTGATCGAGTCGATGCGCACCAGCGCGCGCATGACCACCGGGCACTTCCTGCGCATCATGGTCTGCATGCTGTCGGTGCTGGCGCCGCTGTGGCTACTCGAAGGCCTGCTGCTGGGCCTGTTCCCCGACCCGCAGCCCGGCGTGCAACTGGCGCTGGACAGCCTCAATGGCTTCCTGCAGTTGTTCAGCACCGTGGTGCTGTATCGCCTGTTCATGTTGCTGGAAGGCGAGGCGAGCACCTGACGCCTTGCCTCGGGCGCGTCCCGCAAACCGGGCCACTACCAGGCTTTTTCCGGGGAACAACCTCCAGTTATCCGACCAAAATCAGGTTCGGTAGTGTGTGAAATGGCATGTACATGCGCCATTTCACACATGAACCTGGAGATATTCCTGATGACCTCTACCCTCTCTCATACCCCGCCAACGCTCGCCACGTCCCCCGTGTACCCCGACATTGATAACTGGATCGAAAACGCTGGCACATTCACCGCACATATCCACTGTCACGGCGTGAAGAAACAGTGGAGCGATTTGCTGCAGCTCTACACGCCCGTGCGCTGCCTACCAGGCACAAGCTGCGACATCGCTTTCCCCGTCAATCTGAGCACTGGCGGTTCAAGCCTGGACAACTGGCTGATCATCGACAATCGCAAGCAACCGGCGACATTCAAGTTCGAGTTCCACTCGCGCACCACGGATCGGCTTTATGTCAGGATCCACGGCACGGGCACTGACCAGGACAAGCAAGTGGATATCAGCCGCAATGGCTATCTCGGCCTGTACGCCAATGCCTCCGAGCTGCTGAAGCTCGAGCCGCTGGAGTGGACCGCTAACACCCTGCGTTGCCGTATCCGCGACCATCAAGGGCATGCCGTTAAAGTGGCCTATGAAAACCCAACGTACCTGAATGTGCAGAACGGAGACGAGGTCAGCTTCGTCATCACTCGCCTCTAAAGCCCAGAGCTATCAAGGTCTTGGCGTTTTTGGAGTATGGCCGCGTCATTTCAGGATGACCGGGGCTGCTTTATGGTCCTTGACCAAACAAGGCAGCTCGGGCGCCTGTTAGGAGCGGCCTTGCAGAGGCGTCGTAGCGGTCGAAAAGGGTTGCAAGGCGATCCCGCAATTGCAAATCGAACGCCAATTCCCAACACTTTGGCTACAGTCGCGAGCTGGCTGAGCCGTTGCTGGATCGATAGCCACGGTATGTTCGCCTCGACAACAATGGCGAAATCGAAGTCTGCCATGGTGACGCCTGATGTTTGTAGCGCCAGAGCATTGTGCTCACCTTTGAAGTTGCAACACATCCGACATGTGGGCTACTCCAATACCTCCATTGGTTAGGAAATCATTCACGCTGATGCGAACTGCCAACTGAAATCACAGTGAACGCGCGTGTTCAGCAGCACGAGACTTTCCTCTTTCATGAAGGTAGTAACATGACCAGCGACGAAATGATCCAAGCCACCTTCAACGCCCCGCTTCCCAGTTTTTTCCAGGCGCGCATCTATCAATACGATAACGGAGTCCGAACGCCATTGCGTTTTACCAAGCCTACCGAGGAGAGGCTGTTCTCGGATGGCGGATGGCTACAAGCAGGCGGTGAGGGGGATTCCCCCCTCTTCGCCATGGACTTCACCAGCAAGCTGAACAACCGCCTGACGATGAACCTGTCCGCCCACAACCACCGCGGCCTTCTGCAACGCGTTGGCCGCAGTCGAAACGGGTACCTCGGCTTGTATGACTATCACACCAATACGCAGGCGTGGAAGCTGGAACCGCTGGAATGGACCGGGACGGAAATGTTGTGCTACCTGCGAGACTTCCGCGATTACCGTGTCGTCGTGAGCAGCGAACATACGTTTATAAAAAACCATAAGTACTACTATCTCAACACGGAGGGGAAGTCCGTCAGTAAGTTCCTCGTCAAACAAGTTGTACTGCCGGGCCTGGAAGGTATGTCCTGGTTATCCTGACAATTCGTTGTTGTGCACGCAATTGAACACTTGAGTGGCCGCCGGCTCAACCTGCGCGTTTCACGCAGTAAGCCGAGGAGGTCTGTTCATCAATGCCCCTCCTTGAATCCAAACAGTAAGCCGGTCGTCAACGCTGGCACCTCCACCACCGAGGTCTAATCATTGCCGGCCCGCAGATCATCAAAGCGCTCGGCATCTGCCAGGTGCGCCATGACAACGGTTACCGGCAACGCCCAGGTCAAGTCCCCCTGGGTTTGGCTCGCGCCGTGGCCTCGGCCACCAGTGGGTCATCCGGCCAGTAATGCTTGGGGTAGCGCCCTTTCAAATCCTTCTTCACCTCGGCATAGGTGGTGCGCCAGAAGTTGGCCAGGTCCTGGGTGACCTGCACGGGGCGGCGTGCCGGTGATAGCAGGTGCAATTTGACCTGCTGGCGACCACCCGCAATGCGCGGGGTGTCGGCCAGGCCGAACAGCTCCTGCAGGCGCACCGCGAGAATCGGCGGCTGCTCGCTGTAGTCCAGGCGGATGCTCGAACCCGACGGCACGCTCAGGTGCGCCGGGGCCAGTTCGTCCAGACGCTGGGGCAGTGGCCAGGGCAGCAGGTTGCGCAGCAGTGACGCCAGGTCCAGCGCGGCGAAATGGCTCAGGCGCGATACCTTGCCCAGGTAGGGTTGCAGCCAGTCTTCCAGGCTGGCCAGCAGCGCTTCGTCGCCCAGGTCGGGCCATTCGCTCTGGCCGTCCTTGTCCAGGTCCAGCTGGCGCAGCAGGGCAACCCGGGCCTGCCACTGGCGCAGTTCAGGGGTCCAGGTCAGCAGGTTGAGGCCCTTGCGCCGTACCAGGCCGAGCAGAGCCCTGGCGCGAGCGTCATCATCCAGCCCCGGCAGTGGTTCGCGGCTGAGCACCAGTTCGCCAACCTTGCGCTGGCGCTCGGCGCGCAGCAGCTGTTCGCGATCATCCCAGTCCAGCAGGTCGAGGGTTTGCACTTGCTCGGCCAACACCTCATCGAACAGTGTCGGCTCGAACTCAGCGGCAAGGTAGATGCGCTCTTCACGCTGGCCCTGTCGGCTGCCTAGGTCGGCGATCACCAGCCAGGGGCATTTCATCAAGGCATCGGCTTCGCCGAACAAGGCCGCGCGACCATTGGCCAGGCGATATTCACCACCGCCTTCGCGGCGCTGCTGGGCGACACGGTCAGGGTAGGCCAGCGCCAGCAAGGCGCCCAGCCAGCGCGGATGGTCGGGATCGGCCACAGCGGCGCTGGCCTTGCCGCGCAACTGGCCACGGTACTGCCGGGCCAGTTGCCGGGCGCGTTGCACCCCGCCCTGGCCGCCACGCGATGCCTTGGATTCGCCGCTGAGCAGGCTCAACCGCGAATGCAGATCGGCGCCGCCACCACGCAGGATGTCGCGCTCACCAAGCAGGGCCGCGACGTCGCAGGCCATGTCGGCCAGCCCCAGGTCCTGCCCACGCAACAGCAAATGAGCGATGCGAGGGTGCGCGGGCAACTCGGCCATGGCCTGGCCATGGGCGCTTAGGTTGTCGCGGCTGCCAGGCTTGAAGGCCCCCAACCGCGCCAGCAGGTCCTGGGCCTGGGCGTAGGCCGCCGCAGGGGGCTGGTCGAGCCAGCTCAACTGTTCCGGCGGCATGCCCCAGCGGCCCAGTTGCAGGGCCAGCCCGGACAAGTCGGCCTGGAGGATCTCGGCACTGCCGTGGGCGGCCAACTGGTCGTGCTGGGCCTCGGACCACAGCCGGTAGCACACCCCCGGCTCCAGGCGCCCGGCCCGGCCAGCGCGCTGGGTGGCACTGGCGCGGGAGATGCGCTGGGTATCGAGGCGGGTCATGCCGCTGCCTGGGTCGAAACGCGGTACCCGAGCAAGGCCTGCGTCGATCACCACGCGCACGCCGTCGATGGTCAGGCTGGTCTCGGCGATGTTGGTGGCCAGCACCACCTTGCGCTGGCCCTTGGGCGCTGGATCGATCGCGGCGCGCTGGGCATTGAGGTCGAGCTCGCCATGCAACGGGCACAGCAAGATGCCCAGGTGCTCGCCCAAGGCCTCCTGCAAGGCTTGGTGGACCCGGCGAATCTCCGCCTGGCCGGGCAGGAACACCAGCAGGCTGCCGCTCTCGTCGGCCAGCGCCTGGAGCACGCAGTCGACCACCCGTGGTTCGACGAACTCGCCGAGCTGGAAGGGCCTGCCCCAGCGGATGTCCACCGGGTGCATACGGCCCTGGCTGCTCACCACCGGCGCGTCGTCGAGCAAGCGCGACAAGCGCTCGCCCTCCAGCGTCGCCGACATCAGCAGGATCTTCAGCGGCGGCTCGTCACGCAGCAGGGCCCGGCCATTGAGGCTCAGGGCCAGGGCCAGGTCAGCATCCAGGCTACGCTCGTGGAATTCGTCGAAAATCAGCAAGCCCACCCCTTCCAGCGCCGGATCGGCTTGCAGGCGGCGGGTGAGGATGCCCTCGGTGACCACCTCGATACGCGTGTTCGGGCCAACCTTGCTGTCCAGGCGGATGCGATAGCCCACGGTCTGGCCGACCTTTTCGCCCAGCTCGCTGGCCAGCCGCTCGGCGGCGGCGCGGGCGGCCAGGCGCCGGGGCTCGAGCATGAGGATGGTCTGCCCGGCCAGCCACGGCTCGTCGAGCAACGCCAACGGCACACGGGTGGTCTTGCCGGCGCCGGGCGGCGCCTCGAGCACCGCTTCGTCACGCGCGCCCAGGGCCAGGCGCAGGTCGGACAGTACGGCATCGATCGGTAATGAAATCATGGTGGTCCTCGAACAATCGTCCGAGTATAACGGCGAACCGAGGCTGGCCTAACATGGTCTTAAGCTCAGGCGCGGACGTTTGCCGCGCCCTTGCAGTGCTACCTTCCCGGAGATTTACATGCGCATCCCTTCCCGCGTCATCGGTGGCGCCCTGGTCGCCACCCTGCTGACCCAACTGACGGCCTGCGGCACCCTGTTCTACCCGGACCGCCGTGGTCAGATCGAAGGCAAGATCGACCCCGTCGTCGCGGCCATGGACGCCATTGGTATCCTGTTCTACGTGCTGCCAGGCCTGATCGCCTTCGGCATCGACTTCGCCACCGGGGCCATCTACTACCCCGGCGGCAAGACCGCCCAGGTCGACCCGGCCAAGCTGGCCCCGGCGGTCGACGCCAACGGCCAGGTCGACAGGCTCAAGCTGCAGGCTATCCTGGAGACCGAACTGGGCCAGCGCCTGCCGCTGAACGACCCACGCCTGATCCAGCAACGCGGCAGCGTCGAGCAACTGGCCAGCCTCGGCCTGGTGCCAGCAGCCTGAGCCCCTCAAGGAAGACCTCCAAGGCATGACCACCTCGGCCGAACACCAACGCCTGCTGCGCCTGGCCACCCGCGCCTCGCTAGCCGTGGCCAGCATCCTGGTCCTGAGCAAGGCCGTGGCCTGGTGGCTCAGCGGCTCGGTCAGCCTGCTGGCCGGGCTCACCGACTCGGCGCTCGATGCGGTCGCCTCGTTGCTCAACCTGCTGGCGGTGCATTACGCACTGCGCCCAGCCGACGACGACCACCGTTTCGGCCATGGCAAGGCCGAGGCCCTGGCCGGCATCGCCCAGGCCCTGTTCATCGGCGTCAGCGCGGTGCTGATCGGGGTGCAGGCGGTGCAGCGCCTGCAAGAGCCAGAGCCGTTGGGCGACACCGCCGCCGGCATCGCGGTGATGCTGTTGTCACTGGTGCTGACCGTGGCGTTGCTGGCGTTCCAACGCAAGGTCGTGCGCCTGACCGGCTCCACCGCGGTGCGGGCCGATTCCCTGCATTACCGCTCCGACCTGCTGCTCAATGGCAGCATCCTGCTGGCGCTGCTGCTGGCACGGTTTGGCTGGCCGCAGCTGGATGCGCTGTTCGGGCTGGGGATCGCCTTGTACATCCTCTGGAGCGCGGTGCAGATTGCCCGGGAAAGCACGGCGATCCTCATGGACCAGGAGCTGCCGACGGATGTCAGCGAGCGCATGCGCGAATTGGTGCTGGCGATCCCCGGGGTGCAAGGCGCGCACGACCTGCGCACGCGGGTGTCGGGCAGCCACTGGTTCGTGCAGTTGCACCTGGAGCTGCCGGGACAGTTGCCGCTGCACGAGGCCCATGCCCTGTGCGTGCAGGCATCGCAGGCGATTCGGGCGCGCTACCCACGGGCCGACGTGATGGTGCATGCCGACCCCGTGTAACGACGGCCTCAGTTGGTGCTATATCCCCGCCCGCTCAAGCACGCTGCCAGTGCCCGCCGGTAGTTGTCCGCCACATTCGCCGGTGGCGCATAGCTGGCCGTCGCCGGGTCGAACCCCGACTGGCTGACTGCCCAGCGGTGGCACTGGAAACGGTCCTGCTCCTGCTGCTCCGGCCCCTGCCCGTACATCGGGTAGGCCACCACGTCATAACCCTGGGGCTGCTGCGCAGCCGGCGCAGGCGCCAGCGAGGGTGGGTTGACCACCACATAGTCACGGCTGTCGGCCTGGTACTGGTAGTAGGTATCCGCCACCAGGAAGAACAGCGCCCCACCCAGCCACACCTCGCGGGCATAAGGCGGCAAGTAGCCGACCCTCACCCCATAGGGCGGCGTGACCACGACGTAACCGCCGCTGTGCGGGCGATACCAGTAGCCGCCGGAGTAGAAGTAATCCTGCCCCCGATAGGGCACTTTCCAATAGCGATCCGGGAAGTGTTCGACCTGGTGTCCCGGATGGTATTGCGGCCCCGGCCCCCAGCCATTGCCATGGCCGTCCGGCCGGCCCGACCAGTCACCGCCCGGTCGCTGCCCCGGGCCACCGGCTGCCCAGTAACGGTTGTCGCCATGGCGGCGGGGAATGTCCTGGTAGTAACCCTGGCGCGGCGGCTGGGTCTGGCGTACTTCCTCCCGGGAAGTGAGCGGCGAGCCGCGTTGCGCTCCCTGGCCGTCATGCCCTGCCCCGGATTCCTCGGCCCAGGCGCCCAGGCTGATACCCATGCCCAGCACACCAATACCGGCCCACTGCCAGATGCGCGACCTCATGATCTTCCTCTCGATGACAACACTTGCCCTTGCAGGCCCAAAGTCTACCGCGACTGCCCATACCAGCAGATGAAAGTGACGACAGCAATGCTTGGCTTGCAGCATTTACATACATAGCGTATGAATAAACAATCATACGAACTGAATGTAAAAGGAACAGCCTTCATGCCCAACCCCTACGCCGAACTGTTTGCCCTCCCTGGCACCCGCGGCTTTACCGCAGCCGGGCTGCTGGCGCGACTGCCCTTGCCCATGGCCGGTATCGGCATCATCACCCTGCTGGCCCAAACACGCGGCAGCTATGCCCTGGCCGGCGCGGTATCCGCGACCTTCGTGCTGACCTACGCCCTGCTGTCGCCCCAGGTCTCGCGCCTGGTGGACCGCCGGGGGCAACGCCGGGTGCTGCCCCTGGCCGCCTTGCTGAGCGTGCTGGGCCTGGTGCTGATGGCCACCGGCGCCTGGTTGGGCAGCCCCAGTTGGGTGCTGTTCGTCGCCGCCCTGCTCAGCGGCTGCATGCCGAGCATGTCGGCCATGGTCCGGGCGCGCTGGACCCATCTGTACCGTGGCCGGCCACAACTGCAGGCGGCCTACTCGCTGGAGACCGTACTCGACGAAATCAGCTTCATCGCCGGGCCACCTCTGGCGGTCGGCCTCAGTGTCAGCCTATGGCCACCGGCTGGCCTGTTGGCGGCAACGCTGTTGCTGGCACTGGGAACGCTGGCACTGGTTTGCCAGGCACGTAGCGAACCGCCACTGGCGCCCCGCGAGCTGGCAACACCTGCGCCTGCGCTATGGCGACACCGCGCCGTGGCGCAACTGACGTTGCTGATGATGGCTATGGGAATGATCGTAGGCACGGTGGACATCGTCAGCGTGGCCTTCGCCAGCGAACAGGGCCAGCCTGCCGCCGCCAGCCTGGTATTGTCGGCCTATGCCGCCGGCTCATGCCTCGCCGGGCTGATGTTCGGAGCGCGGCACTGGCGCCTGGCGCTACATCGCCAACTGTTGCTCGGGGCACTGGCGACCGCGCTGAGCACACTGCCGCTGTTGCTGGCCGACACTGTCATGCAACTCGGCGGCGCGGTGCTGCTGGCCGGCATCTTCTTCGCACCGACCATGATCGTGGCCATGGCCCTGGTCGAGCGCAGCGTGCCGCAACACCAACTGACCGAGGGCCTGACCTGGCTGCTCGCCGGCCTTAACATCGGCGTGGCGATCGGGGCTGCAAGCGCTGGTCAGTGGGTGGACGCCACCACGCCGCGCAACGGCTTCTTCATTGCATTGGCCGGCGGGCTGCTGGTGCTGTTGGTGGCCGCCTGGCCACGGCGCCGCGTATCGATCGCGGGACAGACGCAATAAAAAAGGGAGACCTCAGGGTCTCCCTTCTGCAATTGTCGTCCGTGCTCGGCGCTTGTGACACCGGCTCACCTCGCGCCGTCTTCTGGACAGTGCGTAGCCCGGGGGCCTGGCGGATCCTGTTGGATGGCTGGCCGCGACCGCCCGCCTAGGGCGCGTCGCCGTGGACTGATGTCCGGGCAGTGATTCTGGTGATAAAGATAGGCCAGACGCCGGAGCAGAGGATTGCTAAGATTGCTCTGATAAATAGCACTTGCGCAATTTTTCACTCAGGATCGATAATTCGCCGCAATCTGAACAGAAAAGGCCTTTTCCATGAGCAAGCTCGACCGCTACGACCTGAGCATCCTCGCCGAATTGCAACGCGATGCGCGCATCTCCAACCAGGAGCTGGCCGAACGTATTGGCCTGTCGCCGTCGCCCTGCTCGCGCCGGGTCAAGCAGCTCGAAGACGATGGCTACATCTCGCGCCAGGTGGCGCTGCTGGACCGCAAGAAGCTCGGCCTGAGCCTGACCGCCTACGTGCTGATCGGCATGGACCGCCACACCCCCGAGCGCTTCGAGACCTTCGAGGCGGCGATCCGCAGCCTGCCGCAGGTGCTCGAGTGCAGCCTGGTCACCGGGATGGACGCCGACTATCAGCTTAAAGTGGTGGTACCAGACATGGACCACTACCAGAAACTGCTGCTCGGCAGCCTGACCCGTATCGAGGGGGTGACCAGCGTGCGTTCGAGCTTCGTGCTCAACCAGGTACTGGCCAGCACCGAGCTGCCCTTGACCCACCTGCGTTGAATCCCTGCGCGCCCGGCGTATGATCGTGGGCTCAATCTGCCTGGAGTGAACCGATGGATCCCGCAGTATTCGAAGAATGGATGATGATCATCCTCGTCACCGTACTGATCGCCTTCATGGGCTTCATCGTCTGGGACCTGGCGAAGAAGTCCAAGGCTGGGCGCTTCGGCACGCTGATCCTGTTCTTCGTGCTGGGCCTTGGCGTGCTGGCGTTCATCATCAAGAGCGTGGTGGTGGGGTTTCTCGAAGGGGTGTAGCGGCCCGACGCCCTCCACCCTTCCTTGTAGGAGCGGCCTTGTGTCGCGAAAGGGCTGCAAAGCAGCCCCAGATTTCAGCATCAAGGCAGAAATTGCCGGGGACGCGTGCGGCTTAAAGCTTGGCCGGCACCTCGCGCCAACAGCCCTGGTCCAGCCCGTCGAGGGTCCAGTCGCCAATCCTCACCCGCACCAGACGCAAGGTCGGCAAGCCCACCGCCGCGGTCATGCGCCGCACCTGGCGGTTGCGCCCTTCGCGAATCACCAGTTCCAGCCAGGCGGTCGGCACGCTCTTGCGAAAGCGCACCGGCGGATTGCGCGGCCATAGCGTCGGCTCGTCGAGCAGGCGCGCCTCGGCCGGCAAGGTCGGCCCGTCATTGAGCTCGACGCCCTCGCGCAGGCGCTGCAACTGCTCGGCGCTCGGTTCACCCTCCACCTGCACCCAGTAGGTCTTGGCCAGTTTGTGCTTGGGGTCGGCGATGCGCGCCTGCAGGCGGCCGTCGTTGGTCAGCAGCAACAACCCTTCGCTGTCACGGTCCAGGCGCCCGGCGGGGTAGATGCCGGGGATGTCGATATAGTCCTTGAGCGTGGCGCGCCCCTCGCCGTCGCTGAACTGGGTGAGCACATCGAACGGCTTGTTGAACAGGATCAGGCGCGGCTCGGTCGGCGGTGCCTTGGGCTGGCGCCTTGGGCCGGCAGGACGCGCCGCCGGGCGGCGCGGTGGGTTGCGGGGTGGCAGGGGCATGGATCCTCAGCGGAACGGCGGCTCATCGAAGCTGCGCAGTTTACGCGAGTGCAGCGAGTTGAGCTCGGTGCGCAGCAAGTCGAGGGCGGCGATGCCTATCTTCAGGTGCTGGCTGACCGCGCGGTTGTAGAAGGCGTTGGCCGAGCCTGGCAGCTTGATCTCGCTGTGCAGCGGCTTGTCCGACACGCACAGCAAGGTGCCGTACGGCACCCGCAGGCGATAGCCCTGGGCCGCGATGGTGCCGCTTTCCATGTCTACCGCCACGGCCCGGGACAGGTTGATCAACGGCCGCTCCTGGGCCCAGCGCAGCTCCCAGTTGCGGTCGTCGTAGGTGAGCACGGTGCCGGTGCGCAGGCGCTTCTTCAACTGCTCGCCACGCTCGCCGGTAACCTGGGCCGCGGCTTCCTGCAGCGCCAGTTGCACTTCGGCCAGGGCCGGGATCGGGATGTTCGGCGGCACCACGCGGTCGAGAATACCGTCGCGGCGCATGTAGGCGTGGGCCAGCACATAGTCGCCAATGGTCTGCGATTGGCGCAGGCCGCCGCAGTGGCCGATCATCAGCCAGCAGTGCGGGCGCAGCACGGCCAGGTGGTCGGTGATGTTCTTGGCGTTGGACGGACCGACGCCGATATTGACCAGGGTGACGCCATCGCCGTCGGCGGCGATCAGGTGGTAGGCCGGCATCTGGTAGCGGTGCCAGACCACGCCGGCCACCAGGGCCTGGGCCTCGCCGTTGTCCATGCCCTTGTCGATGATCACGTTGCCCGGCAACACCATGCGCACGAAGCGCGGGTCGTCGCGCAGTTGCTCCAGGCCATGGGCGATGAACTGGTCGACATAGCGGTGGTAGTTGGTCAGCAGGATCCACGGCTGCACATGGCGCCAGTCGCTGCCGGTGTAGTGCACCAGGCGGCGCAGCGAGAAGTCGACGCGGGCGGCATCGAACAACGCCAGCGGCAGGGTCTGGGCGCTTTCCCAGTCGTACAGGCCGTCGGCGATGTTGTCGGTGGCCGCCGACAGGTCGGTGCTGGGGAACACCCGCGCCAGCTGCGCGGCGGTAATGCCGCTGCCGGCCAGCTCGTCGCCCTGGTCGACCACGTAGGGGTACGGGATGTTCTGCTCGCTGACGCCAACTTCGACGGTCACGGTGTAGTCGTGCATCAGCGGGCGCAGTTGCTCCAACAGGTAGCTGCGAAAGGCCGCGGGCTGGGTCACGGTAACGCTGTAGGTGCCGGCCACCTGGACCTTGGCATAGGCGCGGGTGGTAGCGGCGACTTCGCCCTGGCTGAAGTAGGTCAGGCGCAGCGCCGGGTAGCGGAACAACGCCCGCTCCTCGTCACCCGGTTCGGTGCGGTCCTTGAGGTAACGCTTGAGGGCCTGGCTCAGGGCCCCGGTGGCCTGTGCATGCAAGGCCGCCAGTCGGTCGACGGCCTGTTCGGGGGTAGCTACGACTTCAAACGCTTGGCTCACGCTGGGCTTCCTGTCTTGGGAACATGCATGCCAGCCATCTTGCCTGCGTTGCCAGGCAAATACACCCCCAGTGTCGGTGCTGTGCCATTCCTTGCACGAACGGCTTTCAACCAGCCCAGACAGGCGTGGCCCTGGCCACCAGCGCCACGGCATCCACCCCGCGCGGCAAGGCGCCATACACCCGCCCGCCAGCGCCCAGGCGACTGCCGATGAACGCATCGCTCACCGTGGCGTTGCCCGCCTCCAGCAACAACTTGGCCTGCAACGCCACGGCGATATCCTCGGTCAGTTGCCGTGCGCGGTACTGGATGTCGTCGGTGTCGGCGAACGCGCCCTTGAGGTTGCCGATGAACGCCGCCAGCCGCGGATCGCCATGGCCATCACCCAGTTCGACGAACAGTGCCTCGAGCACACCCGGTTCCTTCGACAGCGCGCGCAGCACGTCCAGGCACTGCACGTTGCCCGAGCCCTCCCAGGTCGAATTGACCGGGGCCTCTCGGTACAGCCGGGGCAGGATGCTGTCCTCGACATAACCCGCGCCGCCCAGGCATTCGGCGGCCTCGTTGATCATCCCTGGGGCGCGCTTGCAGATCCAGTACTTGCCCACTGCCGTCACCAGCCGGGCGAAATGCGCCTGCTGCGGATCGTCCAGCTGGTCCAGGGCCTGGCCCATGCGCAGGCTCAAGGCCAGGGCGGCTTCGCTCTCCAGCGCCAGGTCGGCGAGCACGTTCTGCATCAACGGCTGCTCGGCCAGCAGCCGACCGCCGACCTTGCGGTGGGCGCAATGGTGCGCGGCCTGGGTCAGGGCCTGGCGCATCAGGGCACTGGAGCCGACCATGCAATCGAAGCGGGTCATGGCCACCATCTCGATGATGGTCGGCACGCCACGGCCCTCCTCGCCGACCATCCAGGCCAGGGCCCCGCGGAACTCCACTTCGCTGGAGGCATTGGAGCAGTTGCCGAGCTTGTTCTTCAGGCGCTGGATGTAGAACTGGTTGCGATTGTCATCCGGCCGGTGGCGCGGCAGCAGGAAGCAACTCAGGCCTTTGTCGGTTTGCGCCAGGGTGAGGAAGGCGTCGCACATCGGCGCCGAGCAGAACCACTTGTGCCCCACCAGCTCGTAGGCCTGGCCCGGCCCCGGCGCACCCACCGGGTAGGCGCGGGTGGTATTGGCGCGCACGTCGGTACCGCCCTGTTTCTCGGTCATCGCCATGCCAATGGTCACCCCGGCCTTGTGCCGGTCGCCGACATTGCGCGGGTCGTACTCGCGGGCGAGGACCTTCGGCAACCAGTAACCGGCCAGTTCCGGTTGCAGGCGCAGGGCCGGCACGGCGGCGAAGGTCATGGTCAGCGGGCAGCCGGTACCGGCTTCGGCCTGGCTGTGCAGGTAGGTCATCGAGGCCCGGGCCACGTGGGCACCGGAGCGAGGTTCGGCCCAGGGCAACGAGGGCAGGCCGTGCTCGACGGCGGTGCGCATCAGTTCGTGGTAGGCGGGGTGGAACTCGACCAGGTCGATGCGATGGCCGTAGCGGTCATGGCTGCTGAACTCGGGCTTGTGCGCATTGGCCTGAAAGCCTGCGGCCATCAGCGGACCACCGGCCAGGGCACCGTAGGCGTCGATCCGCGACTCGGCCCAACCGGCGCCGAAACGCCGCGACCACTCCTGCAGCGGCAGGTCGAGGCGGTACAGGTTGGCGCCGTCGAGGGGCGGCGGCTGGTTGGTGACTTCGTGGGTTTCGGCGAACTGGTGCAGGTTCATCGGGGCCTCCTGGATCCGCTCATGCCTGGATAACCCAGTGAAGCACCGCAGGCCGGTCAGTCAAAGTGACAAAACGGACTACATGGGGGCGCTTCGCGCCCTGATCGGCTCCTCAAACCCTGCACTGTCCCTGTAGGAGCGGCCTTGCGTCGCGAAAGGGCCGCGCAGCGGCCCCAGAATTCAGCATGAAACAAAGATCGCCGGGGCCGCTCTGCGGCCCTTTCGCGACACAAGGCCGCTCCTACAGGAAGCGCAGACCGCGATCATCCTGTAACTGCGGGTCTGCGGCACGCGCCGGTGCTACCTGCACCTGCGCCACGGCCAGTACCAGGCTCAACTCGAAACGGCTGCCCAGCCCAGGCGTGGATTCGTGAGACAAGCTCGCCCCGATCAACTCGCTCAACTGCCGGCAGATCGACAGGCCTATCCCCAGGCCGCCGTAGCGTCGGGTCATCGATCCGTCCACCTGGGAAAAGCGCTGGTACAAAACCGCCTGGTCGAGGTCGTCGAAACCTATCCCGCTGTCGCTGACGGTCAGGCTCAAGGCCAAGGTATCGGGCCCGGTCCGCCGCCCCCGGGCCTGCACGGTGACGCCGCCCTGGTGGGTGAACTTCAAGCCGTTGTCCACCAGACAGGCCAGGCAGCGCGCCAGTTTCTGCGCATCGCCGACCAGGCTGTCGGGCAGGTCAGCGGGGATGTCCAGGCTCAGGTACAGGCCCTTGGCCAGGGCCTGCCCGGCATAGCCGGCGCGCAGTTCCTGGAGCAGCCGGCGCAGGCTGAACGGCACGCCATGGCTACGCAGCCGCCCGGCCTGTAGTTCGGTGAGGATGAGAATATCGTCGACCATCGCCATCATGTCCTGGGCCGAGCCGGTGGCGGTACGATGGTACTGCGCCTGCTCGGCGCTCATGGGCAGGGTGTGCAGCAGTTCCAGCGAACCGATCACGCCGTTCATCGGCGTGCGCAACTCGTGGGTCACGGTGGCTAGGAACTCGTCCTTGAGCCGGTTGCTGCGGGCCAGTTGCAGGTTCAACTGCTCAAGGGTGCGCCCGGTGTCGCGCAGGGCCTGGGCCTGCTGCTCACGCAAACTGTTGATGCGGTCGGCCAGGGCCAGCGACAACAGCGCCACCTCCAGCGCAGCGCCCAACTGACTGGCGTACATGGTGATGAACAGGTTGGGCAGGTAACCCAGCACCATCAAGGTGTTGACCAGGCCACCCAGCAAAAACGCCGTCCAGGCGATGATGAACCAGCGCGCCACCCGCACCCCCCGCCACCAGGCATATAGCCCGGCGGTGAAGATGCTCACGGTGAACAGCAGCGCCAGCACCGTGGCCATGCGCAACGCCACGCCATAACGCAGGGTCAGCGCCGTGACCATGACCAGCGCGCCCGCGACCATCAGCAGCATCAGCAGCCGGTCGAAGCCACGACTGAGGCGGCCCAATTGCAGGAAGTGGCGGGCGAACTGGCAGCCGAACAACCCCGCAGCGCCAATGAACAGCGGCGTGGCGGCATTCGCCCACCAGGGGCTATCCGGCCAGAAATAGGCGATGCCGGCGCCGTTGACCGACACCTGGTAGAGCCCGAACGCGCCGATATAAAGGATGTAGTACAGGTAGCTGACGTCACGCACACTGAGGTAGATGAACAGGTTGTACACCAGCATCACCAGCAACACGCCGTAGATCATGCCCAGTACATACAGGCGAGTGGGCTGGTCTTGCAGGTAGGCCACGGTCGACCACAGGGTCAGCGGCGCCTGGATCGAGCCCTGGCTGTGCAGGCGCAGGTAGGCGGTGGTGGCTTGGCCTGGGTGCAGGGGCAGTCCGAACAGGTAGTTGTTCTGCTGGATCTGCCGGCTGGCATAGGGCAGCGCGTCGCCGGTGCGCCCGGCCAGGCGGTACACGCCCTGGGCGTCCGCCAGGTAGAGTTCGAGGTGATCCAGCGGCGGGTAGGCCAGTTCCAGCAACCATTGGCGTGGGGCGGCGGACGGCGCGGCAGCGTAGGCGAGGTCGACCTTCAGCCAGAACACCGAGGTCGAATAACCGGCGTTGAGCACCTCGTGCTCATGGGCCTGAAAGCGGTTGGCAAAGGCGGCCGAACTGACCTGGGCAATACTGGCGCTGCCATCGTGGTCTTCATAGACCTGCATGAACCGGCCCAACGGCAGACGCCCGGTGCTGTCGTCGAACGCGACCGCCCCAGCGAACAGGGGCACACAGCCCAGCAGCACAATCAGCAAATAGCGCATACAGCCCCAGCATGGCCTGTCACGGTCGCGTCGCGGTTGCCTCCTGTCCATTTGAGACGACGTGATCCGGCAGTGCCGTTCATCGAGTTATCCGAGCACTCTAGCATAGCTTTTCAGGCCAACCAGAGGCCACATCATTTTTGCCTTTAAAGGCTCTATTACGGGCATTACAGAGCAACAGACCAACACCTTCTGACCACTCGATCAGGAATTAACCCCGCGCGGCTGATCCGCGCAAAAAGGTTTGGTGATAAGCTCGCCGACCATGAATACCTACAGCTCCCGCCCCGTTGTCCTCTGTCTCTCCGGCCACGACCCCAGTGGTGGCGCCGGGCTGCAGGCAGATATCGAAGCCCTGATCGCCCAAGGTTGCCACGCCGCTCCCGCCGTGACCGCCCTGACCGTGCAGGATACCGTCAACGTTTCCGACTTCCGCGTGCTCGACCGCGAGTGGGTGCTGGCCCAGGCCAACGCCGTGCTTGCCGACTCCACGGTAGCCGCGGTCAAGCTGGGCATGCTCGGCTCGATCGAGATGGTCGACACCGTCGCCGAACTGCTGACCGCCCACCCGCACCTGCCGTTGGTCTGCGACCCGGTGCTGCGTGCCGGTGGCGGCGGTCGACTGGGCAAGGACGAGGTCGGCTACACCCTGCGCGAACGGCTGCTGCCGCTGGCCACCATTGCCACGCCGAACCTGCCGGAAGCGCGCATCCTCGCCGAGTTGCCCGAAGGCAGCGCGGACGAATGCGCCGAGAAGCTCTTGCCGTTCTGTAGACACCTGCTGATCACTGGCGGTCACGGCGACGAAGTGGAAATCCACAACCGCCTGTACAGCCGTGACGGCCAGCAACACACCTGGACCTGCCAGCGCCTGCCGGGCAGCTACCACGGCTCTGGCTGCACCCTGGCCAGCGCCCTGGCCGGCCGCCTGGCCCTGGGCGAGGCGCTGAGCAGCGCGGTGCGCAGCGCCTTGGACTACACCTGGCGCACCCTGCGTGACGCCGAGCAACTGGGCAAGGGCCAGTACGTGCCGCGCCGCCTGCCCCTGGATTTCTGCTCCTGACTCGAGGCCAACCCATGACGCTCCGCGGTCTGTATGCGATCACCGACAGCCAACTGCTGGCCGGCCGTTTCCTTTCCCATGTCGAAGCGGCGCTCGAGGGCGGCGTATACCTGTTGCAGTATCGCGACAAGAGCGACGACGCGGCCCGCCGCCTGCGTGAGGGCGAAGCGCTGCTCAAGCTCTGCGAGCGCTACGGCACGCAACTACTGATCAACGACGACGCTGAGCTGGCCGCGCGCCTGGGCGTCGGCGTGCACCTGGGCCAGACCGATGGCCCGCTGACCACGGCCCGTGCCCTGCTCGGCCGCCAGGCGATCATCGGCGCCACCTGCCATGCCAGCCTGGAGCTGGCGCAACAAGCAGCCAGCGAAGGTGCCAGCTACGTCGCCTTCGGCCGCTTTTTCAACTCCGTGACCAAACCGGGCGCCCCGGCTGCCGACGTCAACCTGCTGGAGCAGGCCCGCGCCCAGGTCAAGCTGCCGATCGCCGTGATCGGTGGCATCACCCTCGACAACGCCGCCCCGCTGGTCGCCCATGGTGCCGACCTGCTGGCGGTGATCCACGGCTTGTTCGGTGCCGATAGCGCGCAGGAAGTCACCCGCCGCGCCCGCGCCTTCAATGCCCTGTTCGCTTGCTGATTTCGAGAGAAGATCCCATGTCCCGTTCCGAAGCCCTGTTCGCCCAAGCCCAGAAACACATCCCCGGCGGCGTCAACTCACCAGTCCGCGCCTTCAAGAGCGTCGGCGGCACGCCGCTGTTCTTCAAGCACGCCGAAGGCGCCTATGTCATCGATGAAGACGACAAGCGCTATGTCGACTATGTCGGCTCCTGGGGCCCGATGATCCTTGGCCATGCCCATCCCGAGGTCCTGGATTCGGTGCGCAAGCAGCTGGAGCACGGCCTGTCCTACGGCGCGCCGACCGCCATGGAAACCGAGATGGCCGACCTGGTCTGCTCGATCGTGCCGTCGATGGAAATGGTGCGCATGGTCAGCTCCGGCACCGAAGCCACCATGAGCGCCATCCGCCTGGCCCGTGGCTACACCGGCCGTGACGCGATCATCAAGTTCGAAGGCTGCTACCACGGTCACTCCGACAGCCTGCTGGTCAAGGCCGGTTCCGGCCTGCTGACCCAGGGCGTGCCGAGCTCGGCCGGGGTGCCGGCGGACTTCGCCAAGCACACCCTGACGCTGCCGTTCAACGACATCGCCGCGGTCGAGAAGACCCTTGCCGAGGTCGGCCAGACCGTGGCCTGCATCATCGTCGAGCCCGTGGCCGGCAACATGAACTGCGTGCCGCCGGCGCCGGGCTTCCTCGAAGGCCTGCGCAGCCTGTGCGACAAGCATGGCGTAGTGCTGATCTTCGATGAAGTGATGACCGGTTTCCGCGTCTCCCTTGGCGGCGCCCAGGGCCACTACGGCATCACCCCCGACCTGTCGACCTTCGGCAAGATCGTCGGCGGCGGCATGCCGGTCGGCTGCTTCGGTGGCAAGCGCGAGATCATGGGCTGCATCGCCCCGCTCGGCCCGGTCTACCAGGCCGGTACCCTGTCGGGCAACCCACTGGCCATGGCCGCCGGCCTGACCACCCTGAAGCTGATCAGCCGCCCGGGCTTCCATGACGAACTGAGCGCCTTCACCAGCCGCATGCTCGACGGCCTGCAACAGCGTGCCGATGCCGCCGGCATCCCGTTCGTCACCACCCAAGCCGGCGCCATGTTCGGCCTGTACTTCAGCGGTGCGGACGACATCGTCACCTTCGACGACGTGATGGCCAGCGATGCCGAGCGCTTCAAGCGCTTCTTCCACCTGATGCTCGACGGTGGCGTATACCTGGCGCCCAGCGCGTTCGAGGCCGGCTTCACCTCCATCGCCCACGGCGACAAGGAGCTGCAGATCACCCTGGATGCGGCTGAGCGGGCGTTCGCCAAGCTGAAGTAAGCCTTCACACCGCCCAGGTAGGAGCGGCTTTGTGCCGCGAACGGGCCGCAAAGCGGCCCCGGCATTGTTCTCATCAAAACTGAAATCCCAGGGGCTGCTTCGCAGCCCTTTCGCGACACAAGGCCGCTCCTACATAGTCAGCCGATTCGCCAGCAGGACAGAAATCTGAGTAAAACTTTGTAAGGTAGGCGCTGCTTATCCCATAATGTGCCACCAGAGACATTGGCCGCAGCTTTGCAGAGGTAAGTCGATCCCCATGAACCGCACCGGCCGCGCCCTGACCTTGGGCTGCCTGTTGCTTCTTCAGCCCCTGCTGGCCCTGGCGGAGGGCGGTAATTCGCTGCTGATTCCGGCGGCGGGCCGCTGCACCCTCGACGCGGCGCCCGAGGACCGGGAGAGCGCGCTGAAAGCCTGTGAGCAAGCGGCGCAAAGCGGGGATGCCGAAGCCCAGTACGAACTGGGTGAGTTCTACTACAGCGCCACGCCACGCCAACTGGACAACGCCCTCAAGTGGTTCGAGAAAGCCTCGCTGCAAGGCCAGGCCCAGGCCCAGTACCGACTCGGCTCGATGTTCTTCCATGGCGAAGGGGTCAAGGCCAACAACGTGCAGGCCTATATCCTGCTGAAGATCGCCGCGGTCAACGGTGCCGAGGATGCCCTGGACATGGCCGACGAAGTCACCGAGCAGATGCCGCGCGACGAACTCGAGCACGCCACCCAGGTGCTCGGCCAGATCTTCCGCAAGTACCTGCTGGAACTGCAGAACGCCGAAGGGCGCACGCCCTTTTCCCCCCTGCCCTGAGCGGCATCCCGCCGGGCAACGGTCACACTGGCATCATCGATTCGTCAACTGGCCTTGCCACACTGCGCCGACCCTTGATCGTTTCAGTGCTTTCACCACTGCCACGCAAGGGTTATTCTTGAGTTCACATTCATTGCCGTCGAGCGGCTAAAAACGACCTTGAACGCACCCATACAACCTCATCGTTTCATCCTCGAACCCTTCGAGGCCCACCGTTTCGCCAACTTGTGCGGCCAGTTCGACGAGCACCTGCGCCTGATCGAACAACGCCTGGCCATCGAAATCCGCAACCGCGGCAATCAGTTCGAACTGATTGGCGAACCGAAAACCACCTCCGCCGCCGAACAGCTGCTGCGCCGCCTCTATCGCGAGGCCAAGGCCACCGACCTGTCGCCGGAAACCGTGCACCTGTATCTCCAGGAATCGACGGTCGAGACCCTCGAGAACCCTGCCGTCAATGAAGTCAGCGTCTCGCTGCGCACGCGCAAGGGCAACATTCGCCCGCGCGGCGTCAACCAGCAGCGCTACGTCAAGGAGATCCTGGCCAACGACATCAACTTCGGCATCGGCCCGGCCGGTACCGGCAAGACCTACCTGGCCGTGGCCTGCGCCGTCGACGCGCTGGAGCGCGAACAGGTGCGGCGCATCCTGCTGGTGCGCCCGGCGGTCGAGGCCGGCGAGAAACTGGGCTTTTTGCCGGGCGACCTGGCGCAGAAGATCGACCCGTACCTGCGCCCGTTGTACGACGCGCTGTACGAAATGCTCGGCTTCGAACACGTGGCCAAGCTTATCGAGCGCCAGGTGATCGAGATCGCCCCGCTGGCCTACATGCGTGGCCGCACGCTGAACAACAGCTTCATCATCCTCGACGAAAGCCAGAACACCACGCTGGAACAGATGAAGATGTTCCTCACCCGCATCGGCTTCGGCTCGACCGCGGTAATCACCGGCGACATCACCCAGGTCGACCTGCCACGTGGCACCAAATCGGGCCTGGCCCATGTGATCGAGGTGCTCAAGGACGTGCCGGGCATCAGCTTCACCCATTTCCAGCCCAAGGACGTGGTGCGCCACCCGCTGGTGCAGCGCATCGTCGAAGCCTACGACCGCTTCGACGCCCGTCAGGCCAAGCCCGAGGCGCCCGGCAAAGATGCTTGAACTCGACCTGCAACGGGCCACCGACGCCACCGCTCCCGATGACGCCGCCTTCCGCCGCTGGTGCGAACTGGCCCTGCGCCAGCGCAGCGCCGACTCGGAGATGACCATCCGCCTGGTGGATGAAACCGAAGGCCGCGAACTGAACCACACCTACCGGCACAAGGACTACGCCACCAACGTATTGTCCTTCCCAGCCGATGTACCCGACGACCTGCTCGACATTCCGCTGCTGGGCGATCTGGTCATCTGCGTGCCGGTGGTCGAGCGCGAGGCCGCCGAACAGGGCAAAACCCTGGAAGCGCACTGGGCACACCTGGTCATCCATGGCTGCCTGCACCTGCTCGGCTACGACCACATCGAAGATGAGGAGGCCGAGGAGATGGAAGCGCTGGAACGAGAATTGCTGGCCGAACTGGGTCACCCCGACCCATACGCCGACGACGAAACCGACTCAATCACACACTGAACACTGCAAGGATCACGAGTAACCGCCATGAGCGAAGATCGATCGAGCAACGGGCAAAAGTCCTGGCTGGGTAAACTGACCCAGGCTTTTGCCCATGAGCCGAAAAACCGCCAGGAGCTCCTCGAGCTGCTGCGCGAAGCCCATCAGAACAAGCTGCTCGACAGCGAAGCGCTGACCATCGTCGAAGGCGCCATTCAGGTCGCCGACCTGCAGGTGCGCGACATCATGGTGCCGCGCTCGCAGATGATCAGCATCAAGGCCAGCCAATCGCCACGCGAGTTCCTGCCGGCGGTGATCGACGCCGCGCACTCGCGCTACCCGGTGATCGGCGAGAGCCATGACGATGTGCTTGGCATCCTGCTCGCCAAGGACCTGCTGCCGCTGATCCTCAAGGAGAACGGCGACAGCTTCAACATCAAGGACCTGCTGCGCCCGGCCACCTTCGTGCCCGAGTCCAAGCGCCTGAACGTGCTGCTGCGCGAGTTTCGCGCCAACCACAACCACATGGCCGTGGTCATCGACGAATACGGCGGCGTGGCGGGCCTGGTGACCATCGAGGATGTGCTCGAGCAGATCGTCGGCGACATCGAGGACGAGCACGACGTCGAGGAAGACAGCTACATCAAGCCGCTGCCCAGCGGCGACTTCCTGGTCAAGGCACTGACCCCGATCGAGAACTTCAACGAGTTCTTCGACAGCGAGTTCTCCGACGACGAGTTCGACACCGTCGGCGGCCTGGTGATGAGCGCCTTCGGCCACCTGCCCAAGCGCAACGAGACCACCGAGATCGGCGGCTACCGCTTCCGTATTCTCAACGCTGACAGCCGGCGGATACACTTGCTGCGTCTGACCCCGATCAACCGTTAAGGAACACCATGCGCTGGATCACCCGCCCCGGCTGGCCCGGTAACCTGCTGGCCATGGCGGCCGGCGCCTCCACCCTCCTGGCCCTGGCACCGTTCGACATCTGGCCGCTGGCGCTGCTGTCCATCGCCCTGTTCTACGCCGGCCTGCGCACCCTCACCCCGCGCCAGGCCCTGGGCCGTGGCTGGTGCTTCGGCTTTGGCCTGTACGGCGCCGGCACCTGGTGGATCTACGTCAGCATGAACACCTACGGCGGCGCCTCGCCGCTGTTGGCGATCCTGCTGTTGCTGGCGTTCTTCGCCTGCCTGGCATTGTTCTTCGCCCTGCCCGCCTGGCTCTGGGCGCGCTGGCTGCGCCGCGACGAAGCACCGCTGGCCGACGCCCTGGGCTTCGCCGCCCTGTGGCTGCTGCAAGAAGCGTTTCGCGGCTGGTTCCTCACCGGCTTCCCCTGGCTCTATGCCGGCTACAGCCAGCTCGATGGCCCGCTTGCCGGGCTCGCCCCACTGGGTGGCGTGTGGCTGGTGTCGTTCGTCCTGGCCCTGAGCGCCGCCTTGCTGTGCAACCTGTATCGTCTGCGCGAGCGCCGGGCGTTCCTGGCCGTAGGCGTGCTGTTGCTGCTGGCGCCCTGGGGCATCGGCCTGGCCTTGAAAGACCACGCCTGGACCACCCCCGCTGGAGACCCACTCAAGGTCGCCGCCCTGCAAGGCAACGTCGAGCAGGACCTGAAATGGGACCCGGCGCACGTCAACGCGCAACTGGCGTTGTACCGCGACATGAGTTTCAGCTCCAAGCCCGTCGACCTGCTGGTATGGCCGGAAACCGCCGTGCCCGTGCTCAAGGACCAGGCCCAGGGCTACATCGACATGATGGGCGCCTTTGCCGCCGAGCGGCATTCGGCGCTGATCACCGGGGTGCCGGTACGCCAGGTGGTGCACCAGCAGCGTCGCTACTACAACGGCGTCACCGCCACGGGTGAAGGCGACGGCACCTACCTCAAGCAGAAGCTGGTGCCGTTCGGCGAATATGTACCGCTGCAGGACATGCTGCGTGGCCTGATCGAGTTCTTCAACCTGCCGATGTCGGACTTCGCCCGTGGCCCCGAGGACCAGCCGCTGTTGCAGGCCAAGGGTTACCAGGTCGCCCCGTACATCTGCTACGAAGTGGTCTACCCGGAGTTCGCCGCCGGCCTTGCCGCACGCAGCGACCTGCTGCTGACCATCAGCAACGACACCTGGTTCGGCACCTCGATCGGCCCGCTGCAACACCTGCAGATGGCCCAGATGCGTGCCCTGGAAGCTGGGCGCTGGATGATCCGCGCCACCAACAACGGCGTGACCGCGCTGATCGACCCGTTCGGCAGGATCACCACCCAGGTCCCGCAGTTCCAGCGCGCGGTGCTGTACGGCGAAGTGGTACCGATGCAGCAACTGACGCCCTACCTGCAATGGCGCTCGTGGCCGCTGGCGATCGTCTGTGCCTTGCTGCTGGGCTGGGCGCTGCTGGCCGGGCGAATTGCCAAGACCGTCTGATCCACGACGCCCTCCTGTAGGAGCGGCCTCGTGCCGCTCCTACAGGGGGCCGTGTACGCAGGACATCAGTAGAACAACCGATACCCCAGCAACCCCACCGCCTCGTTCAGCAACTGCCCGCTCTGCCACATCGCCCGGCTTTCCGGCAGCAACCCGGCGAACGGTCGCGCATGATCGCGCCCGAGAAAACCCACCGGCGCCGGCACCACCTCGAACCCAGCCCGCTCAAAACTCCAGCGCGCACGTTGCATGTGCCAGGCCTGGGTCACCACCACCACGCGGCGGATGCCCAACGGCTGCACCAGCTTGGCGCTGAATAGCGCATTTTCCCAAGTGGTCCGGCTAGCCTGCTCCTTCCAGCTGACCTGCACGCCAAAGTCGGCCTGCAGGCGCTCGGCCATCATCTGCGCTTCGCTAGGCGGCGTGCCATAGTGCAAACCGCCGCTGGTCAGCACCGGCAACCCTGAGGCCTTGGCCAATTGGGCGGCATAGCGCATGCGCTCCAGCGCCATGTAGCTCGGCTGATCGGCATCGGCCCAGGCCGAGTCACCCCGGTCACGCCCGGCCCCGAGCACCACTATGGCATCGCCCCTGGACGCCAGGCTGGCCCAGTCATCGACACGCAACGCCGGCTCGGTTTCGAGCGCCCGGGCAGCATGCTCCACCACCCACGGCAAGCTCATCAGCCACAAGCCGCCCAGGCCCAGGGCGAAGCAGGCCGCCGCCAGCCGTGGCCGACGCCGGCGCCACCACCAGGCAGCCAGCAGCAACAGCAACAGCACGCCGGGCGGCATCAGCCATTGTTTGAGGAAAAAGCGAAACGGCATCACACACCTCCATGGAAGGCGTGCAGCCTAAGAGGATCGGCACCGGGCCTCAAGGGCAACCGGCGCCGATCGATAGCGACACCTGTGAAGTACCAGCGACTACAACCCTGATCGACTATCGGGACGGCAGTGTCCGCGCGCTTGCTGGGGCGGCGGAACGCTTGCGATCCTTGAGCCAGACGATTCTGGCCGAGGACGGTTGCGGCTGCGGATAAGCACCGGCGCTGGCAAAACGGCCCTCCGGGAGGGATTCCAGGTAGGCCTTGATCACTTCGAACTCGGCATGGCTCAGGCCACGCAACTCCAGTTCGGCGGGCATCTCGTCGCGCAATCTGACCGAGGTCCTGGCCACTTCCAGCGCCAGGCCCAGGCGGTCGATCAGGCGTTCGTAAAGCTCCGGTTTGCTCGTGGTTAGCTGCGACTCTCCCATCCGTTCACCTCATTGAAGGTAAGAATTTCTCCCCCCACACCTGAGCTTAGCGTCACTCGCAAAAGCGACCGGGCGCCGCGACCAACGGCCCGCGCGAGCGCCAATGCAAACTGGGTTTCCCACGACGCGCAGCGCTCATGTATGCTACGGCGTTCACTCTTACACGACACCGGAGTGCCGGACGCAGCGAGGTTGCGCTGCCTGGAACATGTCTCTTATCCCTAAATGCAAAGTAGCCATGCACGAACAATACACACCCCGTGATATCGAAGCCGCCGCCCAGACCTACTGGGACGAGCAACAATCGTTCGCTGTTACCGAACAGCCAGGCAAGGACACCTACTACTGCCTGTCGATGTTCCCGTACCCGAGCGGCAAGCTACACATGGGGCACGTGCGCAACTACACCATCGGTGACGTGATCGCCCGTTACCAGCGCATGCTGGGCAAGAACGTGCTGCAGCCGATGGGCTGGGATGCCTTCGGCATGCCGGCGGAAAACGCCGCGATGAAGAACAACGTCGCACCGGCCAAGTGGACGTACGAAAACATCGACTACATGAAGACCCAGCTCAAGAGCCTGGGCCTGGCCATCGACTGGGCGCGTGAAGTCACCACCTGCAAGCCGGACTACTACCGCTGGGAGCAGTGGCTGTTCACCCGTCTGTTCGAAAAAGGCGTGATCTACCGCAAGAACGGTACCGTCAACTGGGACCCGGCCGACCAGACGGTGCTGGCCAACGAGCAGGTCATCGACGGCCGTGGCTGGCGTTCGGGCGCGCTGATCGAGAAGCGCGAAATCCCGATGTACTACTTCCGCATCACCGACTACGCCGACGAGCTGCTGGAAAGCCTCGACGAGCTGCCGGGCTGGCCTGAACAGGTCAAGACCATGCAGCGCAACTGGATCGGCAAGTCGCGCGGCATGGAAGTGCAATTCCCGTTCGACCAGGCCAGCATCGGCCATGAAGGCACCCTCAAGGTCTTCACCACCCGTCCCGACACGCTGATGGGCGCCACCTACGTCGCGGTTGCCGCCGAACACCCGCTGGCCACCCAGGCGGCCCAGGGCAACCCGGCGCTGCAGGTGTTCATCGAAGAATGCAAAGGCGGCAGCGTTGCCGAGGCCGACATGGCCACCCAGGAGAAGAAGGGCATGCCCACTTCCCTGTGCGTCGAGCACCCACTGACTGGCGAGAAGCTGCCGGTGTGGGTCGCCAACTACGTGCTGATGCACTACGGCGATGGCGCCGTGATGGCCGTGCCGGCCCACGACGAGCGCGACTTCGAGTTCGCCCACAAGTACAACCTGCCGGTCAAGGCCGTGGTGCGCACCAGCGCCGGCGACCAGGTCGGCAGCGAATGGCAGGCCGCCTATGGCGAGCACGGCCAGTTGATCAACTCCGGCGAGTTCGACGGCCTGGACTTCCAGGGCGCCTTCGATGCCATCGAGGCCGCGCTGATCCGCAAGGACCTGGGCAAGTCGCGCACCCAGTTCCGCCTGCGCGACTGGGGCATCAGCCGCCAGCGCTACTGGGGCTGCCCGATCCCGATCATCCACTGCCCGTCCTGCGGCGACGTACCGGTGCCGGAAGACCAGCTGCCGGTCACCCTGCCTGAAAACGTGGTGCCGGACGGCGCCGGTTCGCCCCTGGCGCGCATGCCTGAGTTCTACGAGTGCAGCTGCCCGAAATGCGGCACCGCGGCCAAGCGCGAAACCGACACCATGGACACCTTCGTCGAGTCGTCCTGGTACTTCGCTCGCTACGCCTCGCCCAACTACGAGGGCGGCATGGTCGACCCGAAAGCGGCCAACCACTGGCTGCCGGTGGACCAGTACATCGGTGGTATCGAACATGCGATCCTGCACCTGCTGTACGCGCGCTTCTTCCACAAGCTGATGCGTGACGAAGGCCTGGTGACCTCCAACGAGCCGTTCAAGAACCTGCTGACCCAGGGCATGGTCGTCGCCGAAACCTACTACCGCGTCGCCAGCAACGGCGGCAAGGACTGGTTCAACCCGGCCGACGTCGAAGTCGAGCGTGACACCAAGGCCAAGATCATCGGCGCGCGCCTGAAGACCGACGGCCTGCCGGTGGAAATCGGCGGCACCGAGAAGATGTCGAAGTCGAAGAACAACGGCGTCGACCCGCAATCGATGATCGACCAGTACGGCGCCGACACTTGCCGTCTGTTCATGATGTTCGCCTCGCCGCCCGACATGAGCCTGGAATGGTCCGACTCCGGCGTCGAGGGTGCCAGCCGCTTCCTGCGCCGCGTCTGGCGCCTGGCCCAGGCCCACGTGGCCCAGGGCCTGCCGGGCACCCTGGACATCGCCGCCTTGAGCGACGAACAGAAGGTCATCCGCCGTGCCATCCATGCCGCGATCAAGCAGGCCAGCACCGACGTGGGCCAGTTCCATAAGTTCAACACCGCCATTGCCCAGGTGATGACCGTGATGAACGTCCTGGAAAAGGCCCCGCAAGCTACCGCCCAGGACCGCGCCCTGCTGCAGGAAGGCCTCGAGGCCGTGACCCTGCTGCTGGCGCCGATCACCCCGCACATCTCCCACGAGCTGTGGCAGCAGCTGGGTCACGACCAGGCCGTCATCGACGCCGGCTGGCCGGCAGTGGATGAAGGTGCGCTGGTACAGGACACCGTCACCCTGGTGGTCCAGGTCAACGGCAAGCTGCGCGGCCAGGTGGAAATGCCCGCCGCCGCCAGCCGCGAGGAAGTCGAGGCCGCTGCCCGCAACAACGAGAACGTCCTGCGCTTCACCGATGGCCTGACCATCCGCAAGGTCATCGTCGTACCGGGCAAACTGGTCAATATCGTCGCCAACTGATGGCAACGCCCGCCGGCGCAGGGCGCAGGCGGGCGTAATCGGTCCACGAGGGAGCAACAACATGATCAAACGCAATCTGCTGGTAATGGGCCTGGCCGTCATGCTCAGCGCCTGCGGTTTCCAGCTGCGCGGCACCGGCACCAACGAACTGAGCATCAAGGAGCTGGACCTCAGCGCCCGTAACCAGTACGGCGCCACCGTGATGCAACTGCGTCGCGCCCTGGAAAGCAGCGGCGTCAAGGTGTACGCCTCGGCCCCCTACAAGCTGGTGCTGACCAACGAGCAGGAAACCCAGCGCGCCGCCACCTATACCGGAGGTAGCCGTTCGGCGGAGTACGAGCTGACCACCGTGCTGAATTATGCACTGCAAGGCCAGAACGACACCCTGCTGCTCGAAGACAAGCTGCAAGTGCAGAAGTACTACGTCTACGACGGCAACAACATCAATGGCTCCGGCCAAGAAGCCAACCAGGTTCGCGAAGAGATCCGCCACGACCTGGTGCAAAGCATGATGGCCCGCCTGCAACAACTGACCCCGCAGCACCTCGAGCACTTGCAACGCAAGGCCAACGAGCGTGCCGAAGCCGAAGCCCGCGCCCTGCGCGAAGCCCAGCGCATCCAGGACGAGACGCCGCAGCAATCGCCCCTGGAAATCCCGGCTCCCTGAGCCCGAACGGGGCACCTGAGGTGCCCCGCCCTTCGCCATGAAGCTCGCCCCCGCCCAACTCAACAAGCACCTGCAAGGCACGCTTGCGCCTGTCTATATCGTCAGTGGCGACGACCCGCTGCTGTGCCAGGAAGCCGCCGACGCCATTCGCGCCGCGGCGCGCCAGCAAGGCTACGACGAACGCCAGGTGTTCAGTGCCGACGCCAACTTCGACTGGGGCAACCTGCTGCTGGCCGGTGCCAGCCTGTCGCTGTTCGCCCAGCGCCGCCTGCTGGAACTGCGCCTGCCCTCCGGCAAGCCCGGCGACAAAGGCGCAGCTGCGCTGATCGAGTACTGCGCCAAACCCGCCGAAGACACCTTGCTGCTGATCAGCCTGCCCAAGCTCGACGGCAGCGCGCAGAAGACCAAGTGGGGCAAGGCGTTGATCGAGGGCGGCCAGTGCCAGTTCATCCAGATCTGGCCGGTGGACGCCCAGCAGTTGCCCCAGTGGATCAACCAGCGCCTGTCCCAGGCTGGCCTGTCGGCTCAGCGTGACGCCGTGGACCTGATCGCTGCGCGGGTCGAGGGCAACCTGCTGGCGGCGGCCCAGGAGATCGAGAAGCTCAAGTTGCTCGCCGAAGGCAACCAGATCACCGTCGAGACGGTGCAGGCGGCGGTGGCCGACAGCGCCCGCTTCGATGTCTTCGGCCTGGTCGATGCCATCCTCAACGGCGAAGCGGCGCACGCCTTGCGCATGCTCGAGGGATTGCGTGGCGAAGGCGTCGAGCCACCGGTGATCCTCTGGGCGCTGGCCCGCGAATTGCGCCTGCTGGCGGGGCTGGCGCAACAGTTCAGCCAGGGCGTGCCGCTGGACAAGGCATTCAGCCAGGCCCGGCCACCGGTGTGGGACAAACGCCGGCCGCTGGTCAGCAAGGCGCTGCAACGCCTCTCGGCGCAGCGCTGGGCCATGCTGCTGCAGGATGCCCAGCGCATCGACGCGCAGATCAAGGGCCAGGCCGAAGGCTCGCCCTGGACCAGCCTGGCGCGGCTGTCGCTGCTGATGGCCGGACAACGCCTGGCGCTACCCGCCGAATAAAGCGCATCGCGGGTCACGCCCGCGATGAGCGCCATAAACACAATCAATTGGCTCACATAGCGCTACAGGCCTAGAGTGCGCCCGCAATCCACTCAAATCGGGAAGCCACCATGAGCAAGAAGCCCAAAAAACACGGCCCCAACAAGGCCAAGTCGATCATCGCCCAACCCCTGTTCCGCTGCCGCCAGGAACGGGCCGAAAAAGGCAAAGGCAGCTACCGCCGCGAAGCCTTCCAATCGAGAGATTGGGAGGCTTCCTGCTTTATGGCCGCCTGAAAAGGCATGAAATGCGCAGGCATGGTATGGTCGGCACCTGACCTGCAATTCTGGATCTGTGCATGCCCTCTCGTCCCACTCTACGCTGGCAACCTCGCCAGCTGATCGCGGCCACCAGCTTCA
>NZ_SOZA01000002.1 GCF_004519305.1 Pseudomonas sp. RIT623 | reverse complement strand
GGACCGGAAAAACCATTGGAGTCCCTGGGAGGTGCCCTCATGAGCCTGCTGCTTGAGCCCTACACCCTGCGTCAATTGACCCTGCCCAACCGTATCGCCGTATCCCCCATGTGCCAGTACTCCGCCATGGACGGCCTGGCCAACGACTGGCACCTGGTCCACCTGGGCAGCCGCGCCGTCGGCGGCGCTGGCCTGGTGATCACCGAAGCCGTCGCGGTAACCCCCGACGGTCGCATCACCGCCGAAGACCTCGGCTTGTGGCAAGACGAGCAGATCAAACCGCTGCAACGCATCACCCGCTTCATCACCGCCCAAGGCGCCGTCCCCGGCATCCAGCTGGCCCATGCGGGGCGCAAGGCCAGCACCCATCGCCCATGGCTGGGCCAGCACGGTAGCGTCAAGCCCGAAGACGGCGGCTGGCAACCGGTGGGGCCGTCGAAAATCGCCTTCGACCCCGAGCACACGCCACCGCAGGAGCTGAGCCAAGACGAGATCCAGGGGGTCGTCAACGCTTTCGTGGCCGCCACCGAACGCGCCTTGGAAGCAGGCTTCAAGGTGGTGGAAATCCATGCGGCCCATGGCTACCTGCTGCATCAGTTCCTCTCGCCACTGAGCAACCAGCGCCGCGACAGCTACGGCAGTTGTTTCGAGAACCGCATCCGCCTGACCCTGCAGGTTACCGAGGCGGTACGCAAGGCATGGCCCCAGGAGTTGCCGCTGTTCGTGCGGGTGTCGGCCACCGACTGGGTGGAAGATGGCTGGAACCCCGACGAAACCGTCGAACTGGCGCGCCGCCTGCGCGGCCTGGGCGTCGACCTGATCGACGTTTCCTCCGGCGGTACTTCGGTCAATGCCGAGATCCCCACCGGCCCTGGCTACCAGACCCGCTTTGCCGAGCGTGTACGCAAGGAGTCGGAAATCGCCACCGGCACTGTCGGCATGATTACCGAGCCCGCTCAGGCCGAGCATATCCTGCGTACCGGCCAGGCCGATGTGATCTTCCTCGCCCGGGAACTGTTGCGCGATCCATATTGGCCGCTGCACGCCGATGATGACCTCGGCGGCAACAAGGCCACCTGGCCGGCCCAGTACCAGCGGGCCACCAGCCGAGCCAACCCGATCCACGAGTCGGACCTTCGCGACTGATTCCGCGGCAGACCGGAGGACTGAAAGCGTAGGAGCAACATCCGGATGCAAATGCGTTAAGCGAGGATTCAGCGAGTGGGCCTACCCTGATTCCCTCACCCTCAGGAGATATGCCAGATGAACACTCGCGGTCTGCTCGATCAATTGCTCAGATCCGGTCAGTCGCTGTTGCAGGAGCATCAAGGCAAGCGCACCAGTGACAAGGGCACGGCAGGCCTGGGCAGCCTGCTTTCCGGTGCCGGTGGTGGCGCCCTGGCGGCCGGAGCCATGGGACTACTACTGGGCAGCAAGCAAGCGCGCAAGTACGGCGGCAAGGCCCTCGCCTATGGTGGCCTGGCCGCGCTTGGTGTGCTGGCCTACAAGGCCTATGGCAATTGGCAGGCACGCCAGGGCGAGGGCAATCGTGAACCTCAGACCCTCGACCGCCTGCCACCGGCCCAGGCCGAGCAGCATAGCCAGGCGGTATTGCGGGCGCTGGTGGCGGCGGCCAAGTCCGATGGCCATATCGATGAGCGTGAACGGGCGTTGATCGAAGGCGAGTTCACCCGCTTGGACAGCGATCGCGAGTTGCAGCACTGGCTGCATGCCGAGCTGAACAAACCACTGGACCCGGTCGAGGTGGCCCGCGCCGCGCAGACCCCAGAGATGGCCGCCGAGATGTACCTGGCCAGCGTGATGATGGTCGACCAGGAAAACTTCATGGAGCGCGCTTACCTCGATGAGTTGGCCCGTCAGTTGCGCCTCGATCCGGTTTTGCGCCAGGAGCTGGAGAACCAGGTCCGGCTTGCCGGGGGTCAATGAACCGGCTTTTGGCCATTCCAGCAGGCAGGGACGCCTGAATCCCGTAGCATTCAGCCGCGATTGCACAACAAGCCTGGGCTATACTTCGGCGATTTTTCCCGCTCGTATCGAATTCCTGAGGGCTGAATGTGAAGAACTGGACCTTGCGCCAACGGATCCTGGCAAGTTTCGCCGTGATCATCGCCATCATGCTGCTGATGATCGTGGCCGCCTACTCGCGGCTGGTGGCGATCGAGTCCAGCGAGGAGGCGGTCGGGTCCGACAGCATTCCTGGCCTCTACTACAGCTCGATGATCCGTAGCGCCTGGGTCGACAGCTATGTCACCAGCCAGCAGTTGGTGGGCCTGTCCAACCACCGCGAATTCACCACTGCCGACCAGCAGTTGTTCGACAGCTTCGACGATCGACTCAAGAAGCACATGGCCAGTTATCAGGCGACCATTCGCGAGGCCAGTGACCAGGCTGCCTTCGACGAATTCACCCGCTTGGAAGAGGCCTACGTCAAGCTCGTCGACCAGGTGCTGGCCACCTACCAGCAAAAAAACTATGCCGAGGCCCAGCGCCTGATCGCCGAGGTGCTCACCCCGGCCTGGAAGGAAGGGCGCCAGCACCTGAACGAGGTGATCGAGCGCAACCGTGAGTCCGCCGATGCCGCGACCAACGAAATCGTCGGTGCCGTGACCACGGCCAAGGGCAGCATGATCGTCTCGCTGCTGCTGGCGATCGTGGCGGCCGGCGTATGTGGCCTGCTGCTGATGCGCGCGATTACCGCGCCCATGCAGCGTATCGTGCATGCCTTGGACCGCCTGCGTTCGGGCGACCTGAGCATGCGCCTGAGCCTGGACCGCAAGGATGAGTTCGGCGCCATCGAGGGCGGTTTCAACGAGATGGCCGAGTCGTTGGCCAACCTGGTGTCCCAGGCCCAGCGTTCGTCGGTGCAGGTGACCACCTCGGTCACCGAGATCGCCGCCACCTCCAAGCAGCAACAGGCCACCGCCACCGAAACCGCCGCCACCACCACCGAAATTGGCGCCACTTCGCGGGAAATCGCCGCGACTTCCCGCGACCTGGTGCGTACCATGACCGAGGTCACCAGCGCCGCCGACCAGGCCTCGAGCCTCGCCGGTTCCGGCCAGCAGGGGCTGGCGCGTATGGAGGAGACCATGCACCAGGTGATGGGCGCCGCCGACCTGGTCAATGCCAAGCTGGCGATCCTCAACGAGAAGGCCAGCAACATCACCCAGATGGTGGTCACCATCGTCAAGGTGGCCGACCAGACCAACCTGCTGTCGCTCAATGCCGCCATTGAGGCGGAGAAAGCCGGCGAGTATGGCCGTGGTTTCGCCGTGGTCGCCACCGAGGTACGTCGCCTGGCCGACCAGACCGCGGTGGCCACCTACGACATCGAGCAGATGGTGCGCGAGATCCAGTCGGCGGTGTCGGCCGGGGTGATGGGCATGGACAAGTTCTCCGAGGAGGTGCGCCGAGGCATGTTCGAGGTGCAGCAGGTGGGTGAGCAACTGAGCCAGATCATTCACCAGGTCCAGGCGTTGGCGCCGCGGGTGCTGATGGTCAACGAAGGCATGCAGGCCCAGGCCACCGGCGCGGAGCAGATCAACCAGGCGCTGGCCCAGCTCAGCGACGCCAGCACCCAGACCGTGGAATCGCTGCGCCAAGCCAGTTTCGCCATCGACGAACTGAGCCAGGTAGCCGCCGGGCTGCGTGGCGGTGTTTCGCGGTTCAAAGTCTGACGACGATGAACGAACCGTCCCCTCGCGAGGATCGCGAATCAGCCGGCAAGGGCGTGCTGTACCTGCAATTTCGCATCGCCGACCAGCGCTTTGCCCTGGACGTGCGCGAAGTAATCGAAGTGCTGCCGTGCCGTACCCTCAAGCCCATCGCCCAGGCGCCGGCCTGGGTGGCCGGCGTGCTCGCCCATCGTGGCGCGTTGATACCGGTGATCGACCTGTCGGCGCTGAGCTTCGGTGTGCCAGCACAGTCGCGCAGCAGTACGCGGATGGTACTGGTGCACTACCGCGCTGACTCGCGGCGCCCTGACCTGCAACTGGGGCTTGTCCTGGAGCAGGCCACCGATACGCTGCGCTGTGCCCCCGAGGAATTCCAGCCATACGGCCTGGACAATGCCGACGCGCGCTACCTCGGGCCGGTGCGCCAGGACGCCCGCGGTTTGTTGCAGCGCATCCAGGTGAACGACCTGTTGTCGGATACGGTGCGTGAGCTGCTGTACCCCGTCGAGCCCGGGCAGGAGCCAGCATGAGCGAGCAACGTTTCTTCCGTTTCCTGCAGGAACGTATCGGGCTGGACGTGGAGTCGGTCGGCACAGCGATGGTCGAGCGCGCCCTGCGCCAGCGCTGCACGCTCGTGCAGGCTGCGGATCTCGATGACTACTGGCTGCGTTTGCAGCAGTCCAGCGATGAGCAGCAGGCCCTGATCGAGGCGGTCATCGTTCCGGAGACCTGGTTCTTCCGTTACCCCGAATCCTTCACCGCGCTGGCGGGGCTGGCGCACAAGCGTGCGGCAGAACTTGCCGGCGCACGGCCCCTGCGCATCCTCAGCCTGCCGTGCTCGACGGGCGAGGAACCCTACTCGATCGCCATGGCCTTGCTCGACGGTGGCCTGAGCCCGGGCGCTTTCCGCGTCGATGGCATTGATATCAGCCCCAGTTCGGTGGCCAAGGGCGAGCAGGCGCTGTACGGCCGCAACTCCTTCCGCGGCAGCGAGCTGGCCTTTCGCGAGCGGCACTTCAGCCCAAGCGGCGATACCCATCGCCTGGATGAGCGGGTGCGCCAGCAAGTCAGCCTGCAGGCGGGCAATGTGCTCGACCCAGCGCTCAAGGCGCGTGAAGGGTTGTACGATTTCGTGTTCTGCCGCAACTTGCTGATCTACTTCGATGTTCCGACCCAGCAGAGGGTGTTCGAGGTGCTCAAGCGCCTGATCCACGCCCAAGGCGTGCTGTTCATCGGCCCCGCCGAGGGCAGCCTGCTGGCGCGCCTGGGCATGCGCCCGCTGGGGATTGCCCAGTCATTCGCCTACGTGCGCCAGGATGATGCCCCTCCGCCTGCTGCCAAGCCGTTGCCGGTTGCGCGCCAGCCGGTCGCGCCGCCGCCGCCGCCACGTGTCGTGGCACTGCCGCCCCGAGTCACAAAGTCGAGCGCCGCGCCAGCGGCGCCGGTACCGGCACAAGACGAAGCGCAGTTGCTGGCCCTCATTGCCCGGCAGGCCAATGCCGGTGAAAACCAGCAGGCCAGGGCGGACTGCGAACGCTATCTGCGCCAGTTCGCCCCCAAGGCGCAGGTCTATTACTGGCTGGGGTTGCTCAGTGACACCGAAGGCGATGCCGCGCAGGCCATCACCCATTATCGCAAGGCGCTCTACCTCGAGCCGCAGCACCCCGAGGCACTGATGCACCTGGCCATGCTGCTGGCCGCGCAGGGGGACGAGGCCGGTGCCCGGCGCCTACAGGAGCGTGCCGCCCGGGCCGGCAGGGAGTCTGAACGATGAGCGGCGGATACCATATGCAACTGATCGCCAATGACGACCAGCCCATCGATGATTGCTGGAACCGCATCGGCGTGCATGGCGACAAGCAGTGCCCGTTGCTGGAGCGGCATGTGCACTGCCGCAATTGCGAGGTGTATGCCGACGCGGCCACGCGCCTGCTGGACCGCTATGCGCTGGTCCAGGACGAGCAGGTCGAAACGGCCATCGTGGAGGAATGCGCGGTCGGCCGCTCGATGCTGCTGTTCCGCCTGGGCGAGGAGTGGCTGGCCCTGGCCACCGCCTGCCTGGCCGAGATCGCCCCGGCGCAGCCGGTGCACTCGTTGCCGCACCAGCGTTCGCGGGTGCTGCAGGGCGTCGCCAATGTGCGCGGTGCGCTGGTGCCTTGCCTGTCGCTCGCCGACCTGCTGGGCGTGCCGACGCAGGCGGGCGCGGAGCGCACCGGGCGGAGCATGCCGCGCATGCTGATCCTGGCGGCCGAGGGCGGGCCGGTGGTGGTGCCGGTGGACGAGATCGACGGCATCCATCGTCTCGACCTTGCGGGCCAGGACAACGGCCGCGATGCGGCGCATTTCACCGCCGCCGTGTTGCAGTGGCGAGGGCGCAGCGTGCGAGTGCTGGATGAACAACACCTGATGTCAGCCGTGAAGCGGAGCCTGTCATGACCCCGGAGCAAATGCGCGATGCGTCGCTGCTCGAGCTGTTCAGCCTGGAGGCCGAGGCCCAGACCCAGGTGCTCAGCGCCGGCTTGATGGCGCTGGAGCGCAACCCTGCGCAACCCGATCAACTCGAGGCCTGCATGCGTGCGGCGCACTCGCTCAAGGGGGCGGCGCGGATTGTCGGTATCGATGCCGGGGTCAGCGTCGCCCACGTCATGGAAGACTGCCTGGTGGCCGCCCAGGAGGGGCGCCTGCTGCTGCGCCCGGAGCATATCGACGCCTTGTTGCAGGGCACTGACCTGTTGATGCGCATCGCGACCCCTGGAGATCAGGGTGGCGACGCCGCCGTGGCGGTGTTCCTGGCACAGATGACAGCACTGCTCGACCCTTCGGCGCCCGTGCCGGTGATCGCCCAGGCTGGCGTTCCAAGCGCGCCGCCCGCTGCCTTGCCGGCGCGGCCGGAACCCGAGCCAACGCTCCAGGCCCCGCCGGAGCCTGAACCCGAAGCTGAGCCCGTGCCTGCCCGCAAGGCCGGCAAGCGCGGTGGCGAGGGGGGAGAGCGGGTATTGCGGGTGACCGCCGACCGTTTGAACAGCCTGTTGGACCTGTCGAGCAAGTCGCTGGTCGAGACCCAGCGGCTGAAACCCTACCTGGCCACCCTGCAGCGCCTGAAGCGCATGCATGGCCAGGGCATGCGCGGCCTCGATGGCCTGAAGGCCCAGCTGGAAGAGAGCGGGCAGGGGCCGGAGGTGCTGGAAGCGCTGGCCCAGACCCAGCAGTTGCTGGCTGAAACCCAGCAGATCCTGTTGCAGCAGGCGGCCGATCTCGACGAATTCGGTTGGCAGGCCAGCCAGCGCGCGCAACTGCTGTACGACACGGCGCTGGCCTGTCGCATGCGTCCGTTCGCCGATGTGCTCACCGGCCAGAGCCGGATGGTCCGCGACCTCGGGCGCTCGCTGGACAAGCCGGTGCGCCTGTTGATCGAGGGCGAGAAGACCCAGGTCGACCGTGACGTGCTGGAAAAGCTCGAGGCACCGCTGACACACCTGCTGCGCAACGCGGTCGATCATGGCATCGAACTGCCCGAGCAGCGCTTGCTGGCCGGCAAACCGAGCGAGGGCACCGTGCGCCTGCGCGCCTCGCACCAGGCCGGGCTGCTGATCCTGGAACTGTCCGACGACGGTGCCGGCATCGATCTGCAGCGCTTGCGCGAGAGTATCGTCGAGCGCGCATTGTCGCCGGCCGAGACGGTGGCGCAGATGAGCGAGGCCGAGCTGCTGACATTCCTGTTCCTGCCGGGATTCAGCCTGCGCGACACGGTCACCGAAGTGTCCGGGCGCGGTGTCGGCCTGGACGCGGTACAGCACATGGTCCGTGAGCTGCGCGGCTCCATCGAGTTGACCCAGGTGGCCGGCCAGGGATGTTGCTTCCATGTGGAAGTGCCGTTGACCTTGTCGGTGGTTCGCAGCCTGGTCGTCGAGGTGGGCGGCGAGGCCTATGCCTTCCCGCTGGCGCATATCGAGCGCACCGTCGACGTGGCGGCCGAGGCCATCGTGCAGATCGAAGGGCGGCAGCACTTCTGGCACGAAGGGCGACACATCGGCCTGGTGGCCGCCAGCCAGCTTCTCAACCGGCCGGCGGCCCAGGGCGACGAACAGAGCCTGCGGGTGGTGGTGATTCGCGAGCGTGAGCAGCTCTATGGGGTGGCCGTCGAGCGGCTGATCGGCGAGCGGGTGCTGGTGGTGATGCCGCTGGATCCGCGCCTGGGCAAAGTCCAGGACATCTCTGCCGGGGCCTTGCTCGACGACGGTTCGGTGGTGCTCATCGTCGATGTCGAGGACTTGCTGCGCTCGGTGGACAAGCTGCTCAGCACCGGCCGCCTGGAGCGTATCGAGCGCGGTGGGCGGGGCGCCAAGGGTGCGGTGCGCAAGCGCATCCTGGTGGTCGATGACTCGCTCACCGTGCGCGAGCTGCAACGCAAGCTACTGGGCCACCGCGGCTACGAAGTGGCGGTGGCCGTGGACGGCATGGACGGCTGGAACGCGCTGCGCAGCGATGATTTCGACCTGTTGATCACCGACATCGACATGCCGCGCATGGACGGGATCGAGCTGGTCACCCTGGTGCGGCGCGACAACCGCTTGCAATCGTTGCCGGTGATGGTGGTGTCCTACAAGGATCGCGAAGAAGACCGGCGTCGTGGACTGGATGCCGGTGCCGACTATTATTTGGCCAAGGCCAGCTTCCATGACGATGCGTTGCTGGATGCGGTCGAGGAGCTGATCGGAGGTGCCCAGGGATGAGAATCGCCATTGTCAACGACATGCCCATGGCCGTCGAGGCCCTGCGCCGGGCGTTGGCATTCGAGCCCGCGCACCAGGTGATCTGGGTCGCCGGCAACGGCGCCGAGGCGGTGCGCCTGTGCGCCGAGCAGACGCCGGACCTGATCCTCATGGACCTGATCATGCCGGTCATGGACGGCGTGGAGGCGACCCGGCGCATCATGGCCGAAACCCCCTGCGCCATCGTCATCGTCACCGTGGATCGCAAGCAGAACGTGCACCGGGTGTTCGAGGCCATGGGCCATGGCGCCCTGGATGTGGTCGACACCCCGGCATTGGGCGCGGGCGATGCACGCGAGGCGGCCGCGCCACTGCTGCGCAAGATCCTCAACATCGGCTGGCTGATCGGCCAGCAGCGGCCCAGTGCGCCTCGAGCGGTTAGCGTGCCGCAGCGCGAGGCCTCGCAGCGCCGCGCACTGGTGGCTATCGGCTCGTCCGCGGGCGGGCCGGCCGCCCTGGAAGTACTGCTCAAGGGGCTGCCGCGCAGTTTTCCGGCGGCCATCGTGCTGGTCCAGCATGTTGACCAGGTTTTCGCCGCCGGCATGGCCGAGTGGCTCAGCAGCGCCTCCGGCCTGCCGGTGCGCCTGGCCCGCGAGGGTGAGCCGCCGCAGCCGGGGCAGGTGCTGCTGGCCGGCACCAACCACCATATCCGCCTCCTTAAGAATGGCGAGCTGGCCTACACTGCCGAGCCCGTCAACGAAATCTACCGGCCCTCGATCGATGTGTTCTTCGAGAGCGTGGCGCGCTGCTGGTCCGGCGATGCGGTGGGCGTGCTGCTCACCGGCATGGGGCGCGACGGCGCCCAAGGCCTGAAACTGATGCGCCAGCAGGGCTTCCTGACCATCGCCCAGGACCAGCAGAGCAGCGCGGTGTACGGCATGCCCAAAGCCGCCGCGGCGATCGACGCGGCGGTGGAAATACGTCCGCTGGAGCGAATCGCCGGACGACTGATGGAAATCTTTCCGAAATGACGATATGTATTGAGTCGCGCCGCGTGGCCGGCAGTGGACGGGTGATTACGCATGAATGATCTACCGATCGAAGGTTTCACGACCATCAACGAAAGTGCGGCGATGGTCCTGCTGGTCGACGATCAGGCCATGATCGGCGAAGCGGTGCGCCGTGGCCTCGCCCACGAAGAGAACATCGACTTCCACTTCTGCGCCGACCCGCACCAGGCGGTGGCCCAGGCCATGCGCATCAAGCCCACGGTGATCCTCCAGGACCTGATCATGCCTGGCCTTGATGGCCTGACCCTGGTACGCGAATACCGCAACAACCCGGCCACCCAGGACATTCCGATCATCGTCCTGTCGACCAAGGAGGATCCGCTGGTCAAGAGCGCGGCCTTCGCCGCCGGGGCCAACGACTACCTGGTCAAGTTGCCGGACACCATCGAACTGGTGGCGCGTATCCGCTACCACTCGCGCTCTTACCTGACCTTGCTGCAGCGCGACGAGGCGTACCGGGCTTTGCGTGTGAGCCAGCAGCAGTTGCTCGACACCAACCTGATGCTGCAGCGGTTGATGAACTCGGATGGGCTCACGGGGTTGTCCAATCGCCGTCACTTCGATGAGTACCTGGAGCTGGAATGGCGCCGGGCGATGCGTGAACAGCAGCAGTTGTCGTTGCTGATGGTCGATGTGGATTTTTTCAAGGCATTCAATGACAGTTTCGGCCATCTGGCCGGCGATGAGGCCTTGCGTCAGGTGGCCGAGGCAATCCGTGGCTGCTGTTCGCGGCCCACTGACCTGCCGGCGCGCTACGGCGGTGAGGAGTTCGCCCTGGTGCTGCCGAATACTTCGCCGGGCGGCGCGCGGTTGATTGCCGAGAAGCTGCGCCAGACCATCATGGGGTTGAACATTGCCCACACGGTGCCCGAGACGGCCTCGCACCTGACCGTGAGCATTGGCTTGGCGACCCTTACACCGAGTGTGGGCAGCCATTGCCGGCAACTTATCTCGGCGGCGGACAAAGGGCTGTACCTGGCCAAGAACAATGGGCGTAATCAGGTTGGGATTGCCTAAGTGTGTTCCCGCAGGGGCTTGAAGTTTTACAGCCTGTATTCATCCTGCGCGAGCCGGCTTACCGGTAAGAGGAAATGACGGGCCGAGACTAAGAGCCAAATTGCTTTGCTCTTTGCTCTTTGCTCTTTGCTCTTTGCTCTTTGCTCTTTGCTCTTTGCTCTTTGCTCTTTGCTCTTTGCTCTTGTTTTTGCTTTTGCTTCTAAGCGCGCGATAGTTCAGGCGACACAAATTGCGACTTCAGGAGGCCTCACTCCGGCCTTGCTCCCGGGAGGACCGCGCTGTAGGGCCCATCCTGGGCCCCAGCGCTTGACGGGCATCCATGCCCGTCACCTCCCTTCGCAAGGCCTGCGTTCGGCCTCCTGAAGTCGCGAAATTAGGGGTGGCGCCTGCACTGGCGCAGCTGTCGCTCGCTGGGGGTGGCGTTAGCCTCTTGATCGGCAACGGCAACGGCAACGGCAACGGCAACGGCAACGGCAACGGCAAGGGCAAGGGCAAGGGCAAGGGCAAGGGCAAGGGCAAGGGCAAGGGCAAGGGCAAGGGCAAGGGCAACACTGCGTTCATGGAATGCGTCCATGCCGCCCGGCGGGTCTGCCGCCAACCCCGAGACTCGGTTATACTCGCGGGCTTTTCACCGAATTCGTACGAGAGCTACCCGCCCATGGAAATCCAACCGATCCTGAACACCATCAAGGACCTCACCGAGCGTTCCCAGTCCATTCGGGGGTATCTTTGACTACGATCACAAACATGATCGTCTGGTCGAAGTAAACCGCGAGCTGGAAGACGCCGCTGTCTGGAACAAGCCCGAGTACGCCCAGGCCCTGGGCCGCGAGCGCGCCATGTTGGCACAGGTGGTCGAGACCCTCGATAAACTGTCCAACGGTCTCACCGACTGCAAGGACCTGCTCGACATGGCTGTCGAGGAGAACGATGAAGGCGCTGTCAGCGATGTCGAGACCGAGCTGCAAGGGCTTGAGGAATCCCTCGCCCAGCTCGAGTTCCGTCGCATGTTCAGCGGCGAGATGGACATGAACAACGCCTACCTGGACATCCAGGCCGGCTCCGGCGGCACCGAGGCCCAGGACTGGGCCAACATCCTGCTGCGCATGTACCTGCGCTGGGCCGACAAGCGTGGTTTCGACGCCACCATCATCGAACTGTCCGAAGGTGAAGTCGCCGGCATCAAGGGCGCCACCGTGCACATCAAGGGCGAGTACGCCTTCGGCTGGCTGCGCACCGAGATCGGCGTGCACCGCCTGGTACGCAAGAGCCCGTTCGACTCCGGTGCCCGTCGCCACACCTCGTTCTCGGCGGTATTCGTCTCGCCCGAGATCGACGACAAGGTCGAGATCGAGATCAACCCGTCCGACCTGCGCATCGATACCTACCGCTCCTCCGGTGCCGGCGGTCAGCACGTCAACACCACCGACTCCGCGGTACGTATCACCCACGTGCCGACCAACACCGTGGTGGCCTGCCAGAACGAACGCTCCCAGCACGCCAACAAAGACACCGCCATGAAAATGCTGCGGGCCAAGTTGTACGAACTGGAAATGCAAAAACGCAACGCCGCTTCCCAGGCGCTGGAGGACAGCAAGTCGGACATCGGCTGGGGCCACCAGATCCGTTCCTACGTGCTCGATGACTCGCGCATCAAGGACCTGCGTACCGGCGTCGAGCGCAGCGACTGCCAGAAGGTCCTGGACGGCGACCTCGACCAGTACCTGGAAGCGAGCCTCAAGCAGGGGCTGTAAGCATCACCGCCGTGGCGGGCCCGTGGGAGCGGGCTTGCCCCGCGATCCCTCACCCGCGAGGGCAACGAATACCTGATGGAAAGAATGACGACATGAGCGACCTCAAGACCGAAGCGCAAGACCTGCAACAGGAAGAAAACGCCCTGATCGCCCTGCGCAAGGAAAAACTTGCCGCAGAGCGCGCCAAGGGCAATGCCTTCCCCAACGACTTCCGCCGCGACAGCTACTGCAACGACCTGCAGAAACAGTACGCGGACAAGACCAAGGAAGAGCTGGAAGCAGCCGCGATTCCGGTCAAGGTTGCCGGTCGCATCATGCTCAACCGTGGCTCGTTCATGGTCATCCAGGACATGACCGGGCGCATTCAGGTCTACGTCAACCGCAAGACCCTGCCCGAAGAAACCCTGGCCGCGGTCAAGACCTGGGACTTGGGCGACATCATCAGCGCTGAAGGCACCCTGGCCCGTTCCGGCAAGGGCGACCTGTACGTCGAAATGACCAATGTGCGCCTGCTGACCAAGTCGCTGCGTCCGCTGCCGGACAAGCACCACGGCCTGACCGACACCGAACAGCGCTACCGCCAGCGCTATGTCGACCTGATGGTCAACGAGGAAACCCGCCACACCTTCCGTGTGCGTTCGCAGGTGATCTCGCACATCCGCAAGTTCCTCATCGAGCGCGACTTCCTCGAAGTGGAAACCCCGATGCTGCAGACCATCCCCGGCGGCGCCGCGGCCAAGCCGTTCGAAACCCACCACAACGCCCTGGACATGGCCATGTTCCTGCGTATCGCGCCGGAGCTGTACCTCAAGCGCCTGGTGGTCGGTGGTTTCGAGAAAGTCTTCGAGATCAACCGCAACTTCCGTAACGAAGGCGTTTCGACCCGGCACAACCCCGAGTTCACCATGCTCGAGTTCTACCAGGCCTACGCCGACTACCGCGACAACATGGACCTCACCGAGGAACTGTTCCGCGAGCTGGCGCAGCTGGTGCTGGGCAGCACCGACGTGCCGTATGGCGACAAGGTATTCCACTTCGGCGAGCCGTTCGTGCGCCTGTCGGTGTTCGACTCGATCCTCAAGTACAACCCCGAGCTGACCGCCGCCGACCTGCAAGACGTCGACCGTGCCCGCGACATCGCCAAGAAGGCCGGCGCCAAGGTGCTCGGCCATGAAGGCCTGGGCAAGCTGCAGGTGATGATTTTCGAGGAACTGGTCGAGCACAAGCTGGAGCAGCCGCACTTCATCACCGAGTACCCGTTCGAAGTCTCGCCGCTGGCCCGTCGCAACGACGACAACCCGGCCGTGACCGACCGTTTCGAGCTGTTCATCGGTGGCCGCGAGATCGCCAACGCCTACTCCGAGCTCAACGATGCCGAAGACCAGGCCGAGCGCTTCCTGGCTCAGGTAGCCGAGAAGGACGCCGGTGACGACGAAGCGATGCACTACGACGCCGACTTCGTTCGCGCCCTGGAGTACGGCATGCCACCGACCGCCGGTGAAGGCATCGGCATCGACCGCCTGGTGATGCTGTTGACCAACTCGCCGTCGATTCGTGATGTGATCCTGTTCCCGCACATGCGTCCACAGGCCTGAGTGATGTGAACAAGCCGCCTTTCGAGGCGGCTTTTTCTTGCCTGAAGCTTTATGTTGTCTGTACTGGCCTCTTCGCGGGGCAAGCCCGTTCCTACAGGTATAGCGCCGGCCAGGAATGCTGTGCTGTACTTGTAGGAGCGGGCTTGCCCCGCGAATGGGCCGGTACAGGCAACCCACTGTTCGTGAGGTAAACCAGAGTGACCCCCGCAATGCCCCACCAAGGCGCCGCCGGCATCGCCACCGCCGTCGCTGAGAGCGTGCAGTACCAGGGCCGCAAGACCGCCCGCCAGGGCAGCGAGCAGCGCCGCCAGCAGATTCTCGACGCGGCCATGCGCATCGTCGTGCGTGATGGCGTGCGTGGCGTGCGCCACCGCGCCGTGGCGGCTGAAGCCGGTGTGCCGCTGTCGGCCACCACCTATTACTTCAAGGACATCCAGGACCTGCTGGCCGACACCTTCGCCCAGTATGTCGAGCGCAGCGCCGCCTACATGGCCAAGCTGTGGACCAATACCGAAGGCGTGTTGCGCCAGTTGCTCGCCCAGGGCGATGGCACGGCTCAGGCCCGGGCGCAACTGGCCGATGAAGTGGCGCGCATGCTGGCTGACTACGTCCTGCGCCAGCTCAACAATCGCCGCGACTTCCTCATGGCCGAGCAGGCCTTCCGCCAGGAGGCGCTGCTGTGCCGTCGCCTGGCAGAGCTGGTACAGGCTCACGAGCAGATCTTGCTGCATGGCGCACGGCAGATATTGCAAGTGGTCGGCTCGCGCCACCCCGAGCAGGATGCCCAGATGTTGACGGCGATAATCGAGCAGATGGAATATCAGGGCCTGCTCGAGGACGCGAATGCACGGGCCGATGAGCAGATGCTCGCTATCCTTGTCCGATACTTGCAGATGGTGCTGGTTTCGGCCTGAGTGGCGAACGATTTTTCAAGGAGAAGCAGATGAAAGCCTGGCGTGTGGTGTTGTTGACCTTGTCATTCCTCCTGCTGGGCGGTTGTCTGGTGACCTTCGACGAACCGCTGCCGGCCAACCAGGCGGCGCCTAAAGCCTTGCTCGGCCAATGGAGCAGCAAGGACGCCTGGGGCCAGCCGTTGAGGTTGAGCATCAGCCGCGCCGGTGGCAATACCTACAAGGCCGTGACCCGCGCCCAGGGCAAGGCGCCCGAGGAATATGCCTTCACCGTGGCCCGGCATGGCAACCGCTGGTACCTGTCGGCTGGCGTGCCCAAGCGCCTGGGCGGCAATTTCCTGATTGGTGGTTTCGATATCGTCGATGGCAAGGAGCTGGTGATCTACAACCTCGATGTCGAACAGGTGCAGCAGGCTGTGGCCAAGAAGGAACTGAGCGGGCGCAGTACCGCAGTGCCGGACGACAACGGCGAGGGCGTGCTGATCGATAGCCCGGCGCAGCGGGTGCTGGCGTACCTGGACGACCCGGCCAACTCGGACCTGTTCGTCGAGGTGGCGCGCTTCCAGCGTGCCGCCAAGTAGCAGGGCGCGGTTCGCCGGCCTTGCCGGCGAACCAGGCTCATTCGAATGCAAGGAGTCCCCGGTGGACGAATACCAGCAAACCATCCGCAGCTTGTCCGACCGTATCGTCGCCGCGCAGACCCCGATCCGCGTGCTCGACGCGGTCAAGTGGGACGACGGCATCCGCCAGGGTTTTCTCAAGGCCAAGGGCAAGGAGCCGCCGGCAGTGGACCGGGCCTACTACCAGAGCCGCCCACTGTCGTTCGACTCCAATGCACTCAAGGCTGAATTCCAGGGCATCGAACGCGATATCACCCGTCAGCTTGGCCAGTTCAACCCGGTCGGGCAGATCATGCGGCGCATGTGCAAGGAATACCGCATGGTGGTGCGCATGCTCGAGGCGCGCGGTACCGAGGACTTTGGCCTGATCTCCCAAGAGCTCTACGGGGCAGCCTCGGACGCGTTCCACGCCGGTGACCCGACCCTGGCCGACCTGGGCCTGATGCTCTCGGACTACCTGAACAACATCGACGGCCGCGGCGACCTGAAGGACGAGCCGAAGAACCTCACGGCGAAAGAGGCGGTGGCGATCCTGCAGCGCCGCCTGAACAAGGTGTTCGGCGAGGCCGAGGAAACCATCCGCGTGTTCGAGTCCGACGGTATCGTCGCCGACGCCGCGGCGGGGGCCGACTACATCAAGGTGCGCGCCGACGCCATGTTCAACAGCCGCGACGTGCGGGCACTGGAGGTGCACGAGGGCCTGGTGCATGTCGGCACCACCCTCAACGGCCTCAACCAGCCGATCTGCACCTTCCTGGCCAAGGGCCCGCCCTCGTCCACGGTGACCCAGGAAGGCCTGGCCATCCTCATGGAGGTGATCGCCTTCGCCTCCTACCCCAGCCGTCTGCGCAAGCTCACCAACCGCACCCGCGCCATCCACATGGTCGAGGAGGGCGCGGACTTCCTGCAGGTCTTCGAGTTCTTCCGTGGCCAGGGCTTCGAGATGGGCCAGAGCTACAGCAACGCCAGCCGGGTGTTCCGCGGCTCGGTGCCCAATGGCCTGCCATTCACCAAGGACTTGTCCTACCTCAAGGGCTTCATCATGGTTTACAACTACATTCAGTTGGCCGTGAAGAAGGGCAAGCTGGAGCAGATCCCTTTGCTGTTCTGCGGCAAGACCACCCTGGAAGACATGCGCACGCTGCGCCAGTTGGTCGAGGAAGGCCTGGTGGAGCCGCCCAAGTACCTGCCCGAGCAGTTCCGCGACCTCAACGCGCTGTCGGCCTGGATGTGCTTTTCCAACTTCCTCAACCACCTGAGCCTGGACCGCATTGAAGCCGACTACGCGAACATTCTCTGACGCCTGGCGTCACCTCGCCCTCGGCCTGGGGTTGCTGCTGTTGGCCGGCTGCAGCAGCCTGCTGTTCTACCCCGAGCCAGGCCAGCCGTTTACCCCGGCGAAGGCCCGGCTCGCCTACCAGGACCTGACCCTGACCGCCACCGACGGCACCCGCCTGCACGGCTGGTGGTTGCCGGTGCCCGAAGGTGTCGCGATCAAGGGCACGGTGCTGCACTTGCATGGCAACGGTGGCAATCTGGCTTGGCACCTTGGCGGCAGCTACTGGTTGCCGAAGGAAGGCTACCAGGTACTGATGATCGACTACCGCGGTTACGGCCTGTCCCAGGGCAAGCCGACGCTGCCCGAGGTGTATGGCGACATCGCCGCGGCGTTGAGCTGGCTCGACCAGGCGCCCCAGGCGCAAGGCAAGCCGTTGGTGCTGCTGGGGCAGAGCCTTGGCGGAGCCATGGCCATCCACTACCTGGCGCAACACCCGCAACAGCGCCAGCGCTTCAGCGCCTTGGTGTTCGATGGCGTGCCGGCCAGCTACCGCGCGGTGGGGCGCTACGCGTTGAGCACGTCCTGGATGACCTGGCCCCTGCAGGTGCCGTTGTCGTGGCTGGTGCCGGACGGCGACAGCGCGATCCGTTCGATCGAGCGCCTGGACAGCCCACCGAAACTGTTCTTCCACAGCATCGACGACAACCTGGTGCCGCTGGCCAACGGCCTGCGCCTGTACCAGCACGCGCCACCGCCACGGGTGCTGCAACTGACCCGCGGCGACCATGTGCAGACCTTTGCCGACCCGACCTGGCGCCAGGTGATGCTGCGCTTCCTGGACGACCCCACGCACTTCAATGGCCTGCGCCGCTTGGCCGAAGTGCCCAACTACCCTGACGAGAAAAACGCGCAATGAGTGAAGAACGCAACGCCATCCCCCTGATCCTGACCGGTGTCGGCAGCATCATCGTGACGGTGGGGGTCCTCTGGTACTACGGCTACCTGCATTTCGCCAAGCCGCAGGATGCGCTGCTGTTGCAGGACTTCACCATGCTCAAGACCATTCCCGGCGAGGACTACAAGCTTTCCCTTACCCCGGCGCCACAGGTGGCGCAGTGCATCGATGGCGTGCTGGTGCTGTTCGATACCGAGCAGAAGGGCCTGACCGGCGTGTTGGTGGACAACCGCAAGCGTGCGGTGCGTTGCATGGGGCAGGAGACGCCGCAGCAGGTGCAGTGAGAGGGCGGGGGTTAGAGAGTGCAATTCTGTTGCCGTACCCCGTAGCACTTATGAATTTCGAGAGCTCGAAGACTGGCATGCATGAAAAACCCCGCCATCAGGCGGGGCTTTTCACTGCATCTGCGTGACTTACTGCACTTGGCTTACTGCGCGCGGCGCCACCGGCTGGTTGTCGTTGGAGATGGTCACCTCCACCCGACGGTTCTGCGCACGGCCCGAGTTGCTGCCGTTGTCGGCCACCGGATACTCCTTGCCGTAACCCTGGGCGACGATGCGCGCAGGGTCGACGCCGGCACGCACCAGCGCCATGCGTACCGAACCTGCGCGGCGCTCGGACAGGGTCTGGTTGTAGTTGGCCGAGCCGACACTGTCGGTATAGCCCTCGACGATCACCTTGCGCTCAGGGTTCTCCTGGAGGAACTGGGCCAGCTTGGTGATGTTCGGGTAGGCGCTGCTCTTGAGGTTGGCCTTGTTGAAGTCGAACAGCACGTCGCCGAAGGTCACCAGGGTGCCGCGATCGGTCTGCTTGGCGTTGAGGCTGTCCTGCAGCTTCTTGATCTGCGCGTCGCGGGCGTCCAGCTTGGCCTGGGCGCGCTGGGCCGCGGCATTCTTCAGGTCGGCCTCGGCGGTGCGCAGGGCGATGGTCTGCTTGGCTACTTCCACGCGCTGGTTGGTCAGGTAGGCGAGCTGGTCGACCTTCTTCTCGTTCTCACGGTCCATGTAGGCCTTGTCGGCTTTGTTCAGCCAGTCCTGGGCGTCCTTGGTCTCCAGCGCGGCCACCTTGCTCGACTGCGGATCGCTCTGCAGGGCCGAGAAGTTGGTGCGGGCCGATTCCAGGTTGGCGTTCGGGTCGTGGGAGCAGGCAGCCAGGCCTACGCTCAGGGCCAGCAGGGCGGGAATCATGATGTGTTTGCGCATAGTGTTCATCCTTTGATCTCTAACGAAGGCTCAAGTGGCGGGGCAGGCTCATTCGGCGCTGCGCAGGCCTTCCTCACGTACGTCGTTGACACCCTGGCGGGCATCCTGCACGGCTTTCTGGGCCTTGGCGGCCTGGGCCTTGCGCTCGGCGACGCGGGCGTCCCACTCGGCCTGTTCGGCGAGCAGCTTGGCCTCGTCGTACTGCTTGTCATGCATGGCGATCTCGGCCTTCTTGAACTTGTCCTGGGCGGCTTTCATTTCCACCGCGGCAAACTCGGTACCGCCTGCACTCACCGCCGAGTTGACCGCCGACTGGGTCACGGCGTACTGCTCGGTAGGCGGTTTGCCCGCGCAACCGGCCAGCACCAGGCTGCTGCCCAGGGCCAGCGCGGCCAGCTTGAGCCCGCGCAGGTGAGTGGAAGTAGGTTTTTCGATGCGGGTCTTCATGGTGGTCAACTCCATTGGGTCACTCCTGTTAAACGACGATGGCCGCTACGGGTTCATCGCTGTTCCCCTGTCGCCAGGCGAGCGCGGCAACGCCCGGGTCTTAAGGGTTTTGCCGTGATGGCTATTGGCTGTGACCGAGGCGTTTTTTGAATAGTTCAGAAAAATTTGCACGCTAAAGGTATTTTTTTCTGACTAATTGGTCAGCGGATTTGACCAGGAACTTACGCGGCCGATGGCGGTATGCCGGGCCTGGCCCGGCACCCGCGAAGCTCAGTGCGAGGGGTCTTCCTGCACTCGGCCAAGGGCCTGCAGGTGGCGGCGGGAGAGGGCCAGAAAGCGCGGGGTAGGGCCGATGTCCTCGTACAGTGGATCGCCTTCCTCGTCGGTGGCGATCACCTGTTGGCCCTTGATGTAGGGGAAGCTGGCTTCCAGCTCCTCGAGCGCGGCGGCCACCAGCTCACCGAGCAGTTCCTCGGGGCTGCGCTTGGGGTACATCTCGATCAGCGCGGCCAGGCGCGCTTCGGCTTCCATGTCCAGGTGCAGGACATGGCCGGTCGGGCTCAGGCGGCCGGAGGCATTCTGTTCCCAGTGCTGGGCGAGTTCGCGGATTTTCATGATGACCTCTGTCAAAGCCTCGAAAGTGGCATTGCTTCGGATGACCTGTGTTCACTTTAGTTGCTTTGCGCGTTCCCGGCTTGCCAGGCGCGCGGCTTGGTGGGCACTCTTGAGGCCTGCTGTTTCCCGGAATGGAGAGGCCCGATGAGCGATATCGATCTGCGCTTGCGTGAGGATGTGCATCTGTTGGGGGAGCTGCTGGGCGAGACCATTCGCCAGCAGCATGGCGAGGCGTTCCTGCAAAAGATCGAGGACATTCGCCACAGTGCCAAGGCCGACCGGCGCGATGCCGGCGAGCAGTTGAGTTCGACCCTGGGCGACCTTGCCGAGCAAGACCTGCTGCCGGTGGCGCGGGCGTTCAACCAGTTCCTCAACCTGGCCAATATCGCCGAGCAGTACCAGCTGATCCACCGCCGCGACGCCGACCAGCCCGCGCCGTTCGAGGCGCGGGTACTGCCCGAGCTGCTGGCGCGGTTGCAGGCCGCGGGGCACGCCAATGATGCCCTGGCCCGCCAACTGGCCAGGCTGGATATCGAGCTGGTGCTCACCGCCCATCCCACTGAAGTGGCCCGCCGCACGCTGATCCAGAAGTACGACGCCATCGCCGCGCAACTGGCGGCGCAGGACCACCGCGACCTGCTTCCCGTCGAACGCCAGCAAGTGCGCGAGCGCCTGCGCCGACTGATCGCCGAGGCCTGGCACACCGAGGAGATCCGCCGCACCCGGCCGACCCCGGTGGACGAGGCCAAATGGGGCTTCGCGGTGATCGAGCATTCGCTGTGGCAAGCGATCCCCAATCACCTGCGCAAGGTCGACGGCGCGCTGCACGATGCCACCGGCCTGCGCTTGCCGCTGGAGGCGGCACCGGTGCGTTTCGCCTCCTGGATGGGCGGTGACCGCGACGGCAACCCCAATGTCACCGCGGCGGTAACCCGTGAAGTGCTGCTGCTGGCGCGCTGGATGGCCGCCGACCTGTTCCTGCGCGATATCGACCAGCTGGCCGCCGAATTGTCCATGCAGCAGGCCAGCCCGGCACTGCGCGCCCAGGTCGGCGACAGTGCCGAGCCGTACCGCGCCTTGCTCAAACAGTTGCGTGATCGCCTGCGCGCCACCCGGGCCTGGGCCCATGCCTCGCTGGCGGCGACGCAGCCGGCCAGCGCCGCAGTGCTGGTCGACAACTGCGACCTGATCGCGCCATTGCAGCTGTGTTATCACTCGCTGCATGAGTGTGGCATGGGCGTTATCGCCGATGGGCCGTTGCTCGACTGCCTGCGCCGGGCGGTGACCTTCGGCCTGTTCCTGGTGCGCCTTGATGTGCGCCAGGACGCCGCCCGCCATCGTGATGCGCTGTCGGAAATTACCGATTACCTTGGGCTGGGGCGCTATGCCGATTGGGACGAGGAGGCGCGCATCGCTTTCCTCCAGGCCGAGCTGAAGAACCGTCGGCCATTGCTGGCGGCGCACTTCCAGCCCGAGGCCGACACTGCCGAAGTACTGGCCACCTGTCGCGAGATCGCGGCCGCGCCAGCGGCCTCGTTGGGCTCCTACGTGATCTCCATGGCCGGCGCCGCCTCGGATGTGCTGGCAGTGCAGCTGCTGCTCAAGGAGGCTGGCTTGACCCGGCCCATGCGGGTGGTGCCGCTGTTCGAGACCTTGGCCGACCTGGACAACGCCGGCCCGGTCATGCAACGCCTGCTGGGGCTACCCGGCTACCGCGCCGGACTGCACGGTCCGCAGGAGGTGATGATCGGCTACTCGGACTCGGCCAAGGACGCCGGCACCACCGCCGCCGCCTGGGCCCAGTACCGCGCCCAGGAGAACCTGGTGCGTATCTGTCGCGAGCATCAGGTCGAGCTGTTGTTGTTCCATGGCCGTGGCGGCACGGTTGGCCGCGGCGGCGGCCCGGCCCATGCGGCGATCCTGTCGCAGCCACCGGGCTCGGTGGACGGGCGCTTGCGCACCACCGAGCAGGGCGAAATGATCCGCTTCAAGTTCGGCCTGCCCGGCATTGCCGAGCAGAACCTCAACCTTTACCTGGCCGCGGTGCTGGAAGCGACCTTGCTGCCGCCACCGCCGCCGCAGCCAGCCTGGCGCGCGCTGATGGACCAGTTGGCGGCCGATGGGGTCAAGGCTTATCGCGGCGTGGTGCGCGACAACCCGGACTTCGTCGAGTATTTCCGCGAGTCGACGCCGGAGCAGGAGCTGGGTCGCCTGCCGCTGGGCAGTCGCCCGGCCAAGCGCCGCGCCGGCGGTATCGAGAGCCTGCGGGCCATTCCCTGGATCTTCGGCTGGACCCAGACGCGGCTGATGCTGCCCGCTTGGCTGGGCTGGGAAACCGCGCTGAACAATGCCCTGGCCCGCGGCCAGGGTGAACTGCTGGCGCAGATGCGCGAGCAATGGCCGTTCTTCCGTACCCGCATCGACATGCTGGAGATGGTCCTGGCCAAGGCCGACGCGCAGATTGCCGAGGCCTACGACCAACGTCTGGTGCAACCTGCGCTGCTGCCCCTGGGCGCGCACCTGCGCGACCTATTGTCGCAGTCTTGCCAGGTGGTACTGGGTTTGACCGGCCAGCCGGTGCTACTCGCGCACAGCCCGGAAACCCTGGAATTCATCCGCTTGCGCAACACCTACCTGGACCCGTTGCACCGCCTGCAGGCTGAGCTGCTGGCACGCTCGCGCAGCCGTGAAGCCGCTCTGGACAGCCCGTTGGAGCAGGCCTTGCTGGTGACCGTGGCGGGTATCGCGGCGGGCTTGCGCAATACCGGTTGAAGGGCCGGGGCGCCAGGTCACCCGGGTGTGCTGCCTGGGGCCCCGCGCGGGCATGATGCCTGGTTGCGCCGGGCGCAACCGCCCCCCTGGCGGGCCGCAAGTGGCGCATTCCTGCCACTTTGGGACGCTTGTCGGGGGGGCGGGCGCTGTGTATCTTGATCAGCCTTTTGACCGATTTTGCGGTCTCATCCGATTTTCCGGAGTTGGCCTTGTGCGCCGAATCCGTTGATTTGCATAGAAAAATATGAGGAGCACAAGATGCGCGTAATTCTGCTGGGAGCTCCCGGGGCCGGTAAAGGTACTCAGGCAAAGTTCATCACCGAAAAGTTCGGTATTCCCCAGATTTCCACCGGTGACATGCTGCGTGCCGCCGTCAAGGCCGGCACCCCGCTGGGCCTGGAACTCAAGAAAGTCATGGATGCCGGCCAGCTGGTCTCCGACGAGCTGATCATCAGCCTGGTCAAGGAGCGCATCGCCCAGCCGGACTGCGCCAACGGCTGCCTGTTCGACGGTTTCCCGCGCACCATCCCGCAGGCTGAAGCCATGGTCGCTGCCGGTGTCGACATCGACGCCGTGGTCGAGATCGCCGTGGACGACGAAGAGATCGTCGGGCGCATGGCCGGTCGCCGCGTGCACCTGGCCTCGGGTCGCACCTACCACATCCAGTACAACCCGCCGAAGGTTGCAGGCAAGGACGACGCCACTGGCGAAGACCTGATCCAGCGCGACGACGACAAGGAAGAGACCGTGCGTCATCGCCTGTCGGTCTACCACAGCCAGACCAAGCCGCTGGTGGACTTCTACCAGAAGCTGTCGGCCGCCAACGCCGGCAAGCCGAAGTACAGCCACATCGAAGGCGTTGGCTCGGTCGAGTCGATCACCGCCAAGGTGCTGGCAGCCCTGAGCTGATCCGCCACCGTGCGTCACGACGGCCCGCTTGCGGGCCGTTGTCGTTTATACTGCCGCTCTTTTTCCTATCGCCTGGATACCTTGCTCGATGACCACCTTGCTGGCCCTGGATACCGCCACCGAAGCCTGTTCCGTCGCCCTGCTGCATGATGGCAAGGTGACCAGCCATTACGAGGTGGCCCCGCGCCTGCACGCGAAGAAGCTGCTGCCGCTGATCAAGCAGCTGCTGGCCGACTCGGGCGTGGCTTTGAGCGCGGTGGATGCCATCGCCTTCGGTCGTGGCCCCGGTGCCTTCACCGGCGTGCGTATCGCCATTGGCGTGGTCCAGGGCCTGGCCTTCGCCCTCGAGCGCCCGGTGCTGCCGGTATCCAACCTGGCCGCGCTGGCCCAGGGCGCGCTGCGTGAGCGCGGTGCGCAGCAGGTGGCCGCGGCCATCGATGCGCGCATGGACGAGGTGTACTGGGGCTGCTACCAGGCGCAGCAGGGCGAAATGCGCCTGGTCGGCCACGAGGCGGTGCTGCCGCCGGAGCGCGTAGCCCTGCCATCCGGGCTGGGCGGTGAGTGGTTCGGCGCCGGCAGTGGCTGGGGCTATGCCGAGCGCCTGGCGGTGCAGGTCGCCGCCAGCGATGCCTGCGCGTTGCCCAGCGCCCAGGATATCCTGACCTTGGCCGGCTTTGCCTGGGCCCGGGGCGAGGCGGTCGCCGCCGAGCAGGCGCAACCGGTGTACCTGCGCGATAATGTGGCTACGCCCAAGGCGCGCTGAAGGCAGTTCGTCGGCTATCGCCGATCACGATAAAACCTTTTGCGCGATCTGTGGTCCAGTTATCAGTTCGGGCATTAGCGAAGGATTCCTGATGCTGCTAAATTGCCATCATTGATCCTGAGTGCCTTTTTCATGCGTATCGACGGTTTTTCCTCATCGAGCTACCCCATCAAGCGCGCGCCGCGCAAGGCGTTGGCCCGTGACGAAAACATCGACGAGGCCGATGCCGAGATCATCGACGATACCGACGCGCAGATCAGCCGCGCCAGCCGTCGCAGCGAGAACCTCCCAGCTCGTCAGCAGGACCTGATCTTCCCCCGCGCCCGTGACCGGCGCACGGCCTCGGCCCTGGCCAGCTACCTGACCACTGCCGGCTTCACCGACTGGGAGATGGAAGTGCTGGGGCTGGACCTGTACATTTGATGGATGACGCCATCAGCCCTGCCTTATTTTCTCGGTTGTCCGTCCTGGGCTGAAAATGCCTGGCGCGACTATCTCTATCCCACCGACGCGCGCTCCGGCGAGTACCTTGGGCTGTACAGTCAGGTGTTCAACGCCGTCGAGGGCAATACCACCTTCTATGCCCGTCCAGCCCCCACCACCGTCGAGCGCTGGGCGCAACTCATGCCGCCGGGGTTTCGCTTCACTGCCAAGTTCCCTGGTGATGTCAGCCATGCTGGCGACCTGCGCGAACAACTCGATTCGGCCCGCAACTTCACTCAGCTGATGGCGCCACTGGGCGCGCGGGTATCCCCGTACTGGCTGCAGTTACCTGCGATGTTCGGCCCGACGCGGTTGGGTGAATTGGCGTGTTTCCTCGATGAGATCGGCGTGCCGGTGGCGGTGGAGGTGCGCAACGATGCGTTCTTTGCTCGTGGCGAAGAGGAGCGCCTGCTCAACCGCCTGTTGCGTGAGCGGGGTGTCGAACGTATCTGCCTCGATCCACGCGCGCTGTTCAGTTGCGCGTCCCGCGAGCCCGCTGTGCTTCACGCCCAGTCCAAGAAGCCCAAGGTGCCGCCGCGCCCCGCTGCGTTCAGCCTGCATCCTCAGGTGCGCTTCATCGGCCATCCGGAGTTGGCGGCCAACGAGCCTTTCCTCACGCCCTGGGTCGACAAGGTGGCGGCCTGGATCGAAGAGGGGCGCAGCCCTTATGTATTCCTGCACACCTCGGACAACCGCCTCGCCGCAGCGCTTGCCCAGCGTTTTCACCAGCGTCTGATGGCCCGCCTGCCGGGGTTGGCGCCCTTGGCGGAATTGCCACGCGCCCCGGAGGTCGAACAACTGGGGCTACTTTGACCTTAACGCGAGAGGTTGATCCATGGATGTGCAAACCCTGCGAGCCGAAGCCTTCAAGGCGCTGCATGAACGTGATGGCGCGTTCGTCATCGCCAATCCGTGGGATGCCGGTTCTGCGCGGTTGCTGGCCAGCCTGGGTTTCGAGGCGCTGGCCAGCACCAGCGCGGGCCTGGCCTTCAGCCTGGGGCGACCGGACGCGGAAGGTGCGTTGACCCTGGATGAGACCCTGGACAACGCCAAGGCGATTGTCGATGCCACGCCGCTGCCGGTGGCGGCAGACCTGGAAAACGGCTTTGGCGACCTGCCGGAGGACTGCGCGCAGGCCATCCTGCGGGCGGCCGAGGTCGGCCTGGTGGGTGGCTCCATCGAGGATGCCAGTGGCCAGGGCGCGGCGCCGATCTACGACTTCGAGCTGGCGCTGGCGCGGGTGCGTGCCGCGGTCCTGGCTGCCCGCAGCCTGCCGTTTCCCTTCACCCTGTGCGCCCGCGCGGAGAACCTGCTGCATGGGCGCCTGGATCTGGACGACACCATCAAGCGGCTGCAGGCCTATGCCGAGGCGGGGGCCGATGTGCTCTACGCGCCGGGGTTGCGCAGTGTCGATGAGATCCGCGCGGTGGTGCAGGCCGTGGCGCCTAGGCCGGTCAACGTGTTGATGGGGTTGGCAGGTGTGCCGCTGAGCGTGAACCAGTTGCAGGACCTGGGGGTCAGGCGCATCAGTGTGGGTTCGTCACTGGCCCGTGCCGCGCTGGGGGGCCTGCAGCGGGCAGCGCTGGAGATCCAGGGGCAGGGAACTTTCACTTATGGCGAGCAGGCGTTGCCTTTTGCCCAGCTCAATGACCTGTTTCGCCGCTGAGGCCGCATGCGCCTGACCCTGGCGCTGCTGGGAGGCCTGCTGCTGGCAGGCCTGGCTTGGCAGTTGCTGGGCTGGCGCCCGCCGGATACCTGGAACCCCTGGGCCGTGCTGGATGTGCGGCAGGCGCCGAACCTGTTGACGCCCTACAAGCTGTCACGCCTGCGCGATGATCCTGAGCTGTGTCGCCGGGCGTTGGCAACCTCGTCCCTGCGCTATCGACGGCAGGCGGACAGCCCTGAGGCTGCCAGTTGCCCATTGCGTAATGTCTGGCGCATCGATGGCGGCGATGTGCGTTTGAGCAGCAGTTTTCTAGCCAGTTGCCCGCTGGCGGTGGCCTATGCGTTGTTCGAGGTGTACGGTCTGCAACCGGCAGCGCAGCGTGCGTTCGGCCAGCCGGTGGCCCAGATAGATCACCTGGGCAGCTTCGCCTGCCGCAATGTCTACCATCGCAAACAGGGACGTCCAAGCCAGCATGCCACCGCCAATGCGCTGGATATCAGTGGTTTTCGCCTGAAGGACGGCCAGCGCATCGTACTGGCGCGGGACTGGCAAGGGCAGGGGATAAAGGCGCAATTCCTGCGTGAGGTGCAGCAGGTGGCTTGCGGGAGTTTCAGCACGGTGCTGGGGCCTGACTATAACGCCGCCCATCACAATCACTTCCACCTGGACATGGGGTTCTGGCAGATCTGCCGATGAACTCAGGCCTGTACGCGCACATTGTTCAGCACCACCGGGCGTGCCCAGTGAATATCGAACTCCAGCTCGTTCTGTTGCTGGGCCAGGGTCGCTTCATCGAACGGCTCGGGCGCCGGGTCGAGCAGGTTCATCTCGAACTCGGCAATCGGCAGGAACAGTGGACGCGGCGAAGGACCGGGGCCTGGCTCGGCGATAGGTTGGCCCTGGCTCATCACCACCGGGCGCAGCCAGCTGTTGTTGATGTCCAGCTGGCGCTGCTGCTCGATCAACTCGGCAGTGCTGAACGGCTCGGGGGCAGGCGGCAACAAACGCGCCTCCAGCTCGGCCTTGGGCAGGAACAGCGGCTCGGGCGGCGCGACTTCGGTGTCGTGTACCGGCAGGCCACGCTGGGCATCGATCAGCGCCAGGGCGCGGGCGCCGCCGATGGGTTCGCCGCTTTCCTGGTCGTACTGCGCCAGGGCCTGGGCTGCGCCGTCGACCTCGCCTTGCTGCTCGGCCATCGCGCGGGCGAAGAAATCCTGCCATAGGTGGCTGACGCCACCCAGTGCCTGGGTATTCTGCCGACCGTAGTTGCCGACGGGCGACAGGTAGGTCAAGCCGATGGGAAGAGTATCTGACATGGCAGTCGCGCGCGTTGTGCTCTGGCAGAATAGCGGGAATATGGCCTGTATCGGCGTTGGCCGGGTTTTCATTAATTTATTTGCGAGTGCGGGATCGGATGGCAGAGCAACAGCAGGGCACAGGTATCAGGGTCGAGGCATTGGCCCCGCAATTCCAGGCGCAGGCCGTGGCATGGGCTGAGCGCCTGGGGTTGCCGCTGGTGGACCAGGCCGCGCAATTCGCTGTGCAGGTGGGCGACGAGGGTTTGCAGATCCAGCAACTGGGGCCGCAGGCGCCGGGCCCGGTGCGGGTTGATTTCGTCGAGGGCCAGGCTGCGCACAGGCGTTTGTTCGGTGGCGGCAGCGGGCAGATGATCGCCAAGGCCGTGGGCATCGCTCAGGGCGTGCGGCCGCAGGTGCTCGATGCCACGGCGGGTTTGGGCAAGGATGCATTCGTCCTGGCCAGCCTGGGCTGCCAGATGACCCTGATCGAGCGCCAGCCGTTGGTTGCCGCGCTGTTGGAGGACGGCCTGGCGCGGGCGCGGGGCAATGAAGAGGTGGGCGCGATCGTGGCGCGCATGCGCCTGCTGACTGGCAATGCCATCGAGCGCATGCGCGCCTGGGAAGGCGAGGCGCCGCAGGTGGTCTACCTGGACCCGATGTTCCCGCACCGCGACAAGAGCGCGCTGGTGAAGAAGGAAATGCGCGTGTTCCGGCCGCTAGTCGGGGATGACCTGGATGCGCCGGCGTTGCTCGAGGCAGCCTTGGCGTTGGCCTCGCACCGGGTGGTGGTCAAGCGCCCGCGCAAGGCGCCGATTATCGATGGGCCCAAGCCGAGCCATAGCCTGGAAGGCAAGTCGAGCCGCTATGACATCTATCCCAAGAAGGCGTTGAAAGGCTAAGGCCTTCACCGGCTACTGCCGGTAAGCCCTGGCAAATACCCCAACCGCCTCTCGCACATGCGCCTCGGCCGCGTCGCCCTGCAAAGGCGGCGCATAACCGATCAGCAGGCGGTAGTCCGGTGCGCCCTTGACCAGGCAGAAAAAGTGCTCGGCCGCCTGCAACGGATGCTCGATGCGCAACAACCCCCGCTGGTCGACGTCGCGTAGCAAGCCTTCCATGCCCGCCAGTACCCGCTTCGGGCCGGCCTCGTAGAAGTACTGGCCGAAGCCTGGGTCCTGGCTGCCCAAGGCGATGATCAATCGGCTCAGCTTGACCGCCTCGTCACTGCTGATCAGCGCCTGGAAACCACGGGCGATGTTCAGCAGCACCTCTTCCACCGCCACCCCTTCGGGATACTCGAACATCAGGTCGGGCAACTGGTTCTGGCAGGTAGCCATGACGGCCATGCCGAACAGCGTCTGCTTGTCGGTGAAGTGGCTGTAGACCGTGAGTTTTGAAACACCTGCCGCCGCAGCGACCGCATCCATGCTGGTGTTGGCATAGCCAAGGCTGAGGAACAGCGACTTGGCGGCTTCGAGGATGGCCTCGCGCTTGGCCAGGTCCTTGGGCCGGCCTGGGCCGATGGGTGCGTCGTTGGACATTGGAAACCGTATCTGCTGGGAAAGGTGAGCATCTTACCGGGTCGCGGGCTGTCCGGCTGTAGCGTACGTCGCATGGCGAATGCACGTTTTCTCCTGTTTACCCGCTTCCCCGCCCCGTTTCGCTGACTTAATATACCGGCCAGTATAAATATTCGATGCGTCCTCTGCCAAAGGTCCTGCCCATGTTGCGTCGTGCGTTGTCCCTCGCCCTGCCTGCTGCCATCGTGCTGCTCACCGCCTGCGGCCAGGAGGCCGCGCCTCCTGCGGCTCCGCGCCCGGCGCTGGTGATCCAGCCCCAGCCCGCCGGGGCGTCCGCAGACAGTTATCCGGGCGAGGTGCGCGCGCGCTTCGAGCCGGACCTGGCCTTCCGCATTGGCGGCAAGGTCAGCAAGCGCCTGGTGGAGGAGGGGCAGCGGGTCAAGGCCGAGCAACCGCTGGCCGAACTCGACCCCCAGGATGTGCGCCTGCAACTGGAGGCCAATCGCGCGCAACTGGCCGCCGCCGAGGCCAACCTGGCGCTGGTGCGCGCCGAGCGCGACCGCTACCAGAAACTGCTCGAACGGCAAATGGTCAGCCATTCCCAGTTCGACAACGCCGAGAACCTCTACCGTGCCGGCCAGGCGCGGCTCAAGCAAGCCAAGGCCGAGTTCGAAGTGGCTGGCAACCAGGCCGAATATGCCGTGTTGCGCGCGCCGCAGGCGGGGGTGATCGCCAAGCGCCAGGTCGAAGTGGGCCAGGTGGTCGCGGCCGGGCAGACCGTATTCACCCTGGCCGCCGATGGCGAGCGTGAGGTGGCCATTGGCTTGCCCGAGCAGCAGTTCGCCCGTTTTGCTGTCGGCCAGAAGGTCAGTGTCGAGCTGTGGTCGCACCCGGACCAACGCTTCGAGGGGCGCATTCGTGAATTGTCCCCGGCCGCTGATCCGCGCTCGCGCACCTTCGCCGCCCGTATCGCCTTCGCCTCCAGCAGCGCCCCGGCCGAACTGGGCCAGAGCGCGCGGGTGTTCATCGCCCACAGCGAGCGCGCGCCGTTGGCGGTGCCGTTGTCGGCGGTGACCGCCGAGGCGGGCCAGGCCTATGTCTGGCGAGTCGGCAAGGACAATCGCCTGGAGCGTGCCGCGGTACGCCTCGGCGCATACGGCGCCGACAGCGTGCCGGTGCTCGAAGGCCTGCAGGCCAGCGACTGGGTGGTGGCCGCCGGCGGCCATGTGCTGCGCGAAGGGCAGCAGGTCCGCCCGGTGGACCGCAGTAACCGTGAAGTGAACCTGACGGCCAAGGAGTAAGTCCCGATGGGTTTCAACCTTTCCGCCTGGGCGCTGCGCAATCGCCAGATCGTGTTGTTCCTGATGATCCTGCTGGCGGCGATCGGCGCCATGTCATACACCAAGCTCGGCCAGAGCGAGGATCCGCCGTTCACCTTCAAGGCCATGGTCATTCGCACTTTGTGGCCGGGGGCTACCGCCGAAGAGGTGTCGCGCCAGGTCACCGAGCGCATCGAGAAAAAACTGATGGAGACCGGCGAGTACGAGCGGATCGTCTCGTTCTCGCGCCCAGGCGAGTCGCAGGTCACCTTCATGGCCCGCGATTCGATGCATTCCAAGGACATTCCCGAACTCTGGTACCAGATCCGCAAGAAGGTCGCGGATATCAAGCACACCTTGCCGCCGGAGGCTCAGGGGCCATTCTTCAACGACGAGTTCGGCACCACCTTCGGCAATATCTACGCCCTGACTGGCGCCGGTTTCGACTATGCGGTGCTCAAGGACTACGCCGACCGTATCCAGATCCAGTTGCAGCGGGTCAAGGACGTGGGCAAGGTCGAGCTGGTCGGCTTGCAGGACGAAAAGGTCTGGATCGAGCTGTCCAACGTCAAGCTGGCCACCCTCGGCGTGCCGTTGAGCGCGGTGCAGCAGGCGTTGCGCGAGCAGAACGCGGTAAGCACCGCGGGCTTCTTCGAGACCCCCAGCGAGCGCCTGCAACTACGGGTGAGTGGCCGCTTCGACAGTGTCGAGCAGATTCGCCAGTTCCCCATTCGTGTCGGTGACCGTACCTTCCGTATCGGCGATGTCGCCGAGGTGCAGCGCGGTTTCAACGACCCGCCCGCGCCGCGCATGCGCTTCATGGGCGAAGACGCCATCGGCCTGGCCGTGTCGATGAAGGACGGCGGCGACATCCTGGTGCTGGGCAAGGCCCTGGAGGGCGAGTTCGCGCGTCTGGCGCAGAGCCTGCCGGCGGGCATGGAGCTGCGCAAGGTATCCGACCAGCCGGCGGCGGTGAAGGCCGGTGTCGGCGAGTTCGTCCAGGTGCTGATCGAGGCCCTGGCCATTGTCCTGCTGGTGAGTTTCTTCTCCCTGGGGCTGCGCACGGGCCTGGTGGTGGCGCTGGCGATTCCGCTGGTGCTGGCCATGACCTTCGCCGCGATGCACTACTTCGGCATCGGCCTGCACAAGATTTCCCTGGGCGCGCTGGTGCTGGCGCTGGGGTTGCTGGTGGACGACGCGATCATCGCGGTGGAGATGATGGCGATCAAGATGGAGCAGGGCTATGACAGGCTCAAGGCGGCCAGCTACGCCTGGACCAGCACCGCCTTTCCGATGCTCACCGGCACCCTGATCACTGCCGCTGGCTTCCTGCCGATCGCCACGGCAGCCTCGAGCACAGGTGAATACACCCGCTCGATCTTCCAGGTGGTGACCATCGCCCTGCTGACCTCGTGGGTCGCGGCCGTGGTGTTCGTGCCCTATCTGGGCGAGCGCCTGCTGCCGGACCTGGCCAAGCTGCACGCTGCCCGTGGACATGCCCCCGACCCTTACGGCACGCCGTTCTACCAGCGGGTGCGACGGGTGGTGGAGTGGTGCGTGCGTCGGCGCAAGACGGTGATCGTGCTGACCATTGCCGCTTTCGTCGGCAGCATCCTGTTGTTCCGTTTCGTGCCGCAGCAGTTCTTCCCGGCCTCCGGGCGGCCCGAGCTGATGGTCGACCTCAAGCTGGCCGAAGGCGCCTCGCTGAACAACACGGCCGAGCGGGTCAAGCAACTGGAGGTGATGCTCAAGCAGCAGGACGGCATCGACAACTATGTCGCTTATGTCGGCACCGGCTCGCCGCGCTTCTACCTGCCGCTGGACCAGCAACTGCCGGCGGCGAGCTTCGCCCAGTTCGTGGTGCTGGCCAAGTCGTTGGAAGACCGCGAGCGCCTGCGCAGCTGGTTGATCGCCACCCTGGATGAGCAATTCCCCGACCTGCGCTCGCGGGTGACGCGCCTGGAGAACGGCCCTCCGGTGGGCTACCCGGTGCAGTTCCGCGTGACCGGCGAGCACATCGAGAAGGTCCGCGCCCTGGCCCGGGAAGTGGCGGCCAAGGTGCGCGAGAACCCGCACGTGGTCAATGTGCACCTGGATTGGGAGGAGCCGAGCAAGGCGGTGTACCTGGACATCGACCAGGACCGCGCCCGCGCGCTGGGGGTGAGCACCGCGCACCTGTCGAGCTTCCTGCAAAGCTCGCTGACCGGCAGCAGCGTCAGCCAGTACCGCGAAGACAACGAGCTGATCGAGATCCTCTTGCGTGGCACGCCTGAAGAACGCCGTGAGCTGGGCAACCTGGGCAGCCTGGCGCTGCCCACCGACAACGGCCAGAGCGTGGCGTTGTCGCAGGTGGCCACGCTGGAGTACGGCTTCGAGGAGGGCATCATCTGGCACCGCAACCGCTTGCCGACCGTCACCGTGCGGGCCGATATCTACGACAAGGAGCAGCCGGTAACCCTGGTCAGGCAGATCCTGCCGACCCTGCAACAGGTCAAGGACAAGCTGCCGGACGGCTACTTGCTGGAGGTTGGCGGCACGGTCGAGGACTCCGAGCGCGGCCAGCGTTCGGTCAACGCCGGTATGCCGCTGTTCATCGTGGTGGTGTTGAGCCTGCTGATGATTCAGCTGCGCAGCTTCTCGCGGATGTTCATGGTGTTCCTCACCGCGCCCTTGGGGCTGATCGGCGTGACCCTGTTCCTGCTGGTGTTCCGCCAGCCGTTTGGTTTCGTCGCCATGCTCGGGACCATCGCCCTGGCGGGCATGATCATGCGCAACTCGGTGATTCTGGTAGATCAGATCGAGCAGGATATCGCGGCGGGGCTGGATCGCTGGCAGGCGATCATCGAGGCCACAGTGCGGCGCTTCCGGCCGATCGTGCTGACCGCGCTGGCGGCGGTGCTGGCGATGATCCCGTTGTCGCGCAGCGTGTTCTATGGGCCGATGGCGGTGGCGATCATGGGCGGGTTGATCGTGGCCACGGTGTTGACCCTGTTGTTCCTGCCGGCGTTGTATGCGGCGTGGTTCAGGGTCAAGAAAAGCGACTAGCTACAAGCCGCAAGCTGCAAGAAGAGCGGGGCTACATTGGCCCCGCTTTTTTCTTGTGGCTTGCAGCTTGAAGCTTGCCGCTGCGCGCTTCAAAGTGCGCCAAAGACTTTCTTGGCCAGGCTGGTGGCGGCACCGGCTGGATTCTGGCGGATGTTCTCTTCCTGCTTGCCGATCATTTCGAACAGGCCATCCAGCGCCTTCTCGGTCACATAGTTCTCGATGTTGGCGTCATCCTTGATCAGGCCCAGGCCTTTGGCCTGCCCGGCGAAGCTGTTGTATTGCTGGGCCAGGCCGACTTTGTCGGTGGCCTGCTTGACGATCGGCAGGAACTTGGCGCGGATCTGCTCGCGGCTGCTCTTGTTCAGGTACTGGGTGGCCGAGTCCTGACCGCCGCTGAGGATGCCTTTGGCATCGGTCACGGTCATCTTCTTCACGGCATCCACGAGGATCGCCTGGGCTTGGGGCACAGCGGCCTCGGCGGCCTTGTTCATGCTGGTTTCCAGGGCTTCGACCTGATCACCCTTGCCGAACATTTTCATCGCCTTGGCAGCCTTGCCCAGGTTGCCTGGCAGTTCGATGCGCACGTCTGGGTTGTTGCTGAAACCACCCGGGGTGCTCAGCTGCTTGACGGCGATCTGCGCGCCTTGGGTGAGGGCGTCCTTCAGGCCGCCGGAGGCGTCGCTCTGGGACAGGTCACCAAGGGACAGGGCCAAGGCGCTGGCCGACAGCAGCAGGCCGGCGCACAGGGTGGTGAAGCGCAGGGGAGTGCGGATCATGGGGATTTCCTTATGGGCAGAATATGAAACGAACGGGTTTAGCGGACCGGATCGACCTTGACCCGCACCGGCTGTGGGGCGCCGCCGTCGAGCTGGACGCCGTGGTGCTCGGTGTTGATGAACAGCAACTTGCCGTCCAGTTCGATACGCGCGCTCACTGCATAGCGGTGGCCAGGCTTGATCTGGGCAGGGTCGTAATCGAGGTGGAACGGCAGCGGCACGTTACCTTTGACTGGGCCGGCCTGACGGGCCAGGATCACGGCCGGAGCATCCATCAACGATACGTCCTGCAGCTCGACGCTGAGGGTGGCGGCTGGCGGCAGGGCCATGCGCTGTAGATAGAAGACTTCGCCATCTAGGCTGGCCTGGTTTGACGCGGGGTGATGGGAACAGGCTGCGAGCAGGGATGCGCAACACAGCATGACAAGCTTTTTCATGGAATCTCCAAGGTCCTTGGGCCGGCTTTTGGCCAACCCAAGGACTTTAGCGGAAATTCACCGGCAGGGGTGACCTTGCCGTGGATCGATTACGCTTTGGGCTTGCCCAGCTCGATCTGCTGGCCGGACTCCCAGGTATTCAGGTCGATGTCGCGACCGGCAACGATGCTGCCCGACGGCGCGCGCAGCATGAAACTCAGGTCGTGGCTGGCGCCGTCGTTCACCAGTACCTGCTTGTCGTAGTGCAGCGAGAAGGGAGCGTTGAGATCACGCATCTGGTAGACGTTCTCGGAGATCGAGTTGAAGACCTTCTGTCCCTCGTCGTTCAGGCTAACTTCATACAGGTTGACGAACAGCTGGTGCGCGGACAGGTCCTCGATGTCTGAAGCCAGTACCGTGCCAGTGATTTGTTTGAAGTCGGGGGCAGTCAGCGGCGCCTGGTCCTGGCCTTGAACGGTGATGTCCTGCTCGACACGTGGAGTGTCGTGACCCAGCGACAGCTCGAGTTTGACGCGTGCCTTTTCGGAACCCTCACCCCAGCCTGCCAGCAGAATGGCTTCCAGTTCCAGTGTTTCATTGGCTTGGAAGGTACGCTTATCGACATGCAGCTGGTAGGGGATCGGCGCGCCGCTGTACTGCTGGGTGCAGGATGCCAGCCATTCGGCGCGAGGCACGATGCCTGGATGGGTCAGCGCCACCAGAACGCGCACCGGAGTGGCCTCGAATTGGGGAATGTTGTCGAGCTTGATCGAACCGCGCAGTTCGATGATGTTGTCAGCAGTCATAAAAATTCCTGTTTCAATCATTAGGTATGTACGGTGCTGGTAGCCAGCATCGGAACTGATTGTGGGAAACAGGAGGGGGGCTGATCAGATGGAAGTTTTGCGCACGTGGGGTTGAGTTCCCCCCCCACGTACGTTGTCTCAGATGTTCATGCTGTCCTGTGGCTCGTCGCGATGCAACGCCACCTGGCGGATCGACAGGCGCAGCTCGGCCGACAGCACCCGCTTGGCCACACCTTCGGCCAGTTCGGCGAGCTTGTCGTGGTAACCCAGCTTGCCATCGCCATCGGGTTGCAACACCCCTTCGCGGACCAAGGTCTGGATGAAGTGGCGGAACAGGGTCTTGTCGAAGAACTCCGGGGCGTTGAGACCGTGCAGGATCGACAGGCGCTGGGCCATCATCACGCACAATTCTTCCAGCTCCTCGGCGTTCAGCGTGTGCTGGCCGCTGTTGAGCAGCAACGAGGTGGCCATGTAGAAGCGCTGCAGGGTCTGGGTGATGGTCCGCGCCAGCAGGGTCAGCAGCACGAACTGCCGCGAGCTCGGCGCCGGGCGCATGTACACCTCGCCCTCCTGGCGCAGCAGGCCCTGCTCGACCAGCGCCGCCAACCACTGGTCGATCACCTCGTCCAGTTGCTCGGGTGTCCAGCGCAGGAACAGCTCGGCTTGCAGGTACGGGTACAACGCTCGTACGTACTGGCCCAGCAGCTCGCGGCTCATGCGCGAGCTGCTGAGGAAGAAGCTCGCCAGCAGCCCCGGCAGGGCGAAGATGTGCAGCACGTTGTTGCGGTAGTAGGTCATCAGCACCGCGTTGGCTTCGTCCAGGTAGAGGATGCGACCCAGCGCGTCCTTCTGCTCGGCCAGCAGGTCCATGCCCAGTACATGCTCGATAAGTGCCTTGCCGTCACCCTCGGGCAGGGTGGTGTGCGGCGAGTAGGGCACCTGGCGCAGCAGGGCCAGGTACAGGTCGAGCACGCGGGTCAGGGCACGTTCGTCCAGGGCCAGGCGGCTGGTCGACAACAGGGCCAGGGCCACCAGGTTGACCGGGTTGATCGCCGCGGCCTCGTTGAGGTGGCGGGCAACGGTCTCGCCCAGGCGGGTGGTGGTCTCGTTGAGCCAGTCCGGGCGGAACTGCGGGGCCAGCGCCTGTTCGCGCCAGCCGGGTTGCTGCTGGTCGAGGAAGCTGTTCAGGCGGATTGGCTCGCCGAAGTTGACGTACACCTGGCCGAAGCGCTGCTTGAGCGCGCCGATAACCTTGAAGATGTCGAAGATCGATTCCTTCTTCTTGCTGGCGCCGCGCAGCTCGCCCAGGTAGGTGCGGCCTTCGAGCACCCGCTCGTAGCCGATGTACACCGGGACGAAGACGATTGGCGTGCGCGATGAGCGCAGGAAGCTGCGCAGGGTGATCGCCAGCATGCCGGTGCGCGGCTGCAGCATGCGCCCGGTACGCGAGCGCCCGCCCTCGACGAAGTACTCCACCGGGAAGCCCTTGGTGAACAGGGTGTGCAGGTATTCGTTGAACACCGCGGTGTACAACGGGTTGCCCTTGAACGTGCGGCGCATGAAGAACGCCCCGCCGCGGCGCAGCAGGCCGCCGATCACCGGCATGTTGAGGTTGATGCCGGCAGCGATGTGCGGCGGCGTCAGGCCGTTGCGGAACAGCAGGTAGGACAGCAGCAGGTAATCGATGTGGCTGCGGTGGCAGGGCACGTAGATCACTTCGTGGCCCGGGGCGATGCCCTGCACCTGCTCGATATGGTTGACCTTGATGCCGTCGTAGATCTTGTTCCAGAACCAGCTGAGCACCACTTCGAGGAAGCGGATGGCGGTGTAGGTGTAGTCCGAGGCGATCTCGTTGCCGTAGTGCAGCGCCTTGGCCTCGGCCTTGGCGTAAGGGATTTTCTCGCGGTCGGCCTCGTCGCTGATCGCCTGGCGCACCAGCGGGTCGTGGACCAGGCCCTTTACCAGGTTGCGTCGGTGCGAGATATCCGGGCCGATCACCGCCGTCTTGAGGTTGCGAAAATGCACGCGCATGACCCGCTGGGCCATGCGCACGGTGCGTTCATGGCCCTTGTTGTGGGCGACCAGTTCGCGCAGGTGGATCGGGGCGGAAAACTGCACGCGGGTCTTGCGCCCGAGGATCAGCACGCTGAGCAGGCGCCGCAGGCGGCCGGTGACCGCCCAGCTGTCGGCGAACAGCAGTTTCCACGGGCTCGACTCGCTGGCCGGGGTCTGGCCCCAGAACACGCTGACCGGGATGATCTGCGCGTCTTCCTCGGCGTGCTGGCTGATCGCCGCGACCAGGCGCTCGAGGGTGGGCGGCGCGCCGCGTTTGTCCTGGCGCCCGAGCCAGTCGGGGTCGGGGGTCAGGTAGAAGAACGCCGCGGGCTCCTGCAGCGGGCCGACGGCCACCGGCAGTACCGGGCGCGGCAGCCCTGCTTTGGTGCACTCGTGGTCGACCACGGCCAAGTCGGTGAGCGACGGCGAGGAGAGGGCATAGAACACCGGTCGGCTGCGGTCGAGCTTGAGCGTCAGCGAGGACTGGTTGATGGTTTCGGAGCGCACCCACAGGTAGAGAACGCGACGCAGGGCGCCGAAGATGAGGCGGCGCAGGGGAGAACGGGTCATGGGGTGGGCCCTGGGTGGAAGTAACGGTGTTTTTTCAGCGCGTTAGTCTGCCGTATCTGCGTAAGTTCAGCAAAATTCCGCCATAAATGCCCCTGTCATGAATTTTTTTTGTTCCCTGTCATATACTCGGCCTGCCGCTTGCAGGATATTCGTGCAAGCTGCGTCGGCGCGGGCGGTGAGCCCATGCCAGCAAGGCGATCTTCAAAATAAAAATCCGGAGTAGTTCAGATGTCGTCTCGTGAGACTGGGAATGTGAAGTGGTTCAACGATGCCAAGGGTTATGGCTTCATTCAGCGCGAAGGTGGTGCGGACGTGTTCGTCCACTATCGGGCTATCCGCGGTGAGGGGCATCGCACCCTGGTCGAGGGGCAGCAGGTGGAGTACGCACTCGTGCAGGGCCAGAAAGGCCTGCAGGCAGAGGATGTAGTCGGGCTCTGAGCCTTCTGGCTGCACGCTCAAGCTGCAAGTTGTCCGTGGAACTTGCAGCCTGATGCGAACGGTCTCAGCTGGTACGCCAGGTGATTTCCTCTTCACCGTCGGCGCTGATGCGGATCCAGCGATCAGCATCTTCTTCCCCGTCTTCTTCCGCCCAGCTACCTGGCGCGCAACGCACTTCGACGTTAAGCGCGGCGAACGCCGCGCGGGCGCAGGCGATGTCGTCGTCCCAGGGGGTCTGGTCGCTTTCCAGGTACAGGCTGTTCCATTTCCCCACAGCCTTGGGTAACCAGGTGACCGGAATGTTACCGGCCGTGCACTTGAAGGTCTGGCCTTTTTGCTTCCATTCGCTGCACGGGCCCAGGGCCTGGGCCAGCCAGTCGGCGATCTGCTTGTGATCGACCTCGTCGTCCTTGAGGTAGATCTCGATATCGGGTTGACGCATGGGGGGCTCCGGTGTGTGCTCAGTCTTGGCGCACGAAATAGTCATAACGCATGGAAACCGTGACCTCGAACGGCTCGGGCTGGTCGATGACCTGCGCGCGTTTCTCGGCGCTGGCGCGCCAGCCGTGCGGGGTCATGGCCAGCAGGTCGGCGCGGGCCTTGGCCTCGACCAGGCTCAGGCGAAACTCCAGGGTTTCGCTGTGGGCGTGGTGCATGCCTGGCGGCACCAGCGCCAGGTGCTTGTCGTCGGCGTAGGGGCGTACTTCATCGTAGAGCACCTCGCGCAGTTCCAGCAGGTGGCCGCTGGTCGGGCCCACCCGCATCAGGCCGCCACCGGGGGCGAGCAGGCGCTTGGCTTCGGCCCAGTCCAGCGGGCTGAACACGCTGGCGATGAAGCCGCAGCAGGCGTCGGCCAGGGGCACGCGGGCCATGCTGGCGACCATCCAGGTGAGCTGCGGGGCACGGCGGCAGGCGCGCTTGACCGCCTCGCGGGAGATGTCCAGGGCATAGCCGTCGGCTGCCGGCAGGGCCTGGGCGATCTGTGCGGTGTAATAGCCCTCGCCGCAACCGATGTCCAGCCAGGCGCCTGGCTGGCGCTCGGCGGCCAGTTGCGCCAGGCGCCCGGCCACCGGCGCATAGTGGCCGGCGTCGAGGAAATCGCGACGGGCTTCGACCATGGCTTGGTTATCGCCTGGATCGCGGCTGTTCTTGTGCTGCACCGGCAGCAGGTTCAGGTAGCCCTGGCGGGCGCGGTCGAAGCGGTGGCCGGCTGGGCAGGCCACGCCGTTGTCGAGACGCGCCAGGGGCGCCTGGCAAAGAGGGCAGGCGAGCATCAGGCGAGCAACCGTACCATTGTCTGGTAGTAGATCTCGGTCAGCAGGTCGAGATCGCTGGCCAGGATGCGCTCGTCCACCTGGTGGATAGTGGCGTTGACCGGGCCGAGTTCGACCACCTGGGTGCCCATGGTGGCGATGAAGCGGCCATCGGAGGTGCCACCGCTGGTCGACGGTCGGGTCTCGCGGCCGGTGACGGCCTTGATGCTCGAGGACACCGCATCGAGCAGGTCGCCCGGCTCGGTGAGGAACGGCAGGCCCGACAGCGCCCAGTCGATGTGCCACTGCAACTGATGCTTGTCGAGGATCGCCGCGACCCGCTGTTGCAGGCTTTCGACGGTCGACTCGGTGGAGAAGCGGAAGTTGAACAGCGCGGTCAGCTCGCCCGGGACCACGTTGGTGGCGCCGGTGCCAGAATTGAGGTTGGAGATCTGGAAGCTGGTCGGCGGGAAGAACGCATTGCCTTCGTCCCAGTGCTCGGCGGCAAGCTCCGCCAGGGCCGGCGCGGCCAGGTGGATCGGGTTGCGTGCCAGGTGTGGGTAGGCCACGTGGCCCTGCTTGCCGCGCACGGTCAGGGTGGCGCCGAGCGAGCCACGGCGGCCGTTCTTGACCACGTCGCCGAGCAGGCTGGTGCTCGACGGCTCGCCGACGATGCACCAGTCCAGGCGTTCGTTGCGCGCTTTCAGGCGCTCGACCACGGCCTTGGTGCCGTGGTGGGCCGGGCCTTCCTCGTCGCTGGTGATCAGAAAGGCGACCTTGCCGCGGTGGTTCGGGTAGTCGTGCACGAAGCGTTCGCAGGCCACCACCATCGAGGCCAGGCTGCCTTTCATGTCGGCGGCGCCGCGGCCGCAGAGCATGCCGTCGGCGTCGATCAGTGCCTCGAACGGTTCATGCTGCCACTGCTGCACGGGGCCGGTGGGCACCACGTCGGTGTGGCCGGCGAAGCACAGCACCGGGCCGGCCTGGTTGCCATGGGTGGCCCAGAAATTGTCGACGTCCTCGAAGCGCATCGGCTCGAGCTGGAAGCCGACAGCGCCCAGGCGGTTCATCATCTGGGTCTGGCAGTCGGCGTCGACCGGGGTGACCGACGGGCGGCGGATCAGCTCGCAGGCCAGTTGCAGGGTAGGCGAAAGCTCGGCTGGGGCCGTCATTGCAGGACTCCGGGGCAAGGCAGGGCGGGAAATCTGAGGGGCGTTATCTTATATCAAACGGCGGGCCGCTGTGCGGCCCTTTCGCGACACAAGGCCGCTCCTACGGCAGTGTGCGATCCCCTGTAGGAGCGGCCTTGTGTCGCGAAAGGGGCGCGTAGCGCCCCCGGTATTCTCAAGCCTGTTGTGTTTCGGCGGCCTTTGCGGCGGGCTTGGGCAGCGACGACAGCAATGCCATCACCAGCGCCGCCAGGTAAGGCAGCGACTGCACCAGCAGCATCGCCACCCAGAAACGCATGTCCGAACTCGGCAGCCCCTGCACCAGGTAGATCCCCAGCGCCGCGCCCCACAGCAGCAGCATGATGAACAGCTCTTCGCGGGCTTCGGCAAGCGCCACCAACAGGCCATGGCTGTCGGCATTCTTCGGCGTGCGGAAGAACGGCATGCTGTTGGTGAAGAAACCGTACAGCACCGCCTTGGCGATGGTATGCGACAGCGCCAGCCCTGCCAAAGCGGCGGCGAAGGCATCCTTCAGGTCGACCCCCACCGCGCGGCGGTAGAGGAACAGGATCTTGCCGACCTTGAAGAAGAACAGCGCCAGCGGCGGGATGGCGAACATCATCAACGGCGGGTCGACCCGATGCGGCACGATGATCATCGCCGCCGACCACAGCAGCGCGCCGACGGTGAAGAAGATGTTCATGCCATCGGCGATCCACGGCAGCCAGCCGGCCAGGAAGTGGTAGCGCTGGCCACGGGTCAGTTCGCTGTCCTTGCCGCGCAGCAACGCGCTGGCGTGGTGCTTGATGATCTGGATGGCGCCGTAGGCCCAGCGGAAGCGCTGCTTCTTGAAGTCGATGAAGGTGTCGGGCATCAGGCCCTTGCCGTAGCTGTTGTGGGCATAGGCGGCCGACAGGCCCTTTTCGAACACGCGCAGGCCCAGCTCGGCGTCCTCGCAGATGCACCATTCGGCCCAACCCAGTTCTTCGAGCACGCTGCGCCGGGTCATGGTCATGGTGCCGTGCTGGATGATCGCGTCACGGTCGTTGCGGGTGACCATGCCGATATGAAAGAACCCCTTGTACTCGCTGTAGCACAGCTTCTTGAAGGTGCTTTCGTGCTGGTCGCGATAGTCTTGCGGCGACTGCACCACGGCGATCTTCGGGTCGGCGAAATGCGGCACCATGTGCTTGAGCCAGTTGCGGTCGACGCAGTAGTCCGAGTCGATCACCGCGATCACCTCGGCGTCCTTGGCCGTGTGCGGGATCAGATAGTTCAGCGCGCCGCCCTTGAAGCCGGCCAGCGGTGCGACGTGGAAGAACTTGAAACGCTCGCCCAACTTCTCGCAATGGGCCCTCAACGGCTCCCACACGGCTGGGTCCTTGGTGTTGTTGTCGATCACCAGCACTTCGTAGTCGGGGTAGTCCAATGCGGCGAGGGCGTCGAGGGTCTGTTTCACCATCTCGGGTGGCTCGTTGTAGCACGGCACATGCACCGAGACCTTCGGGCGGTAAGCGCTGTCGGCCTGCACTGGCAGGAACTCCCGTCGGCGCTTGTGAATCCACACCGCCTCGGCCAGCTCATGGGCCTCGGTCAGCAGCACGATGAACACGCCCAGGGCACCGAGCGCCAGCAGCACGCCCACGGTCAGGCTGAACCAGGTGCTGTACTGCTGACTGTAGTCATAGGCGATCCACACCAGCACCGAGCCGCACAGGAAGGTGATGAAGGTGAGGAAGGTACGCCCGCGCTGGCGCAGGGCCGAGCCGTCGATCAGCAATATGGCCAGGGCGATCATCGCCAGCACCACCGAGGCCACGGCCAGGGCACGCCACTGCGGGATCGCCACGATCGGCCCCTCGAAGTTGAATTTCTGCTGGCGCTCGGCGTTGTACACGCCCCAGTAGGCGCCTACCGAACCTTCGTCGCTGGCCTTCCATGGTTGGTCGTAGGCCTCGATGACGAAGTAGTTGTAGCCGCGACGGTTGAGGGTGTTGACCAGGGTGCGCAGGTAGATGGCCTGATCGGCCTGGGTGGCGTCGGCGCCGCCGCGCATGCGGCCATTGCTCGGCCAGCCGACCTCCGAGAGCAGCAGCGGCTTGCGCGGGAACTGCTTGCGCAGTTCGCGGGCGCGGTCGAGGACGAACTGCACCGAGTCCTTCATCGGCACGAACTCCCAGTACGGCAGGATGTGCGCGGCGATCAGGTCGACATGCTTGGCAAGTTCCGGATGTTCCTTCCAGATATGCCACTGTTCACTGGTGGTCACCGGGACCTTGACCGCGGCGCGCACCCGGTCCAGGTAGCCAATCAGTTGCTCGGCGCTGACCTCCTCGCGGAACAGCGCCTCGTTGCCGACCACCACCCGCACCACGCTACGCGAAGTATTGGCCAGGCCAATGGCCTTCTCGATCTCGCGTTCGTTGCGTTCCTGGTCATTGCTGATCCAGATACCCAGGGTAACGCGCAGGCCAAGCTCCTCGGCCAGGTGCGGCACTTCGGCCTGGGTGCCCTCGACGGTGTAGATGCGGATGTTGTCGGTCAGCTTGTTGAGTTGCTCGAGGTCCTGGCGGATTTCCTCCTCGCTGGGGTACTGGCCCTTCTGCGGGCTCTGGCCCAGGCGGAACGGCGAGTAGGAAAAGCCGGAGACCTGCTCCGGCCAGGCAGGGGCGGATACCGGGCGGTTGATCAGGGCCCAGAACCCGGTGAACAGCGCGGCGATGGCCAGCACCACCACCAGGTTGAGACCGAATTTGCGTGATGACATAGGTGTTCGTGGTTCCGAAGAGAGGCGCGGGGCGTGGTGTCTGGCTGTAAGTCCTACACTGCCAGGGCAGGCAATGCGTTGGATTTTCGACAAGGGATGAAGTTCTTGGCCCGCTCGCTTGTCGTTCAGATCGTCTTACGTAATAGGACATTAAAGCAGGCTTGGCAGGACTCTTGCCAACGCCGTCCCGGAATCACGCTGCTTGGCCTATAATGCGCGCCGGATTTTTCGAGGTAGCAGCATGAGCACAGAAGACCCACGCTTCGCCGGCGTTGCCCGGCTCTACGGCGACGACGGCCTGCAGCGCCTGCGCCAGGCCCATGTGGCCATCGTCGGTATCGGCGGGGTGGGCTCGTGGGCGGCCGAAGCCCTGGCTCGCAGTGGCGTGGGCGAGATCAGCCTGTTCGACCTGGACGACGTGTGCGTCAGCAACACTAACCGTCAGGCCCATGCCCTCGAGGGTCAGGTCGGGCGCGCCAAGGTCGAGGTGATGGCCGAGCGCCTACGCGCCATCAACCCAGCCTGCACGGTGCACGCGGTGGCCGACTTCGTCACCCGCGAGACCATGGTCGAGTACATCACCGAGCAGTTGGATTGCGTGATCGATTGCATCGACAGCGTGATGGCCAAGGCCGCGCTGATCGCCTGGTGCCGGCGGCGCAAGATTGCCGTGGTCACCACCGGTGGCGCCGGCGGGCAGATCGATCCGACGCAGATCCAGATCGGCGACCTGAACAAGACCTTCAACGACCCGCTGGCCTCGCGGGTGCGCTCGACCCTGCGCCGGGACTACAACTTCTCGCGCAACACCAGCCGCAACTATGGCGTGCCGTGCGTGTTCTCCAGCGAGCAACTGCGCTATCCCAAGGGGGATGGCAGCGTGTGCCTGCAGAAGAGCTTCGTTGGCGAAGGTGTGCGGCTGGACTGTGCTGGTGGGTTTGGCGCGGTGATGATGGTGACGGCCACCTTTGGTATGGTGGCGGCGAGCAAGGCGGTGGAGAAGCTGGTGGCCGGAGCGCGGCGCCCGTCGGAGCGGGCCAAGCCCCTGTAGGAGCGGCCTTGACGTCAGTGAGTGGTCGCCAGGTCGGCCATTCTCAGCAACACCGCATGCAGCCCATTGCTGCGCGACGGTGACAGCTGGCGCTCCAACCCCAATTGGGTAAACCAGGCGCCCAGGTCCAGCACCGCTAGCTCGTCGCTGGCCAAGCCCTGCACCCGTACCAGCAGCAGTGCCAGCAAGCCGCGCAACAGGCGTGCATCACTAGCGGTTTTGAAATGCCACTGACCATTTTCCTGATGTGCCACCAGCCACACCAGGCTTTCGCAGCCGTGCACCCGGTTGGCCTCGGTCTTCTCGCTGTCACCCAGTGGCTCCAGCCGATCGCCCCACTGCATCAGCAGTCGCGCCCGCTGCTCCCACCCTCGCGCCTGTTGGAAACTCTCCAGCGCCTGGCTGGCCTCGGCCGACAGGCTCATCGCAGCAGCTCCAGGCCCTGATCGAGCGCGTCGAATAAACGTTGCAGGTCATCGCTGTCGGTATAGAGCCCGAGAGAAACACGGATCGCGCCCTCCAGCCCCAGCCCCTTGAGCAAGGGCATGGCGCAGTGATGCCCGGCGCGTACGGCAATGCCTTGTTCCGTCAGCAGGTGGGCGATATCGGCGTTGTGCACCCCTTCAATGACGAAACTGGCGAGCGCCGCTTGCGGTGAGCCAAGCAGACGAACCCCTTCCCGATCAGCCAGGCCGCGTACCAGGTGTTGGTGCAAGGTGGCCTCATGGGTGGCCACCGCGTTGGCGTCTAGGCTGGCCAGGTAGTCCAGGGTTGCACCCAGGCCGATCACCCCGGCGATTGGTGGGGTGCCTGCCTCGAAGCCCAGCGGTGTAGGGCGGAAACTGGCGGTCTGGTACTCGGCGAGCTGGACCATTTCGCCGCCAAATTGCCAGTGGCGCAGCAGCCCCAGCGCCTGGGGGCGGCCATAGAGCACACCGACGCCTTCCGGGCCGTAGAGCTTGTGGCTGGAGAATACGTAGAAGTCACAGGCCAGCTGTTGCACATCGTGACGGCCATGGACCACGCCCTGGGCGCCATCGACCACCGTCAGGGCACCCTGGGCCTGGGCATGGGCCAGCAGAGGCGCCAGCGGTTGCCAGGTGCCCAGCACGTTGGACAGCTGGCTGATGGCGAGCAGGCGGGTGCGCGGGCCGATCAGTTGCAGGGCCTGATCCAGGTCGACATGGCCCTGCTCGTTTACCGGCAGTACCACCAGGCGCAGTTGGCGACGTTGCGCCATTTGCTGCCAAGGCAACAGGTTGGCGTGGTGTTCCAAGGCACTGATGGCGATTTCGTCGCCGGCCTCGAAGCGGTGTTCCAGGCCATAGGCCAGCAGGTTCAGCGCCGAGGTGGCGCCGTGGGTGAAGATGATCTGCCGCGAGTCGGCGGCATTGAGCCAGGCGGCGACCTTGTCGCGGGAGCCCTCGAAGGCCTGGGTGGCCAGGGCGCCGGGCAGGTGCTGGGCACGGTGCACGTTGGCCGCGCCATGGCCGTAATAGTGGCTCAGGGCATCGAGCAGGGCCTGGGGTTTCTGCGTGGTGGCGGCGCTATCCAGATAGGTCTGGTGCTGGCGTTGCAGGGTGGCGATGGCGGGAAAGTCGGCACGCCAGGGGGAGGGTTGGAACATGGTCGCGGGGCCTGGAATGAAAATCGGGTCTGCCTTCAAGAGCAAACCCGATCTTATCACTTCACGCCTGAGGGGAATCAGTTGTGGGCGTGCAACGCCTCGTTCAGCTCGATGGCCGACTTGTGGGTCTTGCACTCCACGGCGCCATTGAGCGAGTTGCGGCGGAACAGCAAGTCGGTCTGGCCGGCCAGATCGCGTGCCTTGACCACCTTGACCAGCTGGTTGTTCTCGTCCAGCAGGTTCACCTTGGTGCCGGCGGTGATGTACAGGCCGGCCTCGACGGTGTTGCGGTCGCCCAGCGGAATGCCGATACCGGCGTTGGCGCCGATCAGGCAACCTTCGCCGACCTTGATGACGATGTTGCCGCCACCGGACAGGGTGCCCATGGTCGAGCAGCCGCCGCCCAGGTCCGAGCCCTTGCCGACGAATACGCCGGCCGACACGCGGCCTTCGATCATGCCCGGGCCTTCGGTGCCGGCGTTAAAGTTGACGAAGCCTTCGTGCATGATGGTGGTGCCTTCGCCGATGTAGGCGCCCAGGCGCACACGGGCGGTGTCGGCGATGCGCACGCCGGCCGGGACCACGTAGTCGGTCATCTTCGGGAACTTGTCCACCGAGAACACTTCCAGCAGTTCGCCCTTGAGGCGCGCTTCCAGTTGCTGCTCGGCCAGCTCGGCCAGGTCGATGGCGCCCTGGCTGGTCCAGGCCACGTTTGGCAGCAGCGGGAAGATGCCGGCCAGCGACACGCCGTGCGGCTTGACCAGGCGGTGCGACAGCAGGTGCAGCTTGAGGTAGGCCTCTGGCGTGGAGGCTAGAGCAGCGTCTTCGGCCAGCACGGTGGCGACCAGCGGCTTGTGGCTTTCGGCCAGGCGGGTCAGCAGGGCGGCTTGTGCGGCGTCCACACCCTTGAGTGCTTCAGCCAGTTGCGCGGCCTGGGCGGTGGTAAAGGCGATGGCCTGGTTGCCGCCCTCATAGCCGAGGATCGGCGCGACGGCGGCTACCAGCTCGGCCGACGGCTTGAGCACAGGCTGCGCGTAGAAGACTTCCAGCCAGGCACCCTGGCGGTTCTGGGTGCCGACACCGAAGGCCAGGCTGAACAGCGATTGAGACATGCGATTACCTCATGCGAAAAGGGGATGGAGCGTAATGCGGGATCAGGTCAGCGCAGCGGCGTACAGGTCGGGCTTGAAGCCAACCAGGGTACGCTCGCCAAGGTCGAGTACCGGACGCTTGATCATCGACGGTTGGGCGAGCATCAGTTCGACGGCCTTGGCCTGGTCGAGGTCGGCCTTGCTGGCGTCGTCGAGCTTGCGGAAGGTGGTCCCGGCGCGGTTCAGCACGATTTCCCAGCCATGCTCGTCGCACCAGCGGTTGAGGCTGTCGCGGTCGATGCCCTGGGTCTTGTAGTCGTGGAACTCGAAGCCGATGGCCTGTTCTTCAAGCCAGGTGCGGGCCTTTTTCATGGTGTCGCAGGCTTTGATGCCGTAGAGAGTGTAAGCCATTGAATGCCTGGGGCAGCCTGGGCGTGCCCGATACTCCTTGAAGAGGGGGTAGGGCCGATTATGCGGTATCGACAGGGTTGGCGCCACGGCTGCGGGCTTATCGGTACGGGGCGATGTGTGTCACGGCGTCACTAGTAGCATTGTGTTACATATTCGTTGAGCGGCTGCGACTATCGTGCAGCGGTCCAAGATAGACGTAGGCCGCTAACATATTGTTTCAATGGCGATGTTGCCCCCGCTATCGTTTCTCGAATCACACAGGAAGCTTGCCGATGCAGTCAGCTTATACCGTTCTTATCCTGCTGATGCTGGTGAGCGTTTCCAAACTGGTGGGGCGCCTGTTGCCGCTGCCGCTGCCGTTGGTGCAGATCGGCGCCGGTGCCTTGCTGGCGTGGCCGACCCTGGGCCTGCATGTGGCGCTGGACCCGGAGCTGTTCCTGTTCCTGTTCCTGCCTCCGCTGCTGTTCGCCGACGGCTGGCGCATGCCCAAGCGCGAGCTGTGGCGCATACGCGGGCCGGTGGTGGCACTGGCGGTGGGGCTGGTGCTGTTCACCGTGGTCGGCGCCGGGTACTTCATCCACTGGCTGCTGCCGAGCATTCCCCTGCCGGTGGCCTTTGCCCTGGCGGCGGTGCTGTCGCCCACCGATGCGGTGGCGGTCTCGGCCATCACCCAGGACCGCCTGCCCACGCCGCTGATGCACATGCTCCAAGGCGAGGCGTTGATGAACGACGCCTCGGGCCTGGTGACCTTCAAATTCGCCCTGGCCGCCGCCATCACCGGCGTGTTCTCGCTGACCGAGGCCAGCTTGACGTTCGTCCTGGTCGCCCTGGGCGGCCTGGCGGTGGGGGTGGCGCTGAGCTGGTTGGTTGGGCGCCTGCGCATGTGGATGATCACCCGCGGCTGGGACGATCCGGCCACCCACGTGGTGTTCATGCTGCTGCTGCCGTTCGCCGCCTATGTGCTGGCCGAGCGCCTGGGCGTGTCGGGCATCCTGTCAGCAGTGGCCGCCGGCATGATGCAGAGCTGGCTCGACCTGCTACCACGCCAGACCAGCACACGCCTGCTCAATCGCAGTGTCTGGTCGTTGCTCGAGTTCGCTTTCAACGGCCTGATTTTCCTGCTGCTGGGCCTGCAATTGCCGGACATCATCAAAGCGGTGATCAGTGACGAAGCGGCGGTATGGCCGACCCTGGCCTGGCGCTGCCTGGATGTCGTGGCGATCTTCGCCGCGCTGGTATTGCTGCGCTTCGTCTGGGTCCAGAGCATCTGGCGCGCCATTGGCGTGGTGCGGCGTTGGCGTGGCAAGCCGGCGTTGGTGCTGATGCCGACCGCGCGTTCCTGCTGGCTGCTGACCCTGGGAGGGGTGCGTGGAGCGGTGACCCTGGCCGGCGTGATGTCGATTCCGCTGCTGATCGGAGCGGGCCAAGCCTTCCCAGAACGTGACCTGCTGATTTTCATCGCTGCCGGGGTGATCCTGTTGTCGCTGGTCAGTGCCGTGATTGCCCTGCCAATCCTGCTGCGCGGCGTCACCAAGAGCCCGGATGAGCGCCTGCAGCAGGAGGTTCAGGAGGCTTGGCGACGCACGGCGGAGGCCGCGATCCATGCCTTGGAGGCGGAAGAAGTGACCGACGCCAACACGCCGCAGGATGCCGCCCAGGCGGCCCTGGCGGTCGAGCTAAAGGCGCGGTTGATGGCCGAATACCGAGACGAGCTCGAGAGCTACAACGACAGCGTCGAGGCCCGTGCCCTGGCCGAGCAGATGGACCTGCTGGAGCGCCGCCTGCGCGTGCGGGCACTGCGCGCCCAGCGCCTGGAGTTGTACAACTTGCATCGCCAGCATCGAGTAGGAGATGAGGTGGTGCGCCAGGTGCTGGGCGAACTGGACTTGAGCGAGGCCAAGCTAGGGCAGCTCAGATAGCCGCAGGCTATTCAGGGATCGGATAGATCATGCTGATGAACTGCTTGTCCTTGTCGCTGAGCTGGAAATTCCAGTCCGATGACCAGTCCGTCAAGGTCAGCGATTGGTCGATGGCGTAGTGCATGATTGACTCCTTGTCATAGCGCAAGGTGATGATGGTCTCATAGGTGATCGGCAGGTAATTCTGCCTGATCAACCGCTCCAAGGTTTCCGCGAAGGCTGGGTCCTCGCGTTCCTCTTGCGTGAACTTCGCTGCGACGTACTCCCGCACGGCGTCCAGATCCCAGGGAATATTGGCCTCGGGATGCTGGTGCTCGTGGTAGAGGCCCAATGCATGTCCAAACTCATGCAGCACAGTAAGTTCGAAGCGCGGATGACCCGGCTTGATACCCAGGGTCATGGTCTCATCGTCCGGATCCGGCCGGTACTTGCCGTAGTTGCTTTGGTTCAGGGTTTCAGGGGCGTCGGTCTCGATGTATATCTCGGCCGAGCTATCATTGTCTTCGCGCAGTTCGAATGTCAGGTTAGCGTGATCGAGCCATTGGGTGGCGGCGCTCATTATTGCTTGCTTGAGGGATTCCTCTGGCGCGCCGCGGAACGAGACGCCCAGTGTCTGGCCGGGGGCCCAGAAGGTCTCTGGCAAACCGATCGAGCGGGTGGAGAGGGTGTGCTTGCGGCGCAATGTCTTGCGTACTTGATGAACGGTTTTTTCGAGTAGGATGTGTTTCATGTCATGTACCTTTTTGTGTAGGAAATCCCACTTTAAAAAGGTCATGGGTGCGCAATGCGGTACATATTGCTACGGGTGGCGCCCGATAAGTTTTTGAACCAAGGGGCGCCAGCTCCTGTTGATTGCTGCCCAGCCCTGCGGATGAGGGGCCGGCAGCGCTGCATTGTCAGCGAGTCAGGAATGCCCTGATTCGCTCCGCCGCCTCGATGCACTCGGCCAGCGGCGCGACCAGCGCCATGCGCACACGCCCGGCCCCCGGGTTGACGCCATCCACTTCCCGCGACAGATACGACCCCGGCACCACCGTCACATGCTCGGCTTCGTACAGGTCGCGGGTGAAATCGGCATCGCTGCCCGGCACCTTGGCCCACAGATAGAAGCTGCCATCCGGGCGCTGCACGTCCAGCACCGGTTGCAGGATCTCGAGCACGGCGTCGTACTTGGCCCGGTACAGGTCGCGGTTCTCGCGCACATGGGCTTCGTCCTGCCAGGCAGCGACGCTGGCCAGTTGGGTTTGCACCGGCATCGCGCAGCCGTGGTAGGTGCGGTACAGCAGGAATGGTTTGATGATCTCGGCGTCGCCAGCCACGAAGCCCGAACGCAGGCCTGGCAGGTTGGAGCGCTTGGATAGGCTGTGGAACACCACGCAGCGCTTGAAGTTACTGCGACCAAGGGCAGCGCAGGCACTCAGCAGACCCGCTGGCGGCGCGTCCTCGTCGAAGTACAGCTCGCTGTAGCACTCATCGGCGGCGATCACGAAGTCGTGCTTGTCGGCGAGGGCGATCAGCTTCTTCAAGGTGTCCATCGGTACCAGGGCGCCGGTGGGGTTGCCTGGGGAGCACAGGAACAGGATCTGGCAGCGTTCCCAGATCTCGGCCGGCACAGCATCGAAGTCGGGGTTGAAGCCGTTGCTTTCCAGGCATGGCAGGTAGTGCGGGGTGGCGCCGGCCAGCAGCGCCGCGCCTTCGTAGATCTGGTAGAACGGGTTGGGGCTGACCACCAGGGCGTCGTCGCTGCGGTTGACCACGGCTTGAGTGAAGGCGAACAGCGCCTCGCGGGTGCCGTTGACCGGCAGGATGTGGCGGTCGGCATCGAGCCAGCCGGCCGGGACGTCGAACCGCCGCTCGCACCACTGGCCGATGGCCTGGCGCAGGGCAGGCAGGCCGATTGTGCTTGGATACACCGCCAGCTTGTCGAGGTTGTCGGCCATGGCCTGAGCGACGAACGCCGGCGATGCATGCTTCGGCTCACCGATAGACAGGGCGATGGCGCGCTTGTCGGCTGCCGGCTTCACGGTGCCCAGCAGGGCGCGCAGTTTCTCGAACGGGTAGGGCTGGAGCTGGGTCAAGGCGTGGTTCATCGGCGCAAGGTCTCGTTATCGTCAAAAGGTCATGCGGGTAGGGCTGGCATCGCTGGCCTGGCCGGCCTGCAACTGCTGGACGATGGCTTCCTGCAGGCGGCTGCACAGTTGCGGATCGGATAGCGGCTGGTTGTCGGCGTCGGTGATGAAGAACACGTCTTCCACGCGCTCGCCGAGGGTGGCGATCTTGGCGTTCTGCAGCGAGATGTCGAACTCCAGGAAGATCCGCCCGATCCGCGCCAGCAAGCCGGGGCGGTCGGGGGCGGTGATCTCCAGCACGGTCACCGGGCGCTGGGCATCGTTGAGGATGGTCACCTGCGGCGGGAAGTTGAAGTGCTTGAGCTGGCGCGGCACCCGACGCTGGATGATGGTCGGGTAATCCTCCGGGTTGCGCAGCGCCTCGGTCAGGCCGTCGCGGATCTGCCTGACCCGTTGCGGGTTGTCGCCGATAGAGCCGCCGTCGTTGTCGAGCACGATGTAGGTGTCGAGGGTGAACTGGCTGCTCGAGGTGATGATCCGCGCATCGTGAATGTTCAGGTTGAGTTGGGCCATGGCGGCCACGGTCACGGCGAAGAAGTCATGCTGGTCGGGGGCATAGATGAAGATCTGCGTGCCGCCCTCGAACTCGCGCTGGGTGGTTTCCTTGATCAGCACCAGTGGGCCGCCGTCGGCCGGCTGCTGGAGGATCGCGTCGCTGTGCCAGGCCACGTCGGCGGCGTTGTGCTTGAGGAAGTAGTCATCGCCCAGCTGTGACCACAACTGCTCGACGTCGTCCGGGTCGGTGCCTTCGCGCACGAGAATATCCAGGGCCGCGGATTGGGTCTGGCGGATCTGCTCCTCGCGGTCCAGCGGGTTCTCCAGGCCCCGGCGCAGGGCGCGCTTGGTCTCGGTGTAGAGCTGGCGCAGCAGGCTTGCCCGCCAGGAGTTCCACAGGCTGGGGTTGGTGGCGTTGATGTCGGCCACGGTCAGCACATAGAGGTAGTCCAGGCGTGTCTCATCGCCGACATGCAGGGCGAAATCGTTGATCACCTGCGGGTCGGAGAGGTCCTTGCGCTGGGCGGTGGTGGACATCACCAGGTGGTTCTGCACCAGCCAGACGATCAGCCGGCTGTCCCAGGCGGGTAGCTGGTGCCGCGCGCAGAAGGCTTGCGCGTCTACCGCGCCAAGCTCGGAATGGTCGCCCTGGCGGCCCTTGCCGATGTCATGGTACAGCCCGGCCAGGTAGATCAGCTCGGGCTTGGGCAGACGGCCCATGAGCTTGCTGGCCAGCGGGAATTTCTCCGACACCGGGGTGTACTGCAGCTTGCGCAGGTGCTTGATCAGGTTGAGGGTGTGGGCGTCGACCGTATAGATGTGGAACAGGTCGTGCTGCATCTGCCCGACGATCAGGCCGAATTCCGGCAGGTAGCGGCCGAGGATGCCGTAGCGGTTCATCCGCCGCAGGTTGCGGTGGATACCGATTTCGCACTTGAACAGTTCGATGAACAGGCTGGTGTTGCGGATATCGTGGCGGAACTTGTCGTCGATCAGATGACGATGCTCGCGCAGCAGGCGCACGGTGTCGGCGCGCACACCCTTGATTTCCGGGTGCTGGGCCATCAGCACGAAGATTTCCAGCATGGCGAACGGTGTGCGGCGGAACACGTTGGGGTTGGCTGCCTCGATATAGCCGTCGTGTAGGCGGAACCGGGCGTTGAGCGGCTGCGTGCTGCCGCTGTCATCGGCGAGGATCACCTCCTCGAAGTGCTGGATGATCAGGTCGCACAACTGGCTGATGCTCATCACCACCCGGTAGTACTGCTGCATGAACTGCTCGATGGCGCGCTTGGGGTTGTCGTCGCTGTAGCCCAGCAGCGCGGCGATGCTGCGCTGGTGGTCGAACAGCAAGCGGTCTTCGGCGCGCCCGGCGAGCATGTGCAGGGCGTAGCGCACACGCCAGAGGAAGGCCTGGGACGAGGCCAGCAGCTCGTTCTCGCTTTCCAGCAGGAAGTCCTCGCCGGCCAAGGCGTGCAGGTTGAGGGTGCCGTACTGGCGCCGAGCTACCCACAACACCGTCTGGATGTCGCGCAGGCCGCCGGGGCCGCCCTTGACGTTGGGCTCCAGGTTGTACTCGGTGTCGTTGTACTTGTGGTGGCGGGCCTTGAGTTCGGCGCGTTTGGCCAGGAAGAACTCCTTGCTCGGCCACATGTGCGCCGTGCTGGTGGCATCGAGCATGCGCTGGCGCAGTGGCTCGGGGCCGGCGATGGTGCGGCTTTCCATCAGGTTGGTGATGACCGTGAGGTCGGCGCGCGCCTGCTCGGCGCATTCGTCGACAGTGCGCACGCTCTGACCGACTTCCAGGCCGATGTCCCACAGCAAGGTCAGAAAACGTTCGATGGCGTCGCGGTACTGCTCGTGCTCGGCGGCCTCGAGCAGGATCAGCAGGTCGATGTCGGAGTACGGGTGCAGCTCGCCGCGACCATAGCCGCCGACGGCGACCAGGGCGATGCCGTCGGGATTGCCCCAGTCGAACTGGCGCCAGGCCTGTTGCAGGATGTTATCGACGAACCAGGCACGGTCCTCGATCAGGCGGCGGATCTCCCGGCCCTCGCGAAAACGCTTGTCGAGCACCTCGCCGGCCATGCGGATGGCCTTCTTGAACGCGGCGATGGGGCTAGCCTTGAGGGCCAGTTCCGCCTGGAACTGGCCGCGGTCGAACAGCTCGGGATCCACCTGGGGCATCGAGTCGCGTTCCTTTGGATAAGAGTCAGGCCGAGGTGCGCGGGATAGTGTCGTCCTTGCGCAGGGTAAAGATCTCGTAGCCGTCTGCGGTCACCACCAGGGTATGTTCCCACTGGGCCGAGAGCTTGCGGTCCTTGGTAATGGCGGTCCAGCCATCGCCCAGCACCTTGGTGTCGGCCTTGCCCTGGTTGATCATCGGCTCGATGGTGAAGGTCATGCCTTCCTTGAGCTCCATGCCGGTGCCGGCGCGGCCGTAGTGGAGAATCTGCGGCTCTTCATGGAACACCTTGCCGATGCCGTGGCCACAGAACTCGCGGACCACCGAGAAACCATTCTTTTCGGCGTGCTTCTGGATCACTTCGCCGATGTCGCCCAGGCGGCAGCCCGGCTTGACCAGCTCGATGGCCTTGTACAGGCATTCCTGGGTGACTTTCGACAGGCGCTCGGCCCACGGGGCGACGGTCCCGACGTGGTACATGCGGCTGGTGTCGCCGTGATAGCCGTCCTTGATCACGGTGACATCGATGTTGATGGTGTCGCCGTCCTTCAGGGGTTTGTCGTTGGGTATGCCATGGCAGACCACGTGGTTGATCGAGGTGCAGATCGACTTGGGGAAGCCCTTGTAGTTGAGCGGTGCCGGGATCGCCTGCTGGACGTTGACGATGTAGTCGTGGCACAGGCGGTCGAGCTCTTCGGTGGTGACACCGGGCTTGACGTGCTGCTCGATCATTTCCAGCACTTCGGCGGCCAGGCGGCCGGCGATGCGCATCTTTTCGATGTCTTCTGCGGTCTTGATGGTGACGGTCATTACAGGCTCTCTACGGCGCCACGGGCGGCGCGAACAAACGGGAAAGACCGGATTCTACCAGAGCGCGGCGGCGATCTGGCGGGCTCTCGCGGGAGAAGCCCGGCGATCCGGTGGTCTATTGAAGGCATTCTGGCCCCAAAGCCGGGTCGCTGCAAAAGCCGCTGACGGACGCTGCATCATCCGGGTTCCGTTCGCGCGCAGTCTGTGGTATAAAATGCGCCGCTTTCGGGGGAGACCTCCGTTAGCTCAAACCCACACACGTGTCGACACGATGGCCTGGGTGCCCCGCTTGTTCGCAAGCGCGGGTTGGTCATTGGGATACGTGGAGGCCCAACCCGACTTATCAAGGAACTATCATGTCCCAAGTCAACATGCGCGATATGCTGAAGGCCGGTGTGCACTTCGGCCACCAGACCCGTTACTGGAACCCGAAAATGGGCAAGTACATTTTCGGCGCGCGTAACAAGATCCACATCATCAACCTGGAAAAAACCCTGCCGATGTTCAACGAGGCTCTGTCCTTCGTCGAGCGCCTGGCCCAGGGCAAGAACAAGATCATGTTCGTCGGCACCAAGCGTTCCGCCGGCAAGATCGTCGCCGAGCAAGCTGCTCGTTGCGGTTCGCCATACGTTGACCACCGTTGGTTGGGCGGCATGCTGACCAACTACAAGACCATCCGCGCCTCGATCAAGCGTCTGCGCGACCTGGAAACCCAGGCCGAAGACGGCACCTTTGCCAAGCTGACCAAGAAAGAAGCCCTGATGCGTTCGCGCGATCTGGAAAAGCTGGACCGCAGCCTGGGTGGTATCAAGGACATGGGCGGCCTGCCTGATGCCCTGTTCGTGATCGACGTCGACCACGAGCGCATTGCCATCACTGAAGCCAACAAGCTGGGCATCCCGGTTATCGGCGTTGTCGATACCAACAGCAGCCCAGAAGGTGTTGACTACATCATCCCAGGTAACGATGACGCCATCCGCGCTATCGAGCTGTACATGACTTCGATGGCTGACGCCGTCATCCGCGGCCGCAACAATGTTGCCGGCGGCACTGAAGTCTACGCTGAAGAAGCGGCTGCACCTGCTGCTGAGTAATTGACGCCTGGCGTCTACTTGGCACGCAAAAAGGGGGCTTGGCCCCCTTTTTGCCACCTTGAAATCCTGCTGTCAGCAACGGCCCCGCATCATGGGCGAGCTGATATAAAGGCAGCGATTTGCAGAATTTAACGCCCGTGACGAGCGGGTGGAATGGTTGAAAAACTTTCCAAGAGGATTTTGAAATGGCAGCAATTACTGCGGCGCTGGTCAAAGAACTGCGCGAGCGTACCGGCGAAGGCATGATGGATTGCAAGAAGGCCCTGGAAAAGGCCGGCGGCGACATCGAGAAAGCCATTGACGACATGCGTGCCTCGGGCGCCATCAAGGCCGCCAAGAAGGCTGGCAACGTCGCTGCTGAAGGTGCTATCGCCGTCAAGACCGACGGTAAATCCGCCGTCCTGCTGGAAGTGAACTCGCAGACCGACTTCCTGGCCCTGCAAGACGACTTCAAGAACTTCGTTGCCGAAAGCATCGAAGAAGCCTTCGCCCAGAAGCTGACCGACGCCGCTCCGCTGATCGCCTCGCGTGAAGCTGCTCGTGAAGCCCTGGTCGCCAAGTGCGGCGAGAACGTCAACATCCGTCGCCTGGTGCGCGTTGAGGGTGACGTTGTCGGTGCCTACCTGCATGGCAACAAGATCGGTGCCGTCGTTGTCCTGAAAGGCGGTGACGTCGATCTGGCCAAGAACATCGCCATGCACGTTGCAGCCTCGAACCCAGAGTTCCTGGATGCGTCGGAAATCTCCGCCGAGGCCATCGAGCGCGAGAAGAACGTCTTCCTGCAGCTGAACGCCGACAAGATCGCCGGCAAGCCGGAAAACATCGTTGAGAACATGATCAACGGTCGTATTTCCAAGTTCAAAGCCGAAGCCTCGCTGAAAGAGCAAGCCTTCGTGATGGATCCGGAAGTCAAGGTCGGCGCACTGGCCAAGAAAGCCGGCGCTGAAATCGTTTCCTTCACCTACTTCAAGGTCGGCGAAGGCATCGAGAAGCCGGTTGATGACTTCGCTGCCGAAGTTGCCGCCCAGGTAGCTGCCGCCAAGCAGTAAGACGGACTCGTCTGTCGCCCCAAAGAGGCTGCCCGCTCACGCGCGCAGCCTCTTTGTCAAAGCGGGAGCGGTTTGTCAGGCCGTTGCTCGCTGACGCAGTCGCTGCGTCATGTCAGTGTTACATGCAGGCTCAAGCAGCCCGCCAGAATTTTACAAACGCCGCAGGAGAGATTCGCAATGGCTCAGCAGGGCAGTGGTTATCAGGCTCGCTATAAACGCATTCTACTCAAACTTAGCGGCGAGGCCCTGATGGGCTCGGAAGAGTTCGGGATCGACCCCAAGGTCCTGGATCGCATGGCGCTGGAAGTCGGCCAACTGGTCGGTATCGGCGTTCAGGTCGGCCTGGTGATTGGTGGTGGCAACCTGTTCCGTGGCGCGGCGCTCAGTGCAGCCGGCATGGATCGTGTCACCGGCGACCACATGGGCATGCTGGCGACCGTGATGAATGCCCTGGCGATGCGCGACGCGCTGGAGCGGGCGAACATCACCGCAATCGTCATGTCGGCCATCTCCATGGTCGGTGTGACCGATCACTACGATCGTCGCAAGGCCATGCGCCACCTGAACTCCAAGGAAGTCGTGATCTTCGCCGCCGGTACCGGTAACCCGTTCTTCACCACCGACTCCGCCGCTTGCCTGCGCGCCATCGAAATCGATGCCGACGTGGTTTTGAAGGCAACCAAGGTCGATGGTGTATACACTGCAGATCCATTCAAGGACCCGCATGCCGAGAAGTTCGATCATCTGACCTACGATGAAGTGCTGGATCGCAAGCTGGGCGTGATGGATCTGACGGCAATTTGCCTGTGTCGCGACCACCAGATGCCGCTGCGCGTCTTCAATATGAACAAGCCCGGCGCCCTGCTGAACATCGTGCATGGCGGCGCGGAAGGAACTCTGATCGAGGAAGTTCAAAAATGATCAACGAAATCAAGAAAGACGCCCAGGAGCGCATGGGCAAGTCCATCGAGGCGCTGGCCCGCAACCTGGCGGCGATCCGTACCGGTCGCGCCCATCCGAGCATCCTGGACAGCGTCAAGGTCCCTGCCTGGGGTAGCGACATGCCGCTGAACCAGGTGGCCGCGATCACCGTCGAGGACGCCCGTACCCTGAAGATCGTCGCTCACGACAAGAACCTCAGCGCGGCCATCGAGAAGGCCATCCTGACGTCCGACCTGGGCCTGAACCCGTCTAGCGCCGGCACCACCATTCGCGTGCCGATGCCGGCCCTGACCGAGGAAACCCGCAAGGGCTACACCAAGCAGGCCAGCGCTGTGTCCGAAGACGCCAAGGTCGCCGTGCGCAACGTGCGTCGCGATGCCCTGGCCGACCTGAAGAAGCTGACCAAGGACAAGGAAATCAGCGAAGACGAAGAGCGTCGCGCCGCGGACGAGATCCAGAAGCTGACCGACAAGTTCGTCGCTGAAGTCGACGCCGCGTTCAAGGCCAAGGAAAAGGACCTGATGGCCGTTTGAGGCCAGGGTTGCTCTTTAATGGAAAAGACCAAGCCAGCGGCGCCGTCCTCGGTGCCGCGTCATGTCGCTATCATCATGGATGGCAACAACCGCTGGGCGAAGAAGCGCCTGCTGCCTGGCGTCGCCGGGCACAAGGCGGGTGTCGATGCCGTCCGCGCGGTGATCGAAGTGTGCGCCGAGGCGAAGGTCGAGGTGCTCACGCTCTTCGCTTTCTCCAGCGAAAACTGGCAGCGCCCGGCCGAAGAGGTCGGTGCGCTGATGGAGCTGTTCTTCTCGGCGCTGCGTCGCGAGGCCAAGCGCCTGAACGACAACAACATCAGCCTGCGCATCATCGGTGACCGTTCGCGGTTCCATCCGGAGTTGCAAGCGGCCATGCGCGAGGCGGAGGCTGCCACCGCTGGCAGCAACCGCTTCATCCTGCAGATCGCCGCCAACTATGGTGGCCAGTGGGATATCGCCCAGGCCGCGCAGCGCCTGGCGCGGGAAGTTCAGGCCGGGCACCTGCGTCCGGAGGACATCACCCCCGAGCTGTTGCAGACGTGCCTGGCCACCGGGGACCTGCCGCTGCCCGACCTGTGCATCCGCACCGGTGGCGAACACCGCATCAGCAACTTCCTGCTGTGGCAGCTGGCCTACGCCGAGCTGTACTTCTCCGACCTGTACTGGCCGGACTTCAAACACGAGGCCATGCGCAACGCGCTGGCCGATTTCGCTTCGCGCCAGCGCCGCTTCGGTAAGACCAGCGAGCAGGTCGAAGCCGGAGCCCGTGCTTAATGCTTAAACAACGCATCATTACCGCGCTGATCCTGCTGCCGATCGCGCTGGGTGGTTTCTTCCTGCTCAATGGTGGGGATTTCGCCCTGTTCATCGGTTTCGTGGTCACGCTCGGCGCCTGGGAGTGGGCGCGCCTGGCCGGCCTGGTGGCGCAGCCGCTGCGCATCGCCTATGCCGCGGTGGTGGCCGGTGGGCTGATGCTGCTCTACTTGATGCCGGACCTCGCTCCCTGGGTGCTGGGCGCCTCGGTGATCTGGTGGGCGCTGGCCACCTGGCTGGTGCTGACCTATCCACGCAGCAACGAGCTGTGGAGCAGCGCCGCCTGCCGCCTGCTGATCGGCTTGTTGGTGCTGCTGCCGGCCTGGCAGGGCCTGGTGCTGCTCAAGCACTGGCCGCTGGGCAACTGGTTGATCCTGGCGGTGATGGTGCTGGTCTGGGCCGCCGACATTGGTGCCTATTTCTCCGGGCGTGCCTTCGGCAAGCGCAAGCTGGCGCCGCAGGTGAGCCCAGGCAAGAGCTGGGAGGGTGTCTATGGCGGCCTGGTGGTCAGCCTGCTGATCACTCTGGGCGTGGGCCTGGCCCGCGACTGGGGCATTGGCCAGATCCTGCTGGGCCTGCTGGGCGCAGTGGTGGTGGTCATGTCCTCGGTGGTCGGTGACCTGACCGAGAGCATGTTCAAGCGCCGCGAAGGCATCAAGGACAGCAGCAACCTGCTGCCGGGGCACGGCGGCGTGCTCGATCGCATCGACAGCCTGACCGCGGCGATTCCGATGTTTGCCGTACTTTTGTGGGCTGCCGAATGGGGTGTGATGTGAATCGTGCGCAACGTATTACCGTGCTCGGGGCCACCGGCTCGATCGGTCTGAGCACCCTGGATGTCATCGCGCGCCACCCTGAGCGTTACCAGGTGTTCGCCCTGAGTGGCTATTCACGCATCGACGAGTTGCTGGCCCTGTGCGTGCGTCACCGTCCGGCATTCGCCGTGGTGCCGAGCGCCGAGGCCGCCGCGCGCTTGCGTGACGGGCTGGCCGCGGCGGGCTGCGCCACCGAGGTGCTGGAAGGCGAGGCCGGCCTCTGCCAGGTGGCGTCGGCGTCGGAAGTGGACGCGGTGATGGCGGCCATCGTCGGCGCCGCGGGCCTGCGTTCTACCCTGGCGGCGGTCGAGGCGGGCAAGAAGGTGCTGCTGGCCAACAAAGAGGCCCTGGTGATGTCCGGGGCCTTGTTCATGGACGCGGTGCGTCGCAGCGGTTCGGTGTTGCTGCCGATCGACAGCGAGCACAACGCGATCTTCCAGTGCATGCCCGGCGACTTCGCCCGTGGCCTGGGCAACGTGGGGGTACGACGGATCCTGCTGACCGCCTCCGGTGGCCCGTTCCGTGATACCCCGGCCGCGGAGCTGCTCAACGTCACGCCCGAGCAGGCCTGCGCCCACCCCAACTGGTCCATGGGCCGCAAGATCTCGGTCGACTCGGCGAGCATGCTCAACAAGGGCCTGGAGCTGATCGAGGCCTGCTGGCTGTTCGATGCCAAGCCGTCCCAGGTGGAAGTGGTGGTGCACCCGCAGAGCGTCATTCACTCGCTGGTCGACTACATCGACGGCTCCGTGCTGGCCCAGCTGGGCAACCCGGACATGCGCACGCCGATCTCCAATGCCCTGGCCTGGCCGGAGCGTATCGACTCGGGTGTCGCGCCGCTGGACCTGTTCGCCATCGCCCGTCTGGATTTCCAGGCCCCCGACGAACAGCGCTTCCCATGCCTGCGCCTGGCGCGTCAGGCTGCCGAGGCCGGCAACAGTGCGCCGGCGGTGCTCAACGCCGCCAACGAGGTGGCGGTGGAGGCGTTCCTGCAGCGTCGTATTCGCTTCCCGGAGATCGCGAGTATGATCGAGCAGGTACTCGATCAGGAGCCGGTGGTCTCGCTGCCTACGCTCGAGGCGGTGTTCGCCGCCGATCAACGTGCCCGGGAACTGTCCCGGGAGTGGTTGCGGCGCCACGGCCGCTGACGCCAGCGGCATGCCGCGCCGACTGTCATCCGGAGATTGGACATGACTGCGCTCTACATGATCATCGGTACCCTGATTGCGCTGGGTGTGCTGGTCACCTTCCACGAGTTCGGCCACTTCTGGGTGGCGCGCCGCTGCGGGGTCAAGGTGCTGCGCTTCTCGGTCGGCTTCGGCACGCCGCTGCTGCGCTGGCATGACCGCCAAGGCACCGAGTTCGTAATCGCGGCGATTCCGCTGGGCGGCTACGTCAAGATGCTCGATGAGCGTGAGGGCGAAGTGCCGCCAGCGCTGGTCGAGCAGTCGTTCAACCGCAAGTCGGTGCGCCAGCGCATTGCGATTGTCGCCGCCGGTCCGATCGCCAACTTCCTGCTCGCCATCCTGTTCTTCTGGGTGGTCGCCATGCTCGGCTCGCAGCAGGTGCGGCCGGTCATTGGCGCGGTGGAACCGGGTAGCCTGGCGGCAACCGCCGGTCTGAATGTCGGTCAGGAAATTGTTTCCATTGATGGCGAGCCGACCACGGGCTGGTCGGCAGTCAATTTGCAGCTGGTGCGGCGCCTTGGCGAGAGCGGCACCCTGCGGGTGGGCGTGGTCGACGAAGGCGCGACTACCGAGCGTCAGCACCAAATCACCTTGAGCCACTGGCTCAAGGGCGTCGACGAGCCGGACCCGATCCAGTCTCTCGGCCTGCGTCCGTGGCGCCCGGCGGTAGCGCCGGTGCTGGCTGAGATCGACCCCAAGGGGCCGGCGGCGGCCGCCGGGCTCAAGACCGGCGACAAGCTGCTGGCCCTGGACGGCGTGGTCCTCGCCGACTGGCAGCAAGTGGTCGACGCCGTGCGCGCGCGCCCGCAGCAGCAGGTGAGCCTGCGGATCGAGCGTGACGGCGCGTCGCTCGAGGTGCCGGTGACCCTGGCGCGCAAGGGCGAAGGCAAGGCCGCCGGCGGTTATCTGGGGGCGGGCGTCAAGGCCACGCAATGGCCGGCGCAGATGCTCCGCGAGGTCAGCTATGGCCCGCTGGAAGCGGTGGGCGAGGGCCTTTCGCGCACCTGGAACATGAGTGTTCTGACCCTCGAATCGCTGAAGAAAATGCTGTTCGGGGAGCTCTCGGTAAAAAACTTGAGCGGACCGATAACCATTGCTAAAGTGGCGGGCGCTTCAGCCCAGTCGGGCGTCGGGGATTTCCTGAATTTCCTGGCCTATCTGAGCATAAGCCTGGGGGTTCTGAACCTGCTGCCCATCCCGGTACTGGATGGGGGGCATTTGCTGTTCTACCTGATCGAGTGGGCGCGCGGTCGTCCGCTCTCGGATCGGGTGCAAGGTTGGGGGGTCCAGATCGGTATCAGTTTGGTCGTCGGGGTGATGTTGCTCGCCCTGATCAATGATCTGGGTCGACTATAAAAAGCTTCGCTCAATCGCGAAAACCTGCCGCCCTGTCGCGGCGGGTTGTTTATTGCCAGTTGGAATAAAAGGACTTCATGAAACGTCTGCTGCTAACTGCGGTGCTCTCCGCACTGATGATCGCTGAAGTTCACGCCGAGTCCTTCACCATCTCCGATATCCGTGTCAACGGCTTGCAGCGGGTCTCCGCCGGCAGCGTGTTCGGCGCCTTGCCGCTGAACGTCGGTGACCAGGTCGACGACCGCCGTCTGGTCGATTCGACCCGCTCGCTGTTCAAGACCGGCTTCTTCCAGGACATTCAGCTGAACCGCGACGGCAATGTCCTGATCATCAACGTGGTCGAGCGCCCATCGGTGTCGAGCATCGAGATCGAAGGCAACAAGGCGATCAGCACCGAAGACCTGATGAAGGGCCTGAAACAGTCGGGCCTGGCCGAAGGCGAAATTTTCCAGCGCGCGACCCTCGAAGGCGTGCGTAACGAGCTGCAGCGCCAGTACGTGGCCCAGGGCCGCTACTCGGCCGAGGTCGACGCCGAGGTCGTGCCGCAGCCGCGCAACCGCGTTGGCCTGAAGATCAAGATCAACGAAGGCACCGTGGCCGCGATCCAGCACATCAACGTGGTGGGCAACACGGTCTTCGACGACGAGACCCTTGGCCAGCTGTTCGAGCTCAAGACCACCAATTGGCTGTCGTTCTTCAAGAACGACGACAAGTACGCCCGCGAAAAACTCTCCGGTGACCTCGAGCGCCTGCGTTCCTACTACCTGGACCGCGGCTACATCAACATGGACATCGCCTCTACCCAGGTGTCGATCACCCCGGACAAGAAGCACGTCTACATCACCGTCAACATCAACGAAGGCGAGAAGTACACCGTCCGCGACGTGAAGCTCTCCGGTGACCTCAAGGTACCGGAAGACCAGGTCAAGTCGTTGCTGCTGGTGCAGCCGGGGCAGGTGTTCTCGCGCAAGGTGATGACCACCACGTCCGACCTGATCACCCGCCGGCTGGGTAACGAAGGTTACACCTTCGCCAACGTCAACGGCGTGCCACAGCCGAACGACGAAGATCACACTGTCGACATCATGTTCGTCGTCGATCCGGGCAAGCGTGCCTACGTCAACCGCATCAACTACCGCGGCAACACCAAGACCGAAGACCAGGTGCTGCGTCGCGAGATGCGCCAGATGGAAGGCGGCTGGGCCTCGACCTACCTGATCGACCAGTCCAAGACCCGCCTCGAGCGCCTGGGCTTCTTCAAGGAAGTCAACGTCGAGACCCCGCCGGTGCCAGGCACCGACGACCAGGTCGACGTCAACTACAGCGTCGAGGAGCAGGCCTCCGGCTCGATCACCGCCAGCGTCGGTTTCGCCCAGAGCGCCGGCTTGATCCTCGGCGGCTCGATCAGCCAGAGCAACTTCCTGGGTTCCGGTAACAAGGTCTCCATCGGCCTGACCCGTTCCGAATACCAGACCCGCTACAACTTCGGCTTCGTCGATCCCTACTTCACCGCCGACGGTGTGAGCCTGGGCTACAACGCCTTCTACCGCAGCACCGACTACGACGACCTCGATGTCGACGTGGCCAGCTACGCGGTGGACAGCCTCGGTGCCGGTGTCAGCCTCGGTTACCCGATCAGCGAGACTTCGCGCCTGACCTACGGCCTGACCGTGCAGCAGGACAAACTGAAAACCGGTCGCTACACCGTGGATGAGATCTTCAAGTTCATCCAGGACGAAGGCGACAGCTTCCTCAACTTCAAGGCGTCGATCGGCTGGTCCGAATCCACCCTGAACAAGGGCGTGCTGGCCACCCGTGGTCACTCGCAGAGCCTGACCCTGGAAACCACCGTGCCGGGCAGCGACCTGTCGTTCTACAAGCTCGACTACCGCGGCCAGCTGTTCAAGCCAATCAACAACGACTACACCCTGCGCCTGCACACCGAACTGGGCTATGGTGATGGTTTCGGTTCGACCTCGGGCCTGCCGTTCTACGAGAACTACTACGCCGGTGGCTTCAACTCCGTGCGCGGCTTCAAGGACAGCACCCTGGGCCCACGCAGTACGCCAAGCCGTGGCGCTGCGGTGACCGGCAACCAGGGCACCATCGCCGACCCGGATCAGGATCCACTGCCGTTCGGTGGTAACGTCCTCGTCCAGGGTGGTGTCGAGTTGCTGTTCCCACTGCCGTTCGTCAAGGATCAGCGCTCGCTGCGTACCTCGGTATTCTGGGACGTGGGTAATGTGTTCGATACCAACTGCGGCTCGAAGCCCGATTGCACCAAGGTCGGTTTCTCGGACATGGCCAGCTCCGTCGGTCTGGGCGTGACCTGGATCACCGCGCTGGGCCCGCTGAGCTTCAGCCTGGCGATGCCGATCAAGAAGCCGGACGACGCCGACACGCAAGTGTTCCAATTCTCTCTGGGCCAGACCTTCTGAGGTCGGCCCTTGCATAACGACAACGGATTATCCAGGAGTGCATCGTGCGTAAGTTGACCCAACTGGCCCTCGTGGCCGCGGCGCTGGTCGCCACCCCGGCTTTCGCCGAAATGAAGGTTGCCGTGCTGAACTATCAGATGGCGCTGCTGGAATCCGACGCGGCCAAGAAGTATGCCGTGGATGCCGAGAAGAAGTTCGGCCCGCAACTGACCAAGCTCAAGGGCCTGGAAAGCAGCGCCAAGGGCATCCAGGATCGTCTGATCAAGGGCGGCGACAAGATGCCTCAGCCAGAGCGCGAGCGTCTGGAACTCGAATTCAAGCAGAAGGCCCGTGACTTCCAGTTCCAGTCCAAGGAGCTGAACGAAGCCAAGGCCGTGGCCGACCGCGACATGCTCAAGCAGCTCAAGCCGAAACTGGATGGCGCCGTGGAAGAAGTCATCAAGAAGGGTGGCTTCGACCTGGTGCTCGAGCGTGGCGCGGTCATCGACGTCAAACCGCAGTACGACATCACCCGTCAGGTGATCGAGCGTATGAACCAAGCGCGTTGATATGACCGTGACAATGACACTCGGCCAATTGGCCGAGGCCCTTGGGGCCAGCCTCAACGGCCCCGAGGCGCTGGAAATCACCGGGCTGGCCACCTTGCAGGAGGCTGGCCAGGGTCAGTTGAGTTTCCTGGCCAACAAGCAGTACCGCAAGTTCCTGGACGAGAGCCAGGCCAGCGCGGTGCTGCTCAAGGCCGAGGATGCCGAAGGCTTTGCCGGCAACGCCCTGATCGTGCCCGATCCTTACCTGGCGTATGCGCGCATTTCGCACCTGTTCGATCCAAAGCCCAAGGCTGTGGCGGGAGTTCATCCCAGCGCCGTGGTAGCGGATGACGCACAGGTCGACGCCAGTGCCAGTATCGGTCCGTTCGCGGTCATCGAGAGCGGCGCGCGTATCGGCGCCAACGTGACGGTCGGTGCCCACTGCTTCATCGGTGCTCGTTGCGTGATCGGTGAAGGCGGCTGGCTCGCCCCGCGAGTGACGCTTTACCATGACGTGAGCATCGGCAAGCGCGTGGTGATTCAGTCGGGCGCGGTGATCGGCGGCGAGGGCTTCGGCTTCGCCAACGAGAAAGGCATCTGGCGCAAGATCGCCCAGATCGGCGGCGTCACCCTGGGCGACGACGTCGAAATCGGCGTGAACACCGCGGTGGACCGCGGCGCCCTGTCGGATACGCGCATCGGTGATGGCGTCAAGCTCGACAATCAGATTCAGATCGCCCACAACGTCCAGGTCGGCGACCATACGGCGATGGCCGCCTGTGTCGGTATCTCTGGTAGCACCAAGATCGGCAAGCACTGCATGATCGCCGGTGGCGTCGGAATGGTCGGTCACATCGACGTTTGCGATAACGTATTCGTCTCCGGAATGACCATGGTGACCCGCTCGATTACCGAGCCGGGTGGCTACTCGTCCGGTACGGCCATGCAACCGCTGGCTGATTGGCGCAAGAGCGCCGCGCGTATTCGCCAATTGGACGAGATGGCCAAGCGTCTCGGACAGTTGGAAAAACGTGTCGACACCGTGACCTCGGATGGCCAGCCGACATCAGAAGGCTGATACCTTTTTCCGAGCGAGCGTGAGCAGTCGCTGGCCGGTGTCTCTGTGGATCTGCACGAGACGCCCGTGGCCAGCACCTGCGCTCCCTATTCTTATTACAGGCTTCCCCCCGAAATGATGGACATCAACGAGATTCGCGAATACCTGCCTCACCGTTACCCGTTCCTGCTGGTGGACCGGGTCACGGATCTGGACTTCGAGGCTCAAAGCATTCGTGCCTACAAGAATGTCAGCATCAACGAGCCGTTCTTCAATGGCCACTTCCCGGCGCATCCGATCATGCCGGGCGTGTTGATCATCGAGGCGATGGCTCAGGCGGCCGGGATTCTCGGATTCAAGATGCTCGACGCCAAACCGGCCGACGGCACCCTCTACTACTTCGTCGGCTCCGACAAGCTGCGCTTCCGTCAGCCGGTGCTGCCGGGCGACCAGCTGGTGCTGGAGGCCAAGTTCCTCAGCCGCAAGAGCATGATCTGGAAGTTCGAGTGCCGCGCCCTGGTGGACGGCAAGCCGGTCTGCTCGGCAGAAATCACCTGCGCGGAACGTTCCCTATGAGTTCGATTGACCCTCGGGCGATCATCGACCCCTCGGCCAAGCTGGCCGCGGGTGTCGAGGTCGGTCCCTGGTCGATCGTAGGCCCCGATGTAGAAATCGGGGAAGGCACCGTCATCGGTCCGCACGTGGTGCTCAAGGGGCCGACCCGCATCGGCAAGCACAACCGTATCTACCAGTTCTCGTCGATTGGCGAAGACACCCCTGACCTGAAGTACAAGGGGGAGCCGACGCGCTTGGTGATCGGTGACCACAACGTGATCCGCGAGGGTGTCACCATCCACCGGGGCACTATCCAGGATCGTGCGGAGACCACCCTGGGCGATCACAACCTGATCATGGCCTATGCCCACATCGGCCACGACAGCGTGATCGGCAATCACTGCATCCTGGTCAACAACACGGCCCTGGCCGGCCATGTACATGTCGGCGATTGGGCTATCCTGTCCGGCTACACCCTGGTGCACCAGTATTGCCACATCGGCGCCCACGCCTTCTCGGGCATGGGCACGGCGATCGGCAAGGACGTACCGGCCTACGTCACCGTGTTCGGCAGCCCCGCCGAAGCGCGTAGCATGAACTTCGAAGGCCTGCGTCGCCGCGGTTTCAGCGATGAAGTGCTGCATGCGCTGCGCCGCGCCTACAAGATCGTCTACCGTCAGGGGCTGACCGTCGAAGAGGCATTGAAGGAGCTGGACGAGTTGGTCAGCCAGTTCCCTGAAGTCGACGTATTCCGCCAGTCGATTGCCAACTCCGCCCGCGGCATCACCCGCTGACATGGGCCAGCTTTGTGTTGCGTTGGTCGCGGGCGAGGCCAGCGGCGACATACTCGGCTCCGGCCTGATGCGTGCCATCAAGGCCCGCCACCCTGATGTGCGCTTCATCGGTGTTGGTGGCCCCTTGATGGAAGCCGAGGGCATGACCTCTTACTTCCCCATGGAGCGCCTGGCGGTCATGGGCCTGGTGGAAGTGCTCGGTCGTCTGCGCGAACTGCTCAAGCGCCGCAAGTTGCTGATCCAGACGCTGATCGACGAACGGCCCGATGTGTTCATCGGCATCGACGCTCCCGACTTCACCCTCAATATCGAACTCAAACTGCGCCAGGCCGGGATCAAGACCGTGCACTACGTCAGCCCTTCGGTCTGGGCCTGGCGGCAGAAGCGTGTGTTGAAGATTCGCGAGGGTTGCGACCTGATGCTGACCCTGCTGCCATTCGAGGCGCGCTTCTATGAAGAGCAGGGCGTGCCGGTGCGATTCGTCGGCCACCCGCTGGCCGATACCATTCCCCTCGAGGCTGACCGTGGCGCGGCGCGTGCCGGGTTGGGCCTGGGCGATGGCCCGGTCATCGCGCTGATGCCTGGTAGCCGGGGCGGCGAAGTAGGGCGCCTGGGGGCCCTGTTCCTCGATGCTGCCCAGCGCCTGTGTGAGTTGGTGCCGGGTGTGCGATTCGTGTTGCCCTGTGCCAACGCTGCACGCCGTGCCCAGGTCGAGCAGATGCTCGCAGGGCGCGACTTGCCGCTGAGCCTGCTCGACGGTCAATCGCACAAGGCCCTGGCGGCCTGTGACGCGGTGTTGATCGCCTCGGGGACCGCCACCTTGGAAGCGATGCTGTACAAGCGGCCGATGGTGGTGGCCTACCGCCTGGCACCGTTGACGTACTGGGTCCTCAAGCGCATGGTCAAGAGCCCCTACGTTTCGCTGCCCAACCTGCTGGCCCAGCGCTTGCTGGTGCCCGAGCTATTGCAGGAGGCCGCCACCAGCGAAGCGCTGGCGCAAACCTTGGCACCGTTGCTCAGGGACGGCGCGCAGCAGACCGACAGCTTCGATCAGATTCACCGCACCCTGCGCCGCGACGCCTCCAACCAGGCGGCTGACGCGGTGCTCGCCCTGCTGAAGGACCGCTGACATGCAGATGGGACTGGATTTCAACCTGGTCGAGGACCTGGTCGCCGGTGTCGACGAGGTCGGCCGTGGCCCGCTGTGCGGCGCGGTGGTCACCGCCGCGGTGATTCTCGACCCGACCCGGCCGATCCTTGGCCTGAACGACTCGAAGAAACTCACCGAGGCCAGGCGCGAGGCGCTGTTCGACGAAATCTGCGAAAAGGCCCTGAGTTTCTGCATTGCCCGCGCCGAGGTCGAGGAAATCGACCGGCTGAATATCCTGCAGGCCACCATGCTGGCCATGCAGCGCGCGGTCGAGGGGCTGCATGTCACGCCGAAGCTGGCGTTGATCGATGGTAACCGCTGCCCGAAGCTGGCAGTGCCGGCGGCCCCGGTGGTCAAGGGCGACTCCCAGGTGCCGGCCATCGCCGCGGCCTCGATCCTGGCCAAGGTCACCCGTGACCGCGAGATGAGCGCCTTCGAGCTGATCTACCCCGGCTACGGGATCGGTGGGCACAAGGGTTATCCGACGCCGGTGCATCTCGAGGCCTTGGCCCGGCTTGGGCCTACGCCCATCCATCGGCGCTCGTTCGCGCCGGTGCGAGCGGCATGGGAGGCCCGTGAGGGCGTCTCCAGCTCGTTGATTTGATTGGTTTGCCGCCCATCGCGGGGCAAGGCCGCTCCCACGCTTGATCATCCGGCGTTGGGGGCGGGCTTGCCCCGCGATGCTTTCGATCCCCCTGCGCCATTTACGCTACAATCGCGCCCTTGTCGTTCAGCTCTGCTACAGGATCCTCCATGTCGGTCTCCTTCGTTCACCTTCGCGTGCATTCCGAATTCTCCCTGGTCGACGGCCTGGTGCGGATCAAGCCGCTGGCCAAGGCTCTGGCGGGGATGAACATGCCGGCGGTGGCGATCACCGACCAGAGCAACATGTGTTCGCTGGTGAAGTTCTACAAGACCGCCATGGGCGCCGGCATCAAGCCGATCTGTGGCGCCGACCTGTGGCTTGCCGGGGCCGACCCCGAGGCGCCGCTGTCGCGCATCTGCTTCCTGGCGATGAACCCCAAGGGCTACCGCAACCTCACCGAACTGATTTCGCGCGGCTGGACCGATGGCCAGCGCAACGGCCTGGTGATCATTCAGCGTGACTGGATCGCCCCGGCCAACGAGGGGTTGATCGCCCTGTCGGCAGGCAAGGAAGGCGATATCGGCATGGCCTTGATGTCCGGTCGCCAAGGTGAGGCCGAAGTCCTGCTCGCCGATTGGATGGGCATGTTCCCCGAGCGCTTCTACGTCGAGCTGCAGCGCACCAACCGCGCAGGTGACGAGGAGTACGTGCATGCCGCCGTGGCCCTGGCCGACAAACTCGGCGCACCGCTGGTGGCGACCAACGACGTGCGGTTCGTCAAGCAATCGGACTTCGATGCCCACGAGACCCGCGTGTGCATCGGCGAGGGCTGGACCCTCGACGACCCACGCCGCCCGCGCGGCTACAGCGACCAGCAGTACCTCAAGTCCGCCGAGGAAATGGCCGAGCTGTTCAGCGACCTGCCGGACGCTATCGCCAACACCGTGGAAATCGCCAAGCGCTGCAACATTACCGTGCAGTTGGGCAAGTACTTCCTGCCTGACTTCCCGACGCCCAACGGCATGGGCATCGATGACTACCTGCGCCACGTTTCCCACGAAGGCCTGGAGGAGCGCCTGGCGGTGCTGTGGCCGAAGGAGACCACGCCCAACTACGAAGAAAAGCGCCAGGTCTACCTGGACCGCCTGAAGTTCGAGCTGGACATCATCATCCAGATGGGCTTCCCCGGTTACTTCCTGATCGTTATGGACTTCATCAAGTGGGCCAAGAACAACGACGTCCCGGTTGGCCCTGGTCGGGGCTCGGGCGCCGGCTCGCTGGTGGCCTACGTGCTGAAGATCACCGACCTCGACCCGTTGGCCTACGACCTGCTGTTCGAACGTTTCCTCAACCCTGAACGTATTTCCATGCCAGACTTCGACGTCGACTTCTGCATGGATGGCCGCGACCGGGTGATCGACTACGTGGCCGAGGCCTACGGGCGCAACGCGGTAAGCCAGATCATCACCTTCGGCACCATGGCCGCCAAGGCGGTGGTGCGCGACGTGGCGCGGGTGCAGGGCAAGTCCTACGGCCTGGCAGACCGCCTGTCGAAGATGATCCCGTTCGAAGTGGGCATGACCCTGGAGAAGGCCTACGAGCAGGAAGAGATCCTGCGCGACTTCCTCAAGGGCGATGAGGATGCCCGCGAGATCTGGGACATGGCCCTGAAGCTCGAAGGTGTCACCCGTGGTACCGGCAAGCACGCCGGTGGCGTGGTGATCGCGCCGACCAAACTCACCGATTTCTCGCCGATTGCCTGTGACGAAGAGGGCGGCGGCCTGGTGACCCAGTTCGACAAGGACGATGTCGAGGCCGCGGGCCTGGTGAAGTTCGACTTCCTCGGCCTGCGTACCCTGACCATCATCAAGTGGGCGATGGAGATCATCAACCGCGAGCAGGCCAAGAAGAACCTGCCCGACGTCAACATCGACTTCATCCCGCTGGACGATCGCAAGACCTACGAGCTGCTGCAAAAAGCCGAGACCACGGCGGTGTTCCAGCTCGAATCGCGCGGCATGAAAGAGCTGATCAAGAAGCTCAAGCCCGACTGCCTGGAAGACCTCATCGCACTGGTGGCGCTGTTCCGCCCCGGCCCGTTGCAGTCGGGCATGGTGGACGACTTCATCAACCGCAAGCACGGTCGCGCGGAGCTGGCCTACCCGCACTCGGACTACCAGTACGAAGGCCTCAAGCCGGTACTGGCGCCCACCTACGGCATCATCCTGTACCAGGAACAGGTAATGCAGATCGCCCAGGTAATGGCCGGCTACACCCTCGGCGGCGCCGACATGCTGCGCCGGGCCATGGGTAAGAAAAAGCCCGAGGAAATGGCCAAGCAGCGCGGCGGTTTCATCGAAGGCTGCGTCGCCAACAATATCGATGCCGATCTTGCCGGTAACATCTTCGACCTGGTAGAAAAATTCGCCGGCTACGGCTTCAACAAATCCCACTCCGCCGCCTACGGCCTGGTGTCGTACCAGACCGCCTGGCTGAAGACCCATCACCCGGCGCCATTCATGGCCGCGGTGCTGTCTGCGGATATGCACAACACCGACAAGGTCGTGGTGCTGGTCGAGGAAGTGCGCAGCATGAAGCTGCGCCTGGACGCGCCGGACGTGAACTTCTCCGACTTCAAGTTCACCGTCAACAACGACGGCCGTATCGTCTATGGCCTGGGGGCGATCAAGGGCGTGGGCGAAGGCCCGGTGGAGGCGATCGTCGAGGCGCGCGCCGAAGGCGGTCCGTTCAAGGACCTGTTCAATTTCTGCGAGCGTATCGACCTCAAGCGGGTCAACAAGCGTACCCTGGACGCGCTGATCCGCAGCGGCGCACTGGACCGCCTGGGCCCGCATTTCCATGACGAGATCAAGGCCTACCAGGCCAACATCGACATCAACCGCGCAACCTTGCTGTCGGCGCTGGGCGAGGCGGTGAAGGCCGCCGAGCAGGCCGCGCACACCGCCGACAGCGGCCACGTCGACCTGTTCGGCGGCATGTTCGACGCCGCCGACGTGGACGTCTATGCCAACCACCGCAAGGTGCGCGAACTGACCCTCAAAGAGCGCCTGAAAGGCGAAAAGGACACCCTTGGCCTCTACCTCACCGGTCACCCGATCGACGAGTACGAGACCGAGATTCGCCGCTTCGCCCGCCAGCGCATTGTCGACCTGAAGCCCGCGCGGGATACCCAGACCATCGCCGGGATGATCATTGCCCTTCGGGTGATGAAGAACAAGAAGGGCGACAAGATGGGCTTCGTCACCCTCGATGACCGCTCAGGGCGCATCGAGGCCTCGCTGTTCGCCGACGCCTTCATGGCCGCCCAGGCCCTGCTGCAGACCGACGCCATGGTGGTGGTGGAAGGGGAGGTGAGCAACGATGACTTCTCCGGCGGCCTGCGCCTGCGGGTCAAGACCGTGATGACCATGGAGGACGCGCGGACCAAGCTGGCCGAGAGCCTGCGCCTGAAGATCAGCCATGACGCGCTCAAGGGCGACCGCCTGAGCTGGCTGGGCGAACTGATCACCCGCCATCGCGGTGGCTGCCCGATCACCCTGGAGTACACCGGCAGCGACGCCAAGGCCATGCTGCAATTCGGCGACCAGTGGTGCATCGACCCCGCCGATGGGCTGATTCAGGCACTGCGTGACCAGTTCGGACGTGAGAACGTCTTCCTGCAATACCGTTGAAACGACGCATTTTAATCTCGACCTTTATGCGCCTGATCCCTTAAGGTAGGGCGCCAAACGGATCCACCGGCCGGCCGCCTGGCCGTAGACCCAAGACGGAAGCCTATGAACCCGAATTTCCTCGATTTCGAACAGCCGATTGCCGACCTGCAAGCCAAGATCGAAGAGCTGCGCCTGGTGGGCAACGACAACTCGCTGAACATCAGCGATGAAATTGCCCGTCTGCAAGACAAGAGCAGCACCCTGACCGAGAGCATCTTCGGCAACCTGACCAGCTGGCAGATCGCCCGCCTGGCCCGTCACCCGCGCCGTCCGTACACGCTCGACTACATCGACCACATCTTCACCGAGTTCGAAGAGCTGCACGGCGACCGTCACTTCTCCGACGACGCCGCGATCGTCGGCGGTACCGCGCGCCTGAACGACAAGCCGGTCATGGTCATCGGCCACCAGAAGGGCCGCGAAGTGCGCGAGAAGGTCCGCCGTAACTTCGGCATGCCGCGCCCGGAAGGCTACCGCAAGGCCTGCCGCCTGATGGAAATGGCCGAGCGCTTCAAGATGCCGATCCTGACCTTCATCGACACCCCGGGTGCCTACCCGGGCATCGACGCCGAAGAGCGCAACCAGAGCGAGGCCATTGCCTGGAACCTGCGCGTGATGGCGCGCCTGAAGACCCCGATCATCGCCACCGTGATCGGTGAGGGTGGTTCCGGCGGCGCGCTGGCCATTGGCGTGTGCGACCAGCTGAACATGCTGCAGTATTCCACCTACTCGGTGATCTCGCCGGAAGGCTGCGCCTCGATCCTGTGGAAGACCGCCGACAAGGCTGCCGACGCCGCCGAGGCCATGGGTATCACCGCCGAGCGCCTGAAGAGCCTGAACATCGTCGACAAGGTCATCGGCGAGCCCCTGGGTGGCGCCCACCGCGACCCGGCCGCGATGGCCGCGAGCATCCGTGGCGACCTGGTCGAACAGCTGGACATGCTCGGCAAGCTCGACAACGACGCGCTGCTCAAGCGCCGTTACGATCGCCTGATGAGCTACGGCCTCTGATGCATTGCGGGGGTCGCTTCGCGGCCCTTTCGCGACACAAGGCCGCTCCTACAGGCGACCGCGATCCCTTGTAGGAGCGGCCTTGTGTCGCGAAAGGGGCGCAAAGCGACCCCGGCGATCTCAAGCCCTGTGAGGCCCTGATGTTCAACCTCACCCCTTGGCTCAATGCTCCCGCCTGGTACGTCGCCTTCTCTGGCGGCCTGGACTCCACTGTCCTCCTGCACCAGCTCGCTGATTACTCTCGCAACCATTCAACGCCGCCCCTGCGCGCCATCCATATCCATCACGGCCTGCAAGCCGCCGCCGACGCCTGGCCCGATCACTGCCGAGCGGTGTGTGCCACCCTGGGTGTCGAGCTTGAGGTAATCCCTGTCCGGGTCGCCCCCGGCGCCAGCCTCGAGCAGGCGGCCCGCAATGCCCGCTATGAAGCCTTTGTAAAGCGACTGGGCGCTGGCGCGGTGTTGTTCACGGGGCAGCACCGTGACGATCAGGCTGAGACCCTGCTTTTTCGCCTGCTGCGCGGTGCCGGCCTGCGCGGATTGTCCGCCATGCCGGAGCATCGGGTTCTGGGGCAGGGTAGCCTGGTGCGGCCGATGCTGGGGCTGTCGCGCCAGCAGTTGCAGGCCTACGCCGACACTCACGGGCTGGTATGGGTCGATGACCCGTCCAATGACGACACGGCCTTTGCCCGCAACTTCCTCCGTGGCGAGGCCCTGCCGCTGTTGCGCGGTCGCTGGCCGCAAGTGGACGCCAATCTGGCGCGCAGTGCCGAGCACCTGGGCGAGGCGCTGGGCTTGCTCGACGAGCTGGCCGCCAGCGACCTGGCCCCGGCCTGCGACAATGCGCCGCTGCCCTGGCTCGGCCTGGCCTCTCTTGACCTCGCCGTGCTCAAGGCCCTGTCGCCGGCGCGCCAGCGCAATGCCCTGCAATCCTGGCTCAGCCACCGTACCCGCCTGCCGGACAGTCGCCACTGGGCTGGCTGGAACGACCTGCGTGACGCCGCCGGCGATGCCTGTCCGCTCTGGCGTCTGACCGACGGTCAAGTGCAGCGCGGCCATGGGCGCATCTGGTGGCTGGACGGACAATGGCTGGTAGCGCCGATTGGCGAGCAGGCCTGGCCGAATCCATCGCAGCCGCTGGTGCTGCCGGGTAACGGCCAGGTCTGGCTTGCAGCTCGCGCCGAGGGCGCCGGCCTGCGCATCGCCTATCGCCAAGGTGGCGAAGTGCTGGATATTCCAGGGCGCGGCCGGCGCGATCTCAAGCGCTTGCTCAACGAGGCGCAGATCCCGCACTTCGTGCGCTCGCGCCTGCCGTTGCTATATCGCGGCGAGCAGTTGCTGGCGGTGGCCAACCTGCCCGAGCTGGCATTGGCAGATTGCCAACTGCACTGGCAGCCACCGACGAACGTGCAAGGTTTGAGCTGAAGGGTACATTCAGGTAGACTACCCTCCCTTCTTGATACAGCTTCTGTGGGTTCCGCGAAAACACAGAGGTTGCCGATTACCAAGCAGTTTTTTGCTGGGCTGATTTCTTAAAATGACGAGCGAGCTCCATGCCGGGGATACCCCTGGTCTGTACAGACGCGGCAGTTTTTCGAGATGCACTGTGATTGACGCAGGTGATCGGGGGCTTCGGCCTTCCTTCGCTTTCTCCGGCGGCGCTGACCGCCTTAACGCAGACTTCTAGGGTTTTTCATGACGCGCTACATATTCGTCACGGGCGGTGTTGTTTCTTCATTGGGGAAAGGCATTGCCTCGGCTTCCCTGGCGGCCATCCTGGAAGCGCGGGGCCTGAAGGTCACCATGCTCAAGCTGGACCCGTACATCAACGTCGACCCGGGCACCATGAGCCCGTTCCAGCACGGCGAAGTGTTCGTCACCCATGACGGCGCCGAAACCGACCTCGACCTGGGCCACTACGAGCGGTTCATCCGCACCACGATGACCCAGAACAACAACTTCACCACCGGCCGCATCTACGAGCACGTGCTGCGTAAAGAGCGCCGTGGCGACTACCTGGGCGCGACCATCCAGGTCATCCCGCACATCACCGACGAAATCAAGCGCCGCATCATCAAGGGCGCCGGCGATGCCGACGTCGCGCTGGTCGAGATCGGCGGCACCGTGGGCGACATCGAGTCGCAGCCGTTCCTCGAGGCCATCCGCCAGCTGCGCGTCGAAGTGGGCTCCAAGCGCGCCATGCTGATGCACCTGACCCTGGTCCCGTACATCGCCACCGCCGGCGAGACCAAGACCAAGCCAACCCAGCACTCGGTCAAGGAGTTGCGCTCCATCGGTCTGCAGCCTGACGTGCTGATCTGCCGCTCCGACCACCCGGTCGACGCCTCGTCGCGCCGCAAGATCGCGCTGTTCACCAACGTCGAAGAGCGTGCGGTGATTTCGCTGGAAGACGTCGACACCATCTACAAGATCCCAGGCGTGCTGCATGCCCAGGGCCTGGACGACTTCGTCGTCGAGCGCTTCGGCCTGCAGTGCAACAGCGCCGACCTGTCCGAGTGGGACAAGGTGGTCGATGCCAAGCTCAACCCTGAGCAGGAAGTGACCATCGCCATGGTCGGCAAGTACATGGAGCTGCTGGACGCGTACAAGTCGCTGATCGAAGCGATGAGCCACGCCGGCATCACCAACCGCACCAAGGTCAACCTGCGCTACATCGACTCCGAAGACATCGAGAACCAGGGCACCAGCCTGCTCGAAGGCGCCGATGCCATCCTGGTGCCGGGTGGTTTCGGCCTGCGCGGCGTCGAAGGCAAGATCACCGCGGTGCAGTACGCCCGTGAGAACAAGGTCCCGTACCTGGGCATCTGCCTGGGCATGCAGGTTGCCGTGATCGAATTCGCCCGTAACGTGATGGGCTGGAAAGACGCCAACTCCACCGAGTTCGACCGCAACAGCGGCCACCCGGTAGTCGGCCTGATCACCGAGTGGGCCGATGCCACCGGCGCGGTCGAAACCCGTACCGAAGCGTCCGACCTGGGTGGCACCATGCGCCTGGGCGCGCAGGATTGCCAGCTGGCGGCCGGCTCCAAGGTCCATGACTGCTACGGCAAGGACATCATCACCGAGCGTCACCGTCACCGCTACGAAGTCAACAACGTGCTGCTGCCGCAGCTGGTCGAGGCTGGCCTGCAGGTATCCGGCCGCTCCGAAGACGGCGCGCTGGTCGAAGTGGTCGAGTCGAAGGACCACCCATGGTTCGTCGCCTGCCAGTTCCACCCGGAGTTCACCTCCACCCCGCGTGACGGTCACCCGCTGTTCAGCGGCTTCGTCAAGGCGGCCCTGGCACAGAAGAACAAGGCCTGATCCATGACTCAGAAGATCATTCGCGTCGGTAACATCGAGATCGCCAACGACAAGCCGTTCGTCCTGTTCGGCGGCATGAACGTCCTGGAGTCCCGTGACCTGGCCCTGAAGGTCTGCGAGGAATACGTGCGGGTCACCGAAAAACTCGGCATCCCGTACGTGTTCAAGGCCAGCTTCGACAAGGCCAACCGCTCGTCGGTCAATTCGTACCGCGGCCCGGGCATGGAAGAAGGCCTGAAAATCTTCGAGGAGATCAAACGCACCTTCAATGTGCCGGTGATCACCGACGTGCACGAGCCCTACCAATGCGAACCGGTGGCCAAGGTGTGCGACATCATCCAGCTGCCGGCCTTCCTGTCGCGCCAGACCGACCTGGTCGTGGCGATGGCCAAGACCGGCGCTGTGATCAACATCAAGAAGGCGCAGTTCCTCGCGCCCCACGAGATGAAGCATATCCTCGCCAAGTGCGTCGAGGCCGGCAACGACCAGCTGATCCTCTGCGAGCGTGGTTCGAGCTTCGGCTACAACAACCTCGTTGTGGACATGCTCGGCTTCGGCATCATGAAGGAGTTCGAGTACCCGGTGTTCTTCGACGTGACCCACTCGCTGCAGACCCCGGGTGGTCGCGCCGACTCCGCCGGTGGCCGCCGCGCCCAGGTCACCGACCTGGCCAAGGCCGGCATGAGCCAGGGCCTGGCCGGGTTGTTCCTCGAGGCCCACCCGGACCCGGACAACGCCAAGTGCGACGGCCCGTGCGCCTTGCGCCTGGACAAGCTGGAGCCGTTCCTGGCCCAGCTCAAGCAACTGGACGACCTGGTGAAAAGTTTTCCGACGGTAGAAACCGCGTAAAGCTCATTTCTCGGGTAAAGTACCGCCCGTTCCACCCCCTGACCTATCGGTCAGGGGGCTCCCTTCCCCAGGCCTGCCCGTGCCATGTCGCCTGGTGAACGGCAAGAATTCCCAAAAGCTGCGTTGTTTTCGTCAATTCTGGAGTGCTTACAACAATGGCAAAGATCGTCGACATCAAAGGTCGTGAAGTTCTCGATTCGCGTGGCAACCCCACCGTGGAAGCCGATGTCCTGCTCGACAACGGCATCATCGGCAGCGCTTGCGCGCCGTCGGGTGCTTCCACTGGCTCGCGCGAAGCGCTGGAGCTGCGTGATGGCGACAAGAGCCGTTACCTGGGCAAGGGCGTGCTGAAGGCTGTCGCCAACATCAACGGCCCGATCCGTGACCTGCTGCTGGGCAAGGACCCATCGGACCAGAAAGCCCTGGACCGCGCCATGATCGAGCTGGACGGCACCGAGAACAAAGCCAAGCTGGGCGCCAACGCCATCCTCGCCGTCTCGCTGGCCGCCGCCAAGGCCGCCGCCCAGGACCAGGACCTGCCGCTGTACGCGCACATCGCCAACCTCAACGGTACCCCGGGCCAGTACTCCATGCCGGTGCCGATGATGAACATCATCAACGGCGGCGAGCACGCCGACAACAACGTCGATATCCAGGAGTTCATGGTCCAGCCGGTTGGCGCCAAGACCTTCTCCGACGGCCTGCGCATGGGCACCGAAATCTTCCACCACCTCAAAGCCGTGCTCAAGGCCCGTGGCCTGAACACCGCCGTGGGTGACGAAGGTGGTTTCGCGCCGAATCTGGCTTCCAACGAAGACGCCCTGGGCGCCATCGCCGAAGCCGTGGAAAAAGCCGGCTACAAGCTGGGCACCGATGTGACCCTGGCGCTGGACTGCGCGGCTTCCGAGTTCTACGAAGACGGCAAGTACAACCTGTCCGGCGAAGGCAAGTCGTTCGACGCCGAAGGCTTCGCCGACTACCTGAAGGGCCTGACCGAGCGCTTCCCGATCATCTCGATCGAAGACGGCCTGGACGAGTCGGACTGGGCTGGCTGGAAGATCCTCACCGACAAGGTCGGCGAGAAGGTGCAACTGGTCGGCGATGACCTGTTCGTCACCAACACCAAGATCCTCAAGGAAGGCATCGAGAAGGGCATCGGTAACTCGATCCTGATCAAGTTCAACCAGATCGGCTCGCTGACCGAAACCCTGGAAGCCATCCAGATGGCCAAGGCCGCTGGTTACACCGCGGTGATCTCGCACCGTTCCGGTGAAACCGAAGACTCGACCATCGCCGACCTGGCCGTGGGTACCGCCGCAGGCCAGATCAAGACCGGCTCGCTGTGCCGCTCCGACCGCGTCAGCAAGTACAACCAGCTGCTGCGCATCGAAGAGCAACTGGGTGCCAAGGCCGTCTATCGCGGTCGCGCCGAGTTTCGCGGCTGAGCAAGAGATGGTAAAAAGGCAGCAGCCGGGGCAGCCTGAAAGTTCATACTGAATTTTCAGGCGTTTCCCACGGGTTTCTGTCGACGAAGCCTGGCCTTGGCCAGGCTTCGTGCTATCGGAAGCTCGCTGCGGCGGCCTTTTTTACCCTGGATATCTTCATGCGCAGTCCCTATTGGTTGTTCCTCGTCCTGCTCCTGTTGCTCGGTGGCCTGCAATATCGCCTTTGGGTCGGTAATGGCAGCCTGGCGCAAGTGACCGAGCTCAAGCAGCAGATTGCCGACCAGCATGCGGAAAACGAACGTTTGCTGGAGCGCAACCGCGTGCTCGACGCCGAGGTACTGGAGTTGAAGAAAGGTATGGAGACCGTGGAAGAACGGGCTCGTCATGAGTTGGGGATGGTCAAGGAGGGCGAAACCCTCTACCAGTTGCCGCAGAAATGACCCACGTATTGCCGGCCTTCTGGGCCGTGATTCCCGCCGCGGGCGTAGGTGCCCGCATGGCTGCCGACCGCCCCAAGCAGTACCTGCAGTTAGGCGGGCAGACCATTCTCGAGCATAGCCTCGACTGTTTCCTCGACCATCCCATGCTCAAGGGCGTGGTGGTCAGCATTGCCGAAGATGACCCTTACTGGCCCGGCCTGCGTAGCGCCAGCGATTCGCGTATCCAGCGCGCGCCGGGCGGTCACGAGCGTGCAGATTCGGTGCTCAATGCGCTATTGCTGCTGCATGCCCAGGGCGCGTCGGATGACGACTGGGTGCTGGTGCACGACGCCGCGCGGCCGAATCTGGCGCGTGGCGATCTGGACAAGTTGCTGTCAGCCCTGGCTGAAGATCCCGTCGGTGGATTGCTCGCCGTACCCGCTCGGGACACGCTCAAGCGTGCCGACTGCGAGGGTAGGGTGGCTGCCACGGTCGATCGCAGCACCGTCTGGCAGGCCTACACCCCGCAGATGTTTCGCCTCGGCATGTTGCATCGGGCGTTGGCCGAGTGCCTGGTGTCCGATGTGGCGGTCACCGACGAGTCGTCCGCTATCGAGTGGGCCGGTCATGCGCCGCGCCTGGTCGAAGGGCGCAGCGACAATATCAAGGTGACCCGTCCGGAAGACCTGGAGTGGTTGCGCCAGCGCTGGGCCGGGCGCCGCTGAGCGCCCGACCTGGCACCGCCTCTGTAGGAGCGGGCTTGCCCCGCGAACACCGGCAATGCCGGTGCCATGCCACGCGCTGGCTGCTTCGCGGGCCAAGCCCGCTCCTACAGGGGAGTGCTGCGATACTCCGGCAACTGCGCCAACCCTTCCTTGAGATAGTCCACCAACCGCCGCACCTTCGGCGACAGATGCCGCTGCTGCGGATACAACGCCCACACCGCTGTATTCGGCGGTTGGTGCCCCTCCAGCAGTGACACCAGCGCCCCGCTGTGCAAGTGCTCGAGCACGTAGTAGTCCGGCAGCTGGCACAACCCCATCCCCTGCAATGCCGCATCCAGCACCGCCTGCCCGCTGTTGCAGCGCCAGTTGCCCTGCACCCGCTGGCTGAACTCACGCCCGTCCTGCTGCAGCGCCCATAGATCGGAGCTACCGACCAGGCAATTGTGCCGCGCCAGCTCCGAAAGGCTGTGAGGCCGCCCATAGCGCTCCAGGTAAGCGGGCGATGCGCACAGGTACATGCGTCGCGGCGCCAGTCGCGTGGCCACCAGCCGGGAGTCCTGCAAGCGGCCCAGGCGGATGGCCAGGTCCATGCCCTCATGCAGCAGGTCGAGGGTGCGGTTGCTCAACTCCACTTCGACCCGCAGTTGTGGATACTGGCCCATGAACCGAGTCACCAGCGGCACGATGAAGCGTTCGCCGTAGGCCACGGCGCAGGTCATGCGTAGCAAGCCCTTGGGTTCGCTGGCCAGGTCGCCCATGGCGCGCAGGGCCTCTTCGCGACCATCCTGCAGGCGCTGGCAATGCTGCAGGAAGGTCTGGCCTGCCTCGCTCAGCGTGACCCGCCGGGTGCTGCGGTACAGCAGTCGGGTCTGCAAGCGCTCTTCGAGGCGAGCGATCTGGCGGCTGATATGCGACGAGGACACCCCCAGGCGCTCGGCAGCCGCGGTGAACTGGCCTGACTCGGCAACGGCGACGAACTCGTCGATGCCTTCCCAGCGACTGCTCATTGATTATCCCTGTATGGCAATAATGTTTTGTGATCTGCTGGATTATTCATAAAAAAGCGGTGAATTACACTGCAAGACTGAAATTCCACACCCTGTCTGGAGACCTTTGATGATCAAGTCCCGTGCTGCCGTAGCCTTCGAGGCCAAGAAACCCCTGGAAATCGTCGAAGTCGACGTGGCCATGCCCAAGGCCGGCGAAGTGCTTCTGCGGGTGGTCGCTTCGGGGGTTTGCCATACCGACGCCTACACCCTGTCTGGCGCCGACCCGGAAGGCATCTTCCCATCGATCCTCGGCCATGAAGGCGGGGCGATCGTCGAAGCGGTGGGCGAGGGCGTCACCTCGGTTGCCGTGGGCGACCATGTGATCCCGCTGTATACCCCCGAGTGTGGCAAGTGCAAGTTCTGCCTGTCTGGCAAGACCAACCTGTGCCAGGCCATTCGCGCCACCCAGGGCAAGGGCCTGATGCCTGACGGTAGCACCCGCTTCAGCTACAAGGGCCAGCAGCTGTTCCACTACATGGGCACCTCGACCTTCTCCGAGTACACCGTGCTGCCGGAAATTTCCGTGGCCAAGATCCAGAAGGAAGCACCACTGGAGAAGGTCTGCCTGCTCGGTTGTGGCGTGACCACCGGGATCGGCGCGGTGCTTAACACTGCCAAGGTCAAGCCCGGCGATACCGTGGCCATCTTCGGCCTGGGCGGCATCGGCTTGTCGGCGGTGATTGGCGCGGTAAAAGCCAAGGCGTCGCGCATCATTGCCATCGACATCAACCCGGCCAAGTTCGAGATCGCCCGCCAGCTGGGCGCTACCGATTGCATCAACCCCAAGGACTACGACCGCCCGATCCAGGAAGTGATCGTCGACCTCACCGACGGTGGCGTGGACTTCTCCTTCGAGTGCATCGGTAATGTGCAATTGATGCGCGCGGCGCTGGAATGCTGCCACAAGGGCTGGGGCGAGTCGGTGATCATCGGCGTGGCTGGTGCCGGCCAGGAAATCGCCACCCGTCCGTTCCAACTGGTCACCGGTCGTGTCTGGCGCGGTTCGGCGTTCGGCGGCGTGCGTGGTCGCAGCGAGCTGCCCAGCTATGTCGAGATGTCCGAGAAGGGCGAGATCCCGCTGGACACTTTCATCACCCACACCATGGGGCTGGAGGATATCAACAAGGCCTTCGACCTGATGCACGAAGGCAAGAGCATCCGCAGCGTGATCCACTTCTGAGGCCCTGCCATGACGCTGGAAAACATCTCTTGCCAAAAAAGCTTCGGCGGCTGGCACAAGCGTTACCGGCACAGCTCCAAGGTGCTTGGCTGCGACATGGTGTTCGCCGTATACCTGCCGCCCCAGGCCGAGCAGGGCGAGAAGCTGCCGGTGCTGTACTGGCTCAGCGGCCTGACCTGCACCGACGAGAACTTCATGCACAAGGCCGGCGCCCAGCGCCTGGCCGCCGAGCTTGGGCTGATCATCGTCGCCCCGGACACCAGCCCGCGCGGCGAGCAGGTGCCGGGGGATCCGGACGGCGCCTGGGACTTCGGCCAGGGCGCCGGCTTCTACGTCAACGCTACCCAGCAGCCCTGGGCGCAGCACTACCGCATGCATGACTACGTGGTACATGAGTTGCCGGCGTTGATCGAAGCGTACTTCCCGGCGTCCGAACAGCGCAGTATCAGTGGTCACTCGATGGGCGGGCATGGCGCGCTGGTCTGTGCCTTGCGCAACCCGGGCCGCTACCGTTCGGTGTCGGCGTTTTCGCCGATCAGCAACCCGATGGATTGCCCGTGGGGCGAGAAGGCGTTTTCGCGCTACCTCGGTGAAGACCGTTCACGCTGGCGCGAGTGGGATGCCAGCGTGCTGCTGGCCGAAACCCCTTCCGGTGAGTGTCCGCCATTGCTGGTGGACCAGGGCGACCGTGACGACTTCCTCGAGAAGCAGCTCAAGCCTGAAACACTGGAGCAGGCGGCACGCAAAGGTGGTCATGCGCTGACCCTGCGCCTGCAGCCGGGGTATGACCACAGCTACTACTTCATCGCCAGCTTCATCGATGAACACCTGCGCCATCACGCGGTGGCGTTGGGCAGGGGGTAGCCCAGCAGGCCCTGTTCGCCGGCAAGCCGGCTCCTACCGGGTTTCGTAGGAGCCGGCTTGCCGGCGAACGAGGCCCGTACAGCCCCAAACACATCCGCCCAAGCCCCTGCAAAGCAGGTAGAATCACGCCCTGACTCAATCAGGGCGTTCTTCTATGCGTATTGGCCACGGCTACGATGTCCATCGTTTCTGCGACGGTGATTTCATTACCCTGGGCGGGGTGCGTATCCCCCATAAATACGGCCTGCTGGCCCATTCCGACGGCGACGTGCTGCTGCATGCGGTGAGCGATGCCCTGCTGGGCGCCGCGGCGCTGGGCGATATCGGCAAGCATTTCCCCGACACCGACGCGCGCTTCAAGGGCATCGACAGCCGCGAGCTGCTGCGCCATGTGGTGCGCATCGTCGGTGAAAAGGGCTGGAGGGTCGGCAATATCGACGCCACCATCATCGCCCAGGCCCCACGCATGGCGCCGCATATCGAAACCATGCGCCAGTACCTCGCCGGCGACCTGCAGGTCGAACTCGACCAGGTCAACGTCAAGGCCACCACTGAGGAAAAGCTGGGCTTCACCGGCCGTGAGGAGGGCATTGCCGTGCACGCGGTCGCCCTGCTGCTGCGCGCATGAACGACCTGCAACTGCTGGGGCCACGGGCCTCGGGCGAAGCATTGGGCACTGCGGTGCTCAAGGCCGTGGCCGATGATTTCCAGGTCGACGAAGTGCTCGACATCCCGCTGTCCGGCCAGGGCGAGCACCTGTGGCTGTGGGTCGAGAAGCGCGACCTCAACACCGAGGAAGCGGCCCGACGCCTGGCCCGCGCTGCTGGCGTGCCGGTGCGTGCCATCAGCTACGCCGGGCTCAAGGACCGCCAGGCCCTGACCCGCCAGTGGTTCAGCCTGCACCTGCCGGGCAAGGCCGACCCGGACTTGTCCCGGGCCGAGGACGATACCCTGCGCGTGCTCAAGCAGGTGCGCCACCAGCGCAAGCTGCAACGCGGCGCCCATTCGGCCAACGGCTTCACCCTGCGCCTGACTGCGCTGCAAGCCGATCATGCGGCCATCGACGCCCGTCTTGAGCACCTTAAACAGCACGGTGTGCCGAACTACTTCGGCGCCCAGCGCTTCGGCCATGCCGGCGGCAACGTGCACGACGCCCAGAGCTGGGCCGCGCGCCAGGCATTGCCCGAGCAGCGCAACCTCCGTTCGCGGCTGCTGTCCGCCGGGCGCAGCTACCTGTTCAACCAGGTGCTGGCCGAGCGTGTCGCCGACGGTAGTTGGCAGCGCGCCCAGGTCGGCGACCTGTTGGCCTTCACCGACAAGCGCAGCTTCTTCGTGGCCGGTGAGGCCGAATGCAACGATCCACGCCTGGCCATTCTCGACCTGCACCCGACCGGGCCGCTGTGGGGCGTGGGCGCGGCACCTAGCCAGGGCGCGGCCCTGGCGCTCGAATCCGCGGTCGCCGCGCGCCATCCAGCGCTGTGCGATTGGCTGGCGCGAGCGGGCATGGATCACGAACGGCGCATCCTGCGGCTCCCTATTGGGCGGCTGACGTGGCATTATCCCGAGCCTGATATCCTGCAACTGGAATTCGTCCTTCCGGCCGGATGCTTCGCCACCGTGGTGGTGCGCGAACTCGTCGATCTGGTGCCGGCAGGGCAGACGGACAGCCCATGCGTATTCTGATTTCGAATGACGACGGTGTTACCGCGCCCGGCCTCGCCGCGCTGCATGCTGCGCTGGCGGACTACGCCGAGTGCGTGGTGATTGCCCCGGATCAAGACAAGAGCGGCGCCAGCAGTTCGCTGACGCTGGACCGGCCGCTGCACCCGCAGACCCTGGCCAACGGCTTCATCAGCCTCAATGGCACGCCGACCGACTGCGTGCATCTGGGACTCAACGGCCTGCTGCCGGAAACCCCCGACATGGTGGTGTCCGGCATCAACCTGGGAGCCAACCTGGGGGACGACGTGCTGTATTCGGGCACGGTGGCTGCGGCGTTAGAGGGGCGCTTCCTCGGTGGCACCTCGCTGGCCTTCTCGCTGCTGTCGCGCCTGCCCGACAACCTGCCGACCGCCGCCTACATCGCCCGGCGCCTGGTCGAGGCGCAGTCGCGCCTGGAGTTGCCGCCGCGCACCGTGCTCAACGTCAATATTCCCAACCTGCCGCTGGAGCATATCCGTGGCATCCAGCTTACCCGTCTGGGGCACCGCGCCCGGGCTGCGGCCCCAACCAAGGTGGTCAACCCGCGGGGCAAGGAAGGCTACTGGATCGCCGTGGCCGGCGATGCCGAGGACGGCGGCCCGGGCACCGACTTCCATGCGGTGATGCAAGGCTACGTGTCGATCACACCATTGCAGCTGGACCGCACCTTCAACGACGCCTTCGAGCGTTTCGAGGGCTGGCTGGAGGGCGTGCTCTGATGCGCGAGCAGGACGATCTGATGCGGCGCGGGATCGGCATGACCTCCCAGCGCACCCGTGAGCGGTTGATCCAGCGCTTGTACGAGGAGGGCGTGTCCAACGCTAAAGTGCTCGAGGTCATTCGCCGCACCCCGCGCCACCTGTTCGTCGACGAGGCCCTGGCTCATCGCGCCTACGAAGACACCGCGCTGCCGATCGGCCACAACCAGACCATCTCCCAGCCGTTCATGGTCGCGCACATGAGCGAACTGCTGCTGGAGGCCGGGCCCCTGGACAAGGTGCTGGAGATCGGCACCGGCTCGGGCTACCAGACGGCGATCCTCGCCCAGCTGGTGGAACGGGTGTTCTCGGTGGAACGGATCAAGGTCCTGCAGGACCGGGCCAAGGAACGCCTGGTCGAGCTCAACCTGCGCAACGTGGTGTTCCGCTGGGGCGATGGTTGTGAAGGCTGGCCGGCGCTGGCGCCTTATAACGGCATCATCGTCACCGCCGTGGCGCCGGAAGTCCCCCAGGCCCTGCTCGACCAGCTGGCCCCCGGTGGGCGCATGGTGATCCCGGTGGGCCCGGCGGGGGAGGCCCAGCAGTTGATGCTGATCGTGCGCGAGGAGCATGGTTTCTCGCGCCGTGTGCTCGGGGCGGTACGCTTCGTGCCGCTGCTCAACGGCCCGCTGGCCTGAGCGACCTCGGAATATTTGCACGCGCGACGAATTACTGCGCGCCGGCCCTGTCTATCTGGCGTGGCCACCGCCGAGCGTCGGTCCAACTGCGAGCCACCCCTGGGGCGCCGGCTCGGTTATAATTGAAACAATATTGCATTTCGTATCGTCGTATTCAGGCACCATGAGGGGAGCGCGGGTGGGTCACACAGTCATGCGGCAGCGCAAGGATCGGTCGGGGTTGAAGCTTCTGGTGCTGGCGCTGGCCATGGGGACCTTGCTGGCCGGCTGTTCCAGCACCGGCTCGAACGGCGCGCGCGTGGTCGACCGCAACAACGCGGCGCCCAAGCGCCCGACCGTCACCTCGGGGCAGTACATCGTCAAGCCGGGCGACACCTTGTTCTCCATCGCCTTCCGCTATGGCTGGGACTACAAGGAGCTGGCGGCGCGCAACAACATCGCCGCGCCCTACACCATCCGCCCCGGCCAGCCGATTCGTTTCAGCAGCGGCGCGGGGGGCAGCACCACGGTCGTCAGCAGCCCTTCGTCGTCGAGCAAGACCACGGTCATCCGCCGTCCTGTCGGTACTCCACCGCCGTCCGCAGGTAAGGGCAAAAGTGCCACGCCTGCCTCTTCCAGCGCCTCGCAAACGGTTGCTCAGGTGCCCGCCGCAGAGCGTGCCGTCGGCGGTTGGACATGGCCGGCGAACGGCGTGTTGATTGGAAAATTCGCTTCAAACGGTAGTTTGAATAAAGGCATTGATATCGCCGGTGATTTGGGACAGCCTGTTTTTGCTGCGTCTGATGGAGCGGTGGTCTACGCCGGCAGTGGCTTGAGGGGCTATGGCGAGCTCATCATCATCAAACACAGCGATACCTACGTCAGTGCCTACGGCCACAACCGCAGGCTTTTGGTTCGGGAGGGGCAGCAGGTCAAGGCAGGGCAGACGATCGCAGAAATGGGGTCCACGGGCACTGATCGGGTGAAGCTGCATTTCGAGATTCGCCGCCAGGGCAAACCCGTCGACCCACTCCAGTTCCTGCCACGCCGTTGATCAATGTCCCGGCCTGTTCCTTGGATGTAGAGGGGACAGGCTCCAGCGCTGCCATGGAAGGGTGACGCTCGAGTCTGAGTTCGAACTCAGCAAAGGACTATAACAATGGCTCTCAGTAAAGAAGTGCCGGAGTTTGACATCGACGATGACCTCCTACTGATGGAGACGGGCATCGTTTTGGAAACGGATGTGGTGTCAGACGAACCTGCTGTACCTTCGGTTCGGACCAAGTCGAAACAGGGCGCATCGCTCAAGCAGCACAAGTACATCGATTACAGCCGGGCGCTCGACGCCACGCAGCTGTATCTCAACGAAATCGGCTTTTCGCCTCTGCTCTCGCCAGAGGAAGAAGTGCATTTCGCGCGTCTCTCGCAAAAAGGCGACCCTGCCGGTCGCAAGCGCATGATCGAAAGCAACCTGCGCCTGGTGGTCAAGATCGCCCGCCGCTACGTCAACCGTGGTCTGTCGTTGCTCGACCTGATCGAGGAAGGCAACCTGGGCCTGATTCGCGCGGTGGAGAAGTTCGACCCTGAGCGTGGCTTCCGCTTCTCGACCTATGCGACCTGGTGGATCCGCCAGACCATCGAGCGGGCGATCATGAACCAGACCCGCACCATCCGCCTGCCCATCCATGTGGTCAAGGAGCTCAACGTCTACCTGCGTGCCGCGCGGGAGCTGACGCAAAAGCTCGACCACGAGCCGTCGCCGGAAGAAATCGCCAGCCTGCTGGAAAAACCGGTGGCCGAGGTCAAGCGCATGCTCGGCCTTAACGAACGGGTGTCGTCGGTGGATGTCTCGCTCGGCCCGGACTCGGACAAGACCCTGCTCGACACCCTGACCGATGACCGCCCCACCGACCCGTGCGAGCTGCTGCAGGACGACGACCTGTCGCAGAGCATCGATCAGTGGCTGGGCGAGCTGACCGACAAGCAACGCGAGGTGGTGGTGCGCCGCTTTGGCCTGCGTGGGCATGAGAGCAGCACTCTGGAAGATGTGGGGCTGGAGATCGGCCTGACCCGTGAGCGGGTGCGGCAGATCCAGGTCGAAGGCCTCAAGCGCTTGCGCGAGATCCTCGAGAAGAATGGGCTGTCCAGCGAGTCGTTGTTTCAGTAGCCGCTGAGCCAGGTACGCAAACGCCCCGACTTGTTCGGGGCGTTTGCGTTCTGGCCGCGGTACGTTGCCTGGTTTGCCAGCAATAAGGTGTTGCAGGCGCCAGCCTCGCTGGCGAACACTACGGCCAACCCGCCTAAATATTCATTTAGCCACCCTGGCAACAACGTGTGTAAGTATTTGCTTACCAGGTGCGTAAGCCATTGCTGTAGGGATCAGTAAATCAATGTCGTTTTCAATGGTTAATTTTTCATAACTAATTGAAAATTAATGATTTTGTTGATGTTTGAAAATGTATCTCCGGAATCATCCTGACAAACTCGACGCTTGTTCCCTGCCGAGGAATCGCTAGTATCTGAACTGTGTCTACGGACTGACACAGGCTTTCAAGGATGACGGCCAAGGACATCGCGGGACGCGATTCATCAGGACGATGTTTGGGACAAACAGGGACTACGGAAAAAATGTGGGCGGGTCAAACCGCCCCTTTTTTTTGCCTGCAGAAAATGAAAAAAGGCCCTTGCGGGCCTTTTTTGTATCCGGGCGTGCTCAGCGCTGCAGATCGGCGATCTTGCCAGTTTTGCCATCCCACTCTTCGGCGTCCGGCAGGGCGTCTTTCTTCTCGGTGATGTTCGGCCAGATTTCCGCGAGCTCGGCGTTCAGCTCGATGAACTCCTGCATGTCAGCCGGCACTTCGTCTTCCGAGAAAATGGCCTGGGCTGGGCATTCCGGCTCGCACAGTGCACAGTCGATGCACTCATCCGGGTGGATCACCAGGAAGTTCGGGCCTTCGTAGAAGCAGTCCACCGGACAGACTTCCACGCAGTCGGTGTACTTGCATTTGATGCAGTTGTCGGTGACGACGAAGGTCATTTCTAATTCTCTCCTCAGGCGACGGCAGCTTGCCCTTCCTTCCAGGGCAGCGCGGTTCACGGTGGTGGCTGCAGGCCAGGCTAATAACCCGCAGCACTCGCAAACCGCGCCGGATTCTACCAGCTTGCGCGGTGGACCGTTATAACAGGTTTTTCAGTTGATATAGCGTTTCGATAGCTTGGCGCGGCGTCATGTCGTCCAGGTCCAGCTTGCCCAGCTTCTCGATGGCTGGATGCGGCAGGCTGGCGAACAGGTCGCTTTGGTGCGGCACGTGAGGCGCGTTCTTGCTGGCGCTGTCGTTGCGGACGACGGGCGCCTCGTGGGGCAGGCTGGCGGTTTCCAGCCGGCCCAGGTGTTCGCGGGCACGCTGGATCACCACCGCGGGTACCCCCGCCAGTTGCGCCACCGCCAGGCCGTAGCTCTGGCTGGCTGGCCCTGGCAGCACATGGTGGAGGAACACGATGCGTTCGTTGTGCTCGGTGGCGTTCAGGTGCACGTTGGCCACCAGCGGCTCACTTTCGGGCAGCACGGTCAGCTCGAAGTAGTGGGTGGCGAACAGCGTGTAGGCGCGCAGCTGGGCCAGGCGCTCGGCGGCGGCCCAGGCCAGCGACAGGCCGTCGAAGGTACTGGTGCCGCGGCCCACTTCGTCCATCAGCACCAGGCTGCGGTCGGTGGCGTTGTGCAGGATATTGGCGGTTTCGCTCATCTCGACCATGAAGGTCGAGCGCCCGCCGGCCAGGTCATCGCTGGAGCCGATACGGGTGAAAATGCGGTCGACCGGCGACAGCTCGCAGCGCGCGGCAGGCACGTAGCTGCCGATATGCGCCATCAGCACGATCAGGGCGGTTTGGCGCATGTAGGTGGATTTACCGCCCATGTTCGGGCCGGTGATGATCAGCATCCGGGTGCTGTCGTCCAGGCCCAGGTCGTTGGCCACGAACGGCGTGGTCAGGACCTGCTCGACCACCGGATGGCGGCCCTGCTCGATACGCATGCAGGGTTCGTCGACGAAGCTTGGGCAGTTCAGGTCCAGGTTCAGCGCGCGTTCGGCCAGGTTGCTCAGCACGTCCAGCTCGGCCAGGGCCGCGGCGCTATCCTGAAGCGGCGCCAGGTGGCCGATGAGGGTCTCGAGCAGCGCCTCGTAGAGCATCTTCTCGCGGCTCAGCGCGCGGCTCTTGGCCGACAGCGCCTTGTCCTCGAAGGCCTTGAGCTCGGGGGTGATGAAGCGCTCGGCGCCCTTGAGCGTCTGCCGGCGGATGTAGTCGGCCGGTGCCTGCTCGGCTTGCTTGGTGGGCAGCTCGATGAAGTAGCCGTGCACGCGGTTGTAGCCGACCTTGAGGTTGGCCAGGCCGGTGCGGGCTTTTTCGCGGGCTTCCAGGTCAATCAGGAACTGCCCGGCGTTCTCGCTCATGGCCAGTAGCTCGTCCAGCTCGCTGTCGTAGCCGGTCTTGAGCACGCCGCCGTCGCGGATCACCGCTGGCGGGTTGTCGATGATCGCCCGCTCGAGCAGGCCGGCCAGCTCCGGGTAGGTGCCGGTAATGGCGGCCAGGCGCGCCAGGTGCGGGGCTTCCAGCTCGGCCATGGCGTTCTGCAGCTCGGGCAGGGCGCCCAGGGCGTCGCGCAGGCGTGCCAGGTCGCGCGGACGGGCGTTGCGCAGGCCAATGCGCGCCAGGATCCGCTCGATATCGCCGATTTCCTTGAGCTGGGGCTGCAGCTTCTCGAAGCGGTAGCCGTCCAGCAGGCAGCGGATCGAGTCCTGGCGTGCCTTGAGCACCTTGAGGTCGCGCAGTGGGCGGTTCAACCAGCGGGTCAGCAGGCGGCTGGCCATGGCGGTCTGGCAGCGGTCGATCACCGATTGCAGGGTGTTGTCGCGACCACCGGCCAGGTTGATGTCCAACTCCAGGTTGCGGCGGCTGGCGGCATCGAGGATGACCGTGTCGTCCATGCGCTCGTGACGCAGGCTGCGCAGATGGGGCAGGGCGGTCCGCTGGGTTTCCTTGGCGTAGGTCAGCAGGCAGCCGGCCGCGCCGATGGCCAGGGTCAGCTTGTCGCAGCCGAAGCCCTTGAGGTCCTGGGTGGCGAATTGCTGGCAGAGGCTCTTGCGCGCCGAATCACGATCGAAATCCCAGGGCGCGCGACGCCGGGCGCCGGCGCGCTTCTCCGCGGGCAGCCCCTGCGGCCAGTCGTCGGGGATCAGCAGTTCCACCGGGTTGATGCGCTCGAGCTCGGCCAGCAGGTTCTCCCAACCCTTGATCTCCTGCACGGTGAAGTTGCCGCTGGTGATGTCCAGCACGGCCAAGCCGAACAGGCGCTCGTCACCGAGCAGGGCGGCGATCAGGTTGTCGCGGCGTTCATCGAGCAACGCCTCGTCGCTGACCGTGCCCGGGGTGATGATACGCACCACCTGGCGCTCCACCGGGCCCTTGCTGGTGGCCGGGTCGCCGATCTGTTCGCAGATCACCACCGATTCGCCGAGCTTGACCAGCTTGGCCAGGTAACCCTCCAGCGAATGGAATGGAATCCCGCACATGGGGATCGACTGGCCCGCCGACTGCCCACGGGCGGTCAGGGTGATATCCAGCAGTTTCGCGGCCTTCTTCGCATCTTCGTAGAAGATCTCGTAGAAGTCGCCCATGCGGTAGAACATCAGCTGGTCCGGGTGCTGGTTCTTCAGCTTCCAGTACTGCTGCATCATCGGGGTGTGTGCGGAGAGATCAGACATTCAGGGCCTTACAGCGGGTGATCTGGTGGCGAAATTCGAAACCGCTCATGGTACAGGCTTTTTCCCCCCGACGCAGGTCGAATGGGCAGGGCAAATCCACGCAGGTATTTGGCGGCAGAGCGGCGGCGTGCTGGCCTGCAACCAGCCAGGTCGTTCACGCGGGGACCATGCAAGGCATTGCATTTAGTCTGTCGGGGTTGCATTATGCACGCTATGCAAAAACGCAACGTAGCCTCCGTACTCAGAGCACTGCTCGACCGCCACGGCCTGTCCCCGACAGAGCTGCACCGGCGCACGGGCGTCCCCCAATCCACCCTGTCGCGCATCCTCAGCGAGAAGATCGTCGACCCTTCCGACAAGCATGTGTCGAAGATCGCCGAGTATTTCGGCGTGAGCACCGACCAGCTGCGCGGGCGTGCCGAGCTTGGCGAGTCGCGTGAAGCGGCTGCCGCCAACCAGGGCCACGCCGCGCTGAGCGATATCAGTTTGTGGGACGATGAAACACCCGTCGAGGACGACGAGGTGTCCGTTCCTTTTCTCCGTGAGGTCGAGTTGGCAGCAGGATCAGGAAGATTCGTCATCGAAGAAAGCGAAAACGCGCGCCTGCGGTTTGGCAAGCGCAGCCTGCGCCACAACGGGGTGCAGTTCGACCACGCCAAGTGCGTGACGGTGCGTGGCAACAGCATGCTGCCGGTATTGCGCGATGGCGCCACGGTTGGCGTCAACACCGGCAAATGCACAATCGGTGACATCATCGATGGCGACCTCTATGCCATCAATCACAATGGCCAACTGCGGGTGAAACAGGTGTATCGCCTGCCTACCGGTATCCGTCTGCGCAGCTTCAATCGTGACGAGCACCCCGACGAGGACTACAGCTTCCAGCAGATGCAGGAAGAGCAAATCAGCCTGTTGGGCCACGTCTTCTGGTGGGGCATGTACGCCCGCTGACCTTCCCTCGAACCCGAGAAACCCGCCCAGGCGGGTTTTTTTTCGGCCTCAGAAAAGCCCTACAACCCACATCCGAAAAGGCCCTCATGCATTTCGGCAAACGCCTGCGCATAAATATTTCCATCAATGCATTGACTGCATATGCATGAATGCATACTCTGTGCCTCAAGCCGGTCAGCAACCGGTTGTTACACAGGCAGCGATGAACAGGCCTCGACTGTTCAGAGGGTTGGCAACTGGCCCGGGTGTGCAGCGTAAAGCACCACGATCAGTTATCCGGCGGGCAGGCGGCCGCGGTCGGAGTCACCAATTTGCAGCGCAACCGCACGGCGTCACCAGTCGTGGCCGGCGGTACCCACGCGCATTACTGAAAAGCCTGCGCGGCGGGCTTTTTGGAATGCCGAAATCCCCCAAGACAGGCCTGCTGGCATTTCGCCGGGCGGGCATCACACAGGAGACACGACAGTGACGAACGAGCAACAGACGTTGCTGGAGATGCCGCTTTGGCTGGTGATTGTCCTGGCTTTGCTGGGCGGTCTGAGCGGCGAGATGTGGCGGGCCGACAAGGCCGGCGCCCGTGGCTGGTCGCTGCTCAGGCGGTTGGCGTTGCGTTCGGGGGCCTGCATGGTCTGCGGCGTCTCCACGGTCATGCTGCTGTACGCCAGCGGCATGTCGATCTGGAGCGCCAGCGCCTTTGGCTGCCTTACCGCCATGGCCGGCGCCGATGTCGCCATCGGCCTCTACGAGCGCTGGGCGGCGCGGCGCCTGGGCCTGGGCGAGGCATGCGCGCCGACGCCCCAGGATGAAGAGTCAACGCGCTAACAAGGAAGAGAAGCGGATGTTCAACGAATTCCGTTGCGGTAAATGCAACCGCCTGCTGGCCCGCACTGGCGGGCCGGCGCTGCTGCAAATCAAGTGTCCGCGCTGCGCGACCCTCAACCACATGAAGGCCACGAGCCTCGATGGCCCGCCTGCGAGCGACCAAGACGCGGCCCAGAGCCCGCACACCCTTCAATCGATTCAATAAGGAGACGGACCATGGCCGGTCGTTCGCGTATTCCCTTCAACGGTGTCGGTACTTCGGTGCTGCCCGCCTACCAGACACTCCGCGCAGGCCAATACCTGCTTTCTCCCAACCAGCGCTTCAAGCTGCTACTACAGGGGGATGGCAACCTGGTGATCCAGGACAACGGTGCCACCGTGTGGGTGGCCAATGACAAGCAGCCGTTCAGCTCGACCATTCCCCTGCGCAACAAGAAAGCGCCGCTGGCTTTCTACGTGCAATACGGCGCGTTCCTGGATGATTACTCGCGGCGCCGCGTGTGGCTGACCAACAACACCACCTTCACCAGTAACGACCAATGGAACCGCACCCACCTGGTGCTGCAGGACGACGGCAATATCGTGCTGGTCGATTCGCTGCCGTTGTGGAACGGCACCGGCGCGATCCCGCTGGTGCCGGGCGCGGTGGACTCGCTGCTGCTGGCCGCCGGTACCGAGCTGGCCCAGGGCGTGGTGTATGCCGCAGGCGCCAGCAAGCTGGCCTTCCAGGGCGACGGCAATGTCGTGGCCTATGGTCCGAACGGCGCCGCGACCTGGAACAGTGGCACCCAGGGCAAGGGCGCGATTCGCGCGGTGTTCCAGGGTGACGGCAACCTGGTGGTGTACGGCGCGGGCAACACGGTGCTGTGGCAGTCGGGTAGCGCAGGGCATCCCACTGCGGTGTTGCGTCTGCAGGCCAATGGCAGCCTCGCCATCCTCGAGGAAAAACCGGTGTGGGCCCGCTTCGGTTTCCAGCCGACCTACCGCCACATCCGCAAGATCAACCCGGACCAGAAGCCGATTGATATCTGGACCTGGCACTTCTGAGCCGCCTGCCGGGCCCTGGGTGGCCCGGCCTTGACCCCAACGACTGTTGAAGGAGCATCCTCATGAGCGAACTGGCCCAGTTGCAGGCGGCCGTCACCTCCACCTTGAAGACGGCGCTGCCAGCGCTGGCCACGGTCATTGCCGAGGGTGACGACAGTGGCCAGCCAGCCTTGCCGGCCCTGGTGCATGGCGTGCTGCGCATGCGTGGCGACGAGGCGCTGCGGGACGGGCGCTCACTCATGGTCGCGACCCTGCAGGCGCGCATCACGGCCCAGGGCACTGCCGCCCAGGCGCGGATGCACGCTGGCGAACTGGCGGCGCAAGTGATCGACCTGCTGCGCCACCAAGGGTGGGGGCTGGATTGCGTCGAAGGCGCCCGCAACATCCTCGCCGAAGCCGACGGTGCATCCTGGTGGGTGCAATGGGAGCAGCCGGTACTGCTGGGGCCAAGCCAATGGCACTGGCCGGACCAGCCACCGGGCAGCCTGATGCTTGGCTTTGCCCCGGATACCGGCCTTGGCAACCAGGACCATTACCGTGCACCGGAGGACCTGGCATGAGCTATGCCAGCGCCATGCACGACCGCATGCTGGCCTGCCTGGTGATTCCCTGCCGGGTGGTGGCCGTGGACCTGGTCGCCGCTCGCGTGCGGGTCGCCGACGGTGGCGGCTGGACCAGCGCCTGGTTGCGCTGGCATGCCCTGGCCGCCGGTAAGGCGCGCCACTGGCGAGCCCCGAGCCTGGACGAGCAGGGCGTGCTGGTCAGCCCCAGTGGCGAGCCGGCCCAGGGCACCTTCGTGCCGGGCCTGTACGGCAATGCTGGGCCCGCGCCGGACAACCGCGAGCATGTGGAGGTCTGGCGTTTCGAAGACGGCGGCTCGTTGGTCTACGACTGGCAAGCCAAGCGCTACGACATCCAACTGCCCAGCGGTAGCGCGACGGTCAAGGTCGGTGGCAGCACCCTGGTGGTCAGCGACAACGCCATCACCCTGGACGCCGCGTCGATCACCCTTACTGGCCAGGTAGCCATCAACGGCCCATTGACGGTCAGTGGCGACATCAACGGCGGTGGCCGGATCATCGATACCGCCGGCAACACCGCCAATCACAAGCACTGATACAAGCCAACGGCAACGACATCGGCCTCGAGCCGAATCCTGATCGCCTTCGAGCGGCTTTGTCGCACGCGCCTGCGTGCGTTCATTTCGTTCTGAGGGACATGCCATGCAATTGATTGCCAAACCCGTGCGCAGCACTGACGAGAATATCTGTGGAGCTGCGTTTTCCTACACCGGTACGCCTTCGGGCGTACAGGTTGAACAAGCGAGTCAACAACTGACGTTCGCTGCCTTCGAGGGGGCGGATTATCCGAGCAGCATCAGCGGCGTATTCGCGCTGGGGCCACGGGTTGCGAGCGCGATGATTCAAATCGACGCTCGTGTGTCTGTCAGCTTCAATGCCTATGCGTTAGCCGGCTCCAGCGGGGTCGATAGCGATAATGCGCAGGTCTCGATGGTGATGCTTGCAGGTGCCCAGCCGATTTTCACCAAAAGCTATTTCCTGCGTGAGCAGGACGCCTCGGGTGCCTTGATCGATACCCGTGAGAGTGGACGCTACAGCGTGGCGGGGTTCGCCATTACGATGCCAACCCGGATGGGCGCCACCTACAGCGCAACGCTCAGCAAGCCTGGCACGCAGGGCCAGCATATCGACCTGTCGCTGAACGTACCGATTACCGGTGCTGGCTCGGCCAAGGCCATGGCGCGGATCGATTTCCCGTTGGAGGACAAGGCGGCGGGCTTCACCACGGGTGAGTTGCAGGCTCTGTTGCCTGAGCTCAAGCAGCATGAGGGCGAGAAGGACTTCATGTACGTGGACTCCCAAGGGCATGTGACCACGGGCGTCGGCTTCCTTTTGCCGAACGAGGACGCCGCCGTCGCTTATCCGTTCGTCGACCTGGACGATGTACCGGCGACCGAGCAGCAGAAGCGCGAAGAGTGGCGACTTATCGCGTCAAAATATGACCCTGCCCACAAACACGGTGCCGACTGGTATGAGGATTACACCAACCTCTATCTGCAGCCCGAATTCATCGACCAGAAGCTTCGCGAGCTGGTGGACGCAGATTTCCACGGCCTGAGCCAGGACTTCCCAGGGTTCGCCGGTTTCCCTTCGGCGGCGCGAATGGCGCTGCAGGACATGCGTTTCAATCTGGGCGCAAGTGGGCTGGTTAACAAGTTCCCGCGCCTGATGGCCGCGATCGAGCGTCGCGACTGGCGCGCGGCCGCCGCCGAATCCCATCGCAGCAGCATCAGCGAACTGCGCAACAACTACGTGCGCGACCTCTTTCTCCGCGCGGCCGAATCGCAATAGCAGGGTCATCGGGTTCAGGCCGTCATGGCGCCGTCGTCTGCAACCTCAGGCCGCGACGGCTCAATCTCATCAAGGAAAACACTATGCCGACCTCTCCTCGGGAGCTCTGCGTGTCTGGCGGTGCCCCATGATTGGCATGGACCGCCGCACAGGCCTGCCCTTGTCGGGCGTGGCCCATCTACGTCAATCCATCGAAGACATCCTCACCACCCCGCTGGGCAGCCGGCGCATGCGCCCGGAGTACGGCAGCCAGTTGCGCCGCTACGTCGACCTGCCGGTCAACGAAGGCTGGAAGAGCGCGGTGCAGGCCGAAGTGGCCCGTGCCCTCGGGCGCTGGGAACCGCGCCTGCAACTGGAGCGGGTCAAGGTGCTGGCCGTGCTCGACGGCCAGGTCAGCCTGGCCCTGAGTGGCCGCTACCTGGGCGACGACGCCCTGGTGGAGGTGACCGTATGAGCCAGGTCGATCTGTCGAAACTGCCCGCCCCGCAACTGCTCGAAGACCTCGATTTCGAGGTGCTGTACCAGGAGGACCTGGCCAGCTTCCGCGCCCAGCTGGGCGAAGGCTGGAGCGCCAACCTGGAAAGCGACCCGGTCACCAAGCTGCTCGAGGTCGGTGCCTACCGCAAGCTGCTCAACCGGGCGCGCATCAACGACGCGGCCAAGGCGTTGCTGTTGGCCTACGCCCAAGGCAGCGACCTCGATCAACTGGCGGCCAACGTCAGCCTGCAACGCCTGGTGATCCAGGCGCAGGACCCGACCACGCTGCCGCCCACCGCGGCGATCCTCGAGTCGGACGATGCGCTGCGCGAGCGCGTGCAACTGGTCTACGAAGGCCTGACCACCGCCGGCCCGCGCAACAGCTACATCCTCCACGCCCGCAACGCCTCGGGGCGTGTCGCCGACGCGACGGCCGAAAGCCCTTCGCCGGCGGTAGTGGACGTCACTGTCCTGAGCCTGGACAACGACGGCGTGGCCAGCCCGGAACTGCTGGCGCAGGTGAAGGACTACCTCAACGATGACGATATTCGCCCGGTCGCCGACCGGGTCAATGTGCGCAGCGCCGAGGTGTTGCCGTACCGCGTCGAGGCGGTGCTGTACATGGCCGACAACGGCCCGGAGTACGAGACGGTGCTCAGCGAATGCCGGCGTCGTCTGCAGGCCTGGGTCAACCCGCGCCGACGCCTGGGTGTCGAGGTCGCTCGTTCGGGCATCGACGCGCAACTGCATATCGATGGCGTCGGCCGGGTCGAACTGCTCGGCTGGCAGGACATTCGCCCGAGCAAGGCCCAGGCCGCCTGGTGCACCGGCATCGACCTGCAGCGGGGTGAGTGACATGCACAGCCTGTTGCCGCTCAACCGCACGCCGCTGGAGCGGGCCATCGAAGTGGCCGCCGACGAGGACCTCAAGGTCGCCCTGCGCACCCTCTACAACCCTGAAACCTGCCCGGCGCACCTGCTCTACCAGTTGGCCTGGGCCTGGTCGGTGGATCGCTGGGACGACAGTTGGAGCGAGGCGATCAAGCGCTCGGTGATCCGCTCGGCGTTCTTCGTCCATGCCCACAAAGGCACCCTCGGCGCCTTGCGCCGGGTGGTCGAGCCGTTCGGCTACCTGATCGAGGTGCAGGAATGGTGGCAGGCCGAGCCTGCCGGGGTGCCGGGGACCTTTGCCTTGAAGGTAGGGGTGGTGGACAGCGGCATTGACGAGCAGACCTACCAGGAGCTGACCCGTCTGATCGAGGATGCCAAGCCAATCAGCCGGCATCTGGTCGGGCTCGATATCAGCCTTGAAAGCCATATCCCCGCCTATCAGGCCATCGCGCTCTACGACGGTGAACTGCTGGAGGTACATCCCTGGCAGGCCTCGGACATCGACGTGCACCTGGCTGCTTACAACCTGGTGAACGATCACACCACGGACATACTGGATATTTACCTAAATGGCTAACTTAACCACCCAATTCGGTGGGTTCCTGACCAATGTGGGCATTGCCCAGCAGGCCAACACGGCTGTGCTGGGGCTGCCTTGGAACATCACCCACATGCTTATCGGTGATGCCGGTGGCGAGCCTTCGCAAACGCCGGATCCCACCCCCAAACCCACCCAGACCGCGTTGCTGCGCCAGGTTTATCGAGCGCAATTGAACGCGCTCTATCAATCACCCGCCGATCCCGGCGTGCTGGTCGCCGAGCTGGTGCTGCCGCCGGAAACCGGTGGCTGGTGGATTCGCGAACTGGCGCTGGAGGATGCCAACGGCAACTTCATCGCCGTGGCCAAGCCTGCGCCCAGCTACAAGCCTCTGTTGGCGCAGGGGTCCGGACGTACCCAGACCATCCGCATGCATGTGGTGTTCGGCAATCTCGCCAACGTCACGCTGAAGGTCGACCCCAGCATTGTGCTGGCCACCCGCGACTACGTCGACAAGGCCCGCGAGGCCGCCGAGCTGTACGCTCGCAACCAGATCAAGGCGCATGTCGAGGAGCCGGACCCGCACCCGCAGTACCTGCGCCGCGCGGACGTGGCCAAGGACGCCGGGCCGCTGGCCTGGCTCGGCGCGGCCGGTGGTACCGCTGATGCCTTGGTGCTGTCGCTCAAGAGCAACGAGGCGGCGCTCGGGGCCTACGCGGCCGGACAGCGCTTTCAGTTCCAGGCGACCGCCACCAACACTGGCGCCGCCACTGCGAAAATTGGCGGTTTGGCGGCCGTGGCCGTGAAGAAAACCGGTGCCGCCGGCCTGGTCGACCTGGTGGGCGGCGATATCCGCGCCGGGGCGCTGTATGACCTTAACTACGACGGCGCCTATTTCCAGTTGGGTGGCGGCGTCGGCGCCGGTAAAGCCTTCGAGCGGTTCTCGTTCGAAGCCTCGGCCGGGCAGCTGGTGTTCAACGTGCCGCATGTAGTGGGTAGCACGCTCGTTATGCGTAACGGCCGGGAAGTCACCGGCTATCTGTCGGACGGCCAGAAAATCACGCTCAAGGCACCTTGTAACCTGGGGGAGTCGGTCGAGGTATTGGCATTCAGCTCGTTCTCTACGGCCAACACCTACACCAAAGCCGAAGTCCAGGCGCTGCTGACTACCGCCTCGGCACTACCGGTGGGCAGCATGTTGCCGTTTCCCAAGGGCACGGTGCCGCATGGGTTTCTGGAGGTTGACGGCAGCGTGCAGACCGCAGCGGTTTACCCTGACTTGGCTGCTTACCTGGCCGGTTCGTTCAATAAGGGGGATGAGCCGGCGGGCTACTTCCGGTTGCCGGAATCACGGGGCGAGTTTCTGCGTGGTTGGGATCATGGCCGGGGTGTTGACGATGGGCGGGTTATCGGCAGCTGGCAGGCTGACGAACTCAAGTCGCACGCTCACTTGTTAGGTGTTCCAGTATCAGCCTCTATTGCTTCCGGTGCCAACGTTGTCGGCACTGCCGCACAAAACACCTTGCCCTCGACCTTGACTGGGGGGGGCGAGACACGCCCGCGCAACTTAGCGGTGATGTGGTGCATCAAGGCCTGGAATGCACCGGTCAATCAGGGGAGCATCGACATCGCCGCATTGGCTGCACAAGTTCAAGAAATCTCGGATAAAGGCACCATTGTTGGAAGCACTCGCAATGGGAAAGTTTTTATCGGCGTGCCATCTTTATCGGCTACGTATGTAGCAGACGAGTTGGTTTTGGTTAGTGCGCTGGGCGGAAAGTCATATCGAGTATCGAACTTCAATAAATCCCTAAATCTTGCAATGGTGGGTGTGGGAGGCATGGATGCCGGTGCTGCTCCAGCTAATGGTTTTGTGGCGATTTACGCAATTTATAACCCGACAACCGCTGCGTCTGCACTCCTGGGTGTAAATGCTACATCGGCAAGGGCCCCGGAAGTATACGGCGGGGTCAACATGCCGGTTGGCTATACGGCATCTTGCTTGCTGACCGTGGTCCCCATCGTATCTTCAAAATTTAGCCCTTGCGCGGTGCGTGGGAGAGAAGTGCATGTAGGTAGTTTCTACGTCTACATAACAAACACTATCGTGACGAACATTCTCGTATCTGCCGCCACGTTGGTCCCATTCAACGCAGTCTCGATGCTCGGCACCATGGAGGCGACATGTACAGCGGCAGCGCAGCTAGCGATATTGCTTACGGATGGGTACTTGCCAGGCTTGGCCGGGTTGAAAATTATGACTGCGGGGGTCGTTGCGGCAGGCACCGTTACTTGCCCTTTTGGAGGCCTACTGCTGACCGATAGCAGAGAGTTTGCAATATCAACTTCTTTCTCGGGTACTGGCGGAACTCCAACGTACAAGATCGCAGTATCGGGGTATGTGATATGAAGTATCTTCAAGTTGTCGATGGCGTGATTATTTCGGCGTTCGCTGGCCCTCAAGACCCAGAGCGCTTTCCGGGCCTCGTTGAGGTGGAAGACGATGATCCGCGTTACTTGGGCCTCATTGCTTCAGTTACACCGGAAAAGCTCGTGCTGGAGCCAAGCGCCTTAGAGCGCCAGTGGCGCGATGCCCAGTTGCTCGAATTGGTCTGGCTGCGTGATCGTCACCGCGATCAGCTGGAGATTGGCGCCACCACCACGCTGACCGCTGAGCAGTTCGCAGAGTTGCTGGTATTCATGCAGGCGCTGCGCGACTGGCCCCAGTCCGAGGCGTTTCCTGACGAGTCAGCGCGGCCGGTGCCTCCGGTTTTCCTTGAACAATTAGGGGGTGATCAATGAGTCGCGCCGATGATCTGGCCGCGATTGAGCGCGGCTTGTTGGCGGTGCGGGGCCTGAACAACGCCCCGATCACTGCCAACAAAGTGTTGACCGAGCAGGATACCGGCGTGGTACTGGTCGATGCTTCGGCCGGCGCGGTGCTGATCGTGCTGCCGGCGGCGAACAAGCCGATGGATATCCGTGTGCAGCGGGTCGACAACAGCGGCAATAGCCTGACCGTGCGGGCAGCTGGCGGCGAGTCGGTCAAGTTTCATACCCATTTGCGCCCGGCCGGCTATGGCCACTTTGTGCTGATGGGCGCCGGTGACTTTTGGCATTTACGCAGTGATGGCGCTGGGAGCTGGCTGCTGCTCGCCCGGTTCGATAACACGCCGCTGGGACGCATCGCCTTTGAAACCACGACAGCCACCAACCCAGGCGGCTGGGGACGGCCTGACGCGCGGTTGCTGGGGCGTGGCGACTGGCCCTGGTTATGGGACCACGCTCAGCAGTCCGGAATGCTGGTAAATGATGCTCAGAGGGCCGGGATGGAAGGTGGATGGACCCGTGGTGACGGGACCAGCACTTTCCGTATTCCAGAGCTGCGCGGTGAGTTCATGCGCTCGCTTGACGAGGGACGCGCAGTGGATCCGACACGAACGCCTGGTTCATACCAGTCCGCTTCGCTGGTACATGGGGAGATCGTAGATGCAGTTTCGTCATTCCGGCGAATGCAAAATATGAAACCCAAGTTCTTCGATGTCGCTGACACAAACGAAACCGTGGCTGTGTCGACGACGACGGCGTCCGTCACTACACAAACAATTGCGGCGAACAGTATCTACTTTGGTGCTGTAAGACCTCGCAACATAGCCTATCCAAGCCGTATCAAACTGATCTGAATCGGCTTCGCATGAATCAATAGACACCTACCTACACAGGGCTGCTCTCTACCTGAGTCAAGCCCGTCCAGGCCCCGCACCCGCGGGGCCTTTTCATACCTGAACCTGGAGCAAACCTACATGAGTGGATTCTTCCACGGCGTCACCGTGACCAACGTCGACACCGGCGCGCGCAGCATCGCGCTGCCGTCGTCCTCGATCATCGGCCTGGTCGACACCTTCACCGAAGGCCCGGGCGCCAGCGCCAAGGCCAACGACCTGGTGCTGATCACCAGCGAGCGCGAAGCGGTCGCGGCGTTCGGCCAGGACGCGGCGATCACCAAGGCCTGCCGCGCCATCTACAGCCGTGCCAAGGCGGTCATCGTCGCCTGCGGCGTGGCCAAGCTCGAAGACGCCGCCGAGCAGACCTCGGCGATCATCGGCAATGTGCTGGCCGACGGCAAGCGCACCGGCCTGCAGGCGCTGCTCGACGGCAAGAGCCGTTTCAACGCCCAGCCACGCCTGCTGGTCACCCCCAAGCACAGCGCCACCCAAGCCGTCGGCAGCGCCCTGGTGGCCCTGGCCGACAAGCTGCGCGCCATCGCCATCATCGATGGCCCCAACAGCACCGATGAAGCGGCCATCGCCTACGCCAAGAACTTCGGCGCCAAGCGCGCGTTCCTGGTCGATCCGGGCGTGCGCTACTGGGACAACGCCGAACAGGCCACCGTCGATGCGCCAGGCTCGGCCTGGGTCGCCGGCCTGTTCGCCTTCACCGACCGCGAGTACGGCTTCTGGGCCTCGCCGTCGAACAAGGAGTTCGTCGGCATCACCGGCACCAGCCGCGCGGTGGAGTTCCTCGATGGCGACGACACTTGCCGCGCCAACCTGCTGAACAACGCCAACATCGCCACCATCATCCGTGACGACGGCTTCCGCCTGTGGGGTAACCGCACCCTGTCGAGCGACCCGAAATGGGCCTTCGTCACCCGCGTGCGGACCATGGACATCGTCATGGACGCGATTCTCTACGGCCACAAGTGGGCGGTCGACCGTTCCATCACCGCCACCTACGTCAAGGACGTCACCGAAGGCTTGCAGGCCTTCATGCGCGACCTGAAGAACCAGGGCGCGATCATCAACTTCGAGGTGTTCGCCGACCCGGAGCTGAATACCGCCAGCCAACTGGAGCAGGGCAAGGTGTACTGGAACATCCGTTTCACCGATGTGCCGCCTGCCGAAAACCCCAATTTCCGCGTCGAAGTCACCAACCAGTGGCTGACCGAAGTCCTCGATTCCGCCGCTTAAGGAGCGCACCTACATGGCAATGATTCCCGAAACCCTGGCCAACCTGAACCTGTTCGTCGATGGCGTCAGCTTCCAGGGCGATGTGCCCAGCCTGACCCTGCCCAAGCTCACCCTGAAGACCGAGGAGTACCGCCCCGGCGGCATGGACATGCCGGTCGAACTGGACCAGGGCATGGAAAAACAGGAGGCCGCCTTCACCACCACCGGCGTGCGCCGCGAGTCGCTGAAATTCTTCGGCCTGGCCGACGGCACTGGCTTCAACGGCACCTTCCGCGGCGCCTTCAAGGGCCTCAAGGGCAAGATCAACCCGGTTATCGTCACCCTGCGCGGCGCGCTGAAGGAAGTCGACATGGGCGACTGGAAGTCCGGCGACAAGGCCGAGATCAAGCACAGCGTCGCCGTCACCTACTACAAGCTCGAGGTCGATGGCCGCCTGGTCTACGAAATCGATGCCCTGGGCATGAAGCGGGTGATCGACGGTGTCGACCAACTGGCCAGCCAGCGCGCGGCACTGGGTCTTTAAGGAGAACGAACAATGGCTCAAGTGAAAAAACAGCCGCAATGGCTGGCGGTCGATGCCGAGCGAGTCACTGTGCGCTTGTCGCGCCCCAGCGAGGCCAACGGCGTGCAGGTCGATAGCCTGTCGTTGCGCGCGCCGACCGTGCGCGACATCCGCCAGGCCCAGGCCGGTGGCGCCGGCGACGATGAGCAGCGCGAACTGAACCTGTTCGCCTCGCTGGCCGAGGTGGGCGTCAAGGACCTCGAAGGCCTGGCCCTGAAGGACTACAGCCGCCTGCAGGCTGGCTATTTTCGCCTGGTGCAGGACGACGAACTTTGATCCTGCCCGGCAGCAGGCCGCCGCCCGGCGGCTGGCCAGGGAGCTGAACTTTTCCGCCAGCGAACTCATGAGCATGTCGTTCAGCGACATGCTCTGGTGGCTGGCGGAATGACAAGGAGGAACGCATGGCGAACACACAGGTGTTCACCCTCGGGCTCGGCATCAGTGCCGACCAGCCGCTGGGCGCCGCGTTCGATACGCTCCGCCAGCGCATCGGGCGCCTGCGCAAGGAAGCGGACGGCACTCGCCTGGGGCGGCTCATCGGTGAGGTGATCCGCCTGGGCCTGGAGCTGGACAAGGCGGGGCAGGCCGGCAGGAGGCTGGCTGACGAGCAGGCAGGGGGGCACGAGGCGCAGGTCGAGCGCTTGCGCGGCGAAGGCGCGCGTGTCGCTCGGTTGCAGCAGGCTTATGTGCAGCTGGGCCGGGCAATCGCCGGCTTGCCGCGGCTCAGGCCCGCCGATGTGCGGCCGGCCTGGCACCCGCCCTTGCTGTTGCCGGCAGCGAATGGCAAGGCAACGGCTGTGGCACCGGCCAAGCCCTCGACACCGGCCAAGCCCATGGCCACGCCGCGTAGCGCTGGCGAAAAAACCAGAATCGTCATGGCCGGGCTGGGTGGGCTTACCGCAGGTGGGATCGCGGCGTACAAGGCCAGTCGGCGCCTGAGCCCTGAACAGCGGCAGCGGGCGGTCAAGGCGGTCAGCGTCAAGGCCGAGATGGGCGCGGCCACGGCGGCGCTCAAAAGTGCCGAGGCCTTGGTGACTGGCGAGGATGGTCGAGCAAAGGCCAAAGGCGTTGGTGCCGCCGTCGGTGAACTGGCCGGCAACCTGCTCGGCGCGGCCCTTGGCGCGGCGAAGGGAGGGGCTCGCGGTGGCCAGCGCGGGGAAGACTACGCCAGCCTGTTTGGCGGCTATCTGGGTGAGAAGCTCGGGGGGCGCGCTGGCGAGGGGCTGTACGACTTCTTCACCGATAGCAGCGACGACAAGGACAGGATGCCCGAGGCGTCGCCGGCGAGTGCCCAGGCTGGAGCGGCCGCGCCTGCATCGTCGCTCCAGTTGGCAGGCCCCCAGGTCGACCTGTTCGAGGCACAGGTCGACAGTGGGGCGCTACCGGCCCTTGGCAGTGCCTTGGGCGAACTCGAGCTCGGTGCCACGCGTGTGGGGCAACATCTGCTGGCGCTGGGCGCGCCGGCCCCAGCCGCCACAGCGCCAGCGCAGACGCCGGCCAGCGTGGTGTTGCAGGCCTTGGCGGATAAACCCAAGTCTGCCCCGCCTTCCGCGCCAGGCATCGCCCCCGTGGCGAGTGCCGATGCGCCCAAGGGGGTATTCGCCAAGATCGGCGGCGCGGTCAAGTCCCTCGGTAAACCAGCTGTGCTGGGAGCCGTGGGCAAAGGCCTGGAGACCTTCACCAGCGACAAGTCCGACAGCGACAAGGCCGAGGGCTACGGCAGCGCCGTGGGTGGCCTGGTCGGTACGCTGGTTGGCGGTGCGCTGGGCTCGGTGGTACCAGGCCTGGGCACGGTGGTTGGCTCCACGGTCGGTGGCATGCTGGGCGAGGCGGTGGGTGGCTGGGTCGGCAAGACCTGGTTCGGCGGTGACCAGCAGGCTGCCCCGACGGCCAGCAGCGAAGCGGTATCCGCCCAAACGCCCGCCTCCGAGGGCAACGCAGCGGCCACCAAGCCTGCGAGCGCCAGCAAGCTTGATAGCGCGAGCGGGCCCGCCAAGCAGGGCGCGCAACCTTCGCCAGCTGCGCAAGCCCCAGCCGCTGCGACACCTGCGGTGGAACCCAGGGGCGTTGGCGCGGCGATGAAGGTACTGGCCAAGCCAGCGCTCCTGAAAGCGACCCAGCAAGGGTTGACCACCTTCACCAGCGACAAGCCCGCAGGCGAAAAGGCCGAAGGCTACGGCAGTGCCGTCGGTGGGCTGGTCGGCACACTGGTTGGCGGGGCGATTGGTTCGGTGGTGCCGGTGCTCGGCACCACCTTCGGCGCCGCGCTTGGCGGGATGGTCGGCGACCAGCTCGGCGGTTGGCTCGGCAAAACCTGGTTTGCCGGCAAGGAGCAGCCCAGCCAAGTGGGCACGGCAGCCAAGGCCGGTGCGGCCACGCCTGCGCAGGCACAGGCCGAGCCCGGCGATGTGCTGCGCTCGATCAGCAGCCCGGCGCCAGCCGCGCCTGCCGGCACATCGACCCCACCGGCCACGCCACCTGCACCGGTCTACAACCAGCAATTCACCTTCACCTCGAACATGCCCGTCACCGTCAGCAACAGCCTCGACGACCCAGGCACGCTCGCGCAACTGGAGGCCATCGCCCGGCGCCAGTTGGAGGAGTTGATGCGCCAGGCCCGTTCGGTGCAGTTGGCCGACACCCCACATATTGCACTTTAAGGAGCAAGCATGACCTATCTGGAGCAGCTGCAAGCCACGCTGCACGCCCTGGTCAAGGCGGGCGAAGCAGGGCGTCGGCGTGCCGACGCCATGCTCGAGCCGATGAACGAGGCGATCGGCCACGTGCAGGGCGCGGTAGCCGAGCTGGAGGGCCTGCCCGTGGTCGGCCCAATCATTGGCGCCAAACTGCAACGCACGATGCGGGCGATCACCACGGCCCAGGCGCGGGTTGCCAAGGTAGTCGCCAAGTACGACCAGGCGCTCGGCGTGGCGCGCCAGGTGCGTGAGCGCATCGACGCTTTTGCCGGGCACGTGGTCAAGGCCAGCGCGGCGATCCGCCGGGTGGCGGGGGAGGTGCGCTCGACCGTCAATGGCGTACTGTCGACCCTGGGCTTCGCACCCGAGGCGACCCCCGCGCCCGAAGCGGTCAAGCCGTTTCCCCACCTACTGGTGTTGCAACCGCTCAAGGCCGGTACTTCGCCTTACTACTTCAACCTCGACACCGCCGCCTTCGACCAGTTACGTCGGCAGACGCGTTTTCGTTGGGCCGGGCAGGAACGCCTGAGCCGTGAGAGCGCCCAGCAGGCGGTCAGCCTGGGCGAGGAAAGCATCACCCTGCGGGGTGCGATCTTCCCCGGTTTCAAGGGCGGGATCGGTCAGTTGCAGACCCTGCGCAGCATCGGCCGGCAGTTGTTGCCGTTGTCCTTGACCACCGGTTACGGCGAGGTGCTTGGCACCTGGTGCCTGACCAGCATCGAGGAAGAGCAAAGCATGCTGCTGGCCGGCGGCATCCCTCGCAAACAAGGTTTCTCACTGGAGTTCGTCAGCTATGGCCAGGATTTGCACAACGTCTGAGGGCGATCTGCTCGACACCCTCTGCCAGCACTACTACGGGCATCTCGTTGGCACGCTCGAAGCAGTGCTGGATGCCAACCAGGGTCTGGCGGACGAGGCCCAGCCGTTTCGCGCCGGAGTGAGGATCCTGCTGCCGGAGCTGCCCGTGGCGGCGAGCAGCAGCCTGCAGTTGTGGGATTGATGACGCCCTCCCTTCACATCAACACCTGAGGCCTGACCATGCAGCCCCAATTTCGCATCACCGCGGACGGCCACGACATCACCACGTTGATCAACGACCGTCTGTTGCTGCTGCGCACCACCGACAAGCCCGGCCTGGAGTCGGACGAATTCGAACTACGCCTCGATGCCCGCGACGGTGCCTTGGCGCTGCCCGCCCGCGGCGCATCGCTCGAGGTGCACCTGGGATATGCGGGCCAACCCTTGAGCCGTCTAGGCCGCTATACGGTGGACGAGGTGGAGCTTTCCGGCCCGCCAGACACCTTGCTGATCCGCGGCAAGGCCAGCGACCTGCGCGGCACTGGCAAGACCATCCGTAGCGGTAGCTGGGAGCAGGCGACGTTACAACGCATCGTCACCGAGATCGCCGCCCGCAACGGCTGGCAGGCGGTGTGCCCGGTGACCGTGCAGATCCCGCGGGTCGACCAGTACAGCGAATCGGACTTCAACTTCGTCACCCGCCTGGCGCGCCTGCACGATTGCACCGCCAAGCTTGCCAACGGCCAATTGCTGGTGCTGCCGCGCCAGGGTGGACAGAGCGCCAGTGGCAAGCCCCTTGGCGTGGTGACCATTGCTCGTAGCGACGTTAGCCAGTGGCAGTTCCGCCTGGCCGACAAGAGCACCCACAAGGCGGTCAGGACTCGCCACCAAGACAGCGCCAGCGGGCGCCTGCAAACGCTGGAACTGGAAAACGGCGAGGCCCCGGACGGCCTGCAGCCGGTGTACACCGACCGCCACCTGTACCCCAATCGAGCCGCCGCCGAGCAGGCCGCCAAAGCGCGCCTGGCCAGCTTCAACCGCGATACCGCCAGCGTGCGCCTGGACCTGCCCGGGCGTACCGACCTGTTCGCCGAGCGCAGCATCGAGGCGAGTGGCTTTCTTCCAGGGCTCGATGGCACCTACCTGGTCGAGTCGGTGGAGCAGGTGTTCACCAGCAGTGGCTGGCGCACCACCTTGCAGTGCAACGGTGGTCGCCAGGGCAAGGCCAGGGCCAAGGGTTGCGCTGCGCGCCGTACCGGGCTGTGCAAGGCCTGAGGCTGTCCGGGAGAACGTTTCCCGGTGCCTGTCGGTGAAGGCCGTTTCTATAGTCGTTGCTCAATCGACGCGCCTGACTATGGAGGGCAGCAAGGATGTCTGCAGTACTCGCTTACCGTGATATTTGCGTGATCGACAATGCGGCCCAGGGGACGCATGGAACTGCTTGCGCGAAGCCCTTGCTGATCACTGCAATTTCCTACCCCCAGGTGGATATTGGCCCGAGTGAGTGGGTGAACCCACGACAGACATATTTTGGCAGGGATCGTTATCACTGATGGCGATTACCCCTTGTCTTGTCTGAAGAGGAGAAACGACCTGTGACGCTCAACATCTCATGTCGCGATGAGCGACCTGCAAGTACACCCAGGCGGCGCCGGCTGGAGCTGTTGGTGTTTACCTTCTCTGGTCTGGCCGTGGCGTTGTTGTATTCCAACGATCGCATGGTCTACGTGCCTACCGATGTCGAACATTTGCGCGAAATCGAGGGTTGGGTCAGTGGTTACTCGGACACCTGGAAAGTAGGTGGAAGGTCAGTCGTGCTGTTCGCAGTGTCCTACCGCTTGCAAGACGGCGTTCACCATCAGGGCGTTTTCAGCTATCGCGAGGGGTATGAGGCCGCAGGCTTGCGCGTCGCCAAGAAGGTCTTGCTGACAGTCGAAGCAGGGGCTGAGCACAGCATCGTGCGCGAGGTGGCCACGGTGGATGGAGAAGTCCTTTTCGACGACCGGCTCTATTGGAAGGTCGTCAACTGGCACAACCGGCACGCGGATTTCATGATCGGGTTCGGCGCCTTTCTAGGCCTGGTGGGCGCGTGTCTGATGCTGTGGTCCGCCTGGGGCGATCGTCATGTGCTGTTCCAGCGCTGAATCGCGTTCATTTATCCGCATGCCGGGCGTTCCTGGCCGCTTTACCACCAGGACTACCCCCATGTTCATCGACTTCCGCTGTGGCCAATGCCACAAGCTTCTGGCCCGTATCACCCCGGTTTCCGAGCTCCAGATCAAGTGCGGTCGTTGCCGCACCTTGAACCATGTGAAAGCCACGCGCTTCGAGCCATCGCCTGTGAGCGAACCACCGGCGGCCTGCGCCGCCCTTCGATCAGACAGCCATGGAGAATGTATCGATGCCGCTCACTGAACAGCAGCTTCGCCAGATCTACCCACTCGCCGGCCAGCGCGCCGCGACTTTTCTGCCAGCCCTCAACACGGCAATGGCCAACTGGGAAATCGACCATCCCAAACGCATCGCCGCCTTCCTCGCCCAGGTCGGCCATGAGTCCGGTCAGCTGCGCTACGTCAAGGAACTGGGCAGCGACCAGTACCTGGCGCGCTACGACACCGGCAGCCTGGCCCTGCGCCTGGGCAACACGGCGCAGGCCGATGGTGACGGTCAGCTGTATTGTGGCCGTGGCCTGATCCAGGTGACCGGGCGCAATAACTACCAGGCCTGCAGCCGCGCGCTGTTCGGTGACGAGCGCCTGCTGGCGCAGCCGCAGATGCTCGAGCAACCCCGCTGGGCCTGCGAGTCGGCGGCCTGGTTCTGGCACTCGCGCGGGCTCAATGCCTTGGCCGACCAGGGGGAGTTCAACCGCATCACCCGTCATATCAACGGCGGTCTCAACGGCCTGAGCGAACGCACGGCACTGTGGGCTCGGGCCCGCGAGGTGCTGTGTTGAGCCGCTGGCGGGCGGTGCTGTGCTTGCTGCTGATGGCAATGAGCGCCGCTGCGGCCTGGCAGGCCCAGGGCTGGCGCCATGGGCGCCAGCTGGCGGTGCAGGAGCAGGCGCTGGTGCAGCAGCGGTTGGACCAGGCCAAGGCCTTGTACGAGCTGCTGCTGGTCGAACGCGAGCAACGCCAGGGCCTCGAACAACGCCTGCGCGACAGTGAATCGAAACATCATCAGGAGCTCTCCAATGCCCAACACGCTCAAGCACGCCTGCGTGATCGCCTTGCTACTGCCGATCTGCGCCTGTCGGTCCTGGTCGAGCGCGACGCCAGTTGCGCCGCAGTGCCTGCCGCCGCCGGCACCGGCGGCGTGGATCATGGCGCCGTACGCGCCCGACTTGACCCGGCGCATGCTCGACGAATTATCAGCATCACCGACGACGGCGACCGCGGATTGATCGCCTTGCGGGCCTGTCAGGACTACGTGCGAAGCCTGGCCCATTGAACCCTTGCCAGCGCACCGGGGAATGGTAGGGTAGGGCGCTGTCTTGTCAGGAGCTCGCCATGGACCCGATTACCGAACTTTCCACGCGCCTGGGCGAACACCTGCGGCGCGTCAACGCCCAGGTGAGCACCGCCGAATCCTGCACCGGTGGCGGCATTGCCGAGGCCATCACCCGTATTCCCGGTAGCTCGGCCTGGTTCGAGGCTGGCTATGTCACCTACTCCAATGCCCAGAAGACCCGCCAGCTCGGCGTACCCGAGCCCTTGTTCGCCCAGGTTGGCGCGGTCAGCCAGGAGGTGGTCGAGGCGATGGTCCGTGGTGCCCAGGCCGCCAGCGGGGCGCGCTTTGCCGTGGCGGTGAGTGGCGTGGCCGGGCCAGACGGCGGCTCGCCCGCCAAGCCGGTGGGCACGGTGTGGCTGGCCTGGGCCGACGGCAACCACGTGAGCAGCGAGCGGCGCCACTTCGACGGCGACCGCGAAGCGGTGCGCCGACAGACGGTGATCGCCGCGTTAGACGGCTTGTTACAGCTTGGCGCGGAGTAATTCACTCGACGGGGGTTTGCGGAAACGAATCCCTGTGGAATAATACTGGCTACTTATACAGTTGTTCCGGCCCCAGGGCCAAGTCGATCACGTGAGGATTTCAATGGACGACAACAAGAAGCGCGCCTTGGCTGCGGCCCTGGGTCAAATCGAACGCCAATTCGGCAAGGGCGCGGTCATGCGCATGGGCGACCACGAGCGCCAGGCGATCCCGGCCATCTCCACCGGTTCCCTGGGCCTGGACATCGCTCTGGGCATTGGCGGCCTGCCGAAGGGCCGTATCGTCGAGATCTATGGCCCGGAATCCTCGGGTAAGACCACGCTGACCCTCTCGGTCATCGCCGAGGCCCAGAAAAACGGCGCCACCTGTGCCTTCGTCGACGCCGAACACGCCCTCGACCCCGAGTACGCCGGCAAGCTGGGCGTCAACGTCGACGACCTGCTGGTCTCGCAGCCGGACACCGGCGAACAAGCCCTGGAAATCACCGACATGCTGGTGCGTTCCAACGCGGTAGACGTGATCATCGTCGACTCCGTGGCAGCCCTGGTACCCAAGGCCGAGATCGAAGGCGAGATGGGTGACATGCACGTTGGCCTGCAGGCCCGCCTGATGTCCCAGGCGCTGCGCAAGATCACTGGTAACATCAAGAACGCCAACTGCCTGGTCATCTTCATCAACCAGATCCGTATGAAGATCGGCGTGATGTTCGGCAGCCCGGAAACCACCACCGGTGGTAACGCCCTGAAGTTCTACGCCTCGGTGCGCCTGGACATCCGCCGTACCGGCGCGGTCAAGGAAGGCGACGAGGTGGTCGGTAGCGAAACCCGCGTCAAGATCGTCAAGAACAAGGTCTCGCCGCCGTTCCGTCAGGCTGAGTTCCAGATCCTCTACGGCAAGGGTATCTACCGCAACGGCGAGATCATCGACCTGGGTGTTTCCCAGGGGCTGGTGGAAAAATCCGGTGCCTGGTACAGCTACCAGGGCAACAAGATCGGCCAGGGCAAGGCCAACGCTGCCAAGTATCTGCAAGAGAACCCAGCCATCGGCGCCGAAATCGAGAAGCAGATCCGCGAGAAACTGCTGACCTCGGGTGCTGTTGCAGCTGCTGCCAAGGCTGCTGCCGCCGAGGCCGATGCCGACGACCTGGCCGACGCCGACGCCGGTTACTGATTGACCCCATGTCCGTCGTACTCGACACCCCCGTCGCCGTTCGGCGGACAGCCATGGACCTGCTCGCGCGCCGCGAGCATGGTCGCGTCGAGCTGACACGCAAGCTGCGTCAGCGCGGCGCGCCGGATGAGCTGATCGAGCCTGCGCTCGATCGGCTTGCCGAAGAAGGGCTGCTCAGTGAGGCCCGTTACCTCGAAAGTTTCATCCGTTACCGCTCCAACGCCGGTTACGGCCCCGCGCGTATTCGCGAGGAGCTTGGCCAGCGTGGCTTGAACCGTGGCGATATCGACCAGGCCATGCGCGACAGCGAGGTGGACTGGGCTGCGCAGTTACGGGATGTCTGGCAGCGCAAGTTCGCTGGGCAGCGGCCTCAAGACCCGCGTAGCCGGGCACAGCAAACGCGATTTCTCGCCTACCGTGGGTTTGCCATGGACATGATCGGCCGGCTGCTCAGCGGTCGCGATCTTGACGATTACTGAAGGCCTGTGGGCTGGCTCGAGCACGAGCCAGCCCACAGGCCTTTTTGCGTTCAGTTCACGCGCAAGGCATCTCGGGCGCGTTGGGTGGTATGCATGGGCTGGGGCTTGGCCCAGTTTTCCGATAGGTTGATGAAGTCCACCAATTCTCGCAGGCGCCCTTGGTCGCGGCCGTTGAAGGCGAACGTCAAGCGTGTCAGGTGGCTGAAGTCGCCTTGCTCGTGCTCGGCGCCGCTGTCGGGCTGCTGGTGGTACCTGCCACTCAGGCGCAGGTCGGCAAAGCCTTCCTCCACGTCATGCAAGGCTGCTTCGCTGAGTGGGTGATGCATGCGGATCACGAACTGGTTCTTCAGCCAGCGGCTGGAGTGGTAGTTGCTGTAGAACTGGTTGATTTCCTCTACCGCTTCGTCAGCACTGTGCACCAGGCGCACCAGCTTCAGGTCACTGGGCAGGATGTAGCGGTTTTCCTCGAGCTGGCGGCTGATGAAGTCCAGCGCGTCGCGCCAGAAGCTGCCGCCGGGCGAGTCGAGCAGCACCACGGGCACCAGCGGGCTCTTGCCGGTCTGGATCAGGGTCAGCACTTCCAGGGCCTCGTCGAGGGTGCCGAAACCCCCTGGGCACAGTACCAGCGCGTCGGCCTCCTTGACGAAGAACAGCTTGCGAATGAAGAAGAAGTGGAACGGCAGCAGCTTGTCGGTGCCATCCACCGTGGCGTTGGCATGCTGCTCAAAAGGCAGGGTGATGTTGAAACCCAGGCTATGGTCGCTGCCTGCGCCCTCATGGGCCGCGGCCATGATGCCGCCGCCGGCGCCGGTGATGACCATCAGCTCAGAGCGGGCCAGGGTGGCCCCCAGCTCCCGGGCCAGGGCATACATCGGGTGCTCCAGCGGAGTGCGCGCCGAGCCGAACACGGTGACCTTGCGCCGCCCTTTATAGCGCTCCAGGGTGCGGAACGCATGGTCCAGTTCACGCAGTGCCTGCAAGGTGATCTTGGCGTTCCAGCGGTCACGGTCGTCGTGCGCCATGCGCAGGACGGTCAGCATCATGTCGCGGTACAAGGGCAAGTTGGGGCTGTTCGGTGCGACCAGTTGCAGTTGCTGGTCGATATGCGCCAAGTCGATGCCATGGTCACGGAAGTGGTTGAACAACAGCTCGTTCGGTTGGTAAGGCATTCAACGTCTCCTTCTGCAGCAAAACCTCTGACCGGGTCGATGGCAGGTCCCGGCCGCGACACTGCGTGTGTCGCTGGCTGCTGTGGCTCGAGCGTGCGCCCCGAGCGTTGCAGTAGGCCTTCAAGGCCATGTTGCAGTGGCAGTTCCATCGCGTTGTCGTTGTTATGGACACTCGTTATCAATCTAGACGCTGGCGCGGCTTCGTGCCGCCTGTCAGATCGGAGCGAGACTCTGCTCGGCTTTGGTTTACTGGAGGCGACCAGACGCGCGGTGCAGGGAGGTGGTGGTATGCATCTGGTGCTGGAGGTGGACGGGCAGCTGTTGCAGCTGCTCGAACGAGAGGCGCAGGCTCATTGCCTGAGCCTGGAGGCTGAGTGCCTGCGCCGCCTGCAAGGCCACGAGCGGCATTCGCGCTATCTACAGGCCTTGTTGGCCGAGCTACGCGCCGAAGATGAGCAACGGCGCGCCAGTGACGGCAACCAGGTGGCCTGAAATCACTTCTTCTTGTTGCCGGCCGTGCAGCTGGCGGCATCGAAGGCCTGGTCCATGACCGGCTGGTTGGTCTTGTAGACGCTGAAGCGGTAGACCATCACCGCGCCCTTGGACATCAACTGGCGATAACCGTTGTTGCGGCAAACACTGTCGCCCAGCTGGCTGCGCACCTGCGCGGGGTTGGCTTGCATGCGCGCGGCATGCTCCTGACGCACGCTCAGGTGATTGACCAGTGCCTTGCCTTCGGCGGTATAGCCCTGGTCAAGGATGTCTTCGTTGATGGCCCGTGGGGTGCCGACGCTGCTTTCCTTGGCGACCTTCTGCAGCATCTGGGTCAGCTCGTATTCCTGCTTGGACGCGGCCTGGGCCGCCAGGGGCAGGGCGAGCAGCAGGCTCAGGGTCGGGGCGATAAGACGCAGCATGAATCTCTCCTGGTTCGATGACTGGCGCTTTGACCGGCGCCGGCGGGCGGCGTTCCATGAAACCGCTGGGTTTCCAGGCCGCCAGAACCTGGGATTATAAAGGAGCCATCGGCCAGGCTGCACGGCAAATGACGCATGCTCTGGTAGACTGCGCCTTTGTTTTTACCGAGTTATCGCCGTGCCCCGCCCATCTTCCCTCCAAGGCCTGCTGCCATGAGTCACGCGGTAGCGCGCTTGCGCGCCGAGCGCCTGGCCCGCAGCAACAAGCCGTTCATTGCCCGTGGCTCGCGCGCCGAGCGTTGCCCGGATTGCCGAGTGATCGCCAGCCACTGCCTGTGCGCCTGGAAACCCAAGGTCCAGGCCGAGGCCGGCGTGTGCCTGCTGATGCATGACACCGAGCCGTTGAAGCCGACCAACACCGGCTGGCTGATTGCCGACCTGATCGAGGACACCTCGGCCTTCGGCTGGCTGCGCACCGCGGTGGACGAGCGTCTGCTGGCGCTGCTCGACGACCCACGGTGGCAACCTTTCATCGTCTTCCCCGGCGAGTTCGTCGCCCAGGAGCGGGTGGTCAGCGAGGTGCTGCGCGAGCCGGGCAAGCGCCCGCTGTTCATCTTGCTCGACGCCACCTGGACCGAGGCGCGCAAGATGTTCCGCAAGAGCCCGTACCTGGACCGTTTCCCGGTGCTGAGCCTGCAGGCCGAGCAGATGTCGCGCTATCGCCTGCGCCGCTCCAAGCGCGATGACCACTTCTGTACCGCCGAGGTGGCCGCCATGTGCCTGGAGCTGGCCGGCGACAGCCAGGCCTCCCAGGCCCTGGACGCCTACCTGGATGTGTTCAGCCTGCACTACCTCAGCGGCAAGCGTCGCCTGGCGCTGGATGCGCAGGATGAGGTGCATCAGCGTTTGCATACCTTCCTATAGTCCAAGGGGCAGGCCCGACGGTTTGGTTCATACTGTCGGGGCTGGCAGCCAGGGTGGGCGGAGTCGACCGGCTTGACCACCCGGTTCGTGCTCGGCATCCTTGGCGCCGCTTCAGGCACGACGAAGCTGCTGTTACCCCGGACTTCGCCGTGCCATCCCGGCCGGCGGCCCTGCCGTTCGCGCCATGAGTTGCCTGCCAGGCGCGCCCGTACCCCAAGCGCCCGGCACAGAACAGGATCCATAGATCGATGGCCACATACGAAATCCTGATTGCCGATGACCACCCGTTGTTTCGCAGTGCCCTGCGCCAGGCCGTTACCCTCGGCCTGGGCCCGGACGTGCGCCTGGTGGAAGTGGCGAGCATCGCCGAACTGGAGGCCAGCCTCGCGGAAAAGTCCGACTGGGACCTGGTCCTGCTGGACCTGAACATGCCAGGCGCTTACGGCTTCTCCGGGCTGGTCCTGTTGCGCGGCCAGTATCCGCAGATCCCGGTGGTGATGGTGTCGGCGCAGGAAGAAGCGTCGGTGGTGGTGAAGTCCCGCGAATTCGGTGCCAGCGGCTTCATTCCCAAGTCCAGCGAGCTGAGCAAGATTCAGGAAGCGGTGCGCAACGTGCTCGACGGCGACGTCTGGTGGCCGCCCCAGGCGTTCGAGAAAGTCGACGTGTCGGCGGAGGCCAAGGCCGCCAGCGAAGGGCTGGCCAGCCTGACCCCGCAACAATTCCGCGTGCTGACCATGGTCTGCGAAGGCTTGTTGAACAAGCAGATCGCCTATGAGCTGAGCGTTTCGGAAGCGACCATCAAGGCCCATGTGACAGCGATCTTCCGCAAGCTGGGCGTGCGCACCCGCACCCAGGCGGCGCTGCTGTTGCAACAACTCGAATCGGTTTCGGCTACTTGAGGGGCGCAGCTTCACGCTTTTTTGACCCCGACTGGTCTAGTCTGCTGGCCTTTTTCTCGGTGAAGTGACACACACGCATGTCGCCATTCAAAGGCCAGACCGGCCTCAAACGTATCGTCAATGCCGCGGGCTACTCGTTCGACGGCCTGCGCACCGCCTTCAAGGGCGAGGCGGCTTTTCGCCAGTTGGTGCTGCTCAATGTGCTGCTGATTCCCATCGCCTTCTGGTTGCCGGTCAGCCGCGGTGAGCGGGCGATCCTGATTGCCGTGTGCCTGCTGGGGCTGATCGTCGAACTGCTCAACTCGGCGGTGGAGGCGGCCATCGACCGTATCTCCCTGGACCGCCACCCGCTGTCGAAGAATGCCAAGGACATGGGCAGCGCCGCGCAATTGGTAGCAATGACCATGGTCGCGCTGGTCTGGGGCGTGATCCTGCTCGGCTGAGCCTCAGGCGATCGGCGGCAGGACGATTTCGTCACTGCGGCGCACGCCCGCGGTGAAGCGGCGGCACAGTTCGAGAAACTCGCGCATGGCCGAGGTCTGGTACTTCTGTTTGTGCCAGATGAAGTAGAACTGCCGCGACAGGTCCAGCGCCGGGGTTTCCACCGGCACCAGGCTACCGCGACGAAATGCGTCGCGAAGCGCCAGGCGCGAGATGCAGCCAATGCCCAGGCCTGATTCCACGGCGCGCTTGATCGCTTCGGTGTGCTCCAGCTCCAGGCGAATGTTCAAATTGGCGCGGTGATGACGCATGGCCTGGTCGAAGGTCAGGCGCGTGCCCGAACCTTGCTCGCGCAGAATCCATGCTTCATGGGCCAATTGCTCGATATCGGCATGGCCGACCTTGGCCAGCGCATGTTGTGGCGCGCAGAACACCACCAGTTCGTCCTCCACCCAGGGCTGAACTTCCAGGTCGGGGTGGTTGCAGTCGCCTTCGATTAGACCCAGGTCAATTTCGTAGTGGGCGACTTGTTGCACGATATGCGCGGTATTTTGTACATGCAGTTTCACCTGGCTTTCCGGGTGTATCTGCATGAAGCTGCCGATCAGCAGGGTGGCCAGGTAGTTGCCGATGGTCAGGGTGGCGCCGACGGTCAGCGAGCCGAAACCGGACTTGCCGTTGAGCAGATCCTCGATTTCCTTGGCCTGATCGAGCAGGGCGACGGCTTGCGGCAGCAGTTGGTGCCCCAGGGCATTGAGGCTCAAGCGCTTGCCGGCGCGGTCGAACAGCTGGCAGCTGGACTGGCGCTCCAGTTCGGTGATCGAGGTGCTGGCGGCCGATTGCGACAAGGCCAGCACGCCAGCGGCCCTGGACACACTCTGGTGCTGAGCGACGGCGACGAAGACCTGGAGCTGACGAAGTGTAAATCGCATATCTATATAACCGATAACACATATCTTGATAATTCAGTTAACAGATATTGTCGCTGCCCCTAAACTATCGCGCAACTGCGCGTCTTGTGCGCGCCGCGTTTTCCTTCAGGAGCCCCATCGATGAGCAACATGAACCACGAACGTGTCCTCAGTGTGCACCACTGGAACGACACCCTGTTCAGCTTCAAGTGCACCCGTGACCCGGGCCTGCGCTTCGAGAACGGTCAGTTCGTGATGATCGGCCTGCAGCAGGATAGCGGCCGTCCGCTCATGCGCGCCTATTCCATCGCTTCGCCAAACTGGGAAGAGCACCTGGAGTTCTTCAGCATCAAGGTGCCGGACGGCCCGCTGACCTCACAGTTGCAGCACCTTAAGGAAGGCGATGAGATCATCATCAGCAAGAAGCCTACCGGCACGCTGGTACTCGACGACCTCAATCCGGGCAAGCACCTGTACCTGCTGAGCACCGGCACCGGCCTGGCGCCGTTCATGAGCGTGATCCAGGACCCAGAAACCTACGAGCGTTTCGAGAAGGTGATCCTGGTCCACGGCGTGCGTTACGTCAACGAAGTGGCCTACCGCGAGTTCATCACCGAGCACCTGCCGCAGAACGAGTTCTTCGGCGAGTCCGTGCGTGACAAGCTGATCTACTACCCGACCGTGACCCGCGAGCCGTTCGAGAACCAGGGCCGTCTGACCGACCTGATGCGCAGCGGCAAGCTGTTCAGCGACATCGGCCTGCCACCGATCAACCCGCAGGACGACCGCGCTATGATCTGCGGCAGCCCGAGCATGCTCGACGAGACCAGCGAAGTGCTGGACAGCTTCGGCCTGAAGATTTCGCCGCGCATGCGCGAACCGGGTGACTACCTGATCGAGCGTGCGTTCGTCGAGAAGTAAGGCGAGCGGCAGAAATGAAAAACGCAGGCCTGGCCTGCGTTTTTTTATGCACGCGGAACAGCTTCGCCGTGTGTGCTATCGCGGGGCAAGCCCGTGTCGACACCGGATCACTCCGGCGCCACCTCCAGCACCCGGATCACATCCGGTTGCGGATAATGCCAGCGCACCTGCACATCCCAGAACTTCACCCCATATACCCGCTCGGGCGGTGGTACCTGGTAGGCAGGGCGTGGGTCCTGGGCCAGACACTGCTCGATCAGCTCGACCAGCGGTTCGCCCAGGCGCAGCGCATGTTCGTGTGCCTGGGGCAGGGCGCTGTCGCTCCAATCGACGGCAATCGCCGCAGGTGCGTCACTGGCCATCCGGTTGACTGCCCCGCTGACGCTATCGGCATAGGGCACATAGGGCTTGATATCCAGCACCGGCGTGCCATCGAGCAGATCGATACCCGACAGCAGCAGGCGCCCGGGCTCCACGCCTTCCAGGCGTACCACTGACTGGCCGATGCCGTTGGGCCGATGGGTGGAGCGGGTGGCGAACACCCCCATGCTCTTGTTGCCGCCCAGGCGCGGCGGGCGTACCTTGAGCCGTGGCTTGTCTTCCAGGGCCTGGTGGAACAGGAACAGCAGCCAGACGTGGCTGACCTGCTCCAGCCCTTCGACGGCATCGCCCTGGTCAAAGGGCGGCAGCAGTTCCAGCACGCCTCGGGCGGCGGGCGCCAGCTGCGGTTGGCGTGGAATGGCGAACTTCTCCTTGAAGCAGGAGCGCAGGATGCCGACTGGCGAGACCGTGTGTCGCATCACTGCCTCAGCCGCGCACGCGCAGGGTGAGGCCCTTGAGGAAGTTGCGCAGCAACTGGTCGCCGCAAGGGCGGTAGTTGTCGTGGCCGACCTTGCGGAACAGCGCGCTCAGTTCTGGCTTGGAGACCGGGAAGTTGACGGCCTTGAGCACCGCGTGCAGGTCGTCTTCCTTGAGCTCGAAGGCAACTCGCAGCTTCTTGAGGATGGTGTTGTTGGTCACCGGTAGCTCGATCGGTTGCGGCGGGCGGCTGTCGTCGCGGCCACGGCGGTGGATCACCAGGCCGTCGAGGAAGTGTGCCATGACCTTCTCCGGGCAGCGTACGAAGCCGGGTTCCTCTTCTTTCTTCACATAGGTGGCGATGGCCTCGACGGGAACCTCGAGACCCGAGAGCTTGATGATCTCGGCCATTTTCTGGTCGTTGGCCTTGAGCATGTAGCGCAGGCTGCGCAGTACGTCGTTGTGGTTCATTGCAGCGAATCCTGTTCTGTTGCCGCGTCAGTCATTGCGCGGCGGTAATGCTAGAAGCGTTCTGTAGCGGCCACGTAGCGCCACTGGCCCAGCGGCAGCTTGCCCATCGATACCCCGCCAAGGCGGATGCGACGCATCGCCAGTACCTTGAGGCCAGCGGTTTCGCAAAGCTGTTCGATCAAGCCCGGTTGCGGGTTCTTCAGCACAATGCGCAGGTGTTGCTCGTTCTGCCAGCTGGCCTTGGCCTTCGGCAGTTCGACGCCCTTGCGCTCCACGCCGCGGGCCAGGCGCTCGAGGGCGCCTGGCTTGGCTTCACCACTGACCTGGACGATATATTCCTGCTCCATGCGGCGCAGGTCGGCCTCGAGCTTGCGGGTTACCCGCCAGTCCTGGGTGAACAGCTGCAGGCCACTGGCGCCGGGCAGCAGCGGGACGATGCAGGCCTGGCGGGCGAAATGCCCATGCAACGGGCGCACGCCGTCGCGGTGTGCTTCACTGAGGCTGGCCATGCTGATGCTGGCCAGGGCGCTTGCGCTGTTTTGGCCGGCCTGCTGGTTGAGCAGCAAGGTGACCGGTTCGAGTGAGTCGGCACGAGCGCCCGGGAGCAGCTCGACCTGCTGTTCGGTAATCTTGAACTGGGGTTGTTCGACCACCACGCCATCGACCGTGACCCAGCCACCTTCGATGTACAGTTCGGCCTCACGGCGGGAGCAGCCAAGCTGTTCGATGAGGCGTTTGGAGAGACGAATGGGTTCGGACATGGACAGGGGCATCACGCGGTAAGGAAAGCCTTCATTGTACCTGCCTGCGCAAGGTAGCGGCTGCAAATCGATGTCATTTGCGCCATTTCGGAGCGCGGTGGTGGTTTCCTGAGCTTGAGTGCCAGGACGTTGTACGAACAAGCCTCATATGTAGTAGGGGATAGGGCTGGCCTAGGCCGTCGGTTTCCGAGCGGCCGTAGATCTCGAAGCCTTCATGCAGGTAGAAACCCAAGGCTTGCGGGTTCTGTTCGTTGACGTCCAGGCGTTCGGCGTTCAACTCGTTCACCGCGTGGCGCAGCAGGCGCCGTCCGATGCCCTGGCCACGGTGCTCGGGCGCGACGAAGAGCATGTCGACCCGGCCGTTGGCCACCCCGGCAAAGCCGCGGATGCGCCGTCTGGCATCCTTGCAGCAGACCAGCATCACGGCATCCAGATACTTGCGCAGCACGTGCTCGCGCAGCAGCAGGATGTAGCCCTCGGGCAGGAAATCGTGAGTGGCCCGCACCGACGCCTCCCACACCCGGACCAGCTCGGGATAATCGCTCTGATGAGGTGTGTGCAGCGTGACGGTGGGCGACATCCTGTGATCCTCGGGGGCCATTGAGGAAAACATAGATGCAAAAAAATACCCCGCCAGCTGGCGGGGTATTTTCAGGCGGGTTTCGCTCAGATGGGCTCGGCCCACATGTCGTACTCGTCGGCGTCGACGATCCGGCAGCGGACCTTGTCGCCTGGCTTGAAGCCATGGTCGCCGTCGATGAACACGCTGCCGTCGATCTCCGGTGCGTCGAAGAAGCTGCGGCCGACCGAGCCTTGCTCCTCGACTTCGTCGATCAGCACTTCGATCTCCTTGCCGATGCGCTGTTGCAGGCGCGCGGCGCTGATCGCCTGCTGGTGGGCCATGAAGCGGTCCCAGCGGTCCTGCTTGACGTCATCTGGCACTTCTTCAAGGCCCAGGTCGTTGGCCGGGGCGCCTTCGACCGGCGAGTACTGGAAGCAGCCGACGCGGTCGAGCTGGGCCTCGGTCAGCCAGTCGAGCAGGTATTGGAAGTCTTCTTCGGTCTCGCCGGGGAAGCCGACGATGAAGGTCGAGCGGATCACCAGCTCTGGGCACTGCTCGCGCCAGCTCTTGATGCGCGCCAGGGTACGGTCCTCGAAGGCCGGGCGCTTCATCGACTTGAGTACCTTGGGGCTGGCGTGCTGGAAGGGGATGTCCAGATAAGGCAGGATCTTGCCGGCGGCCATCAGCGGGATCACGTCGTCGACGTTCGGGTACGGGTACACATAGTGCAGGCGCACCCAGGCACCCAGGCTGCTCAGGGCTTCGCACAGCTCGAGCATGCGGGTCTTGACCGGGCGGCCGTTCCAGAAGTCGGTCTTGTACTTGACGTCGACGCCGTAGGCGCTGGTGTCCTGGGAGATCACCAGGATCTCCTTGACGCCGGCCTTGACCAGGCGCTCTGCCTCGCTCAGCACCTCGCCGACCGGCCGGCTGACCAGCTTGCCGCGCATCGACGGGATGATACAGAAGCTGCAGCTGTGGTTGCAGCCTTCGGAAATCTTCAGGTAGGCGTAGTGGCGCGGGGTCAGCTTGACGCCCTGCGGCGGCACCAGGTCGATCAGCGGGTTGTGGTCCTGGCGCGGCGGCACTACTTCGTGCACGGCGTTGACCACCTGCTCGTACTGCTGCGGGCCGCTGACCGACAGCACGCTGGGGTGCACGTCGCGGATATTGCCTTCCTCGACACCCATGCAGCCGGTGACGATGACCTTGCCGTTTTCCTTGATGGCTTCGCCGATCACTTCCAGCGACTCGGCCTTGGCGCTGTCGATGAAGCCGCAGGTGTTGACCACCACCACGTCGGCGTCCTCGTAGGTGGGCACGACTTCATAGCCTTCCATGCGCAGCTGGGTGAGGATGCGCTCGGAATCGACCAGGGCCTTGGGGCAACCCAGGGAAACGAAGCCGACCTTCGGAGTGGCGGGAGTGGTGGACATGGCTAACCTCGGTATTGAATACAGGTCGCCCGGCCGCTGACGGGGGCGCTCCTGGTGGGCGCTTTTCGCGCCTCTGATCAAAAAGTGCGCAATTCTAGCGAGCGCAAGGTCGCTTTACCAGCAGAAATACGACGAACGCTGCGCTATGCTTCGCGCCGTTGCGCGGGGGCATCCGGGATGCCCTGGCGCGGGTGGCAATTCAACCGGTCTAGAAGGCCTTCTGCGGGAGTGGTCGATGGTTCAGGCAAGCAGTCACGCCGAAGGCGGGCAGGGCGCAACGCGGTCGTTGGGCCTGTTGGTGGCAGCTGTCGGGGTGGTCTATGGCGATATCGGCACCAGCCCGTTGTATACCCTCAAGGAAGTCTTCACCGGTGGTTACGGGGTGCCGGTCAACCACGATGGCGTACTGGGCATCCTGTCGCTGATCCTCTGGTCGCTGTTGTGGGTGGTGTCGTTCAAGTACGTGATGTTCATTCTGCGCGCCGACAACCAGGGCGAAGGCGGCACCATGGCGCTGACCGCGTTGGCGCGGCGGGCCACGGCCAGTCATCCGAAGCTGCGCGCGTTGATGGTCGGCTGCGGCTTGATCGGCGCCTCGTTGTTCTACGGCGACAGCATGATCACCCCGGCAGTGTCGGTGCTGTCGGCAGTGGAGGGCATGGGCCTGGCGTTCGACGGTATCGATCACTGGGTGGTGCCGATCTCGCTGGTGGTGCTGGTGGCGCTGTTCCTGGTGCAAAAACACGGCACCGAGAAGATCGGCAAGCTGTTCGGCCCGATCATGGTCACCTGGTTCGTGGTGCTGGGTGCGCTGGGGGTGCACGGCATCGCCCAGAGCCCCGAGGTGCTCAAGGCCTTCAACCCGGGCTGGGCGTTGAATTTCTTCATCGTGCACCCGGGCATGGGCGTGGCGATCCTTGGCGCGGTGGTGCTGGCGCTGACCGGTGCCGAGGCGCTGTACGCCGACATGGGCCACTTCGGCCGCAAGCCGATCGCCCGCGCCTGGTTCGCCCTGGTGTTGCCGGCGCTGGTGCTCAACTACTTTGGCCAGGGCGCGATGCTGCTGCAGAACCCGGAGGCCGCGCGCAACCCGTTCTACCTGCTGGCGCCGGGCTGGGCCCTGCTGCCGCTGGTAGGGCTGGCGACCATGGCCACGGTGATCGCTTCCCAGGCGGTGATCTCGGGAGCCTTCTCCCTGACCCGCCAGGCCATCCAGCTGGGCTATGTGCCGCGCATGCAGATCCAGCACACCTCCAGCGACGAGCAGGGGCAGATCTATATCGGCGCGGTGAACTGGACGCTGATGGTCGGCGTGGTGCTGCTGGTGATCGGCTTCGAGTCGTCCGGGGCACTGGCGGCGGCCTATGGCGTGGCGGTGACCGGCACCATGTTGATGACCACCATCCTGGTGGCTTCGGTGATGCTGCTGTTGTGGAAATGGCCGCCGCTGCTGGCGGTGCCGATCCTGGTGGGGTTCCTGCTGGTGGATGGGCTGTTCTTCGCCGCCAACGTGCCGAAGATCGTCCAGGGTGGCGCGTTCCCGGTACTGGCGGGCGGGGTGCTGTTCCTGCTGATGAGCACCTGGAAGCGTGGCAAGCAGATCCTCGTCGAGCGCATCGACGAAGGCGCGCTGCCGCTGCCGGTGTTCATCGGCAGTATTCGCGTGCAGCCGCCGCACCGGGTCGAGGGCACCGCGGTGTTCCTCACCGCGCGGCCCGACGCGGTACCCCATGCGCTGTTGCACAACATGCTGCACAACCAGGTGCTGCACAACCAGGTAGTGCTGCTGACGGTGGTCAGCGAGGACCGGCCGCGGGTGCCGGAGCATGAGCGCTTCGAGGTGGAAGCCTATGGCGATGGGTTCTTCCGGGTGTTGCTGCACTTTGGCTTCATGGACGAGCCGGACGTGCCGGCGGCATTGAAGCTGTGCCACCTGGACGAGCTGGATTTCAGCCCGATGCGCACCACCTATTTCCTCAGCCGGGAGACGGTGATCGCCTCGCGCCTGGAGGGGATGTCGCGCTGGCGGGGCAACCTGTTCGCGTTCCTGCTGAAGAACGCCAACGGCAACCTGCGCTTCTTCAATCTGCCGCTGAACCGGGTGATCGAGCTGGGGACCCAGGTCGAGATCTGACCCAGCGCCTGCTTTGCCGCCGTTCGCTCCTACGGGTTTTGCCGGTCGTCTCGGTCCTGTAGGAGCCAGCTTGCTGGCGAACCAGGCGCCGCGGAGGCTGGCACCGGCGATGCCGGTGTTCGCCGGCAAGCCGGTTCCTACGGGGTTTGCTGGCCGTCTCGGTCCTGTAGGAGCCAGCTTGCTGGCGAACCAGGCGCCGCGGAGGCTGGCACCGGCGATGCCGGTGTTCGCCGGCATCGCCGGCTCCTACGGGTTTTGCCGGTCGTCTCGGTCCTGTAGGAGCCAGCTTGCTGGCGAACCAGGCGCCGCGGAGGCTGGCACCGGCGATGCCGGTGTTCGCCGGCAAGCCGGCTCCTACGGGGTTTGCTGGCCGTCTCGGTCCTGTAGGAGCCAGCTTGCTGGCGAACCAGGCGCCGCGGAGGCTGGCACCGGCGATGCCGGTGTTCGCCGGCAAGCCGGCTCCTACGGGGTTTGCTGGTCGTCTCGGTCCTGTAGGCGCCTGGCTTGCTGGCGATGGACCGCGCAGCGGTCCGCTTTCACATCATTTTTCAGCGACGCTGGACTTCCCCTGGCGCGTCTCGATCTCATCGATCAGGCGCTTGGCCAGTGCCGGGTAGTTCTCGTCGAAGTGGTGGCCACCGGGCAGCTTCATGCGCTCGCCCACCGCCGTCTTGTCGGTGCAGCCGCTTTCGTCGGTCTCTTCCACGCCATAGATGCACACCACCTTGGCCGCTGGCAGCTTGGCCATCTCCGGCCCGGTCGGGGCCTCCTGGCCTTCCTTGCCCAGCCAGCCTTCGACCTCGATCTCGAAGCTGCCGCTGCGGGCGAAGGCCAGCAGTATCACCGCGTCGATACGCTTCTGGTCCTCGGCGGACAGGCGATTGTAGATGGCCGGCAGCACATCGGCGCCGAACGAATAGCCGGTCAGCACGAACCGCTTGGTGCCCCATTTCTGCCGGTAGTGCTGCATCAGTTCGGACAGGTCGGCGGCGCTCTGCTCCGGGGTCTTGTGCTGCCAGTAGTAACGCAGGGTGTCGATACCCACCACCGGGAAGCCGAGTTTGGCCATTTCACCGGCCACATCGCGGTCCAGGTCACGCCAGCCGCCGTCGCCGGAAAGGAACAGGGTGACGGTGTCGGTGCTCTGTCCGGCGGGCACCTCGACCACCGGGATGGCCAGGGCATTGCCGTCCTGGCCGACCAGGGCCTGGGTCAGCTGGGCCTTGAGCACCTGCGGCAGGTGGATGTCGTAGTCGGCGATGCTGGTCTCGGCGTTGGCCTGGTCGCGCACGAAGGCGGCGCTGGCGTCGTCGGGGTTGTCGTTCCAGGCCACATTCCAGTGGCCGTGGGGCGCGGCCTTGGGCAGCGCGGCCGGGCAGCCGGGTTGCTCGAGGGTGAAGTCCACCGAGATGGCCCGCGCCTTGTCGTCGGTCTGGGTGGCCAGCCAACGCCAGGCCTGGGCAGCGCCCGGGCCAATGCCGGCGACCAGGGTTGGCTTGTCGGCCAGTTGGGTCAGGGCCTGGTCCATCGCCGCTTGTTGTTTGGCGCAGTCGGCAGGTGGCAGGATCACCTGCACCAGCTGGGCTTCGCCGGCCTGGCTGAGGTCGAGCAGTTGTTTATCGCTCAGGGCTTGCTCCTGGGGCACGCCGATGGCCACCCGGGCTTTGGCGTGCACACCCGGGGTGGCGCGGATCAGGTGGCTGCCATCGTTCAGCGTCAGGTGCTCCAGGCGCGCCTGGGGTGCCGGTCGGGTCCACAGCCAGAAGGCCGTGGCCCCGGCCATGGCGGCCAGCAGCAGGGGAATCAGTACATACAGCCAATAGCGTCGGATCATCAACGTTTCACCAATCCAGTCAGGCCGCCAGCGATCAGGGCGGCGGTATCGGCCAATGCCACCAGCGGGTCGAGCCCGGCTGGCACGGCCATGTAGCGAGGTTCCCAGTCCGGCTGGAACTTGTCCTTGAAGCGCCGCAGGCCCTGGAAGTTGTAGAGCTGTTCGCCGCGCTGGAACACCATCGAGCCCAGGCGCTGGGTCAAGGGCGCGCCACGGCGCGGCTGCAAGCCGGAAAGGGGCACCATGCCCAGGCTGAAGCGCCCATAGTCGTGGCTCTTGTAGTGCAGGATCAGGCCAACCATCATGAATTCCATGGTCAGCTTCGGTGCTTCGGGGTGGGCGCGCATCAGGTCGAGGCTGGCCAGTTCGTTGCTGTGGGTTTCCAGCAGGTTGGCGAAGGCCACCGGGCGGCCCTGGAAGCGAATCAGGGCGATGCGAAAGTGCTGCAGGTATTGCGCACTGAAGCGGCCCAGGGAAAAGCCTTTCTCACGGACGTTCTTGCCGCTCAACCAGGCGTCGGAAATTTCCTTGAGTTCGGCCAGCGGTGCATGGCCAGGCTCGTGGATCTCCAGGGTTAGGCCGTCGCGGCCACCACGGTTCCAGGTGTAGCGCAGGTCTTTCATCTCCTTGCCCTTGGCGTCGATGTCGAAGCGGCGCAGGTCGACCCGCGCTTCCTCGCCAAGCTTGATCGCGGTCAGGCCGATGTCCATGTAGAACGGCAGGTTCTCGGCGCGCACCTGATAGAACACCGGGCGGGCATGGTGCAGGTCGCACAGGTCGCGGAACTGCCAGATCATCTCGGCGCGCTCCTGGGCCGGGCCGATCGGGTCGTACAGCGCCACCAGGCTGCGGCCACGGCGGGCGTACATGAGGAAGGCGTTGTCGCTGGGGTGGAATAGCAGGGCCTTGTCGCCGGTCAGGGCCAGGCCGCCGTCAGGCTGGTCGGAGGCCAGCAGGATGCGGTTGGCGCGTTGCAGTTCCTCGTCACTCGGCAGGTGGATCACCGGGCGCGCGGTGCGCAGCAGCCAGGTCAGCGCGACGACTACCAGCAGCACCGCGCTGCCAAGCGCTGCGCGCAAAGCTCGTGGCGCATCGGCATCGAGGGTGAACTGCCACCACAGCTTGTGGGTGTAGGGGACGTCCTGGTAAGCGAACAGCAACAGCCACACCGAGGCACCAACCACGCAGGCACTGGCCACCAGGTACACCGGCGAGAACGGCAGTTCCAGCAGGCGGCTGGGGCGATAGAACGAGCGGCGGAACAGGGCCAGCAGGGCGGCGGTGAAGCTCAGCAGGCTGGCCTCTTCCCAGTCGAAGCCCTTGAGCAGCGACAGCAGCGCGCCGACCAGCAGCAGCACGGTGGTCAGCAACCAGGCGGCCGACAGGCGCCGGCGCAGGCCTTGGGCCAGCAGCAGGCAGAGCACGCCGACCAGGCTGGCGCCGAAGTGCGAGGCATCGATCAACCGGTGCGGAATCAGGAAACCCATGTGCTCCAGGCGGCTGTCGATCTCAGGGGTGGCCCCGGAGAACAGCAGCACCACGCCAGAGAGGAACACCAGGATCGCCAGCACCGGCGCGGCCAGCCCCGAGGCCGCACGGATCGCCTGTTGGGTGACCATCAAGCGGCGGGCTTCGTTGGCCAGCAGCAGAACGCAAGCCACCAACAGCGGCAGGACCACGTAGATCAGCCGGTACAGCAGCAGCGCGGCCGCCAATGGCGCGGCGCCCAGCTGGTTGGCGAACGCCGCCAGCAGGATCGCCTCGAACACCCCGACGCCGCCGGGCACATGGCTGAGCACCCCGGCGGCCAGGGCCAGCAGGTATACCAGCACGAATGCGCCGAAGGGCGGCGCCTCCGGCAGCAGCAGGTAGAGCACGGTGGCGGCGGCGGCGACGTCCAGCGCGGTAATCAGCAATTGCAGGGCGCTCAGGCGGGCGCCCGGCAAGCGCAGGGTGCGGCGGCCGAACTGCACCAGCAGGCTGTCGGCCAGTGGCTGTTCGGGCAGGCGGCGGCGATACAGGCCAATCACCAACGCCACGGTCACCAGCAGCACGGCGGCGGCGATGCTGCCCAGCAGTATGGGTGGCAGGCGCAATGCGCTGGCGGCGGCCGGCAGGTCGCTGAGGGTGGCCAGCGCCGCCAGCGGTGGCAGTGCGCAGCCCAGCGACAAGCTGGCGAACACCGTCATGCGCGCCACTTCCGCGGCGCCCAGGCCCTGGCGGGCATACAGGCGATAGCGCACCGAGCCGCCAGAGAGCATCGACAGGCCGATCGCGTTGCCGATGGCGAACGCACTGAATCCACCGAGCAGCAGGGTGCGCGGCGGCAATCGCACGGCGGCATAGCGGCTGGCCGACCACTCATAGCCGAGCAGGATCACGAAGCCGAGTAGCGTGGCGAGGAAGGCACCGAGCAGCGACTGGCTCGGCACGCTGAGCATCGCATCGTGCAGGGCATAGATGTCCAGCTCGCTCAGCAGGTGGCGACAGGCGACCAGGCCCAGGGCGAACAGCAGCAGGGTCAGGGCCAGCCCCAGCGGTTGACGGTACCTGCTCAGGCGTTCCAGCCAGGGCAGGTGTTGCGCGGCCGCAGGCAAGGCCGCGGTCAGCGGAGCCTGGGTGTCGGGTGTGGGAGCGGTCATGAAATGCCTCGTGCGGTGGGCGCGAGGCGCGGGCGAGGTACGGCCAAGTGAAAGTCCCTTTGGAAAAACGTATCCGAATATTACTCCGGGCCGGCGGCTTAATCTGTTTCAGGATAGTTAAAGATAGTTCATGCAGCCACGCGGCCAGGGCGCGGTAACCAAGGGCTGGCGGTGGGGGGAGAGGGGAGATTTTGCGGGGGCTAAATGCAACAAACCCCGCGTTATCTTTCGATAAGCGGGGTTTGTTCTGACGAATATGGTTGCGGGAGCCGGATTTGAACCGACGACCTTCGGGTTATGAGCCCGACGAGCTACCAGGCTGCTCCATCCCGCGTCAGTGGTGTGCATTCTACGGATCTATGCTCGGGTGTCAAGCGTTAATCTTTGATTTTCCGTAATTTTTTCGGTGTCGCGGTACTGGGAGCGGTCTTGCCTGCGAACAGCGGCATAGTGGGTGCCATGCACGGCGCTGTTTGCTGCGCCAGCAAGCTTGGCGTCTACGGGTAAACACCAGGCAATAAAAAAGGCCACTGTCGAAACAGTGGCCTTTTCTTGAATCTGGTTGCGGGAGCCGGATTTGAACCGACGACCTTCGGGTTATGAGCCCGACGAGCTACCAGGCTGCTCCATCCCGCGCCTGTGGAATCGAATTCTACGGATTTCCCTGGGGGTGTCAAGCACTAATTCAAAAAAATCCTTTTTCGTTCAATCCCTTAGCGCCCCTGATCATGGCGCAGGTCAGTCGCGACGGGGCTTTCAGCCCGATTGTCGCCGTCAGGCTGTCTCGTCTGACGGCCTTACGGTAGTATCTGTATGAATTTACAGTAGTGGCTGTCGTCCATGTCCCTGCGCAAGATCATCCACATTGATTGTGACTGCTTCTACGCCGCCATCGAGATGCGCGATGACCCGCGCCTGGTCGGTCGGCCAATGGCGGTGGGGGGGCAGCCGGGCCAGCGTGGGGTGATCGCCACCTGCAACTATGAGGCGCGTGCCTATGGCGTGCGCTCGGCGATGGCCTCGGGGCATGCATTGAAGTTGTGCCCGGACCTGGAGATCGTCAAGCCGCGTTTCGAGGCCTATCGCGAGGCGTCGCGGGAAATCCACGCGATCTTTCGCGACTACACCGAGCTGATCGAGCCATTGTCGCTGGACGAGGCCTATCTGGATGTCAGTGGCAGCCAGTGGTTTGCCGGCAGCGCCACACGGATTGCCGAGGACATTCGCCGGCGGGTGGCCCAGCAACTGCATATCACGGTTTCCGCCGGGGTGGCGCCGAACAAGTTCCTGGCCAAGATCGCCAGTGATTGGCGCAAGCCCAACGGCCTGTTCGTCATTACTCCCGATCAGGTGGAAGAGTTCGTTGCTCATCTGCCGGTGGCGCGCTTGCACGGAGTCGGCAAGGTGACGGCGGACAAGCTCTCGCGGCTGGGGATCGACACCTGTCTGTCGCTGCGCGACTGGTCGCGGCTGGCACTGGTTCGCGAGTTTGGCAGTTTCGGTGAGCGGCTGTGGGGGCTGGCGCGGGGTATAGATGAGCGGGCGGTGCAGAACGACAGTCGACGGCAGTCAGTCAGCGTCGAGAACACCTACGACCATGACCTGCCTGACCTGGACAGTTGTCTGGAAAAACTGCCGGAGCTGCTGGCCAGCCTGAACGAGCGGATTACGCGGATGGACAGCAGCTATCGGCCCGACAAGCCCTTCGTAAAGGTCAAGTTCCATGATTTCAGCCAGACCACCCTGGAGCAGGCGGGGGCGGGTAGGGGGCTGGAAAGTTATCGGCAGTTGCTCAGCCAGGCGTTTGCCCGGGGCGGCAAACCGGTGCGGTTGCTGGGCGTTGGGGTAAGGCTGCGCGATCTGCGCGGGGCGCATGAGCAGTTGGAGTTGTTCGAAGATAAATAGAAGAGGGGCTGCCAAGCAGCCCCTCTTCTATTTACTGCACGCCCGGGTCGGCCACCAGGCGCCCGGTGGCCTTGGTCAGGCTCTGCACGAATTCCTGTTGCAGCTCCGGGTCGTTGCGGGTCAGTTCGATCAGGCTCTGCTCCAGTTCGCTGGCTTCTTCTTCCAGGCCCAGCTCCGACAGGCGCTTGACCCGATGTACCCACTGGCCGACATCGTCGTCCTCCAGGTCATCGAAGATCAGCTCATGGGCCTCGAGCAGCTTGCTGCGCAGGTTGCCGCTGACCAACAGGCTGGCATCGCCGCGCACGCCTTTGTCCTCATCGACCACTTGCAGGTGCAGGGTGCCGATGTGGTTGAGGTTCTGCTCGGAGAATGGGCTGTCCAACAGGTTCAGGCGCAGCACACCGTTCTTGTCGGTGGTCAGCTCGTGGGTTTTCTTGCCGGCCTTGACCTCGACCAGGCGTTCGTTCCACGGCAGGCTGGTGAACTCCTCGCGCTTGCCTTTCTCGACTTCGTTGATTCCGGCCAGGTTCTGCTGGGCGCGGCCGTTGGACGGCACGTTCATGAACGGGTTGATCCCGTCCACGCCGTAGCTGAGCCAGTCATGGGTGACGCTGTCCGGCAGGTTGCCCAGGGCGAACACATTGACCACGTTGGCGCCGATGCCGGCCACCACTGCCACCGCGCCCAGCGGGATCTCGTAGATCTCCCGCCAGGGCTGGTAGGGGGTGTAGCGGTCGTAGTGGCGGGTCACCTCGAATTCGGTGACCTCGAACCGTTGCTGTTCGTGAATGCGCACGCGCCGTTGCGGAAGCTCCATGACCTTGGGCTCGCCGACATCGATCTGCAGACTATGCTCGAGCAGTTTGCGCTCGACGCGCTCCTCGTGGTCGCTGCGCTGGGACATCTGGTTGGCACAGCCGCCGAGGAACAGGGCGCCGCACAGTGCGGCGCCCCCCAGGGTGTAGGTACTTCGCTTGGACATGATCACTCGCGCAACAGTTATCAGCGGCGGATACGAGCCTGCAGGAAGGCCAGCACTTCATTGAGCGGCAGCGCCTGGGCGTCGGACTCGGTGCGGTGCTTGTACTCCAGGTTGCCTTCGGCCAGGCCGCGGTCGCTGACGACGATACGGTGCGGGATGCCGATCAGCTCCATGTCGGCAAACTTGATGCCGGGGCTGGTCTTCTTGTCGCGGTCGTCCAGCAGCACTTCGTAGCCGGCGGCTGTCAGTTCGGCGTACAGCTTGTCGGTCGCCTCGCGCACCACCTCGGTTTCGTAGCGTAGCGGGACCAGGGCAATCTGGAACGGTGCCAGGGCGTCGTTCCAAATGATGCCCTTGTCGTCGTGGTTCTGCTCGATGGCGGCGGCGACCACGCGGGACACACCGATGCCGTAGCAGCCCATGGACAGCATCACCGGCTTGCCGTTCTCGCCCAGAACCTGGCATTTGAGCGCTTCGCTGTACTTGGTGCCGAGCTGGAAGATGTGGCCCACTTCGATGCCGCGCTTGATCACCAGGGTGCCTTGGCCGTCCGGGCTCGGATCGCCCGCGACGACGTTGCGCAAGTCGGCGACTTGCGGCACCGGCAGGTCGCGCTCCCAGTTCACGCCGAAGTAGTGCTTGTCGTCGATGTTGGCGCCGATGCCGAAGTCGCTCATCAACGCGACCGAGCGGTCGATCACGCATTCCAGTGGCAGGTTCAGCGGGCCGAGCGAGCCAGCGCCAGCGCCGATGGCGGCGTGCAGCTCGGCGTCCGACGCCATGACCAGCGGGTCGGCGACCTGTTCCAGCTTGGCAGCCTTGATTTCGTTCAGCTCGTGATCGCCACGGACCACCAGGGCGACCAGCTTGCCTTCCTCGGCACCGTGCACGATCAGGGTCTTGACGGTTTTCTCGATCGGCAGGCCGAACTGCTCGACCAGTTGTGCGATGGTCTTGGCATTCGGGGTGTCGACCAGGCGCAGCTCTTCGGTCGGCGCCGGGCGCACCGTTTCGCGCGGAATGGCTTCAGCCTTCTCGATGTTGGCGGCGTAGTCGGAGGTATCGCTGAAGATCACATCGTCTTCGCCGGAAGAGGCGAGTACGTGGAACTCGTGGGAATAGTTGCCACCGATCGAGCCGGTGTCGGCCTGCACAGGGCGGAAGTCCAGGCCCAGGCGGGTGAAGATGTTGGAGTACGCCAGGTGCATGCGGTCGTAGGTTTCCTGCAGGGAAGCCTGGTCGGCATGGAAGGAATAGGAGTCCTTCATGATGAACTCGCGGCCACGCATCAGGCCGAAGCGCGGACGGATCTCGTCACGGAACTTGGTCTGGATCTGGTACATGTTCAGTGGCAGTTGCTTGTAGCTGGACAGCTCGTTGCGCGCCAGGTCGGTGATGACCTCTTCGTGGGTCGGGCCGACGCAGAAATCACGCTGGTGGCGGTCTTTCAGGCGCAGCAATTCGGGGCCGTATTGCTCCCAGCGCCCGGATTCCTGCCACAGCTCGGCGGGCTGGATGCTCGGCATCAGCACTTCGAGGGCACCGGCGGCGTTCATTTCCTCGCGGACCACCGCTTCGACCTTGCGCATCACTCGCAGGCCCATCGGCAGCCAGGTGTACAGGCCGGAAGCCAGTTTGCGGATCATGCCGGCGCGCAGCATGAGCTGGTGGCTGATGACCACTGCATCTGCCGGGGTTTCTTTCTGGGTGGCGAGCAAATATTGACTGGTGCGCATGGTGAGCCGTGTCGATTGCCTGAATGTTGAATGACCCCGCATTGTACGGGGGCGAAACGAAAGCGTACAGGATGCCCCAGGGCGGTGCGCTTGTCAGCCATGAAAAAGCCCGGCGCTTGGCCGGGCTTCTATTCGCGAAGCGCTGCAAGCGGGGGCTTACAGGATGCTCAGCGGGTACTCGACGATCAGGCGCAGTTCGTCCAGCGAGTTGGAGTAGACCGCGTCGGAGGAGCGATAGGTGGCCTGGCGCACGCGGAAGCTGAGGTCCTTGGCCGGGCCTTCCTGGAGCACGTACTTGACGTCGATGTCGCGTTCCCATTCCTTGCCGTCGTTGGTGGCACCGGTGTGCGCGCCGGTACCGCGTACATAACGGGTCATGAAAGTCAGGCCAGGCACGCCGAACTCGGCGAAGTTCAGGTCGTAGCGGGCTTGCCAGGATTTTTCGCCTTCGGCGTTGAAGTCCGAGCGAGCCACCGAGTTGGCCAGGAAGATACTGCCGCCGCCGTCGATGCCGTAGGCGTATTCGCCGTCACCGGTCACTTTCTGGTAGGCCAGGGTGAAGGTGTGGGCGCCGATATTGTAGGCGCCGGAGAAGCTGTAGGCGCGGTTGTCGAGCTTGTCGCCGTCGGCGGTGGCGCGGTACAGGTTGTCGCCTTCGCCCTTGGTGTCATAGATGTTGAAGTCGAACACCAGGCCCTGCTTGTCAGAGATCGGCAGCGCCCAGTTGACGTTGGCGTAGTACTTGCGCCAGTAGTCTTCGACCTTGGAGTAGTAGAGGCTGGTCGAAAGGCTGTCGGTGAAGGCGTAGGAGCCACCGAACACGTCCGCTTCCTTCAGGCCGCGGCGACCGAGGCCGTCACTGATACTATCGCGGTCGGTCTCGGACTGGGCGGTCATGCTGGTGAAGCGGCCGGCATGCAGGGTCAGGCCCTTGATCTCATTGCTGGTGAGCAATGCGCCTTGTGCGGTTTCAGGCAACAGGCGGCTATCGTCGGTGGCGAATACCGGCAGGGCGGTGAACTGGTCGCCCACTTTCAATACGGTGTCGGAAATACGGAATTTGACCGCGACGCCACCCTTGGAGTAGTCATCCTGGGAGCGCTGGTCGGAACCGGTGGGGAACAGGCCGGTGCCCGAGTAACCGCGGCCGCTGTCTAGCTTGAGGCCCAGCAGGCCGATGGCGTCGACGCCGACACCCACGGTGCCTTGGGTGAAGCCCGACTCGAAGGTGCCGATGAAGCCTTGACCCCATTCGCGCTGGTCGTGGCGCAGGCCGGCGAGTTTGTTGCCGGCCGACTCGGTGTTGCGATAGTCACGGCTGAAGTACAGGTTACGCATCTTGACGTTCAACTTGCTGTCTTCGACGAAACCCTTGGCTTCGTCCTGGGAAGAGGCGACAGCCATCTGCGAAGTCCCTGCCGCTACGGCCAGGGCGATCATGCTCCACTTCATCACGCGCATCGTGATTTGCTCCTTTGGTTTTTAGGAAGAGTACCGCTGCGCCCAGTGTTTTAATTATATGGGGCAGCTCTTTCTTGTTATGTCGGCGAAAATGTATATCACGCGGACTATTCTTGGCGATATGGGGTAAAACAACCTTTCGGTAACTTTACGGCTATGTCGCTGTTGGCTGTTTCCATGTCGCAAATCACGCCTTGTTAATAGGCGTACAACGCCAGCGCTGTCTCAAAACCGTCATGAATGTATAAACACAAAGTTCGGCTTGTGAAACTCCCTGGTTTATCCGATGCCGCTGTTGTTATTTGTCGCGTCCATCCTGCCTGGCAGGAGGCGTGCCGACGTGCCGTGAAGCGAATGCAACAAGCGTGCTCAAAATCACGAACGTTTGATGAAATTTTCACAAAACCTGCGGCGGGCCCTCGGAAACCTCCGGAAATATGGGGTGCGGCCAGTCCAGGTATACGCAGTGACAAGATGTGGCAGCAGGATCGACAAGCTGCCTTCCAAGTCAAGGTGTTACCTACAACTGTTGATCCTGGCTGTTTTATGTGACGGATGTGTGGTGGTGGTTTGCAAAGTGGCTCTTTTTTGGTGCGAAAAGTAGCGCTGTGTTACCGAAGTGGGTCGCCACTGGCGTGCTACGGGTGTCGATGGGAGCGAAGCGGAGTATCCTTGCGCCCTTGTGCCCGCCTGTGCAGGTGGGCTGTTCGTTTGTAAGGAGGTTTGCCGTGTTCACCCTCGATTCGCGTCTGCAACAGGACTCCGTGGTTCTGGGCAATCTGCCGCTGTGCCAGTTGCTGCTGAGCAAGGATGCCAACTATCCGTGGTTCATCCTGGTGCCGCGCCGCGCCGATGTCAGCGAGCTGTTCGAGCTCGACGAGGCTGACCAGCGCCAGTTGTGGGAAGAAACCACCGCCCTGGCCGAGGCTTTGAAGGATGCGTTCGCCGCCGACAAGATGAACGTCGCGACCCTCGGCAACGTGGTCAGCCAACTGCACATGCATGTGATCGTGCGGCGCCATGGCGATGCCGCCTGGCCGGCGCCGGTCTGGGGCAAGGTGGCGGCCGTGGCTTACACTCCGGCGCAGCTCGACACCATTGGCCAGCAGGTGCGTGCGCTGCTGGGCGAAAGCTTCACGGAGGCTTGAGGATGTCCCAGGAACTGGAAATGCGCATGATCGAGCTGGAAACCCGCCAGGCTTTCCAGGATGACAGCCTGCAAGCGCTCAATGACGTAGTGGTCGAGCAGAGCCGAGTGATCGACCGCCTGCAGTTGCAGATGGCCGAGCTGATCAAGCGTTACGAAGAGATGGCCGGCCAGCAGGGCGGCGGGGGAGAGGAAGCGCCGCCGCCTCATTATTGAGGGCGGCGGCAGGGTGGTCAGCGGCGCGAAACCGCGACCACGTCCTCGGCCTGCAGGCCTTTGTCGCGGTGCATCACCGAGAACTCCACGCGCTGGCCTTCGACCAGGACGCGATGGCCCTCGCCACGGATGGCGCGAAAGTGCACGAAGATATCGTCACCGGAATCGCGGGAAATGAAGCCGAATCCCTTGGAGGTGTTGAACCACTTCACCGTGCCGGTATCGCGCAGGCCGGCGTCCTGGGCGCTGCCCAAGCTTGAGCGGGCCTTTCGCGTGCCGCGGACGAAGCCTGCGAGCAGGTGCAGGGCGGTCGCCAGTGCGGCGCAGGCCAGCGCCGGCAGGTTGCCCAGCTCCGGACGGGCCAGCAGGGTGAGGGTCTGCAGCACAACTGCCAGCACCAGCAGGATGCTGCTGGCGCGTTGCAGTTGCTGGCGCATGGCCTTGTAGTACTGCGGCAGTGCTGGGGCCAGCACCAGGTTGAGCAGCCCGAGCAGTGCCAGGTAGACGGCTTCGGGTTGTTGCAGGAAGGGTGTAGCGTCAGTTTTCAGAGTGGGTATGAGTGATAGCAGCAAAGCCGCCACGCCCGTCACCAGATGGACGATCTTGAACATTAGGTTTGGCTCACGTTGATAAGGCCGATCACAGGATGAGCTGGTCGCACGGTGCGCGTGTGGTGTAGGCGCTAAAACGTGACGGTCCAGCCTATGCACCCGGCACTGACAATCCGCACGGGTGGCACGCTGCCTATTTAACAGCAAAGGCGGGGGGTTCTCAAACTGAGCTGTCGCTGCAGCCCCGTGTCGCATGCGCGGCGGCGCAACTCTTGTTACAGTGGCCGCTGCCCGCTTGCTCGCCAAGCCTTATGGAAAGGGGAACTTCATGGCAATCGATATCGGTATCAGTGAAGAAGATCGCAAGTCCATCGTCGACGGGCTGTCCCGCCTGTTGTCGGACACCTACGTGCTGTATCTGAAAACCCACAACTTCCACTGGAACGTCACCGGTCCGTCGTTTCGTACCCTGCACCTGATGTTCGAGGAGCAGTACAACGAATTGGCCCTGGCCGTCGACTCCATCGCCGAGCGCATTCGCGCCCTGGGCTTCCCGGCGCCAGGCTCGTATGCCTTCTACGCCCGTCATTCTTCCATCAAGGAGGAAGAAGGCGTGCCACCAGCCGACGAGATGATCCGGCAGTTGGTGCAGGGGCAGGAGGCGGTGGTGCGCACCGCGCGCAGTATTTTCCCGGTGGTCGACAAGGTCAGTGACGAACCGACCGCCGACCTGCTGACCCAGCGCATGCAGGTGCACGAGAAAACCGCCTGGATGCTGCGCGTTTTGCTCGACGGGAAATGATTGCCGCTTGAATACCCTGCGTCGCCTTTGAGCCGGGCCCGGCACCCTTTTGGGTGTCGGGCCTGTTCGTTTATGGGGAATATTTTGCTGCTGATATCCATTCGCATGTCGGCGCTTCATTGAGGCCATGGATTCCGCTCGTTTCGGCGAGGGGGTGATCGGGTCACGATGGAGCGATGTGATGGAGTGTGCGGCAGGTGGGATCAATGGCAATGCAAGGCTGGGGGCGGGAGTGGCGAAGCCGCGTATCGACCCGTTCAAGCGCGATTTCGACATGGGGCAGGCCGGCCCGGTGTCCCGTTCGGTGCGGCTCAATGGCTTCGCCACGTGTTTACGGCTCGAGGCGGTGTACTGGCGGATCCTCGAGCGGATTGCCGGGGCCAATCGCTGTTCGGTGAGTGCGTTGCTGTCGTACATCGACCGCGAGGTGCACCTGCGCCATGGCGGGGTGAGAAATTTCAGCGGCTTGGTACGGGTGATCTGCGTGGCCTGGCTGCAGGAGGCGCCGGACGCGCATTGACTGCCGGGCGGGCTGCACAGCACTCCTTAACCATATATAATCCCGCTCTTTGCTGCCGTGGGCAGCTTGCGATGTGGTTGACGAGACACGCCATGCCCCTTTACGACTATCAATGTGCCGCCTGCGAACACCGGATTGAGGTGTTGCAGAAGATCAGCGCCGCGCCTTTGACCGATTGCCCGGCGTGCCAGGCGCCGGCGCTGAAGAAACTGCTGTCGGTCCCCGGCTTTCGCCTCAGTGGCAATGGCTGGTACGAGACCGATTTCAAGACCGGGGCAAAAAAGAATCTGGCAGGCGGCGAAAAGGCCGACTGAGTTGAATTGCACCGCCCGGGTCTTGCAGTATTAGCCCCCAGGGCGGCCAAGACCTCCACCGAATACACGAATCACGAGAAGCGAAACCACCATCATGATGCGCAGCCATTATTGCGGCCAACTGAACGAGTCCCTGGACGGCCAGGAAGTCACCCTCTGCGGCTGGGTCCATCGTCGCCGCGACCACGGCGGGGTGATCTTCCTCGACATCCGTGACCGCGAAGGCATGGCCCAGGTCGTGTTCGACCCGGATCGCGCCGAGACATTCGCCAATGCCGACCGCGTGCGCAGCGAATACGTCGTGCAGGTCACCGGCAAGGTGCGCAAGCGCCCTGAAGGCGCGGTCAACCCGAACATGGCCTCCGGCGGCATCGAGGTGCTGGGCTACGAGCTGAAGGTGCTCAACGAAGCCGAGACTCCGCCCTTCCCGTTGAACGAATTCTCCGACGTTGGCGAAGAAACCCGCCTGCGCTACCGCTTTATCGACCTGCGCCGCCCGGAAATGGCCGACAAGCTGCGTCTGCGTTCGCGCATCACCAGCAGCATCCGCCGCTTCCTCGACGAAAACGGCTTCCTCGACGTCGAAACCCCGATCCTGACCCGCGCCACGCCTGAAGGTGCCCGCGACTACCTGGTGCCGAGCCGCACCCACGCTGGCAGCTTCTTCGCCCTGCCGCAGTCGCCGCAGTTGTTCAAGCAACTGCTGATGGTCGCCGGCTTCGACCGCTACTACCAGATCGCCAAGTGCTTCCGCGACGAAGACCTGCGTGCCGACCGCCAGCCGGAATTCACCCAGATCGATATCGAGACCAGCTTCCTCGACGAAAGCGAGATCATGGGCCTCACCGAGAGCATGATCCGCAAGCTGTTCAAGGAAGTGCTGGACCTGGAGTTCGGCGAGTTCCCGCACATGACCTTCGAAGAAGCCATGCGCCGCTACGGTTCCGACAAGCCTGACCTGCGCATTCCGCTGGAACTGGTCGACGTTGCCGACCAGCTCAAGGATGTCGACTTCAAGGTCTTCGCCGGCCCCGCCAACGACCCTAAATGCCGCGTTACCGCCCTGCGCCTGCCTGGTGGCGCCAGCATGCCGCGCAGCAAGATCGACGAGTACACCAAGTTCGTCGGCATCTATGGTGCCAAGGGCCTGGCCTACATCAAGGTCAACGAGCGCGCCAAGGGTGTCGAGGGTCTGCAGTCGCCGATCGTCAAGAACATTCCCGAGGCCAACCTCAACAACATCCTCGACCGCGTTGGCGCCGTGGATGGCGACATCGTGTTCTTCGGCGCCGACAAGTTCAAGGTCGTCAGCGAAGCCCTGGGCGCGCTGCGTATCCGCCTGGGCCACGACTTCGAGCTGCTGACCTGCCAGTGGGCGCCGATGTGGGTCGTCGACTTCCCTATGTTCGAAGAGAACGAAGACGGCAGCTTCACCGCGCTGCACCACCCGTTCACCGCGCCCAAGTGCACCCCCGAAGAGCTGGAGGCCAACCCGGCCACCGCCCTGTCGCGCGCCTACGACATGGTCCTGAACGGCACCGAGCTGGGTGGCGGTTCGATCCGTATCCACCGCAAGGAGATGCAGCAAGCGGTGTTCCGCCTGCTGGGCATCGACGCTGCAGAACAGGAAGAGAAATTCGGCTTCCTGCTCGACGCCCTCAAGTTCGGCGCACCGCCGCACGGTGGCCTGGCCTTCGGCCTGGACCGCCTGGTCATGCTGATGACCGGCGCGCAGTCGATCCGTGAAGTGATCGCCTTCCCGAAAACCCAGAGCGCCGCGTGCGTCATGACCCAGGCCCCAGGCATGGTCGACGCCAAGGCCCTGCGCGAGCTGCACATCCGTCTGCGCGAGCAGACCAAGGTCGAGTAATCGGCACCGGGCGCGTCCCGGCGGATGCGCCCAGGCGCTTCGGCGCACTGTTCCCACGTTCCGCCCTTCGGGGCGGAACCTGTTTCTGTTTCAAGGATTTGGAGTCGTTATGGCCGGTCATTCCAAGTGGGCGAACATCAAGCACCGCAAAGAACGCCAGGATGCCAAGAGAGGCAAGGTCTTCACCAAGTGGATTCGCGAACTGACCGTCGCTGCCAAGCAGGGTGGTGGTGATCCGGCGTCCAACCCGCGCCTGCGCCTGGCGCTGGACAAGGCCCTGGGCGCCAACATGAGCCGCGACATCATCGACCGCGCCGTGGCCCGGGGGGCTGGCACCAACGAAAGCGACAACGTCGAGGAGCTTAGCTACGAGGGCTACGGCCCGGGTGGCGTGGCGATCATGGTCGAGGCCATGACCGACAACCGCAACCGTACCGCCGCTGCCGTGCGCCATGCCTTCACCAAGTGTGGCGGCAACCTCGGTACCGACGGTTCGGTGGCCTACCTGTTCGAGCGCAAGGGCCAGATCAGCTTCGCCGCGGAACTGAAGGTTGACGAGGATGCGCTGATGGAAGCCGCCATGGAGGCCGATGCCGATGACGTGGTGGTCAACGACGACGGCTCCTTTGACGTGTTTACCTCGTTCAACAGCTTCTATGCCGTGCGCAATGCCCTGGAAGAGGCCGGCTTCAAGGCGTCCGACGCCGAGATCGTGATGCAGCCGACCACCAGCGCCGAGTTGGACCAGGAGGGCGCGGAGAAGGTGCTCAAGCTGATCGACATGCTCGAGGACCTGGACGACGTGCAGAACGTCTACTCCAATGCGCAGATTTCCGATGAGATCATGGAAATGCTCGGCTGATCGTTTCGGTAATCGGCCTTGTCGCGGGACAAGCCCGCTCCCACAAGGGCTGCGCCAATTTGCGGTGTAGCCTTTGTGGGAGCGGGCTTGTCCCGCGATAAGGCCGGCAAAAATTCGTACACATTCGTAGGCGCTATGACCCTGATTCTTGGTATCGACCCCGGCTCGCGCATCACCGGCTTCGGCGTGGTCCGCCAGACCGCACGCGGCTGCGAGTACGTCACCTCCGGCTGCATCCGTACCGGCGATGGCGAGCTGCATGACCGCCTGCTGGTGGTGTTTCGCGGCGTCAGCGAGATCATCCGCCAGCACGGCCCGGTGACCATGGGCATCGAGCGGGTGTTCATGGCGCGTAACGCCGACTCCGCGCTCAAGTTGGGCCAAGCCCGTGGCGCGGCCATCGTCGCCGCCGCCGAGGCAGGCCTGGAGATCGCCGAGTACAGCGCCAGCCAGGTCAAGCAGGCCGTGGCTGGCACCGGTGGCGCCAACAAGGAGCAGGTGATGCTGATGGTGATGCACCTGCTCAAGCTGACCCAAAAGCCCCAGGTCGATGCCTCGGACGCCCTGGCCATCGCCCTGTGCCATGCCCATACCCGCTCCAGCCTGATTCCCCATGGCTTGACGACGGCGCGACGGCGCGGCGGGCGCTTGCGTCTGTAGCTGCTTCATGCGCTGATACACATTTTGTCCGGGTGACGCGCTCACCTGGCGCATTTGCTGATAGGGTGGACCGGTTTTCGACCGGCGCCCGAGAGGAAGGATCGGAACGTGATTGGACGTTTGCGTGGCACCTTGGCGGAGAAACAACCGCCACACCTGATTATCGACGTCAACGGCGTGGGCTATGAGCTGGAAGTGCCGATGACCACCTTGTATCGCCTGCCCAAGGTCGGCGAGCCAGTGACCGTGCACACCCACCTGGTGGTACGCGAAGACGCCCACCTGCTCTATGGCTTCGCCGAAAAGCGCGAGCGCGAACTGTTCCGCGAGCTGATCCGCCTGAACGGCGTGGGGCCGAAGCTGGCGCTGGCGCTGATGTCTGGCCTGGAAGTGGACGAACTGGTGCGCTGCGTGCAGGCCCAGGACGCCTCGGTCCTGGTGCGCGTGCCGGGTGTCGGTAAAAAAACCGCCGAACGCTTGCTGGTCGAGCTCAAGGACCGCTTCAAGGCTTGGGAAACCTCCCCGGCGATGTTCACCCTGGTTTCCGACGGCCCACTGCCGGCGGCCAGTGAGTCCTCGGCCGAGGCCGACGCGGTCAGTGCCCTGGTCTCCCTGGGCTACAAGCCGCAGGAAGCAAGCAAGGCGATTGCCGCGATCAAGGACAAGGCCGGCCTGAGCAGCGAGGAGCTGATCCGTCGCAGCCTTAAAGGGATGATTGCCAAGTGATCGAAACCGACCGCCTGATCGCCGCCAGTGGCCGCGACCGCGAAGAGGTCCAGGACCGCGCGATCCGCCCGCTGCGCCTGGAGGAGTACATCGGCCAGCCGGTGGTGCGCGAGCAGATGGCGCTGTTCATCCAGGCCGCGCGCGGGCGCAACGAATCCCTCGACCACACCCTGATTTTCGGCCCGCCAGGCCTGGGCAAGACCACCCTGGCCAACATCATCGCCCAGGAAATGGGCGTGTCGGTCAAGAGCACCTCGGGCCCGATCCTCGAGCGCCCGGGCGACCTGGCGGCGATGCTGACCAACCTCGAACCCCACGACGTGCTGTTCATCGACGAGATCCACCGCTTGTCGCCGGTGGTCGAAGAGGTGCTTTATCCGGCGATGGAAGACTTCCAGCTGGACATCATGATCGGCGAAGGCCCGGCCGCGCGCTCGATCAAGCTCGACCTGCCACCGTTCACCCTGGTCGGCGCCACCACCCGTGCCGGCATGCTGACCAACCCGTTGCGCGACCGCTTCGGCATAGTCCAGCGCCTGGAGTTCTACAGCAACAAGGATCTGGCCACCATCGTCAGCCGTTCGGCCGGTATTCTCGGGCTACCAATGGACGACAAGGGCGCATTCGAGATCGCCCGCCGGGCGCGGGGCACGCCGCGGATCGCCAATCGCCTGCTGCGACGGGTACGCGACTTTGCCGAAGTGCGCGGCAAGGGCGAGATCACCAAGGCGGTCGCGGACATGGCGCTGAACCTGCTGGATGTCGACGAACGTGGCTTCGATCATTCCGACCGGCGCCTGCTGCTGACCATGATCGAGAAGTTCGACGGCGGCCCGGTAGGCCTGGACAACATTGCCGCGGCGATCGGCGAAGAACGTCACACCATCGAGGACGTGCTCGAACCCTATCTGATCCAGCAGGGCTACATCATGCGCACCCCGCGTGGCCGCGTGGTCACCCGGCATGCCTACCTGCATTTCGGCCTGAACATCCCCGGGCGCTTCTGCGAAGGCGGGGAATATGCCGCGCAGGACGATGAATGACAGATCGAATCGGTAATTTCGTGGTCCTACCGCTGACATGCCCTACGCTCGCTGGCAATACGACATTATCGATGCAAAAACAGTTGCCGAGGCGGATTGGCAAGTACAGGAGTAAGCACTAGAGTATGCGCGCGCAAAATCGGCTGGAACCGTTCGCACACCGTTGTCGCGTCTATTACGAGGATACCGACGCCGGTGGCGTGGTGTACTACGTCAACTACCTCAAATTCATGGAGCGCGCACGTACCGAGCGGTTGCGACACCTGGGCTTCTCCCAGGCCCAGCTGGCGCAGGACAACCTGCTGTTCGTGGTCCATTCCAGCGAGGCGCGCTACCACGCGCCGGCCCGCCTGGACGACGAATTGCGGGTGACCGCGCAAGTGCTTGAATTGAATCGCGCCAGCCTGCGCTTCGTGCAGCAGGTATGGCGAGCAAAGGATGAAGTGCTGCTCTGCGAGGGGCAGTTCCTTGTGGCCGCGGTGCGCGCCGACACTTTCAAACCCCGGGCCATTCCCCCAGAGCTGCGCGACGCCTTTTTGGCGGACGGCACGGGTACTCAATCGAACGCAGGAGAATAAGCGTGGAAGCAAACGTCGTCGACCATACCTCCATGTGGAGCCTGGTCGCCAATGCCAGTGTCGTGGTTCAGCTGGTAATGCTGACCCTCGTGGCAGCCTCGGTGACCTCTTGGATCATGATCTTCCAGCGCAGCACCATGCTGCGCGCCGGTCGTCGTGCACTGGACGCTTTCGAAGAGCGCTTCTGGTCGGGCATCGACCTGTCCAAGCTGTACCGCCAGGCCGGCAGCAACCCAGACCCGGATTCGGGTGTCGAGCAGGTCTTCCGTGCCGGCTTCAAGGAGTTTTCGCGCCTGCGCCAGCAGCCGGGTGTCGATCCGGACGCGGTCATGGAAGGCGTCGGTCGTGCCATGCGCGTCGCCATCTCCCGCGAGGAAGAAAAGCTCGAGCAGAGTCTGCCGTTCCTGGCCACAGTCGGTTCCACCAGTCCGTACATCGGCCTGTTCGGTACCGTGTGGGGCATCATGAACTCGTTCCGCGGCCTGGCCAGCGCCCAACAGGCGACCCTGGCCACCGTGGCTCCGGGTATCGCCGAGGCCCTGATCGCCACCGCGATCGGCCTGTTCGCCGCGATCCCGGCCGTTATCGCCTACAACCGTTTTGCCGCGCGCAGTGAAGTGCTGATTGGTCGCTACTACACCTTCGCCGACGAGTTCCAGGCGATCCTGCACCGCAAAGTACACACCAGCGAAGAGTGATCAGGTAGAAACCCATGGCCCGAGTTCGCCACAAACGCAAGCCGGTCGCCGAGATGAACGTGGTGCCCTACATCGACGTGATGCTGGTGCTGCTGGTCATTTTCATGGTGACCGCCCCCATGCTCAACCAGGGCGTGAAGGTGGACCTGCCCAAGGTTTCCAGCGAAGCCCTGCCGCAGGACAACAACGTCCAGGTCCTGACCATCTCGATCAAGGCCGACAAGACCTACTACTGGAACCTTGGCAGCGAAGTCGACACCGACAAGCAGATGGACAAGGCCATGACCTTGCCGGAAATGACCGGTGCGGTGACCAAGATCATCGCTGCCGGCCGCGACCAGGGCAAGCAGACCCAGGTGTTCATCCGTGGTGACAAGGCCGTCGACTACGGCGCGGTCATGGGCGCCATGGGCGGGTTGCAGAAGGCCGGTGTCGGAAACGTTGGCCTGATTACCGAGGCGCCCTGATGCAACAGCGAGAGCCATCCGCCTCGGAAAGCTATTTCTGGCCCAGTGTCTGGGCCATTGCGCTGCACGTGCTGGTGTTCGGCATGCTGTTCGTCAGCTTCGCCATGACCCCGGAGCTGCCGCCGTCCAAGCCGATCGTCCAGGCCACGCTCTACCAGCTCAAGTCCAAGAGCCAGGCGACCACCCAGACCAATCAGAAGATTGCCGGGGAAGCCAAGAAAACGGCTTCGCGCCAGACCGAGGTCGAGCAGCTGGAGCAGAAGAAGGTCGAGCAGGAGGCCGTGAAGGCCGCGGAACAAAAGAAAGCCGACGCCGCTCAAAAGGCCGAGGAGGCCCGCGAGGCCGCCGAGTCGAAAAAAGCGGAAGAGGCCGCCAAGGCCGCCGAGCAGAAGAAGGCCGCCGAGGCCAAGAAAGCTGAAGAAGCGAAGAAGGCCGCTGAAAAGCAACAGGCCGACATCGCCAAGAAGAAGGCTGAGGAAGAGGCCAAGAAGAAGGCCGACGAGGAAGCCAAGAAGCAAGCCGCGGAAGAGGCGAAGAAGAAAGCCGCCGAAGACGCGAAGAAAAAAGCAGCCGAGGACGCCAAGAAGAAAGCGGCGGCCGAGGACGCGAAGAAGAAGGCAGCTGAAGAGGCCAAGAAAAAGGCCGCGGCAGACGCCCAGAAGAAAAAGGCACAGGAAGCGGCCCGCAAGGCGGCGGAAGACAAGAAGGCGCAGGCACTGGCCGAGCTGTTGTCCGACACCACCGAGCGGCAGCAGGCGCTGGCCGACGAGCAGGGTGACCAGGTGGCCGGCGACTTCGACGACCTGATTCGCATGCGCGCGGCCGAGGGCTGGGCACGTCCGCCATCTGCGCGCAAGGGCATGACGGTAGTTCTGCAGATCAACATGTTGCCAGACGGCACCATCACCAACGTGAGCGTGGCCAAATCCAGTGGCGACGGTCCGTTCGACAGCTCGGCCGTGGCCGCGGTGAAGAACATTGGTCGGTTGACCGAGATGCAGGGCTTGAAGCCGAACGAATTCAATCCGTATCGTTCATTCAAGATGACATTTACACCTGAGGATCTAGCGTTGTGATTAAACGTCTGAGAGGACTCCTGGTCTTGCTCTGCTGCGTGGCAGGCCTGGCTGTGGCAGAGGAAAAGAACATCCTGGTCACCAGCGGTAGCGACCGGGCCACCCCCATCGCGGTAGTGCCGTTCGGCCTGCAGGGTGGCAGCGTGCTGCCCGAGGACATGGCCGATATCATCGGCAATGACCTGCGCAACTCCGGCTATTACTCGCCGATCCCGCGGCAGAACATGATCAGCCTGCCGACCCAGGCCAGCGAAGTGATCTTCCGTGACTGGAAAGCACTGGGCGCGCAGTACGTCATGGTTGGCAGCATCGTGCCGTCCGGTGGCCGCCTGCAGGTGCAGTACGCCCTGTTCAACGTCGCCACCGAGCAGCAGGTGCTGACCGGCAGCGTGGCCGGCGGCGTCGACCAGTTGCGCGACATGGCGCACTACATCGCCGACCAGTCGTTCGAGAAACTCACCGGCATCAAGGGGGCGTTCTCTACCCGCATGCTGTACGTGACCGCCGAGCGTTTCTCCACCAACAACACCCGCTACACCCTGCAGCGTTCGGACTACGACGGTGCCCGCGCGGTGACCCTGCTGCAATCCCGTGAGCCGATCCTGTCGCCGCGCTTCGCGCCGGATGGCAAGCGCATCGCCTATGTGTCGTTCGAACAGAAGCGCCCGCGCATCTTCGTCCAGCACATCGACACCGGTCGCCGCGAGCAGATCACCAACTTCGAAGGCCTGAACGGCGCGCCGGCCTGGTCGCCGGACGGTACCCGCCTGGCGTTCGTGCTGTCCAAGGATGGCAACCCGGACATCTACGTGATGAACGTGGCCTCGCGCCAGATCACCCGTGTCACCGCTGGCCCGGGCATCAACACCGAGCCATTCTGGGGCAAGGATGGCAACACCCTGTACTTCACCTCCGACCGTGGCGGCAAGCCGCAGATCTATAAACAGTCGATTGGTGGCGGTGGTGCCGAGCGCGTGACCTTCGTCGGTAACTACAACGCCAACCCGAAACTGTCGGCGGACGAGAAGACCCTGGTGATGATCCATCGCCAGCAGGGTTTCACCAACTTCAAGGTGGCTGCCCAGGACCTGCAACGTGGAAGTGTAAAGATTCTCTCCGAGACCAGTCTTGATGAGTCTCCCACTGTTGCGCCAAACGGCACCATGCTAATCTACGCCACCCGCCAGCAGGGCCGGGGAGTCTTGATGCTCGTGTCGCTTAACGGCCGTGTGAGGCTCCCACTTCCTACCGCTCAAGGCGAAGTCAGAGAACCGTCCTGGTCCCCTTACCTGAACTGATTGCGGCGTAATATTTTTGCTTAACACACTGGGGTTTCATTAGGAGTTTCACGATGGAAATGCTGAAGTTTGGTAAATTCGCTGCGCTGGCTCTGGCCATGGCTGTAGCTGTAGGTTGCTCCTCGAAAGGCGGTGACAACGCTGGTGAAGGCGCTGTTGACCCGAACGCTGGCTACGGTGCCAACACTGGCGCTGTCGACGGCTCCCTGAGCGAAGAAGCCGCCCTGCGCGCAATCACCACCTTCTACTTCGAATACGACAGCTCGGATCTGAAGCCAGAAGCCATGCGCGCCCTGGACGTTCACGCCAAGGACCTGAAGTCCAACGGCAACCGTGTTGTCCTGGAAGGCAACACCGACGAGCGCGGCACCCGCGAGTACAACATGGCTCTGGGTGAGCGTCGTGCCAAGGCCGTTCAACGCTACCTGGTCCTGCAGGGCGTTTCCCCAGCTCAGCTGGAACTGGTCTCCTACGGCGAAGAGCGTCCAGTTGCCACCGGCAACGACGAGCAGTCCTGGGCTCAGAACCGTCGCGTAGAACTGCGTAAGTAAGTTCCTATGCGTATGTGCCGCCGTGCTGTAACCGTCCTCGCACTCAGCCTGCCCCTTTCGGCGTGGGCTGCGGTTCCCGTAGTAGATGACAACGCGGGTGGCTATCCACCTGCGGGTTATGGCACGAGCGGCGCCTATGCCGGAGCAGGGGCTTCGGCCCCTGCTTCTGCAAATGGCCAGCTGTTCATGCAGCTGCAGCAGATGCAGGACCAGATTTCCCGCCAGCAAGGCATCATCGAAGAGCTGCAGAACGATGTGTCGCGCATGAAGCAGGAAAACCTCGAGCGCTACCAGGATCTCGACCGCCGCATTGGCAGCGGTGCCGCGCCTGCCGCGACTCCAGACAATTCTTCCACCGGTGGCGCGAGCAACGCAGCCACGGGTGCCGCTGCCGGCGCCAGCGCCGCGCAGCCTCCGGCCGCGAGCAGCGAGCCGGGTGATCCGGCGAAAGAGAAGCTGTATTACGACGCCGCTTTCGACCTGATCAAGCAGAAGGACTTCGACAAGGCCAGTCAGGCGTTCAACGCCTTCCTGCGCAAGTACCCCAACAGCCAGTATGCCGGCAACGCCCAGTACTGGCTGGGCGAGGTCAACCTGGCCAAGGGCGACCTGGCAGGCGCCGGCCAGGCCTTTGCCAAGGTCAGCCAGCTGTATCCGCAGCACAGCAAGGTGCCGGACTCGTTGTACAAGCTGGCCGACGTCGAGCGCCGCCAAGGCCACACCGACAAGGTCAAGGGCATCCTGCAACAGGTCATCACCCAGTACCCCGGCACCTCCGCCGCGCAGCTGGCGCAACGCGACCTGCAGAAGCTCTGAAGCTTGCCATTCGAAAGAAACCCGCGCTTGTCGCGGGTTTTTTCGTTAGAATCACCGACCTTTTTTCGTAAACACGCTGCCGCGGATAACGCCATGTCGAGTCCGCGACAGTGCCTGACGGAGGCGGACAGCCTGTTTAGCTGTCACGCCCGTGGCGATCATGCAAGACACATTACGCATCACCGAAGTGTTTTACTCCTTGCAGGGTGAAACGCGAACGGCCGGGCTGCCCACGGTTTTCGTGCGCCTGACCGGTTGCCCCCTGCGCTGCCAATACTGCGACAGTGCCTACGCGTTCAGCGGCGGTACCCTGCGCACCCTCGACTCGCTGCTCGAGCAGGTGGCCGGCTTCAAGCCGCGCTACGTCTGCGTCACGGGTGGCGAACCGCTGGCCCAACCCAATGCCCTGCCATTGCTGCGCAGCCTGTGCGACGCCGGGTACGAAGTGTCGCTGGAAACCAGCGGCGCCCTGGATATCAGCGGCACCGACATTCGGGTGAGCCGGGTGGTCGACCTCAAGACCCCAGGCTCCGAGGAGTCGCATCGCAACCGCTACGAGAATATCGAGCTGCTGACCCGTAACGACCAGGTCAAGTTCGTCATCTGTTCCCGCGAAGACTACGATTGGGCGGTTTCCAAACTGATCCAGTACAACCTGGCCGAGCGCGCCGGCGAGGTGTTGTTCTCGCCCAGCCATCACCAGATCAAGGCCAGTGACCTGGCCGACTGGATCGTTGCCGACAACCTGCCCGTGCGCTTCCAGTTGCAGCTGCACAAGCTGCTGTGGAACGACGAACCTGGGCGCTGAGGAGAAAGACATGACTGACAAACGTGCGGTAATCCTGCTGTCCGGTGGCCTCGATTCGGCCACCGTGGTGGCCATGGCCAAGGCCGAAGGCTACCAGTGCTACACCATGAGCTTCGACTACGGTCAGCGCCACCGCGCCGAGCTCAACGCCGCGGCGCGGGTTGCCCGCGACCTGGGCGTGGTCGAGCACAAGGTGATTGGTTTGAACCTGGACGGCATTGGCGGCTCGGCCCTGACCGATAGCAGCATTGATGTGCCGCAAGCGCCAAGCGAAGGGATCCCGGTGACCTATGTACCGGCGCGTAACACGGTATTCCTGTCGCTGGCCCTGGGTTGGGCAGAAGTGCTCGAGGCCCGTGACATCTTCATCGGCGTCAACGCCGTGGACTACTCCGGCTACCCGGATTGCCGCCCCGAGTTCGTCGAGGCCTTCGAGCGCATGGCCAACCTGGCCACCAAGGCCGGTGTCGAAGGGCAGGGCTTCCGCATCCAGGCGCCGCTGCAGAACCTGAGCAAGGCGCAGATCGTCCAGGCCGGCATGGCCCATGGCGTGGATTACAGCCTGACCGTTTCCTGCTACCAGGCCGATGATAATGGCCGTGCCTGCGGCAAGTGCGACAGCTGCCGCCTGCGCGCCGACGGCTTCAAGGCCGCCGGGGTAGCGGACCCGACCCGGTATTTTTGAAAAAAATGCGATGGGGTGTTGATTTCCTCTGAGAAATCAGTAATATACGCGCCATCCAACGGGTCGTTAGCTCAGTTGGTAGAGCAGTTGGCTTTTAACCAATTGGTCGTAGGTTCGAATCCTACACGACCCACCATATGCAGTAAGAAAAAGCCCGCTTCCGGCAACGGAAGCGGGCTTTTTCGTTGCCCTGAATGCCAAGGTTCAGGGGCGGTTCCCTGCTCATCCGAGCGCTGTCACCATCCGGGGCGCACCGCTCATTTATAGAAGATATCCAGGGTCGCGCCAGCGTTGAACTCGCCGACCGTCGGCGTCGCGGTCAGCCATTTCAGCCGCGCCTGGAAGCTGTGCGAGTTGGTGGTCGAGGTGGTCTTGGGCGTCAGCACGAACTCTTTCTTGAATGCCAGCGCGCGTTGACCATCATCGTTGATCAGGCTGATGCCCACCGATTTGTTGTCGTTGGGGATCAGGGTGTCCTGGGCGCTGTTCAAGCTCGCTGTCAGTGGTTCCAGGTAGCCGCCCAAGCCATAAGCGGCTTGGCAGGTGCGCTGTTCGATGATGGTGAACGGTACCTCCTTGATGGTCGCGCCTACCACAGCCCCGGACGGGCGGATCGCGCCGAAATTGATGACGTTCGGCTGGATGCTGATCGAGGACTCGCAAGGTAGATAGCGGAACTTGTCCAAGCCCTTGGCGGTGACGTTGTAACTCTCCCCTACGCGTACACCTCCCACCCCGTCGAATTGAAATGCCCGGTAGTTGGCGAGCGTTGTCATGGGGCCCTCCTTGTTGTCGCCGGCGGGTGACTTTTTGACGAAGAACAACGAGTAGGTCATGGATTTGCTTTCTTTCTGCCAGCCGCAATTCTCGGTACAACCGTTGACGAACCAACCGATGTCCAGCTTGCCGCCGGGCAACGAGGAATACAGGTAGTCCTTGCCCTGATAGGTGACGCCGATTTCGATCTCATTGCCCAGGTTGACTTTACCGGGGTTCATGTAGAAATAGATTTTTTCACCGGGCATGTTGGGAATGTCGACCCAGCATTCGACATTGATGCGTTGCGTCGGCTGCCGCCACAACAGCGTGCCGGCGGGCAACGAGTTGGGCACGGCGGTGGTATCGGTAATGGTGGTTGTGTCATTGATCAGTGACGAACCCGCCTTCTGGCATTTCAGCGCGTAGCTGTTGGGGATGCTCAGGAAGAATAGAAAACCGATGAAAAGTAACTGTCTGCTGAACATGGCGAGGCCTTCCGGTGATCAGAACTTAAAGGTGCTTTGACGTGGATGGGGCAGCCCGGCGTCGCTGATATAGGCGTAGGCCACCTGGCCCGCGGGTTTTTCGCAGCCGCTCGCGGACAACGGATAGGTTGAGAACGGGGCGATCATCAGGTGATCGATGACCTGGCCGCAGGTGGCCCCCGAGCGATCGCGCACACTGACCTCGGTCAGCGTCAGGTAATAGGGCGAATCGTTGCGTGCTTCATAGCCACCGCCAGGGCTGTTCGACCATTGCAACTGGTTGACGGCATCCCCGATCGAACCGGGCAACGCAGGGCGGTAGAACAGCTTGAGGTTGTGCTGCAGGGCGAGTGCCATGGCATTGCTGTCGGTGGTTCTCTTCGGCACTTGCAGCACCTTGAGCATCAGGAACGACTCGCGGTCATCCGGCAGGCCCAGCCCTTGGTAAAGGATGCCGGTTGATGCCTTGCCGTTGGCGGGGATCAGCAACAGTGGCTTGGTCACCGCCATGGGCAGGGCTGCGATGGGGGGCTTGTCGCCCCAGTCGAGCTTGACTTGCACCAGCGCCGGCTCATCGCTCTGGTTGACGATGATCACCGGCAACTGCTTTTGTGAGCCCTCGAAGATGAATCGGCTGAAGCCATCGAAGGTGATATCGGCCTGTGCCGGTGAGCAGATGATCATCGCCAGGATGAGGGCGCCCCAGGCCATGAGCCGCCGAGCAACAGGGTGGATGAGGGGAGAGGTTGTCATTCTTCGATGATGGCAGGGCCTGGGTAGGCCCTGAATCAGACGATTCTTACATTGCGTCGACGGCAAGCAGCGGCGCAATCAATCATTGCAAACAACGCAGCCGACAAGCCGGGATTGTTCTTCTAAGGTGTATCGATCAGCAGCGCTGAAAGGATTCACACATGGACGTGTGTCTTGCTTTACAAGGGCATTACCTGCGCAAGAGGGCTGCGCGCCCAGGCCCAGCGGGCCGTCGGGCGCCAGCCTTGCGCCCGGCCTCAACGCGCCGCGTAGGCCGCCTTGAAGTCCGGCGCGGTCCAGCCGTGGAGGTCGTACTCGGCCATGCATTGCTCGGCCAGGGCTCGCATTTGCTCGGTGCGTCCCGAATGGCTGGCGATGTGCAGGGTGTCGAGACGGCTCTTCTCGTAGCTGCCGGAGTAGTTGACCTCGTACAGTTCATGGCGCGAACCGAATTCGGTGCCGATCGCATCCCACAGCAGCTTGAGGGTCTTGGCCCGCTCCTCGGCGTCGATGCCGTTGGAGCCACGGGCATACTGGTCGAGGAACGGGCGTACCTCGGGGTTGAGGAAATCCTTGGCGTGGGACGGCAGGTAAATCAGGCCGCTGGCCACGGTCTTGCGGATCAGGTTGATCACTCGGCTGTAGGCGTCGCCGGCGGTGGCGCGATAGGCCAGGGCCGACTCAAGGTTGGGCAGGAGGAATTCCTCGTTCCAGCTTTCCGTGCGGTAGGCCATCGAGTCGGACAGGCCCCAGAGCATGTGGCGCAAGGCAATCGCTTCGCCCACCGCGCCCTGCACGCCCTGGAAGTCACGGGTGCCGCAGATCTCCACGGCCTTGAGGAACAGGCCGCAGATGAAGTCCATCTTCACCGCCAGGCGGGTGCAGCCGTGCATCAGGGTGCGGCCGAAGAAGCCGGACTTCTGGATGAAGCTGTTGGACATCTCCACGCCATACATGAACACGTCCTGCCACGGCACGAAGGCGCGGTCGAACACCAGGATGCAGTCGTTCTCGTCCATGCGGCTGGACAGTGGGTAATCGAACGGGCTGCCGTTCTTGCTCGCGGCCTGCTCGTAGGAGGTGCGGCAGATCAGCTTCACGCCCTTGGCACCGGTGGGGATCATGAAGATCGGCGAGTATTTCTTGTCCTGGTACATCACGTTGTAGTGGGCAACGAAGGTGTACTGGGTCAGCGCCGCGCCGGTGGCCACCACCTTGGCGCCGCTGATGTAGAGACCGTCGGCGGTTTCCTCGACGACCCGCACGAACACGTTGGAGGTGTTCGGGTCCTGGTTGCGGTCCACGGGCGGGTTGACCACTGCATGGTTGATGAAGGGCAGGCGTTCGCGGCTGAAGTTGTACCAGCGCGTGGCGTTTTCGGCGTACTCGCCGTACAGGTCGCGGTTGGGGCCGAAGGTGCCGATCCAGGCGCCCTTGAAGTCCGGGGTACGGCCCATCCAGCCATAGCTCAGGCGCGCTGTCTCGGCGATTGCGTCGCGGGCGGCAACCTGTTCCTCGACCGTGCGTGGCGCCTGGAAGAAGCGGTGGCAGCGCAGCCCCGGGGCGCCGTCGATCTCGATGGTGAGCTTGTCGCGCAGTGCGGGGTCATGCAGGGCGTCGTAGAACCGCGCATTCATCAATGCCGCATTGCGAAACGCCGGGTGTTCGGTGACATCCTCGACCCGCTCGCCGTTGATCCATACCTCACGCCCGTCCCTCAGGCTTTCCAGGTACTCCTGGGAGGTTTGCAGGCCCCTGCGTTCTTGAGAAAAACCTTTGTGATCCATCATCAGTCTGCTCCGTGTCCGTTTGATCGCGCACCTTGAGTGCCCAGAGGGGCGGCGCGCTGTTGTTGTGGGGTAAATGCTGGCTTGCACGGACCACAACTTAGGGAGGAGTGTGACTAATTGTAAATTTCGAAACGTGCAATCTACGATTGCTTGCAGGAGGGGTTGTGAGCGCGTTTTAACGCTGGCTACTGTGGGCAGTTTTTGCGCTTTTCAGCTGTGGCGCCCGAGGCTCGCATTTGCTCCGCGGCGCGCTAACCGATTCAGCTACCGGCGCATTCCTGCACCAATTGGCGCAGCCAGCGATGCACCTGGTCGTTGTTCACCCGTGGGTGCCAGGCCTGGCAAAACTCGCCGCCGGGCGTCTCCACCGGCAGGGTGAAGATATGCAGCGGCAGCAGTGGCAGTGACCATTCGACGAAGCGCCGGGGGATCACCGCGATCATCTCCGAGGAGCTGGCCAGTTGCATGGCGGCCTGGAAGCCCGGCACCACCAGCGGCACCTTGCGTTGCAGGCCGAGTTTTTCCAGTTCCAGGTCCAGCGGCCCGCGGGTACGGCCGCGGCGCGATACCGACAGGTGTGGGAAGGCCACAAGGTCCTCGGCGCTGACCCTGTCCTGGCGGGCGAGGGGGTGCTGGTTGTTGACTACGCCAACGAAGGTGTCGATGTACAGGCGCTGTTTATAGACCTCCGGCCCCAGCGGTCCGGCGATGCCGATGTCGAGATCGATCAGGCCGTCGCGCAGGGCGGCGACATCCTCGTTGCCCTGGGCCATGAAACTCAGGGTCACGTGAGGGGCCTGTTGCGCGACGCGTTGGCTCAGGCGCAGGGCCCAGGCGCCGGTAAAACCATCCTCGGTGCGCAGGGTGAATACTCGCTTTACCGTGCCCAGTTCGAGCTTCTGTTTGGTGCCCAGCACGTGGCGCGCTTCTTCGAGCAAATTATGCACCTGGGGCGCCAGCTCCAAGGCCAGCGGCGTGGGCACCAGGCGCCGGCCGGCCAGCACGAACAGCGGGTCGCCCATGGCCTCGCGCAGGTTCGACAGGCGCCGGCTCATGGCCGGGATGCTCAGGTTCATGCGCTCGGCGGCGCCAGTGACACTGCCTTCGCGCAGCATCGAATCGAAGGTCAGCAGCAGGTTCAGGTCGGGCAGGTTCATTTCGCAGTCCTTTGCAAAAAATGCAAGTCTATTCTCTGGTTATTGCAATTTTCAATATGCATGACGCTACCTAACATCCCATTGCAACCCAACCCGCCAAGGATGTTGTGATGGAACCCTCTCATTCGCTTCAGCAGGGGCTGGCGATCTGCCTGCTGCTGGCGCTGCCAGGCTGCGTCAGCCCCGGGCACAGCCCCGAACCGCCCAAACCCTTGTCACCGGAGCAGCTCGAGGCTGGCCGGGACATCGACCGTGTCGCGACCCAACCCTCGTCGCCTTTGGACGACCGCTGGTGGCAGCGGTTCAATGACAGTGACCTCGACCGCTTGCTGGCCACCGCCCTGGACACGGCGCCGAGCCTTGCGATCGCCAGCGCGCGGATCGACCGGGCGCAAGCCGAGGCCGGCATTACCCTGGCCAACACCCGACCTAACCTGTCGGCCATGACCCAGATCCTGCGTAGCCAGGATTCGCAGCATTACAAGACCGGCGCCGACGAGGCCGGGGTCTGGCACACCGATGGCCAGGCGTTGCTGCAGGGGCGCTACAACCTCGACCTGTGGGGCCTGAACCGCGCCTTGAACGAGGCGGCGGTAGGTAGCCTGCGCGCGGCCCAGGCCGACCAGGCGGTGGCGCGCCTGGCGCTCAGTGGCAGCCTGGTGGAAACCTGGTTCGCCCTTGGTGGTGTGCTCGAGCAGCAGGCCATTGTCGAGCAGACCCTGGAACAACGGCGCAGCATCCTGCGCCTGAGCGAGGACCGGCTGAAGTCCGGCCTGGGTACCCAGGTCGACGTCGTCCGCGCCCGTGGGCCGATCCCACTGCTCGAGGCCGAGCAGGCACGCCTGCAAGGCGCCGCCCGTGGCTACCAGTTGCGCCTGGCCGCCTTGGCTGGCAAAGGCCCGGGCTGGGGCGAGCAATGGCGGCCACGCATCAGCGATCCGCGGCGCAGCGTGACCCTGCCCAGCCACTTGCCGGCCGAGCTTATCGGCAGCCGGCCCGATGTGGTCGCCCAGCGCTGGCGCGTCGAGGCCCAGGGCAAGCGCATCGGCGCGGCCCGCGCGGCGTTCTATCCGAACATCGATTTGCTCGCATTCGCCGGCTTCCAAAGTTTCAGTTTCCAGAACCTGTTCCACCACGATAGCCGCACCTATGGCGTGGGGCCGGCGGTGACCTTGCCGATCTTCGATGCCGGGCGCCTGCGCAGCCAGTACCAGGCGCAGCAGGCCGGTTATGCCGAGGCCGTGGCCGGCTACAACCAAACCCTGGTCAACGCCCTGGGCGAGGTGGCCGGGCATGTCTCGCAGCTGCGCGCCATCGAAGGCCAGCGCATGAAGACCGTGCAAGGGCTGGATGAAGCAGAGCAGGTCTACGACCTGGAAAGCCTGCGCTACCGGCAAAGCCTCACCGACTTCCTGCATGTGCTGGATGCCCAGACCCGAGTGCTCGATACGCGCATGCAACTGGTGCAGTTGAAAACTGCGGCACTGCAGAACCATGCCGGCCTGCTGCGCGCCCTTGGCGGTGGCTGGAAAGAAACCGATCAGAACCCTACTACGCTCGCAGGAGTCTCCCATGAGTGACGCCACCCAAACCCCAGCCCCGGCGCCGGCCAAGTCGCGCCGTGGCCTGATTTTCCTGCTCATCGCCCTGGTCGCCGTGGCCGCTGCCGTCGTCGTCGGCCTGTGGTACTGGCTGTATGGGCGCCTCTACGAAAGCACCGACAACGCCTATGTGCGCGGCGATGTGGTGCTGATCTCGGCCCAGGTGCGCGGTACTGCCACCGCGGTGAACATCCAGAACACCGACACGGTCAAGGCCGGTGACGCCCTGGTCGAGATCGACCCGGCCGACGCGCGCCTGAGCCTGGATGCGGCCACCCATCAACTGGCCCTGACCGTGCGCACGGTCAACAGCCTGTACGCCGAGGAAAACGACCTGGCCGCCCAGGTCAAACTGCGCCAGGCCGAAGCCAATCGGGCCAACCAGGATTTGCAACGGCGTCGTTCGGTGATCGCCCAGGGCGGTGTATCCGGCGAGGACCTGCACCATGCCGAGGAAGCCGCGCAGATCGCCCAGTCCGGCCTGCGTGCGGCCGAGGCCAAGCTGGTGGCGCTGCAGGCGCGGATCCAGGGCACCACGGTGGAGAACCACCCACAAGTCGCCGCCGCCGCCGAGCGGGTGCGCGAAGCTTACCTGGCGCTGGCGCGGACCAAGGTGCCGGCGCCGGTCGATGGCCTGATCACCAAGCGTGCCGTGCAAGTGGGCCAGCACATCGAGCCAGGCACCGTGCTGATGGGCCTGGTGCCGCTGGACAAGGTCTGGGTCGAAGCCAACTTCAAGGAGTCGCAGCTGGGCCAGATCAAGGTCGGCCAGCGGGTCGAGCTGTTTGCCGACCTGTATGGCGAAAGCGTGGTCTATCACGGCCGTATCCAGGGGATCGAGGCGGGTAGCGGCGCGGCGTTCGCCACTATTCCTGCGCAGAACGCCACTGGTAACTGGATCAAGGTGGTGCAACGGGTGCCGGTGCGCATCGCCCTGGACCGTGACGAGGTGCTGCGCCACCCGCTGCGCATCGGTTTGTCGATGACCGCCAAGGCAACCCTGGGTGAGCCGGACGCACCGGCGCCCAGCAGCGTCCAGGACAACACCGAAGTCTATGGCAGTGTCGGCAGCGGCAGCGATGCCTTGGTGAACCGGATCATCGCCGAGAACCTGCAGGCCTCGAAGCTGAGTGTGTCGAGGAATGACCGATGAGCAGCGCCAAGCGTCCCATCGAGCCGCTCAGTGGCGGCACGCTGGTGCTCGGCGCGCTGGCGATCGGCATGGCCAACTTCATGATGGTGCTCGACACCACCATCGCCAACGTCGCGGTGCCGACCATTTCCGGCAACCTCGGCGTGGCCCCCGACCAAGGCACCTGGGTGCTGACCTCGTTCAGCATCTCCCTGGCCATCGGCCTGCCGCTCACCGGCTGGCTGGCCCAGCGCTTCGGCCAGGTCAAACTGTTCCTAAGCGCGGTGGTGCTGTTCGTGTTGGCGTCGGTGTGCTGCGGCCTGGCGCCGAACCTGACCTCGTTGCTGGTCTTCCGGGTGTTCCAGGGCGCGGTCTGCGGCCCCCTGGCGCCGCTGTCCCAGGCGCTGCTGGTGGCGATCTTCCCTCCGGCGCGGCGTACCACGGCGCTGGTGGTGTGGTCGATGACCACCTTCCTCGGGCCGGTCTGTGGCCCGATCCTCGGTGGCTACCTGACGGACAACATCAGTTGGCCGTGGATCTTCTATATAAATGTGCCGGTCGGCATCTTCATCCTGCTGGCCCTCGGCCAGGTGCTGAACGGTCGCGACAACCCTACCCGCAAGTTGCCGGTGGACGTGGTCGGCCTGCTGCTGCTGATGGTCGCGGTCGGCTCGCTGCAGATCCTGCTCGACAAGGGCCAGGACCTGGACTGGTTCGCGTCCACGCCGATTCGTACGCTGGGGGTGATCACCGTGCTGGGCTTCGCCTCGCTGATCACCTGGGAGCTGACCGCGCAGCACCCGATTCTCGACCTGCGCCTGTTCAAGGAGCGCAACTACGCCATCGGCACGCTGTGCGTGAGCCTGGGCTTTGCCCTGTACTTCGCCTCGTTGGTGCTGGTGCCGCTGTGGTTGCAGACCGAAATGGGCTACACCGCGACCTGGGCCGGCATCGCCACCGCGCCGCTGGGTATTGCCGGGGTGGCGCTGGCGCCTTTCATCGGCCGCATGATGCAGCACACCGATGCGCGCGTGCTGGCGAGCATGGCCTTTATCTGCTGGATCGGCGCGTCGCTGTGGCGCATGCATTTCGAGACCAACCTGGACATCGCCTTCATCGGTTGGAACTCGGTGCTGATGGGCGCCGGCACGGCGTTCTTGTTCACCCCGCTGGTGGCGATTTCGTTGTCGCGCTTGCCGCCGGAGAAGATCCCGGCGGCCCTGGGCCTGCAGAACGCCCTGCGCATGACCGGCGCCAGCTTCGCGGTGTCCCTCGGCCCGGCCTTCTGGGACCACCGCGCGCGTCAGCACCAGGTGGAGCTGGCCGAGCGGATGACCCCGTTCGACCACTGGAGCGCACAGGCCCAGGACAACCTCGGCCAGCTCGGGCTGTCGGCCCAGGGCGCCCTGGAGTCGCTGGGCCGGACCATCGACCGGCAGGCACACATGTTGGCCCTGAACGATTTCTCCCTGGCCAGCGCCTGGCTGTTCTGCGCGGTGCTGGCGATTGTCTGGATGGCCCGTTCACCCAAGGCGAAAGCCAAATAAACCTGGAGTTTTCATGCTCGAATTTCGCAAAAAAATGAAATACAACCTCGAAGTCACCGATATCCGCGATGTCACGCCGCTGGTGCGGCGTGTCACCTTGAAGGGCGACCTGTTCGCCGAGGTGCCACCCTGCCAGGCGGGGCAGTGGCTGAAGCTGTTCCTGCCCAGCGCGGGCAGCCAGGTCACCCGCGCCTACACCATCCGCCGGCATTTTCCGCAATCGGCCCGGGTCGAGGTCGACTTCGTGCGCCATGACCATGGTCCTGCGGGGCGTTGGGTGGAGCGGGCCTGGGTCGGTGAGCAGATTGGCTGTTCGGCCTTGCGCGGCGGCTTCCAGCCCCAGGACGATGCCGAGTGGATGCTGCTGGCCGCCGATGAGACCGGCACCCCGGCGGTGATGAGTATTCTCGAGAGCCTGTCGCCGCGCGACCGCGCCCTGGTGGTGCTGGAGGCGGCGAGCCTGAGTGAACTGCAGGCGGTGGATTCGCTGGCCACGGTCAATTGCGAGTGGTATTTCCGCGATGAGCACCCGGCCGGCAGCAACTTGTTGCTCGAAGGTATCAAGCGTTTGCAACTGCCCTCGGGGATCGGCCAGTTCTGGATTGCCAGCGAGGCGCAGGCGGTCAACGAGGTGCGTGACTACCTCACCGAAACCTGTTCGATCCAGCGCCGCCTGGTGCGCGGCAAGGGCTACTGGATGCGCGGCGTCGCCGACCATCGCGACCGCGATTGAGCGCACGTTCGCCTTGCGCTGCCAGGCAGCGCAAGGCCCTCGGGCCCTAGCAGGGCTGCAGCCTGGGCTCGGCCAGGCGTTCGAAATGCAGGCGCTCGGCGGCCAGGCCGTAATCCTTCAGCGCCCCTCCCACCGTCTCGACCATGGCCTGCGGCCCACACAGGAACGCCGCGTCGAGCCGGCTGACGTCGATCCATTCACGGAACAGGGTGTCGCACATGGCCAGGTCCAGGCGCCCGGACGGCAGACCGTTGTCGTTGCTTTCCCGGCTGAACAGCAGGATCAGTTCCAGGCGTTGCCCATACAGGGCCTGCAGCGCGGCCAGGCGTTCGCCGAACAGCAGGCTGGCGCGGTCGCGGTTGCCATAGACCAAGGTAAAGCGGCTGTCGTCGTCGCTTTCCAGGGTAGCCTTGATGATTGGCAGCAACGCGGTGATGCCGCTGCCCGAGGCCATGCCCAGGCAATGGTGGACCGGGGCTTGCGGCTCGGGGCGATAGGACGAACCTGCCGGCGGCATGACCAGCAAAGTATCGCCCACGCTCAATTGGGTATTGGCATAGCTGGAGAAACGGCCCTGCGGCACATGCCGGATCGCTACCCGCAACTCGCCGTCGTCGGGTGCGCTGAAAATCGAATACGAACGCCTTACCGGCTCACCTTGCAACTGGGCTTCCAGTTGCAGGTACTGCCCTTGCTGGAAGCGGTAGGTCGCGCTCAGGTGCGCGGGTACGGTAAAGGCGATCGACACGGTGTCGGCGCTTTCGCGGCGGATATCGGCGACTTGCAGCGGGTGCATGACAGTCATGGCGCGGGTCCTGTTCAGGCGCTCTGGCGCAGGGGCTTGGCCTCGGGGCCGGCGAGGCGTTCGAGGCGGCGCATGCTGTGGCTGGTGCCTGGCAGCAAGCGGCCGATCTCGCCGGTGCGGTAGCGGATCATCGGCAGCGCCTCGCGGCTCAAGGTGGTCAGCACCACCTCGCCGAACTGGCCATCGGGCAGCGGCGTGCCGCTGTCGGGGTCGATGATCTCGGGGTAGAAGTGGTCTTCCCACAGCGTGACGCCATCACGTGACTCCAGGCACTCCATGCCGATGCCTGGGTCCATCAGCGCCGACACGCCGTACAAGGCCAGGGTCTGGACGCCCAGGCGGCGCTCGAGCTCCTGGCGCAGGCTGTTGCTGCACGGTTGCGGGCCGAGCAGCACGGTGCGCAACGACAGGCCCGGCAAGCTGACGCCCTGGCGCTCCAGCTCAGGGGCCAGGGCCAGTAGCTGCGCCGGGCTTGCCACCAGCATTTGCGGCTGGAAGTCGCACAGCAGGCGTACCTGTTCATAGGTTTCGCGCGCGGCCAGGGGGATCAATGCGCAGTGCAAGCGCTCGGCGCCCAGTTGCAGGCCGGCACTGGCGCCGTCCAGGCTGCCGAGCGCGTACAGGCGATCACCGGCATGGGCACCGGCAACGCGCAGCGAGCGCGCGACCAACGTCGCCCAGACCTCCTGGTCGTTGCGCGTATAGCCAATGAGTGGTGAGCGGGCGCTGCCGTCGTGGCAGGCTTGCAGGCGTACCACTTGCCGCGGGGAGACGGCGAACAGCGAGAACGGATAGTGGTGGTGCAGCTCGGCGTTGCCGATGAAAGGAAAGCGGGCGAGGTCCTCCAGCTCCTGGAGCTGCTCGGGGTGCAGGCCCATGGCTTCGAACTGCTGGCGGTACCAGGGCACGTTGCGCCAGGCGTGTTTCAGCGACCAGCGCAGGCGCCGCAACTGCACGTCGCGCAGTTGTTCGAGGCTGCAGGTTTCCAGGGTGTCGCGCTGGGGCTGGGTGAGCGGGCGTTGTTCAAAGGCAATGACATCGAGGCGTGTGTTGGCGTTCATCTTCCAAGTCCGTTTGGTAGGCCGACCATCAGGCTTGCATGCTATGCCGGGGTAGGGGGTATGGCTACTCGCATTGCCCGGCCTGCGCTTGACCGGTCGCGCTGCGGTTCCCGGCTTGTCGACTCGCGTCCGCGGCGTCTGCTTGGCCAGCAAGGCCGGCGCCTGAACGGGTGTGCCGGGTAGGCGCCGGCTTGCCGGCGAACCCGGGCAACGCCATTCAGCGATTCAGCCGTCGCGCATCGAACGCGTCGCGGGCCTGGTAGGCGCTGTAGGTGGCTTGCGCGGCGAGCATCCCGGCCAGTCCATAGGTGCGCTGCAGGCCGAACCGGGCAAAACCCTGGGGCACCGGCAGCCGCCGGGCAATGGCATCGGCCAGCACTTCGCCGGCCACGGTGGTGGGCGCCATGCCATGCCCGCCAAAGCCGACGGCGTGCCAGATGCCCTGTTCGTCCTGGCCGATCTGGGCCATCTGGTGCCGGCCGTAGCTCATCAACCCACCCCACGAGTACTCCAGTTGCACATCCGCAAGCTGCGGGTAGACGCTTGCCAGGTCGGCCTTGAGCAATTTGGCGATCGCCTGCGGCCCGCGGTCGAGGATGGAAATGCGCCCGCCCCAGAGGATTCGCGTGTCCTGCAGTGGGCGGTAGTAATCGAAGGCGAAGCGTGTGTCGTAGATCGCCGACTGGCAGGTAATGGCGTCCCGCAGGCGTTCACCCAGCGGCGGGGTGGTCACCACGTAGGTGGCGATCGGCAGCACCGCGCGTTCGACCGGCGCATGCACGCCGCGCGCATAGCCGCCGCCGGAGAACACCACTTCCTCGGCATGGACCTCGCCTTGCACGGTGCGCACGATGTAGCCACCGCCGGTCTTTTTTTCGATCCGGGTGACCGGTGAGTGCTCGCACAGGGTCACGCCAGCGTCGCTGGCGGCGCGGGCCACGCCACAGACGTATTTGAGCGGATGGAAGTGGAACGCGTTGCGCTCGAGCAGGCCGCCGTAATAGCGCTCGCTCTTGAGCTGTTCCTTCAATTGGCCCGGAGAAAGATAGGCCCAGTCCACGCCATAGGCTTCTTTCATCAATTGGCGGGGTTTGTCCAGGCGCGACGGGTCGTTGAACCAGTTGGCGAGGATCACGCCTTGGTCGATCAGGTCGCAGTCGATGGCGTACTGACGGGTGCGTTGGCGGATCAGGTCGACGGCATCGAGGGTCAACTGGTAAAGGCGACGGGCCTCGCTGGCGCCCAGGGTCGCCAGCAGTTCGGCGTTGCCCAGGCTGTAGCCGCCGAACACGAATCCGCCATTGCGCCCCGAGGCGCCATGGCCGATGCGCTCGGCTTCGAGCAGGGTGACGTCGGTCACGCCGCGCTCGGCCAGGCCCAGGGCGGTAGACAGACCGGCCAGGCCGCCGCCGAGAATGCACACGCGGGTCGTGGTGCGACCGGCCTGGGCGGGGTAGTCGCTGCGGCGCACGGTCGCTTCATAGTAGGAGTCGAGGAAATGGCTGGTCATCATGATCCCGGGCAGTCAGGGCGGGCCGTTGCCGGCCCGCGACGGTGGTTCTCAGGCCGGCAGCTGTTTGGCCGTGCCGGGCTGGGCATGGGCGGCAGCGGCTGGGGCGCTGGCCTTGCGCGTCTCGATGCTGGAGAAGTCCATCTCCTTGTAGCGCACGGTGCGCGAGCCGGTGAGCAGCTTGTGGCCCCACCACATCACCACGAACAGCACCAGGCCAACGTAGGTGGCGAGGGCGCCGATCCAGTCGATCTGCCCGCCGAGGAACGCCTGGTAGTTCTGCCCGAGCATCACCACCAGGCACAGGCCGAAGGCGAACAGTGGCCCAATCGGGAAGAACTTCGACACGTAGGGCAGCCTGGCCAGGTCGTGGCCCTGATACAGATAGCCACGGCGGAAGCGGTAATGGCTGACGGCGATGCCCAGCCAGGCGATGAAACCCAGCATGCCGGAGGTGTTGAGCAGCCACAGGTAGAGCTTGCCGGGGCTGAACAGGAAGCTCAGCAGGCACAGGCCGGCCACTGCCGCGGTGGCCAGCAGCGCCCACACTGGCGTGCCGCTGCGGGTGAGTCGGGCGAAGATCGCCGGTGCCTTGCGTTCCAGGGCCAGGCTGTAGAGCATGCGCGAGGAGGCATACATGCCCGAGTTGCCGGCCGACAGCACCGAGGTGAGGATCACCGCGTTCATCACGGCGGCGGCGGCGAGCATGTCGGCCTTGGAGAAAATCAGGGTGAACGGGCTGATGGTGATGTCGGACAGGCCGTCCTTGAGCAGGCGCGGATCGGTGTAGGGGATCAGCAGGCCGATGACGATGATGGTGCACACGTAGAACAGCAGGATGCGCCAGAAAATCTGGCGCACGGCCTTGGGAATATTGCGCCCGGGGTTTTCCGTCTCGCCGGCGGCGATGCCGACGAACTCGGTGCCCTGGAACGAAAAGCCGACGATCATCGCCACGCCGATCAGTGCTGGCAGGCCGCCGGCGATGGGCGCCTCGCCGAGTTGCCAGAGCTGGGCGCCGCCATCCTGGCCGCCTTCGAGAATGCCCAGCAGCATCAGCACGCCGACGATGATGAAGACGATGATGGTCACCACCTTGATCAAGGCGAACCAGAACTCGGCCTCGCCGAAGAAGCGTACCGAGGCGACGTTGAGGGCGAACAACAAGGCCAGGAACGCCGCGCTCCAGATCACCCCGGGGGTGTCGGGGAACCAGTAGGTCATGATGATCTGCACCGCCACCAGGTCCACGGCAATGGTTACCGCCCAGGCGTACCAGTAGTTCCAGCCAAGGGCGAAGCCGAAGCTTTCTTCCACGTAGCGCGAGGCGTAGGTGGAGAACGAGCCGCTGACCGGCATGCACGCCGCCAGTTCGCCGAGGCTGGTCATCAGGAAGTACACCATCAGGCCGATCACTGCGAACGACAGCAGGGCGCCGCCTGGGCCGGACTGGGCGATGGTGGCGCCGGAGGAGACGAACAATCCGGTGCCGATCGAACCGCCAATGGCGATCATGTTCAGGTGGCGGCTGGTCAGGGTGCGCTTGAGTTGTCCTGATGAGGGCGGTGCGGCAGTCAAACTTGCTGTGTTGTTCGAATGGGTCATGGGCAACCTATTTGATCTGCATTCAAGTGAGTTGTTGTTCTTGTTGTGTTCTGGCCACTTGCAGTTACTGCGGCGAAAAAGCCTTTGCACGGACGCACTCTGGCCGATGGCGGCTCCACGGCCATGGCGGTCACGATTGCATTGATGGAAGTCAGTATCGACCTCGAAAGACGCGGGGAACAAACGACCATTAGTTGCTATATCATTCCTTTTGGGAATGTTTTGTTTCGTCGTTTTGATAAGTCTGACAATCGATAAAAGTGCCTTTTGATAAGGTGATTATTTAAAGTTGTCGAATTTTAAGGAGTTTGGGCTTGTCACTTCGACGACAGATGTCGTCTATTTGTATTTTGGACAAGGCGCCTCATCTGGGTGGGTGGAAAAAATTTCATCACCCGTAGCCATACGAAAAAGCCGGTACCTGGATGACCAGGTACCGGCTTGAAGGCTTGCGCAGGGAGAGCGGGCTTGCGCCCTTGGTCACTTGCTCTGAGGGCTGGCGATATCGCTGCTGGCGGTACGCTGCTCCTTGTCATCGTTGACGCCGGGTAGCTTGTCGAACTCATGCAGGCCGTTTTTCGCGTAGGGGTCGCCGATCCAACGCGGGATGGCGCTGAACTGTGGGTTCACCAGGCTCTTGGCTGGCTCGAAATGGTCATAGCTCAGGCCGGCCAGGTCGGACAGGGTGTGGATCAGGTGCGCACTGCTGTAGGGGCGGTTGACCATGGCCCGCAGGTCGCGGGGGTGGGCCGCCTGCCAACTGGGCGAGGTCCACAGCAGGAAGGGGATGGTGTACATCGGTCGGGTCGGATCTGCCTCATTGCGCCCCAGTCGATCATGCTTGCCGGAGCTGTAGACATCCTCGCCGTGGTCGGAGAGGTACAGCAGGAAGCCGTTGGGCGTGGTGGCCGAGTAGCGCTTGATCAGGTCCGAGACGACGAAGTCGTTGTAGCGCACCGCGTTGTCATAGAAGTTGTAGGTTTGCACCTGCTCGGGCGACAGGGCCGCCGGCGCGCCGAGGTTGTCCTTGAAATATTCGAAGTCAGCCGGGTAGCGGTAGCGGTAGTCCATGTGGGTGCCGAGCAGATGGACGATGATCAGTTTCTTCTGCGCCGGGTCGCGCAGGGCCTGGTCGAAGGGGTCGAGCACCACGCTGTCGAACTGGCTGGCGTTCTGGGTGCGCTGGTTGTTCAGGTACACCGGCACATCCGTCTGCTGCGAGAAGGTGGTGAGCATGGTGTTGCGCTTGGTCATGGTTTGCTGGTTGGTGATCCAGAACGTCTTGTAGCCGGCCTGTTTCATCAGGTTGATCAGCGACGGGTCGGTGAGGAAGCGGTCTGGATGTTCCTCGTTGCCAAAGGTGAGGATCTGCTGCATCACCTCGATGGTGTACGGGCGTGGCGAGACCACGTTGCGAAACACCGTGAGGCTGTTGTCGCGGGCAGCCAGGGCATCGAGGTTCGGTGTGGTTTCGCGGCCATAGCCGTACAGGTGCATGTGTTCGCGGGTGGTGGACTCGCCGAGTACCAGCACCAGGGTACGGGGTGCATCGCCGCTGCTGTCCTTGAGGTTTTGCAGGGGGGGCAGGGCGGCGTTCTGGTCCAGCAGTGCCTGCATGTTGTCCAGTTGCTGGCGATACTGCCGGTAGCCGACCAGCAATTGCCAAGGTACTGCCACGGCCATGCGCTGCTCGACCCTTTCCTGGGCATCGGCAAAGCTGCGTTGCTGGGAGACCATCTGTTTGTAGAAGGGGTAGACGAGGATGGCCGCCAACAGCAGGAACGCCACCGGAAGGCGACTGTACAGGGGCAGGTTGACGGGGCGGATGCGTTTCCACAACAGGACAGCTACCAGGCTGTAGAGTAGCAATGCGAGGCCTAGCCACACGCTGAAGTACTGGCTGAAGTATTCCCCGGCCTCGGCGGTATTGGACTCGAACATCACGAAGATGACGCTCTGTGAGAACTCCTGGCCGTAGATGCCGAAATAGCTTAGGCCTACCAACGAACTGGCCCACAGCACCACGCCGATCAGTGCGGCGAGAGGTCGGGTCAGGCGGGGTAGCAGCAGGACTGGGGCGAGCCACAGGCTGCTGAGGATGAGCGAGTCACGGAAGCCGGAAAAACCGGTGGTGCCGCTAAAGAGCAGCAGGCCTTGGGTGACGCCGGAGAAATACCAGAAGAACAGCACAAGCCAGCCGAGGCCGGCCCAGTCGGTGCGGGTGGGGGATATGCGTGACACGAGAGCCTCATAACGCCGGATGTCAGCCAGATTGGCTGGGAGGCGACGCTAAAGGGGGCGGCGTGAAAACTTCGTGAACAATTCATGAAACTCCCGAGGACACCGCGGTTGCTCTTGCTCTGCTTTTGATTTTGCTTCTAAGCGCGCGGTAGTTCAGTCGACATAAATTGCCACTTCAGGAGACCGCACTCCGGCCTCCTGAAGTTGTGACGTTGATCTTTCGACCTTGGATGAAGATCAAGATCAGGTATGGCTCAGATCATGGGTGGGCGAGGAGGGAGGTGTCCCTCCACATGATCACACCCGAAATTGCGCCATCAATACCTGCTGTTCGTTGGCCAACCGATTCAACGCCTGGCTGATCCGCGCCGACTCGTCCGCCTGCCCTGACAGCGACTCGGTCACGTCACGAATCCCCGCCACGTTGCGGTTCACCTCCTCGGCCACCGCACTCTGCTCCTCGGCAGCCGAGGCGATCTGCAGGTTCATGTCGGTGATTACCGCCACCGCCTCGCCGATCCGCTGCAACGCAGGCAAGGTCTGCTCCATCTGCGCGGCGCTGTCCTGGGCCTGGCGCTGGCCCGCATGCATCGCCCCCACCACATCCTGCGTGCCCTGCTGCAAACCCTCGATCACCTGGCGGATCTCCTCCACCGACACCTGGGTGCGCTGGGCCAGGTTGCGCACCTCATCGGCCACTACAGCGAAACCACGCCCAGCCTCGCCGGCCCGAGCCGCCTCGATCGCCGCGTTGAGCGCCAGCAAATTGGTCTGCTCGGCAATCGCGCGGATCACCTCCAGCACCGAGCCGATCTGCTCGCCTCGGCTCTCCAGCGCCCGGGCCTCGTCCATCGCCGCGTTCATGCCATCGGCGAGCTGGTCGATCGCCGTGCGCGTCGCCGCTACCCGCGCCAGGCCATCGCGGGTCGCCTGGTCGGCGCCGCGGGCGGCTTGCGCGGCCTGGGCGGCATTGTGTGCGACATCGTGGGCCGTGGCGCTCATTTCGTTTGCCGCGGTGGCCACCTGCTCGATCTCGCGGTGCTGCAGCTGCATGCCATCGCTGGTCTGACTGGCGATCAACGCCGACTGGTCGGCGGTGCCGCGGGCCTCCTGCACCGAGCCCTTGAGCTGGGCGATCACCGGTTGCAGCTTGTCGAGGAAGCGGTTGAACCAGCCGGTCAGTTGGCCCAGTTCGTCGTCGCGGGCATAGTCCAGGCGCCGGGTCAGGTCACCCTCGCCACTGGCGATGTCTTCCAGGCGCGCCGCCACGGCAAGGATCGGCCGGGTCACGCCGCGGGCGGTCAGCCACACCAGCAACAGGCCGAGCACCGCCGCGCCGAGGCCGATAAGCAGGCTGACCAGGTTGGCTTGCTGGTTCTGGTTGTCCAGGCGCTGGTTGAGGTTGACGGCGGGGGCCTGCAGCACCTGCTCGGGCAGCTCCAGAAGGACCTGCCAGGGCGCGGCACCCGGGATCGGCGCAAACGGCCGGGAAATGCGCATGGTGCCGCCGTCCAGGCGCTCCACTGCCTGGCCCGCGCGCAAGGGTCCGGTGAGGGCGCTGGCGTTGGCGCCGAAGGCTTGCTCGATGGTCTTGCTCAGTTGCGCGGCATCCTGGCTGTGCCCGGCGAGCAGGCCCGCGGGGCTGACGATGCTGACCTGGCCCTGGCCGTCGAACAGCTCCTGGCGCCCGGCCAGGCTCAACTGCTGGAGGTTGTCCAGGCCGATGTCCAGGCCGACCACGCCGATCACCTTGCCATTGTCCAACAGCGGCAGGGCGATGCTGGTCATCAGCACCTGGTGGCCGTTGACCTCATCGAAATAAGGGTCGAGCACGCAGGCCTTGGCAGTTTCCTGCGGGCAGGTCAGCCAGCGGTTGTAGGGCGAACCGTTGGCGCCAACGCTGGTGTCGGCCAGCATCGCCTCGGGCATGGCCTCCTGCTCCAGGGCGCCCACGCTGGGTTGCGACCAGTACAGCGAGAAGCGCCCGCTGTCGTTGCTGCCGTTGGCCGCCTGGCCGACGAAGTGGTCATCCGCCTGGTCCAGGGCATTGGGTTGGAACACCAGGTACAGGCCGATCAGGTCGCTGTTGCCGGCCAGCGCGGCACGGGCCTGGCGGTTCAGTTCTTCGCGCAGGTCGGCGCCGCCGCGGGCCTTGAGCGCTTGCACCAGGCGCGCGAAGCCGTTGCCATACTGGTAGGCATCCATGAAATAACGCTGGATGCGCAGCGCCTGGGTTTCGCCGTGGGCTTGCAGGCGCAGGCGCGCGCTGCGGTCGAGCAGCTCGCTGTTGGCCTGGAACACCTGCTCGGCGCTACGCCGAGCCTGGGTCAGCGACGTCGCCACCAGCAAGGCGACGATGGCCAGCAGGCACAGGCCGGCAAGCAGGGTGATCTTCCACTGGATGGAGAGGCGGCGCGACAGCATGGGCGTTTCCTTCTCTGGCAAAAGGACGCCCGCGGTGAGGCGGGCGTCGGGTGGTTCAGTCGGCGATGCAGTTAGGTGGCGCGACCCTGAAGGCCTTGGTCAGCCAGCCCAGGTAGAACACGCCGAGCAGGGCCCAGACCCCGCCGAACAGCAAGGAGTGTTGGTTCAGGTCCAGCCACAGCGAAACGATGATGCAAAAGCCTATCGTCGGCATGACCAGATACTTGAGGTTGTTCGTCAGGCCCTTGTTCTGCCGTTCGCGGATATAGCAGTGGTTGATCACCGACAGGTTGACGAAACTGAAGGCCACCAGCGCGCCGAAGTTGATCACCGAGGTGGCGGTGACCAGGTCGAAGAAGATCGCCGACAGCGAGATCAGGCCGACCACGGCGATGTTCAGCACCGGGGTTTTGTAGCGCGGGTGCAGGCGGGCGAAGACGCTGGCCGGTATCACCTGATCGCGGCCCATCACGTAGAGCAGGCGCGAGACGCTGGTCTGCGAGGCCAGGCCCGAGGCGATGGTGTTGATCACGGTGCAGGCGATGAATACTGACTGGAACAGCTTGCCGCCGACATACAGGGCGATTTCCGGCAGCGCCGCTTCCTGGTCGTGGAAACGGGCCATGGTCGGGAAGTACGCCTGGATGAAGTAGGACACGCCGATGAACACCACGCCGCCGATCAGCGCGGTGAGGAAGATCGCCCGGGGAATGGTCTTGCCCGGGTCGCGGGTTTCTTCCGACAGGCAGGTCACCGCGTCGAAGCCCAGGAACGAGAAACACAGGATGGTCGCGCCCGCCGCCAGGGCGGCGAACTGGGTCTGCTCGTCGGCGAACGGCACCAGGCTCCAGGCCGTGCCCAGGCCTTCGCCGTGGCCCAGGCCGCGCCAGCAGAGGTAGATGAACACGGCGATGATCGCCACCTGCACGGCGACGAACAACAGGTTGAAATGCGCCACCAGGTTGACGCTGCGCATGTTGATCAGGCTGATCAGGGTGACGAAGCCAACCACCCAGACCCACGCCGGCACCTCGGGGAACATTGCCGACAGGTACAGCTTGGCCAGCAGCGCATTGACCATCGGCAACAGCAGGTAGTCCAGCAGCGATGACCAGCCGACCAGGAAGCCCACGTGCGGATTGATCGCCCGTTGGGTGTAGGTGTAGGCCGAGCCGGACTGCGGGAAGCGTCGTACCAGGGTGCCATAGCTCACGGCGGTGAACAGGATGCCGGCCAGTGCCAGGATATACGCGCTGGGTACATGTCCGGCAGTAATGCCGGAGACGATGCCGAAGGTGTCGAACACGGTCATCGGGGTGAGGTAGGCCAGGCCGATGATCACCACGTGCCAGAGGCGCAGGGTCTTGCGGAACTGGGCATTGCCGGGAGCGCTGTGGTCAGGCTGCATGCGGGCGCTGCTCCTGTGTCGAAACAACGGGCACGGCGGGTGACGGGCACGACGAGGTCGAGCGGGTGGGCTCCATGTTGTTCACCTTTTATGTCGGAGCTGCGGGGTGGCGAAATAAAAGACGATGGCCGTTTGGGTGTCAAGTTAAACATGACAGGTTGTCAAATGGGTGGGGCATGAATCGATTTATTTGGCTGTTATGCACTCTGTTTGGCCGAGTTGGCGGGCTGTAAATCGATTTTTATGTTCGTAAAAATTTACGGTCTTTCGCAATCCATGCCGTCGTCGGCAGATACAGAAAATCCACCACGCATCACCGCGCCGACCGGGCGCCGGTGGTATTCTTGCCAATCCGCGCGCCCACCTTTGCGTGGCTCGCTCAATCGCCCTCCCTATGGACAGCAATCGGTTCTATTCATGAAGAAATCAGTTGGCATCCTTTCCGGTCTGGCCGTCGCCATCGCCGTCGCAACCACCGCTGGCGCCTGGTACACCGGCAAGCAACTGCCCGCCGAGCTCGAGCGCTCCGTTGCCCGTGGCAACGAAGAGTTGAAAAAAGCCCTGGTCGGTAACGGCGGCAGCATGACCCTCGAGCTGGTGTCGCTCGATCAACATTTCTTCACCAGCACCGCACACTACCGGCTGAAGGTCGAGAACGTGCAAGTGGGCGAGGCCGACGCGGTCAACTTCGAGGTCGGCGTGACCGATCAGATCGAGCATGGCCCGTTCCCCTGGTCGCGGGTCAAGGCGTTCAAGCTGATGCCGGTGCTGGCCACCAGCAACAGCGTGCTGGACAAGGACGACTTCACCTCGGGTTGGTACACCGCCGCTGGCGACAAGGCGCCGCTCACCGCGCAGTTCAGCCTGGGCTACGACGGCAGCGTCGACAGTGACATTCGCCTGGCGCCGGTCACCCTCAAGCAGGACGGCGACGATGTCCTGGAATTCTCCGGCATGCAGGTGCTGTTGAGCGGTGATCGCGATGGCAAGGCAGTGGCCATTCATGCCGATGCCGGGCACCTGGAACTGAACTTCGTCGACGAGCAACAGGCCCCGGTAAAGATCCTGCTCAATGGCTTCAAGGCCGGTGGCAAGCTCACCGAGACTGGCCACGACATGGTGTATGTCGGCAACTTCGACCTGGCCCTGGCCGACACCCAGGTGACCTTCGGGCCGAAGCAGGAAGTGCTGGTGCTCAAGGGGCTGCAACAGAACAACCTGTACAACGCCGAGGGCCAGGCCAAGGACAAGCTGGCCGGGCGCCTGGAATATAAAGTCGACGACATCAGCTATGCCGGGCGCAAGGTGGGCAGCGCGGAAATGGTCCTGACCATGAAGTCCATCGATATTCCGGCCATGCAGGCACTGATGGCGTGGTACCAGAGCCAGTTGCCACAGATGCAGCAGGCCGCCGCCGAAGGCGAGGCGCCTGAGCTGGAGATGACGCCTGAGGAGCAGGCCAAGGTCCAGGCCGACCTGCAGAAGCTGCTGGTCGCCAAACCGCAGGTAGCGGTGGAGAAGCTGGCGTTCAAGACCGCCAATGGCGAGAGCCACTTCAACCTGGCGATGGATTTCGCCAACCCCAGCTCTTTCGATCTGCCGCCTGATCAGTTGGGCAAGCAGTTGCTGACGCAACTCAAAGCCAAGCTCAGCGTGTCCAAGCCGATGGTCGCCGACCTGGCCACGCTGCAGGCGCTGCTCGAAGGCGAGACCGATGCCCAGGCCATTGCCCAGCAGTCCAGCCAGGCCGGTGAAATGCTCGGCATGATGGCGCTGCAGAGCGGCATGGCGACGGTGCAGGGCAGCGATGTGGTGGCAAGCCTGCAGTACGCCGATGGCATGGTCGACTTCAATGGCAAGAAGATGACAGTGGAAGAGTTCGCCCTGCTCGTCAGCGGCCACCTGGCTGCACTCCAGCCGCAGGGCTGATCCCTCAGCAGGCCCGCTCCCGTCGACTTCGTGGGAGCGGGCTTGCCCCGCGATGGGCCCTCCCCGCAAAAACCCCTTTTGCATCCCCCCGATTGCCTGTAGCCTTCGCGTCCGATAAGAATCCGTGCCCGCAGAGGCGCCGAGACGCTGGCCGTCCGGCACCGCTAGCCGATCTGCCAGGGCCGGGTGATACACTCGACTGACGCGCTCGCGCGCCCCGCAGGTCCAGCGATCATGACCCAGATTTCCGAACGCCTGTTGGTACAGGCCCACCTAGACGCCAAGCAGCCCAACCCGCTGACGCCCGCGCAGGAGGCCGATTACCGTGCGGCCATCGCTGCCGAGCTGAAAAAGCAGAATGCCGTGCTCGTTGCCCACTATTATTGCGATCCGGTGATCCAGGCATTGGCCGAGGAAACTGGCGGCTGCGTGTCCGATTCACTGGAAATGGCGCGTTTCGGCAAGAACCACGCGGCCGAGACCGTGGTGGTGGCGGGCGTGCGTTTCATGGGGGAGACCGCGAAGATCCTCACCCCGGAAAAACGCGTGCTGATGCCGACTCTGGAGGCGACCTGCTCGCTGGACCTGGGCTGTCCGGTAGAGGCGTTCTCGGCCTTCTGCGACCAGCACCCCGAGCGCACCGTGGTGGTCTATGCCAACACCTCCGCCGCGGTGAAGGCGCGGGCCGACTGGGTGGTGACATCCAGTTGCGCGCTGGAGATTGTCGAAAGCCTGATGGACAACGGCGAGACCATCATCTGGGGTCCGGACCAGCACCTGGGGCGCTATATCCAGAAGCAGACCGGCGCCGACATGCTGTTGTGGGACGGCGCCTGCATCGTTCACGAGGAGTTCAAGTCGCGCCAGTTGGCCGACATGAAGGCGCTGTACCCGGACGCCGCGATCCTGGTGCATCCGGAGTCGCCGGAAGCGGTGATCGAGCTGGCCGACGCGGTAGGCTCCACCAGCCAGCTGATCAAGGCGGCGCAGACCTTGCCGAACAAGACCTTCATCGTCGCCACCGACCGCGGCATCTTCTACAAGATGCAGCAGCTGTGCCCGGACAAGGAATTCGTCGAGGCGCCGACCGCTGGCAACGGCGCGGCCTGCCGCAGTTGCGCGCACTGCCCGTGGATGGCCATGAACACCCTGGAGCGGGTGCTGGACTGCCTGCGCAATGGCAGCGACGAGATCTTCGTCGAGCCGGCGCTGATCCCCAAGGCGATCAAGCCGCTGAACCGTATGCTCGACTTCACCCAGGCGGCGCGGTTGAAACTGTCGGGCAACGCCTGAAGCTGCTTGCACGACCCCTGTAGGAGCGGCCTTGTGCCGCGAAAGGGCCGCATAGCGGCCCCGGGATGTACAGGCTCACACATAAAGAAGGGGTTGCTACGCAGCCCTTTCCGACCGGTCCGACGCCTCGGTAAGGCCGCTCCTACAGCGCGATCAGGACCAGGCTTAGCGCCCCATCATCTCCTTGACCATGCGCTGCTGCTCCATGATCTCGCGCTGGCGCTGGTCGATCTGCGAGGCCAGCGGGAAGTTGCTGCCCGCGCGGCGCTTGGCGTAGTCGAGCTGCTGGATCGCCTGGTCGAAGTCGCCCACCAGGGTGAAATACTCGGCGCGGGCGCGGTGCAGGCCGATGGTGTTGCCCGACAGTCCGCGCACTTCGGCGACGTCGTACCAGACGTCCGGATCGTCCGGGCGGTTCTTCACCAGGTCATCCAGCACCTTTTCCGCCTCAGCCGGCTTGCCCAGCTTGATCAGCAGGTCGGCACGTACCTGCTTGAGCGGGTAGTTGCTCGGATACTGGCCCTGCATGCGCGTGGCGCGCTGCTGGGCGTCGGCCAGGCGGTTGTTGGTGATGTCCAGGTCGATCTGCGCCAGGTTGTAGGTGATGTCGTTGGGTGCCTTGGCCAGCAACGGCTTGAGGTTCTCCCGCGCCTCGTTGAGCTGGCCGCCTTTGATCTGTGCCAGGGCCAGGCCATAGCGCGCGGCATCCATGCTCGGGTTGTCGTCGAGCTGGGCGCGGAAGCGCTTGGCGGCCAGGCCCGGGGTGCCTTCGTAGGTGAGGGCGACGCGGGCGCGGATCAATTGATAGCGCAGGCTGTCCTCGACCCCGCCCTTGGGCGCCTGTTCGGCACGGTTGCGGGTGTCGGCGATACGCGACTCGGTGACCGGGTGGGTCAGCAGGAATTCCGGTGGTTTGGCGTCATAGCGGTACTGGCGCGCCAGGCGCTCGAACATGCTGGGCATGTTGCGCGGATCGTAGCCGGCCTTTTCCAGGTTGAGGATGCCGAAGCGGTCGGCCTCCTGTTCGTTCTGTCGGGAAAAGCGCCGCTGCTCCTGGATGGCCGCAGCCTGGGTGCCGGCGATCACGCCAATGCCGGCATCACCGCCGCCGCCCGCCGCCAGCACGATACCGGCCAGCAAGGCCGCCATCATCGGCAGTTGCATGCGCTGCTGGGCTTCGACGCCGCGGGCGAAGTGGCGCTGCGACAAGTGCGCCAGTTCGTGGGCCAGTACCGAGGCGTACTCGCCTTCGGTTTGGGCGTTGAGGAACAGGCCGCCGTTGACCCCGACAATGCCGCCGGGCGCGGCGAAGGCGTTGAGCTCCTTGCTGTCGATCAGAATGAATTCCAGGCGCCGGTCCTGCAGCTGGCTGGTTTCGGCCAGCTTGTACACGCTGGTTTCGACGAAGTCCTTGAGCTGTGGGTCGTTGAGCTGGTTGACCTGGCCACGCAGCAGGCTCAGCCAGGCGCGGCCAAGCTGGTGTTCCTGTTGCGGCGAGACGATCGCGGAGCTGGCGTCGCCCAGTGACGGCAGGTCGTCGGCGTGGCCGGGCAGGGCCAGCAGGCAGGCCAGCGTCAACAGGGTGGGGCGCAGTAGATTCATGCAGAAGCTCGCGTCGGTCAAAAGCCTTACTGTAGCCGGGTCGCGCGATGCCGACCAGTGGCGGTATCCTAGCGGCCTTCCCCATGCGGTCCTGGAGCGCTGCCCGATGAGTGACACCCCGACTTGTGACGCCGAGCTCGATGCCAGCGGTCTCAACTGTCCATTGCCGCTGCTCAAGGCGAAGATGGAGCTCAATCGCCTGGCCAGCGGCGCGGTGCTCAAGGTGCTCGCCACCGACGCCGGTTCCCAGCGCGACTTTCGCACGTTCGCCCAATTGGCCGGTCATACGCTGCTGCATGAAACGGCCGAGGCCGGCGTGTACACCTATTGGCTGCGCAAGGCCTGAGTCTTTCCCAAGGATCGTCAATGTTCAAAGTGCTTCGCGACTGGATGCAGCGCTACTTCTCCGACGAGGAGGCGGTAGTGCTGGCGGTCCTGCTGTTCCTGGCCTTCACCGTGGTGCTGACCCTGGGCGGCATGCTCGCGCCGGTGCTGGCGGGCATGGTCCTGGCGTTTCTGATGCAGGGGCTGGTCAACGCCCTGGAGCGTCTGAAAGTACCGACCCGGCTGGCGGTCTGGCTGGTGTTCGCCCTGTTCATGGGCGCGCTGGCGGTGTTCCTGCTGGTACTGGTGCCGTTGCTCTGGCATCAGCTGATCACCCTTTTCAACGAACTACCGGGGATGCTCGGCAAGTGGCAGTCACTGTTGCTGCTGCTGCCCGAGCGCTATCCGCACCTGGTATCGGACGAGCAGGTGCTGCGCGCCATCGAGTCGGTGCGCGGCGAGATCGGCAAGTTCGGCCAATGGGCGCTGACCTTCTCGCTGTCGAGCCTGCCGTTGCTGGTCAACGCGATGATCTACCTGGTGCTGGTGCCGATCCTGGTGTTCTTCTTCCTCAAGGACCGCGAGCTGATCGGGCGCTGGGTCAGTGGCTACCTGCCCCGTGAGCGTACGCTGCTCAACCGGGTGGGCGACGAGATGAACCGGCAGATCGCCAACTATATCCGCGGCAAGGGCATCGAGATTCTGATCTGTGGCATTGCCACGTATATCGCCTTCATCACCCTGGGCCTCAACTATGCCGCGCTGCTGGCGCTGCTGGTGGGCCTGTCGGTGGTGGTGCCGTATGTCGGCGCGGTGGTGGTGACGGTGCCGGTGACGCTGATCGCGCTGTTCCAGTGGGGCTGGGGCGACCAGTTCATCTACCTGATGGCGGTGTACGCGATCATCCAGGCGCTGGACGGCAACGTGTTGGTGCCGCTGCTGTTTTCCGAGGCGGTGAGCTTGCACCCGGTAGCGATCATCTGCGCGGTGCTGCTGTTCGGCGGGCTGTGGGGCTTCTGGGGGATCTTCTTCGCGATCCCGCTGGCGACGCTGTTCAAGGCGGTGCTGGATGCCTGGCCGCGGCAGGACGCATCGGTCGCGCCGATGCTGTAATCGCGATAGGGGCGCAAGGCGCCCCCAACGATCTCAAGCCTTGTTCAGGGCCTGCGCCGCCGCCAGCACGGCATCCACATGCCCCGGCACCTTCACCCCACGCCACTCCTGGCGCAGCACGCCGTCGCGGTCGATCAGGAAAGTGCTGCGGTCGACGCCCATATATTCCTTGCCGTACAGCTTCTTCAGCTTGATCACGTCGAACAGCTGGCACAGGGCTTCGTCCTTGTCGCTGATCAGCTCGAAGGGAAACGCCTGCTTGGCCTTGAAGTTCTCGTGGGACTTGATGCCGTCACGCGATACGCCGAACACCAGGGTGTTGGCGGCCTGGAACGCCGCGTGCTGGTCGCGGAAACCCTGGCCTTCGGTGGTGCAGCCCGGGGTGCTGTCCTTGGGGTAGAAGTACAGCACCACTTGCTGGCCTTTCAGCTCGGTGAGGCTGACGGTCTGGCCGCTGGTGGCCTGAACCTGGAAATCGCTGACGGGTTGGTCGATGGCTACGGCCATGGGAGTTTCCTTACACGGGGTTCTGTGGGCGCCACGGTTCGATCAGCGCATCCAGGTTCAGGGCATCGGCGAAGTCCAGGAACTGGTCGCGCAGCCAGCTGATCTGCGTGCCGGCCGGCAGGATCACGGTGAATTGGGCGTTGAGCATGCTGCTGCCGGTCTGCGGTGCCAGGTAGGTATCGCAGGTCATGGCTTCCAGTTCGACGCGGTGGTCGAGGAAGAACTGGCACAGCTCGTTGATGATGTCCGGGCGGTAGGCGGCACTGACATAGGCCACGTAGGGCAGGGCCTGCGGGCGTACTTCCTGGTCGGCGCTGCGCACCACGTCCAGGGTCAGGCCGTGCTTCTTGCCCAGGCCAGGCAGGGTCGCCTCCAGGCGCGCCAGGGCGTCCCAGCTGCCTCCGACCTGCAGCACCAGGGCGCTGGTTTCGCCGTGGCGGGTCAGGCGCGAGGTGACCACCGCGCAACGATTGTCGAAGGCCGCGCGGCTCAGGACATTGGCCAGCTCCATGGGGTTGGGGCCCAGGGCGCTGATGACGAGGAATTGTTCGCGAACGGTGGGGGAGGACATGCAGCATTCCTAAAGCGATGAGCGGTCGGTACTGGACCGGGGCAGGCCTCGTTTTCGGCGGGGCCGCGGCCGGTTCGGGCGGCGGTGGACGCAGGCGAGGAGCACTGTCGACGGCCCGGCGGGCCGCGCTGTACCAATCAAAGGATCAAGGGTAGCGAAAAGCGGCGCGAAGGGGAATGCTCCACCCGCCTGCTTCGCTTGTGCAAGGCCGATGCCCCCAGTACCATTACCGCTCTCTTTTTCCGGCAGGAGCAATTACATGATTGCGGGCAGTATGGTGGCGTTGGTCACACCCATGGATGCACAAGGGCGTCTGGACTGGGACAGCCTCGACAAACTTGTAGACTTCCACCTGGAAAATGGCACTCACGCGATCGTAGCTGTCGGTACCACCGGCGAATCCGCCACGCTGGATGTCGAGGAGCACATCCTGGTCATCAAGCATGTGGTCGAGCGGGTCAAGCACAGCAAGAAGCGGATCCCGGTGATTGCCGGCACCGGTGCCAACTCCACTGCCGAAGCCGTGCACCTGACCAAGAATGCCAAGAATGCCGGCGCCGACGCCTGCCTGCTCGTCGTGCCGTACTACAACAAGCCGACCCAGGAAGGCCTGTACCAGCACTTCAAGCACATTGCCGAAGCCGTCGACATCCCGCAGATCCTGTACAACGTGCCCGGCCGCACCTCCTGCGACATGCAGGCCGAGACCGTGATCCGCCTGTCGAAGGTCAAGAACATCATCGGCATCAAGGAAGCCACTGGCGACCTGGTCCGTGCCAAGGCCATCCTGGACGGCGTCGACAAGGACTTCATCGTCCTGTCCGGCGACGATCCGACCGCCGTCGAGCTGATCCTGATGGGTGGCAAGGGCAACATCTCCGTCACGGCCAACGTCGCCCCGCGCGAAATGGCCGACCTGTGCGAGGCCGCCCTTGCGGGCAATGCCGAGAAGGCCCGCGCAATCAACGAAAAACTCATGCCGCTGCACAAGGACCTGTTCTGCGAGGCCAACCCGATCCCGGTAAAATGGGCGCTGGTGGAAATGGGCCTGATGCACAAAGGTATCCGCCTGCCGCTGACCTGGCTGAGCGAAGGCTGTCACGAAAAAGTCCGTACTGCCTTGCGCCAGTCCGGCGTACTGGTTTAAACGAGGAAGTACACCGCATGAAGCGACTGGCTGGTCTTTCCGCTCTCGCCCTGATCATCTCCAGCACCAGCGGGTGCGGCTGGCTTTGGGGGGAGGATGGCTATTTCCGCGACCGCGGCAGCGATTACCTGCAGGCGCACCCCACCGCGCCGATGCAGCTGCCGCCGGACGCCAGCAACGTCAAGCGCCTGGACCCGCTGCTGCCGATCCCGCGCAACGTCGCCGACGATCGCGCCACCGGCGAGTTCGAGGTGCCGCGCCCGCAACCGCTGTCGGCCACCGCCAGCATCAGCGATTTCAGCCTGCAGCGCAGCGGCAGCAGCCGCTGGGTGCTGGCCCAGCGCTCGCCGGCCGAAGTCTGGCCGGTGACCCGCCAGTTCTTCGAGGACAACGGTTTCCGCATCGCCGAAGAGCGTCCGCAAACAGGCGAATTCAACACCACCTGGCAGCGTTTCGACGAGCTGTCGGCGTCCCTCGGCCAGCGCCTGGCCAGTGCTTCCAGCAGCCCGAACAGCGAAGTTCGCGTGCGGGTGCGCATGGAGCCTGGCGTGCAGCGCAACACCTCCGAGGTGTACATCGTCAGCGTCGAGCGCCCGGCCGGCAGCACTGCCGAGCCTGAGTTCCCGTCGACCTCCAGCAACACCGGCGCCGACGCGCTGCTGGTCGACGAAATGCTCGCCAGCATGAACCGCAGCGCTGAGAAGGGCGGTTCGGTCTCGCTGCTCGCCGCCCGCGACTTCGATGCGCCGAGCCAGGTCAGCCTGAGCGAGGATGGCAGCGGCAACCCGGTGCTGTACCTCGGTTCCGACCTGGACCGCGCCTGGTCTGGCGTGGGCCGCGCCCTGGAACAGGGCGAATGGCGCGTCGAGGACATCAACCGCAGCCTGGGTCTGTACTACATCAACCTGTCCGAGAAGCCCGACGACAAGCAGAAGGAGCCTGGCTTCTTCAGTCGCCTGTTCGGCAGCGAGCCGAGCAAGGAAGAGCGTGAAGCCCGTGCCGAGCGCTACCAGGTTCGCCTGAGCAAGGTGGGTGAGAACGTCCAGGTGACCGTCGAGAAGAACATCAACACCGTGGCCCCGGCCGATGTCGCCCGCCGCGTGCTGAGCGCCATCCAGGACCGTCTGGGCTAAGTGCGCTTCGCGGTTCTTGGAAGCGGTAGCCAGGGAAACGGCACGCTGATTGCCAGTGGTGACACCTTCATCCTGGTCGACTGCGGCTTCTCGCTACGGGAAACCGAGCGGCGCCTGGCGCTGCTCGGGGTGTCGGCCTCGCAACTGAGCGCGGTGCTGGTGACCCACGAACATGCCGACCACGTGCATGGGGTAGGGTTGCTGTCGCGCCGCTACAATGTACCGGTCTACATGAGCCAAGGCACATTGCGCGGCCTGCGCAAGCCGGTGGAGGTGGCCGGTTTCCTCGGTTGCGGCGATGTGCTGCCGGTCGCTGACCTGCAGGTCAGCGCCACACGGGTCGAGCACGACGCCTACGAACCGTTGCAGTACGTGATCAGCGATGGCCGCCGGCGTTTCGGCATGCTCACCGACCTGGGCAGCTACGACTACCACCTGTTGTCGCGCTATCAAGGGCTGGACGCACTGCTGATCGAGGCCAACCATTGCCGGGATCTGCTGGCCCGCGGTCATTATCCGAACTTTCTCAAGTTGCGGGTCGGCGGTAGCCAGGGACATTTGAACAACCACCAGGCCGCCAGCCTGGTGGCCGAGCTGGGCTGGCAGCACCTGCAGCACCTGGTGCTGGCCCATCTCAGCAGCAAGAACAACCTGCCACATCTGGCCCGCCAGTGCTTTGTCGACACCCTCGGGTGCGACCCGGACTGGCTCCAGGTGGCCAACCAGGACCATGGGCTCGACTGGCGCCAGATCGCCTAGCCCACCTACTCAAGCAAGCGGAGCCCATCATGGAAAAACGCGACGAACTCTACCGCGGCAAGGCCAAATCGGTTTACCAGACCGACGACGCCGACCGCTTGATCCTGCTGTTCCGTAACGACACCTCGGCGTTCGACGGCAAGCGCATCGAGCAGCTGGACCGCAAGGGCATGGTGAACAACAAGTTCAACGCCTTCATCATGCAGAAGCTCGAAGAAGCCGGCGTGCCGACCCAGTTCGACAAGCTGCTGGGCGACAACGAGTGCCTGGTGAAGAAGCTCGACATGATTCCGGTCGAGTGCGTGGTGCGCAACTACGCCGCCGGCAGCCTGGTCAAGCGCCTGGGCGTCGAGGAAGGCATCAAGCTGGAGCCCTCGACCTTCGAGCTGTTCCTGAAGAACGACGAGAAGGGTGACCCCTTCATCAACGAATCCCACGTTGTCGCTTTCGGCTGGGGCACCGCCGAGCAACTGGTCGAGATGAAGAAGCTGTCGCTGAAGGTCAACGAAGTGCTGAGCAAGCTGTTCGATGACGCCGGCCTGCTGCTGGTCGACTTCAAGCTGGAGTTCGGCGTATTCCACGGCCAGATCGTCCTGGGCGACGAGTTCAGCCCGGACGGCTGCCGCCTGTGGGACAAGGAAACCCGCAAGAAGATGGACAAGGACCGCTTCCGCCAGGGCCTGGGTGACGTGATCGAAGCCTACGAAGAAGTTGCCAAGCGCCTGGGCGTGCCGCTGTAAGCGGTGCGTTCACGCAAGCGCCTGATACCACGCGAATTTTTTTCAAAAAAGGTTTGCCAGAAACGAAAACGCTGGTATGATGCGCGCCATTGGAGAGATGCCGGAGTGGTCGAACGGGACGGATTCGAAATCCGTTGTACTGGCAACAGTACCTAGGGTTCAAATCCCTATCTCTCCGCCATACGCGAAGTAGTCGAAGCCCCCGAAAATGTTGAGTTTTCGGGGGCTTCGTCGTTTCAGGGTATTGTCCTAGGGCAAATTTAGGGCAGATATCCAGTCTCATAGGCCGCATTGAGGCGGATCAGTCCGCCCCAAACCCCATCATTCTGCAGACGATATCCGCCATGCTTTGGTGTCCTTCGGGATCCACTGGCCGTAGTGCTTGCGAACTGTTGTCGTGTCTTCGTGGCCTAGTTGGCGGGCGACCCATTCAATGGGTAGGCCTGCAGAAAATCGGTTTGAACAAATACGTTTAAAAGGCAAGCGGTGCTGTTCGTCTTGTCGTTGTTGCCGCCACGTTCTGGATGAGCGATGGCAATACGGCGAGTTACAATTCTGTTGCCCGTCTGAGTGTTTTTCGTTCGACTGATTTTTGGAAGGTTATGTTTTATCGTACGTTCTTTCTGGTCTTGAGCCTGGTACCGACCCTGGTCGGGGCGGCGAGTTTGCAAGAGCATCTCGGGGATCTGCAGGCGACATTGCGGCCCGCGTTGGACACTGCCCCGCGGGAGCAGCCAGTGGCGCCTGCCGCCGCGAGCCATTTCAGCGTTGCTCCGTTGGCTGGCGTGCTCACGCCGGGCCATTGCACGACCGTCACCCTTGAGCCTGAGCAATCATCCTGCGTGCGCATCGAAATTTGCCCCGAGTGCGCACAATAGTGCTCCGTTAGTGCATTGCCGTGCGCTCGTCGCCAACTTCTCATCCTGTAACGTTTAAGCAATGGCTGTGCGGGCTTAGTTGCAGCCTGGCAACTTATTAGTGCGCGCGAGCCCGGCCTCGATGTCGCACTAACGGCTTTCACTGCATGGTACTTTTCCCGTATGATCCGCGCGCCATCAGTGTGATGGTGGATCATGGACTAAAGGATTTTTATGAAAAAGCTGATCAAAGCTACTGTTGCTGTTGCCGTCGTTTCGGGCGTTGCCCTGCTGTCCGGCTGCACCGGCCAGGTCTACAACCAGCCTAAGAACTGCTCGTACGACTACCTGTTCCACCCATCGGTTTCCATTTCCAAGATCATCGGCGGCTGCGGCCCGATCGACAAACTGCCTCAGCAGCAGTAATCCTGGAAATACCCGATCGGGCCACGCGTGGCCTGATCCAAGACCCCCAGCCATGGACATGGCCGGGGGTTTTTGTTTTTCGGGGCGTGGTGGCTTGTCGCGTGGCAACCTGTCGTCTTGACGCCCCGAGCCGCGTTTGTTTGTGCTGGCAATTCGGTTACAATCCGTCAATCGTTTCAGCCTTGTCGGTCAATCCGACCAAAGGCTGGTACGTCCTTGTCTCTCTGGCTGCTGAACAATGATCACAACAAGCCTGCGCTGAAGAACATGGAACCTCTGGGCCAGCCACAGGCCCACCCTGCGTTCTACTGACTGGAATCGATCAATGTTCAAGAAAGCTGGCAAGACCTTGCTGGGTCTGGCTGTCGCGGCGAGCGTCATGCAAGCGCATGCTGCCGACACCAAGAAAGTCGACGTGCTGCTGGTTGGCGGCGGTATCATGAGTTCCACCCTGGCGGTCTGGCTCAACGAGCTGGAGCCGACCTGGTCGATGGAAATGGTCGAGCGCCTGGACGGCGTCGCCGAAGAAAGCTCCAACGGCTGGAACAACGCCGGTACCGGCCACTCCGCGCTGGCCGAGCTGAACTACACCCCGGAAGACAAAGACGGCAACGTCAACATCACCAAGGCCATCGAGATCAACGAGTCGTTCCAGATCTCCCGCCAGTTCTGGGCCTGGCAAGTACGCCAGGGCGTGCTGAAGAACCCGCACTCGTTCATCAACACCACCCCGCACATGAGCTTCGTCTGGGGCGATGACAACATCAAGTTCCTGAAGAAGCGCTACGACGCCCTGCAGGCCAGCCCGCTGTTCCGTCCGATGCAGTACTCCGAGGACCACGCGCAGATCGCCAAGTGGGTCCCGCTGATGATGGAAGGCCGTGACCCGAACCAGAAGCTGGCGGTCACCTGGACGCCGATCGGCACCGACGTCAACTTCGGCGAAATCACCCGCCAGTTCGTTGGCAGCCTGCAGACCAAAGAGAACTTCGACCTGAAGCTCTCCACCGAAGTGCAGGACATCACCCGCAACGAAGACGGCTCCTGGCACGTCGAGTACAAGAACCTGAAGGACGGTACCGAATCGGCCACCGACGCCAAGTTCCTGTTCATCGGTGCCGGCGGTGGCGCGCTGAAGCTGCTGCAGAAGTCGGGCATCCCGGAAGCCAAGGAATACGCCGGCTTCCCGGTTGGCGGCTCGTTCCTGGTAACCGAGAACCCGACCGTTGCCATGCAGCACATGGCCAAGGCCTACGGCATCGCCTCGACCGGCGCGCCACCCATGTCGGTTCCACACCTGGACACCCGCGTGCTGGACGGCAAGCGCGTGATCCTGTTCGGGCCATTCGCCACCTTCTCGACCAAGTTCCTGAAGAACGGCTCGTACCTGGACCTGCTGAGCAGCACCACCACCCACAACGTCTGGCCGATGGCGCGCGTGGGTATCGACCAGTACCCGCTGGTCGAGTACCTCGCCGGTCAGCTGATGCAGTCTGACGACGACCGTTTCGCCGCGCTGCAAACCTACTTCCCGAACGCCAAGAAGGAAGACTGGAAGCTGTGGCAGGCCGGTCAGCGCGTGCAGATCATCAAGCGTGACGAAGAGAAGGGCGGCGTGCTGAAGCTGGGCACCGAAGTGGTCGCGTCCCAGGACCGCACCATCGCCGGCCTGCTGGGCGCCTCGCCAGGTGCCTCGACCGCCGCGCCGATCATGCTCAACGTGCTGGAAACCGTGTTCAAGGAGAAGGTCGCCACCCCAGAGTGGCAGGCCAAGATCAAGGAGATCGTCCCAAGCTACGGTACCAAGCTGAACGCATCGGCCGCTGCCACCCAGAAAGAGTGGGACTACACCGCCGAAGTGCTGCAGCTGGAGAAGCCGCCAGTGCTCGACCAGAGCGTCAAGACTGGCGTTGCCCCGGCCGCACCGGTCGAGAGCAAGCCTGCCAACGACATGGCGCTGTAAGGCCTGAATGCTTGCCGGGCTTGCCCGGCAACATCGACCACGAGGATCGCCCCTGGCGGCCTCGTGGTTTTTTTGCGCCTGCGTATTGCATGAGCGTTGTCGGAGCCGGGTTGCTGGCGAACATCAGCATTGCCAGTGCCATCGACCGCCTTGCCTGTTCGCCAGCAAGGCTGGTTCCTACACGCCTAGCGCTGTTCGAGGATTTTTGCCAGCAGCCCAGGGAAGCGTCCGTCCAGGGCTTCTCTGCGCAGCGAGTTCATATGCGTGGTGCCGACATTGCGGGTGTGGACCAAGCCGGAATCGCGCAACACGCGAAAATGATGGGACATGCTCGACTTAGGGCGGCCGCCGTCCAGCTCGCCGCAACTGGCTTCGGCGACGCTGGCCAGGTAGCGCACGATTTGCAGGCGTAGTGGATCGCTCAGGGCGTACAGCAGGCGCTCCAGCGTCAGGTCTTCAGGGTTGGGGTGGGTATAGGCTCGCATGGCACACATGATAGCGGGGGTTTCACAAAATACCAAAGTTCGAATATGATCGAACAATCGTATCCCGTCCCCTGGAGTCTCGCCATGGCCGCATTGTTCGAACCCTACACCCTCAAAGACCTCAACCTGCGCAACCGCATCGCCATTCCACCGATGTGCCAATACATGGCCGAGGACGGCCTGATCAATGACTGGCACCAGGTGCATTACGCGGGCCTGGCCCGTGGTGGCGCCGGCCTGGTGGTGGTCGAGGCCACCGCGGTGTCGCCGGAAGGGCGCATCACCCCCGGTTGCGCCGGTATCTGGAACGATGCCCAGGCCCAGGCGTTCGTGCCGGTGGTCAAGGCAATCAAGGCCGCCGGCTCGGTGCCGGGCATCCAGATCGCCCACGCCGGGCGCAAGGCCAGCGCCAACCGCCCCTGGGAAGGTGACGACCACATCGCCGCCGACGATGCCCGCGGCTGGGACATCATTGCCCCCTCCGCCATCGCCTTCGGCGCCCACCTGCCGAAAGTGCCGAAGGCCATGACCCTGGACGATATCGCCCGGGTCAAGCAGGACTTCGTCGATGCCGCACGGCGTGCCCGCGATGCCGGTTTCCAATGGATCGAGCTGCACTTTGCCCACGGCTATCTGGGCCAGAGCTTCTTCTCCGAGCATTCCAACCAGCGCACCGATGCCTACGGCGGCAGCTTCGACAACCGCACGCGCTTCCTTTTGGAAACCCTGGCCGCCGTGCGCGAGGTATGGCCGGAGAACCTGCCGCTGACCGCTCGCTTCGGCGTGCTGGAGTATGACGGCCGTGACGAGCAGACCTTGCAGGAGTCCATCGAACTGGCCCGCCGATTCAAGGCCGGTGGCCTGGACCTGCTGAGCGTTAGCGTTGGCTTCACCATCGCCGAGACCAATATCCCGTGGGGCCCCGCGTTCATGGGGCCGATCGCCGAGCGGGTGCGCCGTGAAGCGAAGTTGCCGGTAACCTCGGCCTGGGGCTTCGGCACCCCGGAGCTGGCTGAAGGGGCGTTGCAGGCCAACCAGCTGGACCTGGTGTCGGTGGGGCGTGCGCACCTGGCTGACCCGCACTGGCCGTATGCCGCCGCCAAGGCCCTGGGCGTGGACAAGGCCTCGTGGACCTTGCCAGCACCTTATGCGCACTGGCTCGAGCGCTATCGCTGAGTAAGGCAGGGGCCGCCACGCGGCCCCCGTTTCAAAACCGGCTCAATCGATAGGCGCTGATTTGCGGGCAGTCTTCGCCATTTACCAAGCGCCCCATCCATTGCGCCGTCACTGCCGCCTGGGTCAACCCCAAATGCTGGTGCCCGAACGCCAGCAACACCTTGCCATCGGCCACCCGGTCGATCACCGGCAGCGAATCCGGCAACGAAGGCCGGAACCCCATCCACGGCGTCGCCCCCTCGGCATCCAGCTCACGCCGGAACAAACCCTTGCTCAACCTGTGCAGCTGCCACGCCCGTTGCATGCTCGGCGGCGCCGCGAGCCCGGCGAACTCCACCGTGCCGGCCAGGCGCAGGCCGTCGGCCATGGGCGTCATGATGAACTTGCGCTCCAGCGAGGTGACGGCAAACGGCAGGCGCCGCTGCTCCGCCGGTAGCATCAGGTGATAGCCGCGCTCGGTATCCAGGGGCACCCGCCGGCCGGTCAGGGTGGCGGTGAGCTTGGCCGAGTGGGCGCCAGCGCTGATCAACACCTGGCTGGCCTCGACGGGGCCCTGGTCGCTGGCAAGGCTGACGCCCTGGCCATGCACCCGGCCGCCACTGACCTCGGCGCGCAGAAAGCGTACGCCGCTGGCCCTGGCGGCGCTGAACAGTTCGCAGACCACTTGATAGGGGTCGAGGAAGTGACCGGTACGCGGGAAGAACAAGCCACCCAGGATCGACGGGCTCAACTGCGGCGCCGCTTCGCTCACTGCCTCTGCCGACCACAGGTCCACGGGTACGCCCTGTGCCTGCATGCGGGCGCGTAACGCCGCGAGGGCCTGGCGCGACTCATGGCGTTCGAACACCAGCAGCGACCCGTCTTCCTTGAGCAAGGGGCTACGGTCGATGGATGCGAGCAGCCGTTGCCAGGCGCCAAGGCTGTTTTCATTCAACGCCCGAATGCCCGCCACGCTGCGCTGGAACGGCGCCGGACGCAGGTTCAGCAGTAGCCGGGTGAACCAGGGCAGGGCGCGCGGCAGGTACTTCCAGTCCAGGCGCAGCGGGCCCATCGGGTCCAGCAGCATGGATGGCAGGCGCTTGAGGATCGACAGGTCGGCGATGGGAAACACCTGCTCGGTGGCCAGGTGCCCGGCGTTGCCATACGAAGCGCCGTGGCCCGGTGCCTGGCGATCGATCAGCAGCACCCGGCGGCCCTGGCGTGCCAGCTGCAGGGCGCAGGCGACGCCGACGATGCCGGCGCCGACCACGGCGATGTCCGTGTCAGTGGCGGTCATGGTTCAGGCTTCCCGCAGGCCATCGAGCAGCCGCCGCAGGTGCAGCGGATTGGCCTGCTGCAATGCGCCGGGCAGCAGGGTGTCGGGGAAGTCCTGGTAGCACACCGGGCGCAGGAAGCGCAGGATCGCCGCAGTGCCCACCGAGGTACCGCGGGCGTCCGAGGTGGCCGGGAACGGGCCGCCATGGACCATGGCGTCGCTGACCTCGACCCCGGTCGGCCAGCCATTGACCAGGATCCGCCCGGCCTTGCGTTCGAGGGTCGGCAGCAGGCGGCGGGCGCTGTGCAGATCGGCCTCGTCCAGGTGCAGGGTGGCGGTCAGTTGGCCTTCCAGATGTTCGGCCACCTGGCGGATTTGCTCATCGTTGTCGCATGCCAGCACCAGCGAGGCGGCGCCGAACACTTCGGCTTGCAGCGTCGGGTCGGCAAGAAACGCCTGCGCGTTGGTGACGAATAGCTGAGCCTGGCACTGGTTCGGCCCCTGCGCCGGCAGGCCGCTCGCCGCGCAGCGGGCGTTTTGGTTTTCGCTCAGTGCTGCCACGCCGTCAGCATAGGCATTGGCGATACCTGGGGTGAGCATGGTCTGCGCCGCCGCTTGGCCAACATGGGCGCTGGCGGCAACCAGGAAGCGCTCGAGGGCCGGGCCCTGTTGGGCGACCAGCAGCCCGGGATTGGTGCAGAACTGGCCGGCGCCTTGGGTCAGCGAAGTGACAAAGCCTTGCGCCAGGGCTTCACCGCGCGAGCGCAAGGCGCCATCGAACAGGAACACCGGGTTGATAGCGCTCATTTCGGCATAGACCGGAATCGGCTCTGGGCGCGCCTGGGCCGCCTGGCAAAGGGCGAGGCCACCGCTGCGTGAACCGGTGAAACCGACCGCCTTGATGCGTGGATCGGTGACCAGGCCGATGCCCACTTCATGGCCTGCGCCGTATAGCAGGGAAAACACGCCTTCGGGCAGTTCGCACTGCGCGACCGCCCGGGCCACGGCCTGGCCAACCAGCTCGCTGGTGCCGGGGTGGGCGCCGTGGGCCTTGACCACCACCGGGCAGCCGGCGGCCAGTGCCGAGGCGGTGTCGCCGCCGGCCACCGAGAAGGCCAGGGGGAAGTTGCTGGCACCGAACACCGCCACCGGGCCCAGGGCCACCTGGCGTTGGCGCAGGTCGGGGCGGGCCAGGGGCTGGCGCTCGGGCAGGGCATTGTCCACGCGCACATCCAGCCACTCACCGGCGCGTACCACCCGGGCGAAGGTGCGCAGCTGGGCGCAGGTGCGGCCACGCTCACCCAGCAGGCGGGCCTTGGGCAGGCCGGTCTCGGCGTGGGCGCGGTCGATCAGCGCATCGCCCAGGGCTTCGATCTGTTCGGCGATGGTTTCGAGAAAACCGGCGCGTTGTTCGAGGGGCGTTTCGCGGTAGGCATCGAATGCCGCCCAGGCCAGGGCGCAGGCTTGGGCCACCTGTTCGCCGCTGGCGCCGGTATAGGCGGGTTCCAGGGCCTGGTTGTTGCCCGGGTCGATGGCGCGGATCGCTTCGCGGTTGCCGGGCACGGCACGCTGGCCGATCAGCAGGTTGCCTGTCAGGGTCATGGGGCGTCCTTTGGGATTGAGTTCGGGAGAAAGCGGGCCGCTGTGCGGCCCATCGCTGGCAAGCCGGCTCCCACAGGTACTGCGCAAGGCTTGAGGCTTGTGGGCGCTGGCTTGCTGGCGATGGGGGCGAAGCAGCTCCTGGAGTCAGGCCTGGTTCTGCTCGGCCGACCAGCTGGCGTACCAGCTGCGGAACAGCGCGTACTGCTGCTCGGCATAGTTGCGCTGGGCGTCGCTGAGGGCATCGGTTTCGTTGAAGTGCAGGCGGTACTCGGTGTCGCCGTTGAGCACCATCAGGTGCTTGTAGTACAGCACCAGGTCGCAGCCTTCATCGAACGATGACAGTACCGCCAGCGCCGACTCCAGCTCACGTGCCTGACGCCGGGCCTTGGCATCGCCCTTGGCGGCGCGCTTGCTCAGGCTGACCAGTTGCAGCACCTCGCGCGGCAGGGCGTTGCCGATACCGGTGATGGCGCCGGTGGCGTTGCAGTTGACGAAACCGTGCACCACTTGCGTGTCGACGCCGACCATCAAGGTCACGGCATCATCCTGGGAGGTGATGTGTTCGGCGGCGTAGCGCAGGTCGGCGCCACCGCCGAACTCCTTGAAGCCGATCAGGTTCGGGTACTCGCGGCGCAGTTCGAAGAACAGGTCGGCGCGGGTGGCGAAGCCGTAGTAGGGGCTGTTGTAGATCACCGCCGGCAGCTTCGGCGCGGCGGCGAGGATTGCCGAGAAGTGGTGCTTCTGGGCGATCAGCGAGGCGCCGCGGGACAGCACGCGGGGGATGACCATCAGGCCGGCGGCACCAACCTTGGCGGCGTGGGCGGCATGGGATACGGCTTCGCGGGTGTTCACCGCGCCGGTGCCGACGATGGTCGGGATGCCGGCGGCCACCAGGCGCGCCACGCCTTCCTGGCGCTCGGCTTCGGTCAGCAGCGGCCAGTCGCCCATCGAGCCGCAGTACACCACCGCGCTCATGCCGGCGTCGATCAGTTCGCGGCCCTTGCGCACCAGGGCGTCGAAGTCCGGCTTGCGCTCGGCGGTGCAGGGGGTCATCAGGGCGGGCATGGTGCCGGTGAAGATGTTGTCGGTCATTGTTGTCACTCCTGGCGGTATTCAGTGGGAAATGAACGGGGTCAGATGCCCCAGGCGAAGGGATCCTGTTCGTCGATCAGCAGGCTGCTGTCGGCGGTCATGTGGGCGCGGCCGGTGATGAACGGGCGAATGCGTTCGCCGTCGCGTTCGTAGCGGCCCTGGAATTGGCTGCCGGTGATGCTGGCCTGGACCCAGGTCTGGCCTTCGGCGAGCTTGCCATCGGCGGCCAGGCACGCCAGCTTGGCGCTGGTGCCGGTGCCGCAGGGCGAGCGGTCGTAGGCCTTGCCGGGGCACATGACGAAGTTGCGGCTGTTGGCGTTGGCGTCGTCGGCGAACAGCTCGACATGGTCGATCGGGGCGCCGTCCTCGCCGCTGATGCCTTGTGCTTCGAGGGCCTTGAGCAGGGCCCAGGTGTAGTCGGTGAGGGCTTCGCGGTTGTCCAGCTCGATCCGCTGGCCGTGGTCGGAGACCAGGAAGAACCAGTTGCCGCCCCAGGCGATGTCGCCATGCACCTGGCCATGCCCAGGCACTTGCACCGCTACCTGCCGGCGGTAGCGATAGGACGGCACGTTGCCGACAGTGACGGAGCCGTCGCCATGCAAGGTGGCGCTGACCTGGCCGACCGGTGTATCGATCTTGTGCACGCCAGGCTCGATCAGGCCGAGGTGGCGCAGCGAAGCAACCAGGCCGATGGTGCCGTGACCGCACATGTTCAGGTAGCCGGCGTTGTTGAAGAAGATCACCCCGCAGGTGGCATCCGCAGACACCGCAGGGCAGTACAGCGCGCCCACCAGCACATCGTTGCCGCGCGGCTCCAGCAGGCAGGCGCGGCGCCAGTGGTCGTGCAGCTCGCGCAGTTCGTCGCGCTGCTCGGCCATGCTGTGGCCGTGCAGTGGCGGGAAGCCCTTCATCACCAGGCGGGTCGGTTCGCCGCCGGTGTGGGAGTCGATGACATGAACCTGTTTCATCAGCGTGTCCATTGTGTAGAGGGTCAGGAGGCGACAGCGGCGGGTTGCCCGTCGGCATGGGTTTCGCTGCTGGCTTCGCTTTCGTCGTCGCCATCGAGGCGCACCAGCCGCGCCGGCACGCCGGTGGCGGCGCCCCAGTAGTAGATGCCCAGGGCACTGGCAGCCACGACCACGGTATCCAGCGGGTGGCCGATCACGCCCAGGCCACCGAAGCTGCCCAGCCAGGAGAGGAAAATGGTCACGGCGTAGAAGCCGATCAGCCAGGCCGACGAGCGCACCTGCTGGCCCAGTGACAGGTGTTCGGTAGGCACGAAGCGGCGGCACAGCAGGTACAGCACGAACATCACGATCTGTAGCGCCAGCAGCCAGGACACGGTGTTCCAGCCCGACCAGTAGACGATCAGCGCGGCGATGATGAACGACAGCGGGCCGAGCACGCCCATGCCCTTGACCCGGAACGGCCGGGCCATGTCCGGGGCGCTGCGGCGCAGGGCGGCCACGGACACCGGGGCTACGGCGTAGCTCAGCACCAGCGCGGCGGAGACCACGTTGATCAGCGCCTCCCACGACGGGAACGGCAGGGTCCAGAACACCGCCAGGGCGAAGGTCAGCCACAGCGCCGGGCGCGGGATGCCGGATTGCTCGTCGATGCGGGTGAAGTACTTGAAGAAGGTGCCGGTCTGCGCCCAGCCGTAGATCACTCGCGGGGTGGCGTTCATGTAGATGTTGCCGCAGCCGCTGGGCGAGATCACCGCGTCGGCCACCACCAGGTAGGCCAGCCAGCCGACGCCCAGGGCCAGGGCGATGTCACGGTAGGGCAGGGCCAGTTCCTTGGTCACCCCGGCCCAGCCGTTGGCAATCATCTCGGTCGGCACGCTGCCGAGGAACGCCAGTTGCAGCAGGGCATAGATCGCGGTGGACAGCAGCACCGAGAGAATCAGCGCGATGGGGATGGTGCGCTGCGGGTTCTTCACCTCGCTGGCCACCGAGATGATCGGGGTCAGGCCCAGGTAGGCGAAGATGATGCCGCCGGCCGACACCGCCATCTCCACCCCGGACAGGCCGAACGGGGCGAAGCCCTGGACCTCGAAGTTCTCCGGTTTGAAGAAGGTGAACAGCACGCCGATCACCAGCAGCGGCACGATGAACTTGAACACGCTGACCAGGTTGTTGGCCTTGGCGAAGGTCTTCACGCTGCGGTAGTTGAGCACGAAGAACAGCCCGAGCAGGGCGAACTGCACCAGCCAGCCGAGCACCGTCGGGTCGCTGGAGCCGCTCTTGGTCAAGGCCGGGAACCAGGCCGCGGCGTACTGGCGCGAGGCGACCACCTCGATGGCGATCAGGCTGGAGAAGGCGATCAGGGTGATGAAGCCCATCAGGTAGCCAAGCAGCGGGCCGTGGGAGTACACCGGGTAGCGCACCACGCCGCCGGCCCGTGGCAGGGCGGCGCCGAGCTCACAGTAGACGATGCCCAGCAGCAGCACGGCGAAACCGCCGAGGAACCAGGAGAGGATGCCGGCCGGGCCGGCGATGGCCGAGACGTGGCTGGCGGCGAACAGCCAGCCCGAGCCGAAGATGGCGCCGAGGCCGATGAAGGTGAGGTCCAGCAATGACAGCTGTTTCTTGAATTTGCCTGACATGGGTGCGCCTTCTTGTAGGTTTTGGATAGGCAGGTCTGATGTCACGATGTGGCGGCATATGCCGCGTTCTTGTAGGTCATGGGGCGGCTTGCGTAGGGCATAGAGTGGACCGATCGGGGGCTCGGTTCTTGATGGTTTTCTGCAGAGTGAGTGACGAAATCAGCACAATTGGCAAAAAGCGGTGGCGGGGTGGAAGTGCCCAGAGATAGGCTGAAAGCCATAATGGACAGGGGTTTGGTGAAGTGGTGTCAGCTGCAATCACCGCCCCCTGTAGGAGCGGCCTTGTGTCGCGAAAGGGCCGCAGAGCGGCCCCGGCAATTTTGCATGAAGGCACAGATCCCGGGGCTGCTGCGCAGCCCTTTCGCGACACAAGGCCGCTCCTACAATGAGCCGACAGATGACCGACAACCCCCTGGCAACCCTCGACCAGCACCGCCCTGCCACCCTCGAGGCGCTGCTGGCCGGTGTGTCGCTGCTGCTGCCGATCCTTGACGCCATCCCCAACGCCGCAATCTTCATCAAGGACCCGGCCGCACGCTACGTGTTGGCTAACAACACTCTGGTCCAGCGCTGCGGCCTAAAACGCCTGCAACCGCTGCTGGGCAAGACCAGCGCCGAAGTGTTTCCGGCACAGCTGGGCCCCGGCTATACCGAGCAGGACCGTCGTGTGCTCAAGGAAGGGCTGGTACTTGAAGACCAGCTCGAGCTGCACCTGTACGGCAGCCGCGAGCCCGGTTGGTGCCTGACCCACAAGCGCCCGCTGTACAACCAGCTGGGCGAAATCATCGGCCTGGTCGGCATCTCGGTCGACCTGCAGTCAGCCGCCGACAGCCACCCCGCCTACCAGCGCCTGGCGGCGGTGGACGAACACATCCGTCAGCACTTCCACCAACCGATCAGCCTCGGTGAACTGACCCGCATCGCTGGCATCTCGGTGGCGCAACTGGAGCGCTATTGCAAGAAAGTGTTCCACCTCACGCCGCGGCAGATGATCCACAAGGCGCGCCTGGAGCACGCCCATCACCTGCTACACAGCGACCTGCCGATCATCGAGGTCGCCCTGCGCTGCGGCTACACCGACCACAGCGCTTTCAGCCGGCAGTTCAAGCAACTGACCGGCTTCAGCCCGCGGCAGTATCGGCAGGCGACGGCTCAGGAAGGTTGAAACAGGGCTTTTGCCTCGTCGAAACACTGCTCGGCGATTGCCGAACGGGGTTCGCTGCGGCGCAGCAGCAGGCCGATCGGGCTATGGATGCTGGCTTCCTGCACGGGGATGATGCGCATGTGCTGGCTCAATTCCTCCAGCCCGCAATCGAGCGGCATGATCGCGCAGCACACACCGGTATTGATCGCCTGGATCAGTTGGAAGGTCGAGTCGCTCTCGAGCACGGCGTTGGGTTCCAGGCCCCGGCTACGGAAGCTCAGGTCCAGCGACTGGCGGTAGTGCATGCCCTTGCTCAGCAGGCCCAGCGGCAGCTCGCCGAGGTCGTCCCAGCGTAGGGCATCGGCCTCGAACTGGAAATGCCGGGTGTCGTGCAACAGGCCCATGGTGGTGGTGCTTAGCTCGATCACCTCGAAGAAACTGGTGTTGACCTGGTCGAGGTAACAGATGCCCAGGTCGAGCTGGTTGCGGCTCAGGCCGTCGATGACCTGTTCGGAGCTCAGCGACGACAGTTGGAAGTGCAGCTCGGGGTATTTTTCACGCAGCGGCATCAGCAACGCCATCGGGTTGAAGCTGGCCAGCGGCACGGTACCCAGGCGCAGGCTGCCGACCACCTGGCCGCGGCAACTGGCGGCCTCGGCCTGCAGGCCGTCGTGGGCGGCGAGCAAGGTGCGGGCCCAGGCCAGGATGCGCTCGCCAGCTTCGGTGAAACCTTCGAAGCGCTGGCCACGCTTGACCAGCACCAGGTCGAGCTCATCCTCGAGGTTGCGCAGGCGCATGGACAGGGTCGGCTGGGTGATATGGCACAGCGCCGCGGCCTGGCCGAAGTGGCGGGTCTGGTCGAGGGCGATGAGGAACTTGAGCTGTTTGATGTCCATGGGGCGGCCTGGGTTGCGGGGTGTGATGACCTTAACCAACAGTGAAGCATCTGGCTAATCATTGATGACAAAATCGCCGGCCCGGCGCGGATTGCACCTGTCCTTGTCAGCAAGGCCAGCGTCTGCGCAGGTCATGGTGCAGGGGCGGGCTGCTCGACGACGACAGGCTCCTGTAAGCGCCGGAACCAGGTCGACAGCAGCGCCCCGGATAGGTTGTGCCACACGCTGAACAACGCACTGGGCACTGCCGCCAGTGGCGAGAAATGCGCCGCCGCCAGCGCCGCGCCCAGCCCCGAGTTCTGCATGCCCACCTCCAGCGCCAGCGACTTGCGCTGGGCCAGCGGCAAGTTGCACAACTTGCCGGTGAGGTAGCCCAACAGGAAGCCGAAGCTGTTGTGCAGGATCACCACGGCCATGATCAATAGCCCCGACTCGGCGATCTTCGCCTGGCTGGCCGCCACCACCGCGCAGACGATCATCACGATGCTCACCACCGACACCAGCGGCAGTACCTGCACCGCCAGATGCACCCGGGCGCCAAGCAGGCGCTGGGCGAGCACGCCGAGCACGATCGGCAGCATCACCAGCTGCAGGATCGACCAGAACATGTCCATGAACGAAACCGGCAGCCAGGCCGAGGCCAGCAACCAGATCAGCGCCGGGGTCAGCAGTGGCGCGAGCAGGGTGGTCACCGCGGCGATCGCCACCGCCAGCGCCAGGTCGCCGCGGGACAGCCAGACCATCACGTTGGACGCCGTGCCGCTTGGGCAGCAGCCGACCAGGATCACGCCGACGGCGATCCGCGCTGGCAGCTGGAACAACTGGCACAGCAACCAGGCCATGCCCGGCATGATCACGAAGTGCGCCACCACCCCTAGCGCCACCCGCCAGGGTTGGCGGGCGACGGCGGCGAAATCGTCGAGCTTGAGGGTCAGGCCCATGCCGAACATCACCAGGCCCAACAAGGGCACGATGGCCACCTTCAGCGCGATGAACCACTGCGGCATGACGAAGGCCAGGCAGGCGAACAGCAGCACCCACAAGGCGAAGGTATTGCCGACGAAGCGGCTGAGAGCGGCGAGGGCACGCATGGGCAGGTCCTTGTTCTATTTGTATGTAGGAGCCGGCCAGGCTCCTACGGGAAGCGCCCCAGTAATCAGACCCCCTGCGGGATCTCTTCGCCACCCAGGGCCTCGAACAGCAGCGGGAGGAACTCGGTGAAGGTCATCATCATCAGGGTGAAGCTGGCGTCGAACTGCTGTTGCGCTTCGTCGCCACCGTCCTGTTCGGCCTGCTCCTGCAGCAGCTCCTCGAACTTCAGGCGCTTGATCACCATCTTGTCGTCGAGTACGAACGACAGTTTGTCCTGCCAGGCCAGGGCCAACTGGGTGACCACCTTGCCGGTGCTCAGGTGCAGCTGGATTTCCTCGCCGGTCAGGTCCTGGCGCTTGCAGCGCACGATGCCGCCGTCTTCGGCGGTGTCACGCAGTTCGCATTCGTCGAGTACATAGAAGCCCTCGGCGGCCTGCTGCGACTTGACCCAGTCGGTCATGGTCGCGCTCGGCGCGATCTTCACCGTGGCCGGGCGCACTGGCAGCGAGCCGATCACTTCACGCAGGGTCGACAGCAGGTCTTCGGCGCGCTTGGCGCTGGCCGAGTTGACCAGGATCATGCCCAGGCGCGGGGCGATGGCGGCGAAGATCATCGAGCGGCGGATGAACGCACGCGGCAGGAATGCCTGGATGATCTCGTCCTTGATCTGGTCGCGCTCCTTCTTGTAGACCTTGCGCATCTGCTCGGTCTCGATTTCCTCGACCTTCTCCTTGACCGCATCGTTGACCACGCTGCTGGGCAGGATACGTTCTTCCTTACGGGCGGCGATCAGCATGAACTCGCCGCTGACGTGCACCAGCGGCGCGTCAGCGCCCTTGCCGAACGGTGCGACGAAACCGTAGGTGGTCAGTTCCTGGCTGGCGCAGGGGCGGGCCGGCTTGCTGGCCAGGGCGGTTTCCAGGGCTTGCGCCTCGAACGGTACTTCCTGGGTCAGGCGATAGGACAGCAGGTTCTTGAACCACATGAGGGGGGATCTCTCCTTAATACATAAGGCGGGCATTATTCTCCGAGCGGCGGTTGAAGGCCAACCCTGTCATACGGCCAGCACCTTATAGAGAGGAAGAAACACCCGGCATTGCTAGGTCTTTGAAAGGCCTGAGAATTTTTTTTAAAAAAGTTTAAAAAAGTGCTTGCCAGGGTGGCAGGCCCTCCGTAGAATGCGCGCCACACCGAGACGAAGGGTGATTAGCTCAGCCGGGAGAGCATCTGCCTTACAAGCAGAGGGTCGGCGGTTCGATCCCGTCATCACCCACCACTCGATGTATAGCGCGGCGGTAGTTCAGTCGGTTAGAATACCGGCCTGTCACGCCGGGGGTCGCGGGTTCGAGTCCCGTCCGCCGCGCCATATTTAGCTTCCAGGGCCCACTGAACACCCGGAAGCAACAGAGAAAGCGACCTTAGGGTCGCTTTTTTTGTGTCTGCTGTTTCTGCAGGCTGTCTTGGGGGCTGATGCCAAGACATCCAAGCCGGCAGCCCCCCAGACACTCTCTCTCAGGGCTTCGCGCCCAGCCGCTCTTCCTCGCGCAACGTCAGCACCTCATAGCCGGTTTCGGTCACCGCCACGGTGTGCTCCCACTGTGCCGACAAGCTGTGGTCGCGGGTGATCACCGTCCAGCCATCGCGCAGGCCACGGGTACCGCGCCCACCTTGGTTGATCATCGGCTCGATGGTGAACACCATGCCCGCTTGCAATGCCAGGCCCATGCCCCGTTGCCCGTAGTGCAGCACCTCGGGCGCTTCGTGCATCTGGGTGCCGATGCCATGCCCGCAGTATTCGCGCACCACGCTGTAGCCCGCCGCCTCGGCATGGGTCTGGATGGCATGGCCGATATCGCCCAGGGTGGCGCCAGGGCGAACCTGTTCGATGCCTTTCCATAAGGCCGCGTAGGTGGTGTCGACCAGCCGCCGGGCCTGGTCGTCGATCTGGCCGATGGCGTACATTTTCGACGAGTCGGCGATATAGCCACCCTGTTCAAGGGTGATGTCGACATTGACGATGGAGCCTTCACCCAGCACCTCGTCGGCCTTGGGCATGCCGTGGCAGACCACATGGTCCACCGAGGTGTTCAGCGCGTAGGGAAAGCCGTACTGGCCCTTGCTCGCAGGGCGTGCCTTGAGGCGCTCGATGATGAAGGCTTCGGCGCGATCGTTGATCTGCATCGTGGTCACGCCGGGGCGGATGAAACCGTCGAGGTCGGCGAACACCTGTGCCAGCAACTGGCCGGCGCGGCGCATCAGCGCCAGTTGCGCGGCGTCCTTGAGGATGACCTGGCTCATCGCAGCAATTCCTTGAGGTTGGCTTGCTCCTGGCGCAGCAGCTGGCGCAGCAGTTCCTGGTAGGTGGCTTGCGGGTGCAGCTCGGCGAGCATGCCGAGGCGGATCCAGTGTTCGGCCTGGGCGTTGATCGAGCGCGACAAGGCGGCGCTGGCCACGCGCAGGTCTTCGTGGAGGTCGTCGGCGATCTTGACGATGCCCATGGTGCTTTACCTGTTTATATGAAACGTATGCGAATCATATAGTCGTGGCGCTGTTCATGCCACCCGCTGGTGCAGCGCTCCCTGCCGTGGTGCACGCGCAGTCGCCGGGGCAGCGCGCTGCTGGCGTGGTTGCGGCGTGATCAAGAGATGGCCCGGCTTTTGCTGAATGTCCTGGATACGGGCCATCAACGTCGATGGCCCATTTCATCACGACGAAGGCGCCGTGTTGCCCTGCTTGCGATCAGCCAAGCGGGAGCAGCCGGCGCCTTTGTCGTTCGTGCAGGAGAACACCCATGAGCAGCAGCGAGGTGCGCAGTGTCTGCCCGTATTGCGGGGTCGGGTGCGGTATCGTCATGAGCGTCAGCGCCGGCAAGGTGACCAAGGTCAGCGGCGACAAACAGCACCCGAGCAATTTTGGCCGGTTGTGCACCAAGGGCCTGACTGCCCACATCCCGCTGGCCAGCGGACGCATGGCCCAGGCCTTCGTGCGCCGCGAGCGCAGCCAGGAGCCGGTGCGCAGCAGCCTCGACCAGGCCATCGCCGAGGCGGCGCGGCGGCTGCGCGAGATCATCGACAACCATGGCGCCGATGCGCTGGCGCTGTATGTCTCCGGGCAGATGTCGCTGGAAGCCCAGTACCTGGCCAACAAGCTGGCCAAGGGCTTTATCCGCACCCGCCACATCGAGTCCAACTCGCGGCTGTGCATGGCCAGCGCCGGCAGTGGCTACAAGCAATCGCTGGGTGCCGATGGGCCGCCCGGCAGCTACCAGGATTTCGAGCGGGCCGAGGTGTTCCTGGTGATCGGCGCGAACATGGCCGACTGTCATCCGATCCTGTTCCTGCGCCTGCTCGACCGGCTCAAGGCTGGGGCCAAGCTGATCGTCGTCGACCCACGGCGCACCGCCACCGCCGACAAGGCCGATCTGTTCCTGGCGCTGCGCCCGGGCACCGACCTGGCGCTGCTCAACGGCCTGTTGCACCTGCTGCATGCCAACGGCCACACCGATGCCGGGTTTATCGCCCGGCACACCGAAGGCTGGGAGGCCATGCCGGCCTTTCTCGAGGACTATACCCCCGAGCGGGTCGCCGCCATCACCGGCCTGGACCCCGCCGCGATTCGTGAGGCCGCGCGGCTGATCGGCGAGGCCGGGGCGTGGATGAGCTGCTGGACCATGGGCCTGAACCAAAGCATCCACGGCACCTGGCACAGCAACGCGCTGTGCAACCTGCACCTGGCCACTGGCGCCATCTGCCGGCCTGGCAGTGGCCCGTTCTCGCTGACCGGCCAGCCCAATGCCATGGGCGGGCGCGAGATGGGCTACATGGGCCCGGGGTTGCCCGGGCAACGCTCGGCGCTGGAGGCCGGCGACCGCGCCTTCGTCGAGCGGCAATGGCAGCTGCCGGCTGGCACCCTGCGCAGCGAGGGCGGGGAGGGCACGGTGGCGTTGTTCGAGCAGATGCAGCGTGGCGAGGTGAAGGCCTGCTGGATCATCTGCAGCAACCCGGTGGCCAGCGTCGCCAATCGCCAACAGGTGATCGACGGCCTGCGCCAGGCGCAGTTGGTGATCAGCCAGGATGCTTTCCTCGACACCGAGACCCAGCGTTACGCCGATATCCTCCTGCCGGCGGCTCTATGGGCCGAGGGCGATGGGGTGATGATCAACAGCGAGCGCAACCTGACCCTGGCGCCGCGGGCGGTCGAGCCGCCCGGCGAGAGCCTGGAGGATTGGCGGCTGATCGCCCGGGTGGCCTGTGCCATGGGCTATGCCCAGGCGTTCGACTACCCCGACGCCGAGGCGGTGTACGACGAAATCCGCCGCTTCCACAACCCGGCCAGCGGCTACGACCTGCGCGGTATCGGTTATGCCGACCTGCGCCAGGGGCCGCGGCAATGGCCGAGCGCGCCGGGGCGCGAGGACCACCGCAGCCCGTTGCGCTATGTCAGCGAGGGAACGCTGGTGTTTCCCACGCCCAGCGGCAAGGCGCAATTCTTCGCCCGGCCCTGGTTGCCACCGGCGGAGCTGCCCGACGATGCCTTCCCTTTCGTGCTCAATACCGGCCGGGTGCAGCACCAATGGCATACCCTGACCAAGACCGGCAAGGTGGCGAGCCTGAACAGGCTCGAACCTGGCCCTTTCGTCGAGATCCACCCCAGCGATGCGCTGCGCCTGGGCATTCACGACAAGGACCAGGTGGCGTTGCGTTCGCGCCGTGGCCAGGCACGGCTGCCGGCACGCCTCAGCGATCGGGTGCAGCCCGGCAACTGTTTTGCGCCGTTTCACTGGAACGACCTGTACGGCGAGGGCCTGGCGATCAATGCGCTGACCTGCGACGCGGTCGACCCGACGTCCTTGCAACCGGCCTTCAAGCACTGCGCCGTGGCCCTTGAACGGTTGTCCGGCGAACGTATCGACGCTCTCGACCTTAGCCACCCGGAGCCTGCGACCATGCCCACTGCCACCCTGTCCCGCCTGCTTGGCCTGGAGGCGTTGCCGGCACCGGTGTTGGCCGAAGACGAGCGCCACTACCTGCAAGGCTTCCTGCTTGGCCTTGACCAGGCGCAGCGCCTCGGCGTGCCCAGCCTGCCGCCCGGCGCGCCCTTGGCGCCGGCCCGGCGGCTGTTCGTCGACGGCCTGCTGGCGGGCCTGTTCTACCCGGCGCAGGCTGTGCCGGGGAGCACCGCCGAGGCCCCTCGGCATCATGTGCTGTGGGCGTCGCAGACCGGCAACGGCGAGGGCCTGGCCGAGCGCTGCGCGCAGCGTTTGCGCGAGGCGGGGTTGGCCGTGGCGCTCAGTTGCATGCAGAACATTCACCCGGCACAGCTGCAGGGCGCCGCCAGCCTGGTGCTGATTGCCAGCACCTTCGGCGATGGCGAGGCTCCGGACAGCGGCGCGGCATTCTGGCAGGCGCTGCAGCAAGAGCAGGGCGCTAGCTGCGCCGCCCTGCCGTATGCAGTGCTGGCCCTGGGCGATTCGAGCTATGAGCAGTTCTGCGGTTTCGGCCGCAAGCTCGACCAACGCCTGGCCGACCTCGGTGCCCGGCGCCTGTTGGCGCGGGTCGATTGCGAGCCTGATTGCGAAGCGGCTTTCGCCGCCTGGCTGGATGCCTTGCTGCCGGAACTGGGCGGTAGCGCGCCGGCGCCCGCCGTGGCGCCGCCGCCAACCCGCGTCGGCAAACCCCAGCCCTGGTTGGCGCCGCTGCTGGAGAACCGACTGCTCAATGGCCCGGGCTCGCGCAAGGAGACGCGGCAACTGGTGTTCGACCTGCGCGGCAGCGGCCTGAGCTACCAGCCCGGCGATGCCCTGGGGGTATGGCCGCGCAATTGCCCGGCACTGGTCGATGAACTGTTGGCGTTGATGGCGCTCGATGGCCAGGTCCAGGTTGAGCTCCAGGGCCAGGCGCCGATGGCGCTGCGCACCGCGCTGGAGCGCCACCTGGACATCACCCGGGTCAGCCGGCCGCTGCTCGAGGTGTTCGCCGAGCAGGCCGAGGGCCTGCGCCGTCTGTTGCTGCCTGAGTACAGTGCCGAGCTCAAGGACTGGCTGTGGGGCCGGCAGCTGGCCGATGTCCTGCAAGCGTTCCCCCAGCGTTTGCCCCTGGCCCGCTGGCTGGCGTTGCTCAAACCCTTGCAGCCGCGCCTGTACTCGATCAGCTCCAGCCCCTTGGCCCATCCCGACCAGGTGCACCTGACCGTCGCCACCGTGCGCTACGGGGCGCGCAAGGGCGTGTGCTCGACTTTTCTCGCCGACCGGGCGACGGCCCTGGAGGTGGCGATTTTTCCGCAACCGTCGAAGCACTTTCAGCTACCGCAGGACGATGCCACGCCGATCATCATGATTGGCCCCGGCACCGGTATCGCGCCGTTTCGTGGTTTTCTCGAGGAGCGCGAACAGCGCCGGGCGAGCGGCGGCAATTGGCTGTTCTTCGGCGAGCAGCATGGCGCCTGCGATTTCTATTACCGCGAGCAGTTGCAGGCCTGGGCAGCGAGCGGGCACCTGCGCCTGAGCACGGCGTTCTCCCGCGACCAGGCTGAGAAGGTCTACGTGCAGCAGCGCCTGCTGGCGCACGGCGCCGAGCTGTGGCAGTGGCTCGAGGCGGGGGCGGTGGTCTATGTCTGTGGCGATGCCCAGCGCATGGCCAAGGATGTGGACGCCGCCTTGCGTAAGGTAGTGGCCGAGCACGGTGGCATGGCTGCCGAGGCGGCGCAGGTTTATGTCGAGGGGCTGACGCGGGACAAGCGCTATCGGCGGGATGTGTACTGAGCGCACCAGTGTGGTGAGCGCCGCACCGGGATGGTTCGTTTTGCCGCTGCTGGACGTTACGTGGGCGCGGGCTTGCCCCGCGAAGGAAGGCCGCGGATACGCCGGCCCTGGGGTTCGCCGCTGGCACTGGCTCATTCAGTTCCAGGCAATTGGCACAGTCCCTGCTTTGATCCAGCGACAACAGCCCCCCGATCAACGGCGATCGTCCAGGGCCCCCAACTGATGAGTACAGGCAAAGGCGCCTGGAGCTTCGGCTCCAGGCGCCTTTTTGCGTTTTCCGTGAGCGAGGAACGGCTATGCAGGCAACAGCGAACGAGGCACAACGACCACGATTGGTCATCGTCGGCAATGGCATGGTCGGCCATCACTGCGTCGAGCAACTGATCGAGCGCGGCGCCCTGGCCCGCTTCGAGTTGCATGTGTTTGGCGAGGAACGCCAGCGCGCCTACGACCGGGTCCACCTGTCGGAGTACTTCACTGGCAGTTGCGCCGAGACCCTGGCCCTGTGCGCGCCAGGCTATTACCCGGACAACGGCGTGCACCTGCACCTGGGCGAAGCGGTAGTGGCGATAGACCGCCAGCGTCAGGAGCTGGTCACCGACGCAGGTCGCTACGGCTATGACCAACTGATCCTGGCCACCGGCTCCTACCCGTTCGTGCCACCTATCGAGGGCTCCAGCGGCGATGCACGGCTGGTCTACCGCACCCTCGACGACCTCGACGCGATCCGCGCCGCCGCCAGCGATGCCCGCCGTGGCGTGGTGGTCGGTGGTGGCCTGCTCGGCCTGGAGGCGGCCAACGCTCTCAAGTCTTTGGGCCTGGAAGCCCATGTGGTGGAGTTCGCCCCACGGTTGATGCCGGTGCAGCTCGACGGCGAAGGCGGCGCTGCATTGCGCGCGCGCATCGAGGCGCTGGGCGTCGGCGTGCACCTGGCCCGCGCCACCCAGTCGATCAGCGCGGGCGAGCAGTACCGCTACCGGATGAACTTCGACGGCGGCGAGCACCTGGAAACCGACCTGGTGGTGTTCTCCGCCGGTATCCGCCCGCAGGACGCCCTCGGTCGCGCCTGCGGCCTGGAGGTCGCCGCCCGCGGCGGCGTGGTGATCGACAACCACTGCCGCTCCAGCGACCCGCGGATCTTCGCCATCGGCGAATGTGCCTCGTGGAACGGCAGCGTGTTCGGCCTGGTCGCGCCGGGCTACGCCATGGCGCGCAACCTGGCGGCACTGCTGATGGGCGAGGCGGTGAACGGGTTCAGCGGCGCCGACCTGTCGACCAAGCTCAAGCTGCTGGGCGTCGATGTCGGCTCGATCGGCGACGCCCAGGGCGTCACGCCGGGCGCGCGCAGCTACCGCTTCATCGACGAGGCCAGTGCCTCGTACCGGCGGCTGGTGGTGGATGCCAGCGGCAAGCAAGTGCTCGGCGCCGTGCTGGTGGGTGACAACAGCTACTACGACACCTTGCTGCAATACGCCCAGAACGGCATCAGGCTGCCGGTCGATCCGGCTACCTTGATCCTGCCCCAAGGCGGCGGCGCGCCCGCCCTGGGTGCCGACGCCTTGCCTGCCGCCGCGACCCTCTGCTCATGCCACAACGTCAGCAAGGGCGCGGTGTGCGCCGCCATCGACGGCGGCTGCGCCGACCTCGCCGCGGTCAAGGCCAGCACCAAGGCCGCCAGCGGTTGCGGTGGTTGCGCGGCACTGCTCAAGCAGGTGGTCGAGCACGAGCTGAGCGCCCGCGGCGTGAGCGTGGACAAAAGCCTGTGCGAGCACTTCGCCTACACCCGCCAGGAGCTCTACGCCCTGGTGCGGGTCGAAGGCATCCGCACCTTCGGCGACCTGCTCGCCCGCCACGGCCAGGGCCATGTCGGCTGCGACATCTGCAAGCCGGCAGTGGGCAATATCCTCGCCTCGTGCTGGAACCAGCCGATCATGGACCCGGCGCTGGTGCCGTTGCAGGACACCAACGACACCTTCATGGCCAACATGCAGAAGAACGGCACCTACTCGGTGGTGCCGCGCATTCCCGGTGGCGAGATCACACCGGACAAGCTGATCGTGATCGGCCAGGTGGCGAAAAAATACGACCTCTACACCAAGATCACCGGCGGCCAGCGTATCGACCTGTTCGGCGCGCAGTTGCACGAGCTGCCGCTGATCTGGGGCGAACTGATCGCCGCAGGCTTTGAAACCGGGCACGCCTACGGCAAGTCGACGCGCACGGTGAAGTCCTGCGTCGGCAGCACCTGGTGCCGCTACGGCGTGCAAGACAGCGTGGCCATGGCCCTGCGCCTGGAGGACCGCTACAAGGGCTTGCGCTCGCCGCACAAGCTCAAGTTCGCGGTGTCCGGCTGCACCCGCGAATGCGCCGAGGCGCAGAGCAAGGACATCGGCGTGATCGCCACCGACAAGGGCTGGAACCTCTACGTGTGCGGCAATGGCGGCATGCGCCCGCGCCACGCCGAGCTGTTCGCCACCGACCTGGACGACGAGACCCTGGTACGGCTGATCGACCGCGTGCTGATGTTCTACATCCGCACCGCCGACAAGCTGCAGCGCACCTCGGTGTGGCGGGAAAACCTCGAGGGTGGCCTGGACTACCTCAAGCAGGTGGTGATCGATGACAGCCTGGGCCTGGCGAGCGAGCTCGAGGCGCAGATGCAGCATGTGGTCGAGCAGTACCAGTGTGAATGGGCCAATGCCTTGAGCGACCCGGAAAAACTCAAGCGCTTCCGTACCTTCGTCAATGACCAGCGCGCCGACCCCGACGTGCACTTCGTCCGCGAGCGCGGCCAGCGCCGCCCGGTGGCGCCGCTGCACCTGATTCCGACCCATGAGGAGGCTGTGTGATGAACCAGAGCAACAGGGCTGTGCAATCCGAGACCACCTGGCACAGTGTGTGCGCTGCCCATGACCTGGTGGCCGATTCCGGGGTGGTGGTGTGGCATGCCGGCGAGCAGGTGGCGTTGTTCTACCTGCCGGGGCAGGGACGGGAATTGTACGCAGTCGAAAACCGTGACCCGCGATCCGGGGCGAACATTATCGGCCGCGGACTGGTGGGTAATCTGCAGGGGCATGTGGTGGTCGCGGCACCGCTATACAAGCAGCACTTTTGCCTGGCCAGCGGTCGTTGCCTGGAGCAGTCCGGGCAGGCGCTGCGGGTATGGCCAGTGCGCCTGAACGGGGGGCGCGTGGAGCTGCTGCTCGGTTGAGCGGCGGTTCATTCCTGCGCGGCGGACCTGATCTTGGCCAGGCCATTGACCAGGGCCTTGATGTCATCCGGGCTGCCACCGCGGTCAATGCGGTTCGACCACTTGGGGAAGTACAGCTTGAACAACTGGTTGCCGTCCTCGGTCAGGTTGGCCTTGGTCACTTCGAATTGTTCGTCGAGCGAGCCGTCGGCGCGGTATGGGCTCTCGGTCAACAGCGCGTTGTCCACCAGAAAACGCATCAGCACCTGGGTCATGTGCGTGGCCTGGGTGCGGTAGCTGGTGTTCTTGCTGCTGGCCAGCATGGCCGGGTAGCTGTAGCGTATGATCTTCATTTCGGCTCCTGTCAATCGATGCGGATGATACGTGACATGTCGTCAACCTCGACCACTTTCTTGCTCCCCGGGATACGCACATAGGTACCGCCGTTGGCGCGAATGGTGGCTTCCTTCGCCCGTTGCACGCCCTTGGGCGCGGTCCCGCTGGTGACCTCGATCGCACGCCACCTGCCATCCTTGGTCTTGACCACGAAATCGAGAATGCGTGATCCCTTGACCTTGCCGATCTCGATGGCGTCGTCCACCAGGCTGACGATCTTGCCGTCGGCATTGCGCAGATGGCGCTGCTTGAGCACATTCTTCTTGCCGAACATGGCCTTGAGGATCTTGTGGATCTTGGCCTCGCGCAGGTCGCCGGAAATCTTGTTGGCGATCTTGCACCAGCCCAGTGGGTCTATCCATGCCAGCGGATTCGGCGCGTACAAGTAGACGTTCAGCCCGCCCTGGAGATTGATCGGGTCAGGCTGGGTGTAACGGCCGATGTCCGGGTCATAAAAACGGAAGGTGTTGTAATGCAGACCGGTCTCGCGGTCGACGTACTGCCCGGCGAAGTGCAGGTTCTGCTGCCTGGACTGCCCAGGGTGGCGCCACTCGTCGATGAACCTGCCCCAGACCTCATGTGCGGCGCGCCAGACCGTTGTGCCTTCAGCGTCCGTGAGCTGCTCCGCCAGCCCGGCCAGATTGGTGTGGAAGTAGAACACCTCTTCGCTGCCGGGCACCCCATCGATACGGGCAACCGGCACATGACTGTCGGCATCGGCGTAAAGGTAGAGGCTTGGCTTGCCGTCCTGGACCTCCTGGAGCAGACGCACCCCTTGCCAGTGGAAGCGGGTCTGGCTGATGGCCTCTGCGTTACCCTCGCGATAGAGGGCCTTGCCGGTACGACGGCCAAGCGGGTCGTAGGCGAATTCGACCCGCTCGCGCACCGGGCCACGCTGCTGGTGGACACGGATCAAGCGCTGCTCGGCGTCGTACTCGAACCGTTGGGTCAGGTGACGGCCACTGCGTTTTTCGCTGAGGCGGCCGAACCGGTCGTAGCGGTAACGGCAGTCCTGGTGCGCATGGACGCGGTCGTGCCTGGCTGAAGTGCCAGTATCGCGGGTGTCCTGCAGGTTGCCAGCGTGATCGTAGGCGTAGGCCTCGACCAGGCCATTGGTCTGGCCAAGCTCGCGATGCCAGGCAGCGTGGATGCGTTGGGTCGGGCCGTAGGCGTAATGGGTGCTGCGCTGCCGACCAGTGCCATGGCTTGCGCCCGGATAGTCGGTGACCACCTGGGCGACCAGGTTGTCGCTGGCATCGTAGTGGTAGTCCCTGGCTAACAGGGGAAGTTCGGCGGCCGTCGCCGTGCCCAGGTACTGCGCACGCTGGATGATGCGCCCGGCATTGTCGCGGCGGGTGCGGGTCTGCAGGCGTCCCTGGGTCCGCAACACTTCTTCATGCAAGCTGTCGCGCTCGAAGTCACAGATCAGCTTGCCATCGAGGTTGAGCTGATGCAGGTGGCCACTGCCGTAGTAGAGGTGGTTGATGCGCCGGTTGTCCGGGAGGGTCAGGGTCTGCAGGTTGCCCAGTTCGTCATGGCTGTACCGCAATTCGCCTTCGGGGTGGCTTTCAGCCAACAGTTGGCCCAGGGCGTCATGGCGAAAGTTCAGTTGCTGGCGTTCACCGGCGGTGTTGCTGAAGGTGATCGACACCAGGTTGTCGGCGGCATCGTAGGCGTAGTCTGTAACACCATCGGCACTGCGCTTGCGCAGCAGGCGGCCGGCTGCATCGTGTTCGTAGTCCAGGCGCTGGGCCATGCTGTTGGCCGTCGGCGCGGTAGTGGTCAGCGGTGGCTCGACTTCGGCAGAGGGGTGGTGCCAGACCGTGCGAACCGCGTCCGTCACGCCATACTCGAAGCTGAGCCCGCTGCCGTCCAGGTTCTGTTGGGAGACCTGGCGATCGAGGGCGTCCCATTCGAAACGGTAGTGCTCATCATTCGGGTTGGTCAGTTGCTGCAATCGACCATAGGCGTCATAACTCAGCCGCACTGTCATGCCCAAGGCATCGGTACGCTGGAGCAGACGCCCGCTACCGTCGTAGTGCCAGCGTGTGACGTTGTTGCCAGGGTCGGTGTGGCTCACCACCTGCCCGGCGGCATCCCGTTGGTAGCGGTCAACGCGGCCGTCGGCGGCTTCATACTCGACCAGGTAGCCACGCCGATCATGGCGAAACTGTTCACGCTCGTCCCTGGCATTCAAGGTTTCGCACAGGTTGCCGCGGGCATCGTAGCGGTAGCGGGTCTGCTGGCCGGAGCAGTCGCGGTGGTCGAGCAACTGGCCTTGGTCGTTCCAGTGCAGATGCCGTTGCTTGCCCAAGGCATCGGTCACTTGTACCAGCCGCCCCTGGCGGTCATAGCGGTAGTGGGTTTGGTGTCCCAGCGGATCGCGTTCGCCGAGCAGGTTGCCATGGCGGTCATAGGACCTGCGCGTCGTGTGTCCGCCGCGGTCGGTGATGGCTAGCGGCAAGGCCCAGTGGTCGGTGTAGGTGATGCTTTCGATGCGCCCCAGCGGATCGCGACTGGCAATCAGCCGTCCCAATCCATCGTAGCTGTAATGCCACTCGCCGCCCTGGGGGTCGATCAGGCGCAACGGCATGCCACCTGGCAGGTCCTCCTGCCATATCCGGCCCAGCGGGTCGATGTGCCGGTAGATCTCGTGGTGAGGTCCCCAGTAGTAGTGGTTTTCGCGGCCCAGGCCATCGATCACCTGGGTCAGGCCGCGCGCCAGGTCGTACTCGAAGCGGTACTCCTGGCCGTCGCTGCCCCAGTGCCGGACCACCCGCCACTCATGCTCGGCCTGCGGCTCCAGCAGAGATGGCATGCGATAGCGGCCATCCTCAGGGTAACTGACCTGCGGTTTCTGGATGGGCACCTCGAAACGTGCCCATTGATAGTGACGCACAGCACCACTGGGCAGCGTATGACTGGCCATCAGCCCATTGTCGTCATAGCTGAACTGGCGCACCACCTGGGCTTGCGCGTCGAGCACCGCGGTCAACTGCTGGCCTGCGCTGTAGCGATAGCTGACCAGTGTTTCCCGACGCTCGACCTCGAAGCGCTCGCCAGGTTGCAGGTAAAGACGCTGGATATCGACGACGCGGCGGCTGCGGCTATCGGCGTAGCGCAACTCGATGAAGGTGCGGCCGAACGTGTCACCGAGAAACTGAAGCCGCCCCTCATCGTCGTAGAACAGCAGCAACTCGTTCAGGTTGCGGTCACCCAGCTTGACCAGCCGCGAGCGTCGCGGCTGGACGGGGTCGGTCTGGAACACCTGATAACGGCCGGCATGAATGTCCTCGACGACGGTGATGCCGGCGTCCTGATGGAAGAAGGCCAGGCCGTCGAGCATGCTGACGAAAGCACTGCCGGGCTGTAACTGCCCCAGCTCCAGGCGGTTGCCCACTTCGTCCACATAGATCCACAATTCGCCGCCTTCGGGATGGGCGACACGTTCTATGCGCACTTCATAGGGCACGCTCCAGCCCCGGCCGAACAGGCCGTCATCACGCAAGTCGGCGCTGTGATAAGTGCGTGCCCACTCGATCGGTACCAGCGCCGGCAGGTCGAAATCGACATCCTGCGCGCCCTCCTGCAGCTTGGCACCGGTGGAGGGCAGCACCGGGTTGCCGATGGTACAGGCCCTGCCAGATTTAGGCGTGCCTTTGCGGGCGATGAGCATGCCGGCCACCAGGCCGAAGACTTTCGCCAGTGCGCTCTTGCCGTCGCGGATGTCGCGCACGGTCATGGTCTTGCCGCCGATGCGCACGTTGGGCGAGAACGTCATGCCGATCGGGCCGTCGCAGGTGGTCTTGTCACCGACGCGGGCAGCGGGTTGGCCATTGATGAAGACCTTGCCCGAGCCCTGCGCGACGAACTGTTCGGGCATGGGCGGATGCTTGCTGCAGACCGCCTTGTCGTGAGGTCTGGGGTCGGTGTTCGGGTCCGCAGGCGTGGTCACCGGAGGGTTGAAGATGTCATGGATGGCCGACGCCATGCCGAGTACCGGCAATAGCAGGGTGCCGGCAGCCATGGCGTAGGCGCCGACGGTCTCCAGCACCGACGGCTCGGCCGCGGGCTCGCCAGAGCCAGCCGTGGCTGGCCCGGTACTGACACCAGCCGCCCGCGCCGCGCGCATCCCGTTGACCCGAGTATTGGGCGAACCCGTTTCGATCGTACCGTACGGTTCCGGCGCGAACATCGAGTTGCCGATCCAGTCGCTGAAGTCGGTGATGCGCTCGCCAATGCTCTTCTCGTTGCCCGTGGGCAACATGCTGGCGGCGCTAACCAAGGCGCCAGCGATCAGCGGCGTCAGCGTGGCGGCAGCGCCACCGGTACCGACCACCGCCACCACCGTGCCCGCGATGGCGGCGGCCACGGCGGCGGTGGCCGCTGCATAGATGACCGCTTCGCTCAGAGCGCTCACCAGCTCGGCCATCAACGGCGGGTGCAGGATCAGATCGCCCTGGCGGGCGGCGTGCAGGCTGTCATCCATGAGCCATCTCTGAAAGGGTGGTCAGTTCAGTCGCAAACCGGCCTTGATCGTCTCCCAATGGGCAAGGTCAGCGGGCTCCAGTGGTGTTTGCTTGCTGTAGCTCACCGCGACGAAACGGGCTTGGCCGGCAGGAGCGTAGGCCAACTGGCGCTGGTAGGAGACCACATCTGCACGCTTGAACTGCAGGCTGGTTTCCAGGCCGTGGATGTCGCGGGCCACACCGGCGCTGACCGGCTGTGGTTCGCTGATGACCGCCGCAAGGCGTTCGCGCAGTTGCGCCAGTTGCTGCTGGTAGAGGCTTTCCAGGGTCTGCCCCTCGGGTAGTGGGCTGCGCGCGATCACCAGGCTGGTGCCGCGTTCGCGAAAAGCGAGCATGTTCATGCTGGTGTCTTCGGGCGTTTCATCGCCCAGGTCCAGGATCAGGTCCTGGGTCAGGTAGGCGGCCATAGCGCTGCTCCATGCGTTGAAGCGGCACACGCTAAAGCTTCGGCACCGAGCCTGCAAGCGCGTGGCTGGCGCCGAGTGACGCAAGTCACCGAATCACCATGGCTTGCAGGCCCGGCGCGCGGATACACTGCCAGGCATGAACCTCGATACCCGCATCAAGTTCCGTCATCTGTTGTGCTTCCTGGAGATTGCCCGGCAGGGCAGCCTGGCCAGGGCCGCCGACGTGCTCGCGATCAGCCAGCCGGCAATCTCCAAGACGCTCAAGGAGCTCGAGGACCTGCTCGAGACCCGGCTGTTCGAGCGCGGCCGCCAGGGCGTATCGCTGACCGCGGCGGGGGCGCGCTTCTTGCGTTATGCCGGGCCCAGCGTGCACGCCCTGCGCGAAGGCGTTGGCAGTGTGCGCGGCGAGGCCTTGCAGCCATCTCAGGTGCGTATCGGTGTGTTGTCCACGGTCGAAGGCCTGCTGATGCCCGAGGTGCTGTGCCGCCTGCACCAGCGCCATGAAGCCTTGGTGATCGGCGTGGTCACCGGGGTCAGTGCGCAGTTGCTTGGGCAGTTGCATGTGGGCGAGCTGGAGCTGGTGGTCGGGCGCATGACTGACAGCCCGCGTATTCAGGGGTTGTCGTTCGAACACCTGTACAGCGAGTCGATGGCCCTGGTGGTGCGCCCCGGGCACCCGTTGCTGGCGCGCCAGCCAGTCGACCGGGGACTGCTGGGGCAGTACGCGCAAGTGTTGCCGCCGTCGGGGACGACCATTCGCCAGCATGCCGACAGCCTGTTCGTGCAAGGCGCGATCGGCGTGGCGGCACAACGCCTGGAGACGCTGTCGTTGGCGCTGAGCCGGCGCTATGTGCTGGGCAGCGACGCGGTGTGGGTGGCGCCGCGCGATGCGGTGCTGATCGACCTGGCGCGCGGCGAGCTGGCCGAACTTGACCTAGGGGTGTGCGAGCCGGGGGGCTCGGTGGGTATCTGTCGCAACGCTGCGGTGCCCCAGGGCCTGGCGGCGCAGTGGGTGTGCGAGGTATTGCGCGAGGTGGCGGGGGAGTATCGGCAGGGTGGATACCCTTGAAGCTGGGCGGCCTCCATGGGCTTGAACATCTCCGGGCAAACCCTGGCGAAGCCATCAATACTGGCCATTGGCTGCAAGCGCGATCATGAACAACCTTTAACCCAGGAACTTCCAGCCCACAACCCGCTCTTATGCCGGTAGCCATTGGTCGCGGCCGCCTGCTAAGCTCGCGGCTTTACCCTGATTGCCCTCATGGCGCATGAACAAGGAAATAGCATGAAACAGCATCGTTTGGCGGCTGCGGTTGCCCTGGTAGGCCTGGTCCTGGCGGGCTGCGACGCCCAGACCAGCAGCGTCGAGCTGAAGACTCCGGCACAGAAAGCCTCCTACGGTATCGGCCTGAACATGGGCAAGAGCCTGGCCCAGGAAGGCATGGACGACCTGGATTCCAAAGCCGTCGCCCAAGGCATCGAAGACGCTGTTGGCAAGAAAGAACAGCGCATCAAGGACGAGGAACTGGTCGAGGCCTTCACCGCCCTGCAGAAGCGCGCCGAAGAGCGCCTGGCCAAGGCCAGCGAAGAAGCCTCCGCGGCCGGCAAGAAATTCCTCGAGGAAAACGCCAAGAAGCCTGGCGTGGTCACCACCGCCTCGGGCCTGCAGTATGAAGTGGTCAAGAAGGCCGACGGCCCGCAGCCCAAGCCGACCGATGTGGTCACCGTCCACTACGAAGGCAAGCTCACCGACGGCAAGGTGTTCGACAGCTCCGTCGAGCGCGGCAGCCCGATCGACCTGCCGGTCAGCGGCGTGATCCCAGGTTGGGTCGAAGGCCTGCAACTGATGCATGTCGGCGAAAAATACAAGCTGTACATCCCGGCCGAGCTGGCCTACGGCGCCCAGAGCCCAAGCCCGCTGATCCCGGCCAACTCGGTGCTGGTGTTCGACCTGGAGCTGCTGGGCATCAAGGACCCGGCCAAGGCCGACGCCGAAGCCGCCCCGGCCAAGTAAGCGCCAGTCTGCTGCTGCAACGACGCCCCGTTTTGACGGGGCGTCTTCGTTTCGGCTGCTTGACGCGAACCGCCGGCGTCATTCACTGTCGCAAGCAATGCCACGGCGTAATCGCGGGTGCGCCTGTCGCAAAACGTTTGCGCCGTTGCAACGGTTGTGTAAAAAACGCCCGATCCGTCCCCGGCCCTTGCCTGGCGGGCACGACGCGGCGCCAACGCCGCCCTGTTCACAAGGTTATCCACAATAAATGTGGATAACCTGCCTGCTCCTCTGGAGGTCTCATGAGCGCACCCTGGAATTTCGCCCGCTTCCTGCCCCTGGCCGAGCGCCTGCTTAGCCGCGGGCGGTTGCCGGCCCTGTTGTTCGCCGTGGCCCGCAAAGGCCCCAAGCTCGGCCAGTTGCGTGAGGACCTGGGCCTGATGCAGGCGCTGTGCCTGGCCTGGTGGCGCGGCGAGTACCGTGCCGTCAGCCCCAAGGCACTGGTGACCATCGTCGCTGGCTTGCTGTACTTCGTCAGCCCGCTGGACGCCATTCCCGACTGGTTGCTGGGGGTCGGCCTGCTCGACGACATCGCCGTGCTGGGTTGGGTGCTCAAGACCGTGGCCGACGAGCTGGCCCGCTTCAAGGCCTGGCGCGCCAGCCAGGCGCCGGAGCGGCTGCGGGTGGTCGAGCGCCTGCCCAATAGCCCCGAAGCGTTGCGCCTGGAGCGCCCCGGCAACTGATTCACGGCATGCCCCCGAGGTTGGTAATATAATTGGCATAAGGGTTATGCCTATGGATTACATGCCGTAGTCCAACGTCAAGGGGGTTGTATGGGTATTCAGGTCATCAGCCGGGACGGTCAGCCCGAGTACGCAGTCGTTCCCTGGGAGCAGTACCAGGCGTTGCTGGCCGCCGCCGGCCAGGCACCTGGCGCAGCGCCCGCCGCACACAAGGTCGCCGCCGAACCCGCAGACGCCAGCTTGTCCGCCCTGGACCAGCTGGCGTCGTTGCGTGAGGCCAAGGGCCTGGCGCCCGAGCAACTGGCGCGCAGCGTCGGGATCAGCCCGGCCTACCTGGCGCTGATCGAGGCCGGCGAGCGCCGCCCCGATGCCGCGATCCTGCGCAGCCTGGCCTGGCACCTGGGGGTGGCGGGCTGGAGCGAGCCGTCATGAGCCAGGTCAGGATCAGCCGTCAGCAATGGCAGAGCCTGCTGACCGAGCTCGACCTGGCCCGCCGGCAACGCCACCTGCTCACCTACCGGGCGCTGCTGGAGCGCCTGCAACTGCCCAGCCCGGCCATGCAGACCCTTACCGCGGCCCTGGAATACCTGGCGCTGCTCGATGCCCGCGCCGAGCAACCGCTGCGCAGTTCGCTGGTGATCAGCCAGGGAGCCAGCCGCCTGCCACGCACGGGCTTTTTCGAGTGTGTCGAGCGCCTGGGGCGTTTCTCCGGGCCGGTGGATGGCATGGAGGCGGCGTCGTGGCATGCCTCGGAGGTGGTGCGAGTGTTCGAGTACCGTTATCCGGAAGAGGCCTGAGCGGCTCTGCCACCCACCGCGCCGCCTGGTTCGCCAGCAACGCTGGCTCCTACGGGCCCGAGGCGGGAGCAATGGCTGGGGTTCAGGCTTCGATCAGGCTCAGGCTCGAACCGCTGCTTTCCTTGGCCTGGCGCTTGGCCTGGGAGGCCAGCTCGGCCAGTTGCCCGGCATCCAGCTGGCCGCCGCTGCGCGGCGTCAGCCACACCACGCCGATCGACAATGACAGCAGGGCGAACGTCTCGCGCTGCCCCTGGCGGTTGTGGGCGATGAAGCAGCCGGCCTCCAGGTGCTCGGCGCGGTAAAAGCGCCGGCACTGGCGTGTGAACGCCTCCACCAGCATCTGCAAGCGCTCGCGCCAGTCCGCCGAGCCCAATACCAGCATGAAATCGTCCCCGCCGATATGCCCGACGAAGTCTCGCTGCGGGTCGACGCTGTCGTTCAGGCATTGCGCCAGGCTCAACAGCACCTCGTCGCCGCGGGCGTAGCCATAGATGTCGTTGAAGGGTTTGAAACTGTCGATGTCGACATAGCACACCGCCGCCTCGCGCCGTTGTTGCAGCAGGCGCGCGAGGCATTGCTGGATTGGCACGTTGCCCGGCAGCAAGGTCAACGGGTTGGCATGCCGGGCCTGCTGGATCTTCTGTTCGGTGATCAGCTTGAGCACATCGATCACACGACCCAGACCCAGGTAGCGACCGCTCTGGGTGATGATGAAGTCTTCCTCGATCCGCTGGCGGGCGCGGCTGGTGAGCAGGCGGCTGACCTGTTGCAGCGACTGCCCGCGCTCCACGGCAAGAAAGTCCTGGCTCATCAGCCGGCTGATCGGCTTGCGTGCGAACAGGTCGGTGCCGAACGGCTGTAGCAGCGCATCGGCCAGGGAATGCCGGTGAACGATGCCATACGGCTTGCCACGCTCATCCAGCACCGCCAGGGAATTGAGGTTGGCCTGCCGGCGAAAGGCTTCGAGCACCTGCTGAGTAGGTGTTTCCAGCGGCACCGCCGGCTGCTGGATAAGCAGCGCGTCGAGGTCGCCGTTGTCCTCGCCCAGGGCCACGACGCCGGCGCTTGCCTGCGGCAGCAAGGGTAGCGGGTCGCAGGGCGGGAATTCTTGCGGGCGGCCGAGCAGATAGCCCTGCGCCAGGTCCACGCCCATCTCGCCGAGCACCGCCAGCTCCTCGCCCAGCTCGATCCCTTCGGCGATCACCTGGGCCCGGGAGGCGCGGGCGATTTGCAGGATCGAACCGACGAACTCGCGCTTGAGCGGATCTTGATGGATGCCGTCGATGAAGTGGCGGTCGATCTTCACATAGTCGGGGCGTAGTTCCGACCACAGGCGCAGGCTCGAATAGCCGGCCCCCAGGTCGTCCAGGGCGATGGAAAAACCCATGTCGCGGTAGTGGTGCAGGGCGTTGAACAGCAGTTGGAAGTCTTCGGTGGGGGTCTGTTCGGTCAGCTCTATGACCACCCGGCTCGGCGGCAGGCCGACGGCCTCGAGCATTTTCAGGGTTTGCCCGGACGGGTAGTGGGGTTCGAGCAGCGACTCGGGCGAGACGTTGAGGAACAGTTTGCCGCCCAGGTTCAGTTCGCTGAAGCGCCGGCAGGCGGTTTCCCGACACAGCACCTCGAGCTCGCTCAGGCGCCCGGCCTGGCGGGCAATGGCGAACAGGTTGAGCGGCGAGTGCAGGGGGCTGTTGGACGGGCCGCGGCTCAAGGCTTCATAGCCAAGCACGCGGCGTTCGGAAAGGCAGACGATGGGCTGGAACAAGCTGTGGACGCTACGTTGAGCCAGGATGGCGCTCAATGCGCTGAGCTGTTCGTTGATGGTCATGGCCTGCTTCCTGAATGAAAAAAGGCCGGACGCTTGCACGCCCGGCCCTTCTATTTCACGACAGTCCGATGACTGTTTGATGACAGATCACATTATTTCGCCATCACTCAGTGCTTGGCCACCGAGGTGCTCAGGCTGAGGTAGTCGAGCAGGATGCGACCGGTCTCCGACAGGTAGGCGTCGTCTTCCGGCTTGGTGTCGTCCGGCTCGGCCGGCAGCGCGTCCTCGTCTTCCTTTTTCAGTTCCTTGAGCGGCTCTTCGCCCTTGGCCTTGCGGCGGATATTCTCCAGGGCCAGTTGCTTGGCCTCGATCTGGTCGTGGCGGGCACGACGCTCCTGTTCGTTGAGGCTGACGGTCTTCTCGTTCATCAGCTTCTGGGTCAGGGCCAGGCGGTCGCGGATGTAGACGAACTCGGCATCCTTGTCGCTGCGCGCGTCATGCTGCGCCTTGAGCTGAGCCAGGAACGGCTTGAACGGGTCGGAGGCCGGCTTGACCACCGGGCGAATGGTGTCCCATGGCATGGCCTCGGGCAGCGCGCTTTCGCCGATTTCCTTGGTGTCGATGATCGATGGGTAGGCGATGTCCGGCAGCACGCCCTGGTGCTGGGTGCTCTGCCCGGAAACCCGGTAGAACTTGGCCAGGGTCAGTTTCAGCTCGCCATGGTTGAGCGGCTGGATGGTCTGCACGGTGCCCTTGCCGAAGGTCTGGCCACCGATGATCAGCGCGCGGTGGTAGTCCTGCATGGCGCCGGCGAAGATCTCCGAGGCCGAGGCCGAGAGACGGTTGACCAGCAGCGCCAGCGGGCCCTTGTAGAAGGCACCGGGGTTCTCGTCCTCGAGCACGTCGACGCGGCCGTCGGCGTTGCGCACCAGCACGGTCGGGCCTTTCTCGATGAACAGACTGGTCAGTTCGGTGGCTTCCTGCAGTGAGCCACCGCCGTTGTTGCGCAGGTCGATCACCACGCCGTCGACTTTTTCCTTCTGCAGCTCGGTCAGCAGCTTCTTCACATCGCGGGTGGTGCTCTTGTAGTCCGGGTCGCCTGCGCGGTAGGCCTTGAAGTCGAGGTAGAAGGCTGGAATCTCGATGATGCCCAGCTTGTAGTCGCGACCATCCTGCTTGAGCTTGAGCACCGACTTCTTCGCCGCCTGCTCCTCGAGTTTCACCGCTTCGCGGGTGATCGAGACGATCTTGCTGGTCTGGTCGTTCGGCGCGTTGCTCGCCGGGATCACTTCAAGGCGCACCACCGAGCCTTTCGGGCCGCGAATCAGCTTGACCACTTCGTCCAGGCGCCAGCCGACCACGTCGACCATTTCCTTGTTGCCCTGGGCCACGCCGATGATCTTGTCGGCGGGGGCGACCTGCTTGGTCTTGGCGGCAGGGCCGGCCGGCACCAGACGCACGATCTTGACCTGGTCGTTGTCGCTTTGCAGCACCGCACCGATGCCTTCGAGCGACAGGCTCATGTTGATGTCGAAGTTTTCCGCGTTGTCCGGCGACAGGTAGTTGGTGTGCGGGTCGTAGGACTGGGCGAAGGTGTTGATGTAGGCTTGGAAGATGTCCTCGGCACGGGTCTGGTTCAGGCGCGCCAGCTGGTTCTTGTAGCGCTTGGTCAGGGTGTCCTGGATCTGCTTGAGGTCCTTGCCGGAGATCTTCTGGCGCAGCACCTCATCCTTGACGCGCTTGCGCCACAGTTCGTCGAGGGCGGCCTGGTCCTTCATCCACGGCGCATCCTTGCGCTCGACCAGCAGGTCTTCCTTCACCGTGAAGTCGATCTTGTCGACGCCCTTGTTCAACTCGCCGAGGGCGTAGTCCAGGCGCTGCTTCACGCGGTCCAGGTAGCGCTTGTAGATGGTGAAGCCAGGGTCGAGGTTACCGCTTTTGAGGAAATCGTCGAACTGGGTCTTCCACTTGTCGAACTCGGCGATGTCGGCGGCGGTGAAATAACTGCGCGACGGGTCGAGCAGCTTGATGTAGCTGTCGTAGATGATGGCCGAACGGGCGTCGTCCAGTGGCGGCTTGCTGTAGTGGTGACGCTTGAGCAGCTCGACGATATTGAGGCTGGCCACCACTTCGTCGCGGTCTGGCTGCAGGCTGTCCCATTTGTTGGCGGCGGCCGCATTGCCACCGAGCGTGAGGCTGCCCAGGCCGATCATCAGGGCCAGGGCGGTGCTGGGGAGGAAATGCTTCATGCTCATTCGACGTGGAGGCAATTGATCACGCATAGTAGGCCGTCTTTTCCGTTCGCCGGCTCCAGGGGAGCCGGACGCATACTGCAAAAAGCCTGGGACATGCTCGCCCAGGCTCAGTCATATGATTCAACTATGGAGGCACTGTGAAGGCATTGCAAGGCGTTGACGGACATGTGGCCTGGGTCGAGGCCGAACGCCCGGCCTGTGATGCCGGGCAGGTACGCATCCGCGTGGCCGCGGCGGGGCTGAACCGCGCCGACCTGTTGCAAATGAAGGGGCTGTACCCTCCACCGCCAGGTGCCAGCCCCTACATGGGCCTGGAATGCGCCGGGGTAATCGAGGAAGTGGGCGCCGGCGCCGACTGGCGCGTGGGCGACCGGGTGTGCGCGCTGCTGGCCAGCGGGGCCATGGCCGAGGAGGTGGTAGTCGATGCCCGTCACGTGCTGCCGGTGCCCGAAGGCCTGAGCCTGCACGAGGCGGCTGCGCTGCCTGAGGTATATGCCACGGCCTGGTTGAACATCTTCCAGCTCGGTGGCCTGAAGCCTGGCGAGAAGGTGCTGGTGCATGCTGGCGCCAGTGGCGTGGGTTCGGCGGCCATCCAGCTATGCAAGGCCTTCGCCAGCCCGGTGTGGGTCAGCGTCGGTTCGCCGGAGCGCCTGGCCTACTGCCAGGGCTTGGGCGCGGCGGGTGGCGTGGTGCGCAACGCCAACCTCGACGAGCTGGAGCAGCTTGGGCCGTTCGATGTGATCCTCGACCCGGTGGGCGCCGGTTACGGGCCGTTGAACCTCAAGGCGCTGGCCCGCGATGGGCGCTGGGTGATCATTGGCTTGATGAGCGGTCGCAAGTTCGAGCTGGACCTGGCGCTGGTGCTGGGCAAGCGCCTGCAAATCACCGGGTCGACCCTGCGCAACCGTGACGATGGCTTCAAGGCTGAGTTGCTGCGCGAGCTGCAACAGCAGGTGTGGCCGTTGTTCAGCGAAGGGCGGTTGTCGCCGCAGTTGGTCGATAGCTACCCGGTTGAATTCGCCCAGGCGGCGTATGCCGAGCTTGAGAGCAACCAGGTGTCGGGCAAGTTGGTGATGGTGATCGATTCGAGCCTGAGCTAGGCCTGTTCGCCGGCAAGCCGGCTCCTACAGGTTCGGTGTAGGAGCCGGCTTGCCGGCGAACAGCGGCATCACGACCAACTTAAAATCGGCCAGCCATTGATCTGGGCATGCTCGCGCAATACCGGATCCGGATTCACCACACGCGGATGATCCACCTTCAGCAACAACGGCAAGTCGTTGCGTGAATCGGAATAGAAACTTGCCCCCTCCAGGTTCTCCTGCTCCTGGTCCAGCCATTCCAGCAAGCGGGTGATCTTGCCCTCATGGTAAGTCAGCACGCCATGGGTCTTGCCGGTGTACACGCCGTTCACCGCCTCCAGCTCGATGGCCAGGTATTCATCCACCCCCAGCCGCGCCGCGATCGGCCCGACCAGATGGACGCCGCTCGCCGAGATGATCAGGACCCGGTCACCGCGCTGGCGGTGTTCGGCGATGCAGCGGCAGGCATCGCCATGGATGATCGGCTCGATCACATCCTCCACCCAAGGCTCGACCAGGTGTTCGACCTCTTCCAGCGTGCGCCCGGCGATGGGCTCCAGGCTGAAGGCCATGTAGTCCTCCATTCGCAGGTGGCCCTTGCCGTAGGCTTCCATCAACTCATGATCGCGCTTGAGGAAGCTCTTGCCGTCGACCCAGCCCAGTCGGGCCATCTGCTCGCTCCACAACGACGCGCAGTCGCCGTGGATGAGGGTTTCGTCCAGATCGAAAATTGCCAATGCCATGGGTTGAATCTCCTTAGGCCACTTCCCGTAGCGCCGTGGGGTCGATCGACAAGGATACCCGTTTACCGTCCGCGTGCAGATCGCTGGCGCAGCGGTTGAGCACATCCACCACCAATTCGACGTCGCGCACCCAGACACGGTAACGGATGACGTTGCCGAGCAGGCTGTGGCTGCGGATCTCGCCGTCCAGATCGCCGTTCAGGCCCAGGCTGATGGACTCCGGGCGGATCGCCAGGCGCGCGGTCACCGGGCGTTGCAGCAGGCGGCTGGCGCTGTCGGCGTCGAGCAGGTTGTAGTTGCCGATGAAACCGGCGGCGAACAGGTCCACGGGCGCGGTGTAGAGGGTTTCGGCGTCGCCGCTCTGGACGATGCGCCCCTGGTTCATCAGGACGATGCGGTCGGACATGGTCAGCGCCTCTTCCTGATCGTGGGTGACGAAGATGGTGGTCAGCCCCAGCTCGCGCTGGATCGCGCGGATCTGCTCGCGCAGGTGCTTGCGAATGCGTGCATCCAGCGCCGACAGCGGCTCGTCGAGCAGCAGCAGGCGTGGGCGGGTGACCAGCGAACGGGCCAGGGCCACGCGCTGGCACTGGCCGCCGGACAGCTGGTGCGGGTAGCGCCCGGCGAAGCTGCCCAGCTCGACCAGGTCGAGTACCTCGCGCACCCGGGCCTGGCTTTCCTCGGCCTTGACCTTCTGCATGCGCAGGCCAAAGGCGACGTTCTGCTCCACGGTCATGTTGGGGAACAACGCGTAGCTCTGGAATACCATGCCGATGCCGCGCTTTTGCGGGCTCACAGGTACCAGGTCCTGGCCGTCGAGCAGGATCCTCCCGCTGTCCACCGGGGTCAGCCCGGCGATGCAGCGCAGCAGGGTGGACTTGCCACAGCCCGAGGGGCCGAGCAGGGTGACGAACTCGCCGCGCTGGATCTGGCAGTCGATGTTCTCGAACACCGGGCTGCCGGCGTAGCTTTTTTGCAGTTGCTGCACGCTGACGAAGCTCATGTCAGGTCTTGTCCTTGTTCAAGCGGTTGGCAACCCAGGTGAGTGCCAGCACGAAGGCGAAGTAGGAGATCACCAGGGCGCTGTTGAAGTGGCCGCTGCTGTTGCGCATGTTGTTCAGGTATACCTGCAGGGTCTCGTAGCGGGTGCCCACCAGCAGGTTGGCGAACACGAACTCGCCGAACAGGAACGAGAACGACAGCAGCAGCGCTACCATCAGGCCCTTGCGCAGGTTCGGCAGCACTACCAGCAACGCTGCCTGCAGGGGGCTGGCGCCGAGCAGTTGGGCGGCGTCCATCAGGTCGCGCAGGTTGATGGCCTGCAGGTTGTTGGTGATCGCCCGGTACATGAATGGCAGGGCGATGGTGAAGTAGCAGCCGATCAGGATCCACGGCGTGCCGACCATGGCCAGCGGCCCGCTGCCGTACAGTTGCAGCAGGCCCACCGCCGATACCACCGGCGGTACCGCGAACGGCAGCAGGATCAGCACGTTCATCAGCGCGTCGAGTTTCGGGAAGTGGTAGTGCACCACGAACAACAGCGGCAGGATCAGCACCACCGACAGCACCAGCGCGCCCACGCACACCAGCAGCGACTGGCCGAAGGCGGCGAGAAAGCGCGGTTCGCTCCACAGCGCCACATACCACTTGAAGGTCAGGCCGCTGGGCAGCAGGGTCGCCGACCAGCTGGTGGCCAGCGAATAGAGCAGGGTGCCGGCCAGTGGCAGCAGCAGGATGAGGAACAGCAGGTAGACCACCGCGCGGTGGTAGAGCCCGCCGGGTTTGTTTTCAGCGCGCATGGTAGCTCCTCTTGAGCAGCCATTGATGGGCCACCGTGACCACGGTCATCAGGCCCACCAGCACCATGGCCAGGGCGCTGGCCAGGTTCGGGTCGAGGCTGATGTCACCGGCCACAAGGCCCGCGATGCGGATCGGTAGCACGTTGAAGTTACCGGTGGTCAGGGCGTAGACGGTGGCATAGGCGCCCAGGGCGTTGGCCAGCAGGATGACGAAGGTGCCGAGCAGCGCCGGGGTAAGCACGGGCAGGCCGATGTGCCGCCAGAACTGCCAATGGCTGGCGCCCAGCAGCGCGGCGGACTCACGCCAGTCTTCGCGCAGGGCGTCGAAGGCGGGGTAGAGCAGCAATACGCCCAAGGGGATCTGGAAGTAGGTGTAGACCAGGATCAGGCCGGTCTTGGAGTAGATACTGAAGTCGCCGAGCAGCCCCATTTGCTTGAGCAGCAGGGTCAGCGCGCCGTTGAAACCGAGCAGGATGATGAAGGCGAACGCCAGCGGTACCCCGGAGAAGTTGCTGGTCATGTTGGCGAAGGCACTGACGAAATCGCGCAGCTTCGAATCGACCTGGCGCAGCGAATAGGCGCCGAGGGTGGCGATGACGATGCCGAACAGGCTCGACCAGAAGCTGATCTCCAGGCTGCGTTGCAACGCCTGCAGGTAGAACTTCGAGGCGAAGATCTTGCTGAAGTTGGCCAGACCCCAGCCACTCTCGCTTTGCAGGCTGTTTATCGCAACCCAGGCCAGCGGCGCGATCTGGAAAATGATGAAGAACACGGCGAACGGCAGCAGGCAGAGCAGGGCCAGGTAGCGACCGCGATGGCTTGCATTCACTTGAGCAACTCCCGGCAGACCGGTTTGTCGTGGGCGGCGCCGAGCAGTTCGCAGATCGTGCCGCACAGCTCGGTCTGCAGCGGCTTGGCCGCAGGGTCGAGGCTGAAGGCTTCACCGAACACGAACAGCGGCACTTCACGTTCCTCGGCGAGCAGGCCGTTGTGCGAGCGGTCGTTGTTCATGCCGTGGTCGGCGGTGACCAGCACCTGGTAGCCCTCCTCGAGCCAGCGCGGCAGGTAGTCGGCCAGCAGGATGTCGGCACTGCGCGCGGCATTGCGATACTGGCTGCTGTCCAGGCCATGGCGGTGGCCGGCGTCGTCGATGTTCATCGGGTGCACCAGCAGGAAGTTCGGCGCATGGCGGCGGCGCAGGTATTCGGCGTCGGCCAGCAGGTGCGAATCGGGGTAGTGGTCGGCGTAGTAGAACAGGCCGTGCTGGATCGGCAGCTTCGGTGCGTGGGTGTGGCGGTCGCGCAGCGGGTCGAACGGCGAGCGGTTGTACAGCTCGCTGATCCAGTGGTAGGCCGCGGCGGCGGTGCCCAGGCCGGCCTCGCGGGCGTAGTGGAACACGCTGCGCTGGTTGGACAGGCGGTTGACGTTGTTGTGCACGATGCCGCTGTCGATGGGCGGCACGCCGGTGAGGATGCACTCGTACAGAGGCCGCGACAGCGACGGCAGTTCGCACTCCAGGCGATACAGCGCGGCGCGGTCGGCCTCGACATAGGCGTGCAGGTGGCCCATGGCGTGGTGCGCGACCTGGTGGTTGAGGCCGTCGAGCAGGACCAGGATGACGTTGTGTTGCATGTTCGCTCCAGTCAGATACCGCGTTGCCTGCATCGCCGGCAAGCCGGCTCCTACAGAGGGACGCATTCCTTGTAGGAGCCGGCTTGCCGGCGATGAGGCCAGTCCAGGTTGCCAGAGAACCCGGCCCCCTTACTCCATCTCGATGATCACCTGCTCCTGCCACTTCTGCGGCAGGGCCTTGGAGGTCGCTTCCCAGGCAGCGGCATCCTTGATCGGCTGCGCCGCCTTGTACTGCTCGTTGGGCAGCAGCTTGGCCTGTACATCCGCCGGCAGCTTCAGATGCTCGGCGCGGATCGGCCGGGCGTGGCCGATGGCCAGGTTGGTTTGCCCGGCGTCGCTGAAGATGTATTCGCGGGCCAGCTTGGCGGCGTTGGGGTGTTTGGCGTACTTGTTGATGATGGTGGTGTAGCCGGAGGTAACCGAGCCATCCGAGGGGATCAGCACTTCAAAGCGCTTCGGGTCGATCTGGTCGCGGTAGCTCAGGCCATTGAAGTCCCACACCACGCCGACTTCCACCTCGCCCTTCTCCAGGGTCTGGATGGTCGGGTTGGCCAGCGACAGGCGCTTCTGCTGGGCCAGCTTGGTGAACAGCTGCAAGCCTGGCTCGATGTTGCGCTCGTCGCCCTTGTAGGCGATGGCGGCGGCGAGCACGCCGTTGGCGGCCTGGGCGGCGGTGCCGACGTCACCGATGGCGACCTTGTACTTGCCCTTTTCCAGGTCGTGCCAGGTGGTCGGGCGTTCGCCTTCCTTGACCAGGTCCTTGTTGATGATGAAGGCGATGGTGCCGGTATAGGCCAGCGCCCAGTGACCGTCCTGGTCCTTGGCCCACGCCGGGACCTGGTCCCAGGTGCTCGGCTTGTACGGCTGGGTGACCCCCTTGCTGGCGGCGATCGGGCCGAAGGCCGCGCCGACGTCGCCGATATCGGCGCTGGCGTTATCCTTTTCGGCATCGAACTTGGCGATTTCCTGGGCCGAGCTCATGTCGGTGTCGCTGTGCTTGAGGCCGTATTTTTTCGCCAGGTCTTCCCAGGTGCCTTTCCAGTTGGCCCAGGCATCGGGCATGCCCACGCTGTTTACCGTGCCTTCCTTGCGGGCGGCGTCTTCGAGGGCCTTGAGGTCCTGGGCCATGGCCGAGGTGCAAAAAGCGATGGCTGAACCGAGCAGTGAGGCCATGAACAACTTTTTCATCCGAAGCTCCTTGGGTGGGGTGCCGTGCAATCGTTGTTATGAAGGAATCCTGTGCTTGCGACCTGTGGTCTAGGTCAGCAAGCCTCGAGCCAAGGTAGGCCTGTTGCGTGACAGTTTGATGTAAGGAGTAGGCGTGAAGGGCAGGCCGCTGGCCCTGGAAATACAGCGTAGACCAGATCGAAAACCCTGATTTCCGTGGGCTGGCGCGGATCTGGAAAGTGCTGTCGAGGGTCTTTGTCACAGGATGTTCATCAGCCGTGCCTAGGCTTGCATTACGCCCCACCTGCCCGGTTTCAGGGCTGGACTAGTCCAGATAGGTAACCTTTCGATGCAAGCGACGCCACCGCGCGCGGTAACAGCCATCTGCCATGCCTTGCAGGAGCAGATCGAACACGGCCTGCTGACCCCAGGCGGCAAGCTGCCGGCCGAACGGCGGCTCAGCGAGGTATTCGACACCACGCGCATCACCCTGCGCGAGGCGCTGGTGCAACTGGAGGCCAAGGGGCTGATCTACCGCGAGGAACGGCGTGGTTGGTTCGTCGCCCCGCAGCGCCTGACCTACGACCTGATCGAGCGCAGCCACTTCCATGCCATGGTCCGTGACCAGGGGCGGCTACCCAGTACCGAGCTGTTGTCAGCGCGCCTGCAACCGGCGCCGGCGGCGATCTGTGCGCGCTTGCGCCTGCCAGCGCTGTCCAGCGTGGTGCGAATCTGCCGGCTACGGCGCATCGACGGGCGGGCGGTGTTGTACGCCGAGCACTACCTCAACCCGTGCTATTTCCCCGGGATCCTCGCCCTGGACCTGGCCCAGTCGCTGACCGAGATCTATGCGCGGGAGTACGCCATTCATTACGGGCAGGTGCGCTTCGAGATCTTGCCGACGGCCTTGCCGGTCGAGGCGGCGGCGGCGCTGAGGGTGTCGACGGGCAGCCCGGGGCTGCATATCACCCGGGTCAACAGCGACCAGCATGGGCATCTGATCGACTGCGACCTGGAGTATTGGCGGCACGATGCGATCCGCATTCGCGCCGAGGCGGGGTAGACAATCTCAAGCCTGCGCCGCTCCGACACTGCAGGTTAATCGGCCGCCGCGCCGCCACCGGCCGTCACCACCTGCACCGACAACCGCGGCGTCGCCAGGTCCAGGCCGGCTTCATCGAGCTGGCGTTTCAACGCCAGGTTGAACGCCCGCGACACTTCCCACTGCTTGATTGGCGCGGTCTTGAACCGCGCGCGCAGGATCGCCGAGCCCGACTCGAAACTCTCCACCCCCTGCAACTCCAGCGGCGACCAGATATTGCGACGCATCAGCGGGTCGTTGCGCAGCTTCTGGCCGACCTCGCGGATCAGCGTGATGGCCTGATCGATATTCATGCTGTGCGGGATCGCCACGCGGAAGATCGCGTAGCCGAACTCGCGGGAGTAGTTCTTGATGCTCTTGATCTCGCTGAACGGGATGGTGTGCACGATGCCGTCGATGTCGCGCAGGCGCACGGTGCGGATGGTCAGGCCCTCGACCGTGCCCAGGTGGCCGCCGACATCGACGTAGTCGTCGATGGCCAGCGAGTCCTCGATGATGATGAACAGCCCGGTGATCAGGTCGGCCACCAGCGACTGCGCGCCGAAGCCGATGGCCAGGCCGATGACACCGGCACCGGCCAGCAGCGGGGTGACGTTCATGCCCATGTTGGCCAGGGCGACGATCACCGCGATGATGAAGATCACCACGAACATCACGTTGCGGATCAGCGGCATCATGGTTTGCGCGCGGGCGTTGGCCATGCCCCGGCGCGAGCGCACCAGGGCGTGGTGCACGGCGGTATCGGCAAGGATCCACACCAGCCAGGCGACGATCAGCGTGCCGGCCAGGCCCAGCAGGCGCAGGCTCACCTCATGGCCATCACCTTCGGCGAAGCCGATCATCGACTGGCCCCACACGCGCAGGCCGAGTTCGATGAACAGCAGCCAGATGAACAGGTGCACCAGCAGGTAGGCGAAGTTGCGCAGGCGCTCGGCGTACACCGCCTGGCGCTTGTTGGCACGCTTGGGGTTGGCGGCGTGGCGGCGCACCAGGCCGTTGAGCACCATGCACACCACCACCAGCACAGTGCACATCAGCGATTGGCGCAGGGCGGTGCTGGTGTCGCCGGCGGAGACGAAGGTGGCGAACAGCGAGATCGCCACCAGGATCAGCGCCGGGATGTACCAGAAGCTGCCGAGGATCTCGATGGTGTCGCTCAGGGTGCGCCGGGTCAGGCGCCGGGACAGCGGCTGGTTGCGGATCAGGTGGGCGATCGGCCTACGGAAGCGCAGGATGAACAAGCCGGTGCACAGCGCGGCGACGACATTGGCCAGGGTCGCCAGGGCGTGGGCCAGGTGGCTGCCCAGGGCCGTGGTCAGGCGCGGATCGCTCATCGCCTCACCGAACGCGGCGAAGCTGCCGATCAGCCACAGCGGGCGAAACGCCTGGTGGCGCAGGATGTACAGGGCGCGGTGGCGGTGCGGGCCGTCGAGCAGCGAGAAGGCTATCACGCAGATCGCCGAGAACAGGGTGCCGACCACCAGCGCGTAGGCCAGCACCATGGCCATCGACTTGCCCAGCGAGGCGGGCAGCACGATGCTCAGGTAGACGGTGAACACCAGCGCCACCAGCCAGGGCCCGAGCTTGCGCAGGGCGAAGCGCACCAGGTCCCAGGTGCGCGGATGCTGGGGCAGTTCCTCGGTGAGGCCAAAGCGCAGGCGCACGCGGTGGCCGATCCAGTTGAAGGCGTAGGCCAGCAGGGCCCAGACCGCGATCACCCCGGCGAAGCCGAACAGGATCGCCGGCCATTGGTGCACCGGCACCACTAGAGCGGCCAGTTCCTCCTGGGCCTGGTCGATCTCCTGCGACCAGCGGTTGAACGGGCTGGCATCGCCGCTGAACTGCTTTTCGAAGTCGTGCAGGGCGCCGCCGATCAAGCCGAGCACGCCCTGTTCGACACTGGGTTGCGATTGCTTGGTGGCGTCGCGCAGCTTCTTCAGGTCAGCCAGCAGCTTGGCCCGTTGCTGGTCGTTTTCCAGGTTCTTGATCACCTCGTCCAGTGACTTGCCCAAGGGCTCGCTGGCCTCGGGCTGGGCGGGGGCGCTCGAACCGAGCAGACCCGGCAGGCCGGCGGCGTGCACCGGGGTGACGAACAACAGGAACAGCAACGTGATGCAACGCAGGAAGGCTGGCACCGGGAAATCTACCTCAGGTCAAACGATTGCCCGAGTGTAGAGGTTTACGACGGCAGTTTCTCGAGGATCTTCCAACAGGTGAGGCCAAAGATGCCGAGGGTGCCGATCCACATCATCAGCACCCCGACGTTGCGCTCGCGCAGGCTGAAACCGATGGTCAGCAGCATCAGGAACAGGAACACCGGCACGAACAAGGACAGGAACGGCGATGACATGGACAGAATCCTTCTGTTTTTTGGGGCCATGCTTCAAGCATAGCGGCTTACCGGCGAAGCGGGTTGACCGGGGACAGGTGAGGGGGCACCGGCCAGTCGGCCTGCGGGTGGGCAGGTCGCAGACGGCGTAGGAGCCGGCTCGCCGGCGAACACCGGCATAGCCGGTGCCATTCACCGCGTCGCCTGGTTCGCCAGCAAGCTGGCTCCTACAGGCGTTGCGCAGGAGCCGGCTTGCCGGCGAACGGCATTTCAAGGCAAATCGCGGCTGCGGTAGAACGCCATGAGCACCTTCACCAGGTGAGCCAGGTCCTGGCTGCCGCACAGTTCGCGGATCGAGTGCATGGCGAAGGTCGGCAGGCCAATGTCGACGGTGCGCACCCCCAGATGGCTGGCGGTGATCGGGCCGATGGTCGAGCCGCAGCCCATGTCGCTGCGCACCACGAAGCTTTGCACCGGTACTTCCTCGGCCATGCACAGGTGGCGGAAGAAACCGGCGGTTTCGCTGTTGGTGGCGTAGCGCTGGTTGTTGTTGACCTTGATCACCGGCCCGGCGTTGAGCTTGGGCCCATGGTTGCCGTCGTGCTTGTCGGCATAGTTGGGGTGCACGCCGTGGGCGTTGTCGGCCGAGACCATCAGCGAGCGCTGGACCGTGCGCACGTAGTCGTCGTTGTCCGGCAGCAGGCGTTGCAAGGTCTGCTCGAGCATCGGGCCGTCGGCGCCACAGGCCGAGCAGGAGCCGACTTCCTCGTGGTCGTTGCACACCAGCACGCAGGTTTCGTCGCTGTCGGCGCCGAGCAACGCCTGCAGGCCGGCATAGCACGACAGCAGGTTGTCCAGGCGCGCGCCGGCGATGAAGTCACCGTTCAGGCCGATCAGGGCGGCGTCCTGGGTGTCGTAGAAGCTCAGCTCGTAGTCGAGCACCACATCGGCGTTGAGGTCGTGCTCGCGGGCCAGTTGCTCGGTGAGCAGGGCGCGGAAATCGATACGCTCGTCACCCGCCACCTGCGCCAGTATCGGCGGCAACTCATTCTGCGGGTTGATCGGCCAGCCTTCGTTGGCGGTGCGGTTGAGGTGGATCGCCAGGTTGGGGATCACCGCGATTGGTAGCTTGAAGTCGATCAGTTGGCTCTCGACCTTGCCGTCACGGCGGAAGGTCACCCGACCGGCCAGCGACAGGTCGCGGTCGAACCATGGCGCCAGCAGGGCGCCGCCATACACTTCGACGCCCAGTTGCAAGAAGCCCTGGCGCTGCAGTTCAGGCTGCGGCTTGACCCGCAGGCACGGGCTGTCGGTGTGGGCGCCGACCATGCGGATGCCGGCCAGCAGCGGCGACAGCTTGCCGAGCTTGATGGCGATGATCGAGGAGTCGTTGCGGGTCACGTAGTAGCGACCACCAGGCACCGTGGCCCAGCTGTCGCGCTCGTCCAGGCGCTGGTAACCAGCAGCCTCGAGGCGCTGCACGAGGCTGGCGGTGGCGTGGAAGGGCGTCGGGGAGGCCTTGAGGAATTCGATCAGGCCGGCGTTCAGGGCATCGCGCATAAGTCACTCCAGACAGCAGTGGCGCGAGTTTAGCGTAATTGCTCGACAAATTGTGTCGGCCTGTTCGCCGGCAAGCCGGCTCCTACAACGGGCACTCTGTAGGAGCCGGCTTGCCGGCGAACAACTTCAAAACGGTGCCGGGCACTCGAATTTCAGGCGTTCGCCAGAAACTGGATGGGTAAAGCTCAGCATCGACGCATGCAGGCACAGCCGCTCATGGGCCGCCAGCGCTTCAGGGTTGGCGTACAGCCGGTCGCCCAGCAGCGGATGGCCGATCGACAACATGTGCACGCGCAGCTGGTGCGAGCGCCCGGTGATGGGCGTCAGCTCGACCCGGCAATGATCGGCACGGCGCTCGACGATGCGCCAGAAGGTCAGGGCGTGCTTGCCTTGTTCGTGGTCCACCACGTGACGTGGCTTGGTCGGCGGGTCGTAGCGCAGCGGCAGGTCGATGCTGCCGCTGTCCAGGGCCGGCTGGCCCCAGCACAGTGCGGTGTAGGCCTTTTCGGTTTCACGGTCGTGGAATTGGCGCGACAGTTCGCGGTGGCTGTCGGCGTCGCGGGCGAGCAGGATGATCCCTGAGGTTTCCCAGTCCAGGCGGTGGACGATCAGGGCGTCGGGGTAGCCGTTTTCCTGCAGGCGAGTGATCAGGCAGTCCTTGTTGTCCTCGGCGCGGCCCGGCACCGACAGCAGCAGGGTCGGTTTGTTGATCACCAGGATGGCGGCGTCTTCGTGAAGGATCTGGATGTTCGACAGCGGCATTGCAGGTTCTCTATGCGTATGGAAACCACTGGGGCCGCCTTGCGGCCCTTTCGCGACACAAGGCCGCTCCTACAGAGGTTGCGTAACCCTGTAGGAGCGGCCTTGTGTCGCGAAAGGGCTGCGAAGCAGCCCCAGGATCGGCTCGAAGCTGCTGGATCAGCGCTCGGGCAAGGTGATGTTCAGCTCCAGGATCGAGCAGCTGCCCTGGTTTTCCAGTTCGATCTGCACGTCGTCGTTGCCGATGTTGACGTATTTGCGGATCACCTCGACCAGCTCTTTCTGCAGGGCAGGCAGGTAGTCCGGGGTGCTGCGCTGGCCACGCTCGTGCGCCACGATGATCTGTAGACGCTCTTTCGCTACCGACGCGCTGCTTTGTTTCTGTCTGCCACGAAAGAAGTCAAAAAGGTTCATGGTTTACTTGCCTCCAAACAGGCGCGCGAAGAATCCTTGCTTCGGCACTTCGATGAACCGCAGCGGCTTTGGCTTGCCCAGCAGGCGGTCGACGGTATCGCTATAGGCCTGGCCGGCATCGCTCTGGTCGTCAAGGATGACCGGGATGCCCTGGTTGGAAGCCTTGAGCACGGCTTGCGATTCGGGGATCACGCCCAGCAGTTCGACCGAAAGGATTTCCTTGACGTCTTCGACGCCAAGCATTTCACCTTTCTCGACGCGCTCGGGGTGGTAGCGGGTGATCAGCAGGTGTTCCTTGATCGGGTCTTCGCCTTGCTCGGCACGACGCGACTTGCTCGACAGCAGGCCGATCATGCGGTCGGAGTCACGCACCGAGGACACCTCGGGGTTGGTCACGACAATGGCTTCGTCGGCGAAGTACATCGCCAGGTGGGCGCCTTTCTCGATACCGGCGGGCGAGTCGCAGACGACGAAGTCGAACTGCTCCTTGAGCTCCATCAGCACCTTCTCGACGCCTTCCTTGGTCAGTGCGTCCTTGTCGCGGGTCTGGCTGGCGGCCAGCACGAACAGGTTCTCGAGGCGCTTGTCCTTGATCAGGGCCTGTTGCAGGTTGGCTTCGCCATTGACCACGTTGACGAAGTCGTACACCACGCGGCGTTCGCAGCCCATGATCAGGTCGAGGTTACGCAGGCCGACGTCGAAGTCGACGATGACAGTCTTGTGCCCGCGCAGTGCGAGGCCGGTACCGATAGCGGCGCTGGTGGTGGTCTTGCCCACACCCCCCTTGCCGGAAGTAACCACGAGAATCTTGGCCAAGGTGTTTCACCCCTAAATAAACGGGACAGGCGTCCCTGCAAATACATAAAAACGGCAACAGGAAAAAGTTGCGCTAAAAATGCCGGCAAGTATCCGTTAAAGACGGGTGATGTTCAACACGTCGCCGGACAGGCTGACCTGTACGCCCAAGCCCCACAGCGGGTCGCGACGCAAGTCTTCGCAGACTTTGTACTGGCCGGCGATCGAGACCATTTCCGCGGTCATCTGCAGGCAGAAGATGCGTGCCTTGGTATTACCCTTGATACCTGCCAGGGCACGACCACGCATGGCGCCGTACACATGGATGTTGCCATCGGCGAGAAGTTCCGCGCCGGGGCTGACGGAACCGGTGACCACCAGGTCGCCGCCCTGGGCGTAGATCTGCTGGCCGCCGCGCACGGTCGAGGTGATGATCCGCGTCGGGCGCACTTCGGGCTCGGCCGGCGCCGGTGGTGGCGCGGGGGCAGGCTCGGGCGCCTTCACCTCGGGCTCAGGCTCGACCGGGCGCTCGCGGGCACCGGACGGCGGCAGCACCGGCAGGTCGATGGCGATCGCCGCGGCGATGTCCTCGATGCGGCTGGCGCGGATCGCCAGGGTGCGCAGGCCATGGTGACGGCACACGCGCATCAGCCCGGGCAGGTCGATGGCGCCCTCGTCGGCGGGCAGTTTGTCCAGGGCCAGCACCAGCGGGGTGTTGCTGAAGAAGTTCGGCGCCTGCGCCACCTTCGCCGCCAGCTGGCGGTCGAGGGATTCTAGGTCGTTGCGCGCCAGTTCCAGCACGGTGATGGCAAGCATGCTGCCCTTGAGCTGGAACACGGGGGCGTTGTCGGGTGTCTGGTTGAGGCTCATGGTCTGCATAGACGGCTTGTTGCGAGAAAAGTGCCCTGACTTATAGCGATAAGACCGATTGCCCGCAACCGATGTAGAATGCCCAGCCCTTGTCTTGCCGGAAGCTTCAATGGAACGCCCGCGTTTTCGCCCCCTTTTCCTTCACCCCCGATTCTGGGCCCTGTGGCTGGGCCTGGGCCTGCTGTGGCTGGTCGCGCAGCTGCCCTACCGCGCCCTGCTCGGGCTGGGGCGCGGCCTGGGCGCGGTGATGTACCGGGTGGCCGGCGAGCGCCGACGCATCGCCGCGCGCAATCTTGAGCTGTGCTTCCCGGCGCTGTCCGGCGACGAACGGCAGCGCCTGCTCAAGGAAAACTTCGCCTCTACCGGCATCGCCTTTTTCGAGATGGCGATGAGCTGGTGGTGGCCCAAGGCCCGCCTGGCGCGCCTGGCGCATATCGAAGGCCTCGAGCACCTGCAGGCCGCCCAGCGCGACGGCGAGGGCGCGATCCTGATGGCCGTGCACTTCACCACCCTGGAGATCGGCGCCGCGCTGCTGGGCCAGGTTCACACCATCGACGGCATGTACCGCGAGCATGGCAACCCGGTGTTCGATTTCATCCAGCGTCGGGGCCGCGAGCGGCACAACCTCGACTCGCTGGCGGTGGAGCGCGACGACGTGCGCGGCATGCTCAAGCTGCTGCGCAAGGGCCGGGCGATCTGGTATGCGCCGGACCAGGACTATGGCATGAAGCAAAGTATCTTCGTACCGCTGTTCGGTATTCCTGCCGCAACCGTCACCGCCACCAGCAAGTTCGCCCGTTTGGGTAAGGCGCGGGTGATTCCGTTCACCCAGAAGCGCCTGGAGGACGGCAGCGGCTATCGTCTGGTGGTGCACCCGCCGCTGGCGGACTTCCCTGGCGAAACCGAAGAGGCCGACTGCCTGCGTATCAACCAGTGGGTCGAAGGCGTATTGCGCGAATGCCCGGAGCAGTATTTGTGGGCGCACCGACGCTTCAAGTCGCGGCCTGAGGGCGAACCGCGGTTGTACGACAAGAAACAGCGCTAGGCTGCGTGGGAGCGGGCTTGCCCCGCGCTAGGGCCGGTACTGGCAACTACTGACTCCAGGAAGGATGCATGACCTCAACCACCGGCCTTATCCTCTCCGGCGGCGGTGCCCGCGCCGCCTACCAGGTCGGCGTGCTGGCCGGCATCGCCGAACTACTGCCCGCCGGCGCCGCCAATCCGTTCCCGGTGATCGTCGGCACCTCCGCTGGCGCCATCAATGCCGTCAAGCTGGCCAGTGGCGCCACGCGTTTCGGCGAGTCGGTGCAGCACCTGACGGCCTTCTGGCAGAATTTTCGCAGCCACCTGGTGCTGCGCAGCGACTGGCCCGGGGTGATCCGCCAGGCCAGCCGCTTCGTTGGCCACAGCCTGCTGGGCATAGGCGGCCAGGCACCGGTGGCATTGCTCGACAGCAGCCCGTTACGTGGCCTGTTGCGCGAGCACCTGGACCTGGACGGCATCGCCCATTCCCTGGCCAGCAACCAGCTGCGTGCCATTGCCGTCACCGCTTTTGGCTACGAGTCCGGCCAGGCGGTGACCTTCTACCAGGGCCGCGACACCATCGAACCCTGGCTGCGCCATCGGCGCATCGGCATGCCCACGCCCTTGACCATCGACCACCTGCTGGCCAGTTCGGCGATCCCGCTGCTGTTCGCCCCGGTGCGCCTGGGCGAGGAGTTCTACGGCGATGGCGCAGTACGCCAATCGGCGCCGATCAGCCCGGCGCTGCACCTGGGCGCCAGCCGCGTGCTGGTGGTGGGCGTCAGTGGCAACCCACAGCGGCCAGCGCCACCCTTGCCAAGCCAACGGCTGTTCAGTGGCCAGCAGCCGAGCCTGGCGCAGATCGGCGGGCACATGCTCAACAGCACCTTCATCGACAGCCTCGAGGACGATATCGAGTTGTTGCAGCGGCTCAACCACCTCAGCCACCTGTTGCCCGCGCACCTGGACGCCCGCCGCCTGGGCCTGGCGCCGATCGAGGTGCTGGTGGTGGCGCCCAGCCAGCCGCTGGATGAGATCGCCGCCCGTCACAGGCGTGAATTGCCCGCGGCGCTCAGGCTGTTCCTGCGCGGGCCGGGGGCCACCAAAACCAGCGGGGCGGGGGTGCTCAGCTACCTGTTGTTCGAGGCCAGCTATTGCAGCGAGTTGATCGAGTTGGGACGCAAGGATGCTTTGGCCAAGAAGCGCGAGCTGTGTCAGTTCCTGGGGATCTGATGATCCAGGTCGCACACCTGCCTCTGTAGGAGCGGCCTTGTGCCGCGAAAGGGCCGCTTTGCGGCCCCGGCAATCTTGAGGTGGGCAGACATCCCGGGGCTGCTCTGCAGCCCTTTCGCGGCACAAGGCCGCTCCTACAGGGGGCGTGGAGGGCCTTATTCGGCGATCTGCAACTTGCGCGCCTGGGTATACACGTAGCGCAGCTTCTCGTACTCGAACGGCGAGTTGGTCTGGCCATAGCTGAAGTTGGTGTTGTAGCGCTTGTCCACCGCCCGCAGCAGGGTAATTTCCGGATGGTCGCTGGCGCTGTCGGGCACGCCCAGGTAGTTGATTTCCTTCTCCCCCACGTAGTCCACCACCAGCCCGGTGGTGTCGCGCAGGTTCGACGGGCCGAGGATTGGCAGCATCAGGTACGGCCCTTCGGGCACGCCATAGAAACCCAGGGTCTGGCCGAAGTCCTCGCTCTGGCGCGGCAAGCCCATCTTGGTCGCCGGGTCCCACAGGCCGCCCACGCCAATCAGGGTGTTGAACATCAGCCGCGCGGTGATCTCGGCCGAGCGCTTGGGCTTGAGCTGCAGCACGCTGTTGAACAGGTTCGGCACATCACCGAGGTTGTTGAAGAAGTTGCTTACCCCGGTGCGCACGAAGCCGGGGGTGATGTAGCGGTAGCCATCCACCACCGGCAGGAATACCCACTGATCGAAGCGGTAGTTGAAGTGGTAGACGCGCCGGTTCATCGATTCCAGCGGGTCGTAGACGTTCAGCGCGGCCAGGGTCGAGCGTTCGAACTCGCGCTGGTCGAGCCCAGGGTTGAATTTCAGTTCGCGCAGCGGGTCGAGAAACCCATCGGCCTCGGCCGACAAGGTACCGATGTTGTCGGCCTCGACCACGCTGGCCCGTGGCGCGACTTCGTCGGCCAGGGCCTGGGCGCTGGCGAGCAGGGCGGTGACGAGCAGCAGTCTGTTAACCACGGAAGAACTCCAGCATGGCGTCGCTGTTGACGCGGTAGTTGAGGTTGCCGCAATGGCCGCCATGGGGGTAGAGCGTCAGGCGTTCGCCGAACACCCGGCGCAGGAAACCGATGTCGCCGGGGCCGAGGATCACGTCGTCGGCGTTGTGCATCACGGCAATCTTTGGGCTGCTGCGCAGGTAGTCTTCCAGGGCGTACAGGCTGACCTGGTCGATCAGTTGCAGCAGGCTGTTGCCGTCGGTGCGCGCGCGCCACATGGGGATCACCTGCTCGGTCAGGTAGCAGTCGAAGTCGCATTGCAGGGCCCGCTTGAAGAACGGCGTGAGGCTGCTGCCCTCGGTGATCGGGAACTTCGGCGGGATGATCAGGCCGCGGCGGTTGATCAGGTCGGAGGTGAAGGCGATATCGGCCGCCGAGAAGCGGAACGAGGTGCCAATGAGCATGGCCATTTGCTCGTTGGACAAGTGCTCGCGGGACTGCTGGAAGTCGTACAGCAGTGCCTCGTTGAGGTCGATGTAGCCCTTTTCCTGGAAGTAACGCGTGAGTTTTTCCAGCATCAGCTCATAGAAGGTGGTGCTCTTGTCGATGCCCTTGACTCGGGTTTGCACCAGCTTGTCCAGCTTGCTGATCGAGGTGTACAGGTTGACCGGCGGATTGAGCAGCAGCACGCGCTTGAAGTTGAAGCTGCGCCGGGTTTCGTCCAGGTGGCTGACGAACGCCGCATCCAGCGCGCCGAGGCTGTAGCCGCTTAGGTAGAACTCGCTGATCGGCAGGCTCGCGTGCTGGGCGCGCACGGCCTGCATCACCCGGTACAGGTCCTCGGCGTCGTCGCGCGACACGCCGGGGGTGGCGAAGCGCGAGGCGGCGCTCATGAAGTCCCAGCTGGTCGGCGAGGACAATTGAACCACGTGGTAGCCGGCTTGGTAGAACAGCTTCTTCAGGTATTCGTTGATGCTGCTGGAATAGGGCGCCCCGGTGCCGGCGATGAGGAAGATCAGTGGCGCCTGGTGGTCTTGTCGAGCCAGTCGATAGCGCAGCTTCTTCACCGGCCAGAAGTTGTCCGGCAGGGTGAACTCGCGCTCTGGGCGCAGGTTGAGGCTGTAATCGGCCTGGTCGATGTCATCGTCGCTGGGCAGCGTCGGGCGCTGGTCCGGCGGGGTGGTGGCGATGGTCGCCTCGAACGGGTTTTTCAGCGGATAGCCGTAGCTTTGCGGGTCGATGTCCCGCGCCGAAGCGATCGCCGTCACGAGCAGGCCGCCGAGCAGGGCGGCCAGGCGCAAAGATCGAAGCATGTAGTCCCCCAGGAAAACGCAAGGTCGTGCAGTACGCAGGCTAGGACCATGGCAACGGGTGCAAAGTTGCCCGCCGCTCATGCCTTTGTCGCGCCAGATGTTGCCGCAGCCGGCAATCCGTGTCTTGTGCAACATAGCTGCAGGGCCATGATTTTGCCTTACAACGCCCCCTGGGGGATCATGCAGCATTTCGATTACCGCAATGGGAGAGCTGGATGACGCGTTCGTGGCCGGTCTGGGCGGTGTTGTGTCTGGCGTCGTGGCTGGCAGCCAGTTATGGCGTGCGTTACGGGTTGATGGAGGACGCCCGCTGGGTGGGCTTGTGCGCGGTGCCTGGCGAACTCTGGCAGTGCCGGGTACGGTCGCTGATGGGGCTGGCGATTCACTTTCAGGTGATGGCCTGGGCGGCGCTGGGGCTGGCACTGTTGGCCCAGGTAACGCCCCGTCGGGGCGGCAGATGGCTGGCAGGGCTGGCGCTGCTGTGCGGGGTACCGGCGTTGGTGCTGTATACCGCGAGCATCGCGGTATTTGCGCTGGTCTTGGCCGGCTTGCGGTTGGTCAGGAGGTGAGCGCGGGGCGCAACCTGAGGCTGCGCCACAGTGCCCCGACCATCAGCACGCTAACCAGCGCCCAGCCCCAGGCCTGCTGGTTGGCCAGCCCCTCGCGCCACAACTGGGGTGCTATGCCGGCGCCGACGATGAACGCCAGCAACGCCACCTCCGCCCGCCGCGCCGGCACCGGCCGGAGCAGATAAACTACCGCCGGCAGTAGCAGCGCGGCACTGGGGAAGCTGCGATAGCGCGGGTCGAACACCAGCGCCAGCATGCTGACCGCCGCGGCGAAGCCTGCGGCCAGCAGCCAGATGCCGGCGCGCGCCTGCAGCCAGGCAAACAGCCGTTGCCGCCAGCCCTCGCGCCGGGCCAGGACCAGGGCCGCGTGGGCCAGCACCAGCAGGTTCAACCCGGTCAATGCCAGCGCCCATAGCCATTCCCCGGCGAACCTCGCATGGGTACGCATCAGCTCGCCCCACAGTCCCAGGCTGGCGGCGCCCAGCGCCGCCAGCAGCGGCAGCAGCAGGGCGGCGCGGCGATCCGCCGGGCGCCCGGCCAACGCCAGGGTGGCCAGCAACACCAGTGCGCTGGCCAGCCACCATTGCCGCCACAGCGCCAGGTTGCTCACCGGCCCTTCGAGCACGCCCTTGTCCTGGCGGTTGGCATCGTACAGGCCCCAATAACCACCTACCGCACCTTCGCTGGCACGTTTCCACGGCTGGTCGAAGGCCTCGATCAGGTTGTAGCGCCAGCCATTGGCTTCGGCCAGGGCGACGAAGCCACGGATGAAACGCGCCTCGTTGACCCGGCTCGGCACCGCGGTCTCGCGCTGGCGGCCTTCGCTGGGCCAGCCGGTTTCGCCAATCAGCACATCCTTGGGCGCGAAACGCTTGCCGAACACCTGGCGCACCTCGGCGACATGGGCCAGCGCCGCGTCGATGCCGTGCGGATCGTCCTCCCAGTACGGCAGCAGGTGGATGGTCAGGAAGTCCACCGCCGGCGCCACCTCGGGGTGTTGCAGCCAGAACTCCCAGACATCGGCGTAGGTCACCGGCACCTGCACCTGGCTTTTGACCTTGGCGACCAGCGCGGCCAGGCGCTGGCCGGTGACCTCCTTGCGTAGCAACGCCTCGTTGCCGACGATCACCGCGCTGACCACGTCCGGGTTGGCCTTGGCGGCGGCGATCAGCAGGTCGATTTCCTTGTCGGTGTCGACCGGGTTGGCGTTGACCCAGGCGCCGAGCATCACTTTCAGGCCGTGCTTGCGGGCCAGCGCCGGGATCGCCTCGAGGCCGGTCTGCGAATAGGTGCGAATGCACTGGAAACGCTCGGCGAGCAGTGCCAGGTCGGCGTCCATGCGTGCTGGGCGCAAGCGAAACGGCTGGTCGAACGGCGACTGGTCCTTGTCGAATGGGGTGTAGGAGGCGCATTGCAGCTTGTGCGTCGGGCTGGCGGCGTCGGGCAGGTGCACGGGCTTGCCCAGGCCATGCCAGAGGGCGCCCAGGCCAAGCATGGCCAGCAGGCAGGCGAACAGGTAGAGAAGGCGCGACATCGGGCGGTCCATCGTCGAATTCGGATACGGGGCTGCTGTGCCGCCCCAAGGGCCTGTGATAGTAGCCCGCCGCCAAGCCTTTGGCATGCAAGGATCGCGCAGGGCCACGGCGCGCGATGGCGTTAATGGCACAGTGCTGTCGCTGATCGTTCGCTGGAGGTCGCTGACAGAGCAGGTCGCGCGCGGGGGCAGGTCGATGATGCACTCTCCAAGACCTGACGAGGGGATGCCTTGATGACGATTACAAGAATGCGACGTTTCCTGGGCGTGGGCACCGCCCTGGTATTGGCCATGAGCACCGCGCAGGCAATGGCCAAGGAAGTAAGCATCGGTTACGTGGACGGCTGGTCGGACAGCGTGGCGACCACCAACGTGGCCGCCGAAGTGATCAGGCAGAAACTCGGCTATGACGTGAAGCTGCAGGCGGTGGCCACCGGCATCATGTGGCAGGGCGTGGCCACCGGCAAGCTGGATGCCATGCTGTCGGCGTGGCTGCCGGTGACCCACGGCGAGTATTGGGCCAAGAACAAGGACAACGTGGTCGACTACGGCCCCAACTTCAAGGACGCCAAGATCGGCCTGATCGTCCCCGAGTACGTCAAGGCCAGCAGCATTGCCGACCTCAAGACCGACACCAGCTTCAAGCAGAAGATCGTCGGCATCGACGCCGGTTCCGGGGTGATGCTCAAGACCGAGCAGGCGATCAAGGACTACGAGCTGACGGGCTACAAGCTCACCGCCAGTTCTGGCGCGGCGATGACCGCCGAGCTGGGGCGTTCCTACGCCAAGCAGCAGTCCATCGCGGTGACTGGCTGGGTGCCGCACTGGATGTTCGCCAAGTGGAAGCTGAAGTTCCTCGAGGACCCCAAGGGCGTCTATGGCGCGGCCGAGACGGTCAACAGCATCGGCAGCAAGGGGCTGGCGAGCAAGGCACCGGAAGTGGCCGAGTTCCTGAAGAAATTCCAGTGGCAGTCCAAGGATGAGATCGGCGAGGTGATGCTGGCGATCCAGGAGGGTGCCAAGCCTGAAGCCGCGGCCAAGGACTGGGTGGCCAAGCACCCGGAACGGGTCAAGGAGTGGACGGGTAAATAATCGGAAGTTGGCGTATGCCTATCGCGGGCCAAGCCCGCTCCCGCGGATTTCGAAGTACTGCGTGGGAGTGGGCTTGGCCCGCGATCTACGACGGGTTGTTACCAAATCTGTAAAACACCGTTGCATCTAAGACTAAGGTCGTCTGGTTGGCGTCCAACGGCAGCATAAAGTGGAGTCGGGTTCTCCCTAATCTGTGCTGCTAGGACAAAAACAATGAACGACAGCATTTACCTCTCGATACAGAACAGCCCGCGCTTCAAGGAGCTGGTCACCAAGCGCGAGCGTTTCGCCTGGATTCTCTCGGCGATCATGCTCGGCCTCTACTGCGCCTTCATCCTCCTCATCGCCTATGGCCCGCATCTGCTGGGTGCCAAGTTGAGCCCCGATTCGTCGATCACCTGGGGTATTCCCCTGGGTGTCGGCCTGATCGTCTCGGCGTTCGTGCTCACCGCCATCTACGTGCGCCGCGCCAACGGCGAGTTCGATGAATTGAACAAGGCGATCCTCGAGGAGGCCAAGCAATGATCCGTCACGCCAAGACCCTGGCCGTTCTGGCCTGCGGCGCTTTCGCACCCGCCGTGTGGGCCGCCGACGCCCTGACCGGCGAGGTGCACAAGCAGCCGCTGAACGTTTCGGCGATCGCCATGTTCGTGGCCTTCGTTTGTTTCACCCTGGGGATTACCTACTGGGCCTCCAAGCGCAACAAGTCGGCGTCTGACTATTATGCTGCCGGTGGCCGCATCACCGGCTTCCAGAACGGCCTGGCGATTGCCGGCGACTACATGTCGGCGGCCTCGTTCCTGGGCATTTCCGCGCTGGTGTTCACCTCCGGCTACGATGGCCTGATCTACTCCATCGGTTTCCTGGTCGGCTGGCCGATCATCCTGTTCCTGATTGCCGAACGCCTGCGCAACCTTGGCAAGTACACCTTCGCCGACGTCGCCTCATACCGCCTCGGGCAAAAAGAGATCCGCACCCTGTCGGCCTCCGGTTCGCTGGTGGTGGTGGCCTTCTACCTGATCGCGCAGATGGTCGGTGCCGGCAAGCTGATCCAACTGCTGTTCGGCCTCGACTACCATGTCGCGGTGATCCTGGTCGGCATCCTGATGTGCCTGTACGTGTTGTTCGGCGGCATGCTCGCCACCACCTGGGTGCAGATCATCAAGGCGGTGCTGCTGCTGTCCGGTGCCAGCTTCATGGCACTGATGGTGATGAAACACGTGGGCTTCGACTTCAACACGCTGTTCTCCGAGGCGATCAAGGTGCATGCCAAGGGCGAGGCGATCATGAGCCCGGGCGGCCTGGTCAAGGACCCGATCTCGGCATTCTCCTTGGGCCTGGCGCTGATGTTCGGCACCGCTGGCCTGCCGCACATCCTGATGCGCTTCTTCACCGTCAGCGATGCCAAGGAAGCGCGCAAGAGCGTGCTCTACGCCACCGGCTTCATCGGCTACTTCTACATTCTGACCTTCATCATCGGCTTCGGCGCGATCCTGCTGGTCAGCACCAACCCGGACTTCAAGGATGCCGCCGGCGCCCTGCTGGGTGGCAACAACATGGCCGCGGTGCACCTTGCCGATGCGGTGGGCGGTAGCATCTTCCTCGGCTTCATCTCGGCGGTGGCCTTCGCCACCATCCTGGCGGTGGTCGCCGGCTTGACCCTGGCCGGCGCCTCGGCGGTGTCCCACGACCTTTACGCCAGTGTCTGGCGCAAAGGCAAGGCCAACGACAAGGACGAGATTCGCGTGTCGAAGATCACCACCGTTGCCCTGGGCGTGCTGGCGATTGGCCTGGGCATCCTGTTCGAGAACCAGAACATCGCCTTCATGGTCGGCCTGGCGTTCTCCATCGCCGCCAGCTGCAACTTCCCGGTCCTGCTGCTCTCGATGTACTGGAAGAAGCTGACCACCCGCGGCGCCATGATCGGTGGCTGGATGGGCTTGATCAGCGCGGTGGGCCTGATGGTCCTCGGCCCGACCATCTGGGTGCAGATCCTCGGCCATGAGAAAGCCATTTACCCGTATGAGTACCCGGCACTGTTCTCGATGATCATCGCCTTCGCCGGCATCTGGTTCTTCTCGGTCACCGACAAGTCCAAGGCCGCTGAAGACGAGCGCGCGCTGTTCTTCCCGCAGTTCGTCCGTTCGCAGACTGGCCTGGGGGCCAGCGGCGCGGTCTCGCACTGACCTGTTGAGCTGAACGCGCAACGCCCCGGCCCAAGCCGGGGCGTTGTCGTTTCAGGGCGTCATATGTGGCCCAGCAACACCAGGATCAGCAGGATCACCAGCACCACGCCGACAATACCGGACGGGCCATAGCCCCAGGCGCGGGAATGGGGGAAGACCGGTAAGCCACCGATCAGCAGCAGGATCAGGATGATGATGAGGATCGTGGTCATGGTGGAGTCCTTGCGTGATGGAAGGGCTGGCGCAGGCGAGGCCGGGCGCTTACAGATTCCGACCGGTACCGTCAGGCAAAAATTCAATCCGTTTTGGGCGCCCGCAGCTTGGATACCGCTGTATTCAGCACCCTGATGCCGCACCGCCAGGGGGGGGTTCTGGCTAGACTCCAGCCCACTCTCACTGTTCAAGGCGCTTGACCATGCACAACCGAATGATGATCACCGGGGCCGGCTCCGGCCTGGGCCGCGAGATCGCCCTGCGCTGGGCGCGAGACGGCTGGCGCCTGGCCTTGGCCGATGTCAACGAGGCCGGGCTGCAGGAAACCCTGGCGCTGGTGCGCCAGGCCGGCGGCGACGGCTTCATCCAGCGTTGCGACGTGCGCGACTACAGCCAGCTCACCGCCTTGGCCCAGGCCTGCGAGGAGAAGTTCGGCGGCATCGACGCGATCGTCAACAATGCCGGGGTGGCCGCGGGTGGTTTTTTCGCCGAGTTGTCCCTGGAGGATTGGGACTGGCAGATCGCGGTCAACCTGATGGGCGTGGTCAAGGGCTGCAAGGCATTCCTGGCGCAGCTCGAGCGCAGCCGTGGGCGGATCATCAATATCGCCTCGATGGCGGCCCTGATGCAGGGCCCGGGCATGAGCAACTACAACGTCGCCAAGGCCGGCGTGCTGGCGTTGTCCGAGAGCCTGCTGGTGGAACTGCGCCAGGTCGAGGTGGCGGTGCATGTGGTCTGCCCATCGTTCTTCCAGACCAACCTGCTCGACTCGTTCCGCGGCCCGGACCCGGCGATGAAGGCCCAGGTGGGCAAGCTGCTCGAGGGCTCGCCGATCAGTGCCGCCGATATCGCCGAGCATATCCATGCCCAGGTCGCGGCGGGGGAGTTCCTCATCCTGCCGCACGAAGCCGGACGCCAGGCCTGGCAGCTCAAGTGCCAGGCGCCGCAGCGGCTGTATGACGAGATGGCCGAGATGGCGCTGAAAATGCGCGCGAAACAGCGCAGAAACAGCCATTAACAGGAATGATCTGTAGGGATATTTACCGCTTTATGTGGGATCGGTCTATTTGTCTGGTGAACGATTGAGTAGGTGAAGGCGGCCGGTGCAGTCTCCGATTTTCCCGTGAGCAGGAGGATCGGTACATGCTGGTAATCGGACGTGAAAAAGGCGAGGTGATCGTCATTGCAGATGACATCCGCATCCAGGTGATGGGGATCGAGAAGGGCGGGCAGGTGCGTTTCGGCATCATTGCACCGCGCGAGGTGGAGGTACACCGGGTCGAGGTGTACAAGCGGATCAAGGCGCAGGCGCGGGAGGAGGCGCAAGCCTGATAGCCAGCGCCCGGGGCGTCACTCGAGCAACTCGCGGGGCACTTCGTGCCTGGCCAGCAACTGGCACTGCTGGCTGTCCATGTCGAACAAAATGAACGCCTGGCCCCTGGCCAGCGCCTGGCGCACGCGCAGGACTCGGGTTTCCAGCGGCGTGTCATCGCCGTTGTCGGTGCCGTCGCGGGTGACGAAGTCTTCGATCAGGCGGGTCAGGGTTTCGGCTTCGAGTTGCTCGTGGGGGATCAGCATGGTCTGGGGCGATGGTGGTGGGGGTGTGTGCATGCTACGTGAAATTGCGTGAGCATGCTGTGTCAGAGAGCATGCTCACGCCTGTAGGAGCCAGCTTGCTGGCGAACCAGGCACCGCGGTGGCAGGCACCGGCATTTGTGGCCACCCCAGGGGCCCAGGGCGTCAGCCTTTGTTTCCCACCAGGCTGTCCACCGCCGGCACCCGGGTCTCGCTCTCCATTTGCGCGTCATGTTCCAGCTGATGGCTGAAGCGCTCCAGCGAGGCGCTGGCCGGTTGCGAGTCGCTGGCGAACACCGGTGGGCTGAGCAGGTAGCCGGCCAATAGTTTGCTCAGGGCGGCGAGGCTGTCGATATGGGTGCGTTCATAACCATGGGTGGCATCGCAGCCGAACGCCACCAGCGCGGTGCGGATATCGTGGCCGGCGGTCACTGCCGAGTGGGCGTCGCTGAAATAGTAGCGGAACAGGTCGCGGCGCACCGGCAGGTCCTGGTCGCCGGCCAGTTTCAGCAGGTGCCGCGACAAGTGGTAGTCGTAGGGGCCGGACGAATCCTGCATGGCCACGCTCACCGCATGCTCGCTGGAGGCCTGCCCCGGCGCCACCGGCGCGATGTCGATGCCGACGAACTCGCTGACATCCCAAGGCAGGGCGCCTGCGGCGCCCGAGCCGGTTTCCTCGGTGATGGTGAATAGCGGGTGGCAGTCGATCAGTGGTTGACGGCCGCTCTCCACCACGGCCTTGAGCGCCGCCAGCAAGGCGGCCACGCCGGCCTTGTCGTCGAGGTGCCGGGCACTGATATGGCCGCTTTCGGTGAATTCGGGCAGCGGGTCGAAGGCGACGAAGTCGCCGATGGCGATCCCCAGCGCTTCACAATCGGCGCGGGTGGCGCAGTAGGCGTCCAGGCGCACTTCCACGTGCTCCCAGCTGACCGGCATCTGGTCGATGGCGGTGTTGAAGGCGTGCCCACTGGCCATCAGCGGCAGCACGCTGCCACGGTATACGCCGGTGTCGGTGAACACGCTGACACGGCTGCCCTCGGCGAAGCGGCTCGACCAGCAGCCCACCGCCGCCAGTGCCAGGCGGCCGTTGTCCTGCAACTGGCGCACGCTGGCGCCGATGGTGTCCAGGTGAGCGGACACGGCGCGGTCGGGCGAATTCTGCCGACCCTTGAGGGTGGCGCGGATGGTGCCGCGGCGAGTCAGCTCGAAGGGAATGCCCAGTTCGTCCAGGCGTTCGGCGACGTAGCGCACGATGGTGTCGGTGAAACCGGTGGGGCTGGGGATGGCGAGCATCTCCAGCAGTACCCGCTTGAGGTAGTCGAGGTCGGGTTCGAGGTGTCGTTCGGACATGTCCAGGTCTCCGGTCGAGTTGAATTGTCAAATTGCGGCAGGTTTTTGTAGCAGCGGCCTTGTGTCGCGAAAGGCCCGCAAAGCGGGCCCGGCAATGGCTGTGGCGAAGCTGAAACCGGGGGGCGCTGCGCACCCCTTTCGCGACACAAGGCCGCTCCTACCCAAAACCGAAGGGCTGTCAGGCCAAGGGGCGGCTATGCGGAAACAGCAAGTCGACAAACCGCTCGGCGGTGGGCTGCGGTTCATGGTTGGCCAGCCCGGCCCGTTCGTTGGCCTCGATGATCACGTAGTCCGGGTGCTCGGCATCGCGGACCATGAAGTCCAGGCCCACCATGGGAATTTCCAGGGCGCGGGCGGCGCGCACGGCGGCATCGGCCAGCACCGGGTGCAGGCGCGCGGTGACGTCCTCCAGGGTGCCGCCGGTATGCAGGTTGGCGGTGCGGCGCACAGCCAGCCGCTGCCCGGCCGGGAGGATGTCGTCGTAGCCCAGGCCGGCGGCCTTGAGCGTGCGTGCCGTTTCCTCATCGAGCGGTATGCGGCTCTCGCCGCCGGTGGCCGCCTGGCGACGGCGGCTTTGCGCCTGGATCAACGCGCGAATGCTATGGCTGCCGTCGCCAATCACCTGCGCCGGATGACGGATCGCCGCCGCCACCACTTCGTAGCCGATCACCACGATGCGCAGATCGCTGCCGGCATGGAAACTCTCCAGCAGCACGCGGCTGTCGAAACGCCGGGCCTGTTCCACGGCGTGGGTGACGTCCTCGTGGCAGGTGAGGTTTACGGCCACGCCCTGGCCTTGCTCGCCATCCACGGGCTTGACCACCAGCGCGCCGTGTTCGTCGAGAAACGCCAGGTTGTCGTCGGCGTTGCCCGCCAACTGCTGCGCCGGCACTTGCAGCCCGGCCTGGTGCAAGGCTTGCCGGGTCAGGCGCTTGTCCTGGCACAGGGTCATGGTCACGGCGCTGGTCAGGTCGCTCAGCGACTCGCGGCACCGTACCCGCCTGCCACCCAGGCTGAGGGTGAACAAGCCTGCGCCAGCATCGTCCACCTGCACCTCGATGCCCCGGCGCAGCGCCTCGTCGACGATGATTCGCGCGTAGGGGTTGAGAGTCGCCTCCGGGCCGGGGCCGAGGAACAGTGGCTGGTTGATGCCGTTCTTGCGCTTGACCGCGAAGGTCGGCAGGTTGCGAAAGCCCAGCTTCTTGTACAGGCGCTTGGCCTGGCGGTTGTCGTGCAGGACAGACAGGTCCAGGCAGGCCAGGCCACGGCTCATGAAGTGCTCGATCAGGTGGCGCACCAGCACCTCGCCGACCCCCGGGCGGGTGCAGTGCGGGTCCACCGCCAGGCACCACAGGCTGCAGCCGTGCTCGGGGTCGTCGAAGGCCTTGCTGTGGTCCAGGCCCATGACGCTGCCGATCACTGCGTTGCTGTCCTCGTCTTCGGCCAGCCAGTACACCGGGCCGCCCTGATGGCGCGGGGTGAGGCGCTCGACATCGACCGGCAGCATGCCGCGGGCCAGGTACAGGGTGTTGATGGCTTGCCAGTCCGCCGCGCTCTGCGCCCGGCGGATGCGAAAACCGCGAAACACCCGTTGCGCCGGGCGGTAGTCGGTGAACCACAGGCGCAAGGTGTCCGACGGGTCGAGGAACAACTGCTGCGGTGCCTGGGCCAGTACCTGCTGAGGCGCGGCGACGTACAGGGCGATGTCGCGCTCGCCGCCACGCTCCTCGAGCAGGTCTTCGGCCAGGGTCAGCGGGTCGGCATAGGTATGCCCGATCAGCAATCGGCCCCAGCCGCAATGCACCGCCCGTGGTCGGTCGTGGGGTTCGCTGCCGTCGCCGGCCAGGCGCGCCTGCAGGCGCTCGTAGGACGGCGCCTGGCCGCGCAGCAGGCGCTGACCGTAAGCGATCTCGTGAGCTTTCATCGGTCAGATTCCTTGTTCGCTGAACCACAGGTTCAGGGCCGCCAGTTGCCATAGCTTGGAGCCGCGCAATGGGGTGAGCTGGCCATGGGGATTGCTCAGCAGGCGGTCGAGCATCGCCGGCTTGAACAGGCCACGGTCCTGGCTCGGGTCGGTCAGCAGCTCGCGTACCCACTCCAGGGTGGCGCCTTGCAAGTGCTTGAGGCCGGGCACCGGGAAGTAGCCTTTCTTGCGGTCGATCACCTCGTGGGGGATGACCCGCCGCGCGGCCTGCTTGAGCACCTGCTTGCCGCCGTCGGGCAACTTGAAGCGCGCCGGGATGCGCGCCGACAGCTCCACCAGGCGGTAGTCCAGGAATGGCGTGCGCGCCTCCAGGCCCCAGGCCATGGTCATGTTGTCCACCCGTTTGACCGGGTCGTCCACCAGCATCACCGTGCTGTCCAGGCGCAGGGCCTTGTCCACCGCGTCCGGCGCGCCGGGGCGGGCGAAGTGCTCGCGGACGAAGTCGCCGGCCACGTCGGTCTCCAGCAGCCAGGGGGCCTGCACGGTGTCGCGGTACTCGGCGTGGCTACGGTCGAAGAAGGCGTCGCGGTAGGCCGCGAAGGCATCCTCGGCGCCGTCAACCTGGGGGTACCAGTGGTAGCCGGCGAACAGCTCGTCGGCGCCCTGGCCACTCTGCACGCCCTTGCAGTGCTTGGCCACTTCCCGCGACAGCAGGTAGAAGGCGATGCAGTCGTGGCTGACCATCGGCTCGCTCATGGCGCGGAAGGCGGCGGGCAACTGCTCGATGATCTCGTGTTCGGCAATGCGCAACTGATGGTGACGGGTGCCATAGTGCCGGGCGATCAGGTCGGAGTACTGGAATTCGTCGCCGCGCTCGCCGCCGGCATCCTCGAAGCCGATGGAGAAAGTCGACAGGTCGTCCACCCCGGCCTCGCGCAGCAAGCCGACCAGCAGGCTCGAGTCGACGCCGCCGGACAGCAGCACGCCAACGTCCACCGCCGCGCGCTGACGAATCGCCACGGCGTCGCGGGTGGCGTCGAGCACGCGGCTGGTCCAGCCTTCCAGGTCGAGCTCGCGCTCGTCGGGGTTGGCGCCGTAGTGCAGTTGCCACCAGGTTTGGCGTTCGACTTCGCCGTGGCAGTCGATGCGCATCCAGCTGCCGGGCTCGAGTTTCTGCACGTTGGCCAGCAGGGTGCGCGGCGCGGGCACCACGGCATGGAAGTTGAGGTAGTGGTTGAGCGCCACTGGGTCGATCATCGGGTCGATGTCGCCGCCTTTGAGCAACGCCGGCAGGGTCGAGGCGAAGCGCAGGCGTTCGCCGTTGCGCGACAGGTACAGTGGCTTGACGCCGAGCCGGTCGCGGGCCAGGAACAGGCGCTGGGCATCGCGCTCCCAGATGGCCAGGGCGAACATGCCGTTGAGCTTGGGCAGCAGCGCCGCGCCCCAGGCATGGTAGCCCTTGAGCAGCACCTCGGTGTCACCGTCGGACCAGAAGCTGTAGCCCAGGGCTTGCAGCTCTTCGCGCAGCTCGGGGAAGTTGTAGATGGCGCCGTTGAAGGCCAGCGACAGGCCCAGGGTGCTGTCGACCATCGGCTGCGCCGAGCCGTCGGACAGGTCCATGATCTTCAGCCGGCGGTGGCCGAGGGCGATCGGGCCCTGGCTATGGAAGCCCCAGGCGTCGGGGCCGCGGGGCGCCAGGTGGTGGGTGATGCGCTCCACCGCGGCGAGGTCCGCCGGGCGGGGGGCTTGGTCGATGGGGGTGAAACGTAACTCTCCTGCTAATCCGCACATAAGTCCTTACCGGTTTTGCCGTTGGGGAGGTGTGCACCCAAAAATGGGCCACTTAGGTAGGGACCTGAGTGGTTTGCAAGAGTTTTAGATCAATCAGTTATATAGGGTGAGCGGCCATCGCGGGGGCTTGGCAGCGGGCTCGTCCCGCGATGGTTGCTACCGCTTACTGCCCGCGAATCAACCGGCGCAAGGCAAAGCGGTTGGGGTGGCATGCCTCGGCCACCGCCCTGGGCACCGGCAGCGGTTCGCCACTGGCCCACGCGGCAATCAGCTCGCCGCACAGCGGCGCGGTAATCAGCCCTCGCGAGCCATGCCCGCTGTTCACATACAACCCTTCCAGCCATGGACACGCCACGGCGGGCACCTGCCTCGCGTCCTTGCCCAGCACGGCATAATGCTCGGCGAACCGTTCGGGGTCTGCCAGCGGCCCGACGATGGGCAGGTAGTCCGGGCTGGTGCAACGAAACGCCGCGCGGCCTTCGAGCAGCGCCGGGTCGAGTTCGGCGGCGCCCAGGCGTTGCGCCAGGTCGCTGGAGATTTCCTCCAGCAGTGCCAGGTTGCCCTGGTGCTCGGCGACGCTGGGCGTGGTGTCCTGGTTATGGAAGTCGAAGCTGGCGCCCAGGGTGTGTTCAGCGCCGCGCGGGGGCGCCACATAGCCTTCGGCGCACACCACCGTGTTCAGCGCCTGGCTGGCCAGGGTGGCGGGCAGGCGGGTGATCTGCCCGCGGATACGCTTGAGCGGCAACCCGGCGCAAGCCGGGAAATGGCGAACGTCGGCTGCCCCGGCCAGCACCACCAGCGCCGCGCTGGCCAGCAGGCGCTCGCCGTCCCAGGCCTGCCACAGGCCGTCGGCCTTGCGCAGTTCGATGACGTTGGCATGGCTGAGCAGGCGAATACGCGGGTGCGCCAGCTGGGCCTGGCACAGGGCCGGCGGATGCACCCAGCCCCCTTCGGGGTAGAACAGGCCGCCGCTGGCCAGCGCCACCCCGGCCAAGGCCTGGGCCTGCTCACGCTCTAGCGGTTGCAGCAGGCTGCGGTCGAAGGCGGCGGCAAGCTTGGCCTGGCGTTGGCTTTCTGCTTCATCGAACGCCAATTGCAGCACGCCGCAGGCATCCCAGTCCTGGCCGCGCTGCAGGCGTTCGAGCCAGCGGCGGGTGTAGCCGAAGCCGGCGAGGATCATCTGCGACAGGGCGGTACCGTGGGCCGACAGCTTGAGGTACAGCACGCCCTGGGGGTTGCCTGAGGCTTCCCGGGCAGGGCCGGCGTGACGCTCCAGCACGCTGACCTGCCAGCCACGGCTGGCCAGGCTGCGGGCCGTGGCGCTGCCGGCCAGGCCCGCGCCGATCACCAGTGCCTCGCGCGGCCCCGGCAAGGGCGTCGGGCGTGCGTACCAGGGCGCCACGGGGCTTGCTGGCGTGCCGCTGTAGACACCGTGCATCACCTCCCACTTCTTGCCGATACCCGGCACCTTCTTCATGCTGAAACCGGCGTCGATCAAGCCGCGACGCACCCAGCCGGTGGTGGTGAAGGTGCCAAGCGTGGTGCCGGGATGAGACAGGCGCGCCAGTTGGGCAAACAGCTCCGGTGTCCACATGTCGGGGTTTTTCGCCGGGGCGAAGCCGTCGAGGAACCAGGCGTCGATGTGCGCGTCCAGTTGCGGCAGTTGCTCCAGCGCATCGCCGATCATCAAGGTGAGGGTGACCCGGCCGCCGTCGAGGCTGAACTGCTGGAAACCTGGGTGAATCGCCACGTACTGCGCCAGTAGCGGCTGGGTGAAGGCCGCCAGCTGCGGCCACAGTTGCATGGCCCGGGCCAGATCGTCGCGGCTCAGCGGGTACTTCTCGACGCTGACGAAATGCAGGCGTGCCTCGGCGGGGGCCAGCTCGGCGAACAGTTGCCAGGCGCAAAAGAAGTTCATGCCGGTGCCAAAGCCCGTCTCGCCAATCACCAGGCAGCCGTGCGCTGTCATTTCTGCGAAGCGCTGGCGCAGGTGATTCTGCTCGATGAACACGTGCAGGGTCTCGTCGATGCCCTCGTTGATGGCGAAATAGACATCGTCGTATTGCCGGGAATGAGGGCGGCCCTGGTCGTCCCAGTCGATCTGGGCATGCTGAAGGAGGGTGGACATGGTTGGCTCGGTTGCAGCGAATGGGCGGATTTTATGTCATCCGTGGAATTTACGCAGTTCGTACCTGCGGCGCGATCACCGTAGGAGCCGGCTCGCCGGCGAATAGGCCGGTACAGGCGAAGCACAATTCCGCTAGTCTTGCTTATCCATTGAAGGAGCCATCCATGTTCGAATCCGCCGAAATCGGTCACAGCATCGACAAGGACACCTACGAGGCCGAGGTTCCCGCCCTGCGCGAGGCGCTGCTCGAGGCCCAGTACGAACTCAAGCAGCAGGCGCGGTTCCCGGTGATAGTGCTGATCAACGGCATCGAGGGCGCGGGCAAGGGCGAAACGGTCAAGCTGCTCAACGAATGGATGGACCCGCGGCTGATCGAGGTGCGCACCTTCGACCAGCAGACCGACGAAGAACTGGCCCGCCCGCCGGCCTGGCGCTACTGGCGGGCACTACCGCCGAAAGGGCGGATGGGGGTGTTCTTCGGCAACTGGTACAGCCAGATGCTCGAAGGCCGGGTGCATGGCCAGTTCAAGGATGCCGTGCTCGACCAGGCCATCGCCGGGGCCGAGCGCCTGGAGCAGATGCTCTGCGAGGAAGGCGCGTTGATCATCAAGTTCTGGTTCCACCTGTCCAAGAAACAGATGAAGGCCCGGCTCAAGGCGCTGCGCGACGATCCGCTGCACAACTGGCGCATCAGCCCGCTGGACTGGCAGCAGTCGCAAACCTACGACCGCTTCGTGCGTTTCGGCGAGCGCGTGCTGCGCCGCACCAGCCGCGACTATGCGCCCTGGCATGTGGTCGAGGGCGTCGACCCGTATTACCGCAGCCTGGCGGTTGGGCGGATCCTGCTGGAGAGCTTGCAGGCGGCCTTGGCCAATACCCCGCCCAAGCACCAGGGCAATGTCGCGCCGCTGGGGCGCAGCATCGACCAGAAAAGCCTGCTCGGTGCCCTGGACATGACCCTGAGCCTGGACAAGAAGGATTACGCCGAGCAGTTGGTCACCGAACAGGCCCGGCTCGCCGGCTTGCTGCGCGACAAGCGCATGCGCCGCCACGCCCTGGTGGCGGTGTTCGAGGGCAATGACGCGGCGGGCAAGGGCGGGGCGATCCGCCGCGTGGCGGCGGCGCTGGACCCACGCCAGTACCGCATCGTGCCGATTGCCGCGCCCACCGAGGAAGAACGCGCCCAGCCGTACCTGTGGCGGTTCTGGCGGCATATCCCGGCCCGCGGCAAGTTCACCATCTTCGACCGCTCCTGGTATGGCCGGGTGCTGGTGGAGCGGGTCGAGGGCTTTTGCAGCCCGGCCGACTGGATGCGTGCCTACGGCGAGATCAACGACTTCGAGGAACAGTTGAGCAACGCCGGGGTGGTGGTGGTCAAGTTCTGGCTGGCCATCGACCAGCAGACCCAGCTGGAGCGCTTCGAGGAGCGCGAGCAGATTCCGTTCAAGCGCTACAAGATCACCGAGGAAGACTGGCGCAACCGCGACAAGTGGGATGTCTATGCCGAGGCGGTGGGCGACATGGTCGACCGCACCAGCACCGAGATTGCGCCCTGGACCCTGGTAGAAGCCAACGACAAGCGTTGGGCGCGGGTGAAGGTGCTGCGCACCATCAACCAGGCACTGGAGGCGGCGTTGGCCAAGCACAAGAAATAACAACCCCGTGACCAGCCTGACTTGCAAACCCCATGCGCGTCACCTGCTGGCGAACCGGGCGGTACAGCATGCGCACAGGGAATGACTTGATGAAATCTTTTCCCGTCACATCCTCCCCGGCCAACCTTTAGACTGCACGCTCCCCACCAAGGCCCGACTCGAGGACAGCATGCACATTTCTTCCGGACGCTGGGTCCATGGCCTGCTGTTGGCGCTGTTGACCGCGTTGCTCTGGGGCATCCTGCCGATCAAGCTCAAGCAGGTGTTGCAGGTGATGGACCCGGTGACGGTCACCTGGTACCGCCTGTCCGTCTCGGGCGGCCTGCTGTTCGCCTGGCTGGCCGCCCACCGCCGCTTGCCGTCGCTGCGCCGCTTGGGCGCCAAGGGCAGGGGCTTGGTGGCCATCGCGGTAGCTGGGCTAGTGGGCAACTACGTGCTGTACCTGGTCGGCCTCAAGCTGCTCAGCCCCGGTACCGCGCAACTGGTGGTGCAACTGGGCCCGGTGTTGCTGCTGGTGGCCAGCGTGCTGGTATTCAAGGAGCGTTTCAGCCTGGGGCAGGGCTTGGGCCTGTTGGTGCTGCTGGCTGGGTTTGCATTGTTCTTCAACCAGCGCCTGGAGGAATTGCTCGGCTCGCTGGGTACCTACACCACCGGGGTGCTGACCATCCTCCTGGCGACCAGCATCTGGGTGTTCTATGCCCTGAGTCAGAAGCAGCTGCTGACGGTGTGGAATTCGCAGCAGGTGATGATGGTGATCTACCTGTGCTGCGCGCTGCTGCTCACGCCCTGGGTGCATCCGCTGGAGGCGCTGCAGCTCAGCCCGTTGCAGGGCTGGCTGCTGCTGGCCTGCTGCCTGAACACGCTGGTGGCCTATGGCGCGTTCGCCGAGGCCTTGGCGCATTGGGAGGCCTCGCGGGTCAGCGCGACCCTGGCGCTGACGCCGTTGGTGACGTTCGTTGCGGTGGCGCTGGGCGCCTGGTTGTGGCCGGCTTATGTTCACGCCGAACAGATCAACGCCCTGGGGTATGTCGGAGCGGTGACGGTGGTGCTGGGCTCGGCGCTGGTGGCGCTGGGGCCGTCGCTGATCGCGGGATGGAGGGCGAAGAGGGCGCAGGCCCAATAACCCGACGCGATACCTGTAGGAGCGGCCTTGAGTCGCGAAAGGCCGCTGCTACAGGTGATGAGTCAACCTTTGCCGCCGGGCGCCAGCATGTTCTCTGGCCGCACCCACTGGTCGAACTGCTCGTTGGTCAGGTACTTCAACTGCAACGCCGCCTCGCGCAGGGTCTTGCCCTCGCTATAGGCCTTCTTGGCGATTTCCGCCGCCTTGTCATAACCGATGTGCGGGTTCAACGCGGTCACCAGCATCAGCCCCCGCTCCAGGTGCGCGGCCATCTGCTCGGCGTCCGGCTCGATGCCGGCCACGCAGTGTTGCTGGAAGTTGCGACAGCCATCGGCCAGCAGCTCGATCGACTGCAGCAGGTTGTGGATGATCACCGGTTTGAACACGTTCAACTGCAGATGCCCCTGGCTGGCGGCGAAACCGATCGCGGCGTCGTTGCCCAGCACCTGACAGGCCAGCATCGACAAGGCCTCGCACTGGGTCGGGTTGACCTTGCCGGGCATGATCGAGCTGCCCGGCTCGTTGGCTGGCAGGCGGACCTCGGCAATCCCCGCACGCGGGCCGGAGCCCAGCAGGCGCAGGTCGTTGGCGATCTTCATCAGCGCCACGGCCAGGGTCTTCAGCGCCCCGGCCAGGCTGGTCAGCGGCTCGTGGCCGGCGAGGGCGGCGAACTTGTTCGGCGCGGTAACGAACGGCAGGCCGGAGAGCGCGGCCAGTTCCGCGGCAATCGCTTCGGCGAAGCCGTGCGGGGCGTTCAGCCCGGTGCCCACCGCCGTGCCACCCTGGGCCAGTTCGCACACCGCCGGCAAGGTCGCGCGGATGGCGCGCTGGGCGTAGTCGAGCTGGGCGACGAAGGCCGAGACCTCCTGGCCGAAGGTGATGGGCGTTGCGTCCATCATGTGCGTGCGCCCGGTCTTGACCAGGTGAATGTGGCGCGCCGACAGCTCGGCCAGCCCCGCGGACAGCTCGGCGATCGCCGGCAGCAGCTGGCTGTGCACGGCCTGGGCGGCGGCGATGTGCATGGCGGTGGGGAAGCAGTCGTTGGAACTTTGCGAACGGTTGACGTGATCGTTGGGGTGCACCGGCGCCTTGCCGCCACGGCCCTTGCCAGCCAGCTCGTTGGCGCGCCCGGCGATCACCTCGTTGACGTTCATGTTGCTCTGGGTGCCGCTGCCGGTCTGCCAGACCACCAGCGGGAACTGGGTGTCGTGCTCGCCGTCGAGCACTTCGTCGGCGGCCTGCTCGATCAGCCGGGCGATATCGGCGGGCAAATCGCCGTTGCGGTCGTTGACCCGGGCAGCGGCTTTCTTGATCAGCGCCAGGGCGTGCAGCACCGCCAGCGGCATGCGCTCCTTGCCGATGGCGAAGTTGATCAGCGAACGCTGGGTCTGCGCCCCCCAGTAGGCGTCCTCTGGAACTTCGACCGGGCCCAGGCTGTCTGTCTCGATACGGCTCATGCTGCGCTCACTCCTTTGGTAGTTCGAAACCGCAGTTTAGGCCCTGATTCGACACAGCGGTTCCATCGCTCGTCGTGCCACTTGAGCACTTCGCCATCACGGCGCAGAATGCTCTACCCTGAGGTATCCGCCTCCCTCTCTTGAAGGAAATGCAATGACCCGTCTCCGTGCCCTCTGTGCCGCCGTTGCCCTGGTTTGCGCCAGCGGCCAGGTACTCGCAGCCACTCCAGCCCACAATGCTGCCGCCGAGAAATTCCTGACCCTGGCCAATGCCGACAAGCTGGGCACCCCGGTGTACATGCAGGTCCAGCAGATGTTCGCCCAGCGTTTCGAGCAGACCAAGGCCCCGGCCTCCAAGAAAACCGTGCTCGACAGCTACCAGGCCAAGGCTAACGCAGCCCTGGACAACGCCATCGGCTGGAAGAAACTCAAGCCGCAGATGGTCAACCTGTACACCGCGACCTTCACCGAGGCCGAGCTGAACGACCTGGTCAAGTTCTACGAGTCGCCGCTGGGCAAGAAAGTCCTGCGCGAAATGCCCAAGGTCACCCAGCAGTCGGCCCAACTGACCCAGCAGAGCCTGGAACCGGCGGTGCCGGTGGTCAACAAGCTGCTCGAGGACATGACCAAGGAACTCGACCCGAGCGCCGGCAAGGCCGCCGCCCCGGCGAAGAAGTGAGCCTGACGCGATGAGCATGCAGCAACGCATCGAACAGCAGCTGGCGCCCTTGGGCGACCAGCACCTTGAAGTGCACAACGAAAGCCATATGCACAGCCGTGGCCAGGAAACGCACTACAAGGCGGTGCTGGTCAGCGAGCAGTTCGCCGGGCTGAACAGCGTCAAGCGCCACCAGAAGGTCTACGCCACCATGGGTGAGCTGATGGGCGAGATTCATGCCCTGGCGATTCACACCTACACGCCCGAAGAGTGGGCGGCAGTCGGCGCCGCGCCAGCCTCGCCGGTGTGCGCCGGCGGCGGGCACTGAATCCTTTCCGTCGTTCTGGTACAATTGCGCAAAATCCGGGGGCCGCGTTGCGGCCCTTTCGCGGCACAAGGCCGCTCCTGCAGGAATACGTATTCCCCCTGTAGGAGCGGCCTTGTGCCGCGAAAGGGGCGCAACGCGCCCCCATGCTTTTTATGTCAAACCCGGTCCGCCCCTTACGAGGGCAACCACCTGGAGATTCGGCTTCATGACTCAACCGATCGTCGTGGCGGCGCTGTACAAGTTCGTCACCCTCGAAGACTACGTCGAACTACGCGAGCCGCTGCTCAAGGCCATGCTCGACAACGGCGTCAAAGGCACCCTGCTGCTGGCCAACGAAGGTATCAACGGCACCGTCTCGGCCACCCGCGAAGGCATCGACGCGCTGTTGGCCTGGCTGCGCAACGACCCACGTTTGGTGGACGTCGACCATAAAGAGTCGTACTGCGACGAACAGCCGTTCTACCGCACCAAGGTCAAGCTCAAGAAAGAGATCGTCACCCTGGGCGTGCCCGGCGTCGACCCGAACAAGGCCGTCGGCACCTATGTCGAGCCCAAGGACTGGAACGCCCTGATCAGCGACCCGGAAGTGTTGCTGATCGACACCCGCAACGACTACGAAGTGGCCATCGGCACCTTCAAGGGCGCCGTCGATCCGAAGACCGAGACCTTCCGCGAGTTCCCCGACTACATCAAGGCCAACTTCGACCCGAGCAAGCACAAGAAGGTCGCGATGTTCTGCACCGGCGGCATCCGTTGCGAAAAAGCCTCCAGCTACATGCTCGGTGAAGGCTTCGAAGCCGTCTATCATCTCAAGGGTGGGGTGCTGAAATATTTTGAGGAAGTCCCCCAGGAAGAAAGCCTCTGGGACGGCGACTGCTTCGTGTTCGACAATCGGGTCACCGTGCGTCACGACCTCAGCGAGGGCGAGTACGACCAGTGCCACGCCTGCCGCCACCCGGTCGATGCCAAGGACCGCGAGTCCGAGCACTATTCGCCAGGCGTGAGTTGCCCACACTGCTGGGACAGCCTCAGCGAGAAGACCCGCCGCAGCGCCATGGATCGGCAGAAGCAGATCGAGTTGGCCAAGGCGCGCAACCTGCCACACCCGATCGGTTACAACTACAAAGCCGAGGCCTGATGCATGTCCGCACGCCTGCTCTATGTGATGGACCCGATGTGCTCCTGGTGCTGGGGTTTCGCCCCGGTAGCCGAGGCGCTGATCGCCCAGGCCCGTGCGGCCGGGGTCGAGACCCGTCTGGTGCCGGGTGGCCTGCGCAGCGGTGGCAGCGCCTTGGACGCCTCGACGCGCAAGTACATCCTCGAGCACTGGCAGGCCGTGCATGACGCCACCGGGCAGGGGTTCCGCTTCGACGGGGCGATGCCCGCCGGCTTCGTCTATGACACCGAGCCGGCCTGCCGCGCGCTGGTGACCGCGCGCGAGATGGACGCGCAGGGTATGTGGCGTTTGCTCAAGCTGATCCAGGCGTCGTTCTACGCGCAGGGCGTGGATGTCACCCGCGCCCCGCAGTTGGTGGACCTGGCCGCCCAGGCCGCCTTCGACCGCGATTCGTTCGCCGCGCATTTCGCCAGCCACGACAGTCGCGCCGCCACCAGTGCCGATTTCGCCTGGGTGCAGGACCTGGGCATCGCCGGCTTCCCCACCTTGCTGGCCGAGCGCAATGGCCAACTGGCCCTGCTGACCAATGGCTACCAGCCGCTGGACAGCCTGCAACCCTTGCTCGGCCGCTGGCTGCAGCAGGCCGCCTGTGCTTGATCTGCCCGGGTCGCCAGACCCTGCGCCAGGGAAGTCCCCCGCTGTGCCCGATCGCCTGAGCTGGGTGGAGATCCGCCGCCTGGCCCTGCACCACAAAAAAGCCCTGTGGACCGCCAACCTGGTGGCCGTGCTCGCCGCCCTGTGCAGCGTACCGATCCCGTTGCTGCTGCCGCTGCTGGTCGACGAAGTGCTGCTCGGCCATGGCGACACCGCGCTGCAGTGGATGAACAATTTCCTGCCCGCGGGCTGGCAGGTGGCGGCGGGCTATATCGGCCTGATGCTGTGCGCCACCCTGGGTCTGCGCCTGGCCGCGCTGGCGTTCAACGTGGTGCAGGCCAAGCTGTTCGCCGGTTTGGCCAAGGATATCGTCTACCGCTTGCGCATCCGCCTGATCGAGCGACTCAAGCGCATTTCCCTCAAGGAATACGAAAGCCTGGGCAGTGGCACGGTGACCACTCACCTGGTCACCGACCTGGACACGCTCGACAAGTTCGTCGGTGAGACCCTCAGCCGCTTCCTGGTGGCGGTGCTCACCCTTACCGGCACCGCTGCGATTCTGATCTGGATGCATTGGCAGCTGGCGCTGCTGATCCTGCTGTTCAACCCGCTGGTGATCTACTTCACCGTGCAGTTGGGCAAGCGCGTCAAGCACCTGAAAAAGCTCGAGAACGACAGCACCGCGCGGTTCACCCAGGCATTGTCGGAAACCCTGGATGCAATCCAGGAAATCCGCGCCAGCAACCGCCAGGGTTATTTCCTCGGGCGCCTGGGGCTGCGGGCCCGGGAAGTGCGCGATTTCGCGGTGGCTTCGCAGTGGAAGAGCGACGCCAGTGGTCGTGCCAGCGGGCTGTTGTTCCAGTTCGGTATCGATATCTTCCGCGCCGCGGCCATGCTCACCGTGCTGTTCTCCGACCTGTCCATCGGCCAGATGCTCGCGGTGTTCAGCTACTTGTGGTTCATGATCGGCCCGGTGGAGCAGTTGCTCAACCTGCAATATGCCTACTACGCCGCCGGCGGCGCGCTGAGCCGCTTGAACGAGCTGCTGGCGCGGGCCGACGAACCGCAGTATCCGGCGGCCGCCGACCCGTTCGCCGGGCGCGCCACGGTCGGTATCGAGGTGCGCGACCTGCGTTTCGCCTATGCCGACGAGCCGGTGCTCGACCAACTCAACCTGACTATCGCGCCGGGCGAGAAGGTCGCCATCGTCGGTGCCAGTGGCGGTGGCAAGAGCACCCTGGTGCAGTTGCTGCTGGGTCTGTATGGCGCCCAGGCCGGGACCATCCGCTTCGGTGGCGCCAGCCTGCAGGAGATCGGCCTGGAGACCCTGCGCGAAAATGTCGCGGTGGTGCTGCAGCAGCCGTCGCTGTTCAACGACAGCGTGCGCGCCAACCTGGCCATGGGTCGTGACTGCAGCGACGACGCCTGCTGGCAGGCGCTACGCATCGCCCAGCTGGACGCCACCATCGCCGCGCTGCCCCAGGGCCTGGACAGCGTGGTCGGGCGCTCCGGCGTGCGCCTGTCCGGTGGCCAGCGCCAGCGCCTGGCGATCGCCAGGATGGTGCTGGCCGAGCCAAAGGTGGTGATCCTCGACGAGGCGACCTCGGCGCTGGATGCCGCCACCGAGTACAACCTGCACCAGGCCCTGGCGCGCTTCCTCAGTGGCCGTACCACGCTGATCATCGCCCACCGGCTGTCGGCGGTGAAGCAGGCAGACCGCGTGCTGGTGTTCGATGGCGGCCATGTGGCCGAGGACGGCGACCATCAGCAACTGATCGCCGAGGGCGGGCTTTACGCCAAGCTTTACGGTCACCTGCAGCAAACCTGAAAAGCTGCCTCAAGCTTCGAGCTGCAAGCGGCAAGTTGAAGTCAGCGCACTTTTCTTGCCGCTTGGGGCTTGTCGCTTGTCGCTCCTTCATGGCAAATGGCCTACGCTGTGCTTTGTCTAGGTCGATTCGTGCCTTATCTGCCGCCGTGACAGGGATTACATGAAGGGAAATCGGACTCTCGAAGCGCCAAGGCTGCTGGGTATCATCTGGCCCTTCGTCGCCGTTGTGCTGTTCCAGGTACTGCTGGGCAGCCTGAGTCTCTACGCGTTGTCCGCCGTGCGCGCCTATGTGGCGGGCGAAAGCCTGTGGTCCAAGGCGCAGAAAGACGCCATCTATTACCTCAACCTCTATGCCGATGACCGCGACCCGCTGACCTACGCCCGCTACCGCCGCGCCATCCTCGTGCCCCAGGGCGATTTCGACCTGCGCCTGGCCCTGGACCGCCCCGAGCCGGACCTGGCGGCCGCCCGTCGCGGCATCCTGCAGGGCGGCAACCATCCCGACGATGTCGCCCGGATCATCTGGTTCTACCGCAACTTCCGCCATATCAGCTACATGGAAACCGCCATTCATTACTGGGATATCGGCGACGACTACCTGCGCCAGCTCGATAGGCTGGCCGACGAGATGCGCGCAGGCTTCGCCACCGGCGCGGTCGACGCGCGCCAGGTGGCCAACTGGCGGGCGCGCATCGTGGTCATCAACGATGGGGTGACGCCCGCGGCCAAGGCGTTCAGCGATGCCCTGGGCGAAGGCTCGCGGATGCTGCTCAAGGTGCTGATGATCACCAACCTGGCTACCGCACTGTTCCTCATTGCCATGGCCTGGTTGCGTTCGAGCAAGCTGCTGGCCCAGCGCCAGGCATTCGCCAGCGCGCTGCAGGCGGAAAAGGAGCGCGCCCAGGTGACCCTCGAATCGATCGGCGATGCGGTGATCACCACCGATGTCGATGGCTGTATCGCCTACATGAACCCTGCCGCCGAGCAATTGACCCACTGGCAGGCGGCTCAGGCCCAGGGCTTGCCGTTGGCGGCGTTGTTCAGCCTGCTCGATGAAAACGCCGAGAAGGACGGCCACACCCTGGTCGAGCAGGTGCGCAGTGGCAGCCTCAAGGGCGGCGCCGAGCATGCCCGGCTGATCCAGCGCCTGGACGGCAGCACGGTATCGGTGAACCTGGTCGGCTCGCCGATCCTCACCGAAGGGCAGCTCAGTGGTATCGTCGTGGTGCTGCACGACATGACCCAGGAGCGCCAGTACATCGCCAACCTGTCCTGGCAGGCCACCCATGACGCGCTCACCGGCCTGGCCAACCGTCGCGAGTTCGAATACCGCCTGGAGCTGGCGCTCAACGGCCTGGCGCGCCAGGCCGGGCGCCATTCGCTGATGTTTCTCGACCTCGATCAGTTCAAGCTGGTCAACGACACCAGCGGCCATGCTGCTGGCGACGAGCTGCTGCGACACATCTGCGCGGTATTGCAGTCGGGCTTGCGCGAAGGCGACACCTTGGCCCGGCTGGGCGGCGACGAGTTTGGCGTGCTGCTGGAAAACTGCCCGTCGGAGCAAGCCGAGCGCATCGCCGAGCAGTTGCGTCAGGCGGTGCAGAGCCTGCATTTCGTCTGGAAGGGGCGGCCTTTCGTCACCACCGTCAGTATCGGCCTGGTGCACATCGCCCAGGTGCCGACCACCCTGGAGGCGTCGCTGCGGGCCGCCGACATGGCCTGCTACATGGCCAAGGAGAAGGGGCGTAACCGCGTGCAGGTGTACCACGCCGACGACAGCGAGCTGTCCATGCGCTTCGGTGAAATGGCCTGGATCCAGCGCCTGCATGTGGCGCTCGAGGAGAACCGTTTCTGCCTCTACGCCCAGGAGATCGCGCCGTTGCAGTTGCACGAAGGGCCCGGCCATATCGAGATCCTGCTGCGCCTGCACGACGAAAGCGGGCGCACCATCCTCCCCGACAGCTTCATTCCGGCGGCCGAGCGCTACGGCCTGATGACTGCCCTCGACCGCTGGGTGGTGCGCAACGTGTTCCAGACCATCCGTCAGTGCCTGGATGAAGGCCGCGCAGGGCCGCTGGCAATGTGCGCGATCAATTTGTCGGGTTCGAGCATCGGCGACGACAAGTTCCTCGAGTACCTGCAGCGGCTGTTTGGCGAGTTCGATATCCCGCCGCGGTTGATCTGCTTCGAAATTACCGAAACCAGCGCTATCGCCAATCTTGGCAGCGCGATTCGCTTCATCAATGAATTGAAGGGATTGGGCTGTCGTTTCTCGCTCGACGACTTCTGCGCCGGGATGTCGTCATTCGCCTATTTGAAGCATTTGCCTGTAGACTTCCTGAAGATCGACGGAAGTTTCGTCAAGGACATGCTCGACGACCCGATCAACCGGGCGATGGTCGAAGTGATCAACCACATCGGCCACGTCATGGGTAAGCGGACCATCGCCGAGTTCGTTGAAACGCCGTTGATCGAGCAGGCTTTGCAAGAGATCGGCGTGGACTACGCCCAGGGATACCTCATCGAACGCCCGCAGGTCTTCACCTGCGACAGCCTGCAGCGCCAACGGATTGCCGCGAGGCCCCTTTTGCACCGGGCACCGGGGACCTTTCGCTGAACAACGCCCGGAAATCACAGGGAATCAAGGAGCTGACAGTGATTGACGCGTTCGTACGGATCGGACCATTGATGGATCCGGCCAGTTATCCAGATTGGGCCCAGCAACTTATCGAGGATTGTCGCCAGAGCAAGCGCCGCGTGGTGGAGCATGAGTTCTACCAGCGTCTGCGTGATGGCCAGCTCAAGCAGTCGACCATACGCCAGTACCTGATCGGGGGCTGGCCGGTGGTCGAGCAATTCTCCTTGTACATGGCCCATAACCTCACCAAGACCCGCTATGCCCGCCACCCGGGCGAGGACATGGCACGACGCTGGCTGATGCGCAACATCCGCGTCGAGCTCAACCACGCCGACTACTGGGTGCACTGGTGCCAGGCCCATGGCATCCACCTGCACGAGTTGCAGGCCCAGGAGGTGCCGCCGGAGCTCAACGGCCTTAACGACTGGTGCTGGCGCGTATGCGCCACCGAGTCGCTGGCCATCGCCATGGCGGCCACCAACTATGCCATCGAAGGGGCGACCGGCGAATGGTCGGCGGTGGTCTGCGCCGATGACACCTACGCCCAGGGCTTCCCCGAGGATACCCGCAAGCGCGCGATGAAGTGGCTGAAGATGCACGCCCAGTACGACGATGCTCATCCGTGGGAGGCGCTGGAGATCATCTGTACCCTGGCGGGCGAGAACCCCACGCTGGGGCTGCGGACCGAGCTGCGTCGGGCGATCTGCAAGAGCTACGACTGCATGTTCCTGTTCCTGGAACGCTGCATGCAGCTTGAAGGGCGTCAGCCAGGGCGGCTGCGCCCGGCACTGGCGGCGGGCTGAGGCGGTTCGCCGGCGAGCCGGCGCCTACAGGGTTGCGTAGGCGCCGGCTTGTCGGCGAATGGGGCGTTACTGTGCGTTCAGCGCCTGCCCGTTCACACCCTTGCTGTCCGGCCCCATCAGGTACAGGTACACCGGCATGATCTCTTCGGGCAGCGGGTTGTTCTGCGGGTTCTCGCTCGGGTACGCCTGGGCGCGCATCGCGGTGCGCGTGGCGCCCGGGTTGATGCTGTTGGAGCGCACCGGCGCCACGCCTTCGAGTTCGTCGGCGAGAGTCTGCATCAGGCCCTCGGTGGCGAACTTCGACACGCCATAGGCGCCCCAGTAGGCCCGGCCCTTGCGGCCGACGCTGCTGGAGGTGAACACCACCGAGGCGTCTTCCGACAGCTTGAGCAGCGGTAGCAAGGTGCTGGTGAGCATGAAGGTGGCATCGACGTTGATGTGCATCACGCGCATGAAGTTGTCGCCCGACAGCTGCTCCAGCGGCGTGCGCGGGCCAATGATCGAGGCGTTGTTGAGCAGCCCGTCTAGGCGCCCGAACTGCTCCTCGATCATCACCGCCAGCTCGTCGTACTGGTGGGGCAGGGCGGTTTCCAGGTTGAACGGGATCACCACCGGCTGCGGGTGGCCGGCGGCCTCGATCTGGTCGTAGACCTCATTGAGGTTGGCCTCGGTCTTGCCCAGCAGCAGCACGGTGGCGCCGAGGGCGGCGTAGGCCTTGGCGGCGGCGGCGCCGATGCCGCGGCCGGCGCCGGTGACCAGGATGACCCGACCCTTGAGCAGGTCGGGGCGGGCGGTGTAGTCGAACATAGGTCTGTCCTTGGATATGAGCTGCAAGCTACAAGCGGCAAGCTACAAGAGAAAGCGTATCAGTGTTGGAGCTGCTCTTTCTTGAGGCTTGCAGCTTGACGCTTGCGACTTGAAATCAGCAGCCGCACAGTGCGCTGTCGATCACCTTGCGCAGTTCCAGCGGGTGGTCCACCACCACGTCGGCGCCCCAGTGGTTGGGGTTGTCCTCGGGATGAATGTAGCCATAGCGCACCGCGGCGGTGCGGGTGCCGGCATCGCGGCCGGACTCGATATCGCGCAGGTCGTCACCGACGAACAAGACGCTGGCCGGGTCCAGGTCGAGGGTCTTGCACGCCAGGATCAGCGGCTCGGGGTCGGGCTTGCTGTTCTTCACGTGGTCCGGGCAGATCAGCAGCGCCGAGCGCTCGGCCAGGCCCAGGCGTTGCATGATCGGCTCGGCGAAGCGCACAGGCTTGTTGGTGACCACGCCCCATAGCAGGTTGCCTTTCTCGATGTCGGCGAGCAGCTCCGGCATGCCGTCGAACAGCTTGCTGTGCACCGCGCAGTCGCGCTGGTAGCGCTCGAGGAATTCCAGGCGCAGGGCCTCGAAACCTTCGGCCTCGGGGTCCATGGCGAAGGTCGCGGCGACCATCGCCCGGGCACCGCCGGAAATCACCTCGCGGATGCGCGCGTCGTCGATGGCTGGCAGGCCGCGATCGGCGAGCATCGCCTGGCAGATGGCGATGAAGTCCGGCGCCGTGTCCAGCAGGGTGCCGTCCATGTCGAAGAGTACTGCTCGCAGGCGCATGCTCATTCCTCGCGCAGGGTCTGGATCATGTAGTTGACGTCGACGTCGTTGCACAGCTTGTAGTGCTTGGTCAGCGGGTTGTAGGTCAGGCCGATGATGTCCTTGACCTCGAGGCCTGCGGCACGGCTCCAGGCGCCCAGCTCGGAGGGGCGGATGAACTTCTTGAAGTCGTGGGTGCCGCGCGGCAGCATCTTCAGCACGTATTCGGCGCCGATGATCGCCAGCAGGTAGGCCTTGGGGTTGCGGTTGATGGTCGAGAAGAACACCTGGCCGCCGGGCTTGACCATGCGATAGCAGGCGCGAATCACCGAGGAAGGGTCGGGTACGTGCTCGAGCATTTCCAGGCAGGTGACCACGTCGAACTGGCCGGGCATCTCTTCGGCCAGGGCTTCGGCGGTGATCTGCCGGTATTCCACCGCAACGCCGGACTCCAGCTGGTGCAACTGGGCCACCGCCAGCGGTGCCTCGCCCATGTCGATGCCGGTGACGGTGGCGCCACGCTGGGCCATCGCCTCGCTGAGGATGCCGCCGCCGCAGCCGACGTCCAGCACCTTCTTGCCGGCCAGGCCGACGCGCTCGTCAATCCAGTTGACCCGCAGCGGGTTGATGTCGTGCAGCGGCTTGAACTCGCTCTCGCGGTCCCACCAGCGGTGGGCCAGGGCTTCGAACTTGGCGATTTCGGCGTGGTCGACGTTGCTCATGGGAACAGTCCTCTGAATCTTCGATAAATAGTGTCGCGGGCCAGCAGCCGTGGCGGCCGGTCGTTCATTCGTTGCGCCCGCCGATGCGGGCTCCCCAGGCGCGGGCGTTGGCGGCCAGCGCGGCTTCGTCCATCTGTGTCAGGCGGCGGTCCTCGACCAGTTGCTGCCCGGCGACCCAGACATCCTTCACGCAGTCGCGACCGGTGGCGTAGATCAGTTGCGAGACCGGGTCGTGCACCGGTTGCTGCGCCAGCCCCGACAGGTCGAAGACGGCCAGGTCGGCGGCCTTGCCTACTTCGAGCGAGCCGGTGATCGCCTCCAGCCCCAGCGCCCGGGCGCCATTGAGCGTGGCCATGCGCAGCGCGCGGTGGGCGTCTAGGGCGGTGGCCGAGCCTGCCACCGCCTTGGCCAGCAGGGCGGCGGTGCGGGTTTCGCCGAGCAGGTCGAGGTCGTTGTTGCTGGCTGCGCCGTCGGTGCCGACGGCAACGTTGACCCCGGCCTGCCACAGGCGCTCCACCGGGCAGAAACCGCTGGCCAGCTTGAGGTTGGATTCGGGGCAGTGGATCACGCTGGTGTTGCTTTCTACCAGCAGCGCCAGGTCGTCGTCGCTGACCTGGGTCATGTGCACCGCCTGCAGGTTCGGCCCCAGCAAACCCAGGCGGGCCAGGCGCGCCAGCGGGCGCTCGGCGTTGTCCTTGAGGGCCTGCTCGACTTCGCCGGCCGTTTCGTGGATATGCATGTGCAGCGGGGCGTCGAGCTGGTCGGCGATGATGCGGATCTTTTCCAGGTTGGCGTCACTGACCGTGTACGGCGCATGCGGGCCAAGAGCGACGCTGATGCGCGGCTGGTGGCGCAGTTCGTCGAACAGCTCGATGGCCTGGTGCAGGGCTTCGTCCGGAGTGCGGGCGCCGGGGATCGGGAAATCCAGCAGTGGCACGGCGACCTGGGCGCGTATGCCGCTGCGTTGTATCCGCTCGCAAGCCGCGCGGGGGAAGAAGTACATGTCGGCGAAGCAGGTGATGCCGCCCTTGAGCTGTTCGGCGATGGCCAGGTCGGTGCCGTCGCGCACAAAGGCCTCGTCGACCCAGCGACCTTCGGCCGGCCAGATGTGCTCCTTGAGCCAGGTCATCAGCGGCAGATCGTCGGCCAGGCCACGGAACAGGGCCATGGCCGCGTGCCCGTGGGCGTTGATCAGCCCGGGCGTCAGCAGGCAGTCCGGCAGGTCGCGCACGGCCTTGGCCTGCGGGGCGCGCTCGCGCGGGCCAAGCCAGGCGATCTGGCCGTCGCGGATGCCCAGCGCATGGCCTTGCAAGACCACGCCCGCCGGCTCCACGGGGACCAGCCAGGCCGGTACGAGCAGCAGGTCGAGGAGGGGAGGGGCGCTGGGCATGCGAGGCATCTACCTGGTTCGGTTCGGCTAAACGCGCAGTATACCCGAGCGTCCGTGGCTGAGGGTCGCTATAATCGCCGGCTTTTGATGCCAGGGCGACGGGGAGAGGCGATGCGCGAGCAACTGATGGCGGCGGAGACGGTGACGGGCATCGAGTGGCGCGACGGCGTGCTGCACCTGCTCGACCAGCGCCTGCTGCCGCTTGAGCAATGCTGGCTGGCCTGCACCGAGGCGGCCGAGGTGGCTGAGGCGATCGGCGACATGGCCGTGCGTGGCGCTCCGGCGATCGGCATCTGCGCCGCCTATGGCCTGGTGCTGGCGCTGCGCCGTCGCCTGGCTGAAGGCGACGGCTGGGAAGAGAGCCTCGAAGAAGACTACATGATGCTTGGCGAGGCTCGACCCACCCCGGCCAACCTGTTCTGGGCGCTCAACCGCATGCGTGAGCGCCTGCAGCGCCTGCGCCCGGATGAAGACGTGCTGAAGGTGATGGAGGCCGAGGCTGTAGCGATTCACCAAAGTGATCGCGAGGCCAACCTGACCATGGCCCAGTTCGGTGTCGAGCAGATCCGCAGGCACCAGGGCAGCGAGCAGGCCCTGCTCACCCACGGCAACGCCGGGGCCCTGGCCACCGGCGGCTTCGGTACCGCCCTGGGGGTGATCCGCGCCGCCACCTTGGAGGGCATGGTCGAGCAGGTCTATGCCTGTGAGTCGCGGCCGTGGCTGCAGGGTTCGCGCCTGACCGCCTGGGAGCTGGCCGCCGACGGTGTGCCGGTGACCGTGGTCGCCGACGCGGCGGCCGGGCACCTGATGAAGACCAAGGGCATCACCTGGGTGGTGGTCGGCGCCGACTGCATTGCCGCCAATGGCGATGTGGCGGCGAAGATCGGCACCTACCAGATGGCGGTGGCGGCCATGCACCACGGGCTGCGTTTCATGGTGGTGGCGCCGAGCAGCAGTATCGATCTGAATCTGCCCGCCGGCGAGGATATCCCGCTGGAGACCCGCGGCGAGGAAGAGCTGCTGGAGGTGTCCGGGATCCAGGTGACTGCTGATGTCGAGGCCTACAACCCGGTGGTCGATGTCACGCCAGCCGACCTGATCGACGTGATCGTCACCGAAAAGGGCGTGGTCGAGCGCCCGGACACAGCAAAAATCGCCCAGTTGATGTGCCGCAAACGCCTCCACTGAGGCGTTTTGCCATCCAAGCGGATGGTGCGGTACGGCAACCTGCCATATCTCCCATGCGCGCAGCGTTTGTGATACCATCCGGCAGTTTCCAAGGCCGCTCTTTAGCGCGGCCTTCATTGCGCAGATCCATGGCACAACTCATTGATTTGTCGTAAGTCGTCGCACCCCAATTGCGCTGCGGCGGCGAGCTTCGTTCGTCCTACGAGGGACCAAGCGAAGTTTCACCAGAAAAAGGAATCAGGCTTCTCATGGGCGAACTGGCCAAAGAAATCCTCCCGGTCAATATCGAAGACGAACTGAGACAGTCTTACCTCGACTACGCGATGAGCGTTATTGTCGGGCGAGCGCTGCCCGATGCGCGTGATGGCTTGAAGCCCGTGCATCGTCGCGTTCTGTATGCGATGAGCGAACTGGGCAACGACTGGAACAAGCCGTACAAGAAATCCGCCCGTGTGGTCGGTGACGTGATCGGTAAGTACCACCCGCACGGCGACACCGCCGTGTACGACACCATCGTGCGCATGGCCCAGCCATTCTCGCTGCGCTACCTGCTGGTCGATGGCCAGGGCAACTTCGGTTCGGTGGACGGCGACAACGCCGCGGCCATGCGATACACCGAGGTGCGCATGGCCAAGCTGGCCCATGAACTGCTGGCCGACCTGCACAAAGAAACCGTCGACTGGGTGCCCAACTACGACGGCACCGAGCAGATCCCGGCGGTCATGCCGACCAAGATCCCCAACCTGCTGGTTAACGGCTCCAGCGGTATCGCCGTGGGCATGGCCACCAACATCCCGCCGCACAACCTCGGCGAGGTGATCGACGGCTGCCTGGCGCTGATCGACAATTCCGACATCACGGTCGATGAACTGATGCAGTTCATCCCGGGGCCGGACTTCCCGACCGCCGGCCTGATCAACGGTCGCCAAGGCATCATCGAGGCTTATCGCACCGGCCGTGGCCGCATCTATATGCGTGCCCGCTCGGAAATCGAAGACATCGACAAGGTCGGTGGTCGCCAGCAGATCGTCGTCACCGAACTGCCGTACCAGTTGAACAAGGCGCGGTTGATCGAGAAGATCGCCGAGTTGGTCAAAGAGAAGAAGATCGAAGGCATCACCGAGCTGCGCGACGAGTCCGACAAGGACGGCATGCGCATCGTCATCGAGCTGCGTCGCGGCGAGGTGCCGGAGGTGGTGCTCAACAACCTCTACCAGCAGACCCAACTGCAGAGCGTGTTCGGTATCAACATCGTCGCCCTGATCGACGGCCGTCCGCGCCTGCTGAACCTCAAGGACCTGCTCGAGGCGTTCGTTCGTCACCGCCGCGAAGTGGTGACCCGCCGCACCGTGTTCGAGCTGCGCAAGGCCCGCGAGCGTGGGCATATCCTCGAAGGCCAGGCGGTCGCGCTGTCCAACATCGACCCGGTCATCGCCCTGATCAAGGCTTCGCCGACGCCGTCCGAGGCCAAGGAAGCGCTGATCAGCACTGCCTGGGAATCCAGCGCCGTGCAGGTGATGGTCGAGCGTGCCGGTGCTGAATCCTGCCGCCCGGAAGACCTGCCGGAGCAGTATGGCCTGCGCGAAGGCAAGTATTACCTGTCGCCGGAACAGGCCCAGGCAATCCTCGACCTGCGCCTGCACCGCCTGACCGGCCTGGAGCACGAGAAGCTGCTGGCCGAGTACCAGGAAATCCTCGCCCAGATCGGCGAGTTGATCCGCATCCTCAGCAGCGCCGAGCGCCTGATGGAAGTGATCCGCGAGGAGCTGGAGGCGATCCGCGCCGAATATGGCGATGCCCGTCGTACCGAAATCCTCAATGCCAGCCACGACCTCAACTACGGCGACATGATCCCGGAAGAAGAGCGCGTGGTGACCATTTCCCACGGCGGCTACGCGAAAACCCAGCCGCTGTCCGCCTACCAGGCCCAGCGCCGCGGTGGCAAGGGCAAGTCGGCTACCGGCGTGAAGGACGAGGACTACATCGAGCACCTGCTGGTCGCCAACAGCCACGCCACCCTGTTGCTGTTCTCCAGCAAGGGCAAGGTGTACTGGAAGAAGACCTACGAAATTCCAGAGGCTTCCCGCGCCGCCCGTGGTCGCCCGCTGGTCAACCTGCTGCCGCTGGAAGAGGGCGAGCGCATCACCGCCATGCTGCAGATCGACCTGGAGGCCCTGCAGCAGAGCGCTGGCGCCGACGAAGAGCTGGAGGACGCGGAAGACACCGTGCTCGAAGGTGAAGTGGTCGAGGTCGAGGAAATCGACGAGGAAGACGGCGACACTCCTGAGTGGCTGGCCGAGCCGACCGGCGCCTACATCTTCATGGCCACCGCCTCCGGTACCGTGAAGAAGACCCCGCTGGTGCAGTTCGCCCGTCCACGCTCCAACGGCCTGATCGCCCTGAAGCTCAAGGAAGGTGACACCCTGATCGCCGCGGCCATTACCGATGGTGCCAAGGAAGTCATGATGTTCTCCGACGCCGGCAAGGTGATTCGCTTCGCCGAGAGCGTGGTGCGTGAAATGGGCCGTAACGCCCGTGGCGTGCGTGGCATGAAGCTGGGCAAGGGTCAGCAGATCATCTCCATGCTGATCCCGGAATCCGGCGCGCAGATCCTCACCGCCTCCGAGCGTGGCTTCGGCAAGCGTACCCCGCTGTCCAAGTTCCCGCGTCGCGGCCGTGGCGGCCAGGGCGTGATCGCCATGGGCACCAAGGGGCGCAATGGGCTGCTGATCGGTGCGATCCAGGTGCAGGAAGGTGAAGAGATCATGCTGATCTCCGACCAGGGCACGCTGGTGCGCACGCGGGTCGGTGAAGTCTCCAGCCTGAGCCGCAACACCCAGGGCGTGACCCTGATCAAGCTGGCCAGCGACGAAACCCTGGTCGGCCTGGAGCGTGTCCAGGAGCCATCCGAGGAAGAGCTCGACGAACTGCTCGAGACGGACGAGGAGGGCACCCCGCTCGATGCGGTGGACGAAGACAGCGCTGGCGCCGAAGAGGCACCGCAGGAATAAGCGCAGCAACAACCCAAACGGGGCGACCAAGGTCGCCCCGTTTGACTGATTGGAATAGGCAACGCCCGCTTCATGTAGGAGCGGCCTTGTGTCGCGAAAGGGCTGCACAGCAGCCCCGGCGATTTCTGCTTTCACGCTGAAACCCTGGGGCCGCGCTGCGGCCTTTCGCGACACAAGGCCGCTCCTACAGGGGGCGGGCGGGGTCTGCAAGTTACGATTTGTTCAATTTGGCAGAGCGAGAGTGGATGTGAGCAAACGAGCCTTTAACTTCTGCGCAGGCCCTGCCGCGCTTCCCGATGCTGTCCTGCAGCGTGCCCAGGCCGAAATGCTGGATTGGCGTGGCAAGGGGCTGTCGGTGATGGAGATGAGCCACCGCAGCGACGACTACGTGGCCATCGCCGAGAAGGCCGAGCAGGACCTGCGCGACCTGCTGTCCGTTCCCGCGAACTACAAGGTGCTGTTCCTGCAGGGCGGCGCCAGCCAGCAGTTCGCTGAAATCCCGCTGAACCTGCTGCCGGAAAACGGCACCGCCGACTACGTCGAGACCGGCATCTGGTCGAAGAAAGCCATCGAAGAGGCGCGCCGCTTCGGCAACGTCAACGTCGCCGCCAGCGCCAAGCCCTACGACTACCTGGCCATTCCGGGCCAGAACGAATGGCAGTTGAGCGGCAATGCCGCCTACCTGCACTATGCGTCCAACGAAACCATCGGCGGCCTGCAGTTCGACTGGGTGCCCGAGACCGGTGACGTGCCGCTGGTGGTCGATATGTCTTCGGACATCCTCTCGCGACCGATCGATGTCTCGCGGTTCGGCATGATCTACGCCGGCGCGCAGAAGAACATCGGCCCTAGCGGCCTGGTGGTGGTGATTATCCGTGAAGACCTGCTCGGCCGTGCCCGCAGCAGCTGCCCGACCATGCTCGACTACAAGATCTCGGCCGACAACGGTTCGATGTACAACACCCCGGCCACCTACTCCTGGTATCTCTCGGGTCTGGTGTTCGAGTGGCTCAAGGAGCAGGGCGGCGTCGAGGCCATGGAGCGGCGCAACCGCGCCAAGAAGGACCGCCTGTACGGCTTCATCGACAGCAGCGAGTTCTACACCAACCCGATCAGCCACAACGCCCGTTCGTGGATGAACGTGCCGTTCCGCCTGGCCGACGAGCGCCTGGACAAGGCCTTCCTGGCCGGCGCCGAGGCCCGTGGCCTGCTCAACCTCAAGGGGCACCGCTCGGTTGGCGGCATGCGTGCCTCGATTTATAACGCCTTGGGCCTGGAGGCCGTCGAGGCGCTGGTTAACTACATGGAAGTATTCGAAAAGGAGCATGGATGATGTCCGATCAGGAACTCAAGGCACTGCGTGTGCGTATCGACAGCCTCGACGAGAAGATCCTCGAGCTGATCAGCGAGCGCGCCCGTTGCGCCCAGGAAGTGGCCAAGGTCAAGACGGCATCGCTGGCCGAGGGCGAAGCCCCGGTGTTCTACCGCCCTGAGCGCGAAGCTGCGGTGCTCAAGCGGGTGATGGAGCGCAACAATGGCCCGCTGGACAACGAAGAGATGGCGCGGCTGTTCCGCGAAATCATGTCGTCGTGCCTGGCCCTCGAGGAGCCCCTGAAAGTGGCCTACCTTGGCCCTGAGGGGACCTTCACCCAGGCCGCGGCGATGAAGCACTTCGGCCATGCCGTGGTCAGCCGCCCGATGGCGGCCATCGACGAGGTGTTCCGCGAAGTGGCGGCCGGTGCCGTGAACTTCGGCGTGGTGCCGGTGGAAAACTCCACCGAGGGCGCGGTCAGTCACACCCTGGACAGCTTCCTCGAGCACGACATGGTGATCTGTGGCGAGGTCGAGCTGCGTATCCACCATCACCTGCTGGTGGGCGAGAACACCAAGACCGACAGCATCACCCGTATCTACTCCCACGCCCAGTCGCTGGCCCAGTGCCGCAAGTGGCTGGATGCCCACTACCCGAATGTCGAGCGCGTGGCGGTGTCGAGCAACGCCGAGGCGGCCAAGCGGGTCAAGGGCGAGTGGAACTCGGCGGCGATCGCCGGCGACATGGCGGCCAACCTGTATGGCCTGACCCGTCTGGCCGAGAAGATCGAGGACCGTCCGGACAACTCCACGCGCTTCTTGATGATTGGCAGCCAGGAAGTGCCGCCGACCGGCGACGACAAGACCTCGATCATCGTCTCCATGAGCAACAAGCCAGGCGCGCTGCATGAACTGCTGGTGCCGTTCCACGAGAACGGTATCGACCTGACCCGCATCGAGACGCGTCCGTCGCGCAGCGGCAAGTGGACCTACGTGTTCTTCATCGACTTCGTCGGCCACCACCACGACCCGCTGATCAAGGCGGTGCTGGAGCGGATCAGCCAGGAGGCCGTGGCGCTGAAGGTGCTGGGTTCCTATCCAAAGGCGGTGCTTTGATTTGAGATTGCCGGGGCTGCAACGCAGCCCCAATGGGTCTCGCAGATTGCCTAGATTTCTGAACAGGGTTTGCACTCGTGGTTGATGCTGTAACAAACAAATCCGCACCGATTGTCGGTCGCCTGGTCGTGGTCGGCCTCGGTCTGATCGGCGGCTCCTTCGCCAAGGGCTTGCGTGAAAGCGGCCTGTGCCGCGAAGTGGTGGGGGTCGATCTGGATGCCGAGTCGCGCAAGCAGGCGGTGGTGCTGGGCGTGGTCGATCGCTGCGAGGCCGACCTGGCCGCCGCCTGTGTTGGCGCCGATGTCATCCAGTTGGCGGTGCCGATCCTGGCCATGGAGAAAGTCCTGGCACGCCTGGCCCAGCTCGACCTGGGCGATGCGGTGATCACCGATGTGGGTAGCGCCAAGGGCAACGTCGTGCGCGCGGCGCGCGAAACGTTCGCCGCGCGCCTGCCGCGCTTTGTGCCGGGGCACCCGATCGCCGGTTCCGAGCAGAGTGGCGTGGAGGCTTCCAACGCCGCGCTGTTCCGTCGGCACAAGGTGATCCTCACGCCGCTGCCGGAAACCGACCCGCAAGCGCTGCTGCTGGTCGACCGCCTCTGGCGCGCGCTGGGCGCCGATGTCGAGCACATGCCGGTGGAGCGCCATGACGAAGTCCTGGCCGCCACCAGCCACCTGCCGCACTTGCTGGCCTTTGGCCTGGTCGACTCGCTGGCCAAGCGCAATGAAAACCTGGAGATCTTCCGGTACGCTGCGGGGGGCTTTCGCGATTTCACAAGAATCGCCGGCAGCGACCCGATCATGTGGCACGACATCTTCCTCGCCAACCGGGAAGCGGTCCTGCGCACACTCGATACATTTCGCAGCGACCTCGACGCCTTGCGCGACGCGGTCGATGCTGGGGACGGGCACCAACTGCTGGGCGTGTTCACCCGCGCCCGGGTTGCCCGCGAGCATTTCAGTAAAATCCTGGCCCGCCGGGCCTATGTGGACGCTATGAACGCCAACGATCTGATTTTCCTGGCCCAACCGGGTGGCCGCGTGTCCGGACGGATCCGCGTACCGGGCGACAAATCCATTTCCCACCGCTCGATCATGCTCGGCTCGCTGGCCGAGGGTACCACCGAGGTCGAAGGCTTCCTCGAGGGCGAAGATGCCCTGGCCACCCTGCAGGCGTTCCGTGACATGGGCGTGGTCATCGAAGGCCCGCACCATGGTCGGGTGACCATCCATGGCGTTGGCCTGCACGGCCTGAAGCCACCGCCCGGGCCGCTGTACGTCGGCAATTCCGGCACTTCGATGCGTCTGCTGTCCGGCCTGCTGGCGGCGCAGTCGTTCGACACCACCATGACCGGCGATGCCTCGCTGTCCAAGCGCCCGATGAACCGCGTTGCAAATCCGCTGCGCGAAATGGGAGCGGTGGTCGAGACCGGTCCTGAGGGTCGTCCGCCGCTGACCATTCGTGGCGGCCACAAGCTCAAGGCGCTGAACTACACGCTGCCGATGGCCAGTGCCCAGGTCAAATCCTGCCTGCTGCTGGCTGGCTTGTATGCCGAAGGCACCACCACCGTCACCGAGCCAGCACCGACCCGTGATCATACCGAGCGCATGCTGCGTGGTTTTGGCTACTCGGTCGCCTCCAATGGTCCGGTCGCCTCGCTGCAGTCGGGTGGCAAGCTCACCGCGACCCGCATCGAGGTGCCGGCGGATATTTCCTCCGCGGCGTTCTTCCTGGTGGCGGCTTCGATCGCCGAGGGTTCCGAACTGGTGCTCGAGCACGTCGGCATCAACCCGACCCGCACCGGGGTCATCGACATCCTGCGCCTGATGGGCGGCGACATTACCCTGGAAAACCAGCGTGAAGTCGGTGGCGAGCCAGTGGCCGACCTGCGTGTGCGCGGCGCCAAGCTCAAGGGTATCGATATCCCCGAGCACCTGGTGCCGCTGGCCATCGACGAGTTCCCGGTGCTGTTCGTCGCCGCGGCCTGCGCCGAAGGTCGCACCGTGCTGCGTGGCGCCGAAGAGCTGCGAGTCAAGGAGTCCGACCGTATCCAGGTGATGGCCGACGGCCTGATTGCCCTGGGCGTAAAGTGCGAGCCGACCCCGGACGGCATCATCATCGATGGCGGCCAGATCGGTGGCGGCGAAGTGCACGGTCACGGCGACCATCGCATCGCCATGGCCTTCAGCATCGCCTCGCTGCGCGCCAGCGCGCCGATCGTGATTCATGACTGCGCCAACGTTGCGACCTCCTTCCCCAACTTCCTGGCCCTGTGCAAGGAAGTCGGCATCCGCGTCGCCGAAGAGGGTAAGTCGTGAATTCGCAAGCACCGGTCATCACCATCGACGGGCCAAGCGGCTCGGGCAAGGGTACGGTCGCAGGGCTGCTGGCCCGGGAGCTGGGCTGGCGTCTGCTCGACTCCGGCGCGTTGTATCGCCTGCTGGCATTCAATGCCAGCAACCACGGTGTCGACCTGACCAACGAAGAGCTGCTCAAGGCGCTGGCGGCCCACCTGGACGTGCAGTTCATCGCCGCCGAGCCGGGCAAGCTGCAACAGATCATTCTCGAGGGTGAGGATGTCAGCAACGTCATCCGCACCGAGACCGTTGGTGCCGGCGCCTCGATGGTCGCCTCGCTGCCGGCGGTGCGCGAGGCGCTGCTGCAGCGCCAGCGGGCTTTCCGCGAGGCGCCCGGGCTGATCGCCGATGGCCGTGACATGGGTACGGTGGTGTTTCCGGATGCGCCGCTCAAGGTGTTCCTCACCGCCAGTGCCGAGGAGCGTGCTCGTCGCCGTTACCTGCAGTTGAAGGGCAAGGGCGAAGATGTTAGTCTGTCGAGTCTGCTAGATGAGATCCGTGCGCGTGATGAGCGCGACACCCAGCGTGCAGTGGCCCCGCTCAAGCCGGCGGCCGATGCAATTCAGCTGGATTCCACGGAGTTGTCCATCGAGCAGGTGCTGCAACGCATCAGAAGCGAGCTCGCCCTGCGCGACTTGGTCTGATGGAGAGGAGGGTCGGCAGGGGCACCAGTCAACGTCCTGCCAGCGCTTCTTAACTTAACGAAACCCACATTGTCTGGAATGTGGCTATGGGCGTTTTTTTCGCCCGAATCTACAGGAATTAAAATGAGCGAAAGCTTTGCAGAACTCTTTGAAGAAAGCCTGAAAACCCTCAATCTTCAGCCGGGTGCAATCATCACCGGTATCGTTGTCGACATCGACGGCGACTGGGTTACCGTACACGCTGGCCTGAAGTCCGAGGGTGTCATCCCGCTCGAGCAGTTCTACAACGAAACTGGCGAACTGACCATCAAGGTCGGTGACGAAGTTCACGTTGCGCTGGACGCGGTCGAAGACGGCTTCGGCGAAACCAAGCTGTCCCGTGAAAAAGCCAAGCGCGCCGAGTGCTGGATTGTTCTGGAAGCTGCTTTCGCTGCTGAAGAAGTGGTCAAGGGCGTTATCAACGGTAAGGTTAAAGGCGGCTTCACTGTCGACGTTAACGGCATCCGTGCGTTCCTGCCGGGCTCCCTGGTTGATGTCCGCCCAGTGCGCGACACCACCCACCTCGAAGGCAAAGAGCTGGAATTCAAGGTCATCAAGCTGGACCAGAAGCGCAACAACGTTGTCGTTTCCCGTCGCAGCGTCCTGGAAGCCGAAAACAGCGCCGAGCGCGAAGCTCTGCTGGAATCGCTGCAGGAAGGCCAGCAGGTCAAAGGTATCGTCAAGAACCTCACCGACTACGGTGCGTTCGTTGACCTGGGCGGCGTCGATGGTCTGCTGCACATCACCGACATGGCCTGGAAGCGTATCAAGCACCCGTCCGAAATCGTCAACGTTGGCGACGAGATCGACGTCAAGGTCCTGAAGTACGATCGCGAGCGCAACCGCGTTTCGCTGGGTCTGAAGCAACTGGGCGAAGACCCATGGGTTGCTATCAAAGCCCGTTACCCAGAAAGCACCCGCGTCATGGCTCGTGTCACCAACCTGACCGACTATGGCTGCTTCGCTGAGCTGGAAGAAGGCGTTGAAGGCCTGGTACACGTCTCCGAAATGGACTGGACCAACAAGAACATCCACCCGTCGAAAGTCGTTCAGGTTGGCGACGAAGTGGAAGTCATGGTTCTGGACATCGACGAAGAGCGTCGTCGTATCTCCCTGGGCATCAAGCAGTGCAAGTCCAACCCATGGGAAGACTTCTCCGGCCAGTTCAACAAGGGTGACAAGATCACCGGTACCATCAAGTCGATCACCGACTTCGGTATCTTCATCGGCCTGGACGGCGGCATCGACGGTCTGGTTCACCTGTCCGACATTTCCTGGAACGAAGCTGGCGAAGAAGCCGTGCGTCGCTTCAAGAAGGGCGACGAGCTGGAAACCGTCATCCTGTCGGTTGACCCAGAGCGCGAGCGCATCTCCCTGGGCATCAAACAGCTGGAAGACGATCCGTTCTCCAACTTCGTTTCGATCAACGACAAGGGCGCTATCGTCAAAGGTATCGTCAAGGAAGTTGACGCCAAGGGCGCTATCGTGACCTTGGCCGACGACATCGAGGCTACTCTGAAGGCTTCCGAAATCAGCCGTGACCGCGTTGAAGACGCCCGTAACGTGCTGAAGGAAGGCGAAGAGATCGAAGCCAAGATCATCAGCGTCGACCGCAAGTCCCGCGTCATCAGCCTGTCCATCAAGTCGAAGGACGATGCTGAAGAGCGCGAAGCCATCCAGAGCCTGAAAAACGCTCCGGAAGCGGCTGCCGATACCACCATGGCTGCGCTGCTGCGCGAAGCAATGGCCAAGCAGAACTGAGTTCTGTTTGATCGGTAAAAAGGGCGACCCTCGGGTCGCCCTTTTTTTTGGCCTGCGTTTTTGTCCGGCGTTCTGTGGTGTGGGCGTGGGGGCTCGGTGATTGCTGGGTATGACTTGGGCTCGATGCTAGGGGCGCCTGTCACAGTGCGTTCTTGAATTTTTTTATTAAGTCAAGAACCACCCTGTTCAAACGCCTCGGGGCGTGCTACAAACTGATTAAGCAATGATCTAGCTGCTTGATAACGAAGGGAAAAATATGACGAAGTCGGAGCTGATCGAACGTATTGTCACCCATCAGGGGCTGCTCTCGTCCAAGGACGTGGAGTTGGCCATCAAGACCATGCTTGAGCAGATGTCGCAATGCCTGGCGACCGGGGATCGTATCGAGATCCGCGGCTTTGGCAGTTTTTCGCTGCACTACCGTGCTCCACGCGTAGGGCGCAACCCTAAGACGGGTCAGTCTGTCAGCCTCGAAGGCAAGTATGTCCCTCACTTCAAGCCCGGCAAGGAATTGCGCGACCGGGTCAATGAAGAAGAAGAGCATGAGCCTGGCTGAGTCATTCAAGGAGCGATCCGATGCGTAACCTCAAGCGCGCCTTGCTGGCGCTGTTCGTGCTGCTGTTGGCGGCAGTAGTGCTGTTCTTCGTCCTGGAAAATCAACAGGCCGTTTCCCTGGTGTTGTTTGGCTGGTCGGCCCCGGCGGTACCGCTGGCGGTGCTGGTGCTCGCGGCGCTGGTACTGGGCTTGGCGGTAGGCCCACTGTTGGGGGCGTATGGCCTGATGCGCGGCAAGCGCAAGATTCGCGCCAGTGCCCGCAAGGATGCCTTGGCCGGACATTAAGGACGTTTCTCACTCCAGGTGTGGGCTTTGCGCGCTGTGTTGGTGGTTGAGGGGGTGACTTAATAAGGCGCTCTTTCCCCTGACTCAAGGCTTTGGCGCAATGACCTACCCCTTCCTTTCTCATCATGGCGGCAGCCGTGGTGTCACCGGCTCGTGTCACCAGCTGCATCTTGATCCCGCGACCAGTCTATTGATCGACTGTGGCCTGGAACAGGGCATGGCTGACGGGGCGGGCTCGGTGTCCGCGGCGATTGATTTCGACGTCGCGGGCGTTCAAGCGCTCATCGTTACCCATGTACATCTGGACCATGTCGGGCGCATTCCTGCGCTGTTCGCGGCGGGCTTTCGTGGCCCGATCTACTGCAGCGAGCCTTCGGCGCAATTGTTGCCGCTGGTGCTTGAAGATGCCTATCGGCTCGCGATCAGTAGCGAGCCTGCCGAGGTTGCCCGCTATGTGGCATTTGTGCGGCAGCGTATCGTCCCATTGCCATTCGATCACTGGCAGGTGCTGATCGACGAGCCTTCGCTACGCTGTGCAATACGGCTGCAGCGTGCGGGGCACCTGCTCGGTTCCGCCTATGTCGAATGTGATGTGAAGGGCGCCGAGAGTGCTCTGCGCATCGTGTTCTCCGGTGATCTTGGGGCGGCGCAGAATCCCCTGTTGCGCCCAGTGGTGCCGCCGGAGCGCGCCGACCTGCTGGTGCTGGAGAGCACCTATGGCGATCGTCTGCATGCCGACCGCAGTCAGCGTCGTCAGCGGCTCGAGCAGGTCATTGAGCGCGCCCTTGCCGACGAGGGGACGATTTTGATTCCTGCATTCAGCCTGGGGCGTACCCAGGAGCTGTTGTGCGAGATCGAAGATATTCTTTATCACAAAGCCTTGCTGAACCAGCCGGCCGACAAGGCGCGAGGTGACTTCCCTGACTGGTCGCGGTTGCCGATCATCCTTGATTCGCCATTGGCCAGGCGTATCACCGACGTGTACCGGGATTTACATCAGTACTGGCGCCAGGAGGCCAGGGATCGAGTGGCTCGAGGGCGCGATCCGCTGGGCTTTCGCCAACTGGTCAGCATCGATAGCCATGCGCGCCACCAGCAGGTGGTGAACTACCTGAAAAGCACCGGGCGCCCGGCTATCGTGATTGCCGGCAATGGCATGTGCTCCGGTGGACGAATCGTCAATTATCTCAAGGCGATGCTCGGCGATCCTCGGCATGAGGTGCTGTTCGTGGGCTATCAGGCCAAGGGCACGCCTGGTGCGGTGATTCAGGCCAGTGAAGGGGCTGAAGGCTTTGTCCAGATCGACCTGGATGGGCGGATGTATGACATTCGGGCGAAGGTGGTGACGCTCGAGGGGTATTCGGGGTATGCGGACCAAGAGGGGCTGGTCAGGTTCGCGCTATGTCGCGAGCAGCCGGCGAGGCGGGTGGTGCTGGTGCATGGCGAGCAGGGGGCCAAGCTGGCCTTGGCCGGGGTGCTGGAGCGACGGGCGCAAGACGCGGGGATGCTGGTGTCGATTGGTTAGTGGGGCTGCGCACAGCATTCGGGGCTGCCGTTTCGCGCGTGTCGGCAAGCACAGTTCGGCCTAACTGTGCTTAAATAGCGCCCTTTCGAATGGCGCATTTCACGCTCCGGGCTGAATGTTCCAGCTAGGTGTGGTGGATGGCCAGTTCCGCATGGCTGAATCGCTGCAGTACAGGTCAAGCCCGGTGATCGGCGGCTCGGATGAGCGCTGAATGTTGGATTGAATGTGCTGTAGCCACTCCACAGTAATAGGCTGCTCATGAAGTTAACTCAGTTGTCCATTCCCGATGTCGTATTGATCGAGCCCGTGGTGTACGCCGATGATCGGGGGTGGTTCATGGAGTCTTTCAATGAACCGCGCTTCCATGCGGAGCTTGGCAAGTTAGGTTTGCCTGTTCCGCGGCCCTTTGTTCAGGGTAACCATTCTGTCTCGAAAAAAGGTGTCCTTCGAGGCTTGCATTTTCAGCATGGGCCCCATGCCCAGGGCAAGCTGGTGAGGGTGACCCAAGGTGCGGCGTTCGACGTTGCCGTCGACATTCGCCCGGGATCGCCAACGGCAGGGCAGTGGGTGGGTGTAGAGCTCAATGCCCGAAACAACCACATGTTGTGGATTCCCGAAGGGTTTGCTCATGGCTTTGTGGCGCTGGAGGACAATACGCATTTCCTTTATCAGACCACCGATATCTATCACAAGGAAAGCGAAGGTAGCATCCGTTGGGATGATCCGGACCTGGCGATTGTCTGGCCTGTCCAGGAAGGTCTGACGGTCAGTGAAAAGGATCGGCAGGCGCCGAGCTATACACAGCTCATGAGCGTATTTGGCACACCGTCGCTTCCGCCACATTCCGAGCTGTTCCAGTTTGTTAGGAAAGGCGATGAGCGTGGTTCATTGGTTGCGTTGCAGGGGCACGACAACGTGCCCTTTGGCATCCAGCGTGCCTATTATCTAACCGATACCAAGCCAGGAGTATCGCGAGGGTTCCATGCCCATCATCAGTTAAAGCAATTGGCGGTATGCGTGTCAGGCCGTTGTCGTATGCTGATGGATGATGGGGTCACTCGGACGGAACACTGGCTGGATGCCGCCGACAAGGGTATCTATATCCCACCCATGGTCTGGCATGAAATGCATGATTTCAGCGTCGACTGCGTGCTGCTTGTGCTTGCGGATTCCTATTACGATGAAAATGATTACATTCGCGATTATGCGCACTTCAAGGCGTTAGTTCAGAAGTTCTGATTTTTTAAGGCGTGGCGCGGCTCATGAAACAATCGTTTATTACTTTCTGTTTGCGGAGTGCTCCAACTGCGTTGTGCAGACGCTGAGATTTTTGCACTCAGCCACTTCCTGAGTAAACAGTAGCTCAAATAAGGTTTTAATGCGTGTCATGCAAATGCTCGCCACGAAGGTAAGTTTAATATGATTAAGTTTCTTGATCTCCATGCGATCAACGCTCAGTACCGAGAGGCCCTGATCAAGGCGTGCACCGATGTCATCGATTCCGGTTGGTACATCATGGGTGAGCAACTGGCCCAATTCGAGTCGGCATTCGCCCAGCACTGTGGCACGACGCACTGCATAGGCGTGGCCAACGGCCTGGATGCCCTGAGTCTGACCCTGCGTGCCTGGAAGGTGATGGGCAAGCTGTCGGCGGGGGATGAAGTGCTGGTGCCGGCCAACACCTATATCGCCAGTATCCTGGCAATTACCGAGAATGATCTGGTTCCGGTTTTGGTCGAACCTGATGAGCGCAGCCTCAATATCGATGTCGATGGCCTGCGCAAGTCTTTGACGCCACGAACCCGTGTGATTTTGCCGGTTCACCTCTATGGTCGCCTGGTTGATATGGCGCCGATCATGCGGTTCGCGCAGGAGCACAGCCTGCTGGTACTGGAGGACTCCGCTCAATCCCATGGTGCCCAGTTGCAGGGCCGACGTTCGGGGGCCTGGGGTGATGCTTCCGGGTTCAGCTTCTATCCAGGCAAGAACTTTGGCGCCTTGGGTGATGCTGGCGCGGTGACCACCAATGACGAAGCGCTTGCCACGACCTTGAAGGCGTTGCGCAACTATGGTTCGCACGCCAAGTATCAGAATATCCATCAAGGCGTGAACAGTCGTCTGGATGAGATGCAGGCCGCGATGCTGCGAGTCAAGCTGCCTTACCTGGACAAAGAGACCGAGCAGCGGCAAGCGGTTGCCCAGCGCTATCTTTCAGGTATTGATAACGCCCATATCCTTCTGCCGGACGCAGGTCAGCCCGGACAGCATGTCTGGCATCTTTTCGTGGTACGCACAGCCCAGCGCGCGGCGCTGCAAGAGCACCTGGCCAAGCAGGGCGTGCAGACCTTGATCCACTACCCGATTCCGCCGCATCGGCAAGCGGCCTATCCGGAACTCAACGCTTTGTCGTTTGAGCTCACCGAGCGTTTGCATGAAGAGGTGTTGAGCCTGCCGATGGGGCCGACGCTTACCGAGCGGGAGGTTGACAGCGTCATTGCGGCCTGCAATGCGTTTCGGCCGGTGGTAAGTGGCTGATGTCATTGGTCCGGACCAGTCTGCTGAACGGCATTGCCGTGTTGGTGAAGACGCTCAGCATGTTCGTCCTGAACAAAGTACTGGCTGTGTATGTTGGGCCGTCCGGCTACGCTGCCATTGGCCAGTTGCAGAATGCGCTGACGATGATCACCACGCTGTCGAGCGGGGCGGTAAATACCGGCGTTACCAAGTACACGGCAGAGTACGCCGACGACCCGCAAAGGCAGTCAAAGGTCTGGCAGTCGGCCACGGCATTGGCTGCGTCGGGCTCTTTGCTTACCGCGTTGTTGGTGGGTGTGTTCAGCCGGCAATTGGCGGCGTATTTTCTGCACGATGAGGGCTTCTACGGTGTGTTCATCGCCGTGGCCTGTTCGCTGCTGTTCTTCACCCTCAATGCGCTTTTGCTGGCCATTCTCAATGGCCGCAAGGAGGTGGGGCGTTATGTCATTGCCAACATCGCCGGTAGTTTGATTTCGCTGCTACTGACCAGTTGGCTGGCCTTTCAGTTCGGCTTGTATGGAGCGTTGTTGTCTATCGGTATTGGTCAGGCGGTGATTTTCTTCGCTACTGTCGTTGTCTGTCGGAGAGCCTCCTGGTTTACGATGCACCTGCTGTTCGGTCGCTGGCAGCCGGCAATCCTGCTCGACCTGTCCAAGTTCGCAGCCATGGCCGTGACCACGGCAATCTGCCTTCCGGTTGCCCAGGTGTTGATTCGAAACCACCTGACCCACCGTTTTGGCATCGATGCGGCCGGTTACTGGGAGGCCATGTGGCGCTTGAGCAGTGCCTACCTGATGATCGTCACCATGACCTTGAGCGTCTATTATTTGCCACGCTTGTCGGAGTTGAAGGGCGCGCGGGCGATCTTCGGTGAGATCCGCAGCGGTTATGCGCTGATCCTTCCTGTGGCGGCAGTGGGTTCACTGATTGTCTATGTGCTGCGCGATTTCATCATCCATGTGCTGTTCACGCCGGACTTCCTGCCGATGCGTGATTTGTTCGCCTGGCAGTTGCTGGGCGATGTATTGAAAATTGGCAGTTGGCTTTTCGCTTTCGTCATGCTGGGCAAGGCGATGTTCAAGCTTTATATCGTCAGCGAGATTATTTTCGCTGCACTTTTTTACGGGCTGACCGTCTGGTTTACGGGTAGTGATGGCTTGCAGGGGGTAGTCAAGGCCTATGCATTGAACTACCTGATCTACTGGGTCTTCATGGTGGTGAGCGTCGCATTCGTGCTCAGGGCGTCGCACCGAACGAAACCTGTTGACGGTCAGGCCTGAGTATTGGAACGCATCATGAAAGTAGCGATACCTGTATTGGGCTTTTCGGCCGCCGGTGGTATGCGGGTGTTGTCCCGCTTGGCCGATGATTTTCTTGCGCAAGGGCACGAGGTGGTGTTTTTCGCCTCGCAGGCCATCAACGAGCCTTATTACCCGACCCGGGCGAAGATCGAGACGTACCGCAGCCCATGCCCCAACGTGCCGGTGTTACGTGGGTTGTTCAATCTGCTGGGCATGCTGTACTTCGTGCTGCGCAATCGTCGGCGTTTCGACGTGTTCCTTGCCAATTTCTGCCTGACAGCCTTTCCCATCTGGTTGGGAGCCCTGGGCACCGGCAAAGCCTGGTACTACATCCAGGCCTACGAGCCGGAGTTTTTCCCAGGGCGCACGCCTGGGGCTTTGATTTCGCGGGCACTTGCCGGCTTCAGTTATTTCCTGCCTGTGCACAAGGTGGTCAACGGCGCGATATACCGCAACTACAAGTTGCTCAAGGCCGATCGCGTCGTTGAGCCTGGTATTGATCTTGGGGTGTATGTGCATCAGCCACGTCAAGCTGCCAAGGATGAGATTGTGGTCGGTTGCATTGGGCGCAAGCTCGCCTGGAAGGGCACCCGGGAAATCATCGATGCGGTGCAGCGCGTGCGGCAGGCGACGGGTCGCAATCTGGTGCTGAATATCGCGTTCGAACTGCCTGACGGGATCGATCTGGCGTCGCATGGGTTCGTGCGGCTTTCCCAGCCCCATGGCGACCAGGCATTGGCGTCGTTCTATCGGCAGGCCGATGTCTTTGTTGCCACAGGGCTTTTGCAGGATGGTGGCTTTCACTACCCATGCCTTGAGGCCATGGCCAGCGGTTGTGTGGTGATTTCCAATTACGGCCCGGCGCGTGAAGGCGCTGCGATCTGCGTGCAGCAGGTGAATACCGATGTCATCGTCGCGGGCCTCGAGTGTTACCTCGATATGCAGCCAGCCCAGCGACAGACGATGAGGGCGCGCGCCGCAGAAGTGGTCGTCGAGTATGACTGGGCCCGGATCTCGCGAAAAATGCTCTCTTATTTTGCTGAGGCGGCCTGACATGAGTATGGTGCAACTAGTCAGCGAACCGCGTGACCAAGCCGCCGTCCGGGGTGTTGGCGCTGTCGTGGTGCTGTATCGACCTGATCTTGGTCTGTTGAAACGGCTTATCACGAGTGTCGTTGGGCAGGTCGAAGTGGTGTATGTCATCGACAACACCCCGGGCGGGCGACGCGACGATTACGGAGTGCTCCTGGACGCTTCCGGCGTTAGCTACCACCCCTTGAACGACAACCTCGGGATCGCGACTGCCCATAATCGTGGCATCGACTTGGCCAGGCATGACGGTTTGAGCCATGTGTTGCTGATGGATCAGGACAGCGAACTCGAGCCTGAAACCGTGTCGCGGCTTTTGCAGCATGAAGCGCGTCTGATTGAGGCCGGTAACGAGGTTGCAGCAGTCGGGCCGGTTTTCGTCGATGACAAGACAGGTGACCCGGCTCCAGCCATCGTGTCTGGCCTGTTTGGCCCGCGCAAGACAGCAATCGACCTTGCCGCGATGGAGCCAGTACGTTCCACCTATATCATCGCCTCGGGTTCGCTGATCCGCCTGTCGGTGCTCGAACGCATTGGCGGCATGCAGGACAATCTGTTCATCGACTTCGTCGATATCGAGTGGGGCGAACGGGCCGCGCTGGCAGGCTATGGGTGTTACCTTGTCCCGTCGGTGACGATGAAACACAGTATCGGTGATGAGTTCGTCACCCTGCTGGGGCGGCGCGTGTTGCTGCACTCGGACTTCAGGAACTACTTCATCGTGCGCAACGCCGTGTTTCTGGCTTTATGGAGCTCGCTCTCGGTTTCGACAAGGCTGCAACTGGTATTCAAGGTCCCTTATTACCTGGGTTGCTATTCGTGGTATTCAGCCAAGCGTGCTTCTGCCCTGCGCCTGTTGCTCGGTGCGGTGGCGGATGGGGTGCGAAAGCGCATGGGTAAAGGGCGCTTCCAGTGATGCCGAAAATGGCGGCTGTCATGATCCTGCGGCTGTGCTCTGCAGATAAGTCATTTCCAAGTGTTGTGGATAGGTAATGTTGAACCGACTGCTAGAAGGGGCTCCTGAACGGGGGCGTGAATCGCAATGACACCGAGATGTCTAGTCCTGCTCGCCGCCTATAATGGCCGCGCATTCATCGAGGAACAGGTGCGCTCCATCCTCGAGCAGCGCGGCGTGTCAGTGACCTTGCTGGTCAGTGTCGATTGCTCCAGCGATGGCACCGAAGCCTGGGTCGACGAGCTCGCGCGGACCGAGCCGCGCGTCAAGGTGCTGCCTCACGGTTTGCGTTTTGGTGGCGCGGCCCCGAATTTCTTCAGGTTGATCGAGGCCGCGGCAGCAGACGATCATGATTTCTTCGCCTTGGCCGACCAGGATGATATCTGGCTTGATGGCAAGCTGGCGCGCGGCTGTGAGGTTTTACAGCAACAGCCCGTTCACGGTTTTTCATCGGACGTTCTGGCATTCTGGCCTGATGGCCGCGAGCGGATTGTCAGGAAGTCGCAGCCTCAAGTCGCCCACGACCATTTATTCGAGGCAGCCGGGCCTGGCTGCACTTACCTGCTTGATCGCGACCTGATGAAAGCGTTGCAGGCGAACCTGCGCAGCCAAGGCGAAGACTTGCATCGGGTCAGCCTGCATGACTGGTACATCTATGCCTTCGCCAGGGCAAATGGCTTTCGCTGGCATATAGACGACCAGCCGCTCATGCGCTACCGACAACATGCCAGCAACCAGGTTGGTGTAAACAGCGGAATCAGTGCTTACAAGACGCGCCTGGCCAAGGTGCTCAATGGCTGGTGGTTGGGGCAGTCACGTCTGATCGCCCGGCTGGTCGGGTTGGCTGACGATCCTTTTGTCAAACAATGGCGGCGCTTGGATCGCGGCGCGCTGTTGAGGCTGGCGTGCAAGGGCAGGCAGTGCCGACGCAGGCCCAGGGACCAGCTGTCTTTCGCTGTGTTTTACCTGGCACTGGCGATGGTTGGGGCGGGCAAATGAGCGCAGGGCTTCTGATCACTGGTGCTACTGGTTTCGTTGGTAGTGCACTCATGCGTCGACTGCAGCTCGAAGGCAAAGCACCGCTGCGGGCGCTGGTACGGCGCATTCCCGATGGCGAACATCCGGATATCGAGTACCGTCTGATCGATGACCTGTGCGCGATTGCCTCGGAACCGGCAGTGTTCGCTGGCATCGATAGCGTCATCCATCTTGCCTCGCGGGTACATGTGATGAACGAGACTGCCCAGGATCCTCTGGCTGAGTTTCGCAAAGTCAATGTCGAGGGCACTCTCAATCTCGCCCGCGCGGCAGCACGGGCCGGGGTGAAGCGGTTTATCTTCGTCAGTTCCGTCAAGGTCAATGGTGAAACCACCGATGGCCGCCGGCCGTTCACCGCCGATGAACAACCCGCCGCGCAGGACCCTTATGGCATCTCCAAGCACGAGGCTGAAGCGGCGCTGCGCCAACTGGCCCGCGACTGCTCGCTGGAAGTGGTCATCGTGCGCCCGCCGTTGGTGTATGGCCCTGGGGTCAAAGCCAATTTCCGCAGCATGCTCGGCTGGCTTGGCAAGGGTGTGCCGCTGCCCTTTGGCGCTATCCACAATGCGCGTAGCCTGGTGGCGCTGGACAACCTGGTCGACCTGTTGGTGACCTGTGTCGATCACCCAGCCGCCGCCAACCAGACCTTCCTGGTCAGCGACGGGCAAGACCTCTCCACGACCCAGTTGCTGGCTGGTCTTGGCGTGGCACTGGGCAAGCCCGCGCGGTTGCTGCCGGTGCCGGCGGCCTGGCTGCGTGGCACTGCCATCTTGCTCGGCAAGGGCGCCCTGGCCCAGCGTCTATGCGGCTCGCTGCAGGTGGATATCGACAAGACCCGCGAGCTGTTGGGCTGGACGCCACCGGTCAGCGTCGCACAGGCATTCAAGGCGACAGCCGAACATTTTTTGAAAGAGCGTGAACAATGACAGGATGGTGGTTGCTTCCTTTGGCTCTCGGGGCCTCTCTGCTACTGACAGCAGTTCTGCGTCGTTACGCCTTGGGCCGGCAGATCATCGATGTACCCAATGCGCGCAGTTCGCATACCGTCCCCACGCCCCGCGGCGGCGGCGTAGCGATCGTGGTGACCTTCCTTGCATCCTTGCCGGTGTTGGCTGTGCTCGGTTGGGCGCCGCCTGCTGTGCTGATGGGTATCGGCGGCGCTGGCGCGTTGGTGGCGGTAATCGGTTTTATGGACGACCATGGCCATATTGCTGCGCGTTGGCGCCTGCTTGGCCATTTCGCCGCCGCGGCCTGGATGCTGTTCTGGCTCGATGGGCTGGCCCCCCTGGAGTTCGCGGGCATGCACCTGGACTTGCAGTGGTTCGGTTACCTCCTGGCAGCGTTGTACAGCGTGTGGATGCTTAACCTCTACAATTTCATGGACGGTATCGATGGCATCGCCAGCCTGGAGGCCATCAGCGTCGGCGTCGGCATGGCCGTGATCGCGATGCTGACCGGCACGCCCGAGCTGATGACCTTGCCCCTGTTGCTGGCTGCGGCCACGGCGGGTTTCCTGTTCTGGAACTTCCCGCCGGCGAAGATCTTCATGGGCGATGCCGGCAGCGGTTTTCTCGGTATCGTCCTGGCGGGCCTGTCGCTGCAGGCGGCCTGGCATTCGCCACAGCTATTCTGGTGCTGGCTGATCTTGCTGGGCGTGTTCGTGGTAGACGCCACGTTCACCCTGTTGCGTCGCTTGTTGCGCGGCGACAAGGTATACGAAGCGCACCGTAGTCACGGCTACCAGTTCGCTTCGCGCCACTATGGGCGGCACTTGCCCGTGACGCTGGCGGTGATGGCGATCAATGTGGCTTGGCTGCTGCCAGTGGCATTGTGCGTGGCACTGCTGGGCCTCGATGGTGTGTTGGGCGTGGTGATTGCCTACCTGCCGCTGGTGTTGTTGGCGGCGCGTTGGCGCGCCGGTGCGCTCGAGCATCCGGCAAAGTGAGATGAATAGGGAATGGTTTAGTGTCGGATAACGCTTGCAGGGGTTTTATGGATAAGCTGCGCGCTCGATTGCTGGGATTGTCACGGCGGCACAAGCGTCTGCTGCAGGTCGCGGCGGATGTGGTGCTGGTGTGGGTCGCGCTGTGGCTGGCATTCCTGGTGCGGCTGGGTATCGATGATGTGATCGACCCGCTGCGTGATCACTCATGGCTGTTCATCTGCGCGCCGCTGGTGGCCATTCCGTTGTTCATCCGGGTAGGCATGTACCGGGCGGTACTGCGTTATTTCGGTAATGACGCGTTGATCACCATCATCAAGGCGGTCACGCTGTCGGCGCTGGTATTGGGGCTACTCATCTATTGGGTGGGCAACAAAGACAATGTGGTGCCCCGCTCGATCACCTTCAACTATTGGTGGCTGAGCATGATCATGCTCGGCGGGTTGCGCTTGCTGATGCGCCAATATTTCCTGGGCGACTGGTTCAACAGCGCAGCTACCCAGGGAGGGCGCTTCAACCAGGGCGAGGCATCCACGCGGGTCGCTATCTATGGCGCTGGCGCGGCAGGTAACCAGCTGATGGCCGCCCTGCGCATGGGCAAGGCCATGCGCCCGGTAGCGTTCATCGATGACGATGCCAGCCTGACCAACCGGATGATCGCGGGGTTGCAGGTCTATGCTCCCAAGAATCTGCAGCGCATGATCGACGCCACCGGGGCCGAGGAAATCCTCCTGGCGCTGCCCTCGGCCAGCCGCAGCCGACGCCGCGAAATTCTCAACCTGCTTGAAGGCTACCCGCTGCATGTGCGCAGCGTGCCAGGCTTCATGGACCTCGCGAGCGGCAGAGTCAAGGTGGATGATATCCAGGAAGTGGATATCGCCGATTTGTTAGGGCGCGATGCCGTGCCCGCCCAGCAGGACCTGCTGGCGCGCTGCATTGCCGGGAACACGGTGATGGTGACCGGCGCCGGTGGCTCGATCGGCTCGGAGCTGTGCCGGCAGATCGTCGGTCAGCGGCCACGCACGTTGTTGTTGTACGAACACAGCGAGTTCAACCTGTACAGCATCGCCAAGGAGCTGGAAGAACGCATCGCCCAGGACCAGCTTGGCGTGCAGTTGCTGCCTATCCTGGGTTCGGTGCGTGACCAGCGCAAGCTGCTGGACATCATGCAGGCCTGGAAGGTGGATACCGTCTATCACGCCGCGGCCTACAAGCATGTGCCCATGGTCGAGCACAACATTGCCGAAGGGGTGCAGAACAACGTCATCGGCACGCTCTATACGGCCCAGGCTGCGTTGCAGGCCCAGGTGGCCAATTTCGTATTGATTTCCACCGACAAGGCCGTGCGTCCGACCAACGTCATGGGCAGCACCAAGCGCCTGGCCGAGATGGTACTGCAGGCCTTGAGCAACGAGCGTGCGCCGACGCTCATGGGCGATGTCGGCAATGTTGCCCAAGTTAACAAGACCCGCTTCACCATGGTGCGGTTCGGCAATGTGCTGGGTTCTTCCGGTTCGGTGATCCCATTGTTCCATGCGCAGATCAAGGCGGGTGGGCCCCTGACCGTCACCCACCCGAAGATCACCCGTTACTTCATGACCATCCCCGAGGCGGCGCAGTTGGTGATCCAGGCGGGCTCCATGGGGCAGGGCGGTGATGTGTTCGTGCTGGACATGGGCGAGCCGGTGAAGATCGTCGAGTTGGCGGAAAAGATGATTCATCTCTCCGGCTTGAGCGTGCGCTCAGAGCGTAACCCGCATGGGGATATCGCCATCGAGTTCAGCGGTTTACGGCCTGGCGAGAAGCTCTATGAAGAGCTGCTGATCGGGGACAATGTGCTGGGCACCCGGCATCCGATGATCATGAGCGCCAATGAGGATTGCCTGCCTTGGGAGGTGCTCAAGCGTCGCCTTGAGGCATTGCTGGCTGCTATCGCCACTGATGAGTATCCCACGGTCCGGCAGCTGCTCAGGGATACCGTCAGCGGGTACACCCCTACTGAAGAGATTGTCGACTGGTTGTACCAGCGCCGGCGCCATGAATTGTAGTGCCTGGCAGCAGAGTGTGATTAAAAACGCGACATTCTTGAAAGAATGACGCTGGTTTACGAAGCTCGAACCTTGTCAGGTTCGAGTTCAAATATCGGAAAAACAGACATATGACTATATTGGTTACAGGTGGCGCTGGTTTCATCGGTGCGAACTTCGTATTGGATTGGCTTGCCGCTGGAGACGAGACTGTCATCAATCTCGACAAGCTAACCTACGCGGGTAACCTGCAGACGTTGGCCAGCCTGAAAGATGATAAACGTCATGTGTTCGTGCACGGTGATATCGGAGATGCGGAGCTGGTGGGGCGCTTGCTGGAAGAGCACAAGCCTCGGGCTGTCATCAATTTCGCAGCCGAATCCCACGTCGACCGATCGATTCACGGTCCTGAGGCTTTCGTCGAAACCAATGTCATGGGGACCTTCCGCCTGCTCGAAGCCGTACGGGCTTACTGGGGGACGCTGGGTGAAGAGGCGCGCCAGGGTTTCCGCTTCCTGCATGTTTCCACCGATGAGGTGTATGGCTCTCTGGCCGCTGACGAGCCCGCGTTCACTGAAACCCACCAGTACCAGCCAAACAGCCCATACTCGGCCAGCAAGGCGGCCAGCGACCATCTGGTGCGCTCGTACCACCATACTTACGGCCTGCCGGTGTTGACCACCAACTGCTCCAACAACTATGGACCGTATCACTTCCCGGAAAAACTGATCCCGCTGATGATCGTCAATGCCCTAGCGGGGAAAGCCCTGCCTGTCTACGGAGACGGCCAACAGATTCGCGACTGGCTGTACGTCAAGGATCACTGCAGTGCCATCCGCCGTGTGCTCGAGGCTGGGCGGGTTGGCGAGGTGTACAACGTCGGCGGCTGGAACGAGAAGCCAAACCTGGACATCGTCCAGCGTATCTGCACGTTGCTGGATGAAATGCGCCCGCGTGTCGATGGCAAATCCTACAGTGAGCAGGTGGCTTATGTCACGGACCGTCCAGGTCATGACCGCCGCTACGCCATTGATGCCCGCAAGCTCGAGCGCGAGCTGGGATGGAAGCCTGCCGAGACGTTCGAAACGGGTATTCGTAAAACGGTCGAGTGGTATCTGGATAACCAAGAGTGGGTGCAAAACGTCCAGTCTGGTGCTTATAGAGACTGGGTCGAGCAGAACTACGCGGATCGTACGGCATGAAAATCCTCCTTTTAGGGAAGGATGGCCAGGTGGGCTGGGAGCTGCAACGCAGTCTCGCGCCACTAGGGCAGGTGGTGGCACTCAATGCGCGTAGCGAGGCGTTTTGTGGCGATCTCGCAAACCTCGAGGGCTTGGCCAAGACTGTTGCGAGCATCGCTCCCGACGTTATTGTCAACGCGGCGGCCTACACTGCCGTGGATAAAGCTGAGTCCGAACCTGAGCGAGCGCACTTGATCAACGCACAGGCAGTGGAAGTGCTGGCGAGGGCCGCGAAGGCCTGCGGGGCGCTTTTGGTGCACTATTCCACCGACTATGTATTTCCCGGCAGCGGCGTCACGGCGTGGCGGGAAGACCTGGCGGTTGCGCCATTGAATGTCTATGGGCAAAGCAAGCTGGCGGGTGAGCAGGCAATCCAGGCCAGCGGCTGTGCATATCTGATCTTGCGCACCAGCTGGGTCTATGCCGCTCGCGGCAGTAACTTTGCCCGGACCATGCTGCGTCTGGCTGCCGAGCGCGACAGCCTCGCGGTGATTGACGATCAGGTTGGCGCTCCAACGGGTGCTGATTTGATTGCCGACGTCACTGCCCATGCAGTTCGTGCCGTGCGCAGCAATTCTGAACTGTGCGGTTTATATCATCTGGCGGCAGCAGGGGAGACTACCTGGTGTGGCTATGCGCGTTATGTCCTTGAGCAAGCGGCGGAGCTTGGGGTGGAGCTGAAGGTCCGCGCAGAACAGGTCAAGGCGTTGACCACTGATGCCTACCCTACGCCAGCAAAGCGCCCGGCCAATTCACGGCTCGATATCCAGAAACTACAGCGGGCCTTTGAGCTGAGCTTGCCAGATTGGCATCAGGGCGTCGCCCGGATGCTGGTTGAAATTCAAGGAAAGTAATTAAATGAAACGTAAAGGTATTATCCTGGCTGGTGGTTCCGGTACTCGTCTGCACCCAGCGACGCTGGCGATTTCCAAGCAGTTGCTACCGGTCTACGATAAACCGATGATCTACTATCCCTTGACCACGCTGATGCTGGCGGGGATTCGCGATATCTTGATCATCTCCACGCCTCAGGATACCCCGCGCTTCGAACAGCTTCTTGGTGACGGTAGTCAGTGGGGCTTGAATATCCAATATGCGGTACAGGCCTCTCCAGATGGTCTTGCCCAGGCGTTCCTCATTGGCGAGCAGTTCATTGGGAGCGATCCTTCTGCCTTGGTGCTGGGTGACAATATCTATCACGGCCATAACTTCCAAAAGCTTTTGGATAGTGCGATGGCGCGACCACAGGGGGCCAGCGTGTTCGCCTACCACGTTCATGATCCTGAGCGCTATGGTGTGGTCGAGTTCGATAAGGCCGGCAAGGCGGTTAGCCTGGAAGAGAAACCCAAGCAGCCGAAGTCCAAGTATGCCGTGACCGGTCTGTACTTCTACGATAACCAGATCGTCGATATCGCCAAGCAAATCAAGCCTTCACCTCGCGGCGAGCTTGAAATTACCGATGTCAATCGCACCTATCTGGAACAAGGTACCCTGTCGGTCGAAATCATGGGGCGAGGGTATGCATGGTTGGATACCGGTACCCATGAGTCCTTGCTGGAGGCCAGTCAGTTCATTGCAACCCTCGAGCATCGTCAAGGGCTCAAGGTGGCCTGTCCTGAAGAACTGGCCTACAGAATGCAGTGGATCGGCGCGGAGCAGTTGGAGAAACTGGCAGTGCCCTTGGCCAAGAATGGCTATGGCCAATATTTGCTGAGAGTCTTGAAAGACGAGGAATAATATACGCACGGACGCCTTGGCGCTCCCTGCCATTGAGCAGTCAGGTTGCGGTGTCCAAGGCGTATAATGCGATGGCGGTCAATTAGCGTTGAGGGAGTTTGCGCGGGTGGAAGTAACAGCTAAAACGGTACGGTTACGACTCATAGACGAGAGCGATGCTGTGTTTGTCGTTGGGTTGCGCACGGATGAAAAGTACAATAAGTATTTGTCGGCAGTGGGCAGTGATGTGGAAGCTCAGCGCCAATGGATAAGAAACTACAAGGCAGAAGAGCAAGCGGGAAGGCAGTACTATTTTATTATTGAGCGATTGGATGGGGTCCGGTGCGGGACTGTACGACTATATGACTTTAAGGCGCATTCTTTTTCATGGGGTAGCTGGATTCTTGATGAAAATAAAACCAAGTATGCAGCAATTGAGAGCGCGTTTTTAGTCTATGATTTTGGCTTTCAGAATCTGAAGTGCTCTGCCTCTCACTTCGAAGTGATGAAGGGGAATGAAAAAGTTGCTTCGTTTCACGAAAAAATGGGTGCAGTCCAAGTTGGTGAAGATCAGCGTTTTCTTTACTTTGAGATCCGAAAGGAAGCTGTTGAAGTTTCGAAGGATCGATTTTCGAGATTTCTACGGGGTTGAGCTTGTTCAGCAGGCACTGAGTTGGTGACAGGGCGCTCCGTGTTCATTATGTTTTTGTGGTTGTTCTAGTGGGGCGTAATGTAGCGCCCGAGCCCTGAAATGTGTCGGCGCGGACTGAAAGTTGACTCACCCTACCGATTGAATAATGACCCAGGGCTGCTTGCCGATTTTGATCCCGGCAATTGTGGATAAGCCTAGCAGTCGACAGCATCGTAAAAGTGCTGACCACTGCACTCAGTGGGGCCAGTCCGGCGAGGTCAAAACGGGTCGTCCTCCGCTTCCTCTATATCCCGCGGCCTACGCTCCCTTGTCTGGATCGTGGTCTTGGCCATCAGGGTGCTGTTTTGCAGGCGGTACGATTCATTCGTAAGCGCTCCATAAACCCCACCTAACCAATGATGGGCAGCGCGCTTAGCTATGTAGTTGAGATGTGCATTTCCACGGCAGTAGCGCTTCGTAGTCTTCCACTGAGGACGCCTGCGGCAGGCGTTCCAGTGCGTGGCGCAGCCACGCATAGGGTTCTTGGCCGTTGGCTTTGGCCGTTTCTACCAAGCTGTAAAGTTGTGCGCTGGCAGTGGCACCTTTGGACGTGTCATTGAACAACCAGCTCTTTCTCCCGATGACGAATGGGCGGATCGCACGCTCGGCCGCGTTGTTGTCGATCGGCACGTAGCCGTGTTCGATGTAGCGTTCCAATTTGCTCCAGTTGCTGGCCAAGTAGCCGATGGCCTTGCCCAAGGCATTCTGCGTCGTGACCTGAGGTTGCGTTTTCTCTACCCTGTTTTTCAACTGAGTCAGCAATGGCAGGCATGCGCTCCATGCGGGCGGCCTTACGACCTTCGTCGTCACTGTCCTTCAAGTCGCGCTCGACGCTATAGAGCTTATTCATCAGGTTCAACGCGATGTCAGTGCGTCCTGTTTGTAAGCGATCCATGAACCCCACCTTCCGCAAGATGGGGGCACAGTTTACCGTGGCATTTCCGGTGAGCAGTTCCACGGCAACAGTGCTTCATAGTCTGCCGCAGACTGCGCATGCGGCAGCCGCTCCAGTACGTGGTGCAGCCACGTATAGGGCTCTTGGCCGTTGATCTTGGCAGTCTCGACCAAGCTGTAGAGCTCGGCACTGGCGGCAACACCCTTGGGCGTGTCGCTGAACAGCCAAGCTTTGCGGCCGATCACGAATGGCTTTATTGCACGCTCTGCCGGGTTGTTGTCGATCGGTAAATACCCAGCCTCGACATAACGCTACCCAGACATAGGTGATGTCGCCACACCAGACCTGACCAGACCTGATTTGGCACTTCGACATCAAC
>NZ_SOZA01000019.1 GCF_004519305.1 Pseudomonas sp. RIT623 | reverse complement strand
TTCAGCGGCCTGCATACGGCCCTGCGCCTGACTTTGGCCGGCCAGCGCGTGACCCTGCTGGAAGCCAGTCGGGTGGCCTGGGCCGCCTCGGGCCGCAACGGTGGCCAGGCACTGCTGGGCTGGTCGTGCGACCTGCCCCCACTGGAGCGAGCCCTGGGCCTGGAGCGCAGCCGGCGCCTTTGGGACAGCATGTGCTGGGCCGCCCGCGAGCTGCGCGAGCTGCCCCAGCGCCATGGCTTCGACGTCGATTATCGCCTGGGCAGTCTGTGGACTGCCGTATTGCGGCGCCGTGTAAAACTGCTGGAAGACGCCCGGCGTGAAGCACAGGAGAAGTTCGACTACGACTGCCTGCGCCTGATCGGCCGCGAGGAACTGCCCCAGTGGATCGACAGCCCCCGCTACCAGGCCGCGCTTTACGATCCCAATGGCGCCCACCTCAACCCGCTGAAGCTGGCCCAGGGCCTGGCCGCCGTGATCGAAGCTCATGGCGGGCGGATCTACGAGCAGAGCCAGGTGATCGATTACCAGGAACACGCCGACGGCTTCGCAGCCCGAACCGATCAGGGCGTGGTGCGCAGTCGTGTCATGGTGCTGGCCTGCAACGCCTATATCGACCGCCTCGACCGCACGCTCTCGCGTCGCCTGCTGCCGGTGGGGTCCTACCAAGTGGCCACGGCGCCGCTGGACGCCGACTTCGCCGCCTCGCTGCTGCCACGCAACAGCTGCGTGATCGACAACCAGTTCGTCCCCGACTATTTCCGCCTGACACCCGACCACCGTCTGCTGTTCGGCGGTGGCTGCACGTACCTCGGTGGCATTCCCAAGGACGTCGCCAGCGCCACCCGGCCGTACCTGGAGCGGGTGTTCCCACAGCTGCGAGGGGTGGCCATCGAGCATGCCTGGGGCGGGCACATCGATTGCAGCATCCAGCGCACGCCGGATATCGGGCGCCAGGGTCAGCGTTACTGGCTGCAGGGCTTTTCCGGCCATGGCGTACTGCCGACCCTGGCCGGTGCACGCGCGGTCAGCGACGCGATTCTCGGTGACGACGACCTGCTGAAGTTGTACCAGGGCATCGACAACGGTCGCTTCCCGGGCGGTGACCTGCTGGCAGCGCCGCTGGAGGCGGCAGCCAAGGCCTGGTACAGGATGCGCGACCATGTCTGACGATATCCAAGCCCTCGCCCGCCAGGTACGCGACCTGCGCAAGCATCGGGGGTTGACCCTCGACGAGCTGGCAACTCGCGTCAACCGCTCGCTGGGTTTTCTCTCCCAGGTCGAGCGCGGCCTGTCGCGGCCCACGGTGGCCGACCTAACCGCCATCAGCGAAGCGCTGCGCGTACCTACCACCTATTTCTATCAGGCCGTGCCGCCCCGCGAGATCGACTGGGTGACACGCCCCGATGAGCGACGCACCCTGTACTACGCCGCCGGGGTTACCGACGTGTTGGTCTCGCCGACCCTCAATGGCCGCTTCGCCATGCTCGAAAGCCACCTGGCACCCGGTGCCAGCAGTGGCGAGGGGCACCTGGACGACAGCTCGGAACAAGGCGGTTTCGTCCTTGAGGGCGAACTGACCCTGTGGCTCGAGGGCCGCGACGACGCCGTCACCCTCAATCCCAACGACAGCTTCCAGCTGCCACCCCACAGCCAGTTCCGCTACGCCAACCTGACCGCCCGAACGACCCGGGTTCTCTGGGTCTTCCGTTGAGAGCATGCCAATGACAAGTACAACAGGCTTCCCCGATCTGCTCAGCGAAGTGCGCGCCTTCCGCGCCCGACACCCCGACGTGCGCTACGTCGACCTGATCAGCCTGGACATCCCCGGGCATTTCTACGGCAAGCGCTACCCCATCGACATGCTGGAAAAAGTCGCTGCCGGCAGCCCGCTCAAGCTGCCGCAGAACTGCGTGCTGCTCGGCGCCCAGGGCGGTCTGTTCCCGATTGGCGACTACTGCTTCAACGATGGCGACCCCGATGCCTTCAGGCGTCTGGTGCCCGGCACGCTCAAACTGGTGAACTGGGAGCGCGAACCGCTGGGGCAGATGCTGATCACCTCGGATGGCACCGCCGCGCCCATCGAGTTCGAACCACGGGAAGTCCTCGCCCGCGTGCTGCGGCGCCTCGAGCGACGCGGCATGCGCCCGGTGGTGGCGTTCGAGCTGGAGTTCTATCTGTTCGACCGCGCGCTCAAGGACGGACTGCCGCAGTTCCCCCACGACCCGTTCAGCGATGACGCCGACGACCAGCCGAACATGCACATCGAACGCCTGTCGCGGTTCTCCGACGTGCTGCGCGAGATGGTCGAGAGCGCCAACCAGCAGGGTATCGACGCCAATGTCATCACCGCCGAACTGGGCCCGGGCCAGTTCGAGATCAACTTCGGCCATTGCGACGATGGCCTGCGCGCCGCCGACTGGGCGGCGCTGTTCTGCCGCAGTACCCGCGGCGTGGCGCTCAAGCACGGCTTGCGTGCCTCATTCATGAGCAAGCCGTACCTGCAGGCGCCGGGCAGCGGCATGCACGTGCATGTCAGCCTCTATGACGCAGCCGGCAACAACCTGCTGGCCGTCGACGGCCAGCGCCCGCTGCGTCATGCCGTGGCTGGCTGCCTGGCACTGCTGCCGCACTGCATGCCGGTGTTCGCCGCCAACCACAACGCGTTTCGCCGCTATGGCGCCATGGTCAATGCCGCCAGCCGGGCCAGCTGGGGCTTCGAGGACCGCGACGCGTGCATCCGCATCCCCGAGTCGGACCCGCGCAACCTGAGGATCGAGCACCGCCTGGCAGGTGCGGACGCCAACCCGTACCTGGTGCTGGCGGCGATTCTCTGTGGCATGGAGCATGGCCTCGAGGCAGGCCAGGAACCGATCGCGCCGTTGAACGAAAACCGTGGCAGCGGCATCGATTTCCCCACGGACATGCTTGGCGCGGTGGCAGCCATGCGCGGGCACCCGGCGGTGAACGAAGGATTGGGAGAGGAATTCGTGATGGTGTACTGCGAGAACAAGCGCCAGGACCATCTGGCGTTCCTGCAGGAGGTCAGTGCGCGGGAGTACCGCTGGTTCCTCTGACCGAACGCACGCGGCGTGGGTATGGGTTGCCTGGCGATAGAGCCTGTGCTGGCAACCCAGACCCACTGAGGATTACCATGGCGCTCCCTGCGTGCGACCTTTTGTCGCCCCCTGCCGTTAAGCTCCTATCCCATGCCCTTCGAACTCACCGTAGAACCGCTCACCCTGCTGATCCTCGCCCTGGTCGCCTTCGTCGCGGGCTTCATCGATGCCATCGCCGGCGGCGGCGGCCTGCTGACCACGCCGGCGCTGCTCACCGCGGGCATGCCGCCGCATCTGGTACTGGGCACCAACAAGCTCAGCTCCACCTTCGGCTCGGCCACTGCCGGTTTCACTTATTACCGGCGCAAGCTGTTCCATCCGGCCCAGTGGCGCCCGGCGCTATTGGCCACCCTGGTGGGCGCGCTGCTCGGCGCGGTGATCGCCCACTACATGCCTGCCGAGTGGCTGAACAAGATGCTGCCGGTGATCGTCTTCGCCTGCGGGGTTTACCTGCTGTTCGGTGGCACGCCCAAGGCGCCGTTGGATGCCGAGGCGCCGATCAGCAAGAAATGGCAGTTCCCCCAGGGTTTCACCTTGGGCTTCTACGACGGCGTCGCCGGGCCTGGCACGGGTGCGTTCTGGACCGTCAGCACCCTGTTGCTGTATCCCATCGACCTGGTTCGAGCCAGTGGCGTGGCGCGCAGCATGAACTTCGTCAGCAATATTGCGGCGCTGACGGTGTTTGTCATTTCCGGGCAGGTGGATTACATCGTCGGGCTGTGCATGGGGCTTTCGGTCATGGTCGGGGCGTTTTTCGGGGCGCGGACGGCGATCAGCGGGGGAAGCAAGTTTATTCGGCCGGTGTTTATTGCGGTGGTGTTGGCGTTGACGGTGCGGTTGGTTTGGCAGCATTGGGTTGGGTGATGGGGCTGGATCTGGATCTGGATCTGCGGTGATTGTTTTGATTCTGTATGCGCATTCATTTGCGATGTCGACGCACATTCACCTTTCCGCCCTTACGGCGGCCCACTTTTGTCTTGGCAAAAGTGGGCAAAACCGTTCGGCTCCGTTCATCCGGCCCCTACGCTCCGGGGTTCCCTCGCTCCGTTCTTGCTCCCGTGGGTACCGCGCTGTAGGGCCCATCCTGGGCCCCAGCGCTCGACGGCCATCCATGGCCGTCGCCCCACTACGCAAGAACTCCACTCGGCCTCCTGAAGTCGCAATTGGCGGCGCCTGGACTATCGCGCGCTTAGAAGCAAAATCAAGAGCAGATCAAGAGCAGATCAAGAGCAGATCAAGAGCAGATCAAGAGCAGATCAAGAGCAGATCAAGAGCAGATCAAGAGCAGATCAAGAGCAGATCAAGAGCAGATCAAGAGCGGAGATTTTTGGTTTTTTAGTTGTTTGTTTCAACAGTGTCGTGGTGTAAGCCCACTTCCACGCTTGGCCACTTTATCGGTTTGGCGTGGGAGCGGGCTGTAAGCGTCTGGCCAAGTCACCTTCAAACCCCCAGCACTAAGGGAGATGGTGTTCGCGTATTTTCAGGTGGACGCGATCGCCCTCAATGGCTTCAAGAAATAAACTACGCGCTCGGTCTCTGTGAAGCCCAAGGCCTGATGCATGGCGTGGCTTCCTTGGTTATCCAGTAGTGCATCCGAAGCCAGTTCGGTGCAGTCCATTTCTTCGGCCCACTGCTGAATTTCCGCCACGAGTTGCCGCGCTATGCCTTGGCTCCGGCTAGCGGGGTGGACGTAAAGGCCTTCGAGAAAAGCCACGGGCGATGAGTTGGTTCCGTTGACATAGTCCACCCGGATCGACGCCTCGGCAAACCCTAGCGCATCGCCGTGTTCATCAACGAAAAGAAGTACCACATAGCGTTCTGGAGCGCTCAGTATTACTCGTTTGTCATGCTCATTTTTCGAGGAGGAGTCAGGCCACAGAGCAACACGCAGGGGAAGCCAACCATCATGGTCGAGCATGGTGCAGCGTTTTATCATTGAGGGAATACTCGAAGGGATAACTGACGAAGATCATAGGCCATCTTCGGTCAAGCTTGGTAAGGTCAGCTTGTTTTCGGGAGGGGCGGCTATATTCAAGTTCATCGGTAAGCATACGTGCAGACCGCTTTGCACGACTAAGCCGGACGCCATCTATGCGGCAGCAGCGCTGCAATCTCACTCGCCCGCTGCGTAGGTAGGCGCGTCAGCACATCCTTCAGATAGGCATACGGATCATGCCCATTTATGCGTGCCGATTGGATCAGGCGCATGATTGCAGCCGCCCGCTTGCCACTGCGCAGCGACCCAGCAAACAGCCAGTTTGAGCGGCCAAGTGCCCATGGCCGTATCTGGTTTTCAACTTGGTTGTTGTCGATTGGCACAGCCCCATCGTCCAGGTAGCGCGTCAGTGCCACCCAGCGTTTCAGGCTGTAATCGAGGGCTTTGGCCGTGGCTGATCCATTGGGCACCAAGTCTCGCTGAGCCAACATCCAGTCATGCAGTGTTTTGACGATCGGCACCGCCATTTCCTGGCGTAGTCGCCAGCGGTCTTCATCGCTCATTTCCCGCGTTTTGCGTTCGACCTCGTACAAGCCGCTGATCGAGTGCAGCGCTTGTTCGGCCAGCTGACTTTTGTTCGCCACGTGCAGATCGAAAAACTTGCGACGGGCGTGGCCCAGACGTAGGCCCGGTGGGTTTTCTTTTCGCCTGGCGCAAGCATTTGAACCGGTGTTTCGTCGGCGTGAATCACGCCCTGGTTCAGCACCGCTTCACGCAGTGCATCGACTAACGGTTGAAGTCTCACGCCAGTTTGTCCGACCCATTGGGCCAAGGTCGAACGAGCAATTGCCAGTCCGGCGCGACCAAAGATTTTCTCCTGTCGGTACAGCGGCAAGTGATCGGAAAACTTAGCCACCATCACGTGGGCCAGCAAGCCTGCGGTCGGGATACCTTTATCGATAACCTGCTCCGGCACCGGCGCCTGGATCAGTGTTTCGCACTGACGGCAGGCCCATTTGCCACGCACATGTTGCTCGACGGTAAACACGCCCGGCGTGTAATCCAGCTTTTCGCTGACGTCTTCGCCGATGCGTTGAAGTTGGCAGCCACAGGCGCACTGGGTGTTTTCAGGTTCGTGACGAATTACCGTGCGTGGAAACTGCGGCGGCAATGGCGCACGTTTCGGCGATTGCCGTGGTTCGGCCTGTGACGAAGCGGGGAGAAGCTGTTTCAGCTCGGCCTCGATAGCCTCAAGATCGGTATCGAGCAGGTCATCCAGCAAGCTGCTTTGCGCCGGGCTGATTTGCTCGCTGCGCTTGGCAAACTTGTGGCGTTTGAGCAGGGCGATTTCGAACTTGAACTGTTCGATGAGGATTTCATCGTTCTGGATCTTCTTGCTCATCGCCTCGACCTGGGACTGCAACTGCAACGCCTGTGCCACCAAGGCACGAAACTGTTCCGGGGTCATCTGGTCGAGGTTGAGTGAGAAAGTCATGCCGCCGATTGTGCCAGAGCAGGCGCAGGACGACGATAAGTAGACCGGCCAAATGGCCGTCGTTTAAAGCACGGTAATCACAGCGCCTGCACCAACGCGCTGCCACGGCAGGCCCAGTACCAACGCCTGGAGTTGCTCGCTGTCGAGTTCGACCTCGCAGCCATGGCGAATGCCGGGCCAGTGGAACTTGCCTTGGTTCAGTCGCCGCGCGGCAAGCCAGACGCCCACGCCGTCGTGCACCAGCACTTTCATCCGGTTAGCCCGACGATTGGCGAATAGATAAGCGCATTGCGGCTTCGCCGCACCAAACACCGCGATCACTCGGGCTAAAGCGGTTTCGGTACCGGCGCGCATGTCCATCGGCTCGATGGCCAGCCAGATGGCATCGATGCGGATCATTGAGCGACAGCCCGAATAAATTGCGCGCAGCCCTCGGGATCCGAGGTTGGCCATTTAACCGTGATCACTTGCCCGGCCATGGGCAACGCGATGATCACTGACGCTTCGACTGGCCGTTTAGGTGCGGCTTTTAGCGGGACGAATGCCGGCAGCGAAGGTGTTGCGGACTGGTCTCGATAGAGCGGCAGCCATTTACGGATGACATTGGCGTTGATGCCGTGGCTGATGGCAACGCCGGACACAGTTGCGCCAGGTTGCAAACATTCCTGAACGACCTGAGCTTTGAATGGTTTCGTATAAGAGCTTCGTTGGCGCATGGAAATCCTGGCGATAAGGGTGATCGCGTCCGCTTAAAATACGCGGACACCATCGCCCTTAATGCTGGAGTTCGGAAGGTGAGTTCGCTGTACGCTTACAGCGGGCTTGCCCCGCGATGCGATCCAGAGTTCCCACACATTCAACTAGCGACTAGCTGCGCCAGTACAGGCGCCGCCCGTAACTTCGCGACTTCAGGAGGCCGAACGGAGGTCTTGCGGAGGGAGGTGACGGGCATGGATGCCCGTCAAGCGCTGCGCCCCAGGATGGGGCGTTCAGCGCGGTCCTCCCGGGAGCAAGGCCGGAGTGAGGGAACCCGGAGCGAAGCGGAGGGCCGGATGAATGGAGCGAGCATTTTTTGGTCCCTTTTTGATGCTTCAAAAAGGGACCCGCCGTAAGGGCGGAAAGGTGAATAAGCGTCACCATCACAAATGAATGCGCATACAACTTCCAAAACCAACCAACCCAACTAAAACCAGAAACCAGAAACCAGATATCAGGCAGGCAAAACCGGTTCAGGCATCCCCAACCGCCGCGCCACATACAAATCAATCAAATACCGCGCAATCGACCGCCCCGCCGGCAAAGGCGGCAACTCATGCACATTGAACCACTGCGCATCCTCGATCTCATCCGCCTGCATGACAATCTCCCCTCCCGCGTACTCGGCATGAAATCCGAGCATCATCGAATGCGGAAACGGCCAGCACTGGCTGCCAACGTACTGGATGTTCTTCACCTCGACCGCCACCTCCTCACGCACCTCGCGCACCAAGCAGTCCTCGGCCGACTCCCCCGGCTCGGCGAACCCGGCCAGGGTGCTGTAGACCCCGGTGACAAAGCGTGGTGAACGGGCCAAAAGCACCTCGTCGCCGCGAGTAATCAACACGATCATGCTCGGCGAAATCCGCGGATAGCTGCGCAAATCGCACGACTGGCAGTACATCGCCCGCTCCCAGTGGATCTGCGTCATCGGCTGGCCACAGCTGCCGCAGAACCGGTGCTCGCGAGCCCAGGTACCGATCTGCGCGGCGTAACCGAGTACCTTGTACGTATCGAAGTCCCCCTCGAGCATGAACCGCCGCAGCCCCTGCCAGCCGCAACCCGACACTTCGCTGGCACTGCGCAGCTCCAGCAGGAACACCGGCTCGCCGTCCAGATGACCGATGCCATGCTCGCACAACACGTCCAGGTCCTGGCGCTTGAGCCAGTCACGGGGGAACAGCGCGCCGTTGGCGTCCATCAGGAACCCGTCCGGGCTGCGGGCGACGGCCAGCCCCCCGATGGTCTGCGGGTCGAGTACTGCAGTTGTCCAGCGTGCTGACATGGTTCGGGTCCCTAGATGGCGCCCGCCACTGTCAGTCAGTCGGCGAACGTCGGTTGCTGTTTGCTCATGTGGGCGGCCATGGCCACGCGCAGGTCTTCGGACTGCAGCATGGCGGCGTTCCAGGTGGCGATGTACTCCAGGCCATCGTCGATGCGATGGTCGCGCATGTAGCTGAGCATCTCCTTGGTGCCGGCCACGGCGATCGGCGATTTTGCGGCAATCTCGCGGGCTATGGCAAAGACTCCGTCCAGCAACGCCGCCTGGTCATCATAGACGCGGTTGACCAAGCCGATGCGCAACGCCTCCTGGGCATCGACCATGCGCCCGGTGAACGCCAGCTCGCGCAGGATGCCGTCGCCGATGATACGCGGCAAACGTTGCAAGGTGCCGACATCGGCGGCCATGCCCATGTCGATCTCCTTGATCGAGAACTGCGCGTCGCTGGCGCAGTAGCGCATATCGCAGGCCGAGACCAGGTCGATGGCGCCACCGATGCAGTAGCCCTGGATCGCCGCCAGCACCGGCTTGCGGCAGTTGTCCACGGCGTTGAACGAGCTTTGCAGGCGCAAGATGGTACGGCGCAGCACACGGGCGTTACGCCCGGTGTCCTTGCCCAGTTGCTGGGCCAAGGAGGCCAGCATCATCAGGTCGATGCCCGAGGAGAAATGCTTGCCGGCACCGCTGATCACCACCGCGCGCACCGCATCGGTGTCGTCGATCCACTGGAAGATCTGGACCAGCTCCTCCCAGAAGGCGGCGTTCATGGCGTTGATCTTTTCCGGGCGGTTGATCTGTACGTGGGCGATGTTGTCGGTCAGCTCAACCTTGAACGCGGTGTATTCGGTCACGGACGGCACTCCATTGGGGAAAGAATTCACAACGCAGGATCTTAGCGCACCCGCAAGGCCGCGCATGTGCCAAAAACGGGACTGGATCCCTTGCACCCTGCGCCTTGATGGGGCACCGTGCGGCACTGCTGAATCAAAAGGATACAAATTCATGTCCCGTTCCCTGACCGGTGCCCTCGCCCACAGCTTCCTGGGCCAGTCGCCGCGTTGGTACAAGGCCGTCATCTGCCTGTTCCTGCTCCTCAACCCGTTGCTCTTGGCGACCCTCGGCCCAGTGGTCACCGGCTGGGTGCTGGTGATCCAGTTCATCTTCACCCTGGGCATGGCGCTCAAGTGCTACCCCTTGATGCCCGGCGGCTTGCTGCTGGTCGAGGCGCTGGCGCTGCGCATGACCACGCCCGAGGCCCTGTACGAAGAATTGCAGCACAACTTCCCGGTCATCCTGCTGCTGATGTTCATGGTCGCCGGCATCCACTTCATGAAGGAGCTGCTGCTGTACCTGTTCTCGCGGATTCTGCTCGGTGTGCGTTCCAAGGCCCTGCTGAGCCTGCTGTTCTGCGTGCTCTCGGCGTTTCTCTCGGCGTTCCTCGACGCCCTGACCGTAACCGCGGTGATCATCAGCGCGGCAGTAGGTTTCTATGCCGTGTACCACCGCGTCGCCTCCGGCGGCAATCCACGCGAAGACAGTGCGCTGGACAGCGACCAGCACATCCCACAGTTGCACCGTGAGGACCTCGAGCAGTTCCGCGCCTTCCTGCGCAGCCTGCTGATGCACGGCGCGGTGGGTACCGCACTGGGCGGCGTCTGTACCTTGGTGGGCGAGCCACAGAACCTGCTGATCGGCCATGAGATGGGCTGGCATTTCGCCGAGTTCTTCCACCAGGTGGCCCCAGTGTCGATGCCGGTACTGGCCGCAGGCCTGGTCACCTGTGTGGTGCTGGAAAAGCTGCGCCTGTTCGGCTACGGCACGCTGATGCCCGAACCGGTGCGCCAGGTGCTGGCCGCCTACGCCGCCGAGGACGATGCCGCGCGCACCCAGGCCCAACGCGTGGCCCTGGTGGTGCAGGGATTGGCCGCGCTGATCCTGATCGTCTGCCTGGGCCTGCATATCGCCGAGGTCGGGCTGATCGGCCTGCTGGTGATAGTGCTGATCACAGCCTTCACCGGCATCACCGACGAACACCGCCTGGGACGTGCGTTCCAGGACGCCATGCCGTTCACCGCGTTGCTGGTGGTGTTCTTCGCGGTGGTCGCGGTGATCCACCAGCAGCAGCTGTTCAGCCCACTGATTGCCTGGGTGCTGGCACTACCCAGCGAGCAACAGCCGGGCATGCTGTACCTGGCCAACGGCCTGCTGTCGGCGATCAGCGACAACGTGTTCGTCGCCACCATCTACATCACTGAGGTGAAACAGGCGTTCCTCAACGGCGCCATGAACCGCGAGCACTTCGAGACCCTGGCAGTGGCGATCAATACCGGCACCAACCTGCCGAGCGTGGCCACGCCCAATGGCCAGGCGGCGTTCCTGTTCCTGCTGACCTCGGCGATCGCGCCGTTGATTCGCCTGTCGTATGGCCGCATGGTGTGGATGGCGTTGCCCTATACCGTGGTCATGGGTGGCCTGGGTTGGTGGGCAGTGACTTACTGGCTGTAGCGCTCGCCCTAGGTCTGCCAACACCGGCATTCACCCTGTCGCCTGGTTCGCCAGCAAGGCAGGCGCCTACGGGGCCAGCCGGTCCCGCTCGAACCGCGCCATGCCGACGAATGCCGGTAACCAGGCCTCCCGCCGAACCACCCAGAGCTCGTAGGTTGGCCTGAAACGGTTCGGCTCATCCAGCGCGCCAAGGTGCACCTCCACTTCACCGTCACTGCGGGCGAACACCGACGACCCGCAACGCGGGCAAAAATGCCTGCCCGCATAGGCCGTCGCCTCGCCGGTGACCTGCACGGCATCCGCGGCGAACATCGCTGAAGCGCCGAACAACGCACCGTGGTGCTTGCGACAATCCAGGCAGTGGCACAGCCCTACACGCCGTGGTTCGCCGCGTGCTTCTATGCGCAATTGGCCGCACAGGCAGCCTCCTGTCACTTTGTCCATCGTCCACCTCCTCCGTCGATCGCTGCAACGGTTGAACCCGCGCTATCGTTCAAGGTTCCTGTCGATTGCTGCCAGCGCCATTCGACTACCCAGCACATCCACTCCAGGAGCACGCGCCATGCGCACACTCACCGTTGCCGCCTTCGTCACCCTGGACGGCATCATGCAGGCCCCCGGTGGCCCGCAGGAAGACACCAGCGGCGGCTTCGCCCACGGCGGCTGGCTGCCACCTTATGCCGACGAGGTCTTCGGCCAAGCCATGCAGGCCTTGTTCAGCCAGCCTTTCGCCCTGCTATTGGGGCGGCGTACCTACGACATCTTTGCTGGCTACTGGCCACGGGTCGGGGCCGACTCGAACAGCCGGCCAATGGCCGACCTGTTCAATAGCGTGGACAAACATGTCGCCACTCACCATCCCGAATCGCTGGATTGGCAGAACAGCCATGCCCTCGGCATGGACGTGCCTACCGCGGTGCGCTCGCTCAAGCAACAGCCAGGCCCGGCCTTGCTGACCCAGGGCAGTGGCGAATTGGTGCGTCAATTGCTGGCCGCCGGGCTGGTGGACGAACTACGCTTGCTGGTCCACCCGTTGCTGCTCGGGCACGGCAAGCGCCTGTTCGGCGATGACGCCCAACCGGCGGCGTTTACCCTGGTGGAGTCGGTCGCCTCGCCCAGCGGCGTGTTGATCGCCCGCTACCAACGCAGCGGCGCGGTACGCACCGGCACGTTCGAAGCGGCCTAGGGTGGTGTTAGCGCCAATACAGCACGCACGGCATGCGGGGCTTGGCCTGGGGATTGAATAGCCTCAAGCGATTGCGCAGCGCCCACCTTGAACGCCGCTGCGTTCTACCGCCATTGCGGCTATGTCGGTGACACAGGCTCGGTGTATCACTCGCCCTTCGGGCTCGAATGGCCGTGCGTGGTCATGCGCAAGGTCATGGGCCAGGCCTGGCCAGGGGTATAACATCGGGATCCCAGCCACGGAGATCCACTCATGCTGCCAACCGCCCCAACCCTGCACAGCGCCCGACGCACCCGGTTGCAAGTCTTGCGCGGCCGGGTCGGCCTGGGCCTGGTGGCGGGCTTGTCGGTACTCGCCGGCATGACCGACGCCATCGGCCTGCTGGCGCTGGGTGATTTCGTCTCATTCATGAGTGGCAACACCACGCGCCTGGCGGTGGCGATCAGCCAGGCCGACCTGGCGCTGATGGCCCGCCTGGCTCTGGCGATCCTCAGTTTCGTGCTCGGCAATGCCTTGGGCGTACTGCTGGCACGGCGCTTTCGCCGCCGCGCCGCGCCGTTGCTGCTGGTGGTCGCCACCTTGTTGGCCGGTGCCGCGGCCTGGCCGTCGGGCCTATCGTTGCCGGCGCTGGTCGCGGCGACCCTGGCCATGGGCATGCTCAATGCCGTGGTCGAGCAGGTCAACGGCCTGCCCATCGGACTGACCTACGTCACCGGCGCGCTATCGCGCTTCGGCCGCGGCCTGGGGCGTTGGCTGCTGGGCGAGCGGCGACATGGCTGGCGGGTCCAGCTGGTACCTTGGACCGGAATGCTGCTGGGCGCCGCGCTAGGCGCGTGGCTGCAGCAACGGCTGGGCTTGCTGGCGCTGTCGGCCAGTAGCGCCGTGGCCTGCCTGCTGGCGTTGGTGACGCTGTTCATACCACGGGCCTGGCAATTGGGGTACATGCCGCGCTGAGGTCCGGGCTTGCAATTACCTCAATAGTCACTATCGAGAACAGCAATTTCCAATGACTCGACGCGGGCAATAACCTGGCTTCACCGACTCACCCCGCCCGCGGAAGCACCTCGATGAACACCACCTACCGCCTGCTGCTCGCCACCCTGACCGCCGTCGGCATCGCCGTGCTCGGCGGTTGTGCCAACCACCCTGAACTGCGCCCCTACAGCGCCGAGGAAAGCCGTCAGCTGCAACTCGAGGCCCTGCAACGCCAGGGGCTGAGCCAAGAAGCATACGAACAGCGTCGCCTCGCCGTGCTGCGCGAAGGCCAGGGCCAAGCAGTCACGCAAGCCACTGTCAGCCCAGCCGCTACGCGCAGTTGAATCCGCCCGGCGTAGGCTTGGGCGCGACCACCTGCGCCACCCAGCCCCTCAAAGATGCTCACACAGAAAGTCGATGAACAACCTCGTCCGGTACGGCACATGGCTGCTGTTCGGATACACCACGCTTACCGGCTGTGCCGGCAGGCTGTAGTCCGGTAACACCCGCTGCAATGTGCCACAGCGCAGATCCTGCTCGACCAGCCAGGCGGGTAACACCGCCACTCCCAGCGACGCACAGGCCAATGCACGGATCGCATGGGATACATTGGACTGGTGCGCAGCCCGCCCACTGACACTTGCTGGCCCCGCCGCCGACTGCATGGTCCAGGTAGTCGGGTTATGCAGGTTGCTATTGGCGATCCAGGGCACCTGTGCCAAGTCCGCGGGGCGCTCGACGGCATGCCGAGCCAGGAAAGCAGGCGTCGCCACCAACAGGATGTCGTACTCGGTCAGCTTGCGACTGCGCAAACTCGAATCGACCAAGGTGCCGAGACGCACCACCAGGTCCAACCGCTCGGCCACCAGGTCGCTCAACGCCGAATCGATGCTGTAGCTGATCGACAGCGCCGGGTAACGCGCCGCGAAGAGCGGAATCAGCGGCAAGACGAACCGCTCGCCGTATTCCCCGGTGGTACTGATGCGCAAGCTTCCCGACACACCATTATGGCGCTGCATGACGCTGTCGAAGGCCCCTTCGACATCACCGACGATCACCTTGAAGTCGTCATAGAAACCTTGCCCGATTTCGGTTGGCGCGATGGCCCGCGTGGTGCGCAGCAACAGGGTCACGCCCAGCACCTGCTCCAGCGCCTTGACGTGCTGGCTGGCCATGGCCTTGCTGATACCGAGAAAATCCGCCGCCTTGGTGAACGAGGCGAAGTCGACCACCGCCAGAAAGGTTTGCACCCGATTGAGCTGGGTGTGGAGGGCCGTGCGCAGCATTGTTCAGTTCCATCAAACAGAGTTTCAAGGGTAGCGACATCGACAGGGGCAGTCCACGCACCTAGGCTTTGCGCTGGAAAACAGCCCAGGACCGAGACTGCCAATGACTTACCGCTACCGTGTGGCCACGGTCTTCCTGCTGGGCTTTTTCATCGACTGCATCAACATGTTCATGCCCGCTATCGCACTGCCGACGATTACTGGCCAGTTCGCCGTCGCCAGCGCCGCCAGCGCCTGGGTCGGCAACGCCTATATGCTCGGGCTGACCCTGGTGATCCCGCTGAGCACCTGGCTGTCGGCGCGCTGGGGGCCGCGCCGCGTCCTGGCGGCGTCGATGCTCGCATTCGCCTTGAGCGCCTGGGGTTGTGGCCAAGCCTCGAGCTTTGCGGCGCTGATCGCCTGGCGTCTGGCCCAGGGCATGGCCGGCGGTTTGCTGATCCCAGTGGGCCAGGCACTGACGTTCAACCTGTTCCAGGGGCCGCAGCGCGCCCGTGTCTCGACCCTGGTGATGGCCGTGGCCCTGCTCGCCCCGGCGCTGTCGCCCAGCATTGGGGGCCTGATCGTCGATCGCTACAGCTGGCCATGGGTCTTCCATGCCAACCTGCCCTTCGCCTTGCTGACCGCCGCGCTGGCCTGGGCCTGGATTGCCGAGGCACCGGGCAACAGGCAACCGCGCCCCGACTTCAAAGGCCTGCTGTTGGTCAGTGGTGCCCTCGCCTGCCTGTTATCGGGCATGTCGCTGTACGGTGCCGGCCACGGCTCCCTTGTGCTCCTGGCGAGCCTCGCCGCAGGGTTGGCGTGCGCCCTGCTGTATCGTGCCCACTACCGGCACGCCGGCCACGGCATCGTCGAACTGACACTGCTCGCCAGCGCCCGCCTGCGCGTCGCGATGCTGGTCTACCACGCCATCCCCGGGGTCTTCACCGGGGTCAACCTGTTGAACATCTTCTACCTGCAACAGGTGCTGCACTTGAGTGCCCATGCTACCGGCTTGTACATGATCCTCTATGCGGCAGGCGCGTTCATCGCAATGCTGGCGGTCGGGCGCCTGTACAACCGCGTCGGCGCCCGCCGCCTGTTGTTGCTCGGCATGCTCGTGCACAGCCTGGGTATCGCCCTGCTGGCACGGGTCGACAGCGCAGCGCACAACCCCCTGTTGATCGCCGCCTACGGCCTGATGGGCTTGGGCGGAGGCATGGGGGCCAACGCCGCGCAAACCACTGCACTACTGGATTTCAACGGCGAACGCATGCAACAGGCCAGCGTGCTGTGGAACCTCAACCGGCAGATGGCCTTCAGCCTCGGCGCCACCTTGCTGCTGATGTTGTTCAACCTATGGCCTGAGGGCACCGACGCGCCCCAGGCCTATCACTTGACCTTCGCCCTGGCGGCATTGCTCGGGCTGGTTCCGATAATGCGCCTGCGCGCCCTGCCCCTGGAGCCCCCCTGCCATGCCCGATAACGCCATTGCCCGCGCCGAGCGCAGCATTCATCACGTCCATGAGCTGATCCACCTGATGTTCACCCGCCCGCCTGGGCAAACCCAGGCCGTGCTGGGCGGGCTGATGGCGGTGTTCGCCGAGGATTTCAGCATGGTCGGTACGGCGGGCAAGGTGCTGGAACGCCCGCAGGTCGAGCAATTGTTCAGGACCGCGGCCGGCACCCGGGCGGGGCTTGCGATCAGCGTCGACCAGGTGCGCGTGGTATGGCAGGCCGGCGCGCATGTGGCGGTGCGCTACCAGGAAACCCATCGCTGGAATGGGCAGCAGACCCAACGCTGGTCGCTGGCCATCGTCGAATGCACGGCCACCGGGGTGATCTGGCACTGCCTGCATGAAACACCACAGGCCGAGCCCACGGCTGCCACGACAACCAAGCACGACGGTATACTCCCCGGCCCTTGAACCTGGCCCGGGAACCTGCCATGCACCAAGTCCTGCTCATCGTCGACGTGCAGTCCACCTTCAGCCCCTCCGAGAAGCTGGTCGATGGTATCCGCGTCCTCTCGGCCCACATCCCCACCCTCGCCTCGATCGAGCTGCATGACGAGCAGGTCACTCCGTTCCAGCGCCAGCTCGGCTGGCACCCGGCCCGTGAGGACATGGCCCTGGTCGAGGCCGACAAGGTGTTCGTCAAGCACGGCTACGGCCAGAGCGCCGAGACCCTCGCCTACATCAAGGGCCTGGGTGTCGAGCGCGTGCTGGTGTGCGGGCTGCAGACCGAAACCTGCGTACTGGCCGCAGGCTTCGCCCTGTTCGACGCCGGCCTGTGCCCAACCCTGGTCACCGACCTGACCATGGGCTCGTCGCTGGACCGCTCCGGCCAGCTAGGCATCGACCTGTGGAAGCACCACTTCGGCAAGGTCACCACCGCCGCCGAGGTCCTGGCCGAGCTCAAGAGCTGACCCGGTAGATGCGCCAGGCGCAATGGCACAGAACAGATTGCCCCGAAACAAATGAAGAAGCGGCCTTGCGCCGCGCGGGCGGCGCTCGATCTCATAGGCGCTGCATGGTTTACGGCAGGCATCTGGCGGTACTCACGCAAGCAAAAACCCTCGCAGCCAAGGCCCCTGCAAGCGACGAGCCTGAAGACGATGCAGTTTTTTTCGCTTCATTGCCCCGCCCCCCCTTCCGTTGCGCGGCAAAACGCAGGAGAGTAACCGGGTATTCCCGCAAAGAAACGGAGATTCGCCTTGACTACCGATCGCCTGAGCCTGCTCCAGTTCGAGCACCTCAGCCTGAGACCCGCCGCCGCCAGCCAGTTCGCCCTCTCGTTGACGGCGCTCGAACAGCTGTCACTCCCCGAACGCTACGCCGTCCGCGCCGCCCAGTACCTGGGCGACATGGCCGAAGCGGAAAACCGCCAGCAGTTGGCTGTGGCCAAGGAGCAAAGCATCGGCTTCAGCCAAGGCCTACTGACGGCCGCCGTCTTCGAGAACACCCTGGCGAAAAAGCTGGACGAGGTCTTCGACGACGCCTTCACCCGCGCCCAGGCGCAGTTGCCGCAATAACGGTATTCGCACGAAGGGCCGCAAAAGCGGCCCCTCGTGGTTTACGCTGAAGCCTGCCGTTACAGCCCTGCCGCCTTCGCTCGCGCGGCATGCAGTTTCTTGTAGCTCTCTACCAGGCGCAGGTGGCGATCCAGCCCGTCGAGCTTCATGCTGGTCGGCGTCAGGCCGTGGAAGCGCACGCTGCCCTCCACCGAGCCGAGCACCGCGTCCATCCGCTCGTTGCCGAACATACGGCGGAAATTGACCTCGTAGTCGGCCATTTCCAGCTCATCGTCCAACACCACTTCCAGCACCACGTTCAGCGCCTGGTAGAACAGCCCGCGCTCGACGGTGTTGTCGTTGAACTGCAGGAACATCTCCACCAGCTCCTTGGCCTCGTCGAAGCGCTGCAACGCCAGGTGCACCAGCAGCTTCAGCTCGAGGATGGTCAATTGGCCCCACACCGTGTTGTCGTCGAATTCGACGCCGATCAGCGTGGTGATGGTGGTGTAGTCGTCCACCTCGGCGTTGTCCAGGCGCTTGAGCAGCAGCTTCAGCGAGCGGTTGTCGAGGCTGTGCAGGTTGAGAATGTCGGCACGGAACCCCAGGGCGCGGTTGGTGTTGTCCCAGATCAGGTCTTCGACCGGGTAGATCTCCGAATAGCCCGGCACCAGGATGCGGCAGGCGGTGGCACCGAGGTCGTCGTAGACCGCCATGTACACCTCCTTGCCCAGCGTCTCGAGGATGCCGAACAAGGTCTGGGCCTCCTGCGCGTTGGAGTCCTCGCCGTGGCCGGAGAAGTCCCACTCGACGAACTCGAAATCGGCCTTGGCGCTGAAGAAGCGCCACGACACCACGCCGCTGGAGTCGATGAAGTGCTCGACGAAGTTGTTCGGCTCGGTCAGCGCGTGGCTTTCGAAGGTTGGCTGCGGCAGGTCGTTCAGGCCCTCGAAGCTGCGGCCCTGGAGCAGCTCGGTGAGGCTGCGCTCCAGCGCCACCTCGAAGCTCGGATGGGCGCCGAACGAGGCGAACACGCCACCGGTGCGCGGGTTCATCAGGGTCACGCACATCACTGGGAACTCACCGCCCAGCGAGGCGTCCTTGACCAACACCGGGAAGCCCTGCTCCTCCAGCCCCTGGATGCCGGCGACAATGCCCGGATACTTGGCCAGCACCGCCTGCGGCACGTCAGGCAGGCACAGCTCGCCTTCGAGGATCTCGCGCTTGACCGCTCGCTCGAAGATTTCCGACAGGCACTGCACCTGGGCCTCGGGCAAGGTGTTGCCGGCGCTCATGCCGTTGCTCAGGTACAGGTTCTCGATCAGGTTGGACGGGAAGTACACCGTCTGGCCGTCGGACTGGCGCACGAATGGCAGCGAGCAGATACCCCGCTCCTTGTTGCCCGAGTTGGTGTCGTACAGGTGCGAGCCGCGCAGCTCACCGTCCGGGTTGAAGATTTCCAGGCAGTATTCGTCGAGGATCTCGGCCGGCAGCGCATCCTTGGGCCCAGGCTTGAACCACTGCTCGTTCGGGTAGTGCACGAACGGCGCATTGGCGATGTCCTCGCCCCAGAACTGGTCGTTGTAGAAGAAGTTGCAGTTCAGCCGCTCGATGAACTCACCCAGCGCCGAGGCCAGCGCCGCCTCCTTGGTGGCGCCCTTGCCGTTGGTGAAGCACATCGGCGACTGCGCGTCGCGCACATGCAATGACCACACGTTGGGCACGATGTTGCGCCACGAGGCGATCTCGATCTTCATCCCCAGGTTGGCCAGCAGCGCCGACATATTGGCGATGGTCTGCTCCAGCGGCAGGTCCTTGCCGGGGATATAGGTAGCGCTGTCGGACACCGGCATCAGCAGCGCCTGGGCGTCGGCGTCGAGGTTGGCGACCTGCTCGATGACGAACTCAGGGCCGGTCTGCACCACTTTTTTCACCGTGCAGCGGTCGATGGAGCGCAGGATGCCCTGACGGTCCTTCTCGGAAATGTCCTCGGGCAGCTCGACCTGGATCTTGAAGATCTGGTTGTAGCGGTTCTCGGGGTCGACGATGTTGTTCTGCGACAGGCGGATATTGTCGGTGGGGATGTCACGGGTCTGGCAGTACAACTTGACGAAATACGCCGCGCACAGTGCCGACGAGGCCAGGAAGTAGTCGAACGGCCCCGGGGCCGAGCCGTCGCCCTTGTAGCGGATCGGCTGGTCGGCGATCACCGTGAAGTCGTCGAACTTGGCCTCCAGACGGAGGTTGTCGAGAAAATTGACCTTGATTTCCATGCGCGGGGTACCAGAAAGCGGGCGGGACGGATAAATGGCCGGCATTATCCGGGATTTTTAGCGGAAAGTGTTGCAGCCAGGCTGATAGCCGTTCAGTGAGGGGTTTCATGACGGCGGTGCCGGGCACCCAGCAGCAGCAGGGCAAATGCCACACTACCGATCAGCGGCCACCCCAATAGAATCAGTTCATGCTGCTCGAGTCTGGGCAACCAGCCCAGGAACACCAGGTTTGCCGCAGTGCCGCACGCCAGACCAAGCCAGGCAGAACGCGCCCACGCCGGTGCTTGGGTACTGCGCAGAAAATGCCGGTAAAGCCGACCTCCGGCCCTGAGGCCGAGCAAGCCCATGGCCACCACGACAACCGCGCCCAAACGGGCAAGGTGATACTCCCAAGGATCATCAAGCTTCTCGAAGGACATGGCCGGGATGATGATCATGGCCGCCAGGCAGGCGTACCCAGCCAGTAGCATGACGGGGAGCACCACCACCAGCCCCAGGGCCCAAAGCAGCATTTTTCTCAGTAGCGAAGGGGTGTCGTTCACTGCAACCGTCCTTGTCATCTGCAAATGGCCCGCGCCGCATCATTGCGGGCGCGGCGCAAACTATCATTGTCCAACGTCTACAAGCTATCGCGGTAGGCGCCTACAGTACGATTGATCGCAAAAGTGCATCAGTCCATGCAAAAACAACGATTATCCTCAGCCGCACTTTCACCCAGAATCTCCAGTTACAAGCACTTACAAATAAGTTTAAAAACGCTGGAGAACCCCATGCAGCAGCCTGCGCCCTGTGGCCAGTCGAAGGCCGCCCAGGTCTTTCGAGTCACGTCCGGAAACTTCCTCGAACAGTTCGATTTCTTCCTGTTCGGCTTCTATGCCACTTATATTGCCGCCGCCTTCTTCCCTGCCAGCAACGAGTTCGCCGCGCTGATGATGACCTTCGCCGTATTCGGCGCAGGTTTCCTGATGCGACCGCTCGGCGCCGTGCTGCTGGGCGCCTATATCGACAATATCGGCCGGCGCAAGGGCCTGATCGTCACCCTGGGGATCATGGCCAGCGGCACCCTGCTGATCGTGCTGGTGCCCGGCTATGCCAGCATCGGCCTGTGGGCCCCCGCGCTGGTGCTGCTCGGGCGCTTGCTGCAAGGCTTTTCCGCCGGGGCCGAACTCGGTGGTGTGTCGGTGTACCTGGCCGAAATGGCCAGCCCCGGGCACAAGGGCTTCTACGCCAGCTGGCAGTCGGCCAGCCAGCAGGTGGCCATCGTCGTCGCCGCCGCCCTGGGCTTTGCCCTGAACCAATGGCTGGCGCCGGCACAGCTGGCGGACTGGGGCTGGCGCGTGCCTTTCGGCGTGGGCTGCATGATCATCCCGGTAATCTTCCTGCTGCGGCGCAACCTGGCCGAAACCGAGGAATTCGCCGCGCGCCAGCATCGCCCGGACATGCAGGCCGTGCTGCGCACCCTGCTGGACAACGCCGGCGTGGTGCTGCTGGGCATGCTGATGGTGGCCATGACCACCACCGCCTTCTACATGATCACCGTGTACGCGCCCACCTTCGGCAAGACGGTGCTGCAACTGAGCACCAGCGATGCGCTGATGGTGACCCTGCTGGTGGCGGTGTCGAACTTCATCTGGCTGCCCATCGGCGGCACCCTGAGCGACCGCTTCGGACGCAAGCCGCTGCTGCTGGCCATGTCGCTGCTGACCCTGCTGACGGCCTACCCGGCCCTGGAATTCCTGGCTCAGGCGCCGAGCTTCGGGCACATGCTCGAAGTGCTGCTGTGGTTCTCCTGCCTCTATGGGCTGTACAACGGCGCGATGATCCCGGCGCTGACCGAAATCATGCCGGTGCAGGTGCGGGTGGCGGGCTTCTCCCTGGCCTACAGCCTGGCCACCGCGTTGTTTGGTGGTTTCACCCCGGCAATCTCGACCTGGCTGATTCACCTCAGCGGCGACAAGGCCGCGCCAGCCTACTGGATGATGGTCGCCGCCTGCTGCGCGTTCGCCGCCACGCTGGTGCTGTACCGCCGCCTGGCCAGTCGCGCTGCGACCGTGCCGGCCTGAGGCGCGACGATGAAGCCATTGAAGATACTCCTGGCACTCGCCTTGGTCGTCAGCACCCCGGGGAGCCTCGCCCTGGCCGCCGACTTGACGGTGATGACCTCGGGCGGGTTTACCGCCGCCTACAACCGTCTCGGCCCGCAGTTCACCGCCGCCAGCGGCAACACCCTGACCACCGTGCTCGGCCCGTCCATGGGCAAGGCGCCGCAAGCGATCCCCAATCGCCTGCAACGCGGCGAACCCGCCGACGTGGTGATCATGGTCGGCTACGCCCTGGATGAGCTGATCCGCCAGGGCAAGGTCGCTGCCGACTCGCGGGTGGAGCTGGCCGATTCACGGATCGGCCTGGTGGTGCGGGCCGGCGAACCCAAGCCAGACATCAGCACCACGGCCGCCTTGAAGAAGACCTTGCTGGCCGCCCGCTCGGTGGCCTACTCGGACAGCGCCAGCGGGGTCTATGTCGAGCGGCAGCTGTTCGACAAGCTCGGCATCCAGGCGCAACTGGCCCCGCGCGGCACGATGATCGAGCGCATCCCCGTGGCCTCGGTGGTCGCCAAGGGCGATTACCAGGTGGGCTTGCAGCAGGTAGCCGAACTGCTGCCGGTGCCCGGTGTGACCTTCGCCGGCAAGCTGCCCGAAGACGTGCAGTCGGTGACCCGTTTCGCCGCTGGCATCCCGACCGCTGCGCAGCACCCCGCCGAGGCGCGGCAACTGCTCGACTACCTGGCCTCGCCCCAGGTGCAAGGTACCGTGCAGGCCACCGGCCTGGATTCAGTGCCCCGCTAAAGTGCCCGGCAACTGCCGGATCAAGCGCTCGAACTCGAGCGCCGCGGGCGTCAAGGTGCGCCCACGGCGCTTGAGCACGCCCATCTGCCGGGTCACCTGCGGCTCCACCAAGGCCACCTGGGCGAGGATCGGATGGGTGCCCACCGGCATGGCGATCGACGGCACGGCGGCGATCCCCAGCCCTGCCTCGATCAGGCCCAGCAGGGTGGTCACATGCTGCGCCTCGCAGATGCTTTGTTTCTCCAACGGCATGCCGGCCAGGGCGCGGTCCAGCACAAGGCGGTTGCCCGAGGCCTTGCCCAAGGTGATGTAGTCGTGGCTATAGGCCTCGGCCCAGGTGACCACCGCCTGCCGCGCCAGCGGGTGGTCCTGGCGGCAGGCGATGACATAGCGCTCCTCCAGCAAAGGGCTGAACTCGATCTCTGGCGCCAGGTTGCCGGTGAAACTGACGCCAAAATCCGCCTCGCCCGAGGCCACTGCGGCGCTGACCTCGTTGGCCGAGGCGTCGAGCAGGCTGATCCGCACCTTGGGGTACTGGCCATGAAACGCGCGGATCGCGTGGGGCATGAAGTAGTAGGCCGCAGATGGCACGCAAGCGATGGTCAAGGTGCCGGTGCGCAGCGCGCCACCGTCGCCGACGCTGAGCAAGGCCAGGTCGAGGTCATCGAGCAGGCGTTCGACCTGGGGCAGGAAGGCCCGGCCGACATTGGTCAGCGCGACCTTGCGCGTGGTGCGTTCGAGCAGCTTCACCCCCAGGGCGGTTTCGAGCTTGTCGATGCGTCGGCTCAGGGCCGACTGGGTGATGCGCACGCTTTCGGCGGCGCGGCGGAAGCTGCCTTGCTCGACGACGGCGCGGAAGGCCTTGAGGTCGTTCAGGTCGAAATTGATGCTCACCCTGGGGCTCCACGGGTTTGATCGAAGGTGTGCATCAATGGTATTGGCAATTGGTTCGCCACAACAGATGCCACGCCTATCAGACCCTCACGGCGAACACCCTGCGCCCATCAACCCGCTACCCTCCCCGCCGAGCATTCTTCTTCACCACCGCCTTCAACCGCACCGCTGCCCGCTGCACCGTGGCCATCTTCTCCGGGCGCTTCATTCCCCGCCACTTGCGAATCTCCTCGCGGGTACGCCCACAACTCACACACAGCTCGCTGTTGAGCTGGCAGAGGGAAACGCAGGGGTTGTCGATATCTTTGGCCATGGGCAGCTCCAGTCAGGGACACGCAGGATACTGCAATCGCGGTCACTTGGCCGCAGAACAGGCGCGCCAGCGCCCCTCACCCCCAAGCCACCCACCCTTCTGCCAACCCGGCTGAACGAAACCCTTGCCACGGCGGTCGCAACAGCAGTGCCACCGGCAAGAAAACCGCCCATGCCCTTACGTTGCGCAGCCCTCGCCGCCCTGATCTGCCTGCCCGGCTTCGCCGCCGCCGAAGCGCCACTGCGTGTTGAACATCTACAGCGCTGCGCCGACCTGCTGCAAAGCCGCACAGCTGCGCCGCAGCGCCATGAGCATCGGCGACAAGCACGATTTCGAAGCCATGGACGCCGAGGACCTGACCGCGCCGATCCTGCCCTCGGAGCGTGGTTACCAACTGCACGACAGCGCCGTGGGGCGTTCGGCGCGGCTGGACATGCGCCAGGCGCTGGACCTGGCGCTACAGAGCCGCGAGCGGGTGCGCTGAACCGGTCACTCCAGCTGTTGCCGCGTGCGCCGAGCCGTTTCGTAGTGATAGTCGAAACAGGCGGCGAACTGGAACCCGTTTTCCCCGCGACAGGCCTTGAGGTAGTCGCGCCCCTGGGTACGTTCATAGATGGCCTTGCCCACCGCCGTGGCCAGGAACGCGATCACCTGGTCGCCAAAGATATCGTTGTGGCTGCTGATGAACGACTTCGAGGTGTAGATGAAGTTGACCGGCTCGTTGCTGTAGCACGGCATGCGTTGCACCTGCGGCCCGCCATTGTTGCCATCGGGCGTGCAATAGCTGGTCAGCTGCCAGTCGCCGAACTTGGTGTCTTCCAGGGTCTTGGCCGCAGCGGTCGCCTGCGCCGGCTCGATATCGCGGATCCGCGCCGTGTGAAACAGGCTGTAGTTGCCGAGCGCCGTGGTGTCCAGCGCTTCCTCGCGCAGGACGAACGGCATGCCGCGGTAACGGCGCTGAAGATCCACCTGGCTCCAGCTCAGATTGACCCCCAGCCATTGCCCCGGCGGGAAGAACCAATGGGTGGCGCTGTCGTTTTCCGAGCTGATCACGTACAGCAAGGGCTGGGCCTGCGCGCCGGAAACACCGACCTTCAGGCTGTTCTCCTTGAGCAGCAGCCCCTGGTCGGCCTCGATGGCCGGGTTGAGCATGATCACCGCGTCACCGAAGGCCCGTACCTTGTTGCCCAGCTGCTGGTTATGCAGGCGTTCGAGCAACTGGTCGTGCAAGGCGCTGAGGGTGATGGCACCGCCGAAGCTGTGACCGACGATCACCAGGTAGTTCCTGTCCTTGCGGTCGATCTGCTCCAGCTGGGTAAGCAGGTCGGTCACCCCGCCTCGGCCCACTTCCTCGGCTACCGCCTTGCGGTCCCAATAGGTCAGGTTCTCGCTGCCCAGGCCGTGCATCGACAGGCCGCGCCAACCGACGTAGATGCCGACCAGCTTGCGCTTGCCCAGCACACCGGACTGCGCCAGGTTGGCCAGCGCCTTGGTGAAGCTGACGACGTTGGCATCCTGCGGGGCGGCGTTGTGCTTCCAGCCGTGGATGAAGACCACCATGGCCAGGTCGCCTTCGGCGGAGTAACCCTTGAGGCGCTCGAGCAATTGCTGGGTGCGCTCAGGGAAGAAATCGTTGCCACGCTCGCTGTACTCGACGAAACCGATCTCGTAGCGCGGCTTGGTATGCAGTTCGTAATAGCTGTGGCTGCACGACACCAGCGTGTCACAGGTCACCACCTGATCGTCACGCAGGGGTTTGTTCAGGGCGCAGGCTGCCAACAGGCAGGCGCAAAGCATCAGCAGGATCTTCATGGTCGTATTCACCAGGTCAAGGTCACGCCGACGCGTGCTGCAGGTGCAGTCACGCGGCCAGAAGCAACGACTTGAGCATCACGGTGGACGGACCGGGAAACGCATCACCGGGGCAAAGGTGGCGGGTGCGCGAGTAGCTATCGGCATGATGAACCCCACGGGGGTGACAGGCCCTTGGTTCCGTTTAGACGCCTGGCAGATAGATGTCAAAGGGCCACGTCAGCCGTTTGCGACTATCCGCTCAACGGGCATACTGACTGCCCCTTCAGGAGCCCTGCCATGCAGCTCAAGTTCAGCCACGTGGATGTACTGGTCGCCCAACTCGAAACCGCCTGCGCCTACTACCAGCAGATGCTCGGTGCCGAGATTTCCACCACCCAGGTCTGGGAACGTCGCGGCCTGCAGGTGCGCTACGCGGTGGCGCGCCTGGGCCAGGAGCGCTTCATGCTGGTCCAGCCGCTGGCCGGCAACCTCAAGACCCTGCTCGACCAGCACGGCGAGGGCATGATCTACCGCCACTGCTATTCGACCCCGGACATCGAGCTGGCCTACGACCAACTGCTGGCTGCCGGCGTGCAGCCTGAGGACGAGAACGGCCGGCCCCTGGCCCGCGCCGACCTGCAATCGCCGGCTGGCGCGCGCATCCTCTGGCTGCCCAAGCGCTTCGGGCATTTTTCCATCGAGATCCTCGAGCAGCAGTCCATCGAGCGCTTTTTCGAGGACGTGTTCGCCAGCCCGACCTAGTCGCCTTTGCCTTTCGGCACACGACAAGACCAATGGGATTGGTGATACTGCACGCCGCCATCCCCCCGAAAAGGATTTCGCCAATGAAGCGACTGCTCGCTTTGACCCTGCTCACCCTGGCCATAAGCGGCTGCGACAAGGCCGAACAGGCCACTGCGCTCACCGGCCAATGCGCCAAGGACACTGATTGCAAGGGTGAACGAATCTGCGAAAGCGGTCAGTGCGTCAACCCGCAGCCCCAGCAAGCACTCCTGAGCAAACCTGCCGCCATCCAATTGGCACCCGCGGCGCCGAGCGTGACCTATGTGCCATTGCCCGTCAGCGATGCCGGTGCCGGGCCGTTCACCTTGCAGCAAATGGGCATGGGCAGCGCATTGAACTACCCGTCCCGTGCCGGGGTGATCAACCTCATGGAGGCCATCGTCGAAGAGGCTGAATACACGGGGTACGTCACCATCGAAAAAGCCTACGCATTCGGCCCCTCCCGCTATGTGCTGGTGATATCCACCGGCGAGGGCGGTAATGCCTGCCCCGCCTCCACCTACGTATTCAGCTTCGATAGCAATGCTGAACAGGTCGATGGCAAGCAGCAGGTGGACGGCTGCTCGGAAATGGTCGAGAGCCTGGCCGAAGGCAACACCCTGACGATCAAGAAAGAGGGCTCGGCGAGCGTGGTGTACAACGGCCAGGTGAAGTGACAGTGCCAGGACATTCGCTCAAGGCCTGTGCGTTGCGCGGAGCACGGATGAAACTGCACGCACTGTGCTGGCCCCTGCTGGTGCTCGGCACCCTTGCCCAGGCCCAGGTGCCCAGGGAGGGCGTCGAGTTCTCCCACAAGGATTGGGACCTGGTATGCCTCAGGACCGGTACCTGCGTGGCCATGGGCTATTCACCCGGCGACAGCCTCGACGGCATCAGCCTGGCGCTCAATCGCGAAGCTGGCCCGCGCACGTCCTTCACCGGCAACCTGCTGTTCGCCGATCTGGCCGGCGACCCACCGACCACCCCGGTCAGCCTGGTACTGGACGATGAGCTGGTCGCCTCGGCGAAGGAACATGGCCCCCGCGATTTCATGCTCGACGAGTACGCCAGCCGACGCCTGGTCAACGCCCTGGCGGGCAATACCAGGATCCGCTTCGTCGATGCACTCGGACACGCCTGGCCCTTGTCCGGCGCTGGCGCAACCGCCGTGCTGCTGAAGATGGACGAACTGCAGGAACGCCTCGGCACCCCTACCGCCGCGGTCAGGCGCGGTGACGAGGACGAAGACCTGGTGCCTGGGCCCGAACGAGCCTCACCGCCGATCAGCCATCCTCCACTGCTCGACACCCGCGTCGAAGATGCTCGCCTGGCCGACGACCCGTCGCTGCGCCAAGCCTTGGCCGCCGCTGTGGCGCCCCACCAGCCCTGCCCCGCCTTGCACGCCGAGCCTTTGTTGATCGAGCGGCTGGATGAACACCGGCTGCTGGTCAGCACGCAATGCGCGGCCAACAGCTACAACACCGCGACCGGGTTCTGGGTCGCCGAGGACCGGCCGCCCTACTTGGCCAGCCTGGTGACCGAAGCCGGCACCCGCTTCGACCGCGCGCGGGCCACCATTGGCTCCTGGCAGATGCAGAGCCCGCGCGGCGACTGCATGAAGCGGGCGTTCTGGACCTGGGACGGCACGCGCTTCGTGCTGACTTACCGTGCCAACTATGTACGCTGCCGGGGTTTCAGGGACGGCGCCTGGAGCGTGCCCAGCTATGTGAATTGACCGGCAAGGCCAGCGCCAACAGCTCCAAGGCCTGGACGAGTTCGATGCCACCCGCCAGGAAGTCATCAGCGGCACCACCCGCGAATACCGCGGCGTGCAGAGTGGCGCATTGCGCGTGCACGCGCTGGAAAAGGCGGTGGCGTCCAACGAACGCTCGTTGCTGTCGGCACGCAAGGGTTTCACCCTTGGCGGCACCAGCACCAACTCGGATGGGTGGCCGTGGGTGTTCAACGAAAGCGCCGTGGCACCCGATCTGACCAGCGCTGCAAGCACTAGCACCTGGCCCTGCGATCACTCCCCCGACTTCATTTAAACCCCATCAATATATATACACTCAACGCAGTAATACCAAAGATTTCACTATTTTAACCGCCCCCATCAAACACAATAAAAAACTTATCTATGCTGATTCCTTGCTCGCTGGACGAGTTGTTCTATCTGCCTACAAAACATAAGGAAATCACCATGGAAAACATAGACTTGCCACAAGGACTTGTAAACTTTTCCACGCAACACCTGCAACTTATTCGTTTTAAAGCAGGTTTGAATGAAACCGTACTACCTGGCGTCGAAGCCATTGGACTTGGCTATAACCCATTCATCAGTTATGCCAGTGTCAACAGCGGCGCGGTGCAATTGTTCGACTGGGCCACGGCCAAGAAACGCGAAGTGCCTTTCAAAGCCGGCTACTTCGTACCCGAGATCGTCGACGTGCAACAGAACGACAGCGCAACCTACACCAACGTCAGCGGCAACACGATCAGCGAGTACCAGCGCAGTCTGGCTACCAGCGTCGCCATCGAAGGCCGTTACAACTTCTTCAGTGGCTCGCTGTCCACGGATTTCGACAGTAATTCACTGCGCAACGCGGAAAACGAGTTCACTCGCATTCAGCAATCGATCAACCTCTGGTCGTTGCGCTTGCCTTCGGTGAAGTCATTGCGCGAACTGATGCTGCCACACATGCGCCAACAACTAGATGAATTGAACGTCAACGACCCGAAGGCCATAAGCCGCTATTTCGATAGAGTTGGCAGCCATTTCCTTACCGGCATCGTAATGGGTGGACGGGCCATCCTCGCCTCCTCGACCAACAAGCTCAGGGTCAAGCGTGACTACTCGGTGTCGGTGGTCGCCAAGGCGAGCTACGAAGGGCTTACCGGCCAGTTGAGCGCAGAGGCCAAAGCCAAGTATGGCGAGTCGATCAGCAGCTTCACTCAGTACTCCAATACCCACCAGGAAGTGCGCGGCGGCGACGGTGCCAAGGCACATGGGGTGTTCAGCGGCAAAAAAGAAGATTTCCAGGCCTGGGTAGACAGTGTGAGCGCCTCGCCGGACTTCGTCGATTTCGTCCCCACCATCCCCATGCAGGAAATCTGGACCCTGTGCAGCAACGAGGCGCAGGCCGAGGCCATGCGCAAGCATTACGATGACGTCTGGGCGCCGGCGCAATCGGAAAAGTACCGGGTCAAGGCTAACTACATCGACCAACTGGTGGTCATCACCGGCGGTAGTTCAACCATCGAACCACCGGTCGGCTACAGCAAGATCGAGTACGACCTCAATGCCGGTGCCGGCGGTGACTTCATCTACTTGTGCTATCACGAACAAACCTGGCAGGCCGACAGGCCTAAAGATGCTGTGACGGATATCAGGATCATTTTCAACAAGGAGCCTACCCCACCTGGCTATACCAAGCTGCCCCAGGACCTGAACAAGGGCGCGGGCGGTGATGATGTATTCCTCTGCTACAAGACCGAGGCTTACAACACCGACACCGCAATCAACAAGGTCACGGTCATCGGCGGCAACAATGCGGATATCAACGCTCCCTATGGTTATCTGAAGGTCCCCGGTGACCTCAACAGAGGTGCTGGCGGCAACTTCATCTATGCCTGTACCTTCGTAGGCAAGTAGTAACTGCTGCGCCCAATGAGGGGAGGCAAGCCCGCCACTCATTGGGCCGCTCATCGCCCAGCAGCAACGCGATTCCCAACGGATGCTCGAGTCTGTAATCATGGCGCTTTGTGCGAGCCGCACGACAAAAGCGCCGGTCCTGTTGGAACCGGCGCCCTTGCCTCTCGATGAGCCGCTGATGGATCGACCCTACTACACCCGCCACCTGCTGATCGGCTGCCTCTACCTCGGCGTGGTAAGCCTTGCCTGGATACTCAGTGGCGACACCTTCTACCGCTCAGCCTGGCTGGTGCTCTTCATGCTGTGCAGTACCCTGCTCTATCCTTGCGCCAGGTACCTGGTGCAGACCAGTGCCGAGCGCTTGACCCGCCCAGGGTTCTGGCGCCGGGGCTACTTCATCGAGGATGTGAACAGCCCGGGCCTCCATGCCCTGTTCTCCTTCCTGTGCATGCTGTTCGCCATCCCGCTGGGTGCTGCCTACCTGCTGTTCAGGTTGGCACGCAGACACTGAAGCCCAGCGTTTAGAGGGCCATGATGAAATCGTTGAGCTTGCCCACTCGCTCATCCGTCACCCAGGCGCTGACAACCGCCATCAGCAAGGCGAAGCCCAGCACGCCCAGCGTCGCACCGGTCATCATGCTAAAGACCACGGCCACCGCAGCGGTTGCCGCCTTGCCCGCGAGAATGGTCTCGGCCTTGACGAAGAACGGCGACCAGTTGCCGGTCTGCGTGGCCTTTTTCGCCTCGGTGGCCAGGTCGACATAGTCCATGACGGTGCCGACCGAACCGAAGGCCTTGCTGAAACGCGCCAGGTCCTTGGCCATCATGTCCTTGTCCAGGGCCGCCAGCGCATTGGCGATGGCCTGGCGGTCCTTGACACTGAACTTCTTGTCGAGGATGCCTTTGTACTGGTCGAAAGCCTTGAGTGCCTGCTGGGCATTGCGAATACGTTTGCCCTGCGCCTTGCCGGCCAGCTCCTTGGCCGCCGCCGAGGCCTTTTCACCGTACTTGGCGGTCACCTCCTTGTAGAAGTCCGCGGTGAACTTGATGGCGTCCTTGATCTGGTCGGCGTCGGCCGCCCGCTCGGCCAGGCCAGCAAAGGCCGCTGCCGTCTCGTTCAGTTGGCGTGCCGACTCTTGCTTGAGCAGCGCATCGTGATAGCTCACCCACTTGAGGCCCAGTGAAGTGTTGTTCTGCAGGTAGACCAACTCCTTCAGCGCTTCCAGTTCAGGCTTGCTCAGCGGCGCCTTGATTTTCGGGTTGTTGGCCGAAAAGGTAATGGTGAGGCCGCCGCTGCTCAAAGGCGGTGGTGCCACGATAGGCCCGACGGCAGCCAGGTTGGAGGCCGCCAGACGCTGCATGAGCCCCATGTAGTGATTCAGCGCCTGGGCCGTCGACATCTTCGCCACCGCGCCTGCGCTCTTCACCACTTCGTTCTGCAGGAACTCCGGCAATTGCTGGAAGTGGATATCACGCTCCTGGGTGATGAGCGCCAGACGCTCGTCCTGTTGCGCAGTGCTCGGCACGGCCTGTGCCTCGAGCCGGTCACGTTGCTGGGCCAGGCCTGCGAGCTTGCCCGCCACTACAGCAACCGCCAACGACAGCGCCTTTGCCTCCAGAGCTGCCTTGTAGACATCGTCGTACAAGGTCCAGAGCTTCATCAGGCTGTCTGGGTTGGCTTTCCCAGAGTTGAGAAACTCGTACATCATCTTGCGCGGCAGTACATCCATGAGAAAGTACGGGCTTTGCCCATGCATGCCATACATCGTGGGGACGATCGTGACGTATTGGGCCTGCTTCGCCGTAATCATCGCTACGGCCGCTTTCTGTTCTGCGGCTGCCACCTGCACCGGCGACAACTTCTGGCCGGCCTTGGCAGCCACTTTCTTCTGCTCCAGCTCACGCTCGGTGTCACGGGTGAGGGTTTTGAAGCGAGCGGTGTAATCGGCGTCGATCTGTTTCTGGTTCCAGATCTGTTCGTTCATGAATTCGGACATGACGTTGGGCCCACCAATCTCACGATGGGGGTTACCCGGGCCTTCGCCTCGATGTGGTCCTTCCTGCAAGCCCCAACCACCACTGCTGTTGAGGTAGCCACCGCCGCCGCCCGGCCCATAGGTCTGTTGACGGTCTGGGGTGATCACCAGGGGTTGAAGCTCAACGCTGCGTACGGGAGTGAGTCCATTTTGTGCCATCTGTGAATCTCCTTCGAAAACTGTAAAGCGCGCTGGCGCGATGCATAACACTGGGCATTCCAAGCAACCAAATACACCAGCGCATGCATATTATATGCATAAATATGCATCCAATCAATGCGCTTGTGCATTTTTAATGCGGCTAGCCCTGCTTGCTCACCGGCCCTGGCCAACCCCGTGGCGATTCGGCAAGATCCCAAGCCCCTCCCGAACAATCCCGCAGGCTCGCCATGGACAGCACGCCAACACTAAGGACCGAGCGCCTGGTCCTCACCCCACTGCAACTGGATGACGCCCCGAGCATCCAGCGGCTGTTCCCGCATTGGGAGGTGGTACGCTACCTCGACAGCCATGTGCCCTGGCCCTACCCCGACGATGGCGCCTTGCAGTTCGTGCGTGATATCGCCCTGCCGGCGATCGCCCGGGGCGAGGCCTGGCACTGGGTGATCCGCCTGGCGGATGAGTCCGACCAGGCCATTGGCTGCGTGTCGCTACATGACCAGCCCGATAACCATCGCGGCTTCTGGCTCTCGCCACCCTGGCAAGGCCAGGGCTACATGAGCGAAGCCTGCGCCGCGGTCAACCGTTTCTGGTTCCAGACCCTGGGCCGGCCGACGATGCGCGTGCCCAAGGCCGCCGACAACCTCGCCTCTCGGCGTATCTCGGCCCGTGAAGGCATGCGTTTGCTGCGGGTCCAGGACGGCCATTTCGTCAGCGGTCCGATCCGCCAGGAAACCTGGGAGCTGACCCGGGACACCTGGCTGCATCAGCAGCGGGTGGTCCTTGAAGCCACCTTGGTTGGCCTGGAACAGGCGTTGCTGAACCAGCAGATCCGTAGCGATGCGGCAGCACTGCAACGGCTGCTGGCTGACGACTTCCTGGAGTTCGGCGCCAGCGGCCGGGTCTGGCGCAAGATGGAGGTGATCGACGCCTTGCTGCATGAAACCTTCACCCCCCGCGCCTTGCATGATTGCCAGGTGCGCCTGCTGGCCGACGAGGTGGCGCAGGTGACCTATACCTGCGTGGGACAGACGCCGACGCTGCGCAGCTCGATCTGGCGCAGGAGCGACGACGGCTGGCAGATGGTTTTTCACCAAGGCACGCCGACCAGAGCAGAACGAGTAACGACGTAAGAGCAGGCTGTGCCGGCGAACACCGGCACAGCCGGTGCCATCCATTGCGGCGCCTGCTTCGCCAGCACGGTTGGCTCCTACGCGGCTTAGAACGACGGCCATGGGGCGGGGCGCCCGTGCCCAGGCGACAGGCTTCGAACTTTTTCCACGGGCGCGGTCTATTTATCCGTCCATCGACCCACTGTCCCGCAGAGGCTGCCCCCGTTCATGACTACCCTTTCCCCGCGCACGCTGTTCTTCGGCTTGTTCGCCCTCGTGGCAGCGGGCTCGGCAGCGGCAGCACCGCTTACCTTCGTCCAAGAGCCCGCAGCCACCACCCGTGCCGCCAGCCCCTGGCCGGACCTTGCCGAGATGACCGCACAGCCCGCCACTACCTTGCTTGCCCACGACGACCGCTATCGGCACGACGAGCGCTGGCACGACCGTCGCGACGACTGGCGTCGCGAACAGTGGCGGCGCGAGCAATGGCGCCGCGAACAGCACCGTCGCGAGCTAGAGCGCCAGCGCTACTGGGAGCGCCACCACGAGCGGGCCATGCACCATCGCTACCAACAAGACTACCGCTACTATCGCCGTTGAGCCCATGTACAATCCCCGCTCCCACATGACCGTGGGCAGAGGACGCACATGAACCGCCGCAAGAAAATCAACCAGTTGTTGAAAGCCCACGCCAAGAAGGCGAGCGCCAAGCTCGCCCCGAAAAAACCCAGGTACATCTGCAAGGCCGAGCGCGAGCGCCTGGCCGCCGAAGCCGACCTGTCCGGCTAAAGCTGAACTTCGCCCCCCCATTAGGCTCTGCTGACCTTCGCCTCAAGACTTTTCATACAGAGCCTAGTGCCACCAGGCTGCCTCTGTGTATGCTGGCCACGCGCCGCATATCGCAACCTGCGGCCCTGTACCCAGCCGGCAAGGACGCCCGCCGCCGTTCGCGAATACGCCCTCTGCGCCGGACTTTCTGCCCTATGCCCCTAGACCTGCAAGCGCTTTATCCCAAGTTGATCCAGCTGATGCTGGACACCGTGTTCGTGGTCGACCGGGACAACACCATCGTGTTCGTCAGCAATGCCTGCGAGGCCTTGCTTGGCTACCGTGCCGACGAGCTGATCGGCACGCCGATCACCCACTACATGCACCCCGACGACCTCGAAGCGACCCGTGCCTCGATCATCCGGGTGATGAACGGCCATGCCCACTTCGATTTTCGCAACCGCTACCTGCGCAAGGATGGCGGCATCGTGCATATCCTCTGGGCGGCCTTCTGGTCGGACGAACTCGGCGCGCGGATCGGCGTGGCGCGCAACATCACGGCGCTCACCCAGGCCGAGGAGGAGCTGCGCTTTCTCGCCCATCACGACCCCTTGACCAAGCTGTGCAACCGCGCGCTGTTCAATACCCGGCTGGCCTCGGCGCTAGCTGAGGCGCAGCGCCAGCAGCGGCCACTGGCGCTGCTGTTTCTCGACGTCAACGATTTCAAGGCCATCAACGATGTGCATGGCCATGCGGCGGGCGACCGGGTGCTGTGCACCCTCGCCGAGCGTCTGAAGGCTTGCGTGGGGCCGCGCGACACCGTGGCGCGCATGGGCGGCGACGAATTTACCGTGCTGTTGGCCGACACCGCGGCGGCGGGTGCGCTGGCCGAGACGCTGGCGCGGATCCTCGCCACCATGGCCGAGCCGCTGGGCGCTGATTGCAATGGGATCGCCATGCCCAACTGCAGCATCGGCGTGGCCTGTTATCCCGAGGATGGTAGCGATGCCGATACGCTGCTCAGCCATGCTGATGACCAGATGTACCGGCAAAAGAAACGCCGCTATGGCACAGGCTGATCATCAAGGCGCGGTCAGAATCACCACATAATTACCCTGGGCCAGCGGTTGTCCCTTGATATCGACCAACCGATACAGCTCACCCTGCGCATCAGCCCGAATGGCCTGCACCTCCTGCGCCTGGCGATCCACGCGCCGGACATCGACCTGGCTGCGCTGCGCCAGCGAAGGGCAGTCCGCCACCCGCACCCCCATGGCCCCTGCCTCTCCCCGGCAGGACGACTCGACGATGCTGCCGGTGAACTGCAGCACGCCCGAGCCGATAGCCGTGGCTGCCTGCGCTTGCGCCGCCCACCCCAGGCAAGCCACTACACACGCTGCAAATGCCTTGATGCCCATCGTTTTTCTCCCTGGTGAACCCCTATACTCCCAGCCTATCCGATAAGCGGTACTAGACACGCCGGATGATGTGATGCTCATCACAAAGCGAACAACGAAAGCCCCTCACCTGAGCCTCCTGGGCGCAAATGGCTTTAAGGATCGTCTGATATCGTCCTGCCATCCCCCCACCTAAAGTCGCCCGATGCGACTGAAAACCTACCTGCAACAGATCAACCCACTGCTCTCCAACCCTGAAGCGGCGCGCCACCTGCTTCGGTTGTTGGCGTTGGTGCTATCGGCGGGCATCCTCGGCGGCGCCTACAGCTTCCTGCTGCTCAGCTTCAATACCGACATCTCCAAGCGCCGCGGCTACATGAGCAGCGCGATCGCCGAGGCGCACACCTTCTTCACCAACCGTGAAGCGCTGTTGGAAAGCCTGAGCCTCTCGGCCATTGCCCGCACCACGCCGGGCAGCCTGCCGATGGCGAAGGTGCCCAGCGAGGAAGTGCACTTGCTGCTGGGCGACACGCCGGGCAAGCAATGGAGCCTGTGGCTGACCCAACGCATGTGCGACTACCTGCGCGCCAAGCAGGTCAACCTGCTGTACGTCGGCGCCGGCCCCCAGGGCCAGGCACGCTGGCTGTACAGCACCATCGCCCACGCCCACACCCCCTCCGCCACACTGCTGCGGCGCTTGCAGGCCGAACAGGCGCGCCTGCCCGCCACGGTCGAGGAACTGTGGCTGGCCGACCAGGACGAGCAGCACACACACCTGTACATCTTCCAGCGCCTCGACCAGCGCGACCCGGACTCCGGCTGGCTGGGGCTGGAGATCGACAGCCGCGAAGTCTCGCCCACCCTGGACGATGCGACATCAGGCAAGTTCATGATGTACAACGCCGATGGCATGCTGGTGTTCAGCAACAGCTCCGACCCTGGGCTGAGCCAGTTGCTGCTCGCCCATCAGGGCAGTGACTTCTTCGGTTTCGTCGGCCAAGGGCTGCTGCCGGAGTACCTGGTCATCAACAAGCCGTTGATGTCGTCGGACTGGCAACTGGTGTATGCCATCGACCTGCTCGCCATCCTCTCCGGACTCTGGCTGCAGATTGTCGGCGCCCTGCTGTTCTGCCTGCTCAGTATCGGCCTGATGCTGTTGTTGATGCGCCGCTTCGAACAGCGGTTCATCAGCCCGACGGTGCAACGCATCCGCGCATTGGTCGAAAGCGAGCTGTTCAATCGCGACGTGATCGAGACCGCGCCGGTGGCGCTGTGCGTCCTGCGTCGCAGCGACGGCCAGGTGGTGCTGGAAAATCACCTGGCCCAGCAGTGGCTGGGAGAAGCTCGGGTTTCGCGCAGCGCGGCCTGGATCGAACAGGCGTTCGCCGAACCCTGTGTCGCCTGCGGCGATGACTTCGAAACCCGTGAAGGCCGACACCTCTACTTGAGCTGCGCGCCGACCCGCTACAAGGGCGAGGACGTGGTGCTTTGCGTGTTCAGCGATATCAGCGCGCGCAAGCAGATCGAGGCGGCGCTGGAGGATGCCCGGCGCGCCGCCGACAGCGCCAACGAGGCCAAGACCCAGTTCCTGGCCACCATGAGCCACGAGATCCGCACGCCGCTGCACGGGGTGCTCGGCACCCTGGAGCTGCTGTCCCGCACGACCCTCGATGGGCAGCAACGTGATTACCTGCAAGCCATCGAAGGCTCGTCGGCGACGCTGCTGCAATTGATTTGCGATGTGCTCGACGTGTCGAAGATCGAAGCCGGCCAACTGGCCCTCGAGCGCAGCGAGTTCAGCGTCGCGGAGCTGGCCATGGAGGTGGTGCAAAGCTACAGCGCAGCGGCAAGGAACAAAGGCCTGCAACTCTATGGTTGCCTGGATCCGCACTTGCCCGAGCGGCTGATCGGCGACGTCAACCGGATCCGCCAGATCCTCAATAACCTGCTGAGCAACGCCGTGAAGTTCACCGATTGCGGCCGCGTGGTGCTGCGCGCCAGGTTGCTCAGCCGCGAGGGCGAGCGCTCCTCGGTGCTGTGGCAGGTGGCAGACACCGGCAAGGGCATTGCCGAGCAGGACCACGCGAACATCTTCGACCCCTTCTACCAAAGCGAAGGCCATACCCAGCTGGTGTCCGGCACCGGCCTGGGCCTGGCCATCTGCCAGCGCCTGACGCAGTTGATGAACGGCCAGTTGCGCCTGGTCAGCGAGCTGGGCCTGGGCAGCAGCTTCAGTCTGACCCTACCGCTGGAAGTCACCTCAGCCGCCAGCGCTCCTGCCCTTGCGCCCTTTAACCTGCTGGCCGAGCGCATCCATGTGGTCTCGCCCATTCACGAGCTGGCCGAGACCTTCGTCGGCTGGCTGTGCCGCTGGGGCGCACGGGCCCAGGTGGGCATGCCGCCCAGCGCTGGCCCGGCAACCTGCGAACTGTTGCTCGAACTGCACCCGGGCAGCCTCGAACAGCCACTGGTGGCCGAATGGCTTGGCCCACGCATCATGGCCAGTGCCTTCGGCAGCTGGGAGGCTCGCGAAGACACGCGCCAATGGCAGGTGAACCTCACCGACCTCGGCGCACTGCATCACGCGGTCAGCCAGGCCCAGGGCCTGCACCGCGCACGCGGCGAAACCCTGATGCACGTCGACACACCGGAGCCGCTCGGGCTGCACGTGCTGGTCGCCGAGGACAACGTCATCAACCAGTTGATCCTGCGCGACCAGCTCAAGGAACTCGGCTGCAGCGTGACCCTGGCCGGCGATGGCGAGCAGGCCCTGCATGCCTGGCAGCACGAGCGCTTCGACCTGGTGCTCAGCGACATCAACATGCCCGGCATGAACGGCTACGCCCTGGCCCGCGCCCTGCGCCAGCAAGGCTGCGCCCTGCCCATCATCGGCGCCACCGCCAATGCCCTGCGCGGCGAGGAAGAGCTGTGCCTGGCCGCCGGCATGGACCGCTGCCTGATCAAACCTTTCAACCTGCAAGCCCTGTTCAACTGCCTGGCCCCGTATCGAGGTAGCCGTCTTGAAGCCCTTTAACATCCTCATCGTCGAAGACCACCCGTTCCAGCACATGTACCTGCAACACCTGTTCAGTGAACTGGGCAGCTTTCATCTGGAAGCCGCGCGGGATGGCCAGGAAGCCCTGGAACGCTTGCGCCTGCGCGACTTCGACCTGGTCCTGACCGACCTGCTGATGCCGGGCATGGATGGCGTGCAGTTCATCCAGCACCTCACCAGCCTGCGTCACAAGCCGGGCCTGGCGATCATGAGCGCCGCCTCGCGGCGCATGCTAATGGCCGCCAGCCTGGTGGCCAAGAACCTGGGCGTGGATGTGCTCGGGCTGATTTCCAAGCCGGTCGAGCCCGCGGCCCTGCGCAGTCTGATCGACCAGTTGCAGTTGCGCCGCCAGGCCACCACGCAAAGCACCCCGGCCGCCCTTGAGTTTGACCGCCAGGCCCTGGTCGACGCCCTGAACAACCGCGCCTTCCAGGCCTGGTTCCAACCCAAGAAGTCCTTGCGCAACGGCCGCATCGTCGCCGCCGAGGCCTTGGTGCGCTGGATGCATCCGGAACAAGGCGTGCTGTTGCCGGGCACCTTCCTGCCGACCCTCAACGCCTTCGGTCTGGAAGAGCGCCTGTTGTGGGCAATGCTCAAGCAGGCCATGGACGCCCAGGCGCGTTGGCGCGAGCAGGGCTATGACATCCCGGTGTCGATCAACCTGCCGACCCACCTGCTCAACAGCCATGACCTGGCCGACCGTTTGCTGGCCTTCGTCCTGCACCACCAGGGGGTGCCCGCCAAGCTGTGCTTCGAGCTGATGGAGTGCTCGATCCCCGAAGACCTGAGCAACTTCTACGCCGGCGCCTGTCGCTTGCGGATGAAAGGTTTCGGCCTGTCCCAGGATGACTTCGGCAAGGGCTACAGCTCTTATATGAGCCTGGTCTCGACGCCTTTCACCGAGCTCAAGATCGACCGCGCGTTGGTGCAACGCTGCGATGAGAGCGAAAGCCTGGCCTCGGCCCTGGCCAGTATCGTCGCCCTGGGCCGCAAGCTTGGCCTCACCGTGGTCGCCGAAGGGGTCGAGACGCCCCAGGAGCTGGAAATGCTGCGCAAGGTCGACTGCAACCAGGTACAAGGGTTTCTGATCTCCCACGCCGTGTCGGTCGATCAGTTCCAGCACCTGCTGCACAACGATGGCCCGCCCGCGGCCTATTAATTTGCATTACCCCTGTGAAGGCCGAACTTCGGAGGTAATATCCATTTGATATCGACGCCTCCCAGGCCTTCCGGATTCCGCTGCCCCCAATGAAACAGTACAACGCCCTGCTGGAAAACCTTGCCCGCAGCTCTCTGCGCCTGAACAAAGGCATGACCGCGCTGCTGGGGCTGGCCGTGCTGCTGCTGGCTTTCAGCGTCTGGTCGATCCAGCGCCTGATCGACGAGCACAATGACACGGTGAACATTCACTTTGCCCGCCTGATGGAGAACATCCGCGAGCAGGAGTACTTCTTGAAGGCATTGGTGCGGCAAAGCGTCGAAGGCGAACTGCTTGAGCGGCACCGCCCCCTGGATGCATCACTGACACCCATGGTCGCGGAAGGCCCGGAAATCTTCGAAGGCCAGGCGTTCTCGTTCACCCTGCCATTCAGCGTCAAACTCGACCGCGAGCGCGTCGAGAGCAGCCAAATGCCGCGCATCTTCAGCCAGGGCGCGAACCTCGCCGCCTTCTACAGCAGCTTCTGGTCGGCCGCCCACTACCGCTCGCCCCAGGTGATCCTGTTCTCGCCAGGGATGCACTACGATATCGCCGTGCCCGCCGCCGGCCGTGGTCGTGGCCAGACGGTCAGTGGCAACGAACCCTTCATGACAGTAATCGGCCAGGTGGCCGCGCGCCTGCCTACAGAAGCCGCCTGGGCGCAGGAGGACGCGGTCCTTTGGCGCAGCTACGTCGCCCATCCCGATCAGGCCTCACCGGCACGGGTACTGGCGTTCGCCAGTATTATCCAGGACCCGGCGCGGGCCAGCGCTGGACGATTCCAGGTGGCGTCGTTGGTCGATCTGGCTCAGATCAACGATTTCGAACGCATCATGGCCTGGACCGTGTATGACCGTTTCACCCTGGTCGCCCCCTCCGGCAGCGTCCTGATCGGCGACCCCGTGCCGCTGGCCGACTTGCAAGAGGGCCTGAACTTCAAGGCCAACGGCCTGGTGTTCCGTCTGCACGAACAGGCCAACGGCGGTTGGAGCGCGGTCTACACCGTGACCTACCAGCACTTCTTCCGCTATGCGTTCTGGTCGCTGGCCAGCCTCGCCGTCACCTTCCTGGTGATCTTCGGCCTGGGCCGGGTGGCCATCCGCTGGTACCAGCAGCGGGTCATCTTGCCGGCCCGCGCGGCCCACGAAACCATCGCCGAGAGCGAGGCCTTCAGCCGGGTGGTCATCGATACCGCCCCAACCGGGCTGTGCGTGGTACGTGACGCCGACCATGCCGTGCTCCTGGAGAACCAATGTGCCCAGCAGTGGCACGGGAGCGGCGAGCTGATCAAGACGCTTGCGCCGCAGTTGAACAACAGCCGCAGCGGCGAGCATCACGTGCAGATCGACGGGCGCCACCTCAAGGTCGGTTTCGTCTCGACCCGTTATCACGGCGAGGATGTCAAGCTGCTCGCCTTGAGCGATGTCACCCGCCATGTCGAGGACGCCCAGGCACTGGAAGACGCACGCCGCGCCGCCGACGCCGCCAACCAGGCCAAGACCCTGTTCCTGGCGACCATGAGCCATGAAATCCGTACCCCGCTGTACGGCGTGCTGGGTACCCTCGAACTGCTCGGCCTGACCCCGCTGGATAGTCGCCAGCAGGGCTACCTGCACACCATCCAGCGTTCCTCGGCGACCCTGTTCCAGCTGATCAGCGATGTGCTCGACGTGTCCAAGATCGAGTCCGGGCAAATGGCCCTGGAGCCCGTGGCATTCTGCCCGCTGGACATGCTAGAGGACACCCTGCGCACCTATCGCGCCTTTGCCGAGCGCAAGGGCTTGCTGCTGTATGCCTGCACCGATGCACAGCTGCCGGCGCATGTGGTCGGCGACCCGATACGCATCCGGCAGATCCTCAACAACCTGCTGAGCAACGCCATCAAGTTCACCGACACTGGCCGGGTGGTGCTGCGCACCCGCGTGCTGACGATCGACGCCACCCAGGTCAGCCTGGAATGGCAGGTGACCGACAGCGGCATCGGGATCTCCGAGCTGCAACAAGCTCGGCTCTTCGAGCTGTTCTACCAGGTCATGGATGCCACCAGCGAGGGCGGCGCGGGCCTGGGCCTGCCGATTTGCAACTGGCTGGCGCAGATGATGGGCGGGCAGATCAAGGTGGTCAGCGAGCCAGGGTTGGGCAGCAGCTTTTCACTCAAGGTCAGCTTGCCGCTGGCTGAAGGCGCACTGGGCGACTGTCCGCAACTGGCGCCCGAGCCGAGCCCGGTGTATGTCCGCGCACCGATACCGGAGCTGGCCCAGCATTGCGTCGACTGGCTGCAGCGCCTGGGCATCGCCGCGACCCTGACGATCCCGGCGCAGGAGCAAGACAATGCCCAGGCCCTGCGGGTGGACCTGCTCGATTGCCCGGACGCCGAACCCTGGCAAGGCACGCGCATCTGCGCCAGCAGCGACGGCCCCGTGCCCGCAGCCTGGGTCGAGGGGCGCTGGCGAGTGGACATGCACGATGTACGCGCCATCGCCCGGGCCATTGCCCGGGTCCGCCAGGGCGGCGTGGCAGATGACCAGCAGGCGGTACGACAACAGCGTGCCGCCCTGCGTTTGCATATCCTCGTGGCCGAGGACAACCCGATCAACCAGGCGATCCTCCAAGAGCAGCTCGAAGCGCTGGGCTGCACCACGGTGCTCGCGGCCAATGGCGAGCAAGCCCTGCAGCGCTGGCAGCCCGGCCTGTTCGACGCGGTGCTGACCGATGTGAACATGCCGCTGCTGAACGGCTATGAACTGGCCAGGACGCTACGCCAGCACGATGCCCAGTTGCCGATCATCGGCGTCACCGCCAACGCACTGCGCGAGGAGGGCCAACGCTGCCTCGAAGTGGGCATGAATGCCTGGATGGTCAAGCCCTTGAGCCTGCAAACCTTGCGCAGCCACCTGGTGCGCTTGTGCCGACCAAGCCTGGTCGAAGGCCCCAGCCGCGATGCACCTGACACCCTGGTCGCGGTGCCAGCCGACACCGTGCAACTGTCGCCGGCCATGCGCGCGCTGTTCGTCAGCACCCTGCAGGAGGACATGGATCACCTGCGCCAGGCCCTGGCGCAACGCGATAACCAGCGCCTGGGCCAGCGCCTGCACAGCATCGCCGGCGCCCTGGGCGCCGTGCAGGCCCGGGCCCTGGCCGAGCAATGCTGCGCATTGGAAAATGCCCTGCTCGGCGCACCGCTCGATGCGTCCCTGGCCGGGCGCGTGGAAGAGGTGTTGGCCAGGCTGGCGGCAACCCTGGCCACACTCCAATAGAATCTCCCCATACGCTGAACCCCAATGGAATTCCCCCTCCCATCCGCACCGGCTAACGGGTCGTCTTTTATGGAAAAACTCAAGGTCATCATCGCCGACGATCATCCGATCGTGCTGCTCGGCGTGCGCGAACTGGTCGAGCGTGACGCGCGCTTTGGCGTGGTCGGCGAAGCGGTCTGCTCGCAAGGGCTGATCGATCTGCTCGAAGCGCAACCGGTAGACGTGGTCATCTCCGACTACAACATGCCGGCCGACTCGCCCTATGGCGACGGCCTGAAACTGATCGACTACCTCAAGCGCAACTACCCGACGGTACGTATCCTGGTCCTGACCATGATTTCCAACCCGCTGATCCTCACGCGGCTGCATGAACTGGGGGTGGACGGCGTCATCCAGAAGAGCCAGTTGCACGGCGAAATCGAAAAAGCCCTCAATGCCGTCGCCCGCAACAATCCCTACCGCTCGCAAGCCCCGGCGCGCAACTCGGTCGTCGCCTGCACCACCGCGCTCGATCAACGGGTAGAGAGCCTGTCGCCCAAGGAGTTTGAAATATTGCGCCTGTTCGTTTCCGGACAAAGTGTCAGTGAAATTGCCCGCAGCCAAAACCGCAGTACCAAGACCATCAGCGCGCAGAAAGTTTCGGCCATGCGCAAACTTGATGTAAACAGTGATCAGGAACTCTTGGCCTACTGCCTGGCCGGCCATATTTTTAATTGAAATAATGGCACCAAGCTACCATTCAGATTCGTCTGATGTGCCACTCCCTCCACGCGACTTATCGTAAGCGTGCATTCACATGCAGCACTTACCAATAATCGCGTGGACATCAAAATGAAAAAGTTCTCCCTGGCCGCATTGACCCTGTCGCTGATCGCCGCTTCCGCCGGCGCCTTCGCCGCCGAACCTAGCGGCCCGATCAAAGGCGGCAGCGGCAAGATCGCCTTCACCGGCGTGATCAACAATGACGCCTGCTCGGTCGACGGCGCCAATGCCGACCGCGTCATCGCCGTGGACATGGGCACTGTCTCGATCAAGGACATGGGCACCGCCGAGAACCCGGCATCGGGCCGCGTCACCGGCAAGGACTTCAACCTCAACGTCAACTGCAACGTGGGCACCAAGGTATCCATGGTCTTCGACGCCAACAGCGGCGGCTCGGGCCTGGTAACCGGCAAGAAAGTCCTGGCCCTGACCAAAGGCACCGGCACCGCCGCCAACGTCGGTATCGCCCTGCTCGACCCTGCCGGCAACCTGATCGACCTGAGCTCGGCGGCCACCGCCAAGATCCAGAGCGACGTGCACGGCACCGGTGCCGAGGGCGGCGACGCCACCCTGAGCTTCTCCGCCGCCTACGTGACCACCGGCGCTGCCGGCACCGCCACCGCCGGTCGTGGTGACGCCACCCTGCCGTTCATCCTGCAGTACGAGTAATCGCCCCGCAGGTGCCCCATGCGCGAGGCTGCAAAGCCTCGCCACTTGTTCATCCCGCAAGGTGCCCGACCATGTTGCGTCGTTCCGTGTATCCCGTGCTCGGCTTGCTGGGCATGCTCGCCGCCGCCCAGGCAACCGCCAGTATTTCCCTCAGCGCCACCCGCGTCGTGTTCGACGGCGCGCACAAGGAAGCCAACGTCACCGTGCGCAATGGCAACCAGGAAGTCCTGGTGCAATCCTGGGTGGATGGTGGCGACAGCGAACTGGCGCAAGTGCCGTTCGCCATTACCCCGCCGCTGGCCAGGGTATTGCCCAAGCAAGAGCAACTGCTGCGCATTCTGTATGAAGGCCAAGGCCTGCCGAGCGATCGCGAATCGGTGGTCTGGCTGAATGTCCAGGAAATTCCACAAGCCAGTGGCCAAGCCAATACCTTGCAGTTGGCGGTGCGCCAACGCATCAAGATTTTCTTCCGCCCGGCCAACTTGCCCGGTAATGCCTTGTTGGCACCGGAACAACTGGTCTGGCAACTAACCGCGCACGCGGGTAAAGCGCAATTGACCGTGAAAAACCCTAGTTTGTATCACGTGTCCATGGCCGATATCGAACTGAAGCTGGGTAAACAAACCGTCTTCACCGCCGACTCGACCATGATTGCGCCCGGTGCTCAAAAAACCCTGGGCAGCGTGCTTTCACCGACCCAAAGTTCGCTGACCCTGACCTTCAAGAACATCAACGACTATGGCGCCCAACATAAATATTCGGCGCGTCTGGACAACGCCCAACCGGCCAACGCCAAGCCCGCAGAACCCACCATCGCCTTCTGAAAACCGTCGCGCCCTACCTCGCGCGCCGGTTTGCGTGCGGCCTTGCCGTGCCTAGCCCGTGCCGGGACATGAAATAGGTTCCTCGTATGTCTCTGTCCATCGCAGCCCGCCCCGTCCGCGGGGCCGATGCAGGCGCGCGCGCGTCCAAGCGCGGCACGCCCCGCCCGACCTGGCAACGCAACGCCCTGTCGCTGGTGATCGGCGCCGCCCTGCCCGGCCTGGCCGCCGCCGACCCCGCCCCCGACACGCAACTGCTGGGTTTCAACACCACCTTCCTGCAGGGCGCGCAATCGACGGTCGACCTGCAGTTGCTGCTGTCGGCCAACAGTGTGCTGCCGGGCAACTACCGGGTCGACCTGTACAGCAACGAGGTGCTGGTGGGCCGACGTGACATCGACTTCAAGCGCAACGACCAGACCGGGCGGGTGGAGCCCTGCCTGACCCTGGAGCTGCTCGAGCAGTTGGGCATCGACATGGACAAGCTCAGGGCCCAGGAACGCCTGGACACAGCGCAGGCCTGCCACGACCTGCCCACGCTGATCGCCCAGGCCAGCCTGAGCTACGATTCGAACCGCCTGCGCCTGGCCGCGAGCATTCCGCAGTTGGCCATGAAGCGCGGACTGCGCGGCTACGTCGACCCACAACTGTGGGATGAGGGTGTATCCGCAGCGTTCGTCAACTATCAGTTCAACACCAGCCGCAGCACCAGCGACGACCAGACCCGCACCGCCAACAACCTGAGCCTGCGCAATGGCCTAAACCTGGGCGGCTGGCGGCTGCGCAACGAGTCCAACTTCAGCAGCGGCACCGGCCGGCCGGATACCTTCAAGAGCAACCGCAGCTACCTGCAACACGACGTTACCGCGCTCAAGGGCCAGTTCAGCGCCGGCGAGATCTTCAGCGACGCCGACCTGTTCGACAGCGTGCGCTACCGTGGCCTGAAACTGGCTTCGGACGAAGGTATGCGCGCCGACAGCGAACGCGGCTATGCCCCCGTGGTGCGTGGCGTGGCCCAGACCAGCGCGACCGTGGAAATCCGCCAGAACAACTACGTGCTGTACACCACCAGCGTACCGCCCGGACCGTTCGAGATCAGCGACATCTACCCCAGCGGCTCCAACGGCGACCTCGAGATCACCATCATCGAGGCCGATGGCCGCCGCCGGGTCAGCGTGCAGGCGTTCTCCAGCCTGCCGCTGATGGTGCGCGACGGCCAGGTCAAGTACAGCCTGTCCGCCGGGCGCTACAACAGCAACAGCGAGGGCCTGGCCACGCCGCAGATGCTCAGCGGCACGCTGGCCTACGGCCTGTCCAACACCCTGACCGGCGTGCTCGGCCTGCAAGCCACCGACGACTACAAGGCGTTGGCCGTGGGCAGCGGGCTGAACACTCTGTTGGGCGCGTTTTCCCTCGACGTCACCCATTCCTCGAGCAAGGCCCAGGGCCAGACCACCCAGGGCAATAGCCTGCGGGCGCTGTACGCGAAGACCTTCACCGGTACCGACACCAACTTCACCCTGGCAGCCTACCGCTACTCCACCGAGGGCTTTCGCAGCCTCACCAACCACATCGAGGACCTCAGCAGCGACGTACGCAGGCGCAGTGGCAACTCCAAGACCCGCACCGACCTGACCATCAGCCAGAGCCTGGGGCGCAACCGCGAGTTCGGCAGCCTGTACCTGACCGCCATCGACCAGCGCTACTGGAACCGTGGCGGCTCGCAGAGCCTGTCGGCCGGCTACAGCAACAACTGGGGCGAGGTCACCTACAACCTCGATGTCAGCCACACCAAGGACCTGGACAACGCCGGCCCCACCAGCGACGACACCCAGTTCAACCTCTCGGTGTCGTTCCCGCTGGGCAGCCGCGTGCGGGCGCCGCGCGCATTCGTCACCACCAGCACGCAGAAAGGCAACGCCACCACCCAGGCGGGCGTCAACGGCTACCTGTCGGAAACCAGCGACACCTTCTATTCGATCCAGGGCGGCCACAGCCGCACCAGCGGCAACTCGGCCTCGGCCAACCTGAACACCCGCACCTCGGTGGCCGACATCAGCCTGGGCTACAGCCAGGGCCGTGGCTACGACTCGCAAAACCTCAACCTGGCCGGCGCGGTGGTGGCCCACCGTGGCGGCATCAACCTCGGCCAGACCGTCAGCGAGACCTTCGCCCTGGCCCAGGTGCCTGGGGTGAAGGGCGCGAAGATCAGCAGCTACAGCGGTGTGGAAACCGGACGCAACGGCTATGCGGTGATCCCCAACACCCAGCCGTACCGGGTCAACTGGATCAGCCTGGACACTCGCGACTTGGGCGGCGACATCGAGATAGACAACGCCACCCAGCAGCTGGTGCCGCGCCGCGGCGCCGTGGTGCTGGCCCGCTATACCGGCAAGAGCGGGCGCCGCGTGCAGTTCGAGCTGTTCGATGGCAATGGCCAAGCGCTGCCGTTTGGCGCCTCGGTGGAGGATGCCGAAGGCCGCCAACTGGCGATTGCCGATCCAAGCGGCAAGGCCTTGGTGCTGCTGGAGCAGGACCAGGGCGAGCTGAGCCTGAAATGGGGCGAGCGGCAATGCACGGCGCCTTACCAGTTGCCGGAGCGGGACAAGGCGGTGAACTACGAGCGCCAGCGCTTGATGTGCCGGCCGTGATTACCGGGTGTGCGGCTGTGCACGCGCGCAACGCCACCTTCAAGCAAGCCAGCGCGCCAAGGCAAACCCGGCGAAGGTCATCAACAGCGAACCCAGCACATGCGCCAGCACCGTGACCATCGCCCAGCCGGCGCGGCCATGCATGAGCATCGATAGCACCTCGGCGGAAAAGGTCGAGAACGTGGTCAGGCCGCCGCAGAAACCGGTGGTGATCAGCAGGCGCCAGGCCGGGTCGAGGTTGGGAAAGCGCAGGAACAACGCCATCGCCGCACCGATGATCAAGCCACCAACCAGGTTGACCAGCAAGGTGCCCATGGGCATGCCGGCAAACAGCGAATTCAGGCGCAGGCCCAACCACCAGCGCAGCACGCAACCGGCACTACCACCGACGACAACGGAAAATAAGGACAGGTACATCGACAAGCTCCATCAAAGGTCGGAAAGACCCCCATGGAGAGGCAGGCAAGCGCCTGCGCACCCCTCCACTGGGGGTTGGCGCAGGCATCATCAGCACTAGGCTCTATAGGAAAAGCCGAAGGCGGTTCAAGGAGGAATGCCATCTCCTGGCCGTCGATGCTACGCAAGCCCCGGTAGGCTGACAAGCGCACCCGGCAACATTTGGACGCAAATAACCGAGGCAAACACCCATCCGCATCGCTAGAATGTGCGCCTGGCGTGTGCTGCGTGCGCCCGGGAGCCCTTCCCGAATACGGAGAACATTCATTTGTTTTCCGTGAGATTCGACCATGTTGCACGCATGCCTGCTATCCCCATGGCGCTTTCCGTCCCGTGTGTTCACGGTATGGCTTGCCGCGCCGCTTTACCCATCCTTCTTCTCGCTCATCGCCGCAGTGGCCCGTCGCAATCGGCGCCATCGTCTCGCCGTGCCTGTTGCCCGCCGCGCCGCTGCCTTCGCGAGGGCGACGTCATGAACGAGGACCGCACCATGCATGCCCCCCTTCCCCACAAGCGCTCGATGCTGCGCGAGTTGCTGGCCACCGAAGCGGCCGGCGGCGTCTTGCTGATGTTCACCGCCGCCCTGGCCATCGTCATCGCCAACAGCCCCTGGGCCGATGCCTACCTGCATCTGCTGCACCTGCCCGTGGGCCCGACCCTGACCGACAAGCTCGGCCCGATGACCGTGCACATGTGGATCAACGATGGCCTGATGGCGATCTTCTTCCTGCTGGTGGGCCTGGAGATCAAGCGCGAGCTGGTCGACGGCCGCCTGGCCAGCTGGGAGCAACGCCGCCTGCCGGCCTTGCCGGCGCTGATGGGCATGGCGGTTCCCGCGCTGATCTACCTGGCCGTGTCCCGCGGCGAGCCCGGCCTGGCCGGCGGCTGGGCGATCCCCGCCGCCACCGATATCGCCTTCGCCGTCGGCGCCCTGGCGCTGCTCGGGCGCCATGCGCCACTGTCACTGAAAGTGATGCTGGTCTCGGTGGCGATCATCGACGACATGGGCGCGGTGGCGATCATCGCGGTGTTCTACACCTCGTCGATCGACCTGCTGGCGCTGGCTGGCGCCGCCGCTATCATCGCCGTGCTGCTGGCCTTCAATCGCCTGCGCGTGGTCGCGCTGTGGCCCTACCTGCTGGGCATCGCCGCGCTGTGGTACGTGACCCTGCTGTCGGGCGTGCACGCCACCATCGCCGGCGTGGTCGGCGCGCTGCTGATTCCCTACAGCACCGGCACTGAAAAGGCCCGCGAGGCCAGCCCGCTGCTCAAGCTGGAACACGGCCTGGCCCCCTGGGTGGGCTTGCTGATCGTACCGGCCTTCGGCTTTGCCAACGCCGGGGTTTCGTTCGGCGACCTGGGCTGGGTTGACATCTTCGCCCCGCTGCCCCTGGCCATCGCCCTGGGCCTGCTGCTGGGCAAACAGCTTGGCGTGTTCGCCGGCGTGCTGCTGGCGGTGAAAAGCGGCCTGGCCAGCAAGCCACGCGGCGCCAGCTGGCTGCAGATCTATGGCGTGGCGATGCTGTGCGGCATCGGCTTCACCATGAGCCTGTTCATTGGCGAGCTGGCCTTCCCCGGCCAGGCCGACAAGGTCGACGCCGCCAAGATCGGCATCCTGCTAGGCTCGTTGCTGTCGGCGGTGATCGCCTGCTGCATCCTGCGCTTCGCACCCAAGCAGGCAGACTGACACCCACCCTGAGGGCCGCAGTGCGGCCCTTGTTGTACGAGACACCTTGATACGCGCTGATGCTGCATTGCAAGCAACCTCGCAATGCTCATGTACGCCAGCTTGCTCGGTTAGCGCACAATCGATATCCCGCCATCCACCCGCAACGCCGCGCCAGTCATGAAACTCGACGCTGGCGAGGCGAGGAACAACGCCGCCTCGGCGATCTCTTGCGGCTGCGCGAGGCGCTTGAGCGCGTGCAGCCCCGCCACCTGCGCCAGCGCCTCGGGGCTGTTCGCCACGCTGCGGCCCATGGGCGTGTCGGTGCCACCCGGCAACAACGCATTGGCACGAATGCCCTGGGCGCCATATTCCGCGGCGATGACCTGGGTCAGCCCGATCAGCCCCGCCTTGCTGGCAGCGTAGGCGGCCATGCCGGGCAGGCCCAGGGTATGGCCGACGAAGCTGGAAGTGAACACCAGCGCACCGCCACCTCGGGCCTGCAGTGCCGGCAGCTGGGCCTGGGCGCAGAGAAAGGCGCTGGTGAGGTTGGTGTCGAGGGTGTGCCGCCAGGCGCTGAGCGACAACGCCGGCAACGGCGCCAGCTCACCCAGGGTGCCAGCATTGTTGAATGCGATATCCAGGCCGCCGAAATGGCCCTGGGCAGTATTCACCAGTTCCTGGGCCAGGGCGGGGTCGTTGATATCCCCCGCGACCGCCACCGCCAGTGGATAGCCTTCACGGCCCAGCGTCTCGAGCAATTGCTCGAGCGCCGCCTGCCGTCGCGCACTGAGCACCAGCCGGGCGCCGTGGCGGGCGAACAAGAGCGCGGCGGCGTGACCGATACCCGAGCTGGCACCAGTGATAATGGCTACCTTGCCTGTCAATTGCATGATCGGACCTCATCCTGAAAGGGTTGTTGGGTTGGCAACACCACTTTCAGGGAGGGCGATGAACAGCACACTCTGTTTCTTGCTCGCTGCACCGCGCGTCATGAAACCTGGCCAGCGGGAGTGGAAAACAAATGTAATGATGCGCGGGATGCGGGGCATGGCTACATGCCCCTACACTGCAAATTCCGCCACGTGTTTGTCTGGGCATTGCGCCCACGCAAGGACACAGAGCAATCGCCCAGGGATGGAGACACAAGCAAGGTGATGTATGGCATTCAAGAATAACTATCTGATCCAGCTCTTACGCAAACTGCCCCAGGGCCGCGCCACCCCTTCGTGCCGCCCGCTCAGTGAAGAAGAGTCGAACCTGCTCGAGCACTTCCGCGCCCTGCCAGAACGCGACCGCATCGCCCTGCGCCTGCTGTGTTCAGCGATCCATCTGACCTCGGCGCCTGAAGCGAGCACCGGCGCGCCGCTGTAGAGTTCAAGTGTGGGAAGACAGAGGCCTTTGGGCCTCTTCTTCTATGCTGGGAAGCGATTGCGAGCAACGCTTGCCGGATGATCTCGCCACTGTGACCGACCTGCTGCCCAGGGGACTCTACCTGGCCTGTGCAAGCTTGGGTGGCTGTTGCAACAAACCGCGCGGTAATCGGAACCCTTTGAAAGGCTCCTGGGTGATCGGGTTGAAGGCCTTCTCAGCGCTGAGCCGATAGCGCATCACGCCATCACCGGTCCTGAAGCTCAGGTCCACGCTGGTCGCCGTCCGCCCATTGAGCGAACCGCGACTGAGCAGGCGAAACATGGACCATGGCCCTCGATACTCCAGGCTGCTGCTATTGCCGTTCTGCCTAAGCAGCGTCAGGTTGCTACGCACATGTTGCCCAAGCGTATTTGGCCAAATGATGCCAGTGATCTGGCTCGTGCCATGGGTGTAGGAAATCAACTGACCGTCTAGGTCCAGCAAGCTGGTGCGCTGGTTCGCACTCAGCCCTAACGGCTCGATACTGAACTGCACACTCAAGTTGCCGCGCTGATCGAAGAACGTTTCACGAATGCGGTCTGCCAGTTCCAACTGCTCGATCACATCGCTGCGGATCAGGGACTGCCCCTGCTGCCCGGCTTGCAGGGCTTCGAGGTTGTCCTTCAGGAACACCTTCAGATACTGATCATTGAACTGCTGTAGCCGACCTTTCGGCCCAAAGAACGCCTCGAAGTCATCCAGGGAGGCATCGGGCGCCCTGGCCACGAAGGGGTATCGGCCTGCCAGGCGCTGCTGGAAGAAGCTGTACACCTCGGCGTCCCAGCGCCGTTCCAGCTCGCGCAGGGCTTCAACGTTTAACACCTGCGCCGTTTGATCAGCCACCTTTCGGATCTGGTGGTTGATCGGCTCAGGCAAGCCGATGGATACCCGTTGCAAGGTGCCGATGGGATCATGCCCGGTCATCGTAAAGCGCTGATGCACGGCCTGCAGTGCAGCCTTGCCTCGGTCCGGGCTGTCCTGCACCGCCTTGGCGTAGTCGTGCACGGCTGTGATAGCAGCCAGGGTTTCATCGTAGTAGCTAGGCTTCTCTGCCGTTCCCTGCAGCATCGCGCTCAGCCCGGCAAAGGCCCTTTGAATAGTCCACGCCTGCTGATGCTCAGGCTTGCTGTTTGTCGGCAGCACTGTCTTGGCTTCATCTGCCGCCTCAACAACGCCAGTCGATGACAGCGACGTGTTGTCCCTTACCGTATCGATCAATCGATGCAGCGGCGCCGCAGGCCCCGTCAACTGCTGCAAGATCGCGACACCATGGTCTAGGTCACGAAAATCAGCCACGCTGAATGCGTTGAGGGCACGGCGCCAACTGTCAATGTAATCGGCGCTGTATAAGTTACGCAGCCGTTCGCTCAGCGCCTCCCGGTCGGCATCCGAATAATCGAGCTGGCTACGCTCGCCCAGCACCCATTGGTCGATCATCGCCAAATCGGCGAAGCTCTGACTGCGTGGTTCGAAGTACTCCTTGAAGCCTTTGGCCGTGAGCATCGGCGCTAACAGCACATCATCACCCTTCCTGGCGCCCATGGACGCCTGATACACCACGTCGAAGGCCGGCCCGACCTGATGACGCAAGTCCAACCCGGTGTGCAACTGCTCCCCCGCCTGTTGTTTCAGGCCGGCGTAAACCCGCTCGGCTAGCGGCACCTTGCGCAGCGCTGCCTGCACCACGGCGACACGTTGGCTGTACTGCGGCAGGTCGGTATCGGCGTAGGCCAAGGCGTACTTAAGGTGCCGCATGAGGTCGCGCTGCAGTTGCCCCTGGCCAGGGAATTTCTGCTGCCACTGTCGGGCCATCCACTCTTCGACCCATTCGGCGCGGCGGTTCTGGCGGTCTTCCAGCATGCGGTAAACCCTGAGGGCAGCCATTTGCTGCTCACTGCCTGGCGAAGCCGCATCCATGGTATCGATCACACCACTGGCCAAGGCCGGCAGGAACCGCTTGGAGAGCAAGCTGAGATATGCCTCATCGACACGCGGGCCGATGGCGCGCCCCTGATACAGCCCCATATCGGAAACACCCGGCCATGCAACGCGGTAGTCGCCAAATACGGATACCGCATCGCGAATCTGGTCCAGCGGCTCCAGCAGGTTACGTCCGGTAGGATCCATACGCTGATCCACCTCGTGATGGCTGTATTCCCTGCTTTTGGCAAGCACGTTGGCAGCCTTGGCACCATTGATGTCGAAAAAGCGCTGCCAGCTGGCAATGGCGACACAAAAAGCCAGTATGCCCAACCCAGAGCCGCCCCATAGGAGTTGGCGCTTGCTGCGCGCCACCTTGATGTTGTCCCCAGCAAGCCCGGCTTCCTTATAGATGACGCGCCCGAACGCATGCTGAATGAAGTACGGCAGCGCCTTGCCTTGCGCCTTGCCCTCGAGCAGAGGGAGCTTCGTCTTGTAGGGCTGCGCGGCTTCGCGCACGAACGCATTGAACATGTCACCTTGCTGGATGACCGAGGACCAGTACACACCACGTACCAAGGCCGGCGTGGTGTAGCGATCACTGGCCAGCGCTTCCTTCAGAAACCCCAGCAGTATTGGGCGCAAGCCGATCAATTGGGCATGCAATGAGAACAGGCGCGCGCGCTGCGCAGCACTGTCCAGCGCATCGAGCCGATCCACCACCTGCTCGAATAGCTGGCTGATCAACTGCTCGTAGTGATCGCCATACTCCTCCAGCCAAGCGTCGAACGTGCCGATCGCATCCAGCTTGAACGTGAAACCGAGCATTTTTTCCCGCATCGAGACGGAAAGACCGGCATAGAGCTGATCGAACCCATCCAGCAGGTCGAACTTGGTCAGCACCACATACAGCGGCAGCCGCGAACCCAACTGACTACCGACCTCGTACAGACGGGTGCGCAACACATGTGCCAAGGCAACGCGCTGCTCAGGCGTGCCATGCAATAGCGCAGGCAAGTCGACTACCAGCAATACGCCATTGAGGGCTCTCTGGCTGCGGTTGCGCAATAGCCAATCCAGCAGGTGCTGCCACAATCTGGCGGGGGCCGCAGGTGATACATGCGGTGCGCCTGGTTCGTCGACGGGCGAGCCTGCCAGCGACTCCTGCCTCATGAACGCCCCTGGCGGATCGATGATCACCGCATCGTTGCTGACCCACCAACCTATCGGAAAGGCCAGCGCTTGGGCCTGCCTGCCTCGTGCTTGTGCCTTGTCGATACGGGTCAGGGAAAAGCTTTGTTCTGTGCGATCGATGAAGCTGGTCTTACCGGCATGCTGGTCGCCTATTACCAAGTACCAGGGCAACCGATACAACGCACGTCGCCCGCCTGCGCCATCGAGAAATCGCGAAAGTCCTTGGTCCAAGGCTTTCTCTTGCGCCTGAACCAGCGGCAATACGCTGTCCAGCTCAGCGGCCACCGCCTGCTTGCGCTCAGCCTGCAGGCGAACGTATCGCCTGCGCAGCACCACTAGCCAGCACAACAGCGGCACCAGCACGAGCACCAGGCTGGCCAGGCTGCGATGCGCCATGCTGGCCAGCGGGTACTGTTCACGCCACATCCACTGCGGCCCGAGCCACCAGATGGCGACCAGCATCAGCACGGTACCCAGCACAAGCAGCAGCGGCATGGCCAGGCCGATCCGAGTCATCAGGGGCAAACCCCATCGTTTCAATAGCGTCCATAGTTGATTCATGGGGCCTAGTCCTTGTTCTGATCAGCCAACACATGAGCAGAGGCATAATGTTGCAGTCGTTGAAACACCTCTGGCTCCCAAACGGCGGCCGTGGTGTGCTGCATGGTCCGTGCGACGCTGGCGCACAGGTCCTGAGCCAACCAGGACACGCCTCGCGCTGCCAAGAAATCGGCCGCAATGACGGTGGTATGGCAGCGCTCACGCGGAGCACGAAGGTCCGCCTGCATGGCCTGCAACTTGAGCAAAACCGGCTCTACCCCACCTGCGTCCAACTGACCGGCCAACTCTTCGCGCAGGCCTGCGAACTCGTGGGCAGATTCGGCTTGCGCTTGCCCAACTGCGCCTCTGAGCCAAGCCATGCTTTGATCGTCCACGAACGATCTGCCGTCGCTGAAACACAACTGCTGGAGCGCGGGCATGCGTTGGACGAATCGGGCAGTCGCTGCGCGAATTGCCTCAGCTACCTCCCCCATCGCCAGCCGTGTCGCCGCACTGGCCGCGAGGAAACTGCCGCGTACCCAGAAGGGGCAGGCCGTCACGCTCTTTTCGATCCGCTGAAGCAACGCCGCGTCGATCGCGGTGCCAGCAATCGCCTCTTCATAGTCGCTGGCGATATCCAGCGGCACCGCCATCAGTTCCGTGCGATTGCCTTGCTTGATTTGAGGCGCCGCCTGGATATGGGCCCACAGGCCGAATCGACGTAGCTGGTAGCCCGTCGGGTCGTAGGGGTCTTGTTGGTTGATCAACTCGGCCATGGCCAGCACGGCCCGTCGTGATTCACGCTCGCTGCCTAACGAGACACGAGGCATTGGAGTGGCAATGATCTCGGCCAGCGGTGCAGACTCGGTGGTCGCCGACGACGGTTTCGCCGCAGCAGGCTCGCCAGCACCGCTCGCCTGTTCCGCCTGCTTGCGCAGCAGTCGATCTACATCATTCAGAAAGGCTCCATCCAACTGAGCAACGGCTTGCTGCTGTTGCAGGCGCTGCAATGCCTCTTGAGCTACGGCCGCATGAACAGGGGTGAATGTGTAGCGGTCCAGGCGCGGCAGCGCTTCGTTCAAGCGGTCGAGCACAAGGCCAACCAGCTTGCGCTTGCCCAGGAAACCTTTGGGGCCAGGCTTTGGATGCGCAACCTCCCAATAGCGCTCGACCATGCCGGCCAGCAACGCCAAGGTAAAACCCCATCGCTCCCAACATCCACTGCGAAGCCACGCAGCGCTCAGGTGCGCGACGATACGCAAGTGCTTGCACTGCTGCGCCAGATACTGGCGTGACGCTTCCTCGATATAGGCCCAGTCGATGGTGGATGCTTGCAGCCCGCCCAGCTTGACCATTTCCTGGTCAATGGCCTGATAGGTTTCGTCCTCCACATCGAACAGACCGACCGGTGCCTGCGCATCGATTGGTGCGAGCAGCCGTGTAATTTCCTGTGCGTTGACCTCTGCTACCAGCGACATGTTTTGCGCGCCTCGTCGATGAGCGGGTCCAGGCCTTGAGCATCGAAGACCAATCCATCAATGGAGCGGTTGTCGCTTTGGACCTGAATGCGATGGGCCCCAATCAGTTGCTTGATCTGCTCGATTCCGGGCAAGCCCCGGCCCGCATCGAGTACCTGACCGTTCTCCGTCACCTGCCAAGGGGTTGCGACGGTGGTGCTCCGCTCCCCCTGCAATCGCACCGTCACCCGACCAGCATCAATGGGTTGCGCGGTGACCAGTTGCAGCCTGGAAATGTTCTGCAAACAACTGATCACCAGGTAGGGATGCGACGCGGTCGAAGCGATTGCAGGTGCAGAGATCGTCAGCCCGTCGTCTTCAGGCGTGAGTCGAAACGCCAGGTCGTCGGGATGGCGTCCTGCTTCGTGAGTCAGCACCCGGCGCACCGTGGGGGAGTCCTGTTCTGGCGGCGACCACTGCATGGGCACCGAGTGTGCAGGCGTTCCGGCGGCTTCATCAAAACACGCCAAACGCTCAAGGTTGGACACGATCCGCGAGCAATCCTGATCGGAATACACGGGTATTGGCATGCACCCGAGCACCAGCCAAAGACTTACGCCACAAGTTTTATTACCCAGCATCGCAAGTAAATACCTTTCATACGGCGCATATGACCTATTCAAATTAGTGAATCTGAAACAGCCCTCTCAGGCACTCAAATTCCCGCAAACGGCAAGAGCCTAGCCCATCGGAACAGCAACAAACAAAAAAATATTTTTTAACATTTTCACACTCGACGATATGACAAAACCAAGTGCAATGTTTTTACGCGACGCACAACCAATCCCGCACTTTGTTTATACATCAGACAAATAAATAGGAATCTTCCCACATACTAATCTGTAACTAAAAACCCAATACGGACAATTCTTAAGAACACGGAGAGATTCTGCGATGGCCAAATCCACAGGGTCGGTTGCACCCAAAGAACGCATCAACATCAAATACGTACCCGCCACCGGCGATGAACAGGCCGAAGTAGAGCTGCCGCACAAGATGTTGGTAATGGGCGACTTCGGCCTGGATGACACCCGTGCGCTGGAAGACCGATCGGTCATGCGTATAGATAAACACACCTTCAACAACGTGTTGAACGACGCCGATGTCAGCTTGGCCGTGTCGGTACCTTCCATGCTCAGCACGGCCGCCGACGCGGAGCTGGCGGTCAACCTGCAGTTCAGATCGTTCAATGACTTCGGGCCAGACGGCATCGCCCGCCAAGTACCAGAGCTCAGCAAGCTTCTGGAGCTGCGTGAGGCGCTGGTGGCACTGAAAGGCCCGCTGGGCAACGTGCCCGCTTTCCGCAAGCAATTGCAGCACCTGTTGAGCAACGAGCAGGCCCGCAAACAACTCGCCGAAGAATTGAACCTGGTGCTTGAGGCGCCAAAAGAAGACTGAGACAACGGAGCGTCCCATGCCAAAGCCAACCAGCACCTCACTCGCCGCAGAACTATCTGGCGAGACATTGAGCCATGCCACCTTGCTCGATCAGATCATGGCGGAAACAAAACTAGTGCCCGCTCAAGAGGGCTATCAAGTGGCTCGTCAAGGCGTATCGGCCTTTATTGCAGAAATACTCAAAAGCGATGCCCCAGATCAATTAATCAATAAACACCGCGTCGACCAAATGATTGCAGAGCTGGATCGAGTGCTCAGCAAGCAAATGGATGCCATTCTTCATCAACCGGCATTCCAGGCGCTCGAATCCTCGTGGCGCAGCCTCAAACTCCTGGTGGACCGCACGGACTTCCGCGAGAACATCAAGCTTGAAGTCCTGCATGTCAGCAAAGAAGACTTGCTCGACGATTTCGACAATGCCGCCGATATCACCTGCAGCGGTATGTACAAACATGTTTACACCGCAGGCTATGGGCAGTTCGGTGGTGAGCCGGTGGCGGCCATGCTGGGCAACTACAACTTCGGCCCCTCTTCGCCAGACATCAAGTTACTGAGCTACATGGCCTCCGTGGGCGCCATGTCGCATGCCCCGTTCCTGGCCGCCCCCTCCCCCGACTTCTTCAATCTGAGCAGCTTTGAAGAGCTGCCCAATCTGAAGGAAATCAAAGACATTTTCGCAGGTCCGCGACATGCCAAATGGCGCGCCTTCCGCGAAAGCGAAGATGCCCGCCACACTGCGCTGACCGGGCCACGCTTCATGCTTCGCTCGGCCTACCACCCCCAGGAACAGCCGATCAAAAGCTTCAACTACGAAGAAAGCATCGACGGGCGACACGACAATTACCTGTGGGGCAATTCCGCCTTCCTGCTGGCCAGCTGCATCAACGACAGCTTTGCCCGCTACCGCTGGTGCCCGAACATCATCGGCCCGCAGTCCGGTGGCGCCGTGGAGGATCTGCCGGTGCATCTCTACGAGGCGCTTGGGCAGTTGCAAGCGAAGATCCCTACCGAGGTGCTGATTTCCGACCGCAAGGAATTCGAGCTGGCCGAAGAAGGCTTCATTGCGCTGACCATGCGCAAGGACAGCGACAACGCCGCGTTCTTCTCGGCCAATTCGGTACAGAAACCCAAGAACTTCCCCAAGACCCCGGAAGGCTTGCAGGCTCAAACCAACTACAAGCTGGGCACACAGTTGCCGTACCTGTTCATCGTCAACCGGCTGGCCCATTACATCAAGGTGCTGCAACGCGAGCAGATCGGCAGCTGGAAGGAACGTCGCGACCTTGAGTCCGAGCTGAACAAATGGATCAAGCAGTACGTCGCCGACCAGGAAAATCCCTCGGCCGACGTGCGCAGCCGCCGTCCCCTACGTGCTGCAAAGGTCGAGGTTTCAGACGTTGCCGGCGATCCGGGTTGGTACCAGGTTTCGCTCGCCGTGCGCCCGCACTTCAAATACATGGGCGCGAACTTCGAGATATCGCTGGTAGGCCGGCTCGACACCCAATGAGCGGATTTTTCGATCGATTGGTTGCCGATCAGTCCGTGATCCGGGCGCCGTCCAGGCAAGAGAACGCATCCCACAAGTTCGCCGCCATCAAGCGCCACTTGGAAACGCTGCTCAACGCTCGCCAGGGTTGCTCACAGAGCAGCCCTGAGCTGGGCCTGCGCGATTTCAACGGGCATGACGTCAGCAGTGGCGACCTCCTGAAACAAGTGAGCGCCGACATACGCCGCACCATCCAGCGTTTCGAGCCTCGCGTGCAGGTGCGTTCACTCAAGGCCGTGCCCGACTGTCACGCCCCTCAGGAGCTGCATTTCAGGCTGGACTGCCACGTGCAGGTGAATAACCACACGGAGCAGTTGCAACTGGAGCTGCTGGTCAACGGCCATAACCGCCATACCCAAGTGAGGTGATCGATGTCGCTCAAGGATCGATTCAGCGAAGAGCTGCGCTACCTCCATGAACTGGGGAACGACTTCGCCCAGGACAATCCACAACTTGCCCGCCTGCTGGGCAAGGGTGGCAGCGACCCCGATGTCGAGCGCTTGATGGAGGCCTTCGCGTTCCTGACGGCCAAGCTGCGCCTCAAGTTGGAGGACGACCTCCCAGAGCTGACGCACCCCATGTTGCAGCTGCTGTGGCCCAACTACCTTCGCCCGCTGCCAAGTGCCACGATCATCCAGTTCACACCGCGCAAACAGGCGCTCAGCCAGTCGCAACGCGTGCCAAGGGGGGCACGCCTGCTCTCCAAGCCTGTCGATGGAATTCCCTGTGAGTTCCGCACCTGTACCGCCGTGGACATTCACCCGTTCGAGATCGACGCGGTGGGCTCAACTCAAACGCTCGACAGTTCAGTGGTTCGCATCGACCTACGCACCTTGGTCGAGCGCCCATTGAACACGCTCGAATGCACCAGCCTCGACTTTCACCTGAGCGGTACCACCCGAACAGCGCGCACGCTGTACCTCTGGATCGCTCACTATCTCAGCCATGTCAGCGTGACCATCAATGGTCAGGCTCGCCGGCTGCCGGCCAGCAGCATCGTTTTCCCAGGTTTCAGCCCGGACGACGCTTTGCTGCCTTATCCGCAGAACGTCTTCGACGGTTACCGGATCCTGCAGGAATACTTCATTTTTCCTGAGCGCTTTCACTTCTTCGCCCTGACGGGCCTGGAGAAGATCTGGCCTGATCAGACGACTCAGCAGGTCGGCGTGGAATTCCACTTCACCCGTCAACTACCAGACTCGCTACGCATTGGCAAAGCGGATTTCAACCTGTTCTGCGCCCCTGCGGTAAACCTGTTCAAGCACAGCGCCGAGCCCATTGATCTCTCCAACGAGGCCGCCCAGGCCGAGCTCACACCCAAAGGCGCCGAGCGTCACGCCTACGAAATCTTCAGTGTCGATCAGGTGATCAGCACCCGTACGACAAGCGACGGAAGTACCGGTAAGCACCTGCGAACCTTCCGCCCCTTCGAATCCTTCGCCCACGAGATCGAGCACGTTCAAGGGCGCACGGCGCTGTACTACCGCTACACCCTCGAAGACTCACTGCGCGGTGATGGCGTCACGCATCGCATCGCCTTCGTGCGTGCCGACGCCAATACCTATATCGGTGAGCTGGAAACGGCGTCCATCGACCTGACTTGCACCAACCGCGACCTGCCCCTGGCTCTGGGCATCGACGACATCAATGTGCTCTGCGAAGTCACCCCGGCGCTGACCACCTACACCAATATCTGTGCACCGACCCGCCCCTATCGGCCGGTGCTGGACGGCCAGTTGCAATGGGCCTTGATCTCCAACATGTCGCTCAACTACTTGTCGCTGCTCTCGACCGAGCCATTGAAGGCGGTTATTCGCGCCTATGACTTCGCGGCCTTGCACGACATCCAGCAGACACGCACCACCCGCAAACGCCTCGACGGCATTCGGGATATCCAAACGGCGCCTCTGGATTGGCTGATCAAAGGACAGCCCATTCGTGGCCTGCGCACGCAACTGAAGCTCGACCAGGCCGCATTCCTCTGCGAAGGCGACCTGTACCTGTTCGGCTGCGTGCTGGCGCACTTCTTCGCCTTGTACGCCAGCATCAATTCCTTCCATCAACTGGAAGTGATCAACATCACCAACAACGAGCACTACACATGGCCCATCCAGACCGGCAAGCAGCCGCTGATCTAGCCGACAAATTGCTCGCGGGCGCGCACCGGTACAACTTCTACCAACTGCTCGAGCGCCTTCACGGGCTTCACGGAGACGATCTTGAACCCCGCTGGCCCAGCGAAGAGGCCCGCTTGCGCGTTCGACTTGGCAGCGACCCGCGGCTGAGCTTCCCCGCTTCGGACATCTGCAAGGCCGAACGCATGCCCGAGGCACAAGATCGCTATCGCGTATGCGCCACGTTCATGGGCCTGCACGGCACTGATTCGCCTTTGCCTTCCTACTACCTGGAGCAGGTGGCATACGAGCATGCACAGGGTATCGGCGTGCGACCGGCGTTCTTCGACTTCTTCAATCACTATCTGCTCAGCCTGCTACACCGCATCTGGCGCAAGTACCGCTATTACATTCGTTTCCAGCCGGGTGCCCGCGATGGGTTCTCCCAGTACATCTTTGCCCTGCTCGGGTTGAATGACAAACAGCTGCGCGGCGACACGGCGTTGCCCTGGAGCCGGCTGCTCAGCTTCGCGGGTGTTATCGCGAGCCGCAGCCGCGCACCGGGCACCGTCGCCGGCATCATCGCGCACTGCTTCGACCTGAAGCAGGTACAGATTCGCGAGTTCGAAACCCGCTCGGTACCTACGACCATCCAGCAACAGGTAAGCCTTGGCCGCAGCAATGGTGAGCTGGGCAATTCCTTCCTGGTTGGCAGTCGCACGCGGACTCGCAGCAGCAAGTTCACCATCGTGATCAGCGAGCTCGACCAGGCACAGCTGCGTGACCTGTTGCCCAGCGGCATCAACTTCAACCGCTTGCGTGCCCTGATCGACTTTCTGTTGCGCGACGGCTTGGCCTACGACCTGGAGCTGCGGCTGAAGCAGCACGCGCTGTCGCCCTTTTGTCTGCACCCCAGCCGTGGCGCCCAATTGGGCTGGACCAGCTTCGTCGATGACCGCCACGGCCAGATCAGCCCCGTCGTGCGGTTCCGGGGGCGCTCATGAGCACTTTGATCTTGAGCATCACCAACCTCGACCAGTTGCAGCACAACGTTACCGCCCGGCACGAATTCGATCGTGCAGGCGGCACCGTCGGCAGCGCGGGAGCCACGTGGCTGATCAATGATCGTGAACAGGGCGTGGCGCCGATCCATTGCGAGATCCGCTGGATCGAAGGCGGCTTCTGCGTGATCGACCGCTGCGAGCGCACCTACTTGAACGACAACCTCGATAGCCTGGGGCCGCTGTCACCCAGGCGGTTGCTCGAGGGTGACCGGCTACGTGTTGGCGCTTATCGACTGCTGGCCCAGCTTTCACAAGCTGATGCCCGTTCGCTGGAAGAGTTGTTCAACACAGACTTGCGGGTGCTCGACCGACTCATCCTGGACACACCCGCGCAGCGTTGGCTGCCCAAGCCCACGGCGGCTCCAGAAGTCGCTGAGATCTACTCGGCCTTCGATCCGGGTATGGGCAACGATCCCTTGGCTGCCCTGGAAGCAGTGACACGGCCAGTGCAAGAGAACCCGCTGGATCGCCTGATCGTAGGAGAACGCTCATGACGCGTCATTCACTCACGGCCGGCCTTCTGGCAACACTGATCGGGCTCTCGGGCTGCACCGCCCTGAGCAAAATGGGCCAAGTGGCGTTGGACCCCTCAATACCCGTCGGCGCGACCAAGGATCAGCCCACCGAAATCGCGTTCAGCATCAACGCCAGCCCCACGCTCAACAGCAACCCCAACAGCCTGCAAGCAGCGACTGAGCAAGAAAGCAGCCTGGAGCCCAGCCCCTACGCAGTCAGCTTGAGCGCGGCCGACCCCTATGCCCTGACCGAGAAAGTCGGGACCCTGCTCGAGTTTCTTCACGAGCAATTCCCGGCCATCTCGCCCGTCGAACTACCAGAGGACGAAGCCGATGAGCCGGCTCGCTCTCCCTTGGAGGAAAACACGCCGGGCCACTACGAAGACTCGGATGTAGTGCTGACCTTACCGCGTGCAACCACAGTGGCCCCCGAGCTGGCCGCCACCCCAATGGCCATCAAGATCCTGCAACTGCGCGACGACTCGCTGCTGCGCAACAGCATTTATGAGCTGTTGGAAAAGACCCCCGCCAAGGTGCTGCGCAGCACCTACATTCGTGATGACGACTACCTGCTACGCCCCGGGCAATTCAAGTTCATTCCGTTTGCCGCTATCGAGGCCGAGACCCGGTTCATCGCGGTGATCGCCGACTACCGCCACCAGGAAAACGCGACCTGGAGCCAGGTACTGCGCATTCCACCGCGCGGCCAACACATCATCTTGTCGGTCTTGCTCAACGACACGCAGATCCTGCTCAAGGAGGAGGACTGATGGCGCCTGCAAGCCAGCCCTTCTCACTTACTCACGCTGACATGGAGCGCTCATGAGTTCACGTAATCCCGTCCTGTGGCCTGAAGGTCTGTTCGTCAAACCGCAGCATTTCCAGCAGGCTGGCCGTGCCGCTGAAGCGGCCCTGCATCAACGCCTTGGCAGCCTGAACGCAGCCTTTTATGGATTCAGCGAGCTGCAACTGAACGACGAATATTTGAGCCTGGGCAAGATCGCCATCACCCGCGCGCGCGGCACCATGCCGGACGGCACGGTGTTCGATATCCCGGCAGATCTGCCACCGCCGCCGCCGCTGGAAATCGAGGACAACGGCGCGAAAGACAGCGAGATCTACCTCTGCCTGCCACTGCGCACCGAGGGTGGCCGAGAGGTGAGCTGGCCCGACAATGCCGCCAACTTCCGCTACAGCGCACAGGCTCAGGAAATCAAGGACACCCATAGCGCCGACGGCGACTTGGCGCAGGTCGATCTGGCAGTACCCAACCTTCAGCTCAAACGCAAGGCCGATGACAGCAGCGCTTACACTCGCCTTGCCATGGCACGCATTCTGGAGCGCCGGCCCGATGGCAGCCTGCAACTGGATGAAGGGTTCTACCCGACCAGCGTCTCGGTACGGGCGGTGCCGGCACTCCAGCGTTACCTCGAGGAGATCACCAATACCCTGCGCGAGCGCTCGCGCAACCTGGCTAGCCGGATAGGCGCATCGGGCCAGTCCGGTATTGCCGACATCCGCGACTTCAACCTGCTGCAGGCCATGAACCGCTGGTGGCCGTGCTTCCAGCACTTGGCCAGGCAGGGGCAGACACACCCCGAGCAGTTGTACCTGCATATGAGCCAGGCCTGTGGCGAGTTCGTGACCTTCACCGACGAAAGCCGGCTGCCTCCAGAGTTCCCCGCCTATCAGCACACCGCTTTGCGCACGTCATTCAAGCCGCTGCAGGACATTTTACGCCGCGCCCTGGGAACGGTCCTGCAACCGCGAGCCATCTCGCTGCCGCTAGACGCGCTGGATTACGGCGTGATGACAACAACGCTCGAAGACCGCCGCCTGATCGATGACGCGGACTTCATTCTCGCCGTGCGCGCGGACCTGCCGCCGCCAACATTGCGCCGGCTGTTCCTGCAGAAAGCCAAGGTCACATCCCTGGAGACCTTGAATGACCTGGTGCATAAGCAGTTGCCCGGCATTGCGCTAAATCCGCTGCCTGTGGCCCCTCGCGATCTGCCCTTCCATGCGGGCTTCAGCTACTTCGAGCTCGACCGCCGCGACCCGGCCTGGGCCTGCATGAAGACGGCCAACGGCTTCGGGATTCATATCGCGGGGGAGTTCCCTGGGCTCGAGTTGCAGTTCTGGGCGATCAGGAGTGAGTGAGATGCAAGAGAACAATCTCGCACACAATGAAACCGTATCAGCTCAAGCTGAGCAGTTGCCATCAACGCTTGCAACGCCTTTACCCACTGGGGACGTGGCCTCCGAGGCAACCACACCAAAGCCCGCTCCTGATTACAAGGGCTACCCCGCCGATCCCGACTTTCAACTACGGGGCGGCTACGACAACCTGATGCTGGACGCAGCCACACCGTTGCTTGGACTGGTCATGCGCCTACGCACGCTCGATACCTTGCCAAACATCAAGGACGTGCACCAGCAGGTGCGCAACCAGATTGAAAACATCCAGCAAGAGATGCGTCAGCATGGCTACGAGACCACGCAACTTCTGGCGTATTCCTATGGCTTGTGCCTGTTCATTGATGAAGCCGTGATGGAACGGCCATGGGGCCAGGCCAGCCTTTGGAGCCAGGAACCCCTGCTCAGCATTTTCCACAGCGAAACGTTTGGCGGCGAAAAGATCTTCACCGTTATCTCGCGCCTGATGCAAGAACCCCAGCGCTACAAGGACGTGCTGGAGTTCATGTACTTCACCCTGTGCCTGGGGCTCAAAGGCAAGTACGCCCTCGCGCCCAAAGGCGCAGAGACGCTGAACACCCTCATTCACCAACTCCACGGAATCATACGTGAACTACGAGGGCCCACGCCGACAACGGCCTGCGACCCCTACACCAACGTTGCCCCGCGCAACTTCCGCATGAATCGGCAATGGCCCTGGTGGAGCCCGCTGGTGATTTGCGCCATTGCCATGGCCACGGCCTACGGCATCTACAGCTACCGCCTGCACCTGATAACTACAGAAGTGCTGGAGTCGCTCAACGGCATCTTGCAGCAGTAAACCGCCGGCGGTCGGCACAACCGTATTCAACGATTTGACGCAGCGTTTGCCGCGTTGAAAAAGCCCATCGATTCCGATGGCCACGCTGCCGCTTGTGCGCGTGCTTATCCACATGGACGCAGGAGAAACTGTCATGCCAACACCCGCTTACATCAAGATCGAAGGCCAGACCCAAGGCAACATCACCGCGGGCGCCTTCACCTCCGATTCGGTCGGCAACGTGTTTGTCGAGGGCCACGAAGACGAGATTCTGGTGCAGGAGATCAAGCACCAGGTGACCGTACCTACCGACCCGCAAAGCGGCCAACCTGCAGGCCAACGGGTCCACAAACCCTTCATCTTCACCAGCGCCCTGAACAAGGCGACACCGCTGATGTATCAGGCCCTGTCCAGCGGCGAAATGCTGCCGACTGTTGAAGTCAACTGGTATCGCACTTCGGTTGAGGGCAAGCAGGAGCACTTCTTCACCACCAAGTTGGAGGACGCCACCATCGTCGACATCAACACCACCTTGCCGCACGCACAAAACAAGGAGAACGCTGACTTTACCCAGTTGATCGAGGTATCGATGTCGTACCGGAAGATCTCCTGGACACACGTCACCGCAGGCACCGAAGGCTCCGACGACTGGCGTAAACCCGTCGTCTAACCCGGCTGAACCTCCCTGGCAGGCAGGCCCTGCCGGGGGCGTTTGAACTCTCGGACGGCGTAAGGACTTTTGATGCCCAGCCAATCTGATTTGCGGTACACCTTCGAGCCACTCGTTGGCAATGCCGAGTTTGAAGTGGTGTCGTTTGAACTCAAGGAAGAAATCAGCGCGCCTTTCACTCTCGAGCTGGAATTGATCAGCTTCGAGCCCGACATCGATTTCGGCCAACTGCTGGATAAACCCATCGTATTCACGATCTGGGATGGCAAAGGTCCGCTGCGCCACGTGCATGGGCTGGTCAGCCGATTCAGCCAGGGTGAAAGCGGCTTTTACCGTACCTACTACCACGCCTTGGTCGAGCCCATACTGGCCCGCGCCGGACTGCGCTCGAACTGGCGCATCTTTCAGCAAAAGACTGTCCCGCAGATTATTGAACTGATGCTCCAGCGTCAGGGCATCGATCAATACGAGCTTCGCGCGAGCCTGGACCACCAGGTGCGCGAATTCTGCGTGCAAGCGGGCGAGACCGACCTCGACTTCATCGCCCGCCTGGCGGCTGAAGAGGGTTTTGTCTATCGCTTCGAACACAGCGAAAAACTGCATAAATTGATCATCACTGATCAGTTGCAATCCCTCGGACTGATCAGCCATGGCGCGCTCAAGACCGACAACGATGACCTCTTCGATAGCGAGGAGGTTATCGATCCGAACACCGTCCTGTATCAATCCAGCAGTGGCGGCGATCAAGCCAGGCCTTGCCTTCGGCGTTTGCGCTACAGCGAGCAGGTACGAACCTCGCGACAGGTCCAGCGCGACTACACCTTCACTCACCCGGCGTATCGCCAGGAACACCGTGCTTGCGGCCCTTTCCTGGAACACCAGTCCACCGAGTACGAACGCTTCGACTATCCCGGCCGCTACAAACGCGATGCCGTGGGCAAACCGTTCACCGAAAACCGGATAACTGCCCTGCGCCATGATGTGCGCATTGCGGAAGTTCAGGGCGATGACGTAAGGCTGCAGCCTGGGCTCAGCTTCACGCTCACAGGCCACCCACGCGATGATCTGAATGCGCATTGGCGCGTGAACAGCGTGGTTCACAAGGGCAGCCAGTTCACCAGCCTGCAGGAAGAAGCCGCCGGCCTCGATCAGAGCACACGTTACGAGCAAACCGCGCAGCTTGTACCCGGCAGAACCGAGTGGCGCCCTGCTCCGCTCAAAAAGCCCCGCGTCGACGGTCCTCACATGGCCACCGTGGTCGGGCCGTCCGGTGAGGAGATCTATTGCGACGAATGGGGTCGGGTCAAAGTCAGCTTTCCCTGGGACCGGGAGAGCAACAACAACGAGTTCAGTTCCTGCTGGGTGCGGGTATCCCAGGGATGGGCAGGTGGCAGTTGGGGGTCGATGGCCATCCCGCGGATCGGCCAGGACGTGATCATCCAGTACGTCAACGGTGACCCCGACCAGCCGATGATCACCGGGCGCACCTATTGCGGTAACCAGTTGCCGCCCTACGACCTGCCCGACCACAAGACCCGCATGACCATCAAGAGCCAGACCCACAAGGGCGATGGCTTCAACGAGCTGCGGTTCGAGGATGAGCTGGGCCGGCAGGAGGTGTTTATCCATGCGCAGAAAGACCAGAACAACGTCGTCAAACACAACGAAACCACTTTCGTCGGCAATGACCGCAGTGAACAGGTCGATCATGACGAGTCGCTCAGTATCGGGCATGACCGCAGCAAAACGGTGGGCAATGATGAGCGGGTCCGGATTGGCCAGGATACGTTTGTCGATATAGGCCGAAATCAGAAAATAAACATCGCCAAAGACCGTATAGAGGCCGTCGGCAATCATCGCCACGACCGGATCACAGCCAATCACCACATCAGCGTCGGCGGCAATCTTGAGCAGCAGGTCGAGGGCCATGCAGAGCTGGAGGCGGGGCTGGAAATCCGCAGGCGCACCCGACGCTACGACCTTCGAACAGCGGAAGCTGTGATCATCCAAGGGCCTGGAGGCTCCATCCGGATTGATGACAAGGGCATCACCCTGGACAGCCCGACCATACACATCAACGGCGTCCTGCTCCAATCTCCAAGCGGTAGCACCAACCACTTTTCCATCAGCAGCGCACCCATCACTGGCAAACCTCTGGAACGCCTATGCGGGCGGCGCCCCGATGGCACCTGCCCGTTGCCCGACTGCCGCTGTATCAAAGGGCCAGTCCAATGAATACAACACCCTCGCAGCTGTCCGGCGAACCTCTCGGACATCCCTTTCGCTTCATCCTGCTCATGACCCGCGAGCTCGAGTACTGGGCCTACCGGCCCATACCGCAAGAAGGCGAATTGGTACCGGCCTATGCCCCATCAGTACTCGACCTCATCCATAACGTCAGTCGAAATACTCGACATGCATGGCTATGGAAGCGCAGCGCGCTGGACGACCGCCACGAATTTGGCCCTTTGCTGGTCGACGTTTCAGAAGCGCCAGAACTCCTTACCCATGCAATCACCACCTGGATGCCCGTTGGCGGGGCCATAGCACTGGATAGCGAAGCTTGCCTCGCAGTGCTAGCGGACCATTTCACCAGCCTTACTCAGGTCATGCTCCCGGATCAGGGAGCGGCCAATTTTTACTTCAAGCCGGATCATCTTGCAGCCTGGCTCGATGCATTGGACGGCGATCATCGCGCCACCTGGCTTGGACCTGTGTCGTCACTGGCCTGGCGAGTCAACTGGGGGCCGGCCCATGAATGGAAAACACACGAACGCTCCCCGACTACTGCCCGCCTGATATCGCAAGCACCGCTGCGCCTTCGCGTGCATGAACTGGACCGGCTGCACGCAGGTATACGCGAGCACTTCATCCTCACGCTGGCGCACGAAGTCTTGGCCATGCCACCCCATGCCACCCAAACGTTAGCCGCCATTAGGGAATGGATTGAAGCCCTGTTGCCACAGCTGAAGTCCCTCAACTTTCGCGACGAGGAAAGTGCAGGTCAGTTCATTCGGCTGATGGCCGGGCACATGTGGCTGATGAGCAGTGACCAGGCTACGAAGATCTACACCAACCTCAACGAGTCGCCCCAGGCCCGTCTTCGCGAGCTGCACGCACTGGTCCAAATCAAGGAATCCAACCATGACTGATACTGCCGCCGGCAGCGCCACCTCCGGCCCGGCCTGCAGCCCACGCGTGCCCATCCTGCCAGTGCGCTATGCCATCGTGCCGCGTACGGGCGATGCCCCGGCCTGTCGCTATGCAGGCGCAGGCTTCAATCTGGAACAAGGCTTCGCCCCGCTGCAGCACTCGTCCTACACCCTGCGCGCGCTGCGCCCAGGCTATATCTACGTGTTCATGAAAGGTCCCCAGGGCGAAAAGCTGGTCATTCATGAGTACGACGGCGAAGGACGCTACCAGGAGCTGCGCTACCAAGGACTGGAAGGCTACCACTTGCGCGAACGCTACCTGTCCAGCCAGAGCATGGGCTGGGTATGGGCCGACACCAGCCCGGACACCGCCAAGGAAGTGTGGATCGGCTATAGCCCGCACCTGTGGAGCAACGCCACGACTGCCCGCATCACCGCTTCAGCAGCCCTGCGCAAACGGCATATGCGCCAGCTGGACATGGCCGAGCTGATTGCCGGCAACCCGGCCCCCTCCACCCAGCCCCATGTACTGCCGCTCAGTGCGCTGCAAAACTGGGTCGAAGACTACAAACCGGCAAGCCGGCGTATGTCCCTGACCTGGAGCAGCCACGCGTCCACAACCACCTTGTCCATCGGCAGGCTCAACGCCATTGCCCGGGACTATCCCAGCACCCAACCGAAGATACCGGTGGTGGTGGCGCTGGCTGATGCTGAAGGCATGGCCCTGGACCTGAGCCTGTCGGTTTCGGCTTACCAGCACCAACTGCACGACCTGATGCCCGCCGAGCAGCTCGAACACACCAAGCCCGCGCAAGGCGCCGAGCAGGCAGGCGTACCGGCGTGCTACCAGCTCGATGCCGAACGGCTCAGCCAGCAGAGCCGCGATTTTCACCATCGCAACCTGGTCGCCCTGTTGCTGAACAAAACACTGGAGACGATGTACCCGGCGGATATGCCCGCTACCGACGTGGTCGAAACAAGACTGCAGTCCACCCGCACCGGACGCCCTCTCTCCCCGGCCGAGGCACGTTATCGGGCGCTCACACACGAGGACTATTCCCCGAACGGTGCACGTTTGGCGCTGCGCATCGATACCGACAAATACCTGCAGTTCCTCGCCGAACGCGATGAGCTGGAGCAGCGCATTGCAGGCCTGCGCAACCTTGCCCTGCAAGCCAGTCATGATCACGACGCGTGGCTGGCCACGGCCGAAGCCGCGCATATCGATGACCCCTACAGCCTGGCCGCCGCACTGGCGTGCTATGACCGCGACGAACGCATCTCGGCCCGTGGCCTGGAAATCTCCCTGGCCCTGCTGATTTACCCGATGGGCCAGCCGACACCCGGTACCGAAGACCGAGACCGGCGCTTCAAACGCCTGGAACAGTGGCTGGACCAGCACGACAGCCCGCTCTACACCGCCCTGGCGCCGTTCAACCCCTTCAAGGACAAAGCCGATGCGGCCGGCAATGTGCTGGGTGGCAGCGACAATGTCATCGAAGGGCTGGCCGGGCGTTTTCCGGCCATTGCCGACATCACCGATCTCACGGCCCAGTCCGTCAACGCCGTGGTGCTCAAACGCCTGCGTGGTCACACCCGCTGGGACGCCAGCCATACCTTGCGTCAGCAAGTGCTGCTGGCGGCGCGTGAGGCCAATGCCGAGAAAGCGCTGGGGCTGTTGGCGGCGCGTTACCAGATCACCGACCAGGCCATCCGCGAGAACCCGTTCAGCCAGGAGGTGGAGCGGTATTTGAAGAGCGGCATGGCGCAAGTTGAGGAAATGAAGCAGCTGCGTATTTCGGGCAATCGGACGGTAGCGGTTGAGTTGACCACCACTGCGCGGGTTAAACCCAACTTTCTCGGGTTGCTCACGTCGGGCGGGGGCGGTGCTCTGAACGCCGGGATGCTGTGGTTCAACGTGATCTCGCTGAAGACGGCTTACAACAGCCTGCAGAAAAGCAATGCGCCGGAATACACCGCCGGGTTTGCGGCATCGATTTTCGGGGTGATCGGTGCGGCTGCGGCGACATTGGTCAGCGTACGGGCAACGCAGAAGGCTGTGATGCTGCGATTGAGCTCGACGGCGCCGGGGATGGCGTTTGGTAACGGCGTGATCAAGTTTTTGGGGAGTAATCTGTTTGCTCGTTTAGCAGGCTACCCTGCAATTGGCTTTGGCTTAGTCTCAGACGGTTTAAAGGCGTATCGCCAGTATAACAACGGTAATTTAACTGCCGCTATCTATACAGCTAGCGGTGGACTGACCATGGCCGCGGGTTCTGTGGTCGCCCTTGAAGCAGGACTCGCAGTAGCGGGAGCTACGTCAGTAGTGCCCTTTGCCGGGTGGGCCGCAGCTGGGCTAGTGCTTCTAGGAATAGCGATTATTGCCGGAGGCTTATACCTTCACGCCCAAGCACATGCGCACCTGCACTCCCCTATTGAATTCTGGGCAGCACGGAGCATTTTCGGCAATCGTAAAAATGATGGAGAAGTGCATCCCGAAATCGTACTGGATCATGAAAAAAAACTTCCTCCATTCCCTTATCTGCAAGACGAACTTAAAGCCTGGCATGATGTGCATTACGGACCAAGGCTAATATCCGCAGAAGAAGTGCGATCCTTTGGCATGACCGGGATCGACAGTGGCTGGCATGAAAATAATTATTGGGCACCAGCAAACTGGACCGCCATCACCCACAACGAAGTCACCACCACACAACCCACCGTGGAATTCACAGTATTCCTACCGGGCTTTATCGTAGGCACAAGCGAATGGTCAGCTAGCTTGAGCAGCCTTCGTGAAGACGGAGAAATGGTCGTCTTTCCACTTGCTGCTATTTGCTACGTCATAGGCGCCGGCTTAATTCTGAATTTCAAGAACACCATAAACAACCAAACTCATGCCTCACTGCATTTAGCCTATAGCTCCAACCAAGGCTTGAATGAAGGAAATGAGGTTAGTTCAATTTTTCGTCTCGAGCGCTAATAATGTCAGTCATTTGGGCACTTAATATAAATTCGGATTCCGGATACAAACCAGCCATTGCTGGACAGTTAGCAAACCTGTCTGGAGATATATTAAGCCTGCGAAATCCTTGGGTAACAGACTCCGTATTTATGGGGAAAATCTATACCGCACTAATCATCGGAGTAATGACTGGCATTTACCCAAGCCTTCTATCAATCAAAATATTAAACCTCGACACCCTCAATCTTGCCTTCATAGCCATAATGACACTTACACCCTTCGTCTTTTTCCCCTTCTTGCTTTATAGAATCTATTTTATAAAAAATCTCTCCGGATTTTACTTCAACCGTGCAACCAAAAAAATATACTACCAGCGAGGAAGAAAGCTGTTCACTTTCGAGTGGAACACTACAGGCGGTGGCTTTTTCAAGCGAACTGAATATGGTGGCGCATCCTTCAGCACTTCCTATGCACTTGCCTTTGCTCCCTACAGAGAAGACGGCAGCCTCCACCAAAAAGACTGCCTCTGGGTCGACAGTAACGAGCCCACCGAACCGGGCTTCAAACACGTCGCCGAAGTCTGGGAATACATTCGCCACTTCATGAACCACGGCCCGGCCAAACTCCCTCCTCCCGGCGAACCCAACTGGTGGCACCGGCCGCTTCATGCCATTTGCCTGACCCCGGCAGAAGCCTGGCGCCACTACGCCCCCTGGCGAACCGGCGAGCCCGGAGAAATGCAGGGCAAGAAAAACTGGCAACTGCCGTTCTGGGCCGTGTTGTTCCCCTACAACCTCGGCCTTGCCCTCTGCTGGTACGGCGTATGCCGCCTGTTCAATGTCCGGGCTGCACCGCCTCCACCAGAGGCCTTCGAGCAAGCCCCAGTACGCTCAACCAAAAGGCAGCGTAAATGACCGACGTTTCTGCCAATAGCACCACCTCCGGCCCGGCCTGCAGCCCACGCGTGCCCATCCTGCCGGTGCGCTATGCCATCGTGCCGCGTACGGGCGATGCCAGCCATACCCTGCGTCAGCAAGTGCTGCTGGCGGCGCGTGAGGCCAATGCCGAGAAAGCGCTGGGGCTGTTGGCGGCGCGTTACCAGATCACCGACCAGGCCATCCGCGAGAACCCGTTCAGCCAGGAGGTGGAGCGGTATTTGAAGAGCGGCATGGCGCAGGTTGAGGAAATGAAGCAGCTGCGTATTTCGGGCAATCGGACGGTGGCGGTTGAGTCGACCACCACTGCGCGGGTTAAACCCAACTTTCTCGGGTTGCTCACGTCGGGCGGGGGCGGTGGCCTGAATGCCGGGATGCTGTGGTTCAACGTGATTTCGCTGAAGACGGCTTACAACAGCCTGCAGAAAAGCAATGCGCCAGAATACACCTTGGGGTTTGCGGCGTCGATTTTCGGTGTGATCGGTGCGGCCGGGGCGACATTGGTCAGCGTACGCGCAACGCAGAAGGCGGTGATGTTGAGATTGAGTTCGACGGCGCCGGGGATGGCGTTTGGTAATGGCGTGATCAAGTTCTTGGGGAGCAATCTGTTTGCACGATTATCCGGTTACCCTGCTATTTTTCTAGGATTTTCTTCAGACCTTCAAAAATCGAAAAGACAAAAACTACACGGTAACCCTGAAGCATCTGACTTGACACTTTATGGCGGAAGCGCTGTTGCGGCAGGCTCCGTTTTAGTACTGGAGGGCGGGCTCGCGGTTGCGGGGGTTACGTCAGTTGTACCCTTTGCCGGGTGGGGCGCGGCAGCGCTTGTACTCCTGGGAGCAGCGATCATCGCTGGAGGCTTATACCTTCACGCCAAATCGCATGAACACCTCCATACCCCTATCGAACTGTGGGCAGCAAGGAGCATATTCGGTAATCGTAAAAACGATGGAGAGGTGCATCCCGAAGTCGTTCTGGACCATGAAAAAAAGCTTCCTACATTCCTTTCTCTGCAAGACGAACTTAAAGTCTGGCACGATGAGCATTACAGACCAAGATTAATATCCGCAGAAGAAGCGCGATTCTTTGCTATAACCGGAGTCGACAGCACTTGGCATGAAAATAATTACTGGGCGCCAGCAGACTGGACCGCCATCACACATAACGAAGTCACCATCACACAACCCACCGTTGAATTCACAGTATTCCTACCGGGCTTCATCGTAGGCACAAGCGAATGGTCAGGTAGCTTAAGTAGCCTTCGTGAAGACGGTGAAATGGTCGTCTTTCCACTCGCTGCTGTTTGCTACGTTACAGGCGCCGGCTTAATTCTGAATTTCAAGAACACGATAAACAATCAAAATCATGTCTCACTGCATTTAGCCTATAGCTCCAATCAAGGTTTAAATGAAGGAAATGAGGTTAATTCAATTTTTCGTCTCGAGCGTTGATCATGGCAGTTAGATGGATGTTTAGCATAAATTCAAAATCCGGAAATGAAGCCGCAATTACTGGGCAACTAGTAAATTTGCATAACAACACATTATGCTTACGAAACCCCTGGGTAACAGACTCCGTGTTTATGGGAAAAATCTATACTGCACTAATCCTCGGAGGAATGATTGTTGTCTACCCAGAGCTACTAATAATTAAGTTATTAAATATCGACACCCCCGATCTTGCCTTCATAGCCATGATGGCAATTTCACCCTTAATTTTTCTCCCCTTTCTGCTTTACCGAATCTATTTTATAAGGAACCTCTCTGGATTTTACTTCAACCGCTCAACCAAGAAAATTTACTATCAGCGCGGCAAAAAACTCATAACCTTTAATTGGAAAAATTTATACGGAGGCGTATTCGAACGCACTGAATTCGGCGGCTCATCCTTCAGCACCAGTTATGCACTCGCCTTCGCCCCACCTCGGGAGGATGGCAGCCTGCACCAAAAAGATTGCTTATGGGTAGACAGCAACGAACCCACCGAATCCGGCATCAAGCACGTCGCCGAAGTCTGGGAGTACCTCCGCCATTTCATGAACCACGGCCCAGCCAAACTCCCTCCTCCCGGCGAACCCAACTGGTGGTACCGACCACTTCATGCCATCTGCCTGACCCCGGCAGAAGCCTGGCGCCATTACGCTCCCTGGCGAACCGGCGAGCCCGGAGAAATGCAGGGCAAGAAGAACTGGCAACTGCCGTTCTGGGCCGTGTTGTTCCCCTACAACCTCGGCCTTGCTCTCTGCTGGTACGGCGTGTGCCGCCTGTTCAATGTCCGGGCAGCACCGCCCCCGCCACAGGCCTACGACGAAGCCCCTATTCAACTAAAAAAAGGAAAGCGCAAATGAAACCCATCGTACTCGTAGGCCATCGTCATAGTTGCCCTATCCATGGCGAAGGCACCGTAGAAACAGGCGCAAGCGCAGCATTCGTGGATGGCAGGGCAATAGCACGCGTCGGCGACCGAATCAGTTGTGGCGCTGTCATCGAAACCGGTGCTGGCAGCACGATCATCGAGGGCCAACCGGCAGCGAGGGAGGGAGACACCACCAGCCATGGCGGAATCTTGGTCGAGGGTGATCCGGGTTGGCTGATTGATTAACAGCAAAACCGGCAAATGGCTTGGACAAGAACGAAAAAAGACGCCGAAGCGTCTTTTTTCGAGAGCTCAAAGAATTCTATAAAATTCTTTGAGCCAATATTTGGAGCGGGAAACGAGACTCGAACTCGCGACCCCGACCTTGGCAAGGTCGTGCTCTACCAACTGAGCTATTCCCGCGTCGTGATGGGTGCCATTCTAGCGATTTACAGAATGGCGTCAACCCCTTGATTCAAAAAAACTTTTACTTCTGCTCCGAACCTTCGCGCAGGTGCGGCCAGGCGGCCAGCAGGTAATGCACCATCGACACCAGGGTCAGCCCCGCCGCCACCAGCAGCAGGCCGTAGCCCAGCACCACCCAGAAGGTCAGCACCGGCGGGTTGGCCAGCAGGATCACCAGCGCCAGCATCTGCGCGGCGGTCTTCCACTTGCCCAGGTTCGACACCGCCACATGGGCGCGGGCGCCCAGTTCGGCCATCCACTCGCGCAGCGCCGAGACGACGATCTCGCGGCCGATGATCACCGCCGCCGGCAGCGTGAGCCAGAAGTTGGCGTGCACCTGCACCAGCAACACCAGGGCCACGGCCACCATCAGCTTGTCGGCCACCGGGTCGAGGAAGGCGCCGAACGGCGTGCTCTGCTGCAGCCGACGCGCCAGATAGCCGTCGAGCCAGTCGGTGGCGGCGGCGATGGCGAACACCGTGCTGGCGGCCATGTAGCTCCAGTGATAGGGCACATAGAACAGCAGGATGAAGATCGGGATGAGCAGGACGCGTAGAACGGTGAGCAGGTTTGGAATATTCATCGGTACGACTGGCTGCGGGTTGAACCCGGCATTCTACTCGCTATGCAGGCTGGCATAAATCGACTCGGCAAGCTTTTTACTGATGCCGGGGGCCTTGGCGATCTCGTCGACACTGGCGCGGTTGAGCTCCTGCAGGCCGCCGAAATGTTTCAGCAGGTCGCGGCGGCGCTTGGGCCCTACCCCGGCCACGTCTTCCAGGCTCGAGGTGCGTCGGGCCTTGCCGCGCCGCGCGCGGTGGCCGGTGATGGCAAAACGGTGGGCTTCGTCACGGATCTGCTGGATCAGGTGCAGCGCCGGCGAATCGCCCTTGAGCGTGAACTCGTGGGCCACATCGTTGAGGTACAGGGTTTCGAAACCGGCCTTGCGGGTCACGCCCTTGGCCACGCCGAGCAGGGTGAGGTCGCTCAGGCCAAGCTCCTGCATCACGTCACGGGCCATGTTCAACTGGCCCTTGCCGCCGTCCACCAGCAATACGTCGGGCAGCTTGCCCTCGCCGTCCTTGATGCGCCCATAGCGGCGCATCAGCGCCTGGTGCATGGCGGCGTAGTCGTCGCCGGCGGTGACGCCTTCGATATTGAAGCGGCGGTAGTCGGACTTGAGCGGGCCTTCCGGGCCGAACACCACGCAGCTGGCCACGGTGGCCTCGCCGCTGGAGTGGCTGATGTCGTAGCACTCCAGGCGCTGCGGCACGTCATCCAGGCCCAGCACCTGGGCCAGGGCCTCGAAGCGCGCAGCCATGTGCTGGCGGTTGGCCAGACGGGCGTTGAGGGCCTGCTCGGCGTTGGTCACCGCCAGTTGCTGCCAACGCGCCCGGGTGCCGCGCACACGGTGGCTGATGCTCAGCTCGCGGCCGCGCAGGGTCTGCACCGCCTCGGTGATGGCGGCGAAGTCGTCATGCACCACGTTGACGATCAGCTCGCCTGGCAGTTCGCGCTCGGCGTTGCCGAGGTAGTACTGGGAAAGGAACGCGGCCATGACCTCGGCCACCTCCTCCTCGATGCCCACCTGGGGGAAGAAGTTCTTGCTGCCCAGCACCCGGCCGCCACGCACGCTGATCAGGTGCACGCAGGCGCCGCCTGGGTTGACGAAAGCCGCCACCACGTCGACATCGCCGGAGCCGCCTTCCATGTACTGCTGGTCCTGGACCCGGCGTAACAGGGCGATCTGGTCGCGCAGCTCGGCGGCCTTCTCGAAATTCAGGGCCATGGCGGCCTTTTCCATTTCGGCGTTGAGCTCGTTGCCCAGCTGCTGGCTGCGACCCTCGAGGAACATCACCGAATGGCGCACGTCCTCGGCGTACTCGGCCGGTTCCACCAGCCCCACGCAGGGCCCCTTGCAGCGCTTGATCTGGTACTGCAGGCACGGGCGGGTGCGGTTGGCGTAGTAGCTGTCCTCGCACTGGCGCACCGAGAAGGCCTTCTGCAACAGGCTCAGGCTCTCGCGAATCGCCCCGGCGCTGGGATATGGGCCGAAATAACGGCCCTTGGCCTTTTTCGCGCCACGGTGGATGCCCAGCCGCGGGAACTGGCCGTCGGAGAGAAACACGTAGGGATAGGACTTATCGTCGCGCAGCAGGATGTTGTAGGGCGGCCGCCATTCCTTGATCAGCGTCTGCTCGAGCAGCAGCGCCTCGGTTTCGTTGGCGGTAATGGTAGTTTCGACCTGGGCGATGCGCGCCACCAGGGCAGCCGTCTTCGGCGCCAGGCCGGCCTTGCGAAAGTAGCTGGCCAGGCGTTTCTTGAGGTTCTTGGCCTTGCCCACGTACAGCAGGCGGGCTTCGCCGTCGAACATCCGGTACACGCCCGGGCGACCGCTGCAGGTCGCCAGGAACGCGCTTGCGTCAAAGGTTTGAGACATGAGGTGTGCTTTTACAGACTGGCGTCGACCATACCGTGACGGACAGCCAGCAAGGTCAGTTCGACGTCGCTGGTGACCGAGAGTTTCTCGAAGATTCGATAACGGTAAGTATTGACGGTCTTGGGCGACAGACACAACTTGTCAGAGATGATCTGCACCTTCTGGCAGCCGACGATCATCAGCGCAATCTGGATTTCCCGCTCGGACAGCGCATCGAACGGCGACCCTTGCGGCTGGAACGATTTGAGCGCCAACTGCTGGGCAATCTGCGGGCTGATGTAGCGCTGGCCGGCGAATGCCAGGCGGATGGCCTGGACCATTTCGTCCAGGCCCGCGCCCTTGGTCAGGTAGCCGGCGGCACCGGCTTGCAGCAGCCGGGTGGGGAACGGATCTTCCTCGCAGACGGTCACCGCGACCACCTTGGTGTCCGGGTGGCTGCGCAACAGTTTACGCGTGGCCTCCAGACCACCGATGCCGGGCATCTTCACGTCCATCAGGACCACGTCGGGCTTGAGCTCACGGGCCAGCTTGAGGGCGGCCTCGCCTGAGTCCGCCTCCCCCACCACCTGCAGGCCATCGATGTCGGCCAGCATGCGGGTGATGCCTGTACGTACCAGATCGTGATCGTCGACCACCAGGACCCTAATCAAGCAGACACCTCGTCAGTGGGGCGATTGGATCCCGCCACCTTAACAAAATTTTTCACAACCAACCTAGCGTAAAGCGTCATGGAAATATGCCTGACGGTCGGGGCGGCGGATCCGCAGGGCATCCTGGCCAGCGGTTTCGCCGGCCAGGCGGTTGAGCAGGTGCCAGACGGCGGCTTGGTCGGCCTCGGGCAAACGGCGAAAAGCGCCGAGCAGGCGGTCTTCGTCGGCGGTAAGGCTGTCCAGCGGCGCGGGGGTATGCACGCCGCTGAGTACATAGAGGGCATCGACACCGCGGTTGGCCACGGCCGCGAGGTAATCCATGCGCGGCGTGCGCTCGCCGCTTTCGTACTTGCCCTGGGCGTTGGGCTCGACGCCGCCGATGTCGCCGAAAATGCGCTGGGTCAAGCCCAGGCGTTCGCGTTCTTCTCTGAGTCGCGGACCGAATCCGTTCATCTGCATTGCCTCCTTTGCATGAGTGGAACACGGGTGCATCCGGCACCCGTGTGAATACTTGCTTGGTCGCTGGGCACTATGCCTTTTGGATCCAATCGATGCAAGTCATGGTTTTGGGTGAGTTGGGGGTTGGGTTTGGGATGAAGGGAGGTTCGCCGAAAGTAGTGCAGCGCCGCCCTCACGCGATCAAATCCCCCTCGACAACATCAAAACTTACGCAATCAGCACCACATAGAGCCCCCAAAAACATCGCTAAAAACCGCTAGAAAAGGCGCATTGCAAAAAGCCAGCCCCCCTGACACAAGCGCTAAATACCGAATTTGACGCCAATATGTCGACACAAATAGTGTAATCATTTTTTTGACGCCGAACTTTTCGAAAACTTTAACTGATTGATTTATAACGATTTTTTAACTAAAAACAAAAATAAAAACACATAAACAAAACAACAACCAAACAACACTTGCCCAACTAACAAAAACCTCATTAGGATGTAAAAAGACCACCAAGAACCAACCTGCTTCGCCATATCCAAGCGCGGCTTGATCCTGCGCGGCTGTCTTTACCAACTTCCATGAACGGCATATCTCGGCCGGCCTTGTGCTGCGCCTGGGGAGAGGGACCTATGAACATCAGTATCTTCGGACTTGGCTATGTGGGCGCGGTCTGCGCCGGGTGTCTGTCGGCACGGGGGCACCAGGTTCTGGGCGTGGACATCGACCAGGCGAAGATCGACATGATCAACCAGGGACGCTCCCCCATCGTCGAGCCGGGCCTTGAGCAACTGCTGCTCGACGGCGTGCGCCAGGGCCGTCTGCGCGGCACCACGGACGTACAGGCGGCGATACTGGCCAGCGAATTGTCGCTGCTGTGCGTCGGCACGCCGAGCAAGCCCAACGGTGACCTGGACCTGGCATACATGGAGGCCGTGTGCCGCGAGATCGGCGCCGCCCTGCGCGACAAGGCCAGCCGCCACACGGTGGTGGTGCGCAGCACGGTGCTGCCGGGCACGCTGAACAACCTGGTAGTCCCGACCCTGGAACGCGCCTCGGGCAAGAAGGCCGGCATCGACTTCGGTGTGGCGGTCAACCCCGAGTTCCTGCGTGAAAGCACCGCGATCCAGGACTACGACTTCCCAGCCATGACCGTGATCGGCGAACTCGACAGCGCCTCGGGCGACCTGCTCGAGGCGCTGTACCAGGGCCTGGAAGCACCGGTGATCCGCAAGTCGGTCGAGGTCGCCGAACTGATCAAGTACACCTGCAATGTCTGGCATGCCACCAAGGTCAGCTTCGCCAACGAAATCGGCAACATCGCCAAGGCCTCGGGCGTCGATGGCCGCGAGGTGATGGACGTGGTCTGCCAGGACCACAAGCTCAACCTGTCGCGCTACTACCTGCGCCCGGGCTTCGCCTTCGGCGGCTCGTGCCTGCCCAAGGATGTGCGCGCCCTCACCTACCGCGCCGGCCAGCTGGACGTCGCCCACCCGCTGCTGGCCTCGCTGATGGACAGCAACCGCAACCAGGTGCGCCAGGCCTTCGAGCTGGTGACCCGCCCCGGCAAGCGGCGCATCGCCCTGCTCGGCCTGGCCTTCAAGGCCGGCAGCGACGACCTGCGCGAAAGCCCGCTGCTGACCCTGGCCGAACAACTGATTGGCAAGGGCTACGAGCTGCGCATCTACGACGCCAATGTCGAGCACGCCCGCCGCCATGGCGCTAACCGCCAGTACATCGAACAGCAGATCCCCCACGTCAGCGCGCTGCTGCGCAGCGACCTGCAACAGGTGATCGACGACGCCGAGGTGATCGTGCTGGGCAACAACGACGAGCGCTTCGCCCGCGCCCTGGATGCCGGTAGCGGCAAGCAGGTGGTCGACCTGGTCGGGTTCATGAACGGCACCAGCGACACCCGCCACCAGGGCATCTGCTGGTAAACCACGCCGCCCCGCCACGGCCGTGGCGGGTACCCGACAACAGGAGCTACAGCGCCATGGATCGACAGCAACAGCGGCCCTTCGCGGCCCCGGCCCATCTGCGCGCGGCCGCCCGCTTCTGCGCCTGGGCGCTGCTCGCCGGGCTGATCGCGCTGGCCTCGCAGATGGTCGCGCCACAGTACCTGGACCCCAACCACCATTTGTTCATCTTCATCATCGGCACCCTGGGCCTGTGGCGCTATGGCAATGCCATCGTTCACTACCTGCGCGGCATGTACTTCCTGCACTGGCGTTTCCCGCGCCTGCGCCGCCAGGTCGAGCGCCTGGGCGACACAGCGCTGCCGTCGCGCCTGTTCATGGTGGTGACCAGCTTCCGCATCCCCACCCACACCACCTTCAAGGTCTACCAGTCGGTATTCCAGGAAGTGCAGCGGCTGAAGGTGCCGTGCACGGTGATCGCCTCGATCGTCGAGAAAGGCGACGAGCAGTTCATCAAGGACATCCTGCGCAACGAAGTGCGCGAGCGCGACGACATCGAGCTGGTGATCGTCCGCGCCCGCGGCACCGGCAAGCGCGATGGCCTGGCCCACGCCTTCCGCGCGCTGTCACGGCAAATGCCGCTGGACGACGCGGTGGTCGGCGTGGTCGACGGCGACACCATGCTGCTGCCCGGCTGCGTCGAGCGCGCGGTCAAGCTGTTCGCCGTGCTGCCCAGGGTCGGCGGCCTGACCACCAACGAGTTCTGCGAAGTCGAGGGCAGCCGCTGGATGCGTCAGTGGCACTCGATGCGCTTCGTCCAGCGGCACATCAACATGTGCTCGATGGCCCTGTCGCACCGGGTGCTGACCCTCACCGGGCGGTTGTCGTTCTTCCGTGCCGGGGTGATGACCAACCCGGCGTTCATCCGCGATGTCGAGGCGGACTTTCTCGAGCACTGGCGCCTGGGCCGCTTCCAGTTCCTCACCGGCGACGACAAGTCGAGCTGGCTGAGCCTGATGCGCGCCGGCTGGGACACCTTCTACGTGCCCGACAGCCACACCCTGACCGTGGAGCACCCCCCCAGCGACAGCTTCTGGGTGGCCACCCGCCAGTTGATGTTCCGCTGGTACGGCAACTCGCTGCGGCAGAACTTTCGCGCCACCGCCCTGCTCGGCCGCGCTCGCCTGGGCTTGTTCACGCTGTACGTGCTACTCGACCAGCGGGTGTCGATGTGGACCTGCCTGATGGGCCTGACCGCCTCGCTGGTGGCCGGCCTGGTGTTCGGCATCCAGTACCTGCTGGTGTACCTGTTCTGGGTGCTGGTCTCGCGCAGCCTGGTGACGGTGCTGTTCGTCTTCGCCGGGCACCCGGTCAGCCCGATGTACCCGTTCGTTCTCTATTACAACCAGATCGTCGGCTCGCTGATGAAGGTCTACGCGCTGTTCCACATGGACCAGCAACGCTGGACGCGGCAGCAGACCACCCTGGCCAACGGCAGCGTCGACTTCGACGCAAGCCTGAACCGCTGGTCCTCGAAGGCGATGCTGTGCGCGTCCATCGCGATCTTCTTCGGGGTCATCACCGTCCTGCTGGAACTCACGCAACGTTAAGGAAAGGCGCCTGCCATGAGTACTTCGAACACCCCATCGGCCCCGGGCAAGACGGCGGCCAATATCGTCCACGAAGCCATCGACGAGCGCCAGTACGTGCGCACCCGGATGAACGCCCGGGTGCGCCTGTCCGGCAGCGGCCGCGAGCCCTTCGCGGCCGACCTGCAGGATATCTCGCTGGGCGGCATCGGCCTGCTGCACGGCGCGCCGCTGACCATCGGCGCGCTGTACGACGCCTCGATCCAGCTGCGCCTGAACCAGGTCGACCTGTCGATCGACGGCAAGGTGCGTATCGTCTCCCAGCGCGGCCAGGAGGTCGGTGCCCAGTTCGTCGACCTCGACGCGCAGAAGCGCGACATCCTGCGCTACCTGATCAGCGCCTACCTGTCTGGCGAGATCGCCGACATCAACGGCCTGTTCAACGTGATGCAGCGGGAAAACTACATCAAGGAACGCAAGCACAAGCAGGCCCACGCGCGCACCCCGGGCGAGCGCCTCAAGGCCCTGGCCGGTACCGCGCTGTACACCGCAGCGGGCCTCGCCGCCCTGGGTTTCGTCGGCTACAAGGGCTACCTGCTGTTCTTTCGCATCCCGGCGCTGCAGGCCACGGTGGCGACCCATGCCCAGGTGATCAGCATGCCCGACAACGGCTACGTGAAATACCTGCTGCCCGCCGGCGCCACCGAGGTGCAGGCCGGCCAGCCGTTGGCGAGCATTTCCACCCAGCTGGCCACCCAGCTCACCACCCCGGCGGACATCAAGGCCCTGGCCGACCTGGCCCCCAGCGATGTGCAGGCGCTGCTCGGGCGCGCCACGGTCGAGACTGTGATCAACAGCCCGTGCGATTGCCAGGTCTACTACCCAGCGCCGCCCCTCGCCGGCTTCGGCTACAAGGGCGCGCCGCTGATGCACCTGCTGCCCAAGGACCAGGGCCTGTTCGTGCGTGCCAACGTGCCGTTCGACAAGCTCGCCGATATCGACCGCGTGCGTTCGGTGGACCTGCAGGTGTTCGGTCTGGACCAGCACTTCAGCGGCAAGGTGGTGGACGCCCGCTCTGACGAGGTCAACCGCAACCTGGCCCTGACCATTGCCCCGGACCAGCCCCTGCCGGCGGCGGCCTACCAGAAGGCGGTGGCCGTCGACCTGTACCTGGGCCTGCCGTTCGGCAGCGGCAACTGAGGGCCGGCCATGAACGCCAAGAACGCCCCGCGCCTGCTGCTGGTCGGCCTGGGCCTGGCCTGGGTCGGCAACGCCTGCGCCGGGCTGAGCCTGGAGCAGGTGCGCTACGCGCTGTACAAGGACCCTAGCGCCAACGTCAGCGCCGACCTGCGCGTGCTCGCCGAGCGCGGCGACCTGGCCGCCAAGCAGCTGCTCGGCGACGTGCTGGCCGGCAGTGACGGCGCCAGCCGGGAGGACATCATCCGCCTGTACCAGGAAGCCTTCGCCGACGGCCATGGGCAGGTCCCGGCCCTGGCCTCGCTGGCGCGCCTGCTCGATCGCACGCCGAATTTGCAGCGCCGCCATGAGGCCTGGATGCGCCAGGCGCTGGGCCGTTACCCCAACGACCTCGACCCACGCAGCACCAGCACCAGCCTGGAAGTGTTCCTGGTCTACCCGCAACTGGTCCCCGGTGAGCGTGCCGCCGAACTGCTAGCGCTGTACGAACGTAGCTGCCTGCTCAACTGCCGCCCCGAGCTGTACCACGCGGTGGTCGCCGAACGCCAAGGCGACCGCGCCGGGGCCGAACGCTGGTATCAGCAGGCCGCGCGCATCGACCCACGCGCCGTCGACCGCTACTACCGCTTCCTCGGCGCACAGCAGGACAGCGCGTTCCTTGCCTTTGCCCGCCAACTGGAACCGCAAATGGCCAGCCTGGCGGTGGAAATCGTTCAGCGCGTCGGTGCTCTGGTGGACAACATCCATAGCGTCACCCGCGCCGAACTGGATGCCGAGCGCGAGCAGCGCCTGGGCCAGGCCCTGGGTCCCAAGCAGGAACTAACGCCCGCGCAGATCGCCCGCGACCAGGCCAACGACAAGCTGCGCGCCGACGGCATCGCCGAGGCCCAGCGCTGGCTGGACAACGCCGTCGCTCGCGGCTATCTGCCGGCGCTGGTGTCCAAGGCCAACTTCATGATTTCCAACCCTACCGAGCACAACGCCGAGCAAGCCCAGGCGCTGATCGCCCAGGTGCGGGCCAAGGCGCCGACCCAGGCCAAGGCACTGGAGGCGTCGTTCTACATGGTCAACAACTGGCTGACCCTGGACCCGGAGAAAGCCCAGGGGCTGATCGACGAACTGATCGCGGCCCGCTACCCCGATGCCCAGTTGCTGCTGGGCGACCTGTACAGCAAGGGCGGCCTGGACCAGCCCGACCAGACGCGCGCCCTGGGCATCTGGCAACAGCAGGCCGAGCAAGGCTCGACCGCTGCCTGGTACCGCATGGCCACCGTGCACCTGCGCGGCCGGGCGATCTGCCACGACCCGGTCAAGGCCTACACCTATGCCCGCATCGCCATGGACCTGGGCGAAACCCGCGCCCGCGGCCTGCTCAAACGGCTGGACAAGACCCTGCCCAAGGATGACATCGAGCGCGCCCTGGCCGCGCGCGGCGATCTGTTGAAGGAGGCCTCCCTGTGAAAGCGCACCATCCCCTGCTCGGCGCCCTGCTCGCCCTGGCGCCACTGCCCGCGGCGCTGGCACTGGAGGAAGTCACCGGCCCCGAGGCCGACGGCCAAGCGTCGGTACGCCTGGCCGCCGACGGCAGCGAGCCGGTGATTACCTCGGAGTTCTTCAACAAGCTCACCGTGCAGACCGGCTACGGCCCCGAGGACTCCCAGGTCGGTCGCAACCGGGAAAGCTTCTACAGCCTGCGCTATGAGCCGTCGTTCGCCTGGTACTCGCCGGAAAAACGCTGGGCCAAGTGGATGGTCTATGGGCGCCTGTGGCTGAACTACGACTCCAGCCAGTCGAGCAACCTGGCGAACGAGTCGACCAACAACAACGCCCGCGAGCAACCCGAGGGCTGGTACGCCGAGCTGCGCGAGCTGTACGTCAAACGCAACCTGATCGGCGACGACCCACGCTTCTCACTGTCGTTCGGCCGCCAACGCTTCAACGACGACTACGGCATCTGGTGGGACGACAGCCTGGAATCGCTGCGTTTCAACTACCAGGACAGCTTCTCCGACGCCTTCATCGCCGTCGGCCAGAAATTCCACAACTACAACACCGACGTCAACTCGCTGCCCGCCAGCGAGGAGCGCACCCTCTACCTGATGGGCCAATACGCCTACCGTTGGAGCAGCAACCACCAGGTCGGGCTGCGCCTGATGCACGAGAACGATCGCAGCGACCACGACAGCGACGATCGCTACGACTTCAAGGGCTGGCGCTACGGCCTGTTCTTCAAGGGCGAGCACCTGCCGCTGGACAGCGACTATCACCTGGAGCTGGCGGCGCTCGACGGCACGATGGACAACACCGACGGCAGCGGCGTCACCAGCACCGGTCACGCCAGCCGTGGCTGGGCCGCACTTGGCGAAGTCGGCAAGCGCTTCGACAACCTGCCCTGGACCCCGCGCGTCGCCCTGCGCGGCGGCCTGACCGACAAGCCCGGCGACGACAACGATGGCTTCCGGCTCAACCCGATCCAGTCCGACCGCATCACCCGCCAGGGCTCGTACAGCACGCGCCTGACCAGTTCCTTCGTGGCCCTGGACCTGCGCAACCTGAGCTACTACGGCCTGGCCCTGGAAACCCAGCCAACCCCGCGCAGCGCGCTGGACCTGCGTATCACCCAGCTCAACCTGCGCGACGCCCAGGGCGCGCTGCCGATCCGCATGAGCGCCGACTACCGCGCGCGCCGCCAGGACGCGTTGGCCGCCGGCCAGGGCAAGGGCGACAACGTCGGCCAGATGATCGACCTCAACTACTACTGGAAGATGTTCCCGGTGGCCCTCGACGGCAAGCGCCTGGACGTCAACACCCTGGTCAGCGCCAGCTATCTCAACGCCGGCAGCGCGCTGAACACCGGTGACGACTACCAGTTGAGCCTCGGCATCGTGATCAGTTATTGAGGGCCACCCAGCATGATCTTCGCCTCCAACGTGTTCCTGTTCCTCTACCTGCCGCTGTTCCTGGCCATCTACTACCTGGCCCGGCCACGCTGGCGCTCGCTGGTGATCGTCGCTGCCAGCTACATCTTCTATGCCTGGTGGCGGCCGGACTTCCTGCTGCTGTTCGTCGCCATCACCGCCTGGAACTACGGCTTCGGCCTGGCCATCAAGGCGCGCCTGGACGCTGGCGCCAAGCGCGTCGCCCTGCGCCTGCTGTGGCTTGGCGTGGCCGGCAACCTGGCCACCCTCGGCTACTTCAAGTACGCCAATTTTGGCGCCGAGATGCTGGCCATGCTGCTGGCGCCGCTGGGCATCAACACCTGGACCCTGGAGACCATCTTCCTGCCGCTGGGCATTTCGTTCTACGTGTTCCATGCGCTGAGCTACATCGTCGACATCTACCGCAAGGACGCCACGCCGACCCGCAGCTTCATCGACTTCGCCGCCTTCGTCGCGCTGTTCCCGCACCTGGTGGCGGGGCCGATCCTGCGCTACAGCCAGCTGGCGCCGCAGCTGCGCCAACGCAGCCACTCGCTGGAGCTGTTCTCCCTGGGCGTGTGTCGCTTCATGCTCGGGTTCATCATGAAGGTGCTGATCGCCGACCGCCTGGCGCCGATCAACCTGCTGTTCATCGGCGAGGGCAGCTTGCAGTTCAGCGATGCCTGGTTCGGCCTGCTGGTCTCGACCCTGCAGCTGTACTTCGACTTCGCCGGCTACAGCCACATGGCGCTGGGTCTGGCACTGATGATGGGCTTTCGCTTCCCGGAAAACTTCAACCAGCCCTATGTGTCGCAGAGCATCACCGAGTTCTGGTCGCGCTGGCACATGACCCTGGCGCACTTCCTGCGCGACTACGTGTACATGCCGCTGGTACGCAAGCGCGTGGCCGGCGCCCTGCCGGCGCTGGTCTGGACCATGCTGCTGTCGGGCCTGTGGCACGGCGCGAGCTTCGCCTTCATCTGCTGGGGGCTGTTCTTCGGCCTGGGCATGGTGCTGGAGCGCAAGTTCGGCCTGGCCACCAAGGTCAACACGCCCTACCACCTGGGGCGCAACCTGCGCACCGCGCTGCTGGTCATCCTCAGCATGCCGCTGTTCTTCACCATGGACCTGCGCCACAGCCTGGCGATCTACCAGGCGCTGTTCGGTTTCAACGGCCTCGGCTCGCTGGAACTGTACGTGCTCGGCGCCTCGAAGATGGCCATGGCCTTCGCCCTGGTGGCAGTCGCCTGGCTGCTGCTGGCCGGGCTCAACAACGTGCGCTTCTACGCCGGCAACCAACAGGGCTACTTCATGCGTCACGTGGGCGTGCTGCACAGCCTGCTGCTGTGGAGCGGCTTCCTGCTGGCCCTGAGCAGCCTGGCGGCCAGTTCGTTCTCGCCGTTCCTGTATTTCCAGTTCTAGGAGAACACCGTGTATCCGGTGATGAATTCGGCCAGCAAGGCCAATGGTGTGATCTTCGCGCTGGTGCTGGCGGCGATGTTCGTCTACTCGCTGCCGCCGGTGTTCAGCTTCGCCCGCACCCAGGGCGACGCCTGGCACCTGTTCGTCGACGGCAAGCTGCTGCGCAGGTTCGAGCAGGCCTACGACAAGCGTTTCTTCCTGCGCGAGCCCTCGGTCAGGCTGTGGGCCGATGCCCAGTTCCAGCTGTTCGGCGAGGGCACCCAGGGGGTGGTGCTGGGCAACGAGGGTTGGCTCTTCACCAACCAGGAATACCGCGTGCCCAACGACCTGGACGCCAACCTAGACAGCCAGCTGGCGCAGATCGCCGACATCGAGCGGCAACTGGCCGCGCGCGGCAAGCATCTGCTGCTACTGCCATTGCCGATGAAGCTGGATGTCTACGCCGCCCACGCCGCGCGGGCCTTCGACCCACGGGTGCAGAGCCTCTATGACCGCTTCGTCGCCGACCTTCGGGCCCGCCAGCTGGATGTGGTGCCGCTGCGCGAGGCGTACCTGCGCAACCTGGCCGGACCGCGCCTGTTCCTCAAGTCCGATACCCACTGGAGCCCGGACGGCGCGCGCCTGTCGGCCTACGAGCTGGCGCGCCAGCGCCCGCAGTTGCTGGGTGATCAGACATACCTGTCGCGCCCGACCGGCACCAAGCAGGTCAAGGGCGACCTGATGAACTACCTGCAATTCGATCATGCCCGCCTCGCCCCGCAATTCGGCGCCAACACCATCGAGCTGTACGAAACCCTCAAGGCCGCGCAGAACAGCGACGACCTGTTCGCCGAGCAGCGCCAGAGCCTGCTGCTTGTGGGCACCAGCTACAGCAAGATCGACGACTGGAACTTCGTCGGTTTCCTCAAGGAAGCGCTCAACCGCGACCTGCTGAGCATCGCCGTCGAGGCCCGCGGGCCGTTCGAGGCGATGCAGCAGTTCCTCGCCAGCGAACAATCGCGCAACCCGCAGATCGACACCGTGATCTGGGAATTCCCGCTACGCACCCTGCTTGCCCACCGTCCCGGCACCCTCGCAGGCCCTACCCAGCCCGCGCATTTCTGACGTTTCAAGGAGAAACCCGATGAAAATCCCGCCCCTGTTCGCCGCCCTCGCCCTGGCCGTCGCCAGCCATACCGCCGCAGCCGCCGAAGGCAACGCCGACCTGTACGACGCCGTGGCCCCGGCCGACTCGGCATTCGTGCGCGTGCTCAACCTGTCCGAAGCCAGCGTCGATGTCAGCCTCAGCGGCAAGGTCAACCCGCAGAAGGTCGCCCCTGGCCAGCTCAGTGGCTACCGCTTCGTGCCCGCCGGCGTGCACCGCATCGGCATCGGCGCCAAGGCCATCGAACCGAACCTGGCAGCCAACGCCGCCAGCACCGTGGTCTACGACGGCCAGCAGTTGCGGCTGATCGCCGACCAGTACGTCAACGAGCCGAAAAAAGCCCAGGTGGCCTTCTACAACCTCACCCCGGCGCAAGCCATGCTGCGCACCGCCGATGGCAAGCACGAGGTGGTCAAGGCCTTGGCCAACGGCCAGACCGGCGCGCGCATGGTCAACGAGATCAAGATTGACTTCGCCGCTTACGTCGGCAACCAGGAAGTCGCCAGCTTTGACGAGTTGTTCCTCAAGAAGGGCCGTTCCTACAGCTACGTGCTGCTGCCGGGCAACCGCAGCCTGAGCCTGGCCAACAGCATCGACCCAACCGAGTGAAACGCGCCATGAGTCCCCTCCTCCCCTTCGGCCTGGCGACCACCCTGGCGCTGCTGAGCCTGCCGGCGCAGGCCGCGCAGCCGGTGGCCGACAGCGCCTGCGACAACCTGCAATGCATGATCTGCCCGGCGCTCGCCGAGCCGCAGCGCTATGCTGAAGGACGCATGAAGCTGATGCGCCAGATCGTCCCCGGCAAGGAGCGCTGGCTGTTCCGCTCGATGGTCGACCTGACCAACGACTTCGGCATCCCCGCGCCCATGCGCCCGGAGTTCGCCCGCCTGATGGACGCCTTCCACCGCCAGGGCATCCAGGTGGCCATGGCCATCCAACCGACCCGCGGGCTGATGCATCGCGACAAGCTGTATCCCGACCAGTTGCATGGTTTCGACCATGCCAGCGCCAGCCGCAACTTCGACGCCTACCTGGGCCAGTTGCGCCAGGGGGGCGCGGTGGTCGCGCCGATGATGCAACTGCTGCGCACGCCGCCCAAGGGCGAGTATTTCTTCCGCCGCGACCACCACTGGACCCCCACCGGCGCCGAGGCCACGGCGCAGCTGCTGGCCGAGGAAATCCGCCGCCAGCCGTTCTACGCCGGGCTGAGCAAGAAGCAGTACCGTACCGAGCCTGGGGTCATGGTGCCCAAGGACGGCACACTCAACCTGGCGCTGAGCTACATCTGCGGCAACAACTACGGTTTCCAGTATGTGCGCGGCTACCAGACCATCCCGGTGGCCGACAGCAGCGACGCGCTGTTCGACGAGGCGCCAGACCCCGAAGTGATCCTGGTCGGCGACAGTAACGCCGCGGCCCGGGAGGACGAGAGCAAGCAGTTCAATTTCGACGGTTACCTCAAGCAATACCTGAGCGTGGACATCCTCAACTATGCCCTGCCCGGGGTCGGCGAGGACGGCTCGCTGCTGGAGTACCTGCTGTCGGCCGACTACAAGCCCGAGGCGCCGCCCAAGCTGGTGATCTGGGAACTGCCGGCCAACTACCGGCTGGACTCGCCGTTGATGTACCGGCAACTGGTGCCGGCGATTCAGGGCGGCTGCAAGGCGTCCACCGAGGTATTGGGGTCCAGGCTGCAGCGTCCGGCGCTGAAGGTAGGCGAGCGCATCGAGCTGCTGAGCAATGCCGGCAGCGCCCGGCAGTCGTTGAACGCAGGCTTTCTCGATATCCGCCTGAGCGACAAGAACGTGCGCGACTTCTACATCATCGTCTATTACGACAACGGGGCCCGTGACAAGGTGTGGTTTCGCCGCGAAGCGGCGGTGAGCGGCGGCCAGTATTATCTGGAGCTGAGCAAGGCACCCGAGTTCGCCGGGGCCAACCTGCTGTCGGTGTTCCTCGAGCCGACCAAGGCCGGCACCGCGGCCACCGAAGTGCGGACGCGGCTATGCCTGTGAGCGCCAGCGCGGGGCAAGCCCGCTCCCACGGGGTCTGCGCCGGCCTGTTGCTGATGGCCTCGCTGCTGTCCCAGGCCCAGGCCGCCCAGTCGATCTGGCCGCCCCGCGCCACCGCGCAAGCGGCCATGATCGACGACTACCGCAGCCTCACCTGCAACCAGCAACCGCCCGCGCCCTACACGGGCAGCCTGCGCCTGCAAAGCAAGTACGACCAGCGCGACGTCAGCAAGTCGACCCTGCGTGCCAGCCCCGACGCCGACAGCGAACGCATCGCCAAGCAGGTCAAGCAGTTCATCGGCGGCCTGATTTACGCCGGCAAGCGTTTCCAGCGGGCGAAGAAGCCGCAGGAGGCCAACCGGGCCCTGGCCTGCCAGGACCAGTGGCTGGAACACTGGGCACAAGCCGATGCCCTGCTCGACCCGGACGCCTCGGCCAGCGGCATGGCCGCGCGCAAATGGGCGCTGGCGGCCATGGCCGGCGCGGTGCTGCTGACCCAGGCCGCGGCGGACGGCAAGCGCCCGCTCAGCCCGGCGCAACAGCGCTGGTTCACCCGCCTCGGTGAACGGGTGATCGACGAATACGACCCGCGCCGGCACTCCACCACGGTCTACTTCAACAACCACGACTACTGGGCCGCCTGGGCCGTGGCCGCCGCCGGCATGCTGGTGGGCCGCGACGATTTCATCCAATGGGCCGACGGCAACCTGCGCCGCGGCCTGGCCCAAGCTGTGCGCCATGACGATTACGCCTACCTGCCGCTGGAAGTGGCGCGCGGCAAGTTGGCCGCCAACTACAGCCAGTACGCCCTGGTGCCGCTGGTGCTGCTCAGCGAGTCGGCCCGGGCCAACGGCCTGGCCTGGTCCGAGGCCGACCAGCGCACCCTCGACCAACTGGCCAGCTTCGCCGCCCGCAGCGTGCTCGCCCCCGACACCCTGGCCGAGCTGAAGGGGCGTGACCAGGCCGACGTCGCCCCCTACAAGCTGGCCTGGCTGATTCCGTTCCTCGCCCGCCAGCCCCAGCACCGCCTGGCCCGCCAGCTGTACGACAGCGAACAGGGCGAGGTCGACAACTACAGCCAGGTCGGCGGCCCGCTGAAACCAGCCTACCCCAACCTGCCTTGAACAAGGACGCTCCCATGGCACCGCTCAGTCGCTTCGCCCTCTCCTGCCTGGCCGCCCTGCTGCTGGCCAGCACCGCGCAGGCCAGCCCCAGCGTCGAGCCCATCGACCCGGCCCAGCACCAGCAGTACATCGCCCAACTGCGCCAGCAGGTCCGCGCCGCAGTGGCCCTGGCGCCGGTCCAGCGCGCGCAACCCACCGGCCGCGCCAGCATCAGCCTGCAGCCGATGTTCTCGGCCCAGGCCGGCAGCTGGCCGTTCGAGCCCTTCGTCAACAACGGCCTGTTCCGTGCCATCGCCGGTTACCAGGCGCACCACCCGCAGGCCGTGGTGCTGCGCGGCGGCAGCATTACCCTGGCGCAGTTGCATGACGCCCTGCACGACCCGCGCATCCTCAAGCGCTACAAGGACGGCTACCTGCTGAGCTATCCGTTGATGATCGGCGCCGATGCCGGGTTGCTGCTGGAGGATAGCCACCTGTACCTCTACAGCTTTTCCGGTACCGCGTTGATCAACCAGGGCTGGCTGGGCCTGCGCCGCTCTACCCTGGAAAGCTTGAGCGGTGACAAACCCGGCGCCACCGACCGCGCCTGGCGGCCATTCCTGGTGGCCTGGGCCGGCAGCCACACCGAGGTGATCGACTCGCGCCTGCGGCGTCTGGGCTACAACGCCAACCTGTCCCGCGGCCTGAGCACCGCGCTCAGCGCCCAGCAACCCGCCGCCACCCGCCCGGCCACGCTGGTGGTGGAGGCCAGCCAGTTCAGTGAAATGTCCAGCGGTGTCGAGTTGCAGCACAGCCAGGCCGTTATCACCCACAGCCGCTTCGAGCAGTCCCAGCAGTACGCAATCGACGCCCGCGACAGCCAGTTGAGCCTGCACGACAACCAGCTGCGCGGCATCGACAACAACAGCGGGGTGCGCCTGCGCGGCCAGAGCCGCGCCTTGCTCGAAGGCAACCTGATCCTCGGCGCGGCCAAGGCCGCCATCGAGATCAGCGACCAGCGCGGCCCGGTGCTGCTGACCGGCAACCGCATCGGCGACAGTCGCGGCAACGGCATCCAGCTACGCAACCTGGCCCCCAGCGCGGCAGATCCCTTGCTGATCGACGCCAATCTGCTGGCCAGCAGCCAGGGCAGCGCGATAGATGCCGCCGAGGTGACCGGCCTGGCCCTGGTGGATAACCGCATCGGCAATACCCCCGAATATGCCCTGAGCCTGCGCAACAGCACCCGGCAACCTGGGCCGCTGCTGGTCAGCGGCAATCATCTGGGCCAGGTGGGCAAGGCACTGGTGCGGGTCGAAGGGGTGAACGAAGTGTGGCTGGGCGGTAATACCTTCGATGGCAAGGCGCTGCTGCAGAACCTGCTGATCGGTGATCTGTTGCCGGTGCAGGGGCAAGTGCTGGAGGCGACAGTGGCGCAGGGGCGGATGGCGCGGGTGCGGCAACACTGATGCGCCGCCCAGGCATGATCCGGTAGGAGCCAGCTTGCTGGCGAACCAGACGTCGCAGTGGCAGGCACCCACCAGGCCCTGTCAAGCCACTGGACGCTGCATACGGACGAAACACCCATCCGCGCCCATTTCCACGAAACCATGGCGCAAGTACAGCTGCCGCGCTGGGTTACTGCTGAATACCATCAGCCGCAGCAGCGGCAGGCGACGCTGTACTGCCCAGCCAGCGAGCGCCTCCAGCACCCAACTGCCCACACCCCGCCCGCGGTGCTCGGGCAACAGGTGCAGTTCGCGGATGAACAGCGCCTGGCGGTCCTGGCTGAGGCTGCAAAACCCCAGAACCTCGCCGTCCTCTTCCACCAACCACTGCTCGCGCCAGCCCCAGGCCTGGTCGAAGGCCTCCTCGATCCACAGCAAGTCGAATTCACGGTAGTACGGCAGCATCGCGCGGCGGGTCAGGTCGCGGGCGAAAGTGCGGTGGCTGTCATTGGCCGGGGTCAGTTGCAAAGGCATGATGCTCCATGGCTGGGCCAGCCTCTCATTGGCCATAACAGACCGGGGAACTGCCCGGCCCTCGGCGGTCCAACTCGGCCTCCAGCCACTCGGCCAGCACCTGGGCATTGTTGTGGACGGTGTCCTTGCCGGCGTAGAGCAAGGTCAGGTCGCCTTTGCCGGCCAGATCCAGCAAGGGGTACCAATGTTCGGGGTGGGCAGCCAGCTCCTGCTGGTAACGCCGAGTGAAACCAGCAAAGTCCAGCGCGCCGGCATGGAAGGCCTTGCGCAGCTCGTCGGACGGCGCCACCTCGCGCAGCCATTGGCCGTGCAGGTCGGTCTTGCGCTTGTTGCGCGGCCACAAGCGGTCGACCAGCACGCGCTGGCCGTCCTGATCCTCGATGGCATCGTAGACACGTTTGCAGCGGATCATCGGGTGGTCTCCTGCGACATCGTTCCCCAGCAAGCCTAAGACCTTCATTGACGGAGGTCACGCCCTGGTCACGAATTGTTTCTAT
>NZ_SOZA01000018.1 GCF_004519305.1 Pseudomonas sp. RIT623 | reverse complement strand
CGACCGACATCGCCTGCATGGCGAGCCGGCAGTGCTCGGGGCTTCAGGCAGCACTCAAGGCCCCGGCCGTGCGCCTGCACAACAACGACAGGCATGACCTGTCCCAAGGTGACATATGTCCAACAGCAACATTGGCAACAAGCAACCTTCCCTGCGCAAACCCGTCGTCCTAATGACCATGGGCAGCCAAGAGCGCAAAGGCCATGACTATCAGGTCATGACCCACAAATACATCTCCCCGCTGGTCGAGTTCTCCGGTTGTGTCCCGGTCCTGGTGCCCACCTGCTGCGGCGTCGAAGACCTCGAGACCTACCTGGACATGGCCGACGGCGTGTACCTGACCGGTGCCGGCAGCAACATCGACCCGGCCCTCTACGGCCAGGACAACCAGACGCCCGGCAAAGGCCAGGACCAGAACCGCGACCTGTTCGACATCCCGCTGGTCAAGGCGGCGATCAAGCGTGGCCTGCCGATCTTCGGCATCTGCCGCGGCATGCAGGAAATCAACGTGGCCCTCGGTGGCGACATCTACCAGAAGGTCTACGCCGAGCCAGGCTTCAACGACCACCGGGAAAACCCGGAAGATCCGGTCGAGGTCCAGTACGCCCAGGTGCACGGCGTGAAGATCAAGCCGGGAAGCTGGCTGCGCGACACCCTCGGCAGCGACGAAATTCGCGTCAACTCGCTGCACGGCCAGGGCCTGCGCAACCTGGGCGCGGGCATCGAGCCGATCGCCCATGCCGAGGATGGCCTGGTCGAGGCGATCCACGCCCCGAGCATCTCGCCCTTCCTGTTCGCGGTGCAGTGGCACCCGGAGTGGCAGGCGGCGAAGAACCCCGATTCGATCAAGATGTTCCAGGCCTTCGGCGACGCCTGCCGCGTCCAGGTCCGCAAGTCCCAGGTCAAGCGCAACCAGGCCGCCTGACCCTCTGAAGCTTCGTTAGCTTTGATCGCGGGGCGGCGCAAGGTCGCCCCCGTTTACCACGGTCACCCTCTGCTGGTCCCAGAACATCTCCCGTGGAAGCGGGCGGCGGGCTTGTGCCTGTCTCCGCGATCCTTTTTCCTCATAAGACATACGACAACCACATTGATCGGCCTCGCACCCTATTCGCGCCGGGCGTATCTCCTCCTGTAGGAGCGGCCTTGTGTCGCCAAAAGGCCGCAGAGCGGCCCCGGCGATCTTGGCGTCCAGGCGTAAACCCTCTGGGGCTGCTGCGCCGCCCTTTCGCGACACAAGGCCGCTCCTACAGGGACCAGTGAAACTTCCCCAGCGCAAATTTCCTGTTGCAGAGGACTAGTCATGTCACTAGTTGTACGATAACTTACCTCTCACCTTGGTACCTCCTCCTTCCAAGCGCCACAGGATGCCTACAACAATGAATCCACAAGAATTGCAATCCATCCTCTCCCACGGCCTGCTGTCGTTCCCCGTCACCGACTTCGACGCGGCCGGCGACTTCAACCCCGCAGGCTACGTCAAACGCCTGGAATGGCTCGCCCCGTATGGCGCCAGCGCACTGTTCGCCGCCGGTGGCACCGGCGAGTTCTTCTCCCTGGCCGCCAGCGAGTACAGCCAGGTGATCAAGACCGCCGTCGACACCTGCGCCACTTCGGTACCGATCCTCGCCGGCGTCGGCGGCTCGACCCGCCAGGCCATCGAATACGCCAAGGAGGCCGAACGCCTGGGCGCCAAGGGCCTGCTGCTGCTGCCCCACTACCTCACCGAAGCCAGCCAGGACGGCGTCGCCGCCCATGTCGAGGCGGTGTGCAAGGCGGTGAACATCGGCGTGGTGGTCTACAACCGCAACGTCTGCCGACTGAACGCCGACCTGCTGGAACGCCTGGCCGAGCGCTGCCCGAACCTGATCGGCTACAAGGACGGCCTGGGCGACATCGAGCTGATGGTGTCGATTCGTCGCCGCCTGGGCGATCGTTTCAGCTACCTGGGTGGCCTGCCCACCGCCGAGGTGTATGCTGCGGCGTACAAGGCGCTCGGAGTGCCGGTGTATTCGTCGGCGGTGTTCAACTTCGTGCCCAAGACTGCGATGGACTTCTACCACGCCATCGCCCGCGACGATCACGCCACCGTGGCCAAGCTGATCGACGATTTCTTCCTGCCGTACCTGGACATCCGCAACCGCAAGGCCGGTTACGCCGTGAGCATCGTCAAGGCCGGGGCGAAGCTCGCCGGTCATGACGCGGGCCCCGTGCGCACGCCGCTGACCGACCTCACCGCGCAGGAGTACGAGATGCTCGCCGCGCTGATGGACAAGATGGGCCCGCAATAAGCGAGCACCCCGCGGCCTGCCAAAGCCGCCGCCGGAGCAGGGACGCCCCGCTCCGGCCTACAACCAATCCCCGTATAAAAATAACGAGTGGGAGTAACCAGCATGCAAGCGACGCAAAAGACGCATGTACGCTACCTGATCCTGTTGATGCTGTTCCTGGTGACCACCATCAACTACGCCGACCGCGCCACCATCGCCATCGCCGGTTCCAGCCTGCAGAAAGACCTGGGCATCGACGCGGTCACCCTCGGCTACATCTTCTCCGCCTTCGGCTGGGCCTACGTGGCCGGGCAGATCCCCGGCGGCTGGCTGCTCGACCGCTTCGGCTCGAAGAATGTCTATGCCTTCAGCATCTTCACCTGGTCGCTGTTCACCCTGCTGCAGGGCTTCGTCGGCGGGCTGCCGGTGGCCTGGGCGGTGGTCACGCTGTTCACCCTGCGCTTCCTGGTAGGCTTCGCCGAAGCGCCGTCGTTTCCCGGCAACGCGCGGATCGTCGCGGCCTGGTTCCCCACCCAGGAGCGCGGCACCGCCTCGGCGATCTTCAACTCGGCACAGTACTTCGCCACCGCGCTGTTCGCCCCGATCATGGGCTGGATCGTCTTCACCTTCGGCTGGGAACATGTGTTCGTGGTCATGGGCGTACTGGGTATCGTGTTCTCGGCGGTGTGGCTGAAGACCATCTACAACCCGCGCCAGCACCCACGCATAGGCCAGGCCGAACTCGAGCATATCGAGCAGAACGGCGGCCTGGTGGACATGGACCAGAAACGCGGCGGCGACGGCCCGAAATGGGACTACATCAAGCAGCTGCTGACCAGCCGCATGCTGCTGGGCGTCTACCTCGGCCAGTACTGCATCAATGCCATCACCTACTTCTTCCTCACCTGGTTCCCGGTGTACCTGGTGCAGGAGCGCGGCATGACCATCCTCAAGGCCGGCTTCATCGCCTCACTGCCGGCGGTATGCGGCTTCATCGGCGGGGTGCTCGGCGGGGTGCTGTCGGACTGGCTGCTGCGTCGCGGCAACTCGTTGACCTTCGCGCGCAAGCTGCCAATCGTCTGCGGCCTGCTGCTGTCGACCACCATGGTGTTCTGCAACTACGTCGAGGCCGAGTGGATGGTGGTCGGCTTCATGACCCTGGCGTTCTTCGGCAAGGGCATCGGCGCCCTGGGCTGGGCGGTGGTCGCCGACACCTCGCCCAAGCAGATCGCCGGCCTCTCGGGCGGGCTGTTCAACACCTTCGGCAACATCGCCTCGATCACCACGCCGATCGTCATCGGCTACATCATCAGCGCCACCGGTTCGTTCAAATGGGCCCTGGTATATGTGGGCGCCAACGCCCTGGTGGCGGTGTTCAGCTACCTGGTGATCGTCGGCCCGATCAAGCGCATCGAGCTCAAGGAGCCGCCCAAGCGCGAACCTGCGCCCGACGCCGAACTGGCCCGCCAGTAAGCCGGACACGTCGGCGCCCAACGGCGCCGGCGACAGCACCACGCCTGAGAGACAAGACAAGAAGGGCCTGACCATGCAGTTGATCGAACATTCCGAGTCGCCCCGCTACGTGCGCCTGCACCCCGACGACAACGTCGTGGTGGTGGTCAACGACGGCGGCCTGGGCGAAGGCGCGCGCTTTGCCGATGGCCTGACCCTGGTCGAGGGCGTGCCGCAGAGCCACAAGGTCGCCACCGTGGACATCCGCAAGGGCGAGGCGGTGCGCCGCTATGGCCAGGTCATCGGCCATGCCCTGGCAGACCTGCGCCAGGGCAGTTGGGTCAAGGAAGATCAACTGGCGATGCCGGCCGCGCCCGAGCTTGCCAGCCTGCCACGCTGCGACGCCGTGCCCGCCGCCCTGCCGCCACTCGACGGCTTCAGCTTCGAGGGCTACCGCAACGCCGACGGCAGCGTCGGCACCCGCAACATCCTCGGCATCACCACCACCGTGCAGTGCGTGACCGGCGTGCTCGACCACGCGGTCAAGCGTATACGCGCCGAATTGCTGCCCCGCTACCCCAATGTCGACGATGTGGTCGCCCTCACCCACAGCTACGGCTGCGGCGTGGCGATCAACGCCCGCGACGCCTACATCCCGATCCGCACCGTGCGCAACCTGGCGCGCAACCCCAACCTAGGCGGCGAGGCGCTGGTCATCAGCCTGGGCTGCGAAAAGCTCCAGGCCGGCCAGGTGATGCACGACGGCGATCCGTCCGTGGACCTCAGCGAGCCGTGGCTGTACCGCCTGCAGGATGCGACGCTGGGCTTCGGCGAGATGATCGAGCAGATCATGGCCCTGGCCGAGACCCGCCTGAAAAAGCTCGACCAGCGCCGCCGCGAGAGCGTGCCGGCCAGCGAACTGATCCTCGGCATGCAGTGCGGCGGCAGCGACGCCTTCTCCGGCATCACCGCCAACCCGGCGCTGGGCTATGCCGCCGACCTGTTGGTGCGCGCGGGCGCGACGGTGCTGTTCTCGGAAGTTACCGAGGTGCGCGACGCCATCTACATGCTCACCTCCCGGGCCGAAACGCCGGAGGTCGCCGAAGCATTGGTGCGCGAAATGGACTGGTACGACCGCTACCTGCAGCAGGGCGCCGCCGATCGCAGCGCCAACACCACGCCGGGCAACAAGAAAGGCGGTTTGTCCAACATCGTCGAAAAAGCCCTGGGCTCGATCGTCAAGTCCGGCAGCGGCGCGATCCAGGGCGTGCTCGGGCCCGGCGAGCGGGTAACGCGCAAGGGCCTGATCTTCTGCGCCACCCCGGCCAGCGACTTCGTCTGCGGCACCTTGCAGCTGGCGGCCGGGATGAACCTGCATGTGTTCACCACTGGTCGCGGCACGCCCTATGGCCTGGCCATGGCGCCGGTGGTCAAGGTGTGCACCCGCAGCGAGCTGGCCCAGCGCTGGCCGGACCTCATCGACATCGACGCCGGGCGCATCGCCAGCGGCCGGGCGAGCATCGAGGAGCTGGGCTGGGAGCTGTTCCATTACTACCTGGACGTGGCCAGCGGCCGCAGGCAGACCTGGGCCGAACAGCACGGGCTGCACAACGACATCACCCTGTTCAATCCGGCCCCCATCACCTGACGAAGCGTGCCTGGGCCCTTCGCCGACAACACGCCCCCTGTGGGAGCCGGCTTGCCGGCGAAACGAGTGCGTAGCACTCGCCCAGGCCCTGAACCCAGCCATTCATCTACAGGAGCATTCCATGCCCGAAATCCTCGGCCACAACTTCATCGCCGGCCAGCGCAGCGCCCTTGGCCCGCAACGCCTGCACAGCCTCGACGCCACCAGCGGCGAAGCCCTGCCCTACAGCTTCGCCCAGGCCACCGAGGGCGAAGTCGACCGCGCCGCCCGCGCCGGCGCCGACGCCTTCAGCGCGTTCCGCCAACTGCCCCCGGCCCGCCGCGCCGAGTTCCTCGAAGCCATCGCCGCCGAACTGGACGAACTCGACGACAACTTCGTCGCCATCGTCTGCCGTGAAACCGCCCTGCCCGCCGCGCGCATCCAGGGCGAGCGCGGCCGCACCAGCGGCCAGATGCGCCTGTTCGCCCAGGTGCTGCGTCGCGGTGACTACCTCGGTGCGCGCATCGACCTGGCGCTGCCCGAGCGTCAGCCGCTGCCACGGGTGGACATCCGCCAGATGCGCATCGGGGTCGGCCCGGTGGCGGTGTTCGGTGCCAGTAACTTCCCGCTGGCGTTCTCCACCGCCGGTGGCGACACCGCCGCGGCCCTGGCCGCCGGCTGCCCGGTAGTGTTCAAGGCCCACAGCGGCCATATGGCCACCGCCGACCTGGTGGCCAGCGCCATCCTGCGCGCCGCCGACCGCACCGGCATGCCCAAGGGCGTGTTCAACATGGTGTTCGGCGGTGGTGTCGGCGAATGGCTGGTCAAGCACCCGGCCATCCAGGCCGTCGGTTTCACCGGCTCGCTGAAGGGCGGCGACGCGCTGTGCCGCATGGCCGCCGAGCGGCCGCAACCAATTCCGGTGTTCGCCGAAATGTCCAGCATCAACCCGGTGATCGTCCTGCCCGGCGCCCTGGCCAAGCGCGGCGAGGCCATCGCCCGCGAACTGGCAGGCTCGGTGTGCCTGGGCGCCGGCCAGTTCTGCACCAATCCCGGGATGGTGATCGGCTTGCAGTCCCCAGGTTTCAGCCAACTGCTGGGCGAGTTGGGCCGACACCTGGATCAGCAGGCCGGGCAGACGTTGCTCAATGCCGGCGGCCTGCGCAGTTATGTCGGCGGCCTGGAGCATCTGCAGGCCCACGCCGGCATCCAGCATCTGGCGGGGCAGCCGCAGCAAGGCGATCAGGCCCGCGCCCAGCTGTTCAAGGCCGATGCCCGCCTGCTGGCAGAGGCCGACCCGCTGCTGCAGGAGGAGGTGTTCGGCCCGGCCACGGTGGCCGTGGAGGTCGCCGACGAGGTGCAGTTGCGCGCCGCCCTGCTCGGCCTGCGCGGCCAGCTCACCGCCACGCTGATCGGCGAGCCGGACGACTTCGAGGCCTTTGCCTGGCTGGTGCCGCTGCTCGAAGAGAAGGTCGGGCGCATCCTGGTCAATGGCTACCCGACCGGGGTCGAGGTATGCGACGCCATGGTCCATGGCGGGCCTTACCCGGCGACCTCGGATGCCCGTGGCACTTCGGTGGGAACGCTGGCGATCGATCGCTTCCTGCGGCCGGTGTGCTACCAGAACTACCCGCAGGCTTTGCTGCCGGAGGCGTTGCGCGACGGTAACCCACTGGGCGTGCGGCGCCTGGTTAATGGGCAGTGGTCCGACAGGGCGATTTGAGCGCCCTGAAAGCGTCATAGGGGGCCGCTTTTCGGCCCCTACCAACGTGATCAGCCCCGCTGCGCCTCGGCCTCTTCATGGGCCTGGCGCAGGCGTTCGCGGCTGTTGCTCAGGTGCATGCGCATGGCCATCTTGGCGCCTTCGCTGTCGCGCCGGGCGATAGCCTCGTAGATCGCCTCGTGCTCGTGCATCAACCGGCTCATGTAATGCGCCTGGTCGTCATGGGCCAGGCGCGCCGAGTTGAGCCGGGTACGCGGGATGATGCTGGTGCCCAGGTGATTGATGATGTCGGCGAAGTAGTGATTGCCGCTGGCCTGGGCGATGCGCAGGTGGAACTGGAAGTCCGCCGACACCGCATCCGAGGCATGGGCCGCGCCCTCGTTGAGCTCGTCCAGCGCGGCGCGCATGCCGGCCAGTTGCTCGTCGCTGCGACGCTCGGCCGCCAGGCCCGCCGACTCGATCTCCAGGGCAATGCGCAACTCCAGCACCGCCAGCACCTCGCGCAGGGTGACGATGGTCGCCGGGTCGATACGAAAACCCCCGGTGCTTGGGGTGTCCAGCACGAAGGTGCCGATACCGTGGCGGGTCTCTACCTGGCCTGCGGCCTGCAGCCGCGAAATGGCCTCACGCACCACGGTGCGGCTGACCCCCTCCTCGGCCATGATCTGCGATTCGGTGGGCAGCTTGTCGCCGCGCTTGAGCTGGCCGCTGCGAATGCGCTCGGTCAGCACCGTGACCAGTTCCTGGGCCAGACTGCGTGGCTTGCGCCGGGCCCGTGCCTGTACCTGCTGCTCTGTCATGCCCTGTCTGTCTGGTTGTGGAAGACAGGCGCGATGATAGCGCAAGCAGTTGTACGATCACATACGTCCGGGCGGGTTTTCATGCGCCCTGGCGCGCCGCCGAGGGCGTGTGACCCATGACCTTGCGGTACAGGCTGGAAAATGCGCTGGGGCTCTCGTAGCCCAGGTCCAGGGCGATGGCCGTCACCGCCTCGCCCGCCGCCAGGCGGGTCACCGCCGCCATCAGGCAGGCCTGCTGGCGCCATTGGCCGAACGACAGCCCGGTCTGCTCGCGAAAACGCCGGCTGAAGGTGCGCGGGCTGCAGTTGAGTTGACGGGCCCAGGCCTCGGCGCGGGCATGGATCAACGGCTGCGCCAGGAACGCCTGGCACAGGGCCGCCAAACGTGGCTCCCTCGGCATCGGCGCGAACAGCGGCAGGCGCTCGGCCTGGCCCAGCTCGTGCAACAGCAGCCCCAGCAGCAGGCCGTCGCGCCCCGCCTCGTCATGCAGGGCCGGCACTTCGGCGCTGGCCAGCAACAGCTGGTGCAGCAGCGGTTCGACGCGCAATGCCTCGCATAGCGGCCCTGAGCGGGGCAGCGCTGTCGGCTCGATGTACAGGCTGCGGGTACTCACGCCGCGCATGCGTACCTGGTGCGGCTTGCCGGGAGGAATCCACACGCCGCTGCCGGGTGGAATGACCCAGGCGCCATCGTCGGTCAGCACCTCCATCAGCCCGCTCATCCCATAAAGAAATTGCGCCCGGCGATGGACATGCCTGGGCAACAGGGTGTCGGGCGGGTAATCGGTAGCGATGGCCAGTACCGCACGGGGGGTGGCATCGATCTGGGACAGGGGAACATTGCGCATGACAGCAGGCTCTGGCCGTGATGCGATGATTATTGGCCAACTGGCGCAAGCCAGCCAAGGGGCAGGCACCTACGCTGAGAGCCCCTGTCCTGGCCCTGAGGCTGTTCCCATGCTCTACCCCCTGCTTGGCCTGTTCGGCCTGTGTGCCGGCGTCACCACCTTGCTGTTCGGCTTCGGCGGCGGGTTCTTCGCCGTGCCGCTGCTCTATGCCCTGCTGCTCACCAGCCACGGCGCCGGCACGGCCGTGGCGGAGCATGCCATGCAGATCGCCGTGGCCACCTCGGCCACGCTGATGATCTTCAGCAGCGCCCTGGCCACCTGGCGCCACCACCGCGCCGGCAGCCTGCGCTGGGACCTGGTACGCCCCCTGGCGCCGGCCATTGCCGTTGGCGCCCTGCTCGGCGCCTGGGCCGCCCTGTACGTGACCAGCGCCTGGCTGCGCGGGTTGTTCATCGCCTATCTCCTGCTCAGCCTGCTCGATGCCTGGCTGCGCCCGGGCTTCGTCCGCACAGGCGGGCAGGCACTGGCTGGAATGAGCCGTGCCGGCGCGACCCTGGCCGGCCTGCCCATCGGCGCGCTGGCGGCGCTGCTGGGCGTCGGTGGCAGCGTGATGACCGTGCCGCTGATGCGCCGCCGCGGCGCCAGCATGCGCACCGCCACCGCCATGGCCAATCCGCTGTCGCTGCCCATGGCCCTGGTGGCCACGCTGGTCTATGCCCTGGTGCCAAGTAGTCAGGCTGACCTTGGCGCCGGCCTGCTCGGGCTGATCGACCTGCGCGCCGCGCTGGTGATGACGGTCGGCGCCTGGTTGGGCATGCACCTGGCCGCGCCCTTGCTGGGGCGCATCCCCGACCATGTGCATGCCCGGGCCTACCTGGCGCTGCTGGCCTGCGTACTGTTGGTGATGCTGCTCGTTGGCGATTGAGCCTGGCCATCGGTCATGCCCGCGCTGTAGGCTGCGACCTGCTCTCTCCAAGGAAGGAAACCGCATGAAGACGTTCGATCGCCTGCTGCTCGCCACAGGCCTGCTCATTCCGCTCTGGCTGCTGTCGGGCGTTGGCCTGACCGCCCTGGCCTATCCCGGCTACGACCATCTGCAGTAGGCCATGAGCCAGCTCGGCGCGGTCGGTGCGCCGACCCATGGCCTCTCGCCCTGGGTCAACAACTTCCCGCTGGCGTTGCTCTTCGGCCTGTTCGCCTGGGGCCTGGCGCGGCGCTGGCGCTACTCGGGGCTGGCTCGGTCGAGCGCGGGGCTGGTGCTGTTGCACGCTGTCGGCAGCCTGGGTACCGGCTGGTTCCCCTGCGACCAGGGCTGCGCGCTGCTGGAGCCGTCGTTCTCGCAACAGATGCACAACCTCAGCGGCCTGCTGATGTTCCTCTCGCTGACCCTGGCCAGCGTGTTGTGGATCTGGCTGGGCAAACGTGTGGCAGGCTCCCCGTGGCTGGGAAGGTGGTCACTGCTGTGCTCGGTGCTGGCGATGATCACCGTGGTGCTGATGGCCAAAGCCGCGCAAGGCGGTGAACTGTTCGGCCTGTACCAGCGCCTCAACTACGGCATCAGCGTGTTGTGGGTTGCCGCCCTGGCCCTGCAATCGCTGCGCGCGCACAGCCGCGATGGCCTGCAAATGGCCATCGCCTGACGGCAAACTGCTGGCCCCCAGGCGTCGAAAGCGCGGGCAAACTTCGTTTTCCTTCAGATGCTTAGGACAGCAACATGCGCGTAATTCTAGCAACCGTGGCTGGGTGCCTGCTGGCCACGACCGCCTTCGGCGCCCAGGCCCGGGCCCTGAGCCAGAACGATCGCCAGGTGTGCGGCTGGGGCGCGCAGATCGCCGCCGAGGCGCAACAGGCCAAGCTTTCCGGGGTGACCCTGTACGCCACGCGCAAGAAGCTGCAGGTACGCAAGTTCGCCAAGCCATGGATGCGCATGACGGCGTTCGGGATCACCGAGCAGACGTACAACAGCCGCTCGCGGCTGAAGCCGGCGGCGATCAAGCAGACGTATTACGAGCAATGTGCCCAGCACGCAGTTGCTAAAAAATAATTCATATAATTCAAATGGTTATGAGTTATATGAAATGTAATTTATTAGAACATGTTGAAGTGATTTCGAGGTATTCAGCGGCGTAATCGGCAACCGGTGGGAGCGGGCTTGCCCCGCGATCTGGCCAAGCGGCCATCGCGGGGCAAGCCCCCTCCCACAACACCTCCCGGTCAATCGGGCCTGTCGATCAAGGCTCGGTAATCCCCGTGGTATCGCCGATCAGCGTCTGCGCCTTGAGCGGCACCGGTGCCGCCTTGCGCAGCGCCGCCACCTGCCCCGCGGTCACCGCCGCGGCCTGGTTGCCCCAGCTGCTGCGAATGAAGTTGACCACATCGGCCACCTGCTGGTCCGACAGCCGCCAGCCGAAGCCGGGCATGCTGAACGTCGACGGCGCGCTCGCCGTGGCCGGCAGGGTCGCGCCTTCCAGCACGATGTGGATCAGCGAGGTGGCATCCTGCCCCTGCACCACCGGATTGCCCGCCAGCGCCGGGAACACCCGGGCATAGCCCTGGCCGTCGGTACGGTGGCAAGCCCCGCAGTTGTCCACGTACAACGCCGCGCCCGTCTTGCGGTCATTGCCTTGCCACAGCGCCTGGGCCACGCTGGGGTCCGCCTGGAACGGCTGGTCGTCCGGGTTGCTCGGCGGCAAGGTCTTCAGGTAGCGGGCAATGGCCGTCAGGTCGGCATCGCTCATGTACTGCATGCTGTGCTCGACCACGTCGCTCATGCCGCCGAACACCGCGGTGCGCTCGTTGCGGCCGGTCTTGAGGAAGGCGACGATCTGCGCCTCGTTCCAACTGCCCAGGCCGTCCTTGTGGTCGCCGCGCAGGCTCTTGGCGATCCAGCCCTCCAGCGGTGCGCTGCCGGCCAGGAAGGCATCACCGTCGGTGGTATCCAACGCCTTTTCCTGCATGGTGATCGCCCGTGGCGTATGACAGGCCCCGCAATGGCCCAGCCCTTCGACCAGGTAGGCACCTCGCGCCACCACCGGATCACGCCCTGCAGCCTCGAACGGCTTGACCTCGGGCGCGAACAACCCACGCCAGAACGCCAGCGGCCAGCGCATGCTCAATGGCCAAGGGATGTCGCTGGCCTTGTTCTGCTGCGCCACCGGCTGCACGCCGTGCATGAAGTAGGCATACAGCGCCTGCATGTCCTGATCGCTGACCCGGGCATAGGACGGGTATGGCATGGCCGGATACAGCGTGCTGCCATCCTTGCCGATGCCCTGGCGCACGGCGCGCTCGAAGTCTTCGTAGCGGTACTGGCCGATGCCGCTGGCGTGCGGGGTGATATTGGTCGAGTACAGGGTGCCGATGGGTGTTTCCATCGGCAGCCCGCCGGCGAACGGCTTGCCGCCCTTGGCGGTGTGGCAGGCCACGCAGTCGCCGGCACGGGCCAGGTACTCGCCCTGTTTGACCAAGGCTGGATCGACGCCGTCGGCGGCGTGCAGCAAGGTGCTCGCACCCAGGCCGAGCATGGCGATGAACAGTGTCTTGAGTTTCATGACCGGCCTCCTCATGCCTGCACCAGTGGGCCGGGGTTCTTAAGATAGCGTTCGCGGATCGCCCGCGCCGACCAGTAGGTCAACGCCGCCACCAGCCCGGTGGGGTTGTAGCCCAGGCCCTGGGGGAAGGCCGAGGCGCCAGGCACGAACACGTTGTGCACGTCCCAGCATTGCAGGTAGCGGTTGAGCGCGCTGGTCTTCGGGTCGGTGCCCATGATTGCGCCGCCATTGAGGTGAGTGGTCTGGTAGGAGGAGGCATCGAAGTGCTGGCCGAAGGCCTTTTTGCCCGCGCTGATCGCCTTGGGCCCCATGGCCTCGGCGATCTTGCCCATGCGCTCGACCATGAAGCGGTTCATCTTCACGTCGTTGTCTTTCCAGTCGAAGGTCATGCGCAGCAACGGCTGGCCGTAGGCGTCCTTGTACACCGGGTCCAGGTCGAGGTAGTTGTCGCGGTAGGACTGGTGCGCGCCGTGGGCGTCCATCGACAGCATGTGCCGGTAGCTGTCGGCCACCGCGGCCTTCCAGCCACTGCCCCATTTCGGCGTGCCCGGCGGCACCTTGGTGCCGGAGATCGGCTTAGCGCCCGCCTGGTTGACCCAGAACGGCGAGCCGCCGACGAAACCGTGGGGGCCATGGTCGAAGTTATCGGCATTGAAATCGTCTACCGCCACACCGTTGCCGCCGGCACCGATGAAGGGGTTGGTGTGGTGGCTGTCGCGGTCGAAGAACGCGGTCACGGTGGAGATGTTCTGGTAGGCGAAGTTGCGCCCCACCACGCCTTGGTTACTGACCGGATCGTAAGGCTTGCCGATGCCCGAGAGCAGCATCAGGCGCACGTTGTTGTACTGGAAGGCGCCGAGGATCACCAGGTCGGCCGGTTGCTCGACCTCGCGCCCCTGGCTATCGACATAGGTCACGCCGGTGGCCAGGCGTTTGTCCTCGGTCAGGTTGACCCGCAGCACATGGGCATTGTTGCGCAACTCGAAGTTGGGCACCTGGCGCAGGGCCGGCAGGATGTTCACGTTGGGCGAGGCCTTGGAGTACATGTAGCAGGCATAGCCGCTGCAGTAACCACAGAAGTTGCACGGTCCCATCTGCGCGCCGTACGGGTTGGTGTAAGGCCCGGAGGTGTTGGCCGACGGCAGGTTGTAGGGGTGATAGCCGACTTCACGGGCGGCCTTCTCGAACAGTTGCGCCGACACGGTGTTCTTCTGCGCCACCAGCGGGAAGTCGCTGGAGCGGTCGGCGGCGAACGGGTTGCCGCCCTTGTCGCGGCCCACCACCTGGCCCTTGATCGACCAGGCCGTGCCGGAGGTGCCGAACACCTTCTCGGCGAAATCGAAGTACGGCTCGAGCTCTTCGTAGCTCACGCCGAAGTCCTGGATGGTCATGCCTTCGGGGATGAAGGCCTTGCCGTAGCGCTCCTCGTAGTGGCTGCGCAGGCGCAGCTCCACCGGGTCGACGCGAAAATGCACGCCGGACCAGTGCAGCCCCGCCCCACCCGTGCCGGTGCCGGGCAGGAAGGCGCCGAACTGGCGATACGGCACGGCCACGTCGTTGACGCTGTGGCGCAGGGTCACGGTCTCGCGGGAGATGTCCATGAACAGCTTCTTGCGCGAGTTGTAGGTCAGCTCGTCCATGGTCTGCGGGTAGACGCCATCCGGGTAGGTGTCCCGGGCCGGGCCTCGCTCCAGGGCAACCACCTGCAGGCCGGCCTCTGTCAGCTCCTTGGCCATGATCGCCCCGGCCCAGCCGAACCCGACGATGACTACATCGACTTTTTTCATCTGGCTCATGCTTACCCCCGCTCGCCGCTGATGGAGACCGGCGGGAACGGATAACGCTCGTCGCGCTCCACCCAGTCCATGAAATCGGCGCGAGCGCCGGGGAAGCCCACCAGCTTCCAACCGACCAAACCCTGGTTGCCGCCGTGCAGCGGATCGCTGAAAAAGCCTTCGCGGGTGTTGAGCCAGAGCATGTTGAAGAAGGTGGCCGCCGGCAACGAGGCAAATGTCGCCGTGCCGCCGTCCAGGGCCTCCAGTACCTGCTGCTGGCGCGCAAGATCGAGCTGGGCGAACGCCTTGCCGAGCTGCGCCTTGCACCAGGCGTCGGTCTCGGCGATGCCCAGCCGGTAGATTTCCTGGGGGTTGAGCTTGAGCTGGTAGCCCAGCTCGCTGGGGGCGTCGGGGTGGAATGGCCCTTGCATGTACCACAGCCCGCCACTGCCGTAGCGGGTGTTGAGCTGGCGGTCGATGAACTCGGGCACGCCGGCATCGGCCGCGCCAGCACCCAAGGCATCAGTGGGAATGAGCACGGCCACGGCGGCGCTGACGAAGGCCCACTCCTCCTGGGTGAAGAAGGTCGGCTGGTAGGCGCGCGCGGTAACCGGCCGGGCCGGTTCAGCGGGTGTCGGGGTGGCGCTGTCGGCGAGCACTGCACCGCCCAGTCCGGTGCTGGCGAGGGTCGCCACCGGGATCAGGGTCAGGGATTGGCGCAGGAACGCCCGGCGCGCCGGTTGCACGGAGGCGGGTTGGTCCTTGGACATGAGGATGTCTCTCTGTTGATCAGGTCATACGGGAATCGTCGCCCTTTTCGCCAATGGAGATCCCGCCGGCCACACAAGACAGCGCTGTCTTGCGTGGCCGACCTTGAATTGCCAAGGGGTCGCAGCGCGACCCCGGGATCTCGAACCAGACAAAGGCTGTTGTTTTGCTAGACATGAGGCAAGCGCGACGCTCACCAGGTTCAATTGTTTCGCCGCTCCCAGGCCACAGGGTTGACCAGGTTTGCCGGCCGCTCGCCGGCCAGCGCGGCCAGCAGATTGTCCACTGCGCAACGGGCCATGGCTTCGCGGGTCTCCAGCGTGGCCGAGCCGATATGCGGGGTGACCACCAGGTTGTCCAGTTGCAGCAGCGGCGAATCCACCGCCAGTGGCTCCTGCACGAACACGTCCAGCCCGGCACCACGAATGCGCCGCTCGGCCAGCGCCTGCAACAGTGCCACCTCGTCGAGCACGCGGCCGCGGGAAATGTTCACCAGGATCGCCGAGGGTTTCATCAGGGCCAGCTCGCGCGCGCCGATCAGGTTTTGCGTAGCGCCGGTCAGCGGCAGGCACAGGCAGACGAAATCGGACTCGGCCAGCAACGCGTCAAGGCTGCGATAGCCAGCGCCGTACCGCGCCTCCACCTCGGGCCGCGGGCTGCGGGTGTGGTACAGCACGCGCATGCCGAAACCGGCGTGGGCACGCCGCGCCAGGGCCTCGCCGATACGGCCCATGCCGACGATGCCCAGGGTCTTGCCCTGCACGTCGCAGCCGAACTGCGCCGGGCCGATCCCGGCCCGCCAGTGGCCGGCGCGAATCCAGCCGTCGAGCTCGACCACCCGCCGGGCACAGGCCAGGATCAGCGCGAAACCGGTGTCGGCGGTGGTTTCGGTGAGCACGTCTGGGGTATTGGTCAGCAGCACCCCGCGCTGATCCAGCGCCGCGATATCGTAGTTGTCCACGCCCACCGACACACTGGAGATCACCTCCAGCTGCGGCGCCAGGTCGAGCAGCGCGCGGTCCAGGCGCAGGCTGGCGCCCAGCAGGCCATGGGCGCCCGGCAGCGCCGCGCGCAAGCGCGCCAGGCCATCGGCGGCCGGCGCTTCCACCAGGGTCACCTCGGCCTGCGCGTGCAGGCGCGCCATCAGTTCATCGGACAGGCGTTTGTAGGCGACGATGCGCTTTTTCATGCTGAGGCTCCTATCGGCTCGGCGCCAGGCTGTGCCGGCGCGCCTGTTGCAAGGGGTTGAGGACGGCGGTCAGGGCCACGGCCAGCAGCAGTGCACCGCACATGAACAGGTACGAAGCGCCGGGGCCGCCGGTGACACCATTGAGGTAGCCGACCAGGTACGAGCCCGAGAACGAGCCCAGCGCGCCCATGCTGTTGATCAGCGCCATGGCGCCCCCGGCGACGTTGGCCGGCAACAGTTCGGGAACGATCGCGAAAAACGGCCCGTAGGGCGCGTACATGCAGGCGCCGGCGATCACCAGCAAGGCGTATGACCACCAGAAGTGCTCGGTACCCAGGGCATAGGAGCCGTAGAACGCCAGCGCGGCGATCAGTAGCGGCGGCCAGACGAAGCGCTTGCGCTTCTGCAGGCGGTCCGAAGCCCAGGACACCCCGAGCATGGCCAGCACCGCCCCCAGATAGGGCACCGCCGACAGCCAGCCAGCGGTAACGATGTCCAGCGCCGCAGCCTGCTTGAGGATCGACGGCAGCCACAGAACGAAGCCGTACACGCCGATGCTCCAGCAGAAATACTGCAACGACAGGATGATCACCGTGGGCGAGCGGAATGCCTCGGCATAGTTCTTCACCGGCTTGATGCCCTGCTGCTCGGCGTCCAGCGCTTCGCGCAGCGCAGCCTTCTCCCGGGCATCGAGCCACTTGGCCTGCTCCGGTCGGTCATCGACCAGGCGCCACCAGATGAACGCCCAGAGAATGGCCGGCGCGCCCTCGATGATGAACATCCAGCGCCAGTCGAACTGCTGCACCAGGTAACCCGAGACCACTGACATCCACAGGATGGTCACCGGGTTGCCGAGGATCAGGAAGGTATTGGCCCGCGAGCGCTCGGCACGGGTGAACCAGTGACACAGGTAGATAAGCATGGCCGGCATAACCGCCGCCTCGACCACGCCCAGGAGAAAGCGGATGGCGATCAGCCAATAGACGTCGTGGACGATCCCGGTCAGCGTGGCCAGCCCGCCCCAGAGGATCAAGCTGGCGAAGATCAGCTTCTTCACGCTGCGCTTCTGCGCGTACAGGGCGCCCGGCACCTGGAAGAAGAAGTAGCCAAGGAAGAACAGCGCGCCGAGCAGCGACGACAGCGCCGGGGTGATCTTCAGGTCGTCGGCCATGCCCGAGGCCGCGGCGAAGCCGTAGTTGGCCCGGTCGAGGTAGGCCAGGCTGTAGGTGATGAAGACGATGGGCATGATGTACCACCAGCGTCTGGGTGCGAGTCGATCGATCTGCATGGGTGTTCTCCTGGTCTTGTTGTTCTTGTCACATCAGGTTGCGCGCAAGCCGGCGCTTCAGCGTGCATCGCGCACAGGGTTTTCGTGGTGGTCCAGTTCATGACGTTGCGGCAGGCCTTCCATGTCGCCGCGGCTCTGCACCGCGCGGCTGCCGCACCAGTTGCCGCGGGCCACGGCGCGGCGCAGCGGCAAGCCTTCGAGCAAGGCGCTGATCACCCCGACGGCGAAGGCATCGCCCGCGCCCACGGTGTCCACGACCCGGGCAACCGGCTGGCCGGGCACCACGCCATGGGCACCCTGGGCATCGCGCCAGTAGGCGCCTTCGGCCCCCAGTTTGATCGCCACGTACTGCGCGCCCTGTTCAAGGTAGAACTCGGCGATGGCCTGCGGCGACTGCCGGCCGGTGAGCAGACGCCCCTCCTCCAGCCCTGGCAGCACCCAGTCGGCCTTGGCCGCCAGGGCGTTGACCTCGCGCACCATGGTCTGGCGGTCGGGCCACAGTGACGGACGCAGGTTGGGGTCGAAGGAAATGCTGCGGCCATTGGCTCGCATGCCATCCAGCAACTGGTGGCACAGTTCGCGGCAACTGCCTGAAAGCGCCGCCGGAATGCCCGTGGCATGCAGGTGCCGGGCCTGCAACAACGCCGGCCGCACCAGCGCGGGCGACAGCCGGCTGGCCGCCGAGCCACGGCGGAAATACTCGACTTTCGGATCGCGGCCATCGTCGCAGCGCTCCTTGAGCTGGAACCCCGTGGGGTGCCCGGCATCGATCTCGACACTGGAACAGTCCAGGCCTTCGCGGCGCAGGCTGTCGAGCACGAAGGCACCGAGCGAGTCGTCACCGACCCGGCTCAGCCATTGCACCCGCAGGCCCAGGCGTGACAAGCCGATGGCCACATTGCTGTCGGCACCGGCGATGCGTTTGCCGAAGCCCTCGACCTGGGCCAGGTCGCCCGGCTGCGCCGCCACGAACATGGCCATGGTTTCACCGAAGCACAGCACGTCATGCTCAGCCATGGCACACCTGCCCTTCCAGCTCGGCCAGTTGCGCGACCTGGCGCGCCGTCAGCGCCAGCAGGTCCTCGCCGGCCAGGGGGTACTCGATTGCACGCGGCAGGCCCGGGGCGAAATGCGTCATCAATTCGCGCCACTGGGCCAGGTCGAGGTCCTCGGGCACCACGGCTACCAGGCGCCCGTCGGCGCGGCGCGCCACCGCCTTGCAGTGCACGTAGCGCACCCAGCGCCCCAGCAATTGCGCGGCCAGCAGCGGCGACTCGTCGTGCCAGTACCAGTTGCCGATGTCGAAGGTCATGCCCGGCGCCACGCCCTGCGCCTGTGCCTCGCGAAAGAACTTGACCAAGGTCTGCAGCCGCCCGCCGTAGGGCGTCTGGTCGTTTTCCACGTACAGCGCCGTCTTGTGCTGCAACAGTGGCGCCAGCGCCGGCAAATCGCAGCCATCCTGGTAATGACCCAGCGACACCTTGAGCGCCACCGCACCGATCTCGCTCGCCAGCTGCAGGCGCTGGGCAATCGCGGGCTCCAGGCTACCGTCCTCGCGCCACAGTTCCAGTGGCGTGGAGTAGAGACTCTGCAGGCCATGCTCGGCGGCCAGGTTGGCCAGGGTAGCGGCATCAGGCGCGGAGTCGAACAGCTCCTCGCGCCACTCCACCCGCCGCGCACCCGCCGCAGCGAGCAACGGCAGGTAGCTGGCCTGGCCCAGCCGCCTCACGGCATCGGCACCGAAACTCGACAAGCTGATGGAGACAGTGTGCGTGCGCATCGTGGTAGTCCTTGTTCTTGTGAATGAAACCGGTTTCATTTTTCCCCGGCCACAACGGCGTCCGCGACGCCGTCAGTGTTGTGATCGGGTAGAGCCTCGCGCAATGAGCTGCGCGCGCATATCCAGGCGCCGGGCAGGCAGAGGGCTGCCTTGCAGGCGCTCCAGCAGGCACTGGAACGCCGCCGCGCCGATGCGCCCGGTGGGTTGCGCCAATGCGCTGATGCCGTCACCCACCAGCGGGTACCAGTCCAGGTCGTCCAGCGCCAGCAGGCCCAGGTCCTGGAACAGCGGCCCGCCCCTGGCGTGCAGCACCCGCACCAGCTCCAGGGTGGCGACACCATTGCAACTGAACAGCGCCTGCGGGCCGTGCCCTGCCCCGGCGATGAACGCGCCCAGTTGCTCGGCGAGGCCCGGGCCTACCTCCAGCACCTGCCCGCGCAATCCATGGCGCCGGGCGATGGAGGCCTGGAAGGCATCCACGCGCTCCTGCCGCGAGCTGGTGCCATCGAGTGGCTCGGTGACGGCGAGGATGTCGCGATAACCGTTGTGTTCAAGGTGATCGAGCGCCTGCTCGACAGCGTCGCTGTTGTCCAGGCCCACCAGATCGACCGGCAGGCCCGCCAGTTGCCGGTCGACCAGCACCATGGGCAGGTCGCGGGCCAGGCTGGCCAGCTCCCCGGCGCGGTGGCCCAGGGTGTTCACGATCAGGCCATCGACGTTGTACGCCTGCAGGGCCTGCAGTTGGCTGCGCTCCTGGGCATCGTCACAATCGGTGTTGCACACCACCAGGCTGTAGCCGTGCTGGCGGCAGGCGGTTTCGACAGCGTGCATCACCGCCACGGAATAGGGATTGCGGATATCGGCCAGGAGCATGCCGATCAGCCCAGTGCGGCCGCGCTTGAGGGCGCTGGCCATGCGATTGGGCCGGTAGCCGAGGTTCTCGACCACCGCGGCGATACGCGCGGCCGTGGCCTCGGCGAGCAGTTGCCGGTCCTCGCCCATGTAGCGCGAGACGGTGGCCTTGGACACGCCCGCTGCCTTGGCGACTTCGCTGATGGTGACCCGCGTGCGCGCGGGAGCCTGATCCTTGTCCACCCAATGCCCTTCTTGTCTTGTTATCGATGCATGCGCAGAGGCGATGAAAACGGTTTCAATGAAATCAGGGATGGCCCGGATCGTCAAGTGACGCTCGTTCGGCCAAAGCACAGGCGAACTGTGCCAAAGGACTGTACGGTCGGAACCAGCACGTTATGGTAGGCCAGGACGCCATAACGACCGCCCAGGAGCGCGCCATGACTACCGTGTTTCGCATAAGCCTGCTGTTGTTGCTTGCCGGCCTGCTCCTGGGCGATATCGTCGTGGCCAGCATCGGCCTGGCGGGCCTGTGCGGCGGCGCGATCTACGCCAGCATCCTGCAAGATGCCGAGCCCCTCGCCCCGACCGAAGCGCAATTCATCGCCTAAACTGCCCTGCGGACAGGGCATGCGTCGGCGCTGTCTGGCCAGCGTGATCATCACCCTTGCCCAAGCGTTCTACTCTTCTTTCTTGCTTTCCTTCTCCAGCTTTTTCTTCCAGGCTTCCTTGGCCACCGGGCCAAGCGCATCGGCCATGGCCTTGATCTCGGCTTTGCTCTGACTATCCAGCCCCGCGAGCGTACCGGTCTCCACGACCGAAAAATTGATGTACACATCGTTACTTGCCGGGAATTTCAGCGGTTTGGTGAAATTGAAGTGATTTTCGGCCACCACTTTGAAGTTGAGCGGACCATGGGTCGCCGGGGTCGATACCGCAATGCCACCGATACTCACCGCGTCCGCAACGCTCAGGGCCAAGTGGTTGCCCTTCACCATTTGGGCTTCCGACGGGACCCGCGGACCTGCGAGCAACAGGACAGCGTCAACAAGGCAGTGCCACTGAGCCACATCATCGAAGACCTCAAGACCAACACACCCGAACTGGCCAAGGAACTGCGGCTGTAACTGTTTCCAGAGTCGGCAGTGCCAGGTGCTGGCGAGGCGGCAAACCGTATGGGGGTGAATCACTCGGAATCGCCCTACGCGCAAGGGGGAAATTTCGGAGCATCGGTCGTGCTTTGCTACGCAGGTGAAAATTTCTCCCTGACAGGCACGTCCCATGCTCAAACCCGCGCAACTCGAAAAACTCCGCGAAGTCATCTCGGAAAACCTGCGCGTCCAGCGCGACAACGACCCGGTCGCCTACATCAGCGTCGGCACCGCGCTGCAGGATGCGATCTCCAAGCAGAACCACGCCATCTTCGCCCGCCGTGGCTGTGGCAAGACCCTGCTGCTGCACCACTCCTCACGCAGCCTCAAACCCGAGCTCAAGAGCATCTACCTCAACTGCGAGGACTTCAAACGCCACTCGTTCCCCAATGTGCTGGTGGAGATCCTGGCGTCGATCTTCCGCGAACTGGACAAGAACATCTCGGGCTGGTTCGGCAAGAAGAAAAAGCTCAAGCTGATCATCAAGGACATCCTCGACAAGCTCAAAACCCTGCACGTCAACGCCGATGCCCACGAGGAAGAGGTCAGGAGCCGCAGCGCCAGCGAGCAGCATGCCGGCTTCGACGCCGGGATCAAGATCGACGACATCACCTTCAATGCCAAGAGCACGGCCAAGGAAACCCAGGAGGTCGAGCGCTCGTTCCGTATCCACCGGCAAAAACTGCAAGAGCTCGACCTCTGGCTGCCACGGCTCAAGGACAACCTGCGCGAGCTGTTCGCGGCGTCGAACACGGTCAAGGGCATCCTGCTGCAGATCGACGACCTGTATCACCTCAAGCGCACCGACCAGGCCTTCGTCGTCGACTACGTGCATCGGCTGTGCAAGGACATCCCGATCTACTTCAAGATCGCCACCCTGCGCCACTCCTCCACCCTCTACGTCGACCGCGAGGGCCAGCCGATCGGCGCCCAGGAGCGCCACGACTACCAACCCATCGACATCGACTACACCTTCAGCAACTTCCCCCGCACCCTCAAGCAGAATCACGCCATCCTTTTGCAGTTCGGCGCCCAGGCCGGCATCAGCGAGACGCAGATCATGGGTCTGTTCAAGGGCGAAGGCTTCGAGCGCCTGGTGATGGCCGGCGGTGGCGTGCCGCGCGACGTGCTTTCGCTGTTTTTGCACCTGCTCAACGAGACCGTGCAGAACGAAGGCGGCAAGATTGGCAAGGACGAGGTGCGGATCCTTTCGCGCAACAACTTCGAGCGCAAGATCGAGGAGCTCAAGCAGGACTCCAAGGACGACGAGCAGGACGACCTGATCAAGGGCATCTACATCATCAAGAGCTTCTGCCTGGACAAAAAGAACAACATCTTCGTCATCGAGGAGAAACTGCTGCAGCAGAACGACGCGCTACGGGCGCTGATCTATCGCCTGCTCGACTACCGCATCATCCACAGCTGCGCCACCGCCCTGACCCACAAGTCGGCCGAGGGTACCTTCCAGGCCTTCGCCGTCGACATCGGCTGCTACGCCCATTACCGCAAGCTGGACGGGCGCTTCAACGAAATCGACGTGACCCATGCCGCGGCCAAGGAACGCATGCGCTCGGCGCCAATTCTCGACCAGACCAAGATCGACAACATCGTCGCCTCCCTGCCCGGCCACGGCCAGGTGGAGCTGCTGGCAGAAGCCATGGAGGAGGAACCCAGCGAGGCCTAGGCTCTGTATGAAAGTCTTGAGACGAAGGTCAGGCGAGGCTGTTTTCAACGCAGCATGAACGAGTATCAAGGCTTTTCGTACAGTGCCTAAGGCTTGCGGGCCCAGCAGCCGAACATCACATCGCCGATGTAGATACCCTGCGCCTGCCGCCGCTCGACCTCGAGCCGGGCGTGCAGGGTGTCGATGCCGACCTGGCGCGGCGTGGCCACGCCCAGGGCGATGATACGCGGCAGGCAGGCGCGGATGATCGCGGCCAGGCCCATGTCGTTGTCGGGCGTTTGTACCAGGCATTCGGCGCGCAGGTCCTGTACGCTCAGGCCGGCCTGGCTCAGGGTCGCGTACAGGTGGAAACCACACTGCAGGTCCGCCCCTTCGGCGGCGAGCATGCGCTGTAGCCAGCGGGTCGCCTTGCGGTGCAGCGGGAAAGGTTCGAGGCTGGCTGGGGCCAGGGTGGTGTCATGCTCCTGGAACACCATCACGCCACCGGGCAGCAGTTGTCGGGCCAGGGCCCGCACCGCCTTGAGCGCATCGGCCTGGTACATCAGCACCCGCCGCCCGACCACGGCGTCGAACAGCCCCAGCGAGGCCGGTGGGGCATTCAGGTCGGCGGCCACGAACAGCAGCGATGCCGCGCCCGTGGGGGCCTCGCGCTGCTGGGCGCTGGCCAGTGCCGCGCTCGACTGGTCGATGCCCACCACCGCGCCGTCCTCGCCCACCAGTTCGGCCAGCAGCAGGCTCACCTCGCCGTTGCCACAACCGACATCGAGCACGCGCATGCCCGGGCCGATGCCGGCGTCCAGCAACAGCCGCGTGGTGAAATCCGCTTTCGCACATGCCATGGCCTGCTCCTTCACAAGGCACCCAGTGTGCCGAGCCTGGTGGTTCGGGCACAAGGGCTCCTATGCCGAGGCCTCGCGCGCCTGTGCGCAGTCGTCGGGCCTGGCGCCGTGCGGGTTCACCTGGCTCAGGCCTGCGGCACCCGCTGCGCGAGCGCGGCGGTGTCGGCCGGTACCGGCGGGGTCAGGCGCAATACTCGGTCACGACCGCCTTCGGCCAGCAGGTAGCCCCCCTTGCCATCGGGCACGATGGCTTGCGGCGCCTTCAGGTAACTGAGCACGACGTGTTGCACGCCAGCGCCGTCGACCCGCAGCAACCGCGCGCGATGGGTCGAATCCTCGCTGATCCACAGCCCACGCGCATCGCACAGCAGGAAGGTGGGATTACGCAGCCCCTCGACCACCACCGGATCGTTGCCCTCGGTAGTCAACGCGCGGATCTTGCCGGTGCTCTTCTCGGTGTACAGCAGTCGCCCATCATTGCAGCGGGTCAGGCCCTCGGTCTCGGTCAGCCCCGCGCGCAGCACCTCGAGCTGGCCGCTGCGCCAGTTGTAACGCATCAGCCGGCCATCACCCTTACGGTCTTCGATGGCGTACAGGTGTTCGCCATCGTTGTACAACCCCTGGACGTTGTTGCCCTGGAACAGCGTGCTGACCTGGCCACTGCGCGATACGCTGACCGGCGCCCCGCCCACCTCCTGGCTGAACGCCCAGCCGCCGTGGACGGCGACCATGCCATCAGGCTTGGACAGCCCCTCGAGCAAGACCTCCCGGTCACCCTCGGCGCTGATGCGCAGGATGCTGCCCTTGCCGCCATTGAGCTCGCGGCTCACCAGCAGGCTGCCGTCGGCCTGGGGCAGCAGCGAGGCGGCCCGGGCCACCGAGGTGTGCAACACCTGCACCTCCCAGCCGTCGGCGGCCTGCACCGGGTAGAAGGTTTGCCAGGCGAAGAAACCCAGGGTGCTGGCGGCCAGGCCTGCGGTAGCGGCCAAGGTCAGGCGAACACCACGCTTGCGCAGCACATGCATCATCGAATCGGCTCCTTGAAAGTGCCGGCGATGCTAGCAAGGGGATGTGAAAAAAATGTCGTGGATCCAATATTGCAGAACCTTCCTACATCGATATAGGAATTTGGCTTGCATGCGCCCAGACAAGCAGCCAAGGACTTCATTCACAAACCAAATACTGGGTATTTCAACATTTCATTTGTGGATATCCCGAACTGCCCCCTATGCTGCCGTGGCATCCCCTGCACGCACCGGCCGGTGTGGTCCCAGGCACGGGGAGAGAACAACAAGTCGAGACCGTTCATGTCGAAACCTTCCTACTTCGCCCCCCACGGTGGACACCCGGCTCAGACCGAGCTGCTGACTGACCGTGCCATGTTCACCGAAGCCTATGCCGTGATCCCCAAGGGCGTGATGCGTGACATCGTCACCAGCCACCTGCCGTTCTGGGACAAGATGCGCATGTGGGTCATCGCCCGCCCGCTGACCGGCTTCGCCGAGACCTTCTCGCAGTACATCGTAGAAGTCGCCCCCGAAGGCGGCAGCGAGCGCCCTGAACTGGATCCGAACGCCGAAGCGGTGCTGTTCGTCGTCGAAGGCGAGATCGACATCACCGTCGAAGGCAAGCACCACACCCTGGTCCCAGGCGGCTACGCCTTCCTGGCCCCAGGCGCCGACTGGAGCCTGCGCAACAACAGCAAGGCCAACGTCACCTTCCACTGGCTGCGCAAGCACTACCAGAAGGTAGAAGGCCTGCCGGCGCCGGAGTCGTTCGTCACCCACCGCGACAACGCCACCGTCATCGAGATGCCAGGCACCGAAGGCCGCTGGGTCACCACCCGCTTCGTCGACATGGCCGACATGCGCCACGACATGCACGTGAACATCGTCACCTTCCAGCCTGGCGGCGTGATCCCGTTCGCCGAGACCCATGTAATGGAGCACGGCCTGTACGTGCTGGAAGGCAAGGCGGTATATCGCCTGAACCAGGACTGGGTCGAGGTCGAGGCCGGCGACTTCATGTGGCTGCGCGCCTTCTGTCCGCAAGCCTGCTACTCCGGCGGCCCGGGCCCGTTCAGCTACCTGTTGTACAAGGACGTCAACCGCCACGTGCACCTGACGCTCAACCCGCAGCGTTGATGACCTTGCAGGAGCGGCAGCCTGCCGCTCCTGCTGTCTTGGGCCATACTAAGCGCACAGCCCCTTCCCGGCCTCCCGCCATGACCTTCCATCGCCTTCTACTTGCCCTGTTGCTCCTGCTGCCGGGCGCGTTGCCGTGGGCAGACGACTGGCAACTCGCGCGCCAGGAAGACGGCATCGACGTCTACTTGGCCAGCGTCGACGGTTCGGCCTACCAGCAATTTCGCGGCGTCACCCGGATCAAGGCCAGCGTCCGGACCCTGAGTGACCTGCAGGAAAACCTGCGCGTGGCCTGCAAATGGCTGTACGCCTGCGCCGACATGCGCCTGCTGGAAGTGGACGGCGATACCACCTGGGTCTACCTGAGCACCGCCCTGCCCTGGCCGGCCAAACCCAGGGACATGGTGCTCAAGGTGCGTACCGAGCGCCTGGACGACGACTCCCTGGTGCGCCACCTGAGCGCCGAGCCCGGGCGGGTACCGACCGAACCCGGGCTGATCCGGGTGCGCCGGCTCAGCGGCGAATGGATCATGCGCCCCTTGGCCGAGCGCGAGACCGAGGTCATCTACCAACTGCGCGCCGACCCGGCCGGCGACGTGCCGGGCTGGCTGGCCAACCAGTTCGTGGTGGATGCGCCGCTGGTTACCCTCAAGACCCTGCGGGCCATGGCCGAGCGCCAGCCCTGAGGCTTAACGGCTGCGCAGCAACAGCGACGCCGCGGCGCAGCCGAGCAGGGCCACGCACGACAGGTAAAAGGCATCCGAGTACGCCATCAGATAGGCCTGCTCGCGCACGCTCTGGTCGATCAGCGCCAAGGTCTGCATGACCTCGGGCGACTGCGGGTCGACCATCCCCCCCGGCAAGCGCTGCTGCAAAGCGCCGTCGAACAGGGTCAAGGCCTCGCCCACCCGCACCGAGTGAAAGCGCTCGCGCTGCGACACCAGTTGCGTCAACAACGCCGTGCCCAGTGCGCCCCCGAGGTTGCGCAACATCGAGATCAACGCCGAGGCCGAGCCGGCCTGGGCCTTGTCCAGGCCCTTCACCGCCAGCACCGACAGCGCCACCATGATCAGCGGCTGGCCGATGCCACGCACCACGGTGGAGGGAATGATCACGTTGCTGCCTGAGTCCACCGTCAACTGCGACCCCAACCAGCAGCCCAGGGCCATGATGGCGAAGCCGCTGGCCACCAGCAGCTTGGCGTTGAGCCAGCGCATCAGGCGTGGCAGCAACGGCGCCAGCAACAACTGCACCAAGCCATAGGCGATCAGGCTCTTGCCGATCTCGCTGGCACTGTAGCCCTGCACCAGTGACAGGTAGTTGGGCACCAGGAACACCAGGCCGAAGGTCGCCGCGCCGAACACCGCCATGGCCAGGCTCGACACGCCGAAGTTGTAACTGGCCAGCAGGCGCAGGTTGATGAACGGACGCGCGCCCCACAGCTGGCGCTGGATGAACAGCGCCAAGGCAATGACCGCGATCACGCTGAAGCTGGTGATGAAACGCGAATCGAACCAATCCTTGCGCCCGCCCTCTTCCAGCACGATCTGCAATGCCCCCAAGCCCAGGGCCATGGCCGCGATCCCCAGCCAGTCGGCCTGGCGCAGGGCGCTGCGATCGCCGGCCTGGCCCTTGATCGACCAAGCCACCGCCGCCAGCAAGGCCAACCCCGGCGGCAGCTGCAAGAGGAAGATCCAGCGCCAGGAGTACAAGTCGGTGAGCCAGCCGCCGATCGACGGCCCGGCGGCCTGGGCCACGCTGTTGGACAGACTGAACAGCGCCATGCCCAGGGCGATGCGACTGGCCGGCAGCTCGGTGATGATCAGTTGCATCGACAGCGGGATCAGCACCGCCCCCGACGCGCCCTGGATCACCCGCAAGCTGATCATCGCCTCCAGGCTCGGGGCCAGGGCGCAACTCACCGAACTGGCCAGGAACAGCGACGAGCCCACCAGCATCACCCGGCGCAAGGAGAACACCTGCACCAACCAGGCGGTCAGCGGGATCATGCTGATCTCCGCCACCAGGTAGGCGGTGGAGATCCACGAACCTTCCTCGAAGCTGGCCCCCAGTGCGCCTTCGATCTCCGGCAGCGCGGCGCTGGTGACATGCACGTTCATACCGGCCATGAAGCAGCCGAACAGACCACCGATCACCGCGACCCAGGCGCGAGTGGAAACCTTTTCCTCAGCGCTCATCGCGGGCCTGCCGGGTATCCACGGTGGCAATCACCGACATGCCAGGCAGCAGCCGCGGCGTTTCTTCACTGTCGGTATCGAGTTGGATACGCACCGGGAAGCGCTGGACGATCTTGGTGAAGTTGCCCGTGGCGTTGTCCGGCGGCAGCAGCGCGAACACCGCGCCGGAACCCGGCGAAAGGCTATCCACGGTGCCGTGCCAGTGCCGCCCGAAGGTGTCGACCTCGAGGGTCACCGGCTGTCCGGGGCGCATGTGCGCCAGCTGGGTCTCCTTGAAGTTGGCCACCACATACGCCTGGCGCACCGGCACCACGGCCAGCAAGGGCAAGCCTGGGGTGACGTACTGCTGCTGGCGCACCTTGCGCTGACCCACCACGCCATCGAACGGCGCACGGATCGCAGTATCGGCCAGGGCGCTACGGGCCAGGTCCGCTTCGGCATGCGCCTGGTCGAGGTCGGCCTGGCGTTGCAACAACTCGGCCTGCAACTGCTTGCCTTGCTCGGCCAACACCGCCTGGCGCGCCTGCTGGCGAGCCAGTTCGGCATTGGCGGCGCGCTGCAGGGCCAGGGCCTGGATATGCGTGGCCCGCGCCTGCTCCATGCGCTGCACGCTTGCCGCCTGCCATTGCGCCAGGCGCTGGTAACGTTGCCAGTCGGCTTCGGCACGCTGCGCCTCGCCACGGCTGCCGCCACGTTCGGCAGCGGCGCGGGCGATGGCCTGGACCTGCTCGTGCTGCTCGGCGGCAAACGCACGCAGGCGCATGGCCTGCACCTGCAAGGCGGCTTCGCTGACCGCCAGGCGTGCCTCGGCCTTGCGCAGACGATCGCGAAAATCGCGCTCGTCCAGGCGTACCAGCAAATCGCCCGCCTTGACCGTGGCGTTGTCGGCCACCGCTACCTCGGCGACGTAGCCGCTGACCCGCGCGCTGACAGGCGCCCAATCGGCCCGCACATAGGCGTCGTCGGTTTGTTCGAGGAAACGCCCATCGAGCCACCAGTAACCGCCATAGGCCGCTAGTAGCAGCCCCAACCCGCTCGCCAGGCCCAAGCGCAGCAAGCGCTGGCGGCGCTGGGCAGGGGATTGCTCGAGGGTGTGCTGGGGATCTGGGCTGACCGCCTGGTTCATGCTGGGCTCCGTCCGATGGGGAGCCTCAGGGTACGCAATCTGCGACTGTCGTTCGCGCGCGATAAGGGCGCTGATCGTCGTGAAATGGACATCAGCGCTTTACGGCGCAACGCATCAATGCGCCATCAGAAACGCCAGGACCTGCTCGGCCGCGGTAACCGGGTCCTCTTGCATGAAGCAATGCCCTCCCGCCACCTGCCGAGCGTTCACCTGGTGGTTGAGCGCGGCCAGACGCTGCGCCGAATGCGGCACGAACGGATAGGTATGCTCACCATACAGAATCTGCGTTGGCGTCTGGATGCTCGTCAGTTGCCGCCACATCCGCTCGGGATACGAACTGAAGATCTCCACCTCGCGGCTGGGCCGGCACTTGAGTACCACCGCCTCGCCGCAATCGCCGATGGCATGGGCCACATAAGCCTGCAGCGCGGCATCGCTCCAACCCTTAAAGATCCCCCGCCCTTGCAGCGCAGCGTGCGCCGACTCACGGTCGGGCCAGTGGCTGCGGCGGCTTGCGGCTTTACGCGCCAGGGCATGGCGACGATGCAGGCCAACCAGCGCGGCCGCGCCCATCACCCCGAGCATGCGCCGGCTGAACAACACCGGGTCGAGCAGCACCGCGCGCTGGAACAGGCCCGGCTCGGCGGCCAGCATCAACCCGGTCAGCACCCCACCGAAACTGTGCCCGACAGCCAGGTACGGCACCTCACCGTATTCGCCACGCCCGGCCTGGAACGCCTCCAGCGCCAACGCCGCCGTGCGGTTCCAGCCGCGGAACGGGCCGCCATGGTCGCTGTCGCCATGCCCCTGGACATCGCTCAGCCACAGGTCGAAATGTGCCCCCAGGCGCAGCAGCAACGGCTCATAGGCCAGGCTGCAGAAACCGTTGCCATGCACGAAGTGCAACAGTGGCCGGCCGCTGGCCGGTGTGCGCCAACCACGCAGGGTGAAGCCTTCGGCGCAGTCATGGGACCAGGGAATCAACTCCATCTACAGCACTCACCGACATTCAGGAAAACGTCGATTCTACAAACAGCAGTGGATAGAGCGAAATCACCAGCAACACGGCCATCACGACATTGAACAGCACCACCGCGCGCGGATTGCGCAATAGGTTGCGCAAGGCGCTGCCAAACATCACCCAGACCCCGACACTGGGCAGGTTGACCAAGGCAAATACCACCGCGATGACGACGACGTTGAACACATAACCCTGGGCCGGCGTATAGGTGGTGATCGCCCCCACGGCCATCACCCAGGCCTTGGGGTTGACCCACTGGAACGCCGCCGCGCCCCAGAACCCAAGCGGTTTGCGAGTACCCTTGGCGTCGCCCGACAGCGGCCCGGAGGTGGCGATCTTCCAGGCCAGGTACAGCAAGTAGGCCGCGCCCGCATAACGCAGCACGGTGTACAGCGCCGGCCACAGCTTGAACACCTCGCCCAGCCCCAGCCCTACCGCCAGCACCATGACCATGAAGCCGACGCTGATCCCCAGGGCATGCGGGATCGAGCGGCGCACGCCGAAATTCACCCCCGAGGCCAGCAGCATGGTGTTGTTGGGGCCCGGGGTGATGGATGAAACGAAGGCGAACAGCACGAAGGCGCTGAGCAGATCGAGCGAGGCAAGCATGGCGGTGTATTCCGGAGGGGTAGTTGTGTTGCCACACTAACGGAGCCACACGGATCGTGACCGGTACAGTTTATAAAAATTGCACAGATACACATTATTGATATGGTCGCGATCACCGTAGGAGCCGGCTTGCCGGCGAACACTGGCGCCGCCGGTGCCAGGCTGATTCATCAGCAAGGCTGGCTCCTATGGGCCTGAAGAGGCACTGGCGCGGCACCGGCCAATTGCATGACACTGCCTGTCGCCCCAGAGCCTTGCACAAGGAAGCCAAACCATGAGCCTGACCATCCGCCGCGCAGCACGCACCGATGCCGCGCAGATCCTTGCCTTCATCACCGAACTGGCCGAATACGAGCGCGCCCGCCACGAAGTGGTGGCGACCCTCGCCGATATCGAGCACAGCCTGTTCGACGCCGGTAGCACCGTGCATAGCCTGATCTGCGAACGCGACGGCCAGGCGATCGGTTTCGCCGTGTATTTCTACAGCTACTCCACCTGGCTGGGGCGTAACGGCATCTACCTCGAAGACCTCTACGTCAGCCCCCAACAACGCGGCGACGGTGCCGGTCGCCAGTTGCTGCGGCATATCGCTAGAGAAGCGCTGGCCAATCACTGCGGGCGCCTGGAATGGAGCGTGCTGGACTGGAACGAACCGGCCATCGGTTTCTACCAATCCCTGGGCGCCGAGCCACAGGACGAGTGGATCCGCTACCGCCTGGACGGCGAGCGCCTGCGTCAGTTCGCCGAAGGCTGAGGCGCTTCGCCCCAGAACGATGCCTGAGCCAGCACCGGCACCTCGACCCGGCGGCGCTGGCCAGCCTGTTCGATCAGCAACCCGGTACGCTCGATGGCGACCAGGCGCACGCCGCGCGCCAGCTCCTCGCCACTGCGTACCGCGCGGGCCGGGCCACCGTCGAGGCTGACGATGGCCACCGCGCCCTGGCTGCCAGCCATCACCCCGCTGACGCTGATCTGCAGTTGCAGCGGGATATCCGCGAACCAGCGCGCCGCCGGGGTCTCGCTCAACGGCACCGCCATCACCGGCTCAGCCGAGGCGGCCGACGGCGCTGACGGCAGCAGCAGCGCAGCCCAAGTCACCAACCCGGCGGCGGCAACCAACACGCCCAGCCCTTGCAACAACAGACCGGGGGACAGCTTGAGACGAACAATCGGCATGGTCACGCGCTCCTTGTGGGCCTGTGCCCGAGCATAGCGGGCAATCCTCACGGTTTTGTTTCACATCGCGATCATCTTGCTCGGGCAAGCTGGCAGGCATGGACAAGGAGCGCTGCCGTGCCAGGACAACGTGGTTTCACCCTGATCGAACTGATGGTGGTGCTGGTGATCGTCGGCATCGCCAGCGCCGCCATCAGCCTGAACATCCGCCCCGACCCGGGCAAGCAGCTGCGCGCCGATGCCGAGCGTCTGGCCCGCCTGTTGCAGTTGGCGCAGAGCGAGGCCCAGGCCGATGGCCAGCCGCTGCGCTGGCGCAGCGACCGCGAAGGCTACCGCTTCGTCCGCGCCGACGGCCAACCGCTTGCCGACGGCCCGCTCAAGCCGCGACGCTGGCAAGCCGACGCGGTCAGGGTGCAGGTCGAGCCCCCGGGGCCGCTTTGGCTGGAGGGCGAATGGATCGGCACGCCGCTGACCCTGCACCTGCGCAGCGGCGCCGTGCGCATGGACCTGACACGCAGTGCCGCTGGCGCGCTCAGGGTCAGCCAGCCATGAGGCACCAACAAGGCTTCACCCTGCTCGAAGTGATGATCGCCATCCTGCTGATGGCGGTGGTCAGCCTGATCGCCTGGCGAGGCCTGGACAGCGTCAGCCGCGCCGATCGTCATGTACGCCAGGCCAGCGAGGACAGCCAGGCGCTGCAGCGGGTCTTCCAGCAACTGGAGCGCGACCTGGCCCTGCGCGCCTCGGTCGAGCTGCTGGAGCCACCGCTGCCCGGCCGCGAAGCGCCCGGCAAACCGCTGCTGCCTGCCTTGCGCGTGCGCGCCGAACGCCTGGAGCTGGTGCGCGTTGGCGCCGTGCCCGGCAGCGGCCTGCAACGGGTGCGCTGGTTCGTGCGGGGCGGCACCCTGTACCGGGCCGCCGCGCCACTGCGCGCGCGTTACCCACTGCCAGCACCAAAGGCTGCAGTAGCGGTACTGGACAACGTGACAGCCTTCAACCTGCGGGCGTGGCAGGCCAAGGCGGGGTGGCAGGCGCCAGGCGGCGAGGCGCGGGACGATCCGCCAGGGCTTGAAGTGCGCTTGCACTGGCGCGGCCCACAGGGCGAGGAGCGCTACCGCCAGGTGCTGGGGCCGTTCAACTGACCAGGACCACGCCGCCGGGCAACTCCAGGCAACGTGCGCCATAAGCGGCGCGGATCAGCTCGGCGGCCTGGGGCAACTGGTCGAAACTGAATCGGGCCTGGACCCGACGTCGGCCCAGGCTTGGGTTGAGCAACACCAGGCGCCCGGGGCGGTAGCGGTTGATCTCGTCGATGACCTGGGCCAGAGGGGCATCGCGCAACACCAGCATGCGCTCGCGCCAGGCCATGACCTGGCTGGCATCGAAGGCCCCGGCGACGCCAAGACCCTGGGCGTCGTAGCGCAGTTGGCGCCCCGCCGGCAGCACCTCGGCTTGGCCCTGGGTGGCGATACGCAACTCGCCACTCAGGCAGGTGACGCAGACGCCACCCTCATCCTCGCGCACGTTGAAGCGGGCCTGCTCGGCATCGATCAGCCCCTCCCCGGCCCGCACCTGCACGGCCCGGCGGGCCTGCACTTCGATCTCGCCACGCAACAGGGCAATCCCGTGCGCCTCACGACCGACCTGGGTGCGCACGTTCAGTTCCAGCTCGACGCCGGGGGCCCACTCGATGCGGCGCTGCTCACCCGCCTCGGTGGCAAAGGCCGCCGGCGCCGACGCGAAGCCTTGCAGCCAACCGCCACGCCACATCACCAGCGCCGCCGAAGCCGCCACCGCGCCACCGAGCAGCGCCCGCCGGCTCAGCGTCGGCAGCGGCACCACCTGGCGGGCCTGGCGCGCCGCCGGGCCCAGCAGTTGCCACAGTTGCCGGGCCTGGACGAACGCCTCGGCATGCGCGGGACTGCGTGCGCACCAGTGCCTGAGGGCCTTGGCATCGGCCTCGGTGGCCTGGCCGGAAGTCAACCGAACCAGCCAGTCCAGGGCCTGACGCTGCAAGTCGGAATCGGGCGCAATCTTGGGCATGGTGCTCACATGAATGGGTCGACTATTGATCAAGACGGTTTTCCCGCGCCTGGACCGAAGCGCTGAAACACTTTTCTGTCCAGGCGCGCCGCGCAGTGGCCCAGCGCCGCCTTGAGTTCCTTTTCCACCGTGCGCGTGGATATGCCGAAGCGCTGGGAGATTTCCAGGTGCGAGGCCTCTTCCAGGCGCGCGGCAATGAAAATCCGTCGCCGCCGCGCCGGCAACTCGTACAAGGCGCCCATCAGGCTCTGGATCTCGCGCTGGCCGCCGACGATACGCGCCGGGTCCTGGTCCTCGCCAACCTGTAGCAAGGCCTCCACTTCGGCGCCGGTGAGCAGGCGCGCGTCGGCCTCGCGGCGATCGGCGGCGACGTTGAGGGCCATGCGATACAGGTAGGCGCCGGGCTTGTGCACATCGTGCACGGCCTCCAGGCGATCGACCCGCAGGTAGGTCTCCTGCAGCACATCGTTGGCCAGGTCGTCCGAACCCAGCCGGCGTTTCAGGCGCACCCTGAAGGCGTCGTAGGAGGACAGAAACAGTTTGATCAGCGCACTGTCCCGGGGTTTGTTCATGCCGCCGCAGCTCCTTGCGAAAATGGGCAATCCATGGGTACCGGGCGCAACAGCAGGGTTACCGGCTGCGCCAGGGATGTTGGCGGCGCCTCTTCTAGGCGTACCGCACGCATGCGTTCGATCACCGCGGCGTCGCGCAAGGGATCACCGGTCGAAGCCAGCAAGCGACTCTGCAGCAACTGGCCGCGACCATCGATCCAGACCTGCAGGGCCGCTCGGTAACCACCCGGCCGGGTCAGCGTCGAACCGCACAGGGCCCTTTCCACCGCCTGCTGCAACGCCAGGGCGTAACCGCCTGCCAAGCCGCTGCCCTGCCGCTTGCGCGGTGCAACGTCGTTCAACCGCAACGGTTGCACGGTAAAGCCACCACTGCCGCTGTAGCGTGCCTGTAATCCAGTGCCCTGCAACAAGCGTTGCAACCCCTCACGCGCGGCATAACGCCCACGTACAGAGCTCGAGCGCTGTCCGCCCACCAGGGCTTGATCGACCAGCACTGCCAGGCCGCTTTGCCGGGCGAAGCTGTCCAAGGCCTGGTCCAAGGCTTGTGCCGGAATGTCCAGGGTCAGCAACGGCTGGCCGCGCAGCGGAGTCGCAGCGAGCGACCAGGCCAGCATCAGCGCACCGGCCACGAGCAATGCACGCACGGATGAACGGGCCTCCTTGCTGGCCGCAGTCGCCGGGAAGACGTCATCCTGGGGCCTGTGTATGACGCTGTGGTGACAGCCCACCGCAACCAAAGCTTCACCCCGCCCCGGGCCCGCGGGGGCTAGACTTGCGCCAGGATTCGATCGAGGAGCCGCACCATGAGCCGGTTATCGCTCACCACCCTTGCTTTGCTGCTGGCCGCCACCGGGCCGGTGTTCGCCGAGCAGCGCGAACCTGCGCAAGGCTGTATCGATGTGCAAGTCGGCCAGGCACGTGCGCTGGCCTACGGCTGCCTGACCGAACAACTCAAGGGTGGCGCCGCGCAGGCGGCCAAAGGCCTGCGCGAACAGCTCGACCCGGCGCGCCAGTTGCAGCGCAAGGCCCCCAACCAGATGGGGCTGGCCACCCCGGCGGCAACCTCGACGCGCATGGGTAATAGCTTTGGCACATCGGCAGTGCCGCAGCGCCCGTAAGCCGCCCAACGGCATTGAAATAATTTGAACACCTTCCTGCGCCAGGCTTCCAATGATTGATGTATCGCCTCTTTCATCGGGAGCCCGCCATGAAGATGTCCTGCCGTGCGCCCTGTGCCTGCCTGGAGCTGGACTTCGTCCGTGACACCTTGTTCGGCCCAGTAGCGCAGCGCGCCGCCTGTCAGGTGCAGGTGGCAGCCCTCAACCTGCAGGGGCGCCCGGCCCTGCGCCTGCATATCGAACCGCCGCTGCCGGGCAAGGTGGAGCGCGCCCACAGTGTCGCGTTCGTCTGGGAGGGCCGCAGCTACCACGGCGTGGTCCGCGACCATGTGCGCTGCGGCGACGGCGGCCTCAACCTGCTGCTGGAGCTGCAATAGCCGATCAACGGCGTTAAGCCCGGCTGAACCCTGCCGCGAACCCGCGTCTCCATAGCACAAAGGCAGTGCATGCCTTGCGAGGAGAACACCATGAACAGCCCATTGCTCAAGCTCTTCACCCACCCAGCCGACGCCTGGATCGAGATCCGCCGGGCCGAGGAAGACCACCCGCAGCAATACTTGCCACGGCTGCTGGTGCTGGCGCTGATCCCGGCCCTGTGCCTGTTCGTCGGCACCAGCACCTTGGGCTGGAGCCTGGCCACCGAGGCACGGGTACGCCTGGACGCGACCAGCGCGGCGCAGTTGGCCGGGCTGCTGTACGCCACGACCGTGGTCGGGGTGATGTTGATGGGGGTGATGATCCGCTGGATGTCGCGCGGTTTCGATGTGCAACCGAACCTCAATCAATGCATCGGCTTTGCCGCCTATTGCGCCACGCCCTGGTTCTTCGCCGGGGTGGTGGGCCTGGTCCCGGTGCGTTGGGTGGCGGTGGTGGCGTTGCTGGCGGCGTCGGCCTATGCCAGCGTGCTGCTGTATGGCGGCCTGCAAACCTTCCTGCGGCTGCGCAAGGAGCAAGCCATGCTGTTCGCCACCTGCATCTGGGGGGTGGGGCTGTTGCTGCTGGTCACCCTGCTGGTGTCGATGATCCTGTTCTGGTTCAACGGCCTGATGCCTGAATATGTGCGCCCGGCCAGCCTCGGCTGACCGGGCTGTCGCCGCTCAGGCAAACGCCTTGAGCGGCTGCGGCTGGCCGTGACGCTGCTCCTTGAGCTGGGTCACCAGGCCAACCAGGTCGCGGCAACTGTTGAGGCTGGTCACCGGCACCCCGGTGACAGTCAGGCAATCGTCCAGGCTCTGGCCCTGGCCCAGGCGGATAGTGAGGTATTCGCCATCCGGGCAGCTCACCTCGCAGCGATCGGGCAGGCAGGCCTGTTCGATCATCTGCCGCATTTCAAGCATCGAAACGCCAATCAACGACATGGTACGTCCCTCTCTGTCTGGCCTGTTGTGGGTGATTACGCCCCGGCGACGGTCCCTTCGCCCAGGCTATGAAGAGCAGCGCAATCCTCTTGCACCTTAGTGGAAGATCCTGGTCGCAGGCAGATCGTTCGACCGACAGTCCCGCTGATCCGACAGGTGGTCCAAACCCGACCGCTTACCTGCCCTGGCGACCGCTTGCCGGGGGAAAGTCGGCCAACGAGGCCCACAAGTGCTGCGCCGCATAGGCACGCCAAGGGCGCCAGGCCTGGGCGCGTTCGGCCAGTTGTGCCAACGGGCCCTCATGCAGGCGCAGGGCCTTGACCAGCGCCACGTCCCCCAGGGGCAGCGCATCGCTATCGCCCAGCTGGCGCAAAGCCAGGTAATGCGCGCTCCACGGGCCGATACCCTTGAGCAGGCACAAGCGATTGATAGCGCGCTCAAGCGGTTGGCCCGACCGCAGCAAGTCGGGCTGAACGAGCAAGGCCCTGGCCAGGGTCGATAAGGTCATTGCTCGCGCCTGGGGCATGCCCAGTCCGGTCAACTCAGCCACCGCCAGTGCTTCGACGCCGGGAAACACATGGCTCAAGCACGGCTCGGCGGCGTGCAATGGCTGCCCATGTCGAGCCACCAGCCGGCCGGCCAGGGTCATGGCGCCGGCGACACTGATCTGCTGCCCCAGCACAGTGCGCATCGCCTGCTCGCAGGGCTCCCAGCCCTTGGGCACACGCAGGCCCGGGCGGGCGGCCAGCAAGCGTGCCATCAACGGGTCGGCGCAGAGCGCCGCGGCGATCCGCGCGGGCTGGGCATCCAGGTCGAACACGCGGCGCAAGCGAGCAATCAACCCAGGAACTTGCGCCGGAGCCACCCCGCTCAGACGCACCCGAAGGCACACCCCCGGCTTGGCCTCGAGCACGCCATGGCGCCCCGCCCAGACGAAACTGCGCCGATATACACCCTCCAGGCAGCTCTCGATACCGGGAATACACCTCGCGGCGAAGAACGCCAAGGTCGACGGCCAATGATAGGGTCGCTGGTAGCGCAGCCAGAGCCACTGCGGCCCCTGCGCAGACAGGCTACGCCGGACGGCGTGCAAACCGGTGAATCGAGTCATGGGCGCATCATCTCGGCTGATTCTGTTCCCGGCAAGCCTGCGCTACCCACTGGCCAGTTGCTCCCGACAAAAAGCCACGAACAACTGCGCCGGCTTGGTCAATTGCAATCGCTTCAGATGGGCCGCAGCCAACCCCGACAAGGCCACCGGCTCGGCAATATCGAGGGTCACCAGGCGCTGCCCGTCATAGGTGAATTCAGAATGAGGCCGGGTGACCAACAGCGAAAACCCAAAGCCTTGACCAACCATCCCGCGCACCATTTCGATCGACGGTGAGCTGAAGACGATGTTCGGCGTCAACCCAAGGTCATTGAACAGGCTGACGAAGTAGGTACGGCTCGGCGCCACGTCGAGCAGGATCATCGGTTCCGGGCACAGGTCGCGTAGCGACACCTGGGCCTGGCCGGCGAAACGATGCTTCTCGGGCAGCAGCACGTAGGGCTTCTGGGGCGGCATGAGCGGTTCGGTCTCGATGGTGCCGTCCAGGTCATGATCATAGAGAAAGGCCAGGTCGAAGGTGCCGGCCGTCAAACCCTGAATCAGGTCCTGCTGCTCACCGTCGCGCAGGCGGATGTCGACTCCCGGGTAACGTTCACGAAAACCGGCGATCAGCCGCGGCAGGTATAGCGGTGCCACGGTCTCGAAGCAGCCGATATCGATCTGTCCAGCTACGGTGTCGTTGTCGGCCAGGGCGTTCTGCTCGAATTCATGGGCCATCTGCAGCAACGCCCGGGTCTTGGCATAGAAACGCTTGCCACCTGGGGTCAATGAGACGCCCTGGGCATGATGGCGGATGAACAGTTGCACGCCAAAGCTTTCCTCCAGGCTCTTGATCGCGGTGGAAATCGATGGCTGGGCGATATAAAGCTGACGGGAAGCCTCGGCCACGCTGCCAGCCTCGACGGTAGTGACGAAGTACTTGAGTTGACGCAAGGTATAGGAGGCCATGGATACCTCTCTGGCGCGGGGCACGGCATCGGTTTTTCTGTCACTTTACCTCGACGCCTAAACCTGCGGCAGATCACGCGACCAAGGATTTGCCTATGCCTTGAGCACATTTGCGCTGTCCCTCGGTTGCCGCCCACCGAGCAGCTCCGTCAACTGCCAACCCGGCGCTCGACAGGACGGCCTTGCACAAAAGACCCCGTCCGTGGCGATACGGACGGGGGTTAATCCACCTAGGGCGCTAGTCGATCGTTAACGATCACTCAAAATCCCAGGCAGGCTGGCAATGACCCACTGGCGTCGGGTAGGTACCTTCCGGGCAATTGTCTGGCCAATCACCCGCCAGGGCGACTTGGGTCAGACCAGCAGTGGCCAGAAATGCGATCAGTGCAAGGCGTTTCATCATGTAATCCTTCTGTAGTATTTGTTGGGGCTGCTGCAGATGAACTTTCTCAATCCTTTCTGCCGTCAGCCCGACGAACTTTACTTACATCACCGACTACATTCCTTTGCCAAAGCCTGGTGCAACGACTGGATATCTTCCTCTGTCGTGCACAAAGCCCGTTCAATTCAATGGCGATGGTGTTTTAGTCCTGCACTGGTCTACCGCAACGCTGTGAAGTTTCCTACAACGCGGGCCAGGGAGCGCATTGAGCGAGGCGTTCCAGACGGCCGCAGATTGACCGGAAAACGCATTCAGGGCAGCTGACAGGCTCAATGCTTAGGTGCTTCGCGCAGGCGCGTGTGGAACACCGAAGGGCTCAGGTTGGGCGTACTCGAACCCAACCTGACGAAGGGAACGCAGGCGAAGAGCCTCGCCTGCGGCACAGCATTATCACAAGGCTCAGTCGAACTCGAAGAATGGCTGGCAATGCCCAACCGATGTGCGCAAGGTATCGTCCGGACAGTCCATCGCGGTCACACCACCGTAGTGCCCGAGCCCCGCTACCTGCGCGGCATTGCCACTCGCCGACGCAGGCGGGGTAAAGGGTGAAGGGAGAATTGCCTGCGGGGCGCAGTCATCAGGCTGTACCTGAGCTGAGTTTGCGACAATCCATAGGGCGATCAATGCCGTGGTATTCATGTTAGCGTCCTTGAGTCAGTGAACTGGCGGCAAGGTACGCCGCCACCCCCGATGACTCTACCTCCTCAGCCAAACCTATGAAGGTGGCCCTGCGCCCTCAAGCGGGCCGCCGTTTACGCACGATCGCGTGGGCAACACCCCGATCGCTTGACCTAAGCGCCTTCGCGCCGACGACGCCCTACCCCGAGCATCCCTCGCTCAACGATAAAATCGATCACGGCTTGCAAGCCTTCACCCTGCTTCAAATTGCTGAAGGTCCACGGCCGTTCAGGGCGCATGCGTCGTGTGTCGCGCGCCATCACCTCCAGCGAGGCCCCTACGTAGGGCGCCAGGTCGGTCTTGTTGATCACCAGGAAATCCGATTTGGTGATGCCCGGCCCACCCTTGCGCGGAATTTTCTCGCCCTCGGCGACATCGATCACATACACCGTCAGGTCGGCCAATTCCGGACTGAAGGTGGCACTGAGGTTGTCGCCGCCACTCTCGACAAAAATCACCTCGAGGTTGCCAAATTTTCGCGCCAGGGCTTCGACCGCGGCCAGGTTCATCGAAGCATCCTCGCGGATCGCGGTGTGCGGACAGCCGCCGGTTTCGACGCCCACTATGCGCTCGGGCTCCAGGGCGCCAGCCTCAGTGAGGATGCGCTGGTCTTCCTTGGTGTAGATGTCATTGGTCACCACGGCGATCTGGTACTCATCGCGCATGGCCTTGCACAGGGCTTCGAGCAGTGCGGTCTTGCCGGAGCCGACCGGGCCGCCGACGCCGACACGCAGGGGTTGCTGGTAGTTTTGCATGGGGCAATCCTCAGGAACGGAACAAACGGGTGTATTGGGTTTCGTGGCGTGACGAGGCAATCGCCAGCAGTGGCAGGCCACCACCGAGCTGGCCGTCCTGCAGCATCAAGGCTTGATCGAGCACGCCGGGCAGTTCCGCGCCCAAATCGCGCAACAGCGTCTGGGCGGCTTGCTGGCCGAACGGCACCAGCTTGACCCCAGCCATCACCGCCCCTTCCAGCCAGGCATAGCCATGGCCGAGGGCAAGCTGGCGCAGCGGAATCGCCCAATGCGCGCCCAGCCAGGCCATGCCACCGAGCTGGCTGAGTTCGAGACTGGAGCGCCAGGCCGGCTCCTGGGCCAACTGCCAGCCTTCGAGCAGCCGCGCCAGGGCGCTGCCGCGCTGGCACTCTTCCAGGCGCAGCTCGGCGGTTTCACGGTTGGCCAACAGAAAGCGCGTCCAGTGGGCGAACGCTTGTGCATCATGCGCCTGGCAGGCTTGGTAGAGGCGGGCCAGCACCGGCCAATCGAGACAGCCCAGGGTGTCGCGTAATTGCTCACGCTGCCAGGCGGCAAAGCCCACGGCACCGCTCACCCAACCGGCCTCGACGGCCCATTCCAGGCCTTGCGAATAGGTAAAACCGCCCACCGGCAGCCCTGGGCTGGCCAGTTGCAGCAGGCGCAGCAGCGCCAGGTCGCTGTGCATCAACCGGCCAGCACCAGCGCGGCACCGGCCAGCAGGCCGCCACCGAAGGCTTTCTGCAACCCCGGGTGACGCCGCAACAGGCAACCGCCAGCGAAACCTGCCGCCAGCAACAGGCCACTGACGGTGACGAAGCCGGCGCTGAACAGCCAGAACGCACTCGGGGTGGCCTCCACGCCATGGGCCCAGCCGTGGAACAGGGCGAACACCGGCATGATCAGCGACAACAGCCACTGGCGGCTGGGCAACAACAGGGCGGCGGCGGCCACCAGCAGCGAACTGACAATCATCTGCTCCATGCCGATCACGTTGCCGAACAGGTGGCCGCACACGGCGCCGCCGAACATCGCCGCCAGGGTCGCCAGCGGCAAGCTCAGGGGGCGCCTGGCCAGGGCGGCGAGCGCGCCGGTGCCCAGCAGCATCAGCAGATGATCAAGGCCAGTGAGCGGGTGCAACAAGCCATCCTGCAACGGGTTGGCATCGTGCCCTGGGTGGGCGAAGGCCGGCAGGGCCACCATCAACAGCAAAAAGGCCAAGGTCTTTTTCATTGCAAGCTCCAAAGGTCAGGCAGGTGCATTCAGGCGCACGAACGGGTGGTCGTGGTTGTGCGCTGTGCTCTGGTAGGCGCCAGCCTCGGGCTCGAACGGCGCCTGTTCGGCGGCGACGCTCAGGCCTAGGCCACGCAGCATGTCGTCGAGTACATGGTCGTGCTGGTAGCGCAGCAAGCCCGGCTCGATCTGCAGCGGCACATGGCGATTGCCCAGGTGATAGGCGGCGCGCGCCAGCAGGTGTGGGTCGGCGCAGCGCACTGTCGACACCGCTTCGGGCGCCGCCAGCACGCGAATCACCTGGCGGCCATCGGCATCGGCGAGCAGTTCGCCGCCGCGCAACAGGTGGCCGCGTTCGAGCATCAGGCCGGCTTCGCGGCCATCGTCGAGGGTCACGCGCAGGCGGCTCTTGATACGGCTGTCGACACTCAGGGTGACGCTGCCGGTCACCCTGGCAGCGGCGCTGAGCCTTTGGGTCAGTACGATCATGTTCACTCCTTCAAAACAAACCAGAACGTGCAACGTTGATTGGCATCGCTCCCTCAGAACAGGAAGTAGCGCTGGGCCAGCGGCAGTTCGTGGGCCGGCTCGCACACCAGCAGTTCGCCATCGGCGCGCACCTGGTAGGTTTGCGCGTCGACTTCGATCCGCGGTTGCAGGCTGTTGTGGACCATGTCGGCCTTGCGTACCCGCCGACAGCCATGGACCACGCCGATCAGGCTGCGCAGGTTCAGCTCTGCGGCCAGGCCACGGTCCATGGCGGCCTGGGGTAAAAACGTCATGCGCGTGGCATGGCGCGCCGCGCCCAGGGCGCCGAACATCGGCCGGTAGTGCACCGGCTGCGGCGTGGGGATCGAGCCGTTGATATCGCCCATCGGCGCGCTGGCGATCATCCCGCCCTTGAGCACCAGCGCCGGCTTGACCGCGAAGAACGCCGGCGCCCACAGCACCAGGTCGGCAAGCTTGCCCACTTGCACCGAACCCACTTCATGGGCGATGCCATGGGTCAGCGCCGGGTTGATCGTGTACTTGGCGATGTAGCGCTTGACCCGGAAGTTGTCGCTAAAGTCGTTGTCCGGCGCCAGCGGGCCGCGGCGCAGCTTCATCTGGTGCGCCACCTGCCAGGTACGCAGCACCACCTCGCCAACCCGGCCCATCGCCTGCGAGTCGGAGGAGGTCATGGCGAAGGCGCCGATATCGTGGAGGATGTCCTCGGCGGCGATGGTCTCGCGACGGATGCGCGACTCGGCAAAGGCCACGTCCTCGGCGATGCTCGGGTCCAGGTGATGGCAGACCATGAGCATGTCCAGGTGCTCGTCGACGGTATTGACCGTGTACGGCAGGGTCGGATTGGTCGATGACGGCAACACGTTGGCCTGCCCCGCCGCACGGATGATGTCCGGGGCGTGACCACCACCGGCACCTTCGGTGTGGAAGGTATGGATGGTACGTTCGCCGATGGCGGCCAGGGTGTCCTCGATGCTGCCCGATTCGTTGAGGGTGTCGGTATGGATCGCCACCTGGATGTCCATTTCCTCGGCCACGCCCAGGCAGCAGTCGATGGCCGCTGGAGTCGAGCCCCAATCCTCGTGCAGCTTCAGGCCCACGGCTCCGGCGTCGATCTGCTCGCGCAGGGCCTCGGGCCGCGAGGCATTGCCCTTGCCCAGCAGGCCGATGTTGATCGGCAGGCTGTCGGCGGCCTGGAGCATGCGCGCCAGGTACCAGGGGCCAGGGGTGCAGGTGGTGGCGTTGGTGCCAGTGGCAGGCCCGGTGCCACCGCCGATGAAGGTGGTGATGCCGCTGGTCAGCGCTTCCTCGACCTGCTGCGGACAGATGAAATGGATATGCGAGTCGATGCCGCCGGCGGTGACGATCTTGCCTTCGGCGGCGATGATCTCGGTGCCCGGCCCCACGGCAATCGTCACGCCTGGCTGTACATCAGGGTTACCGGCCTTGCCGATGGCGGCGATGCGCCCGTGCTTGATACCGATATCGGCCTTGACGATGCCCCAGTGGTCGATGATCAGGGCGTTGGTCAGCACCAGGTCCATGGCCTCGGCGGCCAGCATCTGGCCCTGGCCCATGCCGTCGCGAATCACCTTGCCGCCGCCGAACTTGACCTCCTCGCCATAAACCGTGAAGTCCTGCTCCACCGCCACCCACAGCGCGGTATCGGCCAGGCGCACGCGATCGCCGACGGTGGGGCCGAACATATCGGCGTAGGCCTGCCGGGAAATACGGCTCATGCCCTGCCCTCCAGCGCGCCCATCACCTTGCCCTGAAAACCATGCACCACACGTTTGCCAGCATAGGCCACCAACCTGACGGTACGGGCCTGGCCCGGCTCGAAACGCACCGCGGTGCCGGCCGGGATGTCCAGGCGAAAGCCGCGGGTCGGCGCACGCTCGAACACCAGGGTGTGGTTGACCTCGAAGAAGTGGTAGTGCGAACCGACCTGCACCGGGCGGTCGCCGTGGTTGGCCACGCTGACGCTGAGCGTCTGGCGGCCGACGTTGAGTTCGATGTCGCCGGCGGCGACCTGGATTTCTCCGGGAATCATGGGCAGCACCTCAGACGATGGGGTCATGCACGGTCACCAGCTTGGTGCCGTCGGGGAATGTCGCTTCGACCTGAACGTCGTGGAGCATCTCGGGCACACCGTCCATCACTTGCTCACGCACCAGTACTTCGCGGCCCAGGCTCATCAGCTCGGCCACCGTGCGGCCATCGCGAGCGCCTTCGAGCACCGCGGCGCTGATCAACGCCACCGCTTCCGGGTAATTGAGCCGCAGGCCACGGGCCAACCGACGCTCGGCCAGCAGCGCGGCGGTGAACAACAGCAGTTTGTCTTTCTCTCTTGGGGTCAGCTCCATGGCGGCTCTCTCAGGTGGCCCAGATGCGCGGCGGGCACGGCGCCAGGCCGAGCACGGCCGGGCGCAGCAGGTGCCAGAGGCGCTGCAGGTTGTGTTGCAGGCGTTGGTTGTCGTGGTCGAGCAGGCGGATCACCAGCAGCGGGCCGAGCAAGGTGGCCCCGGCCGGCGTCGGCAAGCCATCGAGCAACTGGCGGACCCGTTCCAGCACGTCTGGGTCGGCGGGCGTGGCGCAGAAGGTGGCGAGCAAGGGGTGGCCAGCGAGCTTGCCCAGGTGGCCACCCTCGATGCGCAGCCGCTCGTGCAGGCCAGGTTCGTCGGGCAGCTCGATGCACAAGCGGCTGTCCAGCGCGCCCTGGGCGAAATCCTCGTTGATCACCGGACGGCCCAGGCACAGGGTTTCCCAGGCCAGCAGGCGGGCACCGGGCTCGAGGGTGAAACGGCTGTCGAGGCTGGCGCGGGCGCCATTGAAGAAAATGCTGTCCTGGGGCAGCCACTCCAAGGTGCTGCCGGCCTGCAGGTGAAAACGTTGGGCCAGGCGCGCGGTCGGGCCGACGCTACGGTAGAACTTGCTGGCTCCCGGCATGGTCAACAACGCGTGGCTGCCCGTTTCGAGGTGGATATCCAGGTCCAGCCGGTCACCAGCAACGATGCCGCCTGGTGGGTGCAGCACATACACATGGCACGGCGCGCCTTCGGGATGGAACGGGCGCTGCACCAAAAGAGGTCCGACATGGCGCTTCGCACCAAGGCGGGTCACCCCCTCGCGCAGGTTGAAGCGCAACTGCAGGTGGGCACTCCAGCCTGGGTCTGCCTGCGGTGCTTCGATCCGTTGCCCCAGTGTCATCCTGCTACCCCTGAAATCCGTGGCCTGGCGGCCGGCCGGAGGGTCATGCGCCGGTCGCGCGCTGGCGCGCCGGGTTGACCACTCGATCAAATTCGCTGGCTGGATATAGCAGGGAGCGGGCCAACTGCGCAGGTGAACGCAGATGAAACTTGCGAACCGCCGGTCAGTGCGCCTTGCCCTGCCGTAGAGCCCGCGCGACACTGCCGCTCCGTTCCAGTGCCCGACAGGTCAGCCCATGCCCGCTACCGCCCTGCCCCAACCCGCCGGCCTGGGTATCGCGCTGCGCCGCTGGCGCTTGCTGCACCGGGTCAAGCAAGCGCACGCGGCCCAGCTGTTCGGCGTGGCGCAATCGACCATTTCCCGCTGGGAGAGCGGCCAGCAGCTGATGAGCCCGCAGGAGCAGGCACGGCTCGGGCAACTGCTCGGCGCCCGTCTGAGTGCCGCCGCCGACCGGGCGTTGGCCCGGTTGGTGGAGGGCAACCAGCGACCGGTGCACCTGGTCTGCGATCTCAGCCACCGCCTGCTGGCCTGCTCGCCCTCCCGCGCCGCCGAGTTCGCCCTGCCGCTGTCAGACTTGCTGGGGCACTCGCTCTGGCGCTTCAGCAGCGAGGCGATCATGCAGCGCGAGGCCAGCCTGCAGGCCCTCGGCTGGCGCGAACAGCTGGCGCCACCAGCGCTGGAGTTCGACACTGGCCACAACCGCTCGCGGGTGGTGCCGATCACGGCCGGGCGCTGCCGCTGGACCCGTCTGCTGCTGGCCGACGGCAGCGCCGCGCGCCTGGTCGAAACCCTGGCTTGAGCCTGCGCGCATAAATTATCCGTGGTCCACGGGCAGCCCCACGTCTAGGCTAACGGACTGTATCCACCCGGGGAGCTGAAATGGATCATCAATTGCTGGCCAACCGCCTGGTCTTTCTACGCGAGGCCGAACGTCTCAAGGACGTGCTACGCAGTGCCCACACCGCCACCGGCCGCACCGAGAGCACCGCCGAGCACAGCTGGCGGCTGTGCCTGATGGCCCTGGTGTTCGCCGACCAGATGCCTGGCCTCGACCTGTTGAAGGTCGTGCAACTGTGTGTCATCCACGACCTGGGCGAGGCGTTGCACGGCGATATCCCCGCCGTCGACCAACACCCCGGCCAGGACAAGGACCAGCAGGAATTCGCCGACCTGCGGCAACTGTGCGCGGTGCTCGACGAGCCGCTGCGCACCGACATCCTCGACCTGTGGCAGGAGTACAGTGCGGCACGCAGCGCCGAGGCCCGCGCAGTGAAGGCCCTGGACAAGCTGGAAACCCTGTTGCAGCACACCCAGGGAGCCAATCCGCCGGACTTCGACTACGCCTTCAACCTCGACTATGGCCGCCGCTATACTGACGCCTCGCCGCTGTTCCAAGCCCTTCGCGAGCAGATCGACAAAGACACGCGCGAGCGCATGACGGCGCCCCTGCCCCCCACTAATCAGTGAGCCTGTATATGCAATTCGCCCCCGCCATTCCGATTCTGCGCATCTTCTCGGTGGATAAGGCCCGGGAGTTCTACCTCGACTTCCTCGGCTTCACCCTCGACTGGGAGCATCGCTTCGCCGCCGACCTGCCGCTGTACATGCAGATTCACCGCGACGGGCTGGTCCTGCACCTGTCCGAACACCATGGCGATGCCACCCCAGGCTCGGCGGTGTTCGCCCGGGTCGCCGACCTCAAGGCCCTTGAGCGCGAACTGCTGGCCAAGCAGTATGGCTACGCCCGCCCCACGGCCGAGGAGGTGGACTGGGGCCTGGAGATGCAGGTGGCCGACCCGTTCGGCAACCGTCTGCGCTTCTGCCAGCAGATCGACGACTGATGGCTGGTAATCGCCGAACGCTGGCGCGCCTGGAGCGCGAGATGGTCGCCTGCCTGACCGAAGCCTGCGCCACTGCCCAGGCCGAGATCGTCGGCTTTGCCTGGCTCACCCATCAGGTCGACCTCGATGACTTCCCTGCCAGCCTGCGCATCACCTGGGTGTTCGCCGACGACACCGACAAGGCCCGCGCACTGGCCGGCACGGACAAGGCGCGGATGATCGCGCTGACTGCCCAGGCACTGAGCGATGCAGGCGTCGCGCTGGACCATGTAGCCTGGCACGTGGGCTTCGACAGCGAAGAAGCCTGCTGGCGCGATCATGGCGGCGACTGGAACCGGCGCTTGCGCTGAGGCGGATCCTCGAACGGCTCAAAATTACAGAAAAGTCCCACAACCAATTCGGAAGAACGGAGCTTCGTTCAACTGCAAAAACCTTTCACTGTCAGGCCCTGGGAAACACGCCCCAGCAACGAAAGGGAAGTCACAGTGCAATTCGAGAAAACCTATCAAGTCATCGCCAACCGCGGCATCGTGCTTGATGTTCATGAACTGACTATTCATCCAGCAGACCGCGCAAAGCTTGCAATGCTTGATTTCACGAGCGCTCGGCAGGCCAGCTATCGAGTGACAGAAACCTTGATACAGGTCTACGACCGTACGCAGGCGAAAGGCCCCTGCCAAGTTCGGGTATCGATCTCCATGGCGCTCACCAGAGAACAAGCCGATACACTGAATGACCAACGCGGGCACGTCAGTGCGCTAATCAGCACAGCTATTGGCGTACCTGTGGGCCTGGTCGCGCCAATAACCGGCGCCGTGCTGGGGGTGGCCATCGGCCCACTGGCAAGCAGCAGGTTACCGACTTACCACATGGGCGACAGGATGGTCCACGTAGAGGCGAGTGTCAGCGGAGGAATCGGACCGCAACGGTCAAGCCAATCGCTTATTATCCAGGCGCACCCATGAATGCCTTCATCGCCGCGGCGCTGCTCATACTTGCAGCAGCCGTGCTCTACCACAACCTTCGCGCTGCAAAGGTACGCAAATGGGCTGGGCTGTCTCTGCTTGGCGCAGGTGTGCTGATTTGGCGGTTCCTTCCTCAGGGCCTGTACCTGGGCGTGGATTGGGTCATGTGGGTGACATTTCTGCTCTGCACAGGCTCAGGGTTGTTCGTTCATCGTAATCGTCATCGCGACAGCGACTGACCCGAACGTACACGCCCGGCGGATTGTGTGACTGGCCGTTCCCGATCCGCGCCGGATGTATTATGGTGGCGGGGTGCGCATATAAAAGCAGCCCGCCGTGTTCGGGCAAGAGCAATGAGGGTGTCATGAGTAACGAAAGCATTAACTGGGACAAGCTGGGTTTCGACTACATCAAGACCGACAAACGTTACCTGTCCGTATGGCGTGACGGCGAGTGGGACAAGGGCACCCTGACCGAAGACAACGTGCTGCACATCAGTGAAGGCTCCACTGCCCTGCACTATGGCCAGCAGTGCTTCGAGGGCCTGAAGGCCTACCGTTGCAAGGACGGCTCGATCAACCTGTTCCGTCCTGACCAGAATGCCGCGCGCATGCAACGCAGCTGCGCTCGCCTGCTGATGCCGCAGGTGCCCACCGATGTATTCATCGAAGCCTGCAAGCAAGTGGTCAAGGCCAACGAGAAGTTCGTGCCGCCCCACGGCAAAGGCGCCCTGTACCTGCGCCCATTCGTGATCGGCACCGGTGACAACATCGGCGTGCGCACCGCGCCCGAGTTCATCTTCTCGATCTTCGCCATCCCGGTGGGTTCGTACTTCAAAGGCGGCATGAAGCCGCACAACTTCCAGATTTCCAGCTTCGACCGCGCCGCGCCACAAGGCACCGGCGCGGCCAAGGTCGGTGGCAACTATGCCGCCAGCCTGCAGCCAGGCGCCGAGGCGAAAAAAGCCAACTTCGCCGACGCCATCTACCTGGACCCGCTGACCCACAGCAAGATCGAGGAAGTCGGTTCGGCCAACTTCTTCGGCATCACTGCCAACAACGAGTTCGTCACCCCGAAATCGGCCTCGGTGCTGCCGGGCATCACCCGTCTGTCGCTGATGGAACTGGCGCAATCGCGCCTGGGCCTGACCGTGATCGAAGGCGATGTCGAGATCAACCAGCTCGACCGCTTCATCGAGGCCGGCGCCTGTGGCACCGCCGCGGTGATTACCCCAATCGGCGGTATCGAGTACAACGGCAAGCTGCACGTGTTCCACGACCTGGAGAAGGTCGGCCCGGTCACCCAGAAGCTCTACGCCGAGCTGACCGGCATCCAGAGCGGTGACGTAGAAGCGCCAGCGGGCTGGATCGTCAAGGTCGCCTGAGGCATGCGCCTGCAGTGAACAAAGGGGGCATGCCAGCGATGGCATGCCCCCTTTGCTTATGGCGCCTACCGTTCCATGCTCCCAGATGAATTTTTCTTAAATCGCCGCTTGTCTATTCTTTGGCACAATCAGGTCTCCACTCGCCGCCCAGGAACCAGCATGCCTCGCGTACTGACCATCGAAGACGACGCCGTCACCGCCCAGGAAATCGTCGCCGAACTGTCCAGCCACGGGCTGGAAGTCGACTGGGCCGACAACGGCCGCGAGGGCCTGGCCAAGGCCATCGCCGGCGGCTACGACCTGATCACCCTCGACCGCATGCTGCCCGAGGTCGACGGCCTGACCATCGTCACCACCCTGCGCAGCCTGAAGATCGCCACGCCGATCCTGATGATCAGCGCGTTGTCGGACGTCGACGAGCGCGTGCGCGGCCTGCGCGCCGGTGGTGACGACTACCTGACCAAACCGTTCGCCTCCGACGAGATGGCCGCCCGGGTCGAGGTGCTGCTGCGCCGCAACAGCGTGCCGATGACCCAGACCCGCCTACAGGTCGCCGACCTCGAGCTGGACCTGATCAGCCACGAAGCCCGCCGCGGCGAACAGGCGCTGAACCTGCTGCCCACCGAGTACAAGCTGCTCGAGTACCTGATGCGCCACTCCGGCCAGGTGATCACCCGGATGATGATCTTCGAAGAGGTCTGGGGCTACCACTTCGACCCTGGCACCAACCTGATCGACGTGCACATCGGCCGCCTGCGCAAGAAGATCGACTCGCCCGGCCAGAACCCGCTGATTCGTACCGTGCGGGGCTCCGGCTATGCCATTGCCGAACCCGTCTAAAGGCTGGAGTTCTTCCACCAGCCGCCTGCTGGCGCTGTACAGTTTCCTGTTCGTGGCCTGGAGCAGCATCCTCATGGGGGTGCTGTACTTCGAGGTCACCAGCTACCTGAACAAGCTCACCCGCCACTCCATGCTGCAACGCCAGCACCTGTTCGCCCACATGAGCGGCAAGCAGCTGGACGATGCACTGATCGCCAGCCAAGCCTTCGAAGAACGCAGCTTCGATGCCTACGGCCTGTTCGATCGCCAGCTCAACCCCATTGGCGGACGCATCCGCAACATCCCCGCGGAGTTAGGGCTCGATGGCAAGGTCCATGAACTCAAGCGTTGCCTGGACGCCGACGACCCGCACCTGCCCCGCGACAGCTGCGACGCGGTGGCGATCAAGGTGCAGGACGGCCGCTGGCTGGTGCTGGTGCGCGACAACGGCTCGTTGTTCGTGGTGACCCGGATCATCCTGCATGCCCTGCTCTGGGGGATCTCGCTGACCCTGATTCCCGGCTTTGCCGGCTGGTACCTGTTGCGCCGCCGGCCACTCAAGCGCATCCGCGCCATCCAGGACCAAGCCGACCTGATCGTTGCCGGCGACCTCACCCACCGCCTGCCGCTGTCGGCCCGACGTGACGAGCTGGACATGCTGGCGGCCATCGTCAACGCCATGCTCGACCGCATCGAGCGGCTGATGCACGAGGTCAAAGGGGTATGCGACAACATCGCCCACGACCTGCGCACGCCATTGACCCGGCTGCGCGCCCAGCTGTACCGCATTCGCCAGCAGAGCCCTGCCGGCTCCGCCGAAGGCGAGGCGCTGGATCAGGCAATCGGCGAGACCGACACACTGATGGCGCGTTTTCGTGGACTACTTCGCATCAGTGAACTTGAAGACCGGCAGCGGCGCGCCGGCTTTGTCCAGCTTGACCCGCAGGGGCTGCTGGTGGAGTTGCACGACTTCTACCTGCCGCTGGCCGAGGACGGAGGTATCTGTTTGCAACTGAATCAGCCCGCGCAGTTGCCGGCGCTGCATGGCGACCGCGAGTTGCTGTTCGAGGCGTTGGCCAACCTGGTGGGCAACGCGATCAAGTTCACCCCCGAGGGCGGACAGGTGCGTATCGTCGCCAGCGAGGACGATACCGGCGTGCATATTGCAGTCGAGGACAGTGGACCGGGGATTCCGGCGGATGAGCGCGAGGCGGTGTTGAAGCGCTTCTACCGCAGCGAGGAAGGCCATCGCCACGCGGGGTTCGGGCTGGGGCTATCGATCGTCGCGGCGATCGTCGACCTGCATGGGTTCGGCTTGGAGGTGGGGGCCAGCGAGCTGGGTGGGGCCAAGTTGGTGTTGCATTGCCCATTGGCTGGGGTAGCTCAATAAAGAGCGGGGCCGCTTTGCGGCCCTTTCGCGGCACAAGGCCGCTCCTACAGGGGGGCCACGCAGCTCTGTAGGAGCGGCCTTGTGCCACGAAAGGCCTGCATAGCAGCCCCAGTGGCGCCAATCAGTCAGCCAGGCGCCAGGTGGTGGTGCCCTTGCTGTCTTCCAGCACCACGCCCATGGCGGCCAACTGGTCGCGGATGCGGTCGGATTCGGCCCAGTTCTTGTCGCTGCGCGCCTGCAGACGCGCCTGGATCAACGCCTCCACTTCAGCGGCATCGACCTTGCCCTCGGCGCCGGCGCGCAGGAAGTCATCGGCTTCCAGTTGCAGCACGCCCAGCACATCCCCCAACTCGCGCAGACGACCTGCCAGGCCGGCAGCGGCCTCGGGGTCGCTGTCACGCAGGCGGTTGATCTCGCGCACCAGGTCGAACAGCACGGCGCAGGCTTCAGGCGTGCCGAAGTCGTCGTTCATCGCCACGGTGAAGCGCTCGACGAACGCCTCGCCACCCTGGGCAGCCACCCGCGGCAGGCCACGCAGCGCATGATAGAAGCGCTCGAGCGCGCCCTTGGCGTCGCGCAGGCTGTCTTCGGAGTAGTTGATCGCGCTGCGGTAGTGGCTGGCCACCAGCAGGTAACGCACCACTTCCGGGTGGTACTTGTCGAGCACATCGCGGATGGTGAAGAAGTTGTTCAACGACTTGGACATCTTCTCGCCATTGATGCGAATCATGCCGCAATGCATCCAGGCGTTGGCATATTGCTTGCCGGTAGCGGCCTCGCTCTGGGCGATCTCGTTCTCGTGGTGCGGGAACTCCAGGTCGCTGCCGCCACCGTGGATGTCAAAGCTCTCGCCCAGGCAGCAGGTGGACATCACCGAGCACTCGATGTGCCAGCCCGGACGGCCCGGCCCCCATGGCGAATCCCAGTACGGCTCACCCGGCTTGACGCCCTTCCACAGGACAAAATCGAGCGGGTCCTGCTTGGCCTCGTCGACCTCGATGCGCGCGCCGATGCGCAGGTCTTCGATCTTCTTGCGCGACAGTTTGCCGTAGCCGACAAACTTGCCGACGCGGTAGTACACGTCGCCATTGCCCGGGGCGTAGGCGTAACCCTTGTCGATCAGGGTCTGGATCATCGCGTGCATGCCGGGGATATGGTCGGTGGCACGGGGTTCCAGGTCGGGCTTGAGGATGCTCAGGCGGCGCTCGTCCTCGTGCATCGCGTCGATCATGCGCGCGGTCAGCGCGTCGAACGACTCGCCGTTCTCGTTGGCGCGGTTGATGATCTTGTCGTCGATGTCGGTGATGTTGCGCACATAGGTGAGTTCATAGCCACTCTTGCGCAGCCAGCGGGTGACCAGGTCGAAGGCCACCATGCTGCGGCCGTGGCCAAGGTGGCAGTAGTCATACACGGTCATGCCGCACACGTACATGCGCACCTTGTTGCCATCGAGCGGCTTGAAGGCTTCCTTGGTCTTGCTCAAGGTGTTGTAGATCGAAAGCACGGCGTTTCCTCAGCTGCCCCAGGAGTCACGCAGGGTGACGGTGCGGTTGAACACCGGGCGACCCGGCTGGCTGTCTTTCAGGTCGGCGCAGAAGTAGCCCTCGCGCTCGAACTGGAAACGGTCCTCGGCCTGGGCCTGGCCCAGCGAAGGCTCGGCGCGGCAGCCGCTGAGCACCTGCAGCGAGTCCGGGTTGATGTTGTCGAGGAAGCTGCCGCCATCCTCGGTCTTCTCCGGGTTGGCAGAGCGGAACAGGCGGTCGTACAGGCGCACTTCGCACTCGACGCTACCAGCGGCCGGCACCCAGTGGATCACGCCCTTGACCTTGCGGCCCTCGGGGTTCTTGCCCAGGGTGTCCGGGTCGTACGAGCAGCGCAGCTCGACGATGTTGCCATCGGCATCCTTGATCGCCTCATCGGCGCGGATCACGTAGCTGCCGCGCAGGCGCACTTCACCGGCCGGCTCCAGGCGTTTATAGCCTTTTGGCGGCTCTTCCATGAAGTCGTCGCGGTCGATGTACAGCTCACGGGCGAATGGCAGCACGCGCACACCCATGTCCTCTTTCGGGTGGCGCGGCAGTTCGAGCTGCTCGACCTGGCCCTCAGGGTAGTTGGTGATGACCACCTTCAGCGGACGCAGCACACACATGGCGCGCGGCGCGGTACGGTCGAGGTCGTCGCGAATGCTGAACTCGAGCATCGACATGTCGACCACGCCGTCGGAACGGTTGGTGCCGATCATCTCGCAGAAGTTGCGGATCGAGGCCGGGGTGTAGCCACGGCGACGGTAGCCCGACAGGGTCGACATGCGCGGGTCGTCCCAGGCCTCGACGTGGCCTTCGTCCACCAGTTGCTTGAGCTTGCGCTTGGAGGTGATGGTGTAGTTCAGGTTCAGGCGGCTGAACTCGTACTGGCGCGGATGCGCCGGCACCGGCAGTTTGTCGAGGAACCACTCGTACAGCGGACGGTGGCTTTCGAACTCGAGCGTGCAGATCGAGTGGGTGATGCCCTCGATGGCGTCCGACTGACCGTGGGTGAAGTCATAGTTGGGGTAGATGCACCACTTGTCACCGGTCTGGTGGTGGTGGGCATGGCGGATGCGGTACAGGATCGGGTCACGCAGGTTCATGTTCGGCGAGGCCATGTCGATCTTGGCCCGCAACACCCGCTCGCCATCCTTGAACTCACCGGCCTTCATGCGCGCGAACAGATCGAGGTTTTCCTCGACGCCGCGCTCGCGGAACGGGCTGTTCTTGCCCGGCTCGGTCAGGCTGCCGCGGTATTCCTTGGCTTGCTCGGGGGTCAGGTCACAGACATAGGCATTGCCCGACTTGATCAGGTCCACCGCCCAGTCGTGCAACTGCTCGAAGTAGTCCGAGGCGTAGCGCACCGGGCCTGCCCACTCGAAGCCCAGCCACTTGACGTCACGCTGGATGGAGTCGATGTACTCCTGGTCTTCCTTGGCCGGGTTGGTGTCGTCGAAACGCAGGTGGCAGGCACCGCCGAATTCCTTGGCCAGGCCGAAGTTGACGCAGATCGACTTGGCGTGACCAATGTGCAGGTAACCGTTGGGCTCCGGCGGGAAACGGGTGACGATGCTCTGGTGCTTACCCGCGTCCAGGTCGGCCTGGACGATCGGCCGCAGGAAGTTCACAGGGACGGCGGGGGCGCCTTTGGCAGCGGCGGTTGGCGCGTTGTCGGCAGTGGGCTTGCTCATAGTGTCCTTGAATGCAGGTAGCCGGCCGGGTAGGCCGATTGAATCAAAGCGCCTATCATAGCCGAAGCAGTCAAGCTGCTGACAGCCGGAGCACTGACAAAGTGGCGCGTTTTGTCGCCGCAACGGTCTACAATCCGGCAGAATCACCACCCAGTGGCGTGTGTCGCGGTCGCCTGATGCTGCGTCAGGTTAACCGAGCGCAGCGCGCACCCTAATTTCCCGTATGCCTTGAAAGAGCGAATTTCAGCATGTCCAAAGTCAAACTGAGCACCAACCACGGCGATATCGTCCTGCAACTGGATGCCGAAAAAGCCCCGCTGACCACCGAGAACTTCGTGCAGTACGTCAAGGAAGGCCACTACGACGGCACCGTGTTCCATCGCGTGATCAAGGGCTTCATGATCCAGGGCGGCGGTTTCGAGGCTGGCATGAGCCAGAAGAAGACCCGCGCCAGCATCCAGAACGAAGCCGACAACGGCCTGAAGAACACCAAGTACAGCATCGCCATGGCCCGTACCATGGAGCCGCACTCGGCCTCGGCGCAGTTCTTCATCAACGCCTCCGACAACGACTTCCTCAACCACAGCGGCAAGAACGTGCAGGGTTGGGGCTACGCGGTGTTCGGTGAAGTGATCGAAGGCAAGGAAGTGGTCGACGCCATCGAGAAAGTCGCCACCGGTTCCAAGGCCGGTCACCAGGACGTACCGAAAGACGACGTGGTCATCGAGAAAGCCGAGATCATTGAGTGATCCTGCTGATCTCCGATCTGCACCTGCAAGAAGAACGCCCGGATATTACCCGGGCGTTTGTTGATCTGCTCGAAGGCCGCGCGCGGCATGCCAAGGCGTTGTACATCCTCGGCGACTTCTTCGAGGCCTGGATCGGCGACGATGCCATGACCCCGTTCCAGCAGTCGATCTGCCACGCCCTGCGCCGGCTGGCCGACAGCGGGACGGCGATCTACCTGATGCATGGCAACCGCGACTTTCTCATCGGCCAGGCGTTCTGCGAAGCGGCCGGCTGCACCCTGCTGGACGACCCTTGCGTGGTCGAGCTGGGCGGCGAGCCGGTGCTGCTGATGCATGGCGACACCCTGTGCACCCGCGATGTCGGCTACATGAAGCTGCGTCGCTACCTGCGCAACCCGCTTAGCCTTTGGATCTTGCGGCACCTGCCGCTGTCCACGCGGCACAAGCTGGCGCGCAAGCTGCGCAGCGAGAGCCAATCTCAGACGCGGATGAAGAACACCGAAATCGTCGATGTCACCCCGGAGGAAGTGCCGAAGGTGATGGCGGCGCACGGTGTGCGCACCCTGGTGCACGGCCATACCCACCGCCCGGCGCTGCACAAGCTGGTGGTCGATGGCCAGCCGGCGCGGCGTATCGTGCTGGGTGACTGGGATCGCCGCGGCTGGGCGTTGCAGGTGGACGAACAGGGCTTCCAGCTGGCCCCGTTCGAATTCGCCTGAGCACCAGGCCCTTGTAGGAGCGGCCTTGTGTCGCGAATGGGCCGCAAAGCGGCCCCGGCGATTACTGCATAAACGCTGAAGCCCGGGGCCGCTGCGCGCCCCTTTCGCGACACCAGGCCGCACCTACAAAAAGCCGCCCCTTACTGGGTGGTGACCACCTGCCCCTTGTCCCGCTCGCTGATCACATACTGGCGATACTGCGGGTCGGCCTTGATCTGCGCCTCGGTGAATGGAATCGGCGCCAGTTGCTTGGCCGAGAAGGCCCGCGTCTGGTCGGCGGCATGCGCCGAAGCCTGCTCGCTCGACAGCGAGAACGCCAGCAAACCCTGGGCCTGCGGCCCATGCTCGGTGAAGCTGACCACCTGCAGATAGCTCGAACCACTGACCACCAGGCGCTTGCCCGGCCCCACCGGCACGCTGACCATCGCGTTGTACACGCCCAGCGCCTGCGGACCACCCGGCACCGGCGTACCATCGGCGGCCTGCTGGATCTGCCCCCAGCGCTGGTCGGCGGCGATACCGGCCTTGGCGAGCTGCGCCTGGGAAGCCAGGGCGGCCTCGCGCAGCAGCTTGCCGACCGCCGCCTGTTCTACCGCCAGGCCACGCGGGGTATGCAGCGGATCGGCCGGATCGAACGGCACCCGCCAGGTGTCGGGATGCTCCGACAACGCAGTGAGGATGTTCATGAAGTGGAGCAGGCCAACGCCGCTGTCCAGATCGGCCTTGCCATCCCAGGCCTGCAGGCTGTCGCACACCGCCTTGAGGTCGGCCTCGACACCCTGGCACCACTGCAGCAGGTCAGGTTTCAGCAGGCTGGCCTGGTAGACCTCGTCATCAAACACCATGCGCCGCAACTCTTCGACACCCAGCTTGCCCTTGCCTTGCAGACGCTGCAGGGCGAAACGGCTGCGCATGCCCAGGGGCTGGTCGGCGCGACTGACAAGCGGCGAGAAACCGGTGAGCGGCTGCGCCGGGTTGGCCATCCACGCCGAGTCGTTGGCATGCTGCACGAAGTCGCGACGCGCCAGGCTCGGCTGCAGGTGCGCGGGGAATATCCCCGGCTGGGCCGCCTGCGCATCGACCTTCCACTGGCAGGCGCTGCGAGAGCCGTCGAGCACCACCAGCGGGCTCGCAGCCTTGGGATTGCCGCATTGCTCGAACAGCGCCTGGTCGACATAGGGCACCACCGACTGGTTCAGGTACAGCGCCTGGCCAGCCTCGTCCACCGCGAGGGTGTTGACCCACGGGATGCCTTGCAGTCGTGCCACCGAGTCCTTCAATGCCGCCAGGCTGTCGGCACGGTTGATCCGGTACCACTGCTGCAATACCCGGGTGTTGTCCAGGTTGGCATCGCGCAGGCTGTAGGCCGCGTGGGTGTCCCAGTCCAGACGGCCCGGCCACTGCACCACGGGGCCGAACTTCGACACATAGACCGGACGCTCCACCTGGCTCAGGCTGCCGTCCTTGGCCTTGACCGTGACACTCAGCATCTGGCGCTCCAGCGGCAACGACTGGCCGTCCAGCAGGTAGCGGGTGGCGTCCTTCGGGTCCAGTTGCAGGCGATACAGGGTGAAGTGCTTCGAGGTGTCGACGGTGTGAGTCCAGGCCAGGTGACGGTTGAAGCCGATATTCACCACCGGCAGGCCCGGTAGGGCCGCGCCCATCACGTCCAGCTGGCCGGGGATGGTCAGTTGCATCTGGTAGAAACGCAGGCCGCCGACCCAGGGGAAATGTGGATTGGCCAGCAGCAGGCCGCGGCCATTGGCCGAACGTTCCGCGCCCACGGCAACCGCATTGCTGCCGCGTTCCGCGGCAAAGCTTGCCTGGCGGGCCAGAGCCACGCTGTAGTCGACCGGCGGCCGCTGCGCGGCCAGCTTCGGCGGGGTCGCGGCCACCAGAGCTTCAGCGAACTGCCCTACCCCGCCCTCGGCCAACAGCCGCCGGGTCAACTTGACCAGGTCGCGACTGGTGATCGGACGCAGCCAGTCCCCCGCCCCGCATTCAGCCGGCAGCCCCTGGCTGCGACGCTCGGCCAGGGCACGGTTGTAGCCGCTGGCGTAACCCTCCAGCAGCTCACGCACCGCCACCGGTTGCGCCTTTAGAAAACCATCAACGGCCGCGGGGGCGTTGAGCCAGGTGAAGAACACATCGCTGGCCAGGTTTTCGCGCTGCTCGACGGTCTTGCCTTCGCCACCGAAGTAGCGCGAGCGCTCGCCATTGACCGTCAGCACCTCGCCCGCCAGCAGGCACAGGTTGTCCTGGGCATAGGCATAACCGATGCCATAGCCCAGGCCGCGTTCATCCTTGGCCAGGATGTGCGGCACGCCGAAGCTGGTCCGGCGAATTTGCGCGGAGGCATCACCCACCGCTTCGCGGGCTTGGGCGACCAGGCAGGCCCCCGTCAGCGCGACGGCAAGGCCAAGGTGGAACAGGGGACGGGCAGTCACGGGCATTCCTCATGCAACTCGGGTTATCCCGAACAGACGAGCAGCCACATGAAAATTTTACGGTTAACGGCGTGCCGTAACGTTTTCTACAGAGGTTGTCGGATTTTTTTACCGAGGAGTTGCAGTTTTGTCGATCTCGTTCGTCTTTATAAGTGAGGCACCCATGATTTCGGGACAGTTCACGAAAAGGAGCATTCACATGTACAACCCACAACGCGCGCTGCCGGTCGCCCCCAGCCCGGGCCAGCCACCGGCCGCACCGGAAGAGCGCCTGGGCAACGAGCAGATTCGCGAACTGCTGCGCAGCTATGGCCTACGCACCAGCCTGATTCGCCTCAAGGTCATCGACGCCTTGCACGCCGCCGACCGCAATGGCCGCAGCATTGGTGTGCGTGGGGTCCACGCGCAACTCGAGCAACTGGACATTCCGCTGTCGTTCCTGAGCGTGCGCGAAGTGCTCAAGCGCTTATGCAGCGAAGGCGTGATCAGCATTGGCCACGACAAATGCTACAGCCTCAACCCGCAGGCCCGCGCCGTGCTCGAACAGCACAGCGCACGCTGAGCGCATGGCCGGCAGACAAAAGCCGGCCCGCCCCGTCAAGGTTTTACCTTGCGCCGCAGGATCCCGTTGATCACCACCACGACCACCGCGATGGCGATGGCGATGTACTGGAAGGTCTGCTCGCTGATGGTGCCCTGCTTTTGCAGATAACTTAGGCCGAGCATGATGCCCAGCACCACCAGGATGATCAGGATCGAATATTTCAGGCGCTGCACGTGTGTCATCGGAGGTTCCTTGCGACATCAGGGACATGGGGCTCCCGGGGAGCCGACGCCATGATACCTCGCTGCTTTTTCCTATGTTGAGTTTCCTACCTTTCCCTCGAGATCTCACACCCAGCAGCCTTGGGAGGCTTTCCCCTGCAACCGCGCCGGGTAATGCACCCAAAATGCCATCATGGAAGCCATTCTCCCCGAGGTTTGGGGCGTACAGCGTATGGGTGAAGGCATTTCCTACGCAAAGCTGTATTGCTGCCTTCAATTGATGAGCCGTAAAGGCTACAGGTCCTGGTCCGCTTCGCGCCTAGCGACACTTTCCTGAGCTGATCAAGAATCCATTCACGGCGCATGCCTCGAGCGGCAAGTGCCCTGAAAAATCCATACAGCAAAAGGAAGCTTCACGTGGAAATGCCAGATCTGAACAACATAGAAACCAACCAACTCCCACAATCGTTGCAAGCACTGATCGAATGCATCGGTTTGCAAAACGCCTATCGTCTGACCAGCGCCTTCGGCGGGCGCCCTAAGTACATCCCCAAGCATCGCGATCGCACCAAGCTGGCGGACGTCCTGCCACCCCAGGCGCTCGACGCGCTGATCGAGCGCTTTGCCGGCCTGGCCCTGGAAATTCCCAAGGCCGACCACTTCCAGCGGCAATTGCGCAACCAGCAGATCCAGAAAGAAAGCGCCGATGGCCTGTCCCGCAGCCTGCTGGCCGACAAATACGGGCTGAGTCTGCGTCAGATCGGCAACATCCGTCGCCAGGACTGTCACACCCGTTGAACATTCCCGCACACCACGTACCCGGCGTCCGACACCACGCCAGGTCAGAACCGTCAGTGTTTAATGGGGTCAACAGCAGCCGCAGCCGACCAGGGATGGCCGGCGCGGGTCAGGGACAGCGCTTAGAAATCGCGCTTGTAGAAGATATCCAGCGAACTGGCCAAGCCGCTGGCGGCCTCGAGATAGACCTTTTTACTCAGTTTGTAGCGCAGCGCGATGGTATTGGCCGGCTCGAACACGCCAACCCCATAGCGCAGGCTCAGGCGCTCGGTCAGGTTACCGCTGGCCACCACGCTGGTACTGTTACCCGAGCCTTGGGTATCGAGCTGAAAGTCCTCGATACCCAGGTTCGACGCCAGGCCGCCGGTCAGGCCAGCACTGCCCATCAAGCCCAGGCCCAGGGCGGCCTCGGCAAGCATGTTACTGTCCTCGCCAGAGCTGCCCAATGGCCTGCCCAGAACCAGGTAGGACAAGGCTTGCTCCTGGCTCATCGCCGGCTCCGAGAACACCTTGGTAGTGGGCTGCTCGGCGCTGCCGCTGAGGCGGATACCTGCAATCACATCATCGACTTGGCGAATGGCCTCGATATCCAGGTATGGCTGGTCGATGGGCCCGGCGAACAACAGGCGTGCACGGCGAATGGTCAGGCGCTGCCCGTAGGCGCGGTAACGACCGTCGGCCAGGCTGAGCTCGCCACGGGTGTCGAGGTTGTCGCCGATGTGCACGTGGCCGAGCAAGTTGGCGCTCAGGCCAAAGCCACTGAACGACAATTTTTCACTGCCGACATCGACGTCGATATCCATGGCCACGGCCATTGGCGGCTTACCGGCTTCATTCTGGTGGCCGACGATCACCGTGTCGTCGGAAACCTTCACAGTTGAAGGTGGCAGCTCCCGCACGGTGATCTTGCCCTTGGGCACGTGAACCTTACCGGTGACCGCCAGCCGATCGTCGACCAGGCGGATCACCAGGTCGGGAGCCACTTCCAGGGCGGCGTAGGGTTCCACGTTGACGGGCAGCTGCTGGCCCTGCAGACGCAGGTCCATGGCCAATGCCTGGCCCCAGGTCATCTGCCCGGCCAACTGCCCTCGCCCACCCTCACCACTACGCCAATCGCCCTTGAGCTGCACCTGTTCGCCAGCGATGAGCGCTTGCAACGACAACGCCTCGAGGCTGATCGGCAGCTCGGCGCCACTGACCTCTCCACCGCTCAAGGCCAGGCTGCCATTGACTTGCGGCGCTAGCAGGCTGCCGGACAGACGGCCACTGCCATTGAGCTGACCGGCCAGGCGCTCGACCATCGGCAGGAAGGGCCTGGCAATCGACAGGTCGAGCCCGGCCAGGCGAAAGTCGCCAGACAGCGGCTTGTTGCGACCCAGCGGGTCGAGCCGTGTGTTCAGGCTTAGCTCACCAAGCCGCTCGCCCTGGAAATCCAGACGCGTGTCGACCCGCCGGGGCGCCAGGTTGCTGTCCAGGCGCAGCATCTGATACGGGAAATCGACCCAACGCCCTTTGTCACGCACCCGCAAGGTCCCCTTGCTGGCATCGATGCGCACTGTGCCCTTGGGGCCGCTGGCCGGGATATCGAGGTTGATATCGGCGTTGAGCAGGCCCTGCCAGGCGAAGTCCTTGGGCAGCCATTGCGCCAGGCTGTCCAGCGGAAACTGCTTGAGGTGATAACGCAGGCGCGGCTCAGGGGCCAGGCGCTGGTCCTCGCCACACAAGCTGGCCTGGCCGGAACGCCAGCAGTGGGCAGCAAAATCCAGCTGCCCGCTGGCCAGGCGCTGCAGCTTCGTCGGCGCCTGCAGTTGCCATTCCTGGCCCCCGGCCTGGATACGTCCACTGGCCAGGCGGCCACGCCAGTCACCTTTGCTCAATGCGCCATCCAGGGCCAGGTCAAGCTTGAGCTGGGGCCCCACGAGGGCGAGCGTGGCGGCCTGCTCGCGGATATCGCCCTTGCCTTGCACCTGGAGATCGCCCAAGGCAGTCTCACCCAGGCGTATACCGCCAACCTTGAGCGCTAGCTGCGCGCGCTGGGCGCTGTCCAGGCGTGCATCCAGATCAAGGCTCTGCAGACGGTTGTCGGCCTGCCCGAGTTGCTGGCCTTGCAAAGTGAACGTACCCTGCGGGGCTGCCAAGGTGCCTGCTAAATCCAGGCGGCCCTTGGCCTGCCCTTGCAACTGTGGCCACAGCTGGCCGAGCCGCGGCAGCTCCAGGTCGACGCGCCCGGCCAGGCGCTGCTGCAGGCTGCCACTGCCATGGATGCGGTTTTCCCCCAGTTGTACTGCCAGGCTGCCCAAGGTCCAGTGATCGCCCGCGCCCTCGGCGTCGACCTTGAGCAAGGCTGGCTGGCCGCGCAAGCGGCCCTTGAGGTCGAGTCGCGCCTCGAGCCTGAGTTGTTCGTTCTTCCATTCCCCCTGACTGCGCAAGGGGCCGGCCAGGCTGCCCGGCAGCTCGGACAACCAGTAGGCCGGGTCCAGGGCCGACAGTTGCAGATCGACATCCCACGCCAGGCTATCGGCAAAACGCAGGGCAATGCTGCCTGCCGCCTTGCCCTGCCCCGCGCTCAACGCCAGTTGCGGCAAGCGCACCTGAGCGAGGTCGCCTTCGAACGGGCTGGCCAGGCTGAAGGCACCTGCCGGCCCATCGAGGTCGCCCTTGAAGGCGCCCTGGTAGTTGCCGTCGCGGTATTGCACCTGAGCGTCAAGGCGCTTGAGGCTGACCTGGGGCGCGGGCTCCAGCGGATACAGACGCAGCCATGGGAAGTCCAGCCAATCCAGTCTCGCCTCGGCACTCAGGCCCTGCTGCCAGTCGGCACTGGCCTGCAACTTCAGGTGCTGGCTGTCGCTGGCCTTGAGGTCCAGGGCATCGAGTCGAGCCCCCTTGGCATCGACCTTGCCCGCGAGCATCAGCCCCACGGGGCCCTGCTCCGCCGGCAAGGTGGCGCTGCCGGACAGCAGGTAGCCCTTGAGCAAATTCCCCTGGGCGTCGAGCTTCAATTGCTCCAGTTGCAAGGTGTCGGGCAGGCTGCCAGCAGGCTTGAACCCATCGCTACGAATGCTCAAGCGCGCCGGCAGGTGCTCGGCTAGTGCTTGTAGCTCACCGGTCAGGCGTGCATCCAGGTAACCCGTGCTATCGGCCTGCAAGGTGAGCGTCTTGTGCAACTCGCCCCTGGCGTTCAACGCTAGTTGCCAGGGCTTGCCATCAACCGCCGGCAGTTGCAGCGTGCCTTGCAGTTGCAGTGGCCAGTCGCCCTGCGGTTGCACATCGCCAGCAATGTCCAAGCGCAGGTCGTCGCGACGTAAACGCAGGCTGTCGACCCGCAAACCGCTGGAGGTCCAGTACGCCGCCAGTTGCAGGTCGCCGAGCAAATCGCTGCCGTCCAGACGCAATTGGCCCACCTTGACCTCACCCAACTCGATCGCCAACGGCAGGCGCAGGGTTGGCAACTGCAATGGGCCGCTATCGGCCTGTTGCTCGCCCGGGGCAAATGCCATGTCGATACGCTCGGCTTGCAGGCGCTCGATACACAGGGTGGCACGCAGCAGGCAAGCCGGTGACCAGCTCATTTGCGCGGCTTGCAGCTCGACTCGGTTGTCACCCTCGACCCAGCGCAGTTGGCTGGCCTGCCATTGGCCGCCCAGGCGACCACTGAAAGCACTGACCTCGAGCCCCGGCACTCGCCCCAGCAGCCAGCGGCTGCCGGCGTCGGTACCGAGCACCAGGCCCAGGGCAAGTCCGATCAGCAGCAACAGGCCCAGCAGCACCAGCAGGCAGGTTTTGAATACACGCATCACAGCTCAGGCCCCATGGAAAAGTGCAGGCGCAGACCGCCATCGTCATCCAGCGCGCGCGCCAGGTCCAGGCGCAACGGCCCAACCGGCGACACCCAGCGCACGCCGAAACCGACGCCGGTCTTGAGGCTAGGCAGCTCCAGCGAGTTGAAGGAGTTGCCCTGGTCGATGAAGGTTGCCAGGCGCCATTTTTGCGCAATCGAATACTGGTACTCGGCGCTGCCCGCGACCAGGTAGCGACCACCAATGCGGTCGCCCTTGTTGTTCTTCGGCGACAGCGACTGGTAGTCATAGCCCCGTACGCTCTGGTCGCCACCGGCGAAGAAACGCAGCGAGGGTGGAATGTTCTGCTGATAACCATTGGTCGCGCTGCCGCCGAACTGCACCCGGCCGAGGAAGCGGTGGTTCTGGCCAAGGGTGGTCAGCCCCTTGAGCAGCACGTTGCCATGCACCAGGTTGGTGTCCGAGCCCAACCCTTCCTTGGCCGCCTGCAGGTCGAACTGCAGGCGATAACCGTTATGCGGGTCGATGCGGTTGTCGCTGCGCAGGTAGGAAAAGCTGACACCCGGCATGAGCAGGTTGCTCAGGCCCGAGTCGTCGCCCAGGCGGTATTCTTCACGCTGGTACTTCAGCGAAACCACCCGCTGCCAGCCGCTGGGCAGCTTGCTGTGCCATTCCGGCCCCACCGTCAGCAGCTTGCTGAGAGTGTCGGTGCCGGAGATATCCTCGTTCTGGTAGCCACCGGCGAAGCGCAGCTTGTCGGTGAGTGGCGGGTCCAGCGGAATGTCGTACCACAGGCCGACGTTCTGCCGCGGCGCCGAGAGCTCGGTCTCCCAACCATAACTATGGCCTTGCGGATTGACCCAATGCCGGGTCCAGTTGGCCTTGCCGCGCGGACCAACGTCGGTCGAGAAGCCCAGACCCAGGCCCATGGTCCGCGGCTTGCGGGTATCGAGGCGCACCTCCACGGGGATCTCCTCGCCCACCGCGGCGGTGGGCGCGGCGTCCACCCGCACGCCCTCGAAGTAGCCGCTCGATTGCAGATCGTTGTTGAGTTCGGCGATCAGCTCGGAATCGTAGGGGGTGCCGGGCTTGAACGAGACCATGCGTTGCAACAGGTCGTTGTCCAGTGGCGTATCGCCGCCAAAGTTCACCGCGCCCAGGCGATAGCGCGGGCCGCTCTGGTAGATGAGTTCGATGTCGGCCACCCCGGCCTGGGGATCGACCGCCAGGCGCTGGCGCTCGAAACGGCCATTGAAGAAACCATAGCGCGAGGCCTGGTTCTGGATCAGGCGCTTGGCATCCTCGTAGGTGCCATGGTTGAGTTGCTCGCCCGGTCGCAGGGCCTTGCTGTCGGGGACGCGAAAGGCCTTGAGTTCGCTGGCCGGCCCCTCGATGCGCACGGTGACGTTGCGCAGGTGCACAGGTTCCCCCGGCTCGACCCGCAGAATCAATTGCGCGGGTTTGTCCTTGTCGCCAGGCGCCTTGACCTCGCTGTCGACGTGCGCCAAGTAGTAGCCCAGAGCCTGGGCCGCCTTGCGCGCCTGCTCCTCGGCGCCTCGACTGAAACGCAGCAGCGCTTCTTCGTCGCGGTCACCCAGGCTGCCGATATAACCTTCGATATTGGACTTGAGCATCTTGTTGGCGGGTTTGACCCGCACCAGCAATTCGCTCTGCGCCCATGCCATGGAGCTGGCGGCCAACAAAAGCAGGCCCCAGCCAAGTCTTCCTGAATACGTCATGGGGCGCATGCTACCAGAGCGCAACGGTCAAAGGGCCCGCCGGTAAATACCTGTCACAGGTTTGCAGACTTGGATGATACGGGATTAGGGTGAAAGAACACGCGCTCGCGGATTGGTCCTACTGCGATTTCACCGATTTCCTGGTAGCCCTGTCGCTGGTAGAACGCCAGGTAGTGGGCATTGCCTGTATCGAGCACCACGCCGTCGCTGCTCAGGTCCTCGGCGCACCAGTCATGCACGGCCTGCAGCAGCTGCTCGCCGTGCTGCTGCCCCTGAAATTGCGGATGCACCCCGGACAACGGCAGCACATGCACCTGCTCGCTGGGCAGGCAGCCGGCCAACGCCGCCTGGTAGTCCAGATAGCGGCGGGTACAGCGCAAGCCGGTGCCAAGGATCATGCGCAGGCGCCAGGCCCAACTGTCCGCCACGCCCAGGCGCCGCTGCGGTGGCACGATCAACGCCACGCCGATCAGACGATCGTCGTGCAACAGGCCAATGGCAGGCAGTTGCAGGTAGAAATGCTGGCGCACCCATTCACGTACCATCACCCGCAGGCGCCGCTCGTAGCCCGGGCGCTGGGCTTCAAACAACCAGGCGAAGGTCGGCTCGTGACGATAGGCATGGTAGAGCAGCGAACGCACCTCGCGGGCGTAGCCCTCATCGAGCACACAGGTGCGCGCCGTGGTGGCGATGGTCTCAGGCATTGCGGGCGGTCCTCCTGGAATGGGCATACAGTGCCTTGGAGCCGTTTCACGGCGTGTGGTTCAGCTCTTCTCCCAGCACGTTAGCAGCGCCGCCGACACCGCGCCACGCTGGCCGTGAGCGCCGTTGTCGGCTAGCATCCGTGGCTTTTACCAGGATCGTCTTGCCATGAAGATCGTCTCGTTCAACATCAATGGCCTGCGCGCCCGCCCCCACCAGTTGGCGGCACTGATCGACAAGCACCAGCCGGACGTGATCGGCCTGCAGGAAACCAAGGTCAGCGACGATCAGTTCCCGCTGGCCGAGGTCGAGGCACTCGGCTATCACGTGCATTTCCATGGCCAGAAAGGCCACTACGGTGTGGCCTTGCTCTCGAAGCAGGCGCCGTTGTCGCTGTCCAAGGGTTTCACCACTGACGAGGAAGACGCCCAGCGGCGCTTCATCTGGGGCACCTTCGCTGACGCCGATGGCACGCCGATCACCATCATGAACGGCTACTTCCCCCAGGGCGAAAGCCGCGACCACCCCACCAAGTTCCCGGCCAAGCAGCGTTTCTACAGCGACCTGCAGGCACTGCTCGAAGGGCAGTTCAAAAACGATCAGCCGTTGGTGGTGATGGGCGATGTGAACATCTCGCCCCAGGACTGCGACATCGGCATAGGCCCGGACAATGCCAAGCGCTGGCTCAAGACCGGCAAGTGCAGCTTCCTGCCCGAGGAGCGTGAATGGATGGAGCGGCTCAAGGGCTGGGGGCTGGTCGACAGTTTCCGCCACTTGCACCCCGAAGTGAGTGACCGTTTCAGCTGGTTCGACTACCGCAGCCGCGGGTTCGAGGACGAGCCCAAGCGCGGGCTGCGCATCGACCTGATCATGGCATCGCAGGGGCTGCTGCCGCGGCTGAAGGCGGCCGGGGTCGACTATGATCTGCGTGGCATGGAGAAACCCTCGGATCATGCACCGATCTGGCTTGAGTTGGCCTGAACCCTGGCATTCCCCCCCCCATCTGAATCACCAGGCCCCAATATGCGGGGCCTGCGCCTGTCATCGAGATCGCTGTGAGTACCAACGGAATCAAAGGAAGGTCGCTGCAGGACTTTGTGCCCCTGAGCGCGGCAGAACAGCAATTGCTGGCGTGCTGCAGCAGCGGCCAACTGGCCCGCATAAGCAGCACCAGACCGCAGGTCCCCTACCCTATACGCGTCATCCGTGCCGCGTTCCTGAGATTCCTGATTCTTGGCGGAGACCGAAATACAGCTATCCATGAGCGCGGCATTCGCGTGCAGGGCGCCTATATCAGCGGCCACCTCGACCTGCGCAATTCGAAAGCCTCGACCTCCTTCGAGTTGCGCCTCTGTACCTTAGAGCAGCCCCTGAACTTGAACGAAGCCGAGATCACCGGCGCTATCCGCCTTTCTGGATGCCGAGTACCCAAACTACTCGCCAACCGTTGCGTCATCCACAGCGATCTTCGCCTGACCAATACATGGCTGGAGCAAGGCCTCGCCGCCTGGAACGCCAGCATCCAGGGCAACCTGATTCTGCGCAAGGTAAAGAGCGATGGCTCATTGTCGCTTCCGGGCACGCAGATCAGTGGCATGTTTCATTGTTTTAAATCTTCACTACTTGCAGCAAACGAACCGGCATTGATTCTCAACAATTTGACGCTGGGGGCGGGTATCTACTTTGCCGATTCCAAGCTTCAGGGCCTGCGTTGCCAGCTGGCAACAATCAATGGCGGGTTTCGCTTGCAAACGACGACCCTGCTGGCACACGAAGGCGTGGCGCTTGACTTGAGCGGCACGCAACTGCGACACAACCTGTTCATGAGCGGCGCGCAAGTTCAAGGCCAGACCAGGCTTGCCTCCACGCGCGTGGGCGGGACTCTTTCGCTTGATGGCGCATTCGATGGTGGCGATGCTGATGCTGTCAACGCCCATGCCGCTGTGCTCCAGGGAGAGCTATCCCTGCCCAAAGGGTTCAGCGCCAAAGGCACGGTGAGGTTCACCAAGGCGCAAATCAATGACAACGCCGAGCTGCTGGGACGCTTCGAAGGGACTGACGTTGCAATCATCTTCGACAGCGCTAAGATTGACGGCCGCCTCAATCTTTCGCGTGCCGAAGTCTTTGGCGAAGTCCGGCTGATTACCACCCAGATTGGCGGACAACTGGTTTGCAAGGGTACCCAGCTACACGCAAACAACGGTAACGCCCTGAGCGCCGATGCCGCGACCATCGGCAGAGATGCGCATTTCATTGCCGATTTCTACGCCAAAGGCACCGTAAGACTGCTGTGCACAACGTTCGAAGGAGACTTGATCTTTAACCAAGCACGGTTCGAGGGCGATGCTGCCAGTCGATCGCTCAATGCCAACCAATCGAAAGTCCTGGGCAAGGTCGTACTTAATGTTCAGGCCAGTGGCAGTGTTGCCTTCAACGATGCCTGCATCGAAGGTGAATTGCGCTGCGATCGCAGCACTTTCGCCACCGACTCGACCGAAACCCTTAGCCTGAAAAAGACCCGGATCAAGGGCACGCTCTCGCTTCTCAAGTTCGCCAGCCCATTGAGCAGGGCCTCTTTCGAGCATGCCCAGGTAGGGCGCCTGGATGACGATAAAGACACCTGGGGAGAACAGATTGTCCTCAATGGCTTCAAGTACGACGCGCTGGCCGCCAATCCACCGTTGAGCCTGGCCACGCGCCTCAAGTGGCTGCAATCGCAGGTCGCGCAACTGGCTGCGCCAACTCCAAAACCATCAGGCAGGTACCAACGGATCAAGTGCTGGCTGAACAAGCGCTGGCCTGGGGTATGCCGCTTCAATGCGCGGCGCGCCGAGGATTTTCGTCCTCAACCCTGGTGGCAACTCAAGCAAGTGCTTGAGGACTCTGCGCATTTTGCCGAGGCACGGCGGGTTGGCATCGAGTTGGAAAAGGAAAGACGCAAACTCGGCCTTATCGACCAACCGCTCGATCCCGAGCACCAACATCGAGGCCTGGTCAGCCGCCTGGTGAGCCGTTGCCTGCATTGGGCGTACGGGCAATTCACCGACTACGGTTACCGGCCTATCAAGCTGCTGCACTACTTCGTGGGCACTTGGCTGGCGTGTGCAGCGATCTACTGGGCCGCCGCGCTGGTGGGGATCTTCGCCCCAACCGACCCACGCATCTATCAGAACCCTGCCTATCAGGCCTGCCGTCCCAACAGTAGCGAGGCCTGGCCGCCGATCAAACCAAGGCTCAAGGAAAACTGGTACCTGTGCGCCGAGCTACCCGCCGAGTACACAGGGTTCAGCCCCCTGGCCTATTCGCTGGATGTGCTGATGCCTTTTGTCGACCTCAAGCAGGAAACCGACTGGGCGCCGCTGGTTCCCACGCCCAAGGCCGATCCCAGCCAGGAGTTCCAGGCGCTCACGGCGCAACATGCCGTGCGTCTGGTGATCTGGCTGCAGACCTTGATCGGCTGGGGCATCGGCCTGTTGGCCGCGGCGATCATTTCGGGCCTGGCGCGCAAGACCGAATGAACGCTGCCCGACCTACAGGCTGACGCCCAACGCCTTGCGCAGCGGTTCGACGCGCGCATCATCGGCGGCGCTGACCAAGGCAAAGTTGTAGTCGCCATGCGACCAGTACCGCGCCGCCAGCTGGCCCTCGGTACGCTGGCCGGTGGGCATGCGTTCGAAATGCTCGCCGGGCGAGCGCAGGAACAGGCTGATGCGTTGACCCTGGCCGTCCTCGAACACCAGCAAGGCCGCAGGCCCCGCTTCGTTGCTCAGCAAGCGCGCGCCCACCGGCTGGAAACCGAAGCCGGCCAGGTCCGGCAACTGGCCGACCCGGTTGAAGTGGCGGCCCAGCCACGCTTGCAAACGCGCCGGATCACTGGCCTGGATATCCAGTGCGCTGGCCTGGGCGAACATCCGGTGGGCTTGCACGGCATCGGCCATCGGCAACATGCCGGCGAACAGCGTCGCCTCCCGCGCCTGCCAGCCCCCTAGCCCGCCCAGGCCCACGGCCAGCAGCAGCACGGCCGCCGCGGCCAGGCGCCGTTGCCGGCGTTGGCGCAAGCGCTTGCGCAATGGCGCCAATTCCAGAGCCGAGTCGAGCGGCCGCTCGCCAAACCCCGCCAGGGCCGCGCGCAAGCGCCTGGCATCCACTTGCCAGGCCTCGATCCGCGCCGCCTCCTGCGGGTTGGCCGCCAGCCAGGCCTCGACCTCGGCCCGGCGCGTAGGGGCCAGGCGCTCGTCGATATAGGCGTGCAGTTCGTGTTCAGTGGGGATCAGGCGTGTCATTTGAGTCTCCGCAAGACCGAGGGCGCAGGGTCGTCCTCGGTCAGTTGACGCAGGGCGGCGCGGGCCCGCGACAGCCGCGACATCACGGTGCCGATGGGGATACCAAGGGTTTCGGCGGTTTGCTTGTAGCTCAGGCCCTCGACGCTGACCAGCAACAGCAAGGCCCGCTGCTCGGTGGGCAGGCGCGCGAACGCCTGCAGGTCGGCCTGGGCCAGGACGATGCGCTCGGTTTCGTCGTTTGCCGTGTCCTCGGCAAGGCCCTGGCCAAACCAGGACAACCAGCGCGCATGCAGGCGCTCGCGGCGCTTGGTGTCCAGAAACAAGCGGTACAGGATGGTGAACAGCCAAGGCCGCAGGCCTTCGCGTTCGCGCTGCTGGCCACGGCGGCTCAGGGCTCGTTCAACCGTGGCCTGGACCAGGTCGTCGGCGCTGCCGGGCTCACGGGTCAGCCACAGAGCGAAGCGCCGTAGGCGTTGCAGCAGTTCGCGCCATTGTTGCTCATCCAGGTCATGCATGGTCGGGTTCCGGGCCCCTGTGGGCGGTCAGTGTAAGAGGCTGACGCACTCGCATGAAATTTATTCCCTGTCATCGAGCAATCCCAAGCGTAGGAGCCAGCCTTGCTGGCGAACCAGGCGCCGCGGTGGATGACACCGGCCTTGCCGCTGTTCGTCGACAAACCGACGCCCAGCACAACCGAGGAATACATCATTGCCTCGCGCGTCGTACTGGCTCATTCCAACAACAGGGACCGCCCCATGAATACCCCCTTGCCCGGCCCCGCCAGAGCCTTGCGCCTGGCCGCGATCGGCGCCACCCTCGCGGCGCTGGGCGCAGGCTTCGCCTATGCCGCCGGCTGGATCGGCAGCGCCAAACTGACACCGCAACGCATCATCGACACCTTCGAGGCCCAGGCCGGCCATCACCCAGGCTTTCGCAAGAACCACGCCAAGGGGCTGTGCGTCAGCGGCTACTTCCAGAGCAGCGGCCAGGCCGCGGCGCTTTCCAGCGCGCGGGTCTTCAGCCAACAGCGGGTGCCGGTGATCGGCCGCTTCGCCATCGGCGGCGCCAACCCGTTCGCACCCGATACCGCGATACCGGTGCGCAGCCTGGCGCTGCAGCTGACCAGCGACGATGGCCAGATCTGGCGCACCGGTATGAACAACCCACCGGTACTGGCGGTCAGCACACCCGAAGGGTTCTACGCCCAGGTTCTGGCCGGCGCCCCCGACCCGGCCACCGGCAAGCCCGACCCGGCAAAACTGCAAGCCTTCTTCGCCAGCCATCCCGAGAGCGCGGCATTTCGCCAGTGGGCGGCCAGCTACACGCCCAGCGACAGCTTCGCCAACACCGCCTACCACAGCATCAACGCCTTTCGCCTGATTGCCGCCGATGGCAAGGCACAACCGGTGCGTTGGGCCCTGGAGCCTCAGGCCCCCTTCGCCGCCCTGCCCGCCCAAATCGACGACAAGCAATTCCTCCAGCACGACCTGCAGCAACGGCTAGCCCAAGGTCCCTTGCGCTGGACCCTGCGCCTGACCCTGGCAGAGCCCGGTGACCCGGTGGACGACCCGGCACGCCCCTGGCCTGCCGAACGTCGCAGCCTGGATGCCGGCACCCTGGTCCTGGAACAGGTCGATGGCCCCGAACAAGGCGCTTGCCGCGACCTTAACTTCGATCCACTGATCCTGCCCCAGGGTATCGAGCCCTCTGCCGACCCGATCCTCGCGGCCCGCTCAGCCGCCTATTCAGTGTCATTCAACCGCCGCAGCCACGAATCGCTGAGCGAAGGAGCCCAGCCATGAGCGTCACCACCTTCCACCCCCTGGCGCGCCTGCTGCACTGGCTGATGGCGCTGCTGATCCTGGCCATGTTGTTCATCGGCGTCTACATGGTTGCCGACCTCTCGCCCCGCCACCCGCTGCTGGTCGAACTGCACAAGGCCACTGGCCTGGCCCTGCTGGTGCTGGTGATCCTGCGCATCGCCCTGCGCCTGACCCTGGCGCACCCACCGCTGCCACGCCAACTGCCGACCGCGCAGCGCCTGGCCGCCGGGGCATCGCACCTGTTGCTCTACGCCCTGATGCTGGGCATGCCGCTGTTGGGCTGGGCCATGCTCTCGGCCGGCGGCTATCCACGCCCGCTGCAATTGCCTGCCATCGCGCCACACGATCTACAGTTGTATGCCGTGCTGCGCCAGGCCCACGGTTGGGCCGGCTACCTGCTGTTCGCCACCGTGCTGCTGCATTTGGGCGCGGCATTGCTGCACGCCCTGGTGCACCGCGACGGCGTCTTGCGTAGCATGTGGCCAGGCCCATTGCGTGGTGGTGAATGAGCACTACCGGGGTCGACAAGCGTAAATAATTATTACTAACATCGGCGCTCATTTTGTCGAACTGCCCCGGACTGCCCCATGAACGTCGCAAAGGACCCTGCCGCATTCACCCCAGCCAGCACCCTGGACTTGCGTCCGCTGATGCTGGTCAACATGGCCTGTACCATGTCGATGATGGCCTTCGTCGCCCTGATCGGCCCCATCGCCCGCCTGCTGGGCATGGCCACCTGGCAGGCCGGCGCGGCGGTGACCGTGGCCGGCGTGGTCTGGGTGATCCTGGCGCGGCCTTGGGGCCGCCTGGCCGACCGTTATGGCCGGCGCCGCGTGCTGCTGCTCGGCAGCGGTGGTTTCACCCTGGCCTATTGGGTGCTGTGCCTGTTCATCGACGGCGCATTGCGTTGGCTGCCGGGAGCGACCCTGGCGTTCCTTGGCCTGATGCTGGCCCGCGGTATGATCGGCGCTTTCTATGCCGCCCTGCCGGTCGGCGGCAATGCGTTGATCGCCGACCATGTGGAACCGCAACGCCGGGCCCGGGCAATGGCATCGTTGGGCGCGGCCAACGCCGTCGGCCTGGTGGTAGGCCCGGCGCTGGCCGCGCTGCTGTCGCGCTACAGCCTGAGCCTGCCGTTCTATGCCATGTCGCTGCTGCCGGCCACGGCGTTTCTGGTGCTGCTGTTCAAGCTCAAGCCACAGCCACTGGCGCAGACCCATGCGCCTAATCCTGTGCGGTTGTCCGATCCACGCTTGCGTCGCCCATTGCTGGTGGCGTTCAGTGCCATGCTCAGCATCACCGTGTCACAAATCGCCGTGGGTTTCTTCGCCCTCGACCGCTTGCAATTGGAGGCAGGAGCCGCCGCCCAGGCTGCCGGTATCGCCCTGACCTGCGTGGGCGTGGCGCTGATGCTGGCCCAGGTGTTCCTGCGCAAGCTGGAGTGGCCACCGGCAAAAATGATCCGCATCGGCGCCAGCGTTTCCGGGCTGGGTTTCGCTGCCGCGGCACTGGCCACCCACGCTTCCTGGCTGTGGGGCGCATTCTTCGTCGCCGCCTTCGGCATGGGCTTTGTCTTTCCGGCATTCTCTGCCCTGGCCGCCAATGCCATGCAGGCTAGCGAACAAGGCGCCACCGCAGGTTCGATCGGCGCGGCGCAGGGCATGGGCGCGGTGGTCGGGCCACTGGCCGGCACCCTGGTCTATGCCCTTGATCCACGCTTGCCGTTTCTGGCGGTGGGCCTGCTGTTGCTGGTGGTCGGGCTATGGCCGACAGTCGCCGACCAACGCCACTGATGCACACAGCGCGCGAGCGTGCAGAGTGTGTTTTAATGCGTCGCCCATTATTTTTGACACCTCTGCAAACAAGGCGGCTATGGACACGGGGACACGACTCAAACTGGTGCGTGAACGCAACAACCTCTCCCAGCGGGAACTGGCCCGCCGCAGCGGCCTGACCAACTCGACGATCTCACAGATCGAGCAGAACCGGGTCAGCCCTTCGGTCAGTTCCCTGAAGAAGTTGCTCGAAGGGATCCCCATGTCCCTGGCGGAATTTTTCAGCTTCGACGAGCCGGTGCGCGAAGAGCGCTATGTGTTCCGTGGCGGCGAACAGCCGGACCTGGGCCGTAACGGCCTGCGCATGCTGCTGGTCGGCGCCAGTGTCGAAGGCCGGCAGATGCGTATGTTGCGTGAACTGTATGCCCCCGGCGCCGATTCCGGCGAGCCGATAGTGCATGCCGAAGGCGAGGAATGCGGCCTGGTCACCCGGGGTACCCTGGAGCTGTGGGTCGACGGCCAGGTCAGCGTGCTCAACGCCGGCGATGGTTACTACATCCCCACCACCCTGCCTCACAGCTTCAAGAACATCGGCCCCGACGAGGCCGAGATCATCAGCGCCAATACCCCGGCGAACTTCTAACCTGCCCATGCCCAGCGTCGCCAGCCGCGAGGCGTACCAGTGCCTGCGTGACGCCGCCCTCGGCGTCCGGCCACTGGTAACCGTCGCCCACCTGAACGGCGGGCAAATCGACGTGCTGATCGAAGGCTGGCGACTGACCCTGGTGCGTGACAGCGAAGGCCTGGCCCTTTGCAGCCACTGCCAGAGCCCGGATGGACGCCAAGGCACGCTGGACGATTGGCAGCGTTATGGCACCAATCCGGTCGATCACCTGAGCATTTGGGAGCGAGGTCAGGTAGAACGCCTGCTGGCCTGACCCGCTCCTACAGGGGTTGTCATGACCCAGATCATCATGCCTGCCGAGCCAACGCCTGTTCGACGAAATCCAGCCGGTCCTGGCCGAAGAACATCTGCCCGTCGACGAAGAACGTCGGCGCCCCGAACAAGCCGCGCTCGACCGCCTCCTCGGTGGCTTTGCGCAAGGCGTCCTTGACCTCGGGCCGGGCGGCCAGCTCGTGGAATTCCTCGGCCTCGAAGCCACCGTCAGCCAGGGTTTGCTCCAAAACCACAGGATCTGCCAGATTGCGTCCATGCTCGAACAGCCCTGTGAACAGCACTTTCAGCAGCGCCTCGAAACGCTCTTTGGCAAACAACTGGACGCCGGTCAGCCCACGCATCAGGGTCAGGGTGTTGACCGGAAAGCCTGGTGGCAGGGTCAGCGGCACGCCGTAGCGAGAGGCGTAGCGCGCGAGGTCGATGAACACGTAACGCCCCTTGGCCGGCACCGTGATCGGCGAAACATTGCCAGTAGCCTGGAACACACCACCCAGCAGAATCGGCTTGTACACCAGTTGCGCTGCGTGGCGCGCGCACAGGGCAGGTAGTTGGGTCCAGGCCAGGTAGGTGGCCGGGCTGCCCAGGTCCAGGTAGAACTCGACGGTCTTGCTCATGATTCGATCCTTGTATGAGGGGGCTTACCAGCGCTCCAGCCACGGGCGCAGGTCAAGTTCGAAGGTCCAGGCATCCCGTGGCTGGGCGTGCAGGAACCAGTAGCTGTCGGCGATATGCGCAGGATCGAGGATGCCGTCCTGGTCCTTGAGCGCATAGCGTTCAGGAAAGCTGTCGTGGATGAACGCGGTGTCGATGGCGCCATCGACCACCACATGGGCGACATGGATGTTACGTGGCCCCAGTTCCCGCGCCATGCTCTGGGCCAGGGCGCGCAGGCCGTGCTTGGCCCCGGCGAAGGCCGCGAACCCTGACGCGCCACGGGTGCCGGCGGTGGCGCCGGTGAACAGAATGGTGCCGCGCTCGCGGGTGACCATGCGCCGGGCCACCGCCTGGGCGGTGAGAAAACCGGCGAAGCAGGCCATCTCCCAGATCTTGAAGTACTTGCGCGGGGTTTCCTCAAGGATGCTGCAGGGCACATTGGCGCCAATGTTGAAGACAAAGGCCTCGATCGGGCCGATGTCGCGCTCGATGGTTTCCACCAGTTCGGCCACCTCCTCTTCCTTGCGTGCATCAGAGCCAAAGCCATGGGCCTGCCCGCCTTCGGCACGGATCTGGTCGAGCAAAGGTTGCAGCTTCTCGGCCTGGCGCCTGGTCACACACGCGATGTAGCCCTCACGGGCAAAACGCTTGGCGATCTCGCCACCGGTAGCGTCGCCCGCACCAATCACCAGCACGACCTTTTGTTGTTCTGCCATGGATCTCCCCATTGGTAAATGATCGTTTAGTAAACGAACGCTATGCTACGATCACCTCATCGTCAAGCCCGCGCCACGAGGTTTCGCGCATGCGCTACGCCACCGACCATAAACAACAGACTCGCGAAAAACTGCTGATCAGCAGCGGCGCGCTGGCCAAGCGCGGCGGTTTCTCCGCCACCGGCGTGGCCGGGCTGATGAAGGCCATCGGCCTGACCGGCGGGGCCTTCTACAACCATTTCCCGTCCAAGGACGACCTGTTCAGCGAAATCGTCCGTCGCGAACTGAGCAACAGCCCCCTGGGCCGGCAGGCCGAGCATGGCGTCGACCGCGCGCGCCTCAAGCGCCTGCTCGAGCAGTACCTGAGCCTGGCCCACCTGCACAACGCCGAAGGCGGCTGCCCGCTGCCGCCACTGGGGGTGGAGATCGCCCGCGCCGAGCAACCGGTGCGCGAGCAGGCCGAGCACTGGCTGGTGGCACTACAGCAGGCGTGGAGCGAGACGCTCGACGACCCGGAGCTGGCCTGGGCCTTGCTCAGCCAGTGTGTCGGCGCGCTGGTGGTGGGTCGCATGCTGGCCAGCGAACCGGTGCAGGCACAGGTGCTGGACGCCAGCCGCAAGCTGGTCGAGCGGGTTTTCGATGAAGTTCGCTAGCACGCTGCTGGGCTTGCTGCTGGCCTTGCCCGCCTTCGCCCAAGACAGCTGCCCGACCGGGCAGTACCAGGTCTGCCTGGTGGTGTGCTTCTGCGCGCCCATCGACCCCAACCAAGGAGGCCAGGTGCTGCAGGATGTCGAGCGCATGGCCAGCGGCAGCCTGGTGTTCGCCCTGCGCCAGGCACGCGACGAAGCCATCGCCAACGGCACGCAGCCGATTCCCCTGCATATTCGCGCCCAGCTCGAACCCTGGTACGACTTCGCCGTGCTCGACGCGGCACGTTACCGGGTCGGTAGCGAACAGCAGATCAGCGCCGCCAACGCTCTACTGCAGAACCCGGACGTCAACGCCGTGACCCTGATCGACACGGTCATCTTCCGCCGCCCCGGCGATGCCGAGGACAACGTGGCATTGTGGGCCCATGAGCTCAAGCACGTGCAGCAGTATCAGGAGCTGGGAGTGGAGGAGTTCGCCAGGCGCTACACCCGCGACTATCAGGCGCTGGAAGGGCCGGCCTACGAGATCGAGGCGCAGGTGGCCAAGGCGTTGCGCGAAAAGGCATCCGGCGGGCCACGCTGACTGCCGTACCACACCGCCCCCTGTAGGAGCCGCGCTGGAATCATGCGTAACGATCGATGATGGCACCCGACATATCATTGCCCGTGATAATAACCTTCGCTGCATTCGATTCGTGCGTCACGCGCAAGACACTCAAACTCCGCCCACTACTAATACTTTGGCGGAGTTCTCCATGGACCACTCACTTAAACCCTTGCGCTTTCCCCTCGCTGCCCTGGCAGTGGTGGTGCTCAGCGCTTGTGGCCGCACCCCCGACGCCGTGCAGGCTCCCGCTGCGCCCAAAGTCAGCGTTGCCAAGGTCATCGAACAGCCGATCAATGAATGGGACGAGTTCACCGGCCGCCTCGAAGCACCGGAAACCGTAGAGATACGCCCACGCGTGTCCGGCCAGATCGACCTGGTGGCTTTCACCGAGGGTGCCCAGGTAAAGAAAGGCGACCTGCTGTTCCAGATCGACCCACGTCCGTTCCAAGCCGAAGTACGCCGCCTCGAAGCCCAACTGCAACAAGCCAAGGCCACCGCCATTCGCAGCGCCAACGAGGCCCGCCGTGGCGAGCGCCTGCGTGACAGCAATGCGATTTCCGCGGAACTGGCCGAATCGCGCAGCAGCAGCGCCGCCGAAGCCCGCGCGGGGGTCGATGCGATCCAGGCACAACTGGACCTGGCTCGCTTGAACCTGAGCTTCACCCGGGTCAGCGCGCCGATCAGCGGCCGTGTCAGCCGTGCCCAGTTCACCGCCGGCAACATCGTCACCGCCGACGTCACCCCGTTGACCAGCGTGGTCTCCACCGACAAGGTCTACGCCTACTTCGACGCCGACGAGCGTGTGTACCTCAAGTACACCCAGCTGGCCCGCGAAGGCCAGCGCGGCCAGAGCACCCCGGTGTACCTGGGGCTGACCAGCGAAACCGGCAACCCGCACCTGGGCCAGATGAACTTCGTCGACAACCAGGTCAACCCGCGCACCGGCACCATCCGTGGCCGCGCCGTGTTCGACAACCGCGACGGCCAGTTCACCCCCGGCCTGTATGCGCGCCTGAAGCTGGTCGGCAGCGCCCAGTACGACGCCGTGCTGATCAACGACGAAGCGGTCGGCACCGACCTTGGCAAGAAGTTCGTGCTGGTCATGGACAAGGACAACAAGGCCGCCTACCGCGCCGTGGAACTGGGCCCCAAGCTCGAAGGCCTGCGTATCGTGCGCAGCGGCCTGGCCAAGGACGACCGCATCGTGGTCAAGGGCCTGCAACGCGTGCGCCCTGGCTCGCCGGTCACCCCGGAGGAAACGCCAATGGCCAGCGAGCAGACCCTCGCCGCCCTCGCCCAGCAGCGCCAGGCCCTGGAGGCCAGCAACCCGACGCCGAAAGTGGCCGGGGCCAATGTAAAAGTCGCCAGCGCCCAAGCGCCGCGCGGTTAAGGGACCACACCGATGAACTTTTCGAAATTCTTCATTACCCGGCCGATCTTCGCCGCGGTGCTGTCGCTGGTGCTGCTGATCGCGGGTTCGATCTCGCTGTTCCAGCTGCCGATCAGCGAATACCCCGAAGTGGTGCCGCCCACCGTGGTGGTGCGCGCCAACTTCCCCGGCGCCAACCCCAAGGTGATCGGCGAAACCGTCGCCGCGCCGCTTGAACAGGCCATCACCGGTGTCGAGAACATGCTGTACATGTCCTCGCAGTCCACCGCCGACGGCAAGCTGACCCTGACCATCACCTTCGCCCTGGGCACCGACCTGGACAACGCTCAGGTGCAGGTGCAGAACCGCGTGACCCGCACCCAGCCCAAGCTGCCCGAAGAAGTGACGCGCATCGGCATCACCGTCGACAAGGCCTCGCCCGACCTGACCATGGTCGTGCACCTGACGTCGCCGGATAACCGCTACGACATGCTCTACCTGTCCAACTACGCCATCCTCAACATCAAGGACGAGCTGGCGCGCCTGGGCGGCGTGGGCGATGTGCAACTGTTCGGCATGGGCGACTACTCGCTGCGGGTGTGGCTCGACCCGAACAAGACCGCCTCGCGCAACCTCACCGCCAGCGACGTAGTGGCAGCGATCCGCGAGCAGAACCGCCAGGTCGCCGCCGGCCAGCTGGGCGCCCCGCCCGCCCCGGGCTCGACCAGCTTCCAGCTGTCGATCAACACCCAGGGCCGCCTGGTCAACGAGGAAGAGTTCGAGAACATCATCATCCGCGCCGGTGCCGACGGCGAGATCACCCGCCTGAAGGACATCGCCCGGGTCGAGCTCGGCTCCAGCCAGTACGCCCTGCGCTCGCTGCTGAACAACCAGCCGGCGGTGGCCCTGCCGATCTTCCAGCGCCCAGGCTCGAACGCCATCGAGATCTCCGACCAGGTCCGGGCGAAGATGGCCGAGCTGAAGAAGGACTTCCCCGAAGGCATGGACTACAGCATCGTCTATGACCCCACCGTGTTCGTTCGCGGCTCCATCGAGGCGGTGGTGCACACGCTGTTCGAAGCGTTGATCCTGGTGGTGCTGGTGGTGATCCTGTTCCTGCAGACCTGGCGCGCCTCGATCATCCCGCTGATGGCGGTACCGGTGTCGCTGATCGGCACCTTCGCGGTCATGCACCTGTTCGGCTTCTCGCTCAACGCGCTGTCGCTGTTCGGCCTGGTGCTGGCCATCGGTATCGTGGTCGACGACGCCATCGTCGTGGTGGAGAACGTCGAACGCAACATCGGCCTGGGCCTGAAGCCGCTCGAGGCCACGCAAAAAGCCATGAGCGAGGTGACCGGGCCAATCATCGCCACCGCCCTGGTGCTGTGCGCGGTATTCGTGCCGGCGGCATTCATCTCTGGCCTGACCGGCCAGTTCTACAAGCAGTTCGCCCTGACCATCGCCATCTCCACCGTGATCTCGGCGTTCAACTCGCTGACCCTGTCGCCGGCCCTGGCCGCGGTGCTGCTCAAGGACCATCACGCACCCAAGGACCGTTTCTCGCGGATCCTGGAAAAGCTGTTGGGCAACTGGCTGTTCGCGCCATTCAACCGCTTCTTCGACCGCGCCAGCCATCGCTACGTCGGCGGCGTGCGCCGGGTCATCCGCTCCAGCGGCATCGCCCTGTTCGTCTATGCCGGCCTGATGGGCCTGACCTACCTGGGCTTCTCGTCCACCCCGACCGGCTTCGTTCCGGCCCAGGACAAGCAGTACCTGGTGGCCTTCGCCCAACTGCCTGACGCCGCCAGCCTCGACCGTACCGAGGCTGTGATCAAGCGCATGAGCGAAATTGCCCTGAAACAACCGGGCGTGGCCGACTCGGTGGCCTTCCCGGGCCTGTCGATCAACGGTTTCACCAACAGCCCGAACAGCGGCATCGTGTTCACCCCGCTCAAGCCGTTCGACCAGCGCAAGGACCCCAGCCAGTCGGCCGGTGCCATCGCCGCCGCGCTGAACGCGCAGTTCGCCGACATTCAGGACGCCTACATCGCGATCTTCCCGCCACCGCCGGTCCAAGGGCTGGGCACCATCGGCGGCTTCCGCCTGCAGATCGAGGACCGTGGCAACCTGGGTTACGAGGCGCTGTACAAGGAAACCCAGAACATCATCGCCAAGAGCCACAACGTGCCGGAGCTGGCCGGTCTGTTCACCAGCTACCAGGTCAACGTGCCCCAGGTCGATGCTGCCATCGACCGGGAAAAGGCCAAGACCCACGGCGTGGCGATCAACGATATCTTCGACACCCTGCAGATCTACCTGGGCTCGCTGTACACCAACGACTTCAACCGCTTTGGCCGTACCTACCAGGTCAACGTCCAGGCCGAGCAGCAGTTCCGCCTCGATGCCGAACAGATCGGCCAGCTGAAGGTGCGCAACAACCTGGGCGAGATGATCCCGCTGGCGACCTTCCTCAAGGTCAGCGACACCTCGGGGCCTGACCGCGTGATGCACTACAACGGCTTCATCACCGCTGAAATCAACGGCGCCGCAGCCCCCGGCTACAGCTCCGGCCAGGCCGAGGCGGCCATCGAGAAACTGCTGAAAGAGGAACTGCCCAACGGCATGACCTTCGAGTGGACCGACCTGACCTACCAGCAGATCCTTTCGGGCAATACCGCACTGTTCGTGTTCCCGCTGTGCGTGCTGCTGGCCTTCCTGGTGCTGGCCGCCCAGTACGAAAGCTGGAGCCTGCCGCTGGCGGTGATCCTGATCGTGCCGATGACCCTGCTGTCGGCCATCACCGGGGTGATCATCTCCGGTGGCGACAACAACATCTTCACCCAGATCGGCCTGATCGTACTGGTGGGCCTGGCGTGCAAGAACGCGATCCTGATCGTCGAGTTCGCCAAGGATGAACAGGCCAAGGGGCTCGACCCGCTGGCTGCGGTACTGGAAGCCTGCCGCCTGCGCCTGCGGCCGATCCTGATGACCTCGATCGCCTTCATCATGGGTGTGGTGCCGCTGGTGTTCTCCTCTGGCGCCGGTGCCGAGATGCGTCACGCCATGGGTGTGGCGGTGTTCTCGGGGATGATCGGGGTGACCGTGTTCGGCCTGTTCCTGACCCCGGTGTTCTTCTTCCTGATCCGCCGTTTCGTCGAGCGTCGCCAGGCCCGCAAGGCCGAACACGTCGTGGCACTGGAGAACCATGCATGAAGTTGCTCAAACCCCTGACCCCGAGCCTGCTGGCACTGGCCTTGGCGGCCTGCGCGGTGGGCCCGGACTACCAGGCCCCGCTGACCGAACCGGCCAAGCTGGACGCCGGCCTTGCAGCCAAAGCCTATGACGGCAGCCGCTTCGAGAGCCTGTGGTGGAAACAGTTCGACGACCCGGTGCTGAACCAGCTGGTACAGGGATCGCTGGACGGCAACCGCGACCTGCGCGTGGCCTTTGCCCGCCTTAAAGCGGCGCGGTCAATTCGCGAGGACGTGTCCAACGACCAGCTCCCCGTGGTCACCAGCCGCGCCAGCAGCGACCTGGGCAAGGGCCAGGTGCCCGGCCAGATCGAGCGCCGGGTCAACAGCGAGCGTTATGACCTGGGCCTGGACATGGCCTGGGAGCTTGACCTGTTCGGCCGCATCCAGCGCCAGATCGAAGCCAGCGAAGCCCAGGAGGCAGCCGCCGAGGCCGACCTGCAACAGCTGCAGGTAAGCCTGATCGCCGAGCTGGTCGATGCCTACGGTCGATTGCGCGGTGCGCAGCTGCGCGAGCAGATCGCCCTGGCCAACCTCAAGACCCAGCAGCAGTCCCGGGACATCACCGTGACCCTGCGCGACACCGGGGTCGGCAACGAGCTCGACGTGGTCCGCGCCGACGCCCGCCTGGCGGGTGTCGAAGCCAGCGTGCCGCAATTGCAGGCCGAACAGGTACGGGCCAAGAACCGCATCGCCACCCTGCTCGGCCAGCGCCCTGACGCCATGACCGTGGATCTCTCGCCCAAGGCTCTGCCGGCGATCGCCAAGGCCTTGCCGGTGGGCGATCCCGGCGAGTTGCTGCGCCGCCGTCCGGACATCCGCAGCGCCGAGCGCCAGCTGGCCGCGGCCACGGCCAACGTTGGCGTGGCCACCGCCGACCTGTTCCCGCGGGTCAGCCTCAGTGGTTTCCTCGGTTTCACCGCCGCCCGCGGTTCGCAGATCGGCTCCTCGGCAGCCAATGCCTGGGCGCTGGGCCCGAGCATCACCTGGGCGGCCTTCGACCTGGGCAGCGTGCGCGCCCGCCTGCGCGGCGCCAAGGCCGATGCCGAAGGGGCGTTGGCCAACTACGAACAGCAAGTGCTGCTGGCCCTGGAAGAGTCTTCCAACGCCTTCAGCGACTACGGCAAGCGCCAGCAGCGCCTGCTGGCGCTGATGCGCCAGAGCGACGCCAGCCGCAAGGCGGCGGACCTGGCCTCGGTGCGCTACCGCGAAGGCACGGTGGACTACCTGGTGCTGCTCGACGCCGAACGCGAGCGCCTGAGCGCCGAAGACGCCCAGGCCCAGGGCGAGGTCGAGTTGTACAGCGGCATCGTGGCGATCTACAAGGCCCTCGGCGGCGGCTGGCAGCCGGAGGTGGTCGCCACCACGCAGTGATTGGCTTGTGATGTAAAGACTCCTTTGGTTGGTTCCTCCCCCAACCGTTTGCCCCGCTGGCCTTGGCCCGCGGGGCTTTTTTTGGATGAACCAGTACCTGCCAGGACGTCGGAGCGGACTTGCCCCGAGATACCGGTGTGGCCGATGCCTGCCGCCGTGGCGCCTGGCAGCTAGCGTGTCGCTTGCAGCACAGGCCATTCTGCCCCAAGCTCTGCCTTCCCCCGCCAAGGACCACCGCGCACGATGCCCAGACGCCACCGCTACCTGCTCGCCCTGCTGTTCGCGGTACTGGTGCCCGTCGTGCTCGGCTACCTGTGGCGCGACCCGCAACCCAGCGTGCCCAACCTGCCCCCGCACAGCTATGCCAAGGCCCTGCGCCAGGCCCATGATGGCCAGCCAGGTGCCGCGCGAGTGTTGTACCAACAGCTACAGCGCGATGACCTGGCGCCGATCCGCCGCGCCGCCCTGTACGCCGAGCTACCCAACTATCCCTCGCCACAAGCCTTGAAACTGGCCAAGCAGGACCTCGAGCACGATGAGCCTATGGTGCGCCGCGCCGCAATCGCCGCCGTCCGTCGCCTGTTGCCGGCCGTCCAGCGAAGCCTGGTGATCGGTCCCTTGCTCGAAGACGACGACCAAAGCGTGCGCTTCGCCGTGGTGGACGCCCTGCTCGGCCTCGATCCCGATGCCATCGGCCTGTACTTCGGGCCCTTGCAGGACAACCTGGAGCAATACGAGCAAACCTTGGAGCAACAACCCGATGACGCCGCGGCGCAGGTGCACCTGGCCAGGCTGTACATGCACGAGCAAGCGTTCGATGCCGCTGCCCGGGCCCTGGAACGCAGTCTTGCGGTGGCACCCGACAATCTCGCTGCCCTGGCCACCCAGGTGCGCCTGTTGGAGCGCCAGGGGCAGCACGACGCTTCGCGCGCGGTACTGGCCAAGGCCTTGGCCCTGCGCCCGGATTCGGCGTTCCTGCAATATGAACTGGGGTTGTGGTTAAGCCGCCACCAGCAACAGGAATACGCCCTGCTGGCCCTCGCGCGCGCCGTGGAGCTGGAGCCGGAGAACAACGAATACCGCTACACCCTCGCCACCACCCTGCACCAGCTCGAACAAGTGGATGCCGCGCAGAAGCAACTGGAGACAGTGCTCAGCCGCGAGCCCGCCAATAGGCGGGCACGGGTGCTACTGATCCAATACTGGAAAGAAACCGGGCAATTGCAGAATGTTCAGGTACTGCTCGCCGAGCTGGAGCGCCAGAACCCCGATGATCCTTACCTGCAACAAGGGCTTTGACAGAACAGACGCTCACGCCTGCAGCAAGCGCTGAACCCGCTCAACCAATGTCGCCAGCGAAAAGGGCTTGAGCAATAGATCGATACCTGGCTCATCGAGCAGTGCCTGTTCTACTGGATCGTCATTGAAACCAGTGATGAACAGGATTTTCTGATCCGCATCCGTCAAGCGCAAGGCCTTGGCGACTTGCCGGCCGCTGAAACCGCCCGGTAATCCAATGTCGGTCACCACCAGGTCGAACGGGCCATGGTGTCGATACTCAGCCAAGGCGCTGTTGGCGTCAGCAACGCTGCAAACCTCGAAGCCTCGATCGGTCAGTATTTCCGTCATCACCCGCCGCAGGCCGGCTTCGTCATCCACCAGCAGCAGCCGCGCGCCCGTGACCTGGGCATCTATGGGCAGTTCCGGCTCGGGCACGCTGTCGAGACAACGCGGGAGCATCAGGACGACCCGCGTACCTTGCTCAAGCTTCGAGTCAAGCCAGACCTGCCCTCCCGACTGACGCACAAAACCATGAACCATCGGTAAACCCAGGCCGGCCCCTTGTCCGAGGGATTTACTGGTAAAGAAGGGGTCGAACGCACGCTGCACGTCTTGCGCCGACATGCCCTGCCCATCGTCCTCGATCTGCAGCATGACGTAATCGCCTGCCAGCAACTCGGCGTGGCCGGTATTGCCCTGCTCGACCCGCTCATTGGCGATGCGGATCGTCACGTTACCCTGGCCGAGGCAGGCGTCATGAGCGTTACTGCAAAGGTGCAGCAACGCGTTGCGAAACAGGTCCGGATCAAGTTTCAGTGTCCAGGGGGCCATGTCCACTTGCCAGCGCAGTTGTATGCCACTACCCAGCGTCTGTTGCAACAATGGTTCCATCGAACCTAGCACGCGCTTGATGTCCAGTGCCCTGGGGCAAAGCGGCTGGCTGCGGGCAAATGCCAACAGGTTGCGGGTCAGGCCTATGGCCCGCTCGGCAGCCTCGCGGGCCATAGCCACGTAAGCGTCCAGGTTCTCCGAGCGGCCCTGGGCCAGACGCCGGTCCAGCAGCTCGAGGCTACTGCTGACCCCGGAAAGCACGTTGTTCATCTCGTGGCCCATGCCTGCGGCCACCTTGACCAGCGGCTCCATCCGCTGGCTGTCGAGCACCGTGGCCTGGGCCAGGCGTTGCACGGATTGCCGCTCTTCGGTGAGGTTGCGCCCGACCAGGGCGGGCAAACCTTGGTCGCAGGCACCCCGCCAGCGAAACCACAGGTAATGACCGTCGCGATGACGCACCCGGCCATCGAAGTGGTCCATTTCGGCGCCCTGGCGCAGTGCGCTCAGCCCGAGCATGGCCTCAGTGCGATCAGCGGGGTGGAACAGCTCCGGCAACCCGAACACCCGCGACTCGTCCTCGGACCAACCCAACAAACGCTGCCAAGCCGGATTGGCCATGCGGATCCTGAAGTCGGCATCGAGCAACAGCATCAAGTCGCCAGACCAAGGCCAAGTTGGCGTGGGGTTGGCCAGGTGATGCGCCAGCCGGGCCTCGAAGGACTGTGCCAGTTCCCGCCACTGCCGGGTCGTTTCGACACTGGCGGTGGTCTCGATCAAGGTATGCAGGAATCCGGCTATCTCTTGGCGGTCATCATGCAAAGGTGAAAAACTACCCGTGACCCAGACCGTTGCCGCGCCGCCTTGGCGCTCGATCGGCAACGGCGCATCCGCCAGCAGGCTGCCGCGCCCTTCGAGGGCCATGAACACCGATGGACCCAGGCTCTCCCAGGCATGCGCCCACAGCTGATCGAAGCGCTGGCCCTGAATGTCCGCGACTTCGCCCAGCAGTAGCTTGTAACCCTGATTGTGAACCAAGGTCAGCTCCGGCCCCCATATCAACGCGCAGGGAAACGGCGACAACAACAGCATGTCGACGGCGATACGCAAGGCCGCAGGCCACAGTACCAGGGGCCCTAGGGGGGTAGTGCCCCAGTCGAAACCGGTGACTACTTCGTTCGGCCCGGCCACCGTCGCCGCAGAGCGCCGCAATTGGATGACTGGCTCGGCAAATGGGTCCTGCTCAGCGGCCAATGTCTTCGTCCCAAAGCTCAGGCTTGCTGGCGATGAACTCGCGCATCAGCGTCTTGCAGGTCTGGTCATGGCGTATCTCGAGCGTCACCCCACGGCCGCTCAGCAACTGCTCTTCACCCATGAAGGTGTCATGCTCGCCGATAACCACCTGCTTGATGCCGTACAAGAGGATGGCCCCGCTGCACATGGCGCAGGGCGACAGGGTGGTATACAGCGTGGCCTGCTGGTAGACGCTTGCGGGCTGGCGCCCGGCATTTTCCAGGGCATCCATTTCACCATGCAGGATGGCGCTGCCTTGCTGTACTCGTCGATTGTGTCCGCGACCGATGATCTTGCCATCGTGCACCAGCACCGATCCGATCGGTATACCGCCCTCTTCCAACCCTTTGCGGGCCTCGTCGATAGCGGCCTGCATGAAGGCACAAGTTGCCTGGTCCATGGTCTTTCCCTGGGGTGCAATTGTTTTGCAGCAGACTAGCACAACACTCGCCGCAGCACGGCTATGCTCTATAGGCTTTCGCTGGCTTGGCCATCCGTTTCCCATGGGTTCGACGGGTATGCACACATGAACAAGAAGATCCTGGTCGTGCTGACCAACACCGCCAAATATCCAGAATTGAAGCGCGCCACAGGGCTGTGGCTGGGTGAAGCCGTGCACTTCGTCGACAAGGTGCAGCAAGCCGGCTATAGCGTCGACTATGTCAGCCCGGCCGGTGGCTACGTGCCGATCGACCCGCACAGTTTGCAGATGGCGCCGGAGCTGGACTGGCAGTGGTACAACGACAGGGCCTTCATGAACCGCCTGGGTGCCACCCTGAACCCAGGCCAGGCCAAGGCCGAGCACTACAGTGCGATCTACTACACCGGCGGGCATGGGGTGATGTGGGACTTCCCCGACAACCAACCCTTGCAGGACCTGGCGCGGCGTATCCATGAACGGGGCGGCGCGGTGGCGGCGGTGTGCCATGGCGTGGCCGGGCTGCTCAACATCAAGCTCAGCGACAACAGCCTACTGCTCAAGGGGCGCAAGGTAACCGGCTTCTCCAACACTGAAGAGAAACTGGCCGAGCTGGATAAGGTGGTGCCGTTTCTGACCGAAAACGAGCTCATTGCCCGCGGCGGTGAGTACAGCAAGGCCGATGACCCCTGGGCACCCTTTGTGGTGGAGGATGCCAGCCTGATTACCGGGCAGAACCCCGCCTCAACCAGCCAGGTCGCTGACGCCGTCATGCGCTTCCTGGACAACCGATAACCAGCACAAAAGCATCACGGGGCAAGCCCGCTCCCACGTGAATGTGGGAGCGGGCTTGCCCCGTGATGGCTTGTGGCCTGAAACGGCTTACTCGACGCTCAGCACGCCACGGCGCACCTGGTCGCGCTCGATCGACTCGAACAGCGCCTTGAAGTTGCCTTCACCGAAGCCATCGTCACCCTTGCGCTGGATGAACTCGAAGAAGACTGGGCCCAACAGGGTTTCCGAGAAGATCTGCAGCAGCAGACGCTTGTCGTTGGCCTCGGACGCGCCATCCAGCAGGATGCCGCGGGCTTGCAACTGGTCAACCGGCTCACCGTGACCCGGCAGGCGCTCTTCGAGCATTTCGTAGTAGGTCTGCGGTGGCGCGGTCATGAAGCGCATGCCGCACGCCTTGAGGGCATCCCAGGTCTTGAGCAGGTCGTCGGTGAGGAAGGCCACATGCTGGATGCCTTCGCCGTTGAACTGCATCAGGAACTCTTCGATCTGCCCGGCGCCCTTGGACGATTCCTCGTTCAGCGGGATGCGGATCATGCCATCCGGGGCGGTCATGGCCTTGGAGGTCAGGCCGGTATACTCGCCCTTGATGTCGAAGTAACGGATTTCGCGGAAGTTGAACAGCTTCTCGTAGAAACCGGCCCAATAGGCCATGCGCCCGCGATAGACGTTGTGGGTCAGGTGGTCGATGATCTTCAGGCCAGCACCGACCGGGTTGCGGTCGACGCCTTCGATGAACTTGAAGTCGATGTCGTAGATCGAGCTGCCTTCTTCATAGCGGTCGATCAGGTACAGCGGCGCGCCGCCGATACCCTTGATCGCCGGCAGGCGCAGCTCCATCGGGCCGGTTTCGATTTCCACCGGCTGGGCGCCCAGCTCAAGGGCGCGGCGATAGGCTTCGTGGGCGTTGCGCACGCGGAAGGCCATGCCACACACCGACGGGCCGTGCTCGGCGGCGAAGTACGAGGCGATGCCAGGCTCGTTGTTCAGAATCAGGTTGATGCCACCCTGGCGATACAGGTGTACATCCTTGGAGCGGTGGGTCGCCACCTTGGTGAAACCGAGCATCTGGAATACCGGCTCCAGCACGCCTGGGGTCGGCGAGGCGAGCTCGATGAATTCGAAGCCTTCCAGGCCCATCGGGTTTTCGAAGATATCTGCCATGTTCGTGTCCTCATCTGCAGCGAATAACGGTTGATTAGTTGCTTTGGATGTCGAACAGCAGTGGAGGTGAACAGGGAATGCCGCGCACGCTACGGGCAAGGAAGTCACCAATGATCAGCTTGAACCCATGGTATGTCATATGGACCCATTCTCAGCGGGCTTGATTCCCCGGAAAGCGGAGAACCTTATTGTTTTATTCGTAAACCAATTCTACAGGGCGTAAATAGCTTTGTCGCGCTTTAGTTCGCAGCCTGTGTCGACAAACGGCTATCCTTCGCTTCATCACGCCCGCGAACCACAAGGTTTACCTGCCCATGCCACTGACCGCCAAACGCCCTGCCCGCTGGAACTGGCGCTCGCTGCTGCCATGGGTGGTGGGCGTGCTACCGCTGCTCTGCGGGCTATTGGTGATGCGCTGGCAGACCGAACACGACCTGCGCGTCAGCAGCCAGACCACCGCCAAAGAGGTGGTCGGGCATATCGAGCAGATCCTCGACAGCCTCTCCAGCGCCGCCAACCACCTGCTGCCCATGGCCGGCCTGCCCTGCGAACAGGTGCAATTGGCGCTGCGCGTGGAGGTCACCCGCAACGCCTTCGTGCGCTCGACCAACCTGTTCGACCGCGACACCCTTTATTGCTCGTCCTTGTTCGGCGATTTCGACGAGCCGGTGGATGTCCGTGACTATACCGGCGGGCAACTGTGGCTGATGGACGGCAATTCAGTCACCCCGGGCCACCCACTGCTGGTCTACCGGGTGAGCGAGGATGGCCGCGGGGCAATCAGCACCGTGGACGGCGGCCACCTGCTCACCGCCCTGCGCCTGATCGGCGAGGACGACGAACTGCAAGTGCAGGTGGGCAACCACTGGATGGGCGCAAATGGCAAGGTTCTACCAGGTACCCCGCCGATAGCCGCCAGCGCTGCGGTGACCTTCTCCTCCACCCGCTATCCGTTCAGCGTGCACGGCGGCTATGCCGCCAGCAAACCTGGCGAGGTGATGCGCGCGCGCTACCCGGCGCTGCTGAGCCTGCTGCTGGTGCTGGGCGCGGTCGCCGGCGCTGCCTGCCGCTGGCAACTGCGTAGGGCCAGCTCCCCACGCGCCGAACTGGAGCGGGCGCTGGAGGCCAACGAGTTCGTGCCCTACTTCCAGCCCGTGGTGCGCAACGGCGACTACCATTGGGCCGGCATCGAAGTACTGATGCGCTGGCAACACCCACGCGAAGGCCTGGTACGCCCCGACCTGTTCATTCCCTATGCCGAGCACAGTGGCCAGATCGTCGCCATGACCCGTAGCCTGATGCTGGCCACTGCCCAGGCCCTGGCCCCTCACGTCGTACTGTTGGAGGACGGCTTTCATGTCGGCGTCAACATCACCGCCGACCATTGCCGCGACCTGAGCCTGCTCGACGACTGCCAGACCTTTCTCCAGCACTTTCCCCCAGGGCGGGTGGTGCTGACCCTGGAGCTGACCGAACGCAAGTTGCTCGAACCCACGCCGATCACCCTCGAGCTGTTCGAAAAGCTGCACGCGCTGGGGGTAATGATCGCCCTCGACGACTTCGGCACTGGTGTGTCCAGCCTCAACTACCTGCGCCAGTTCAAGGTCGATTACCTGAAGATCGACCAGAGCTTCGTCGCCATGATCGGCGGCGACGCGCTGTCCCAGCATATCCTCGACACCATCATCGAACTGTCGGCCAAGCTCGACCTGGGCATCGTCGCCGAAGGCGTGGAAACCGAGGTGCAGCGCGATTACCTGGCGCGCCACGGGGTGGACTTCCAGCAGGGCTACCTGTTCGCCCGGCCGATGCCCGCCCACGAGCTGCTCCTGGCCCTGGCCGCGCGTCCCGGCAGCCCACGGTTGCCGCAAGGCAACGCCCCTGAGATCATGCGCGGCTGATCCACCCGCTCACTTCCCGTTTCCGAGGCATTCGTGTCAAAAGGCATTCTTTCGTCGGTCATGGCATCCTGTCTGTTCGCCGTGATGTACTTCTATACCTCCTTCCTCAAGCCCCTCGACGGCGAGGAGATCTTCGGCTGGCGAACCCTGCTGACCCTGCCCTGCCTGACCCTGTTCATGCTGGTATCCAAGGACTGGAAACGCGTCGGCGAACTGCTCGGCCGGGTGCGCCGCAGCCCGATCCTGCTGCTGGGCATGCTCGGCACCTCGTGGCTGATGGGCGTGCAATTGTGGTTGTTCCTCTGGGCACCGTTGCACGGGCGCAGCCTGGAAGTGTCGATGGGCTACTTCCTGCTGCCACTGGCCATGGTCCTGACCGGGCGGCTGGTCTATGGCGAGCGCCTGTCGCGCCTGCAAAAGGTGGCGGTCGGCTGCGCGGCCCTGGGGGTGGGCCACGAGCTTTACCAACATGGCAGCTTCGCCTGGGAGACGTTGCTGGTGATGATCGGCTACCCGATCTACTTCGTGCTGCGCCGCCGCTGCCGCACCGACCACCTGGGGGGGTTGTGGTGCGACATGTGCCTGCTGCTGCCGTGGGCCCTGTACTTCGTCATCCAGGGCCCGTTGTCAGCGGCGGACCTGGCCGAACACCCGGGCCTGTACGGGCTTATCCCGCTGCTCGGGGCGATCAGCGCCAGCGCCCTGATCGCCTACGTGCTGGCCAGCCGGTTGTTGCCGTTCAGCCTGTTCGGCCTGCTCAGCTACGTCGAGCCGGTGCTGCTGGTGGCAGTGGCCCTGCTGCTGGGCGAAACCATCGGCCCGGACCAGTGGCTGACCTACCTGCCGATCTGGGCCGCGGTGCTGGTGCTGGTGCTCGAAGGCTTCAAGCACCTGCTGCGTCAACGTCGGCGCCCGGTGTAAGACGCACCTGGCGCACCCGGCGCTCCTCCACCGCGACCACGGTCATGACCCAGCCATTCCAGGCCAGCCGATCACCGACCACAGGCAGGCGGTCCAGCAAGCTCATCACCAGGCCCGCCAGGGTCTGGTAGTCCTCGGTGGCGCGAGCCACGAAGCCGGTACGGGCCTGCACCTGGGCCAGGTTCAGGGCGCCGCTGACGACAAAGCCACCCTCCTCCTCGACCACGCCCGGGCCCTCCACCTCGCTGGCATCCGGCAGTTCTCCGGCAATCGACTCGAGGATGTCGGTCATGGTCAATACGCCGGTGAAATCACCGAATTCGTTGACCACGAAAGCGATGTGCGTCGACTGCCCGCGCATCTGCTCTAGGGCGTTGAGGATGCTGAAACTCTCCAGCAGGTTCAGCGGGGCACGAGCCAGGGTTTCCAGCTCGGGCTGGTTGCCAGCCAGCAACTCCTTGAGCAGCTCCTTCTTGTGCACGAAGCCCAGCGGTTCATCGATACGGCCTTGGCGAATCAGCGGCAGGCGTGAGTACGGCGAGTTGATCAGGGCCTGGGTAATCACTTCGGCCGGCTGCGACAGGTCAATGGCGTCGACCTTGGCGCGCACCGTCATCACGGTGCGGATCGGCCGTTCGGCCAGGTTCAGCACGCCACTGATCATCACCCGTTCACGGCGGTCGAACACCACTTGCTCGTCGCCACCTGCCACCAGGTCGGCGATTTCCTCACCCACTTCATCAGCCTCTACCCGGCGCCCACCCATCAGGCGCAGCACGGCATGGGCGGTGCGCTCACGTAGCGGCCGGTGCTGCTGCACGCTACGCTTGCGGCGGGCGCGGGCCAGTTGGTTGAACAGCTCGATCAGCAGCGAGAAGCCGATGGCCGCGTACAGGTAGCCTTTGGGGATATGGAAGCCCAGGCCCTCGGCGGTGAGGCTGAAGCCGATCATCATCAAGAAGCCCAGGCACAGCATGATCACTGTCGGGTGTTCGTTGACGAAACGGGTCAGCGGCTTGCTGGCGACGATCATGATGCCGATGGAGAAGACCACCGCGATCATCATCACCGAAAAATGCTCGACCATGCCCACGGCAGTGATCACCGCGTCCAGCGAGAACACCGCATCCAGCACCACGATCTGCGCGACGATGGGCCAGAAGGCGGCATGACGCACCGCGCCACTGGCCTGGGCGACATGGCCCTCGAGGCGTTCGTGCAGCTCCATGGTGGCCTTGAACAGCAGGAACACACCGCCGAACAGCATGATCAAGTCACGGCCGGAGAAGCTCTTGCCGAAGACCTCGAACAGCGGCGCGGTCAGCGTCACCATCCACGAGATGCTGGCCAGCAGGCCCAAGCGCATGATCAGCGCCAGCGACAGGCCGATCACCCGGGCGCGGTCACGCTGGTGGGGCGGCAGTTTGTCGGCCAGGATGGCGATGAACACCAGGTTGTCGATACCCAGCACCAGCTCGAGGACGATAAGCGTCAACAGGCCCAGCCAGGCCGTGGGGTCGGCTAGCCATTCCATTAGCGGGTACTCACTGGGGAAGCGTCACGGGAACGCGGGGAGGAAGGCCGGGATGGCCAGGGACTGGGGGGCTCCGCGAAGGTGCTCATATAGACCTTGATAGAAAATAGGGAAGACGATCCTACAATCGAAGCAGAATTCTCTGATAGCGCAAAACTATTACAAAAGCTGTAACAGGAGCGGATGGGCATTTTTGTTCAATACAGCACCCCTGCGCCGCGCCCAGGATGAGGGCCTTTCACCCTTGCAAGGAACCAGTGCATGAGCCTTTCACTGTCCATGGCCGCTTTCGCCCTGGCCGCCTCCATCTCCCCTGGCCCGGTCAATATCGTCGCCCTGGGCAGCGGTGCCCGCCATGGCCTGCGTGCCAGCCTCGGGCATGCGGCAGGTGCCACCCTGGGGTTTTGCCTGCTGCTGGTGCTGGTGGGGCTGGGGGTGCACGAATTGCTGCTGCGCTGGCCACTGCTGGAACGCCTGCTGCACTGGGGTGGGGTGCTGTTTTTGCTGTACATGGCCTGGAAGCTGGCCAGTGACGATGGCCGGCTTGGCAGCGACGATAGCCGACAGGCACCCAGCGCATGGCATGGCGCAGCCATGCAGTGGCTGAGCCCCAAGGCCTGGTTGGCGGCCGTGGCCGGCATCGGTGCCTACACGGCGGGCGAGCAGCCGTTGTTGTGGCTGTTCACCTGGATCTACGCGCCGATCTGCTTTGTATCCGTGGCCAGCTGGGCCTGGGCCGGCAGCATGATCCGCCAGTATCTGCGCGAGCCGTGGCGAATGCGCTTGCTCAATCGGCTGCTGGCGGGATTGCTGGTGGCGAGCGCGTTGTACCTGATGGTGTGAGGCGGACGGTTTGCGCCTTGTAGCGTGGCAAGCCCGTTCCCACGCTGGCTCAGCCGTTGCGATAGTGCCCCGGCGTGGCCGCCAGGTGTCGTTTGAATGCTCGCTGCAGATGGGCCTGGTCGGCGAAACCCGCCTCCAGCGCTACCTCGGCAATCGGCCTGCCGGCGCGCAGTTGCGCCCGGGCATGTTGCACTCGTTGGTCGAGCAGGTAGGCATGGGGCGTCAGCCCGAAGCGCTTGCCGAACGCGCGGATCAGGTAGGCCCGCGACAGGCCCGCGGCGGCGCACATGTCCTCCAGTGTCAGCGGGTCGAGGCGATGCGCACGGATGAACGCGGCGGCCAGCTCAAGGCGCGGATGACCCGCCGGCTGGCCGCTCGCATCGGTTTCCAGCAACTGCGGCAACGCCCTGAAGAACGCCTCCAGCTGCGCCTCCCGGCCCTCGCCCCTGGGCTCGAACAGCCCGGCGAACACCCCCAGCAACTGCCCGTACAACGCCGCCGACGCACTCAAGGCCACCGAGGGCAACTGGAAACCTCGGGCCAACAGCCAAGGCATGTCGACGAATAGCATCAGGTACGACCACGGCTGGCCGTCGATCGGGTTGCAGGTGTGCACCACCCCGGGGTTCATCAACACCGTGGTGCCTGCCGCCACCTCGTGCCGGGCGTTGCCAGTCAGGTAGCTGCTGCGCCCGCCAGTGATCACGCCGATCGAGAAACTCTCGTGGGAATGCGCCGCATAGCACACCTGGCGGCCGTCGCCGACACGGCGAGCCTCGACAAAGGGCAATGCCGGATCACGCCAGAACCGCGAGGCCTCGATCATCGCCCGGCCCTCAGCCTTCGCCGCCCTGCACCACCACCAGCAACTGCGCCTGGTGCTCGCCCGCCGAACGCAGGCGATGGGGTGTCTGGGCATTGAAATGCAGGGCGTCGCCGGCCTCCAGCAACACCCGCTCGCTCATGAAGTCGACCTCCACCTGCCCTGCGTGGACAAACAGGAATTCCTCCCCCGCATGTTCCTTGAAGGTCGGATCACTGAACTCGCTTGGCGGCTGGATCAGGAACGGCAACAGGCTGCGCTGGCCTACCTGCGAGGTCAGTACCGCATAGCCCGGGCCTTGACCATCGCCCACCAGCGCCTGGCGCTCGCCACGGCGCACCAGGCTATAACGCGCCTGGCCTTCGCACTCATCGGCGAACAACTCCTCGACATTGACGTTCAGCGCCCGCGCCAGCTTGAGCGCGGCGGCGATCGACGGGGTGTTCAGGCCACGCTCGACCTTGGACAGGTAGCTCTTGGTCATGCCGGACTTCTCAGCCAGCTGCTCAAGGGTGACGCCCAGTTTCTTTCTCAGCAGTTTCAGTCGGATAGACATGTGACGCGGGTTTCCCAAACAAACGCACTTGTATATGACACTTTGTGTCATATAGGATAATTTGTGTCATATGGTGGTTCGCCCCCTCACCGTCCAAAGCTCGGGGGCGAGCCAGCCCTGGCACCCAATATCAAGCCACAGAGGAAGATCCCCATGGCCAACACCCTCACCCTCAGCAAAGACCAGTTGGTGCAAAAGGCACTGACGCAGATGCAAGGCTCGCTCGCCGATAATACGTGGACTGTGCGCGAAAAGCTGGCCCTGACCTGCCGAATTCTCTTCGACCATGGCCATGACTCGGGCCTGGCCGGGCAGATCAGCGCCCGCGGCCCGCAACCCGGTACCTTCTACACCCAGCAACTGGGCCTGGGCTTCGACGAAATCAGCGCCAGCAACCTGCTGCTGGTCAACGAAGACCTCGAGGTGCTCGAAGGCCAGGGCATGCCCAACCCGGCCAACCGCTTCCACAGCTGGGTGTACCGCGCTCGCCCGGATGTCAACTGCATCATCCACACCCACCCCACCCACGTGGCCGCCCTGTCGATGCTCGAAGTGCCGTTGCAGGTCTCGCACATGGACCTGTGCCCCCTGTACGAGGACTGCGCGTTCCTTGAAGCCTGGCCAGGCGTGCCGGTAGGCAACGAGGAAGGCGAGATCATCAGCACCGCGCTGGGCGACAAGCGCGCCATCCTGCTCTCGCACCATGGCCAGCTGTCCACCGGGACCTGCATCGAACAGGCCTGCGTCTACGCCCAACTGATCGAGCGCGCCGCGCGCCTGCAACTGCTGGCGATGGCCGCCGGTACCATCAAGCCGATCGCCCCGGCGCTGGGCCGCGACGCCCACGACTGGATCGACCGGCCCAAGCGCCACGGCGCCGCCTTCAACTATTACGCCCGGCAGGCGCTGCGTGTCCACGCCGATTGCCTGAACTGACCCTGACTGCCTTGCTTGCGGAGCCTTGCACAATGACTAATCGATTCCACGGCATCATCGGCTACACCATCACCCCGTTCAGCCAGGACGGTGAACAGCTCGACCTGCCAGCCCTGGGCCAGTCCATCGAACGCCTGATCGATGGTAACGTCCAGGCCATCGCCCCGTTGGGCAGCACCGGCGAAGGCGCCTACCTGAGCGACAATGAATGGCAACAGGTCGCGCAATACAGCCTGGAGCGTATCGGCAAGCGCGTGCCGAGCATCGTCAGCGTTTCCGACCTGACCACCGCCGGCGCGGTGCGCCGCGCACGCTTCGCCCAGCAGCATGGCGCGGACGCGCTGATGGTGCTGCCGGCGGCCTACTGGAAACTCGGCGAAGCGGAGATCCTCCAGCACTACCGCGCCATCGGCGCGGCTGTCGACATCCCGATCATGCTCTACAACAACCCGGCCACCAGCGGCACCGACATGCCGGTGGAGCTGATCCTGCGCATCGTGCGCGAAGTGGACAACGTGACCATGGTCAAGGAGAGCACCGGCGACATCCAGCGCATGCACAAGCTGCAGTTGCTCGGTGAAGGCCAGGTGCCGTTCTACAACGGCTGCAACCCGCTGGCGCTGGAGGCCTTCGTCGCCGGTGCGGCGGGCTGGTGCACCGCGGCGGCCAACCTGATTCCCGAACTGAACCAGCAGTTGTACAAGGCAGTGCAGGCCGGCGAGCTGGAACAGGCCAAGGCCCTGTTCTACCGCCAGTTGCCCCTGCTCGAGTTCATCCTCAAGGGCGGCTTGCCTGCTACCATCAAGGCCGGTTTGGCGATCAGCGGATTGGCGGTGGGCGAGCCACGTCGGCCGGTATTCGGGTTGGATGACCCGGGCAAGGCGACATTGCAGGCCTTGCTCAAGCAGTTGCGTAACGCGGGCTGACTATTTGACCGCGAAGGGGCGACACATGATGTCGTCCCTTTTGCCTTGGGTGATACCGCCAAGACAAGGACATGTGGGGCGTATTCCACACCCAGGAGTGGGTGCCTGTCCCCAGCTTTGCGACAAGCCACGAGGGGGCTCTCTTTCGCATTATTGCAACATCTTGAAACATGTGGCGTTTCGCCATTTTTCTCTTGGCACAGCCGTTGCTCAAGCCCCTACAAGGCACATCGCCACCCCGTGCGGTGGCCCAGATGCCGGTCTGCACAACACGGGGCATACGGCAATGAAAAAACCAGCAGCAACCTCCTTTGCGGTGTTCAGGTTGTCCTCCCTCACGGCACTGCTGCTCAGCCTCGGGCTGGCCAGCGCGGTCGCGGGGTCGCTCGACGACGTGAGCCAGCCACCACCCACCGACCCGTCCGCCTACCGCGATCCGCCAGCCAACCCGGTGGATGCAGCGGCGGCGCTGGATGCACTGAAGACCATGCCCGAGGCCAACCAGGGTTCGCTGGAGCTCAGCAACAACGCCTATGGCGACCGCGCCACGGTGACCAGCAACAATGTGCTGCCCCCCACGTTGCAGACCTCGCGCAAGTACCCCACCAACGGCAAGCCCAGCCCACTGTTCGGCGCCGAGCCGTTCACCCAGCAACTGCTGCTGTTCGAGGAGTTC